>NZ_NJAG01000014.1 GCF_002872335.1 Siphonobacter sp. BAB-5405 | reverse complement strand
TCACGGCTCCTTCCAGAGCCGCAAAAGGCCCCTGTATGATCACACCGTCCTGAATCTGTACGTCTTTTCCTAAATAGATCGGTCCATTTTCGGCATTGAGTATGGCCGAGCGAATTTGGACGCCTTCTTCGATAAAAATTTGTTCTTCGTTGTAATACGCCGTGAATCGATCGGTAATGGGCTGACTGGTACGGCCTGCCGTGATTCGTTCGAAATCCGTATTAATCTGTTCACCATTGTGTACGACCAGATCCGGCAGTCGCTGAATGACGGTTACTTTATCCCAATAATACTGTTTCTGAAAATTGGGGTTGTCGTGTACGAGATCTTCCAGGGCCAGATGTTTAGCCCGAACGGCCAGCAGGATAGGTCCCTGTAATAAAGCTTCACCGGGTTTGAGCTGTTCCAACGAGCGTACCAGCCGTTCGTTCGGACAAAGTCCACCGTGTAGATAAATCGTGTCCGAGCTTTTTTTGTAGGGATACTTCCCCTGCAAATACGGTTGAGTATAGTGGGTGGGTTTTACTCCTAACCAGTCAGTCCATTTTTCCGTGATGGTCCGAATACCGACCCGCAACTCAGCCATAGGCCGGGTGAATACCAGCGGTAACAAATGAGGGCGAATTTTCGGGCCGTCAAAGAGTACGTAATTGATCATAAGACAGAATCAGAGGATTTGCCGCCAAAGTAAAGCAAAAAATAATCGCAGGTACAGGCTTGACACTGGATTATACAAAGACAAAAAATAACTTAATTAATCTTTTTAGTACATTTTCCATCCGTTAAGGTTAGATGCACCAAATTTCACAAAACAATAAAGTTGTATTGGTGTCTTTAGCCGCTGAACGTAAGTACGTTTGCGTTCATACAATCTAATCTACTACCTAAACTTATGAACATTCCAGAAGACGATTTCGAATTTTACGACGAACCCATGGATGAAAGTGGTGACACCATGGACCCAGCGGAAGAAATGGACGAGTTTACCGCTGAACAGGATGACGAAGATGAAGATACCGAAGACTTTGAAGAAGAAGAGTTAGACGATATGTAAGTTTCGTTTTCCTTCAAGCAAAAAGGCACTTACCCTCGCGGATAAGTGCCTTTTTGCTTGGGTCAGTCCCAACGATTACTTCGCCAGTTTCGCCTGTAAGCCTTTGTCGAGCTCGTCCAGGAATTCTTCCGTGTACAGGTAATGCTCGCCGTGGTTTACTTTGTTACCGTGGATAGTGATGGCCAAATCCTTGGTCATTTTACCCGCTTCTACGGTTTCTACGCAAACTTCTTCCAGAGCCGTAGCAAAACGGATCAGTTCTTCGTTACCGTCGAGCTTACCACGGAAGGCCAGACCACGCGTCCAGGCGTAGATCGAAGCAATCGGGTTCGTTGACGTACGGTTTCCTTTCTGGTGTTCGCGGTAGTGACGCGTTACGGTACCGTGAGCCGCCTCAGCTTCCATCACGGAGCCATCGGGCGTCAGCAGTACAGAAGTCATCAGACCGAGTGAGCCAAAGCCCTGAGCAACGGTATCCGACTGAACGTCGCCGTCGTAGTTCTTACAAGCCCATACGTAGCTGCCACTCCATTTCAGAGCTGCGGCTACCATGTCATCGATCAGACGGTGCTCGTACGTAATACCGGCTTCTTTGAATTTCTCGGCAAATTCTGCATCGAAAACCGCCTGGAATACGTCACGGAAACGACCATCATATTTCTTCAGGATCGTGTTCTTCGTAGACAGGTATACGGGCCAGCCTTTTTGCAGACCTACCTGGAAGCAGGAACGGGCGAAACCAGCGATGGATTCATCGAGGTTGTACATACCCATGGCTACGCCAGCTCCGGGGAAGTTGAAAACATCGTATTCCTGTACCGTTCCGTCTTCACCTTCGAATTTCATCGTCAGTTTACCTTTACCAGGTACGATGAAATCCGTTGCCCGGTACTGATCACCGAACGCGTGACGGCCAACGATAATGGGAGACGTCCAGGTGGTTACCAGGCGAGGAACGTTCTGCATTACGATCGGCTCCCGGAATACCGTACCATCGAGGATGTTACGGATCGTTCCGTTGGGCGACTTCCACATTTGCTTGAGGTTGAATTCCTTCACGCGGTCCTCGTCGGGCGTAATCGTGGCACATTTGATACCAACACCGTATTGTTTAATGGCGTTAGCGGCATCTACCGTCACTTGATCATTCGTTTCGTCACGGTATTCGATACCTAAATCGTAGTATTTAATATCGACATCAACGTAGGGAAGAATCAGCTTTTCTTTGATAAACTTCCAGATGATTCGGGTCATTTCGTCCCCGTCGAGTTCGACGACTGGGTTCGCTACTTTAATTTTCTGCATGATTAGACGTCGGAAAGAGTCAGGTAATGAATTGAACCCCAAAGGTAAGCAGGACGGTGAAATCAAGCCAAAAAAAAACCATTTATGGGATTTTATCTATTCAAATAGTCGTTTGTGAATGGTACCTTTGCCAAAAAAATTCGAAGTCATACGCTGAATATGAATTTTTTGAAGGTTTAGCCAAAGCCTTTTCCAATCTACAGACCTTACGCTTTAGTATTCTTTACTAACCATGTTTGATAATTTACAGGACAAGCTCAATAAAGCCATCCGTACCCTCAAAGGGAGCGGAAAGATTACCGATGTCAACGTAGCTTCGACGGTGAAAGAAATTCGCCGGGCCCTTACTGATGCCGACGTTAACTTTAAAGTAGCCAAAGATATTACGGATCAGATCCGGGAGGAAGCCATCGGTCAGAAGATCATGATTGCGGTGGAGCCCGGCCAGATGCTGGTAAAAATTGTACACGACAAGCTGACCGAACTCATGGGTGGTCAGGCGGAAAGTGTCAACCTCAAAGGTTCTCCTGCGATCGTCCTGATTGCCGGTCTGCAAGGATCGGGTAAAACGACGTTTACGGGTAAACTGGCCCATAACATTAAGAAGCAAGGTCGGCAGGTGATTGTAGCCGCCTGTGACATCTATCGCCCGGCCGCTATTGCCCAGCTTCAAACCCTGGGTGAGCAGATCGGCGTTGAAGTTTACGCGGAACCTGATAATAAGAACGCCGTTGAAATTGCCCGCAACGCCGTTGAGTACGCGAAGAAAAACTCCAAGAACGTAGTCATCATTGATACCGCGGGTCGTCTGGCGATTGATGAGGCCATGATGCAGGAAGTAGAAAACGTGAAGAAGGCCATTGAGCCGACGGAAACGCTTTTCGTCGTGGATTCGATGACGGGTCAGGATGCAGTAAATACGGCCAAGACGTTCAACGATCGTCTGAACTTCGACGGAGTTGTACTGACCAAACTCGACGGGGATTCTCGCGGGGGTGCAGCCCTTTCGATTCGTCAGGTGGTGAGCAAGCCCATCAAGTACATGTCGACGGGTGAGAAAATGGAAGATCTCGACATTTTCTACCCCGATCGGATGGCCAGCCGGATTCTCGGCATGGGTGACGTGCTGTCGCTGGTAGAACGGGCTCAGCAAGCCTTCGACGAAGAAGAAGCGAACCGCATCAACAAACAGATTCGTCAAAACCAGTTCAACTTCGAGGATTTTTACTCGCAGCTTCAGCAAATCAAGAAGATGGGTAACATCAAGGATTTGATGGGCATGATTCCCGGCCTGGGCGGTGCGATTAAAGACGTAGACATTAGCAATGACTCGTTTAAACCCATCGAAGCCATCATCAGCTCCATGACGCTGAAAGAACGCAAGAATCCCGATCTGATCGACGGTTCACGTCGCCGCCGGATTGCTACCGGTTCGGGTACGAGCATTCAGCAGGTAAACAACCTGATGAAGCAGTTCGAGGAAATGCGGAAGATGATGAAAACAATGAACAAAGTACAAGACGGCAAAATCAAACTGCCGAATATGTTGAAGAAATAAGTTGCGTTTTCAATTTGCGGTTTTCTGTTTTCAGTTGTTTGGAATCCATGTTAAACTGTAATTACAAAGCTTGTTTCAGTTAAAAAGCGAGGGCCTTCCAGATTTTGGAAGGCCCTCGCTTTTTAACTGAAAACAGAAAACCGCAAACTGTAAACTATCTACATTTTCTCCTGCTCAAACTTCTTCGGAGCGTATAGAAAGCCGAAGGCCTGGGCACCTTGTTTGGTGTGTACTTTATGGTGGATATAATGGGCCCGCATGATGCGTTTCATGTAGCGGGAACGGGCTACGAATTTGATCTTGACTCGCCGGTGCACGATGATGTCGTGGAAGATGAAATAGAAAAGTCCGTATGCCGTTACGCCAATGCCTACCCACAATAAAAACCGCACGGAAGGCACTTCGCTACCGATTAGAATTAAAGAAATAGCTACCGTGGCAAACACTACGGCGAAATAATCGTTCTTCTCAAAAAAGCCAGCATGGGGATGATGATGGTCCTCGTGCCAGGACCATAACCAGCCGTGCATAACGTACTTATGCGTCGACCAGGCTACTGCTTCCATTAGTAAAAATGTCCCTATAACAATCAGGATATTCCAAACCCATTCCATTGGATAAAAGAGTGATGCTGTGAGTGGTAACGGCAAAATAGAGTAAAATGTTTGGAATTTTCCCGGAAGGAAAAGCATTTTATACGTATAAAAATAATTTCCTCTGAACCCTTTTTTCTTTTAGAGGATTGGTTAAATTTGGGAAACCCTCTAACTACGATGGTCATGAAGGATGGCTGGTCGGGAATGGCGGAAAAAACTGCCACCCGCAGTGTACGAGGCACGATGGATCTTCGAGCCTTGAAAGAACTGGTGAAGAAAGGAGAAAATGAGCGGCTGGAATTTAAGCTAAAAGCGAACCATCCTGAGAAGATTATCCGCGAGGTGGTGGCTTTTGCGAATACCCAGGGTGGCATTCTGTTAGTAGGCGTCGGTGATGATAAGTCGATACCGGGTTTGAAGTTCGCCGACGATGATGAATTCATTTTGTGCCGGGCCCTCGAAAAATATTGCTTTCCTGCAATTGAATATACCCTTGAACGTGTCTACGTAGAAAATGAACGCGAAGTGCTTGTGTTCCGCATTCCGCGTAGCCAGCAACGCCCTCACTACGTTAGCCTGGATCCAGCTCAGCAGGAAAAGAAGACGTACGTACGCGTTAATGATCGTTCCATTCAGGCCAGCAAAGAAGTACGGCAAATTTTGAAATGGGAGGATCGGGTGCAGGACGTGAAATTCAAATATGGTCACAAAGAAGAAGTACTGATGAAATACCTCGGTGATCATCCGGGCATTACAGTACAGCTTTTCTCGCAAATCGCTCATATTCCCATGTGGATGGCTTCCAAAACCTTGATTACGCTGACCTTAGCCAATGTACTACGGATTCGTCCCGATGAAAATGCGGATCAGTTCATTATGGCGGCGTAAGTACCAAAGGAACGTCAATGCATATATCATTTAAACTGCCGACTCTTGTGAGTCGGCAGTTTCATTTTAGAGCGAAAAATAACAAGTATAGAGACTCTTGTTATTTTTGGCGATCAATCGTCTTTTCCAGTAACCAACTGCCCACATGAAAATTACCCTCGTAGCCGCCATGGATGAGCATCGCCTCATCGGTAATCATGGAATTCTCCCCTGGCCTTTTTTACCCAACGATCACGCCCACGTAGAACGACTGATTGCGGGTAAGAAAACCATCATGGGCAGGAAAAGCTACGACACGCCGGACCGCATTTGGTCGAAAACCGGGAATATCGTTGTAACCAGCCAGCCCAATTATCAGGTTGATCCTGGGTTTCTGGTGATGAACAGTATTGACGAAGCTCTGGACTATTACAAAAATGAAGAAGAAGTAATGGTACTGGGCGGGGCTCAGATTTACTCGGAAACGCTTCCCAAAGCCCATGTGCTGGAACTTACTCTCATTCATGGCCAATTCAAAGGAGACGCGTATTTTCCTGAATTTAGCACGGATGTCTTTGACCTAATCCACCGTCAAGATCATCCGCAAGACGATAAACATTCCGTTGCCTACTCTTTTCTTACCTATCAGCGTAGATAAGTCAATAAAAATTTTGACTTTTTCTGTAAAATCAAAATACTATTTGCCTTTTCAATAAACTTACCTAATATTTACAATCAATTCATGTCATTTGAACCAATGATTTCATTTGGCATGGATACCAATTCCTTCCGGTACCGCCCGTAATGGCTTTCTTGCCGCATCGCTATTACGCCCAATAGAGTAGTAAGAATCCCTGCATACGTACACGCTATTGACAAGTTCCTATTTGTCAGAGCGAATGGTTTTGTCTCTAATCAACCCGAGCTAAACAACCGTATTACCCGATTACGATTTGTTCATGTAAAGCAAACAGGCCTACCGATGTTCGGCAGGCCTGTTTTATGCATAACTCGTAAGATAGTCAATCGTTGATTGGAAGCATGGCTTCTGTTACGGCTTAACTACCCACAAATCGCTTCTTAAAGTTTCGGCTTGATGATCCGATCTTTCTTCTCTTTTTTAGCTTTTTCAGCCGCAGCTTGTGGTTCTTCACCTTCGATCAGGAAATCTTCGGGTGAAGGAACTGCAAATTTATCCGCAGGCTTATTCACTTTAGCTACTTCCAGAGCTGCTCCTTTTTGCTCCTGATCTTTCGTCAGGAAGTCAACCACGATTGGCGTAGCTACGAACAGCGAAGAGTACGTACCTACGATGACCCCGATCAACATGGCGAACGAGAAACCACGAATCGTTTCACCGCCGAAGAAGAACAGTACGATCAGTACCAGCATCGTTGAAAGACCCGTTACGGCCGTACGGCTTAGCGTCGAGTTCAAGGCGTTGTTGATAATCGTCGGAATACTTTCGTTTTTCGGACTACCCTCCCGCAGGTATTCCCGAACGCGGTCAAAGACGACGACCGTATCGTTCATCGAATAACCCATGATCGTCAGCAAGGCACCTACGAAGGACTGATCTACATCGAGTGAGAAGGGCAGAATGCCGTTGAAAATCGAGAAGATAGCCAGGATAATCAGTACGTCGTGCGATACCGCCACCATTGCTCCGTAACCGAACGCCAGTTTCTTAAAGCGAAGCAGGATGTAACCAAACACAACCGCAATACCCGCCAGAATGGAGTACAGCGACGAGAAAATCATGTCATTCGCGATCGTAGGTCCTACTTTCGACGAACTCAGAATTTCAGCTTTACCGATTTTGCTCACGCCCTGAATAATCTTGTTCTGAGCTTCGCGATCGGCTTCTACCGTCGTTTGGTCTACCAGGTAATCCGTCGTGATTTGTACCTGATCACCACCGATACCGCTACCACCGTAGGTTTTTACTTCAGGTGAGCCGTCCAAAGGTCCTTCCAGAGCCGTACGAACATCGTCGGTACTGATGCTCTTGTCAAAACGTACAACGTAGGTACGACCACCTTTGAAATCAACGCCCAATCCGAATCCTTTGATTACTACCGAAAGGATACCGGCCGCAATGATTACAGAAGAAATGGTATAGTACAGACGACGTTTTGATACGAAATCGAAGTCCGAATCTTTGAACCAGTTTTTGGTCAGACCCGAAACAAAGTTGATTTTCCAGCCTTTTTCTACCCAGATATCCATCAACGCCCGGCTTACGAAGAATACCGCGAAGAGCGAAGTGAAGATACCGATAACCAGCGTTACGGCGAAGCCCAGGATCAGACCCGTTCCGAAGAACAACAGGATCAGACCAGACAGCAGCGTAGTAGCATTGGAGTCAATGATCGAAGAAGTCGCATTTTTGAAACCGTCACTCACGGCCAGCTTCATCGGCTTTCCTAGAGCTAACTCTTCCTTGATCCGTTCAAAGACCAGTACGTTCGCATCCACAGCCATACCAATTGAAAGTACGATACCGGCGATACCAGGCAAGGTCAATACTGAACCTAGCGACGCCATGATACCCATCAGGAAGAACAAGTTGATCAGCAGGGCGATGTCAGCAATGAAACCAGAGCGGTTATAGTACGCCAGCATAAACATCAGTACGACGAACAGACCTACTACTGAAGACAGAATACCCGCGTTCACGGCTTCTGAACCCAGCGTTGAACCTACGACGGCTTCTTCTACGATCGTCGTCGGAGCGGGCAGTTTACCTGCTTTCAGTACCGTGGCTAAATCTTTGCCTTCTTCAAGCGTAAAGTTTCCAGAGATACTAGAGTTACCATTCGGGATTTCACCGTTTACTACCGGAGCTGATTGTACATAACCATCCAGCAAAATGGCAATCCGGCGACCAATGTTAGAAGCCGTCAGGTTTTTCCATTTACGGGCACCTTCGGGATTCATTTGCATGGAAACGTCCACGCGACCGCTCTGATCGTAATCTTGTGAAGCGTTTATGATTACTGAACCATCCAGGGGAACTTCACCGTTCGGACCGCGTTTTACCGCGATCAAAGCCATGATGTCTTTGTTATTGATCGTACGAGGCTTGGCTTCGTAGGCAAAGTTCAGGTCTGAAGGCAGTAAAGTACGAACGTCGTTACGAGCCAGCAGAGCATTTACCCGAGGCGTATCTTTTACGGCTACACCCAGTCCATCCTGCATCGGGATGAACAGTTTCGTCAGAGCAGCACCTGCGTTAGCCGATTGCGTAGTGTCGCTTTTTGCAGCACCTGAATCTTTTTTCGTCAGAGCAGAAGCCAGACCACCGTTTGCTTTAGCCGCTGTATCTACGGAAGCTTGTTGCGTAGCGGGGCTTTTCAAAGCCGCACTTTGTTCCCGTTCTTCTTCGAGCAGAATGTTACCAATACCATCCAGAGCCGGAGCGTATTCCTGCAATTCGTATACTTCGCAGAATTCCAGTTTCGCAGAACCCGTCAACAGTTTACGTACCCGAGCCGGATCATCCACACCCGCTAATTCCACCTGAATACGGCCAGAGTTCGGGATACGCTGAATGTTCGGGTTCGATACGCCGAATTTATCCACCCGCTGCTGAATAACGCGGAACGCACGCTCTACGGCACCGTCTACTTCGGTTTTGATCATTTTCACCACATCCGCATCGGAAGTCTGGAAGTTGATCGTAGCCCGGTTCGTAGCGTTCGCAAAAACATCCGCCAGTTTCTTATCGGGATTCAGGCTTTTGAAGTTACGAGCAAAGGCATCGACAAAGTTCGACTGTGAGTTACCCTGCTCTTTCTGCGTAACAGCTAGAGCTTCCAGGAACTTGGGATCGCGGCTGTTACCGGCCAGCGATTTGATGATATCTACCGGAGATACTTCCAGAATCACGTGCATACCACCCTGAAGGTCAAGACCCAGGTTCAGTTCACGCTCGGTTACCTGCTGAAGCGTACTTCCCAGCCATACATCTTCTTTCCACAAAGAATCCGTATACCGTTGTTTTTTAGCTTTGTCTACTTCGCCCGTGCGGGGATCTGTAGCGTATTCGATCGCTTTTTTCTTGTAATCCTGCGATACGAACGTGAAAGAGAGGTAGTAGAGGCACAACGCGGCAAAAATCCCCGTTAGAGCCACTATAACACCACGATTTTGCATGGATAAATTGGCTTTGGGCTACGAGCACTTACGCCCGCAACCAGAGTAAATAAGAAAACAATTGGAAAAGGATACTATTGAAACTAGGGATTGAGAATCCGGATAAAAACGACTAGGGAGCGTTCGGTGAAATCACATGCTCAAAGAGCACTTCATGATAAGGAAGTCGGAATTGAGGAATTCCAACCGACGTAGGTTGCTGCTTGCTGACTTCGAAGCAGTACACCGAGGGCGGTAGCAGGTAAAAGTCCTGCGTAAATGAAAAATCGGCCACCGAGACCGTCGCCATCGGGGAGAGTGCCTGAACGGTTGCTTTGGGCGTACCAGAAGTCTGATCTGACTTTTCAGTAGGAGCTTTAGGCAAGGGCAATGCTTTCGCCGATACGCCTTTCACTGCTACCGAAGCAATCAGCAACACACTTGCCAGAAACAAGCTGAATAACCGTGCTATGGAACGTGGACTTTTCATTTGCGGGGACGAAAATAGCAATTTTTTTGGAAAGACAAACACTCTTCAACGGATTACTTGGGAAAATGTTTGCCTTTCCAGAAAAAAGAATAGCTCGCTCAGCCATAGACCTTATTTTATTTTCAGAAGAAAGGAAAGACTATCGCTCACTATCCTATGGTACTACTCTTCTGGCTAACGCTATGGCCGGTTTTTCAATGCACTGATAAAACAAGGCAGCGAAAGCGAGGCAAACACCCAGAATACTTAGTCCAGCTAGACTTTTCAGTACCGGGCCAGAGGCAGGATACGTTAGTGTAAACCAGTTACGAAGAATTTCCACACCCAGCGTCCAGTGAATCAGATACAGAGAATAAGATAGTTGTCCTAATCGGTACAAGCTCTTCAAGGGTATCTGATAATTAGGTAAAATGACTAGTACCGCTAGAGTAGATGCTAGTGCATAGGCTTTCCCGTGAATCATTGCGATAAGAGCGAGAACTATACCCATCTGTATAGCGAAAGAAGAGCAAGAGATTAAGCCCCTATATCGTTTAAAACTTAAGATACCCGCCATAAACACATCAAAGTAGAAGGGCAGAAATCGTTCGGTTCCCTCATACACAGCGAAACGTAGACAAGTTAACAAGACCAGCCATAGAGTGAGGGTATGAATTACTTTGTTTCCCCGTATAAAAGGGACAATCAGACCGATTAGGGTATAAAACTGAATTTCAATAAATAGAGTCCATGCTACGGGGTTAATCCAAGGACTGTCCAGAAAAACATTGCCGTAAACCGCATTTAGTAACAAATTTTTGGAATTCAATGACGGCGTTTCCTTAGCTGAAACGACTGAATAGATATATAAGCTGCCCATGGCTATTACCAACGAAGCGATATACGGAATCTGGATTCGGATGATCCGACGAATCCAGAAAACCGGATACGCTTTTAAGGAATAACTTTTCTTATCCAGTGAATACGTGATAATGAACCCTGAGATGACAAAAAACATGGGTACCCAAAATCGTCCCATTTCCTGAAAATAACGGAAGTAGCGTTGGTAAAAAACGTCCTGGCTATCAAAGTAATTCAGCGTGAAAAAGATATGTACTATACATATACCTAAGGAGGCAATTCCCCGTAACCATTCGATGGATTCTATTCGAGTAGCATTTCTACTAGTATTGCTCATTAAGGATAGATAGACGTCAGTTTAGGTTAAGACACAAGGCTCGTTTAACTGCAAATAAAGTTAACCTTTCCATGGGTCTCTATTTTACTGTCTTACTAACGGCATTTTTTACCCGAATACCCAGTTCATTTCGTACCCGTAGATCTTTGGCCCGAAGTCGGTCGCGTAAGGCCAACCATTCCCGATTACTAAGGCCATCGGCAATGAAAGAATGGGTTTTAAAATCCTTCCGAATCACTTTCAGAGCGGGAAAACCTTTTCCCTTGGATTCATAAGCCACTTCACGTAGTTCCTCTAAAAGAAATACTTTTTGATACCCAGGCCACAGACGGTTTTTAATAATGAGTTCCGTTTCAGATAGACCTATATAATGTAAACTAGATGTCACTACACGCCAAAGCAAAATGGCTATAAAACCACAACTAAGGAAATACATAGGTTCCCGGTTAATTGGGTTGAGTAGTGGTACAAAAAACATAACGTTTATGAAGAGGAAGAAATAAAAGGGCATAGCCTGCCATACACTCCCTTGATAATAGATGGCCTTACTTGTGCTGTATTCCAGGACAGTTACTTGAGGCAAAGTAATGCGTGCTTGGCCCTGCAGTACAATCTGTTCCAGAAAGAGCTTCATCAACCAGCTATTCTGGTACATGTGATCAAAAAAGACGCGTTTGACATTTCCCTTGAATAACATCTGTACGCCCTCGCCCGTAGCCCATAGAAGTTTGGAGTGATGCTTGCCCGTCAATTCCAGTCGTTCCATATCTTTCCAGTAAAAGACTTCGGTACCGTTATAGATTAGCTTTTCAGTATCCAGAACGATCCTCGGAGCCTGCTCCCAGAATGACCAGGATCCGTAGAAGGAAGTAATAATTAAACCGATCCCAAACAGCATCGAGAACTGTTCACCCGTATTCGTTTTTTGCAGCCCGTAGTGACTAAAAAAAGAGTAAGAAAAGGCAATGCCTGCACCTAAACAGAACAATACCATAGCTACGAGATTCCCCCAGAAATAAAGCCAGTGACGCTTGGATTGAACAGTTAATAAAGGTCTTTTGTTAATCATATGTTTTCCGAAAAATGGTTTGAATAGAGGCTTTCCAATATACGCAATCCCATCAACAGGACCAACCCTTCTGGTAGGTTGCGTGAAGCTAAGGACCATTCACCCGAGGAAAAGTATTATTTTCGCTTACTAAACCAGCCTCTGGGAAGCTCTTTTATATGTACGGACAAGACATTCACGAATTCATACGCCTGGCTTTGCAGGAAGACGTAGGCGACGGCGATCACACTTCCCTGGCGACCATTCCACCTTTTGCCATGGGCCGGGCCCGCTTATTAGTAAAAGACACGGGCATCCTCGCCGGGGTCGAAGTGGCACAACTTATTTTCGCCGAAGTAGACCCGGAATTGAAGGTAGAGGTATTGCTTCAGGATGGTACGGCTATTCAAAAAGGAGACATCGCTCTGACCGTTGAAGGTAGTTCGCAATCGATTCTGAAAGCGGAACGCCTGGTACTGAACTGCATGCAGCGAATGAGTGGCATTGCGACCTACACGCGTAGTCTGGCCGATCTGATTACTGACTTGCCCTGTAAGCTGCTGGATACGCGGAAAACCACGCCCAATTTCCGCATTTGCGAAAAATGGGCCACGCGGATCGGCGGAGCCGTTAATCACCGCTATGCTTTGTACGACATGATTCTCATTAAGGACAATCACGTGGATTATGCCGGTGGAATCGAAGCTGCTCTTACGAAAGCGAACGCGTATCTGAAAGAAACCGGCAGAGACCTGCAAATTGAGATTGAAGTACGCAATCTGGCGGAACTGGACGAAGTACTGCGGGTCGGTGAAACGCAGTCACTCCACCGCATCATGCTGGATAATTTTAGCTTTGATGACATGCGGGAAGCCGTTCGCCGCGTGAATAAAAAATACCCTACGGAAGCCTCGGGTGGCATCAATGAGCAAACCATCCGTACCTACGCCGAATGTGGCGTTGATTTCGTATCGGTGGGTGCCCTAACCCATCAGGTAAAGAGTTTAGACCTTAGTTTAAAGGCCTGGTAACAACGAGAAAATAAGTTGAGTTTGGTGTTTGGGGTTTAGCGTTTTGAGTAAATGATCTTTGATGCTAAACCCAAAACGCTAAACTCCAAACCCAAAGAAATGTATGCCTGCTGTATTCCCCATGAGCACTGAAGAGGAAGTCAAACGTATTGGCTATATCAGTCGCTCTGTACCCAAGAATGTTGATTTAAAGGCCGAGATTCTTCGCATGAAAAAGGAGAAGAATGCGGTTATTCTGGCTCACTATTACGTGGATGGCGAAATTCAGGATCTAGCCGATTTCGTAGGCGACAGTCTGGGTCTAGCTCAGGCTGCCGAACAGACCACGGCGGATATGATCGTTTTTTGCGGCGTTCACTTCATGGGCGAAACCGCTAAAATTCTGAATCCAAACAAGAAGGTAGTCATTCCGGATTTTAATGCAGGCTGTTCGCTGGCTGATTCGGCTCCCAAAGAAGATTTTGCGGCGTTCAAAGCTCAGCATCCGGAGGCAGTCGTGGTGAGCTATATCAATTGCACGGCGGACATCAAGGCGATGACGGACATTATCTGTACTTCGTCAAATGCCCTGAAAGTCGTGGAATCCATCCCCGCCGATCGCCAGATCATCTTCGCTCCCGATGCCAACCTGGGTCGTTTCGTAGCCAAGAAAACGGGTCGGGATCTGATTTTATGGGATGGAGCCTGTATCGTTCACATTGACATTTCGCGGGAAAAACTGGCCAAACTACGGACCGAACACCCGAATGCCTTACTGGTAGCCCACCCCGAATGTAAGGAAGATATTTTGATGGAGGCCGACTATGTGGGTAGTACTACGGGTCTGCTGGCGTATGTGCAAACGTCTCCAAACAAGGAATTCATCGTAGCAACGGAAGCCGGAATTATGCACAAAATGAAGCTGGCTAATCCGGATAAATTGATCATTCCGGCTCCGGCCAATGAACAGAATTTCTGTGCCTGCTCCGAATGTCCGTACATGAAAATGAATACCGTTGAAAAACTGTACAACTGCATGTACTACGAAATGCCGGAAATCCACGTGCCGGAAGAAACGCGGGTGAAAGCATTGAAAGCCGTAAAAGCAATGCTGGAAATTAGTAAGTAGATATTTAGTTACTAGTTGTTGGTTGATCGTTGTTAGGGTTACCGTTTGGGATTTTCAGAGTGAATTTGACTCCCAGTAAAAACCAGTAACTAACAACCATTAACCAACAACCCCATCTATCGTCCGATTGCTACGCGTCGTAAGATAGAATCGATTACCTGTAGACTGGTAATGCCGTCGGCTTCGGCTTCGTAGTTGAGCAGTACCCGGTGATTCAGGACGTCGGGGGCTATTTCCTTGATGTCTTCGGGTAATACGTAATCCCGTTCGTCAAAATACGCCAGTACCTTGGCCCCAAGGTTCAGGGCGATACTGGCCCTTGGCGAGGCTCCAAACTGAATATAGCGGGCCTCTTCCTTCAAGCCGTACGTCAGCGGACGGCGTGTCGCAAATACCAGCTCGATGATGTAGTGTTCGAGCGTTTCAGAAATGGCAATCTGATTGATTTCTTTCCGAATTTCAAAGATTTCGTCCCGATTCAGGATCGGTTTCACTTCGTACACGGCCTCCATATTCGTCATCCGACGCATGACCTCCAGCTCATCCACCTTGTCTAGATAATCCACGAAAACTTTCATCATGAACCGGTCTACCTGAGCTTCCGGCAAGGGATAGGTTCCCTCCTGCTCGACCGGGTTTTGCGTAGCCATCACAAAAAAAGGCTTATCGAGTGGAAACGTCTGGTCACCAATCGTGACCTGTTTTTCCTGCATGGCTTCCAGTAAAGCCGATTGTACCTTGGCTGGGGCCCGGTTTACCTCATCGGCCAGAATCAGGTTAGCGAAGACGGGTCCTTTCCGTACCCGGAAATCGTCCATCTTCCGGTCAAAAATCATGGTTCCGACTAAATCTGCGGGAAGCAGATCCGGCGTAAACTGAATTCGGTGAAAGTCCAGATCCAGTACTTTTGCCAGCGTATTGATCGTAAGGGTTTTTGCCAGACCCGGAACCCCTTCCAGTAAGACATGCCCTCCCGTAAACAAGCCAATCAGTAAACGATTGAGCAGCCGTTCCTGTCCAACGACGACTTTGCTCATTTCGGTAAACATCTGTTTGATTTTTCGGGCGTGCTGTAGATCAGCCATAATATGCATGTTACGGAAACCGAGCTAGTTGCTAGTTCCGGAAAAACAGTTTTTTGTTCATAAGTGGTTCGTTAGAACCGGGGATCGAAAATAGGGCGGAATCCGTAGAAGGACAATCTTCATTCATTATTTACGGGCCAGAATCATCCGATCCCGTCCCGAAAGATCCGTTCTGATCTCCACGTGGTCAAATCCAGCTTTACTAAATTCTGCCGCTGTCTCTGGCCCCAGAGCCTGATTGATTTCAACCGCACAAAAGCCATTTTCCAGCAAATGCGTGCTGGCGTACTGAGCAATGGCCCGGTAAAAAATCAGGGGATCGTGGTCCGCTACAAACAGGGCCAGATGAGGCTCGTGGTCCAGTACATGGGGAAGCATGGTGGCGGCTTCGGCCTGTTTCACGTACGGCGGATTGGATACGATGGCGGCGTATCGCTGAGAGGGCAGGTCCTGAAGAATCAGGGCATTTTTCTGAATAAACTCGACGGTTACCCCCAAACGCTGGGCATTGTTTCGGGCTACGGTCAACGCTTCCGCTGAAACATCCAGAGCCGTTACCCGGGCATCCGGGCGTTCGGCAGCCAGCGTGAGGGCAATGCAGCCGCTTCCGGTACCGATGTCCAGTACTAGTGGAGCATCTGCTGCTTTTAATTCCTGTAACACCCATTGTACCAGTTCTTCGGTTTCGGGTCTGGGGATGAGTACCGCCGGGGTTACTGCAAACGTACGGCCGTAAAAATCAGCTTCTCCCAACACGTACTGTACGGGTTCCTGATTTTTCAATCGTTCCAGGAGAGGCGTTACCTCAGCCACCTCTGCGGGCAAGGGAGTATTGAGGGCGACAGCCGTTCGATTAAGCCCATACCGGTTTTCCAACACCAGGTACGCAATGGCTTTGGCTTCGTTGGAATCGTATACGCTGGCAAGAGTTTCGGAAATGTGTCGGAAGAGTACTTGGGCAGTCATGATTTTTACTCCTTCACTTCCTCATAATCAATATAATCGCCTCCCTTGTAGCCTTCTTTCTGGGGTGGAGCATAATCTACATTTACTTTCCCTTCACGTTGACGACTTTGGGCTTTCTCCTGACGGAACTCCCGCTCTACCCGCGAGAACTGATCTTTTAAAAACAGACGAAATACCCAGCGAACGATTCGTGGAAAAATAAAGCCAATGGCCATTACAATCAATAATATCTTGAAGATCATAGGGTTCTAAAGCTTAATCACACAACACAGGAGCGTCCGGATTTGTTGCAAAGTTAAACAGCATTTCGAGTTGCGAGGCTGTTACCCGGTCCTCTGATAACGGAAGCTCGGGGATTTCCGTTCGATGCACCCAGCGAACCTGCCCAATATCGTGACCATCGGCAGTAATCTCACCCCCAACGGCTTCACAGCGAATGAAAAACTTGTACACGTACCAGGGTTGGGGTGGATGCGGGTGCTGCCGCTTATCAAGTACCGCCAGCAAACGTACCGGTCGCACCAGTAATCCGGTTTCTTCCTGGGTTTCCTTCACGGCTACTTCTGTAGGGGTATACCCGATGTCGGCCCAGCCACCCGGCAACGTCCAGCGAAGATTATCGATTTTCTCCTGAACCATCAGTACTTCATCCTCACCCCGAAAAATTACGGCCCGGATGTCTACTTTGGGCGTTGGGTATTCACCCGTACCGCTAGCAAACAAAGGAGCAATTTTTTCGACAGGTTCGTCCGTGAGCGTGTGAAGCAATTCTATGCTAATCGTTCGTATTTCTTCGAAACGCTCCAAGTCGTAGGCATTGGGTGAATACGTTAAGCCCGCCTGAGCGAGGGCATTTAATCGTTTGGCAATTTCCAGAAGCTGACTCATGAAGGTCGATCAGTCGATGAATCACAAAAATAGCGGCCACTTCCCAAAGACTTCACGTAAAATTTATAAACAACTCATCTACGATCCTGGTTTGTACTGTTACTTTTACCGCTCCTGTCCAGTACCACACCTGTTTGTCGCTAATTCATGCCTCTTTGCCGGCCTACGTTACGGTTTTCTTTCGGAGCTTACGGTCTGATCCTGCTGGTGTGGCTGCTTTCCAGTACGGCCTGGGGTCAGCTTGCCAAGCCCTATACCCTGCAAGCCGAAGCCAGCGGACTCGTATCTGGTGCAGAGCAATCTCCTTTCTGGCTCCGGGCGAATCAATACGGACTGATTCCACTCGAAGCACCAGCGGGCCTGGTTCGGGCAGGCCTTTCGGTTGACTTCGCTACTCCACTTCCCGATTCCATCCAACGCAATCGTCGAAAGCTGGATTGGGGCCTGGGCGTCGAAGGAGCACTGGTCAGTGGTACCCAACAAAAATTTGTACTACCCGAAGCCTACCTGAAGCTCCGTTACGGAAAGATAGAACTCTGGGGAGGGCGTCGCCGGGAATTCATTGGTATTACGGATACTACACTCACTTCAGGTTCCATTGCCTGGTCCAATAATGCTCTGCCCATTCCCAAAATTCAGATCGGTACGGCGGGATTTATTCCACTAAAGTTTCTTCGCAATTTCGTTGCCTTACGCGGTACGCTGGCTCATGGCTGGTTTAATGTTCCGTATATCCAGGGAGCTTATCTCCATTACAAATCCCTGCATGGCCGTTTTGGAAAGCCTTCGGGCCGGGTTGCGGTGTACGTGGGAATCAATCACATGGTTCAGTGGGGAGGTCATGCCGATTATCTGCGTTCGTCACCTTTCGCAGTAAACGGTCATCTGACTACCAATCCGGGAGATTTTATTCGTGGTATTCTATTAGGTCAGCTTTCCAGCGAACGTAATAATGACCGCTTTACGGGTTTTGACGGCGAAAATCGCGTGGGTAATCACTTAGGGAACTATGACTTTGCCGTATCGATAAAAGGCAATGGCCAGTCCTTCCTGTGGTACCATCAACATCTATTTGAAGACCTGTCGGGCCTTTTATTCCTGAATGGATTTGATGGTCTGCATGGCTTTAGCTGGTCACTTCCCACCAGTTCCCGGCGTGTAAAACTTAACAAACTCCTTTTTGAATATCTGACTACTACCAATCAGGCGGGTTCAACCTTCGACATCACGGCCCGGTTTCAGGGAGGCGATAATTACTTCAACCATTCCCAATACATACAGGGCTGGTCGTATTATGACCGGGCGATTGGAACACCCTTACTGCCCGTTCGTTCCGAATTATTGAATGGAACGCTAACGAACGTACAGTTTTTCTTCCCGAATAATCGGGTCAATGCTTTTCATTTAGCGGGTCAGGGAAGTTTATTCGAAAAACTTAATTTTCAGGCTCGTCTCACGTACAGTCTCAACAGAGGGACTTTCTCATTACCTTTTCCGCGTACGCTTCCTCAATTCTCCTCGTTACTGGCTGTTTCTACGCATCCGGACTGGCTAAAAGGCTTCTCAGTAGCGACGCGAATTGCCTATGACGCAGGTGATTTATATCCGTCCACATTTGGGGCTTTTCTGTCCGTATCAAAAACCTGGTCGGGAATAAAGCAAGGAAAATAATTCCCAGTCCCCTAAAATTAGCGGTACGCGTTGTGGATTGATGTTTGGTATGATATTTTGTAAGGTTTGTTACCGTTAGATTTTGCCCAATCCCTTTAACCTGTTTGTATGTTATTAGCCGCCCCTATTAACTTCTCTAGCATCTTTTCGGATGTAAATTCATTGTACCTGTTCGCAGCTAATCACTACTTTCTTTCCGATTTATAAAAATATTGACAAAAATCAATTTTCTTTAAAACCGTAATCTGTGCTTTCGCGTACGTATCAATAACATTATCATTTGTTAATATATTTGCTTTCTTTACCGCTTTCATTGCATTGATCCGTTTTTCAACCCAAGCTGAACTTATTTACTAATCCTTTTTCAATAATAATTTATGAATCCTTCTTCTATTACCTCTGCTCAACCGGAAGGAAATCCTTCGGAGCGTAAAGCAGCTGTGGGTCGTCGTACGTTCCTCAAGTCGGCGGGCTTCACTTCTGCGGCAGCTGTTGGCTTATTCGCAGCGGCCTGTACGGATCACAACGGTGAACCTCCTGCTGGTGTCTTTGATTTGGGCCAGGGTGATTTAGGGGCCCTGAACTATGCCTATGCTTTGGAACAGCTGGAAGCAGCTTTCTATACTAAAGTAGTTGCCAGTGAAGCAGTTATGGGAAGATTTACGATGCAAGAGCGTACCATCTTCACGGATCTCAAGCTTCACGAAACAGCTCACCGCGACTTCTTCAAACTGGCCATCACGGCAGCGGTAAACGGTGATACGTCAAAAGTGTTACCAACGCTCGAAGTAAACCTTCCAGACGATCTGTTTGCCACGAAAGAGAAAGTACTGACGCTGGCGAAGACGTTTGAAGACCTCGGGGTTGCTGCTTACAACGGAGCTGGTAAATACATCGAAAACGTTGATTACTTACTCTTAGCAGGGAAAATTGTGTCGGTTGAAGCTCGTCACGCTGCCATCATCAGCAATTTGATAGCTCCTAAAACTGCCGCTTTTGCCAGCGATATGGAAGTAGATCCAGCATCTGGACTGGACAAGGCATTACTGCCTTCGCAGGTTTTGAAAATCGTTACGGACGGTGGCTTCATCAAAACTGCTTTTACTGCTAAATATCTTCCTTAGTAAGTTCTCAAACTTTCGATTGCTATGAATCTATTCGATATCTTTTCGAACATTGAAAAAGTTGACGCAGAAGCTGCAGATCGCTTTTCTTTCTATAATCGTCGCCACGTACTGAAATTTGGAGCAAAAGCTACGGCTCTGGCCGCTCTGCCTACTTTTTTCAGTTCAGTAGTTAATAAGGCATACGCTGCTTTGCCTAACGCGACGGAAGTACTCAAGTATGCCTTGACGCTGGAATACCTCGAAGACGCTTTTTACAAAAAGGGTCTGGCTACATCAGGTCTTATTCCGAGTATGGACCGGGCTATTTTTGCTCAGATCAGCAAACATGAAGACGCTCACGTGAAATTGTTGCAGGGTGCATTGGCACAACTCAACGTTACGGTTGCGATGCCTACGTTTGACTTCGGTCCTGCCTTCGATAACTACCAGAATTTCCTGGTGTACTCGCAGTCGTTTGAAGATTTAGGCGTTCGGGCTTACAAAGGTCAGGCTGGCGTTCTTAAACAAACGGATTACCTGACGGTAGCACTGCAAATTCACTCAGTTGAAGCTCGTCACGCGGCTATGGTACGTGCCCTTCGCGGTGACAAAGGCTGGATTCAGGGAAATAGCAGCGGTAATGCAGTGAAAGAAGTATACGCTGGTGAAGAGGTAGTGAAACAGGCGGGTGTATACATTGGCGGCTTACCCGGTCAAACGGATAATTCTGCTTCCGAAGCTTTCGACGAACCGCTCGATGAAAAAGCAGTATTAGCCCTGGCTGGACTGTTTATCAAGTAATAAAAGTTGTCCTGAAAAACTCCGGCTGGATCATCTGGCCGGAGTTTTTTCGTTTTTATAAATTAGTAGCGTAAACGAAAAGGGGACTCATTTTCATGAGTCCCCTTTTTTGGTTGATTGGTTTCCTTACCAGGTTGTACCACTGGGCACCGTACTGGAAGTTACCACTGGAACGGCCAGGAAGTCGAGCAAATCCTGATTCAGGCGAGGCCACTCCGTGTAGAAGAATCCGTGCGGAGCTCCTTCGTACGGAATCAGCTGCGATCCGGAAATATTTTCGGCCAGCAGTTGGCCCGAAATTTCGTAGGGTACCACCTGATCGCTGGTACCGTGAATGATCAGAGTTGGTACCTGGATACTAGCCAGATCAGCCCGTAAGTCGGCCTGGCTAAAGGTCAGAATATTGTCAACGGTTGCTTTGGGTGAAGCCTGCATGGCCAGTCCGTGGAACCAATCAGCCAGTTTGCTACTGACCGGATTGTTCAACAGACTTACACCAAAGAATTTCTTCGAGAAGTCTTCGATAAAGGCTGCCCGATCCTGTAAGGAGTTTTCGATCATTTCATCGAACATACTCTTATCGATTCCATCCGGAAAATCATCCGTCTTCATCATATGAGGAGCCGCGGCTCCGAGCAGTACCAGTTTCGATACCCGGGCTCCCTGATAGCGGGACATGTAGCGGATGGCTTCGCCACCACCCTGAGAAAAGCCTACGATGGTAACATCCTGCAGATCCAGAGCTTCAAATACAGCGTTCAGATCATCCGCCAGCGTATCATAATCGTAACCTTCCCAGGGCTTGTCGGACATGCCAAAGCCCCGGCGGTCGATCAGAATACAGCGATAATGATTTCCTAACTGATTTACCTGATACTCAAACATTTTGTGGTTTAGCGGCCAGCCGTGCAGGAATACAACGGGCTGTCCTTGTCCCCAATCTTCGAAAAAGATTTGAACGTCGGGGGCGGTTTCTACATAAGGCATACAAGTGAGCGTTTTAACCGATCAGACGGTTGTGGATAAAAAGGTATCACTCTATTGTATTAAAATCCCGTACCCGATTGACTAAAGGTAACATTGTAGCCGAACGGCCCCATTCCTAATCAATTCCTGCGTTTATGTGCTAGGTTTTTCCTCTTAATACCTTATAAATCAATAGGTTTATACGTAAAAAGCCCCGCTCAAAAGTGAGCGGGGCTGGATAAGTACTTCTGTAAAATCTAGCGACTCAAATACAGATTCCGTTCGCTGTAGATCTGCTGGAATACTTCGTCTGTAAGATCTTCGATGAAATAGATGGCTTCACCCGTCGATTTCATTTCAGGTCCCAGCTCCTTGTTTACACCGGGGAATTTGTTGAAAGAGAATACCGGGATTTTAATCGCGTATCCGTTTTTCACGGGGTTGAAATTAAAGTCCGTTACCTTCTTGTCACCCAGCATTACCTTGGTTGCGTAGTTTACGTAAGGCTCCTGGTACGCCTTACAGATGAACGGTACCGTACGGGAAGCCCGGGGGTTTGCCTCGATTACGTATACTTTTTCATCCTTGATGGCGAACTGAATATTGAGCAGACCTTTCGTGCGTAGAGCTACGGCAATTTTCTTGGTATACTCTTCAATCTGCTGGAGTACGTTTTCGCTCAAATCGAAGATCGGCAGTACTGCGTGCGAATCACCCGAGTGAATACCAGCCGGTTCGATGTGCTCCATAATACCAATGATGTGCACATTTTCTCCGTCACAGATCGAATCCGATTCCGCTTCGATGGCATTCTCCAGGAAGTGATCGAGCAGGATTTTGTTACCTGGAATATCGCGTAGTGTATTTACGACGTGTTGCTCCAGTTCTTCTTCGTTGATGACAATCTTCATCGATTGTCCACCCAGTACGTAGCTTGGGCGAACCAGCAAGGGATAACCCAGCGTACGGGCTACTTCCACGGCGTGATCGGCCGTTTCAACCGTATCAAATTTGGGATAGGGTACACCCAGATCACGTAACAGGCTGGAGAAAGCTCCGCGATCTTCGGCTAAATCCAGAGCTTCATAGCTGGTACCGATGATTTTGATACCGTACTTGGACAATTTCTCGGCCAGTTTCAGAGCCGTCTGACCCCCCAGTTGTACGATCACACCTTCCGGTTTTTCGTGCTGAATGATGTCGTATACGTGCTCCCAGAATACGGGTTCGAAGTACAGTTTATCGGCAATATCCGGGTCCGTCGAAACCGTTTCAGGATTCGAGTTGATCATGATCGTTTCGTAACCCGCTTCTTTCGCAGCCAGTACGCCATGGACGCAGGAGTAGTCGAACTCGATACCCTGACCGATCCGGTTGGGTCCTGAGCCCAGAATGACTACTTTTTTCTTCGGCGTTACGATCGACTCATCATCCGAAGTTTCTGAACCACTGGTAAATGTCGAGTAGAAATATGGTGTTTTCGCTTCAAATTCAGCCGCACACGTATCGACGCATTTGAATACGCGTTTGATACCCAGATCGTTCCGCTTCTCGTATACCTGGCTTTCCAGGCAGTCGAGCATGTGAGCAATCTGACGGTCGGCAAAGCCTTTGACTTTGGCTTCTTCCAGTAAATCTTTCGTAATGGAGTCGAGCGTATGTTTTTCGATCTCCTTTTCCAGACGAACCAAATCCTCAACCTGATACAGGAACCAACGATCGATTTTGGTGAGTTGCTGGATTTTCTTGAAAGAAATACCCAGGCGGAAGGCGTCATAAATGTGGAAGAGACGGTTCCAGGAAGGATTCGCCAGTGATTGCAGGATGGCTTCCTGATCGGTCAGTTCCTTGCCATCCGCTCCCATGCCATTCCGCTTGATTTCCAGCGATTGACAGGCTTTTTGCAGAGCTTCCTGGAAGTTACGGCCGATACCCATGGCCTCTCCTACGGATTTCATCTGCAGCCCCAGACGACGGTCCGAACCTTTGAATTTGTCGAAGTTCCAGCGGGGTACCTTTACAATAACGTAGTCAATGGCA
Source organism: Siphonobacter sp. BAB-5405 (assembly GCF_002872335.1). Taxonomy (GTDB): domain Bacteria; phylum Bacteroidota; class Bacteroidia; order Cytophagales; family Spirosomataceae; genus Siphonobacter. The sequence continues at coordinate 92,519 of NZ_NJAG01000014.1, read as the reverse complement.
GGCTCGAAGAAGGCCGACGTGCTGCCCGTAACCGGGTTGATCAGCTCGTGCAGACGGTAGCCAATGGCCATTTTCGCCGCAATTTTCGCAATCGGGTAACCCGTAGCTTTGGAAGCCAGAGCCGACGAACGCGATACGCGGGGGTTGATTTCAATGGCGATGATATCGTCGTTCGCAGGGTTTACGGAGAACTGTACGTTACAGCCACCCGCGAACTTACCGATGCCATTCATCATCATGATGGCCATATCCCGCATTTTCTGGTACAGGGTATCGGGCAACGTCATGGCAGGAGCCACCGTTACCGAGTCGCCCGTATGTACGCCCATCGGATCGAAGTTTTCGATCGAACATACGATGATGAAGTTTCCATCACCGTCGCGTAACAACTCCAGCTCGTATTCTTTCCAGCCCACAATTGACTGCTCGACGAGTACTTCGTGTACGGGCGACGCGTGCAGACCACGGTTGAGCATTTCGTCAAAATCCTTCGGATCATTCACGAAGCCACCGCCTGTACCACCCAGCGTATAAGAGGGACGGATTACCAGCGGGAAACCTACTTCCTGAGCAATTTCTTTTCCTTCCAGGAAAGAGCGAGCCGTGCGGCCTTTACAAACGCCCACACCCAGTTCCAGCATTTTCAGCCGGAATTTTTCCCGATCCTCCGTCGTCTCGATGGCGTTGATATCCACACCGATAATCTCCACGCCGTACTTCTTCCAGATACCGGCTTTGTCGCAGTCGATAGCTAAATTTAACGCCGTCTGGCCTCCCATAGTCGGCAAAACGGCGTCAACCTTGTGTTTCTGAAGAATCTCGATAATGGACTTTCGTTCCAATGGCTTGAGATACACATGATCAGCACTGAGGGGGTCTGTCATGATCGTAGCCGGATTGGAGTTGATCAGAATAACCTCGATACCCTCTTCGCGGAGGGAGCGAGCCGCCTGGGAGCCAGAATAATCGAACTCGCAGGCCTGACCGATGACAATGGGGCCGGAGCCAATAATCAGAACGGATTTGATGTCGGGATTTTTGGGCATTGTTTCAGGTATCAGTTAGCAGTTCGCTGATTTTGTAAAGCCTGAATTTCAAGGTCTTACTAAAACAGACAAACGAATAACGATCAAGGTCCCGGAAAGGGCCGGGCAAAATTCGTGCAAAATTAGGGGATCGGAAGCAAACGAAAGAACTTGCACCCAAAATTTCTAAAAAGTTTCTTGATTGCCGGAGGCTTTGGAGGGAATACCCTTTCTTTGTGATAGGGACTTTACAAACTTTTTCCGGTAAGGTTCGTTCTCGTATTAACCAGTTGCAGTTCTTTATGCCTTCTCGCCTACCCGTAGATGTCGCTATTAATGTATACGGCAAACCTTATCAAACCGCAGTTACGCTTCTTTCCCTGCTAAAGCATTCAGGGCAATGGATTGATAAGATTTATTTCATTGAAGAACGGAAACAACCTCAAGGCACTGACTTTTCCTTTTTGTACCCGCTCTTAGGTGATAAACTCATTCGGTATCGGCCCTGGTTCTGGTTATGGACCAATCCATTCAAGAAAGAATGGCTCATGAAACTTCCCTTCATTCGGCGTGCCATCCGGTATCAGTACGCCTGGGAAAAGTCTGATAAGAAATTTCTGTTGGTTACGCATAATGATGTGCTCTATGAAAAAGATCTGGTGGGCGTTTATCTCTCCGAAATCGGCGATCACATTGGCGTAGGTAAAGTAGGACAATGCTGGAATTGCCCCGCCTATTTTGCGAACAAGTGTAACAGTGAAAAATACTGGGATTACCGGCCTTCAAAAGAGGAGGTGCAGGAATTAGTTCGTCAGCACCCCGGAGCCCGGACGGTCCATTTTGACTATGAAATGAATCGTCGTAGCTCCTGGCCTATTCCCGAATGTCGCCTGAATGAATACACGGCTCTGTTGAATCTGGACCTGGCCCGTCCACTCACGACGCCCCAGGGTCCGGCGACTGCTTTCGGAAATATTGACGGACTGGATACCGCTACTGGCTGGTTCTGGTCGATCAGTAATGCGGGGTATCGTGTCAAGCACGTAGACTTTGATCCGTACGCCACTCACGACTGGACGGGTGGTATGAACAGTGGCCATGCAGCCCTGTTTGATCATCAATTGTACGAAAAAGGCGAACTCATTGCGAAAGAGTACCTGATTCAGGAGTACGGCCTTGATCTGTAGTTTCACTTCTCACTATATAAAACGATTTATTCCTCGGAACCCGCTTATGAAGACTTTTTCCTATGTTAAAACCGCACTGGTTTTAGTAGTCGCCAGCGGCCTCTTAACCAGTTGTAGCGATCTGGGTTTTCTACTCTCGCCTAAGAAAAACAATGCTGTTGATGAACGCGGACGTGGCGATGGAACCGGAGGTGGGAATCCCAATCCTCCCGTTATAAAGCCCGCATCCATGGTATACCTTACCAGCGAAAGCATGAAAGTAGGGTTTAGTATGGACTACGGTGGAGCCATCACTTATCTGTCGCCTGCCAATAGCTCTACCAGCATAATTAATAACTTTGACCTGGGTCGTCAATTACAGTATGCGTATTATTCGTATCCCCTGGAAACGTACAAACCTAATGGTGTTTCTCCACATCCCGCTTGGGCAGGTATGGGCTGGGATCCAATTCAGACTGGAGACGTTTATGGCAATGGTTCCCGGGTGATCGAGCGACGGGTAGAAGGTAACAAACTTTACTTTAAAACCATTCCCATGCAATGGGCCTTCAATAATGTCCCCTGTGAGTGTACCGTCGAGACGTATGTTGAGCTAAAAGGGAATGTACTGGAAATGCGGAATGTATTACAAATGAATCGGACGGACAGCTATTCGCTCGTAAGCCGAGGTCAGGATATAGCAGGTGGATTTCTAACTTCCGATTTCACTCGTGGCAAGGCCTACTGGGGTTTAGCACCTTTTACTAACGCACCGCTAACTGACATTGACTTAGCATCACCACCCTTTACCAATGGTACGACCAACAGTATTGAAATGTACTTACCCGAAAACTGGACGTATATTTATAATGACAAGGGTGTTGGACTTGGTATGTGGGTTCCATCGGTTACTTATTTTTCTACGGAGATGATCGGTCGGCCTAATGTAGGTGATGAATTCAGTGGCAACACAGGAAGGATCGGAGCTCACATGAACGAGGTCTTAGATCGTAATCTTCGCTATGAGAGCAAATTTGCGTATATCTTAGGTACTGTCGAACAAACGCGTCAATACGCCACCGAGCATAAGAGCGAACAGATCAAGCCTGACTTTAACTTTGCTAAAGACCGACAACACTGGAATTATTTCAATGAGATCGTCGAAGCTCCTTTTAATGGAGAATGGAATATTGATTTAGATAATAGCTTGGCTAGTTTGTGGAGCCCTGATTTTGTATGGGATACCCGAAAAGATAAGAAACTATATATCCAGATGGCTTATGACGGTAGTGGAGAAAAAATGACAATCGTAGGATTTCGTCAAAATTCTTCTCGCTTAGTCGATTATACTCACCTAGAAACAACTCTTAAACTGATTCCGGATGGGCAGTATCATACCTATGAATTGAACGCAGGAGATATACCGGAATGGCAAGGTATGATTCGTAAAATCATTGTCAGCGTACCGAAAGAAAATCAGAAAGGGAAGCGACTAAAGATTAAAACTATTTCGACAAATAAACCTTCCTAATTAAAAAAGGCTTCCTCAGAGGAAGCCTTTTTTAATTGCCTCGGACATACCTTTAAGGCTTTGTCCATTTTTGAGCAAGCCACTTTATAGTATCCTTGCGGAATAGACCTAATTCGTAGGTTCCTGCGGGCATGGTTTCTACTAATACAATCGCTTTCCCACCTTGAGCGAATACATGGCCTGTCGTTGCAAAATTACCGAATGCATTAGAAGTGGCCCGGAAGGGTGCTAAAAAGGTATGATTTACTGAATCTTTTATGACCAGATACGTACTTGCTTCATTTAAATTTATTCCAGACGTTTCTGCTACAAAAGCTTCCGTTCCACTATACATCTGGCCTGGATAATACTGGTACCGTATCGAATCTGGGGATGTTATTTGAGTAGCCTTTTTCAGTCTATTCCGTAGTTCAGCAGGGAAACGATACATACCGTTTTTAATAAGCTCGGGATAAAATCGTTTTGTAATCTTATTGTCACTTTCGTATACACTCATAAATTTATCGTTTTCCTGCCAGTTCACGGCTTCAGCTTCCATAAAGTGTTTACGATACATCAGGGTAGGCCAGTATGTATACCAAACTAAAGCCGAATAGATTACCGTCATGATAACCAGAGAAGCTATCAGGTATTTTTTCCAATGATAATTAGCAATCAAAAAGACAACTAAAACATAAGCTCCAACCACTGCGTACGTAGCATAAATCTGATACCTACCGATAACGGATAGTCCCAGCCAGGAACGTGACAAGGAAACTAATCCAGCCGTGAAAATTAGAAAAGCCACTAAAGCCCAGACTGGAAAAACGTTCATCTGACGGGTCCGTACAAAATAGATAAGTGCTCCTACGGCAATACCAACAATGAATAAGCCAACCAGCATTGCTTTCCCAGTATTGGTAACGGAAATATTGGCTCCCAGAAAAACAAATACGTACTGAATTAATCTTACTGGATTAGCTAAACTTTCTCCGTAATGCGAAGGACTAGTTTGGTTAAAACCAATAAAGTAACTGGCGGCGGCAATGCCTATCAAAAAAGCCATATAGCTACTTCCTTTTTACGTTGCTGCATCAATAAGAGTAGTATCCCTGGAAACCAGACAAGCAAACCATTTCCACTGGTAAAAATCGCCAGAATAGCACTTATACAAGCAGTAATAAAACAGGACTTTTTATCAAATTGTAAAAGATGCAGGGACAGTAGCACCCAGAAAATAACCAGCGTATGCTGTACTACACAAATCAGCCAAAGACTATCTTCCCAATAGACGGGCTGAAATAACAGGAATGTTACAGGAACGAAAAACCAGAGAGATAAAGATGACCGTCTGATGTATCTGTAAAGAATATAAGCCGAGCCCAGTATGCTTAAGTTTCCTATCAATAGAACCGTTTTGACGTTGATTTCCCCCTGGATTAAATAAGTAAGTAGCATTAATAACCGGGGCACGACAATTCGGTGTTCGGCATGTACGGAGAAAGCATCCTTCCAGAAGTGTAGCCAGCTGACTTCCGGTAATTTATACGTGTATAGAAAATACATCAGGATCGAATCATCGGCCCAGGGTAGATTGACGGCTACCTGATTAATTACTATATAAAAAAAGACAATGGGAATACAGGCAATGAAGAAGGGTAAAGCTTTACGCATTGATTCGGCGGTTTCATTGAATTCATGATCCTTCTTTGTTAAGTAAACGAATTGTTAAAAGAAGGATCAAGAGGGGAAGAATAAGCAGACCCAAAAATACAGCGGAAGAGGCAAAATATATATTCTTTTTAGAACTATACTTTGCCTCTTCCGCTGTATTTTTTAAACTACTACCGCAGCAGATTTTTCAGAATTTCAATTTCAACGGCCGGAGATGAACGTTCATATAAAATGGAATAGACCGCATTCACGATAGGCATGTCTACTTCAAATTGGCGATTAATTTCGTAGATGGACTTAACGGCATAGTACCCTTCAGCCACCATATTCATTTCCATCTGGGCAGATTTAACACTGTATCCCCGACCAATCATGCTTCCAAACGTACGGTTTCGGCTGAATTGGGAATAGGAGGTTACCAACAAGTCTCCCAGATACGCCGAACCCATCAAATCACGATAGTACGGATAAATGACGTCCAGAAAACGCTTGATTTCCTGCATGGCATTCGAGACCAGCACGGCCTGAAAATTGTCACCATATCCAATACCATGACAGATTCCGCAGGCCAGAGCAATAATGTTTTTCATGACCGCACAGTATTCAACCCCGTACAAATCCGTTAACGGGTGCGTACTGACGAAACGGCAATTCATCAAATCCGCAAAAGTCGTAGCCCGCTGCAGATCGGGTGAGGCAATCGTTAGATAGGACTGCTTTTCCAGAGCTACTTCCTCGGCATGACAGGGACCGGCAATCACGCAGAACTGATCCTGCGAAACGCCGTACGTTTTTTCCAGCCAGTCGGTGACCAGCAGATTTTCACCCGGAATCATCCCCTTGATTGCCGAGACAACCGTTTTACCCGTAAAATCTTCCGGTTTTAATTCGGACAAAGCTTCTACTATAAAAGCAGCAGGTACGGCCAGAATAATGACTTCACTTCCTTTCACGGCGTCATGCAACCGCGTAAACGGTTTGACCCGTTTAGGGTGCAGTACTACGCCACTCAGATAGCGGGGATTGCTGTGAAATTTACGGATGTGTTGAGCGTCTTCGCGGTTACGCAACCACCAACGAATTTTTACTTCGTTTTCGGAAAGAATACGAATGATGGCGGTTGCCCAGCTCCCTCCGCCAATGACTGCCACAGACGTAGGCGTTTTACTAGCTTCGTTCAAGGTGTAAAATCAAAAAAGTTGCCTAGAAGGTAGCGAAGCCGCTGCTTTAGTTCAGGTCACTCCCCCCCTATTTCAGGTAAGGAATGACTTGATTTTTTACGCCTTTTCTACGCAACGCTTCTCAGAAATATCGTTTCGGTCGGGTGAAAATACAGCATGTATGTTGAATCTCTCCCATTCATTCCTGAAAAACCCGATGGGTCTCCGGCCTTACTTCGTAAATACAGGAATTAGTTTCCTGAAAAGCAGTCAGGATACGTTTGGGAATCACTAGAAAAAAACGTTAATTTGCGGTTCTAATAAAATGGTCGTATGGCTTTAGTTAACAAAATCAGAGAACGTTCAGGAATTGCAATTACCATTATTGCCATTGCCCTCATTCTATTTATTGTGGGCGGTGACCTCCTCGGATCGCGGGGACTTTTTGGTGGGAAAACTCAAAAAGTAGGCGAAATTGCCGGAAACAGTATTCTGGCCCAGGATTTCCAGAAAAAATTGGACCAGGCCCGCGTCGAGTACGAAGCTCAGTCAGGTCAGTCAGCCAATGATCAGGTGCTGGCCCAGCTCCGCGAGAAAGTCTGGAATGATCTGTTAATCGATTATGCGTACCAAAAAGAATTTGATGCCTTAGGACTGACGCTTTCCGATGAGGAAAAAACGGATATGTTCTTCGGTAAATATATTGACCCCGCTGTACGGCAGAGTTTCACGGATCCTCAAACGGGTATCTTCGACAAAAACCGCGTTCGTCAGCAACGGGAGCAAATCATGAAAATGCCCGCTGGTTCGATTCAGCAACTGGGCTGGCAGGCTTTCGTACGCGACATTCAGCGTCAACACCTGATGTCACGGTACGTGAACCTGATCCGTATGTCGAGCTATGTTACGACGGCCGAAGCGAAGAAAGATTACGAAGGACAAACGGCGAAAGTGGACGCTAAATACCTGTACGTACCCTTCTACTCCATTGCGGACTCTACCATTAAAGTGACCGATTCAGAGTTGAAAGATTATCTGAATGCTCACAAGGACGAATATAAAGGAGCCAATACGCGGAGCCTCGATTACGTAGCTTTCGGTGTTGTACCGTCAAAAGCAGATAGCGTAGCTTTGAAAAACACGCTGACTCAGCTGGCGAAAGATATGGCCAAGTCACCTAACGACTCGTCTTTCGCCCGGATGAACTCCGATGTACCGCATCCGTTGTACTGGAGCCTGCGTGACATGGACGATCAATTGAAAGAAGCCGTAAAAGGATTTTTCCCCGGTCAGATTGCCGGTCCTTTCCGTACCGATAATACGTATACCATTTATAAGTATACGGGTATGAAACGCGATTCGCTGTATACGGTTAAAGCTAGCCATATCCTGATTCGTCCTACGAATGAATCGGATTCAGCGAAAGCTTCTGCTCGGGTACGGGCTGAAAACATCCTGAAAGAACTGAAAGGTGGAGCGGATTTTGCCGCTATGGCTGCCCAGAATGGTTCAGATGGTACGGCTCAACGCGGTGGCGATCTGGGTTATTTCCAGAACAATGGCTCTATGGTGAAACCGTTTGAAACGGCCGTGTTCGGCTTCAACGGTACGGGTCTGCTTCCGAACGTAGTTGAAACGGATTTTGGTTACCACATCATCAAAGTAACTGAAGCGAAGAACAACATGCAGTACCGCATTGTAGCTGTTTCGAAACAACTCGGGCCCAGCCAGGCTACCCGCGACGAGGTATACCGCAAAGCAGATGCGTTTGCTGCTGCTAATAAGTCGCTCGAAGATATAGAAGCGGCTACGAAGAAAGATAAATCGCTGGTATTGTTGAAAGCAAACCGTATTCCCGAAGGATCGACGAACCTGAACATGATGCAGAATGCTCAACCCGTCGTTCGTTGGGCGTTTGACGACAAAACGGACGTAGGTGATGTATCGCAGGTATTCGAAGTAAACGACGCCTACATTGTAGCTGCTCTGACGGGCAAAACTTCGGAAGATGAAGTGAAAGTAGATGATTTCCGCGATGAGCTGACGGCCAAAGTGCGAAACGAACGCAAAGCCGAAGAAATCATGAAGAAACTCGGTGGACTGGCTGGTGCCGGTACGCTGGAGTCTATCGCTCAGAAATACGGAGCCGGTGCCCTGGTAGAATCAGCCAACGATCTGACCCTGACCAGCGGTCTGCTGACTTCAGCAGGTGCCGATCCTACGGCTCTGGGTAAAGCATTTGGTATGAAACCCGGTCAGAAATCGAAGCCTTTCAAAGGTGAGGGTGGTGTATTCATCATGGAAACCCTGAAGAAAACGCCTGCTCCGGCAATCGCTGATTACGCTCAGTACAAAAACACCGCATTACAGATGGAGCTGCAACGTTCCGGTTACTTCGTGAACGAAGCCATTCGCGATAACGCGAAGGTGAAAGATTACCGGGCGAAATTCTTCTAGGAACAACCTTACGGATTTTAAAGTTAATAATCCGTATGTCGGATAACGAAAACCCGGCTTAGGCCGGGTTTTCGCTTTTATAAGAAAAACGATTATCATCAACCATAGCTTTTCGTCGGCAACGACGAACTTCCTAAGCATATGACACAAGACAAGTTGAAAGACTTGAAGGCCAGCATAGAGGCCTTGAGGGGGTACCTTTGACTACGATGGCAAAAAGTACCAAATTGAAGAATTAGAACAGAAAACACTCGATCCAGAATTCTGGAATGATCGCGACCGGGCGGAGAAAATCCTGCGGGAGATTCGGGGCCTTAAATTCTGGACGGAAGGTTTCGACCAGCTCAATCAACACTTGGGCGATACGGAAACCATGATGGAATTTCAGGAACTCGGCGAAGCCAGCGAAGCAGACGTGGAAGCCGAAGCAGCGAAGCTGGAAGCGAAGCTGGCCGAAATTGAATTCCGTAAAATGATGTCCGATGAAGGCGACAATATGGACGCTGTACTGGAAATCAACGCCGGAGCCGGTGGTACCGAATCGCAGGATTGGGCGAATATGTTGCTTCGCATGTATACAATGTGGGCTCAGAAAAACGGATTCAAGATCAATGTTGTTAACGTAGCCGATGGCGATGTTGCGGGTGTTAAATCAGCTACGCTCGAAATTCTGGGTGAATATGCCTACGGCAATTTGAAGGCCGAAATTGGTGTGCACCGACTCGTACGGATTTCACCCTTTGATTCCAACGCCCGTCGCCATACTTCTTTTGCATCGGTATTTGCGTACCCGCTGGTAGACGACACCATTGAAATTGAAATCAATCCGGCGGACATTGACTGGGATACCTTCCGAAGTGGTGGAGCGGGTGGACAGAACGTGAACAAGGTGGAAACGGCCGTTCGCCTGAAACACAAACCTTCGGGGATTATCATCGAATGTCAGCAGGAACGTAGCCAGTTGCAGAATAAAGAAGTTGCCTTACGATTACTGAAATCGCGACTGTACCAGATGGAGCTGGAAAAACGTCTGGCTGCCAAAGCTGAATTGGATGCTACCAAACGTAAGATTGAATGGGGCAGTCAGATTCGTAGTTATGTACTGGACGATCGCCGGGTGAAAGATCACCGTACGGGTCACCAGACTTCCAATACCGACGCCGTTCTGGATGGGGAAATCAACGACTTCATCAAGGCGTATCTCATGTCGGACGTAAGTGAAGAACAGAGTTAATGAAAAGGGTACCGACAGGGTACCCTTTTTTATGCATTGATCATGCTCTTTTTTCGGGAGAATGCTTAGCGGCTTTTTTATAGCCATCCACTATGTCACTGATTACCTATCATCGCTGGGGAAATGGGCCTGAGGTCTTGATTGCTTTTCATGGGATTGGGCAAAGTCATCAGGCTTACCAAAGCTGGGCCGAACAGCTGGGTACGCTTTATACCCTTTATGCTTTTGATCTTCCCTATCATGGAGCTAATGCAAGAACTTCTTCCGAAGCTTTTTCCAAAGCGGAATGGCAGGCTCAGTTCAACGATTTTCTGGATGATCAGTCGATCGAAAATTTCAGTGTAGTCGGTTTTAGTATGGGGGGACGTTTTGCCCTGGCTACGCTGGAAGGATTTGCCGCTCGTATACGTCACGTATTTTTGCTGGCTCCGGATGGCATTCGTGAAAACCCTTATTATAGATTAGCGGTGCATAACCCATTAAGTCGTTTGATTTTCAAATACACGGTCTTCCATGTTTCCTGGCTCATGAAGCTGGCCGAATGGTTAGGGAAAGTCAAGCTGATTCATCCCAGTACCATGCGATTCGCTTTGTGGATGCTGGATTCTCCGGAAAAACGGACGCGGGTGTATCATTCATGGATTGCCTTTCGTCACTTGCGTTTCTCGCAGGCATCGCTTGTGAATCTGCTCAATCAGCACGCGATACCGGTTCAATTTTTCATGGGTACGTTTGACCGCATGATGCCTCCTCCACTCGTTAGCCCTTTGTGCAAACAAGTGCCAACGGCAAGTCGGGTTGTATTACGATGCGGGCACAACCACCTGATTCAACATACAGCCGAATACTTACAACGCAAAAAGCTCCAGGCCTAGCCTGAAGCTTTGTATATATGCAAACAGAGTAGTTAACTTAAGAAGCGACGTCCGTCTTGATTTGATGAATAACTTTTCCAAACGTAGTCTGAATTCCTTCAATAGCTCCCATCACTAGGCACAGCGGAATCAGAATTGGTGAAAAAACTACCCATTGTAAGAGGCGGTAATGATTGAGCTTTTTCATTCTTGTATTGGTAGTTTTAGGTGGTTTCGGTGGTAAAAGCGATGCTTTATGCCTATAAATTTACAAAAAAACTTTTAGAAATTACGAGTAAATAATCTTCGTATTATCTAATTTTTTATGAATTATAGACAAGATGATCAAATTTAACTATTTATTGAATAAAACAAAAATTTCTTGAATTAATTCAATACACATTACTTTTTTCTTTTCCTACCACTTTCTTAGCTCAATACAATCTGTTTCTCACCACTTTAAATTCCTGTTAGAATAACTCCCCCGCCCGGTATTTAGGAATAATACCTAAATGGCTGTATGATTTTTCAGTAGCTTCTCTTCCACGAGACGTGCGTTTCAGATACCCTTCCTGAATCAAAAAGGGCTCATATACCTCCTCAATCGTCTCCGCTTCTTCGCCTACGGCTGTCGCAATGGTTGACAAACCTACGGGCCCGCCTTTGAACTTCTCGATAATGGTACTCAAAATTCGGTTATCCATATCATCGAGCCCGTTATGGTCAACGTCGAGGGCCGACAAAGCCATTTCGGCGATGGCTACCGTAATGGTTCCCCCCCCTTTTACCTGGGCAAAATCCCGCGTTCGACGTAACAGGTTATTGGCAATCCGTGGCGTCCCCCGACTCCGCCGGGCTATTTCGAAGGCAGCCGTGTCTTCTACGGGTGTCTTCAGAATAGCACACGAACGCTTGATAATTGAGGTCAGTAGTTTCGCATCGTAATACTCCAGCCGGGCGTTGATCCCAAATCGAGCCCGTAATGGTGAAGTCAGCAAACCCGCCCGCGTTGTGGCTCCAATCAAAGTAAAGGGGTTGAGTCCAATCTGAACGGTACGGGCGTTAGGCCCGGAATCCAGTAAAATGTCAATTTTATAATCTTCCATCGCCGAATACAGGTATTCTTCGACAATGGGATTCAGCCGGTGAATCTCATCAATAAACAGTACGTCGTGGGGCTGAAGATTAGTTAACAGCCCGGCCAGGTCGCTGGGCTTATCCAGAACAGGTCCGGATGTAATTTTAATACCGGCCCCTAACTCATTGGCAATAATGTTGGAAAGTGTTGTTTTCCCCAATCCCGGAGGACCGTGCAAGAGCACATGGTCAAGGGGTTCTGCCCGCATTTTAGCGGCAGAAACAAATATTTTCAGATTTTCAAGAATCTTCTCCTGCCCGGTGAAGTCACTAAAGCTCAAAGGCCGTAACGCCCGCTCCATCTCCCGGTCATCTCTCGTAAGCGTTTCTTTTTCGCCTTTCAAATAATCTTCCCGCATGCTCTGGTTCCTGTTTGATCGTCCACTTTCAAAAATACAAGTTTCGGCAACGAAAACCACCTACTACGACATACAGGAAGAAGGAAATACGGAATTTAAAAAAACGTAAGGCCTTTAGTCCGTCACCTTTCTTTCCTTACGGTTTAGAAAAGGCAGCCAGGTTTCATCAATCATACCCGAAAAATCCCGGATAAACATAATGAACGATGGCTTGAAGGGCCGCTGCCGCAGGGGCATTCCTGCTTCTTCGGGTGTAAAATCACCTTTCCGGGAATTACAGCGTTTGCAGGCCGTAGTGAGGTTGTCCCAGCTTGACTTACCACTTCTGGATTTCGGTAATACATGGTCGAGCGTCAGATCGTCGCTGGTTCCGCAGTATTGACAACGATGTCCATCCCGGCGGAAAATGTTTTGTCGCGTCAGCATTACGCCCCGATACGGCAAATACACGTACTTGTGCAGGCGAATGACCGTCGGCATGGGAAAAGACTGTGAAATGCTCCGTAGATTTTCCGTCTGAGATTCTGAAACCAGATCAGCCTTTTTGAGGTAGACGAGTAAAAAAGCTTTGGCGACTGAGCAAATCGTCAAGGCTGAGTAATCCTGATTCAGCACTAATACTTTTCTGCCCATGGTTTTGCGAGGGTTTTGACGCTAAGCAAGTTAGCTTTTTCTCAACAATAACGGAGCATTTGCAGAAAAATAATATACGCCTCTAAAAAGTAGTCTGGCGAGCCTAATTCAGCTGAACTTTCGAGGCTTCGGGCAGCGTAAGTGTAATGGTCGTACCCTCGCCTATCTGCGTTTGGGCCTGTATATTGCCCCGATGGCTTTCAACGATTTTCTGACTAATCGCCAGCCCTGCACCGCAGCCTGCTGTATTACGATTGAGTTGTTTGAAGAGTTGGAAAACGTCCGTTTGGTAAGCGGGGTCAAATCCCAGTCCGTTATCCTGCACGCGAATCTGTACCATGTTCTGTTCCGTTTCGGAAGTCTCTATCGCAATTTGCAGAGGCCGTTCCGGGCTGCTGAATTTGACGGCGTTATCCAGCAACTGGTAAAACAAAGCCTGTAACGTATCTGAGTGGCCCCAAACCACCGGTAATTTGGTAGCGGTCAGGATTTGGGACGAAAGCCCGTTTTCTTCCTGAACTTTATGCCAGGATTTATTTAACACTTCGTTCAGATTGACGGGCCGCAACGTACGTCGCGTAGCGTGAGCGAAAGAAATATACAGTTGAATGGCGTCAAGCAGTTGCATGGCTTGATAACTGAGATCGTTCGTGACCTGTAACAGCATCCGGCTATCGGGCGTAATCACATTTTGTGTATTTCCCCGAATCATATCAATATACAGTAAAATCTTCCGTAAAGGCTCTCGCAAATCGTGCGAGACGACTTTGCTCATCAGGGACCACTCTTCACTCAGTACGGATTTGGGAATTTCAACACGTTCGGCATACGTAAAGCGAATACTTTGCTCTTCCCGCGTGATTTCACACGTAATATCAATTTTTGCTCCGTTCTGCGTTATCAATAAACCCCTGGCCGTCGGAGCAGATTGCTCGATCGCCTGCTCAATCCATTGAGCCGTTTCGGGGGTAAAGACGTTACGAATCGATTTTCCTACTAACGAAGCAGCCGAATAAGTAGTAAACTGAAGCAAGTGAAAACTACAGTCTACAAACGTTCCGTCTAAGGATACACTAAAAAAGCCAAGTGGCTTCCTGATCTCTGAAGAGTATATACGGCTGGAATTCATGTATGTGGCCGAGCCAACTACGCGTTTATATAGAAGTGGGTGACGGATATGTAGCCCGCAATATATCCGTTTTTCTACTGAATTATCTACTGAATCAGTGTTTTTAATAGACAAGGCGTGTGATCTTTTCTCTGTACTTCATACTAAGCAGATTCGGGCAACTCATTCCCAAAGGCTTGCCTTCTTCGTAACATTTCTGTTAATTTTGAAAACTCTAGCTTGTCAAATTCGTTACTTAAAAAGCCTTCTTCCGTTTTTAGAAAAGTGATTTGTTTATCCATTCTGAATAGATGCAAGAAATAGATATTCAAGCTTGTGACCGCGAACCCATCCGGCATTTAGGCAAAATTCAGGCCCATGGGTATTTACTTGCGGTAGATACTCAAACGTTCCAAATTCGTCAGTGCAGCAGTAATCTTTCTGCTTTCTATCCAGATACGTTATCACACGTGATTGGTCTCCCCCTGGAAGAACTGCAACTGGGCGATTTGTCAGGACGAGAAGTAACTCAGCTGATTCAGTTTGCGTTGAAACAAAGTTCACTGGAAACGTTAAATCCGTTCAGCGTTCGGTTACAGGAACGCGACTATCACCTGATTATTCAGCGGCAGGACGATATTTATCTGCTGGAATTTGAACCAAAAGACGAAGCTCTTTTTCCAAGCACGTTGCAAAACCTGGTAAGCCGGGTCATGACTAATCTTCAGCAGAGCAAGACGATCCAGGAGTTGCTGGAAAAAGTTGCTGCCGAGATCAGACTCATCACCCGGTATGATCGCGTAATGATTTATCGTTTCGATGAAGAATGGAACGGTGAGGTTGTCGCCGAAGCCAAGGATGCAAGCCTGGATCCCTTTCTGGGACTTCATTACCCCGCCTCTGATATTCCAAGTCAGGCCCGCGAACTCTATAAAATCAATCTGGTTCGTACGATTGTTGACGCAACAGAGCGGGCTGTATCGATTTATCCCACTACGGATAATCAGAGCGGAAATCCGCTGGATCTGACGCATTCGGTACTGCGGGCCGTATCGCCCGTTCACATCGAATACCTGAAAAATATGGGTGTTCGGTCCAGTATGAGCTTTTCCCTGCTGTACAAAGGAGAACTGTGGGGGCTAATTTCCTGTCACCATTACCAGGGACCGCGACTGGTTGACTATACCGCTCGTATGTCGGGAAAAGTCATCAGCCAGCTTCTTTCTGCGGCATTGGAGTTTCGCAAGGATGAAGAAGATCTGACCCTCGTCAATAAACTCTGGCGAAGCGAACAGACCCTGTTTGAACAAATGCAACGGGACTGGAACGTCGTACAGGGCCTAACCAAGATGGAAACCACCGCAATGGACATTACCTCGGCGGCGGGAATGGCTCTGTTGTACGAAGGGAAGCTGTATACGCTGGGTACTACGCCCAACGAAGCTTTTATCCGGCAATTGATTGAATGGCTGAAACACACGAAGATTGATACCATTTTCCACACGCATCAGCTGCCCCGACTTTTTGGTCCAGCCGAAGCAAATCGGGCAGAAGCTTCGGGCGTGATGGCTGTTGTGATTTCCCGGCAATTGGAAGAATACGTCATCTGGTTCAAGCCGGAAGTCATTCAACAGGTATCCTGGGGAGGTAATCCGGACGAAAAACCCGTAGTAGCCGAACCTGGTGGTCAGCTCCGCCTGAGTCCCCGTAAGAGTTTTGCCAAGTGGACTCAGATTGTACGCAGTACTTCTGAACTTTGGCGGCCTGCGGAGATCAATATAGCCCTGAAATTACGGGAAGACATTTTACAGATTCTTTCCCAACGGGCGAATCAGATTCGTATCCTGAACGAACAGCTCAAGCTGGCTTATGAGGAATTGGATACATTCAGTTATACGGTGTCCCATGACCTGCGAACGCCCTTAGCTTCCATCAAGACCTACGCAGAAGTACTTTTGATTGATTACTCGGATCGACTGGATGAGGAAATGTTACCCCTCTTTGAGAAAATTGTGTCCGCCAGTAATCGGATGGGAGACTTGATTCGGGAAATTCTTCATTACGCCCGAAGTGGACGAACAGAATTATCCGCTGAGCCTATTGAAATGCAGGAATTGCTCCATTCATTGAAAGATGAATTGCTCGTTAGCGAAAAAGGCACCCCCATTACCATTGAAATTCAAGAAACACCTTCCTTAAAAGGTGATAAAACGATGATTACGCAGGTATTCAGCAATTTGCTGTCTAACGCTATCAAGTATACACGTCCGGTAGCGAAGCCTCATATTGTCGTAAAGGGAGTAAAAAATGCCGATGAAATTATCTATTCAGTAACGGATAATGGAATTGGCATTGATATGAAACAAGGTGGTAAGGTTTTTGATTTATTCAAGCGGTTGGATAACGCCAGAAACTTTGAAGGGCATGGAGTAGGATTAGCCATTGTCAAACGGATCATGCAGCGTCACCACGGCAGAGTATGGTTTTACAGCGAACCCTTTAAAGAAACAACTTTTTACATAGCAGTCCCCATTCATTAATTAGCCCGGCCATGATAGATGTATTATATGTAGAAGATAACCCGGACGACGTTGATATTTTCAAGCGTGTAGTCGGCAAGATCGAGCAGCCGCCCAGTTATAAAGTATTAAACACCGGTACCGAAGCCGTAGACTACGTACTTCGTAGAGGTACGTATCATAATAAAGATACGTCAACGCCTAAAATGTTGCTGTTGGATTTAAATTTACCTGGCAACAATGGTTTCGAGGTATTACAGCAAATTCGTTCGCATACGCAGGGGCGTACATTACCGATCGTAGTATATAGCACGTCAGATAATCCAAAAGATATGCGGGAAGCTTTTGATTTAGGAGCGAATGCTTACCTGATTAAACCCGGTGGTTATCGGGAAGTAAGCGAAATGCTTCGTCGAGCTATTGATTTCTGGGTAGCTCAACAAGGTCATCAATAGAAGAAGCCGGACGCTAGTGTTCGGCTTTTCTGTTACTACCTTAATTAATTGGATAGGCTTATACTGATCCCAGTGATACATGCGGTGTTTTTTATGAAGGCTCTGAACTACTTACCTATTGTAGCATCACTTTTCTTACTTACAGGTACTTTACTTGTAATGTCTACACTCCTGTACATTTTCATTAAATGATATCATCCTCTTGGCGTTAACATTACTTATGTGGTTAAAATAAAAGCAGACTGTTTGCTCTTGTAAAACTTTTCTCTTCCCAGTAAAAACGCACTAACAGAAATGTCTCTGTAATCTATTAATAGATGGTTTTGCGTGACCAATTTTCTATTGGCAAATTTAAAAATCATACGAGCATCTAAAAGAGAAAACCCCTTGTAAGTTAGATACTTACAAGGGGTTTATTGTACCCGAGACGGGACTCGAACCCGTACAGGCATCACTGCCCAAAGGATTTTAAGTCCTTCGTGTCTACCATTCCACCACCCGGGCCTCCTACAAAAAAGGCTCCGACTTGCGGAGCCTTTTTGTCGAGCGAAAGACGGGGTTCGAACCCGCGACCTCGACCTTGGCAAGGTCGCGCTCTACCAGCTGAGCTACTTTCGCTTGTTAATTTGCCGTTTCCCTTACCGTTGGGACTGCAAACATACGAGCTAAAAAGGGGGTTTGTCAAGAGACGAGTCAAAAAAATCTTAAAAATTTTGTCTAAGGAATCAATATTCTAATCCATTCAGCCAATAAGACTCTCTAAATCAAAACTTTATCTTTATCTACTTTTTTGAACATTTTTCTTATTTTTTTCTAGCTGCCTCCCTTGTGTGGTTTTCTATAGCCAGGCTTTACCTTTACATCTCGCTCCTGTAACTACCTGCCAGGATTGGTTACAGGGTTTTTGTCCGTTACTTTTGCTTTGTACATTTTATTTGATTTTTCTATGCTTCAGCGTCCTCAAACACTTTTTCTCGCATTAATCGTATTGTCGATGGCTTTGTATCTGGTCTTTCCTATCTGGCAAAAGTCAGTGGGCACCGAGACGGCCGTACTGGATGCCTATTCTCTCACATACACCAAAGGTGAAGCTACCACCGAAACAAGCACGCTGTACCTGGCGGGTTTAGCTCTGGTCTCTGCCGGATTAGCTCTGGTTTCTTTATTACAATATACCAACCGCCTGCGACAGATGATGTTGAACCTGATCAATACGCTCGTGATGGTGGCTTTACTGGGGTTATCTACGTACCTGTCCCACATACAGGCCAATGCTCAATTTGCACCACAGACTTCAGGTAGTTTCAAAGTAGGCTTTTTCGTTCTAGCCGTGGCTTTGCTGTCGAATGTAGCGGCAAACCGTTTCATCCGCATCGATGAAAAGAAAGTGAAAGATGCTTTTGAGCGGCTTCGGTAACGTAAAAAGTTCGCTTTTGCTTAGCGGAATAGCTACTTTTCGCGACGGTACAGCTTTTCCCGCAGGTGATTTGTATTTTTTGCCAGCAAATATTTTTGGTTCTGTACTGACTTTTTTTATTAATTTCAATTCTGATTCTGTCGCCAGACAAGATTTCCCCCTAATAGCATCTAACCATCGATTGATGTTGAAGAAAAGTATAAATGGCCATGCTCGCTGATCCGTCATTGAAGGATACCCTCAAGGCAAAATTGAAAGAGGTTTTCGGCTTCACTCAGTTTCGGGGTGAACAGGAAGACATTATCTGTAACCTTCTCGCAGGAAATCACACGTTCGTGATTATGCCTACCGGAGCCGGTAAGTCTATGTGCTACCAGCTTCCCGCCGTCGTAAGCGACGGCACAGCCGTGGTAATTTCCCCGTTGATTGCCCTGATGAAAAACCAGGTTGATCAACTGAATGCCGTTGGGGTGAATGCTCAGTTTTTAAACTCGACCCTTAGTAAATCGGAAATGACGCAAGTCAAGAAAGATGTACTGAATGGAGAAGTTAAATTATTATACGTCGCTCCTGAGTCGTTAACGAAAGAGGAAAACCTGGCATTCCTGCAAAAAGCAAAAATTTCATTCGTAGCCATTGATGAGGCCCACTGTATTTCGGAATGGGGCCATGATTTCCGTCCGGAATACCGTCGGATCCGTAGCATTGTGGAAACCATCAATCCGAGCTTACCACTGATTGCCCTTACCGCAACGGCCACACCGAAAGTACAGCAGGACATCATCAAGAACCTGCAAATGGAAGATGCGTCGGTTTACAAATCATCGTTTAACCGGAAGAACCTGTACTATGAGATTCGTCCGAAAACGAAAGATGTAAACCGTCAGTTGATTAAATACATCAAAAGTCAGACTGGCAAATCAGGCATTATCTATTGCCTGAGCCGTAAGACAGTTGAAGAAATAGCTGAGTTACTGAACGTAAATGGCGTTAAGGCCCTCCCCTATCACGCGGGTCTGGATCCGGCGACGCGTATGGGTAATCAGGACGCTTTTCTGAATGAAGAAGCCGAAGTGATCGTTGCAACGATTGCTTTTGGAATGGGTATCGATAAGCCCGACGTTCGTTTTGTACTTCACTACGACGCTCCCAAATCACTGGAAGGGTATTATCAGGAAACGGGCCGGGCGGGCCGGGATGGTCTGGAAGGCAATTGTGTGATGTTTTACAGCTACGATGATATTGTCAAGCTGGATAAATTCAACAAGGACAAGCCCGTAACCGAACGCGATAATGCCAAGGCTTTGTTGATGGAGATGGTTAGCTATTCTAACCTGGGCGTATGTCGCCGTCGTCAGTTGCTGGGTTATTTCGGTGAGTACTTCGCCAAGGACTGCGGTTTTTGCGATAACTGTCTTAAGCCTACGCAGAAATTCAAAATGCAGGAGGAGGCCGAATGGATCCTCAAGGCTGTTCAGCAAACCGGAAACCGTTTCGATTGCCACCACATCGCAGACATTCTGTTAGGCATAGAAAATCCCTATGTACTGAGTCACAGCCACAACAAACTTGATGTATTCGGAAAGGGCAAGTACAAGGTGGGCTACGAAGCTGATACCGACGACGACGAACCCGAAGAGGAGGAAGACGAGGACGGTAATGTTATCACAAAGCCCAAGCCCAAGACCGTCGATAAAAAAGACGATGGCCTGCAGACGCCTGAATTCTGGCACTCGGTCATTAAACAGCTAACGATTTACGGTTTCCTGGATAAGGATATTGAGAATTACGGCACCCTGAAGCTGTCTGAAAAAGGGGCTCAGTTTCTGGAAGCACCCTTCTCTTCTTCGTTTTCCAAGGATCACGATTATACCCAGCAGGGCGAAGACAAAGAAGAAGAAAAGGACGAGGTAAGCACGTCGGCCAAAGCTTACGACGAAGCCTTGTTTGAAATGCTGAAGAACCTTCGGAAGAAAATTGCGAAGGAAAAGAATATTCCCCCCTACGTTATCTTCCAGGACCCATCCATGGAAGAAATGGCAACCACTTATCCTTCCACCATTCAGGAGCTGGCTCAAATTACCGGCGTTGGAATGGGTAAGGCGGTCAAATTCGGGAAACAGTTCATTGAGCTGATCACCCGTTACGTAGAGGAAAATGAAATCGAAACGGCGACGGAAGTAGTCGTAAAAACGACGACGAACAAGTCGAAAGTTAAGATTTTTATTATTCAGCAAATTGATCGTAAGATTGATCTGGAGGAAATTGCCGAAGCCAAAAGTCTCGGCATGACGGAGCTCATCGAAGAAATTGAGCACATCTGTTATTCCGGTACCAAACTCAATCTGGATTATTACATCAATCAGGTGCTGGATGATGATCGTCAGGATGAAATCTACGAATATTTCATGCGAGCGGAAACTGATTCCATGGCCGTTGCCTTAAAAGAACTGGGCAACGAGTACTCGGAAGAAGAGCTTCGGCTGATGCGGATCAAGTTCCATAGTGAATTAGGTCACTAAGCCACGAGTCAGGGTAACTGTACCAGGGTTGGTGCAGTTACCCGCTTTTTTATTCGTACCTTTTTTCAATTATTTTCACTGTATACGCCCGTAAGGAGTTT
The DNA here is from genome assembly GCF_002872335.1 of Siphonobacter sp. BAB-5405. Taxonomy (GTDB): domain Bacteria; phylum Bacteroidota; class Bacteroidia; order Cytophagales; family Spirosomataceae; genus Siphonobacter. Next base: position 71,188 of record NZ_NJAG01000014.1, on the reverse strand, counting down.
AGGCTTCAGCCTGAGTGGGTATTTAAGAATTATCCGATGAATATTCTCATCGTAGGGTCTGGCGGCCGGGAACATGCGTTTGCCTGGAAAATTGCTCAGAGCCCTCTATGTCAACAGTTATTTGTAGCTCCCGGTAATGCCGGCACCGCTCAGCTGGCAACGAATTTACCGATTGGAGTCAATGACTTTGACGCAATTGCTACCGCTGTTCTTGAAAACCATATTTCACTCGTCATCGTCGGACCGGAGGAACCGCTGGTTCGTGGTATTCGGGATTATTTCGAAAGTCGCGAAGACCTGAAGAAAGTCTTGTTACTGGGACCGGATAGCCGTGGAGCTCAGTTAGAAGGATCGAAAGATTTTTCTAAAAACTTTATGGTTAAGCACCAAATTCCTACGGCTGCTTCGCGTACGTTCGTGAAAGAAACCCTGGAGGAAGGCCTGGAGTACATTACGCAGCAAGCCTTTCCGCTGGTATTGAAAGCCGACGGTCTGGCCGCAGGTAAGGGTGTAATCATTGCCGCTGACGTAGCCGAAGCTCAGCAAACCCTCCGGGAAATGCTGGTAGACGCGAAATTCGGGGACGCTTCTCAAAAAGTAGTAATTGAAGAGTACTTACACGGAATCGAATTATCGGTATTTGTGTTAACCGACGGGGTGAATTACCACATTTTGCCCGAAGCCAAAGATTACAAACGTATTGGTGAAGGCGATAGCGGACCCAATACGGGCGGCATGGGAGCGGTTTCGCCCGTACCTTTTGCCGACGATGCTTTTCAAAAGAAAGTAGAAGAGCGAATTGTACGCCCAACACTTAACGGTTTGAAAGCGGAAGGTATTCGCTACGTTGGTTTTATTTTCATTGGCTTGATGAACGTAAAGGGCGATCCTTACGTCATTGAGTACAACTGCCGGATGGGTGACCCGGAAACAGAAGTTGTACTGCCCCGTATTGATTCAGACTTGCTGATGCTGCTCAAAGCCGCGGCTGAAGGCAAACTGAAATACGTAAATTTTGCTGTATCCAATAAGATGGCCGTTACTACCGTTGTGGTAGCCGGTGGCTATCCGGGAGAGTATGCCAAGGGTGACGTAATTCAATTGCCCGGTAAGCAGAATTATACGACCATTTTCCACGCCGGAACAAAACATTCCGAGTCCGGAGAAGTGGTCACCAATGGAGGACGCGTCCTGGCCGTTACGGCTCTGGGAACGTCCATCCAAGAAGCCCGCCAGCGTTCACAAACGGCGGCAGCCGCTGTCCAGTACGAAGGCAAGTACTTCCGACGGGACATCGGCCTGGACCTTTTATAATTTTGGATGGTAGAATCATCGAATGAGTGACAGGCTCGTTATGAGCTGCGTTCAGGCTTCTATCATTCAAAAATTCTACATACAAAAAAATGGGATGTGCATCATGTGCAACGGGTGGCTGTGGAAGCATTCGTTCGAAAGATAAAGCAGGTGCCTCCGTATCCGGTTGTAAGAACAACGGAGCCTGCGGTACGGGTGGCTGTAATAAAATGAATGTGTTCGACTGGTTGTCGGATATGGAAGCTCCGGGATTAGGAATCCCGGTTCACCAGCGGAGTAATCTGGTGGAGGTAAAATTCAAAGGAGGCCGGAAGGAATATTTCCGTAATACGGCTCAACTTGAACTCTATACGGGCGATCCAGTAGTGGTAGAAATGCAGAGTGGTCATCACCTGGGTTTTGTCTCCTTACAAGGTGAGCTGGTACGGTTGCAAGTCGTGAAACGCGGAGTGAAAGATCCCGAAATTCGGCAGGTATACCGGAAAGCGACGGCCAAGGATCTCGAGAAACACGAGCAAACCATTGCCCGGGATTTACCGACGATGTACCGGGCTCGGGAAATCGTGAAGGAGTTGAAACTCAACATGAAACTATCAGACGTTGAGTTTCAGTCTGACGGCACCAAGGCAACCTTTTATTACTCTTCGGATGAACGCGTAGATTTCCGGGAGCTGATTAAGGTGCTGGCCAGCGAGTTTAAGGTCCGTATTGAGATGAAGCAGATCAGTCTGCGGCAGGAAGCAGCCCGTATCGGTGGTATTGGCGTCTGTGGTCGCGAATTGTGCTGCTCCACCTGGTTGACGGATTTCAAGAACGTAACTACTTCAGCAGCCCGTTACCAGAATCTTTCGCTGAATCCGGTGAAGCTATCCGGTCAGTGTGGTCGCTTGAAGTGTTGCCTGAATTACGAGCTGGAAACGTATATCGATGCCTTACGGGATATTCCAAGTCTGGAAGGGCCGCTGAAAGTACAGAAAGGTGATGCGAACCTGATTAAAACGGATATTTTCCGTAAGATCATGTGGTTTAGTTTCCGTGGCGATGACAACTGGTATCCGGTTGCCATTCCGCAGGTACTGAAAATTGTGGAAATGAATAAGCGGGGTGTCATTCCTCCTTCGTTCGAAGAACTGGAGATCATGCCCGTCATCGAAGCAAAAAACTCAGGCATTAATAGTGACCTGGTACGTATGGATAAGAAGTTTCAATCGCAAAATCGTCCTGCGTCAAAGAATAAGAAAAAACGGTCGGGCGGAGGCTCAAACCGTCCCCCTTCTAAATGATTTCGTTCCCGGAGGTCTCAATACCTCCGGGATTTTCATTCCTATGCGACTCTTTCTCTTTCTATGTTTTCTGGTTAGCCTAACGGCCTGTGATACGAATGCGGTATTCAAGGATAATATGGAACTGCCGGATGCCAAATGGCCGGTCAAAACCGTTCCTAGCTTTTCCTTTGAAATCAGCGATACTACCCGAACGTACAATCTGTATTATAACCTGCGAAATACGAAGTCGTACCCGTATTACAACCTTTACGTTACCCGTACGCTGTTAGGGCCGGATGGCAAAACCATTGAACGAAAACTGGATGAGCTCATTTTAGCCAATGCTACCACGGGTAAACCAACCGGTAACGGCCTGGGCGACATCTACGATCATAAATTTCTGGTCGTAAAAAATTACCGTTTTGCCAAAGCAGGTACTTACACCTTCAAAGTGGAACAGTACATGCGTCAGGATCCATTACCGGAAATTCAGACGGTAGGTCTTACCGTTGAACGGAATTAGCTCTTCCCCAAAGCGGAGCTAGCGTTGTATTTGGATAGTTCAGGCGAGTCTTTCCACCCCACTTCGATACAGATCTATGGTTTTCCTGCCTTTGTTTCCGCTCAACCTGGTAGCTTTTCCGGGGGAAAAATTGAACCTCCACATTTTCGAGCCCCGCTATATTCAGCTGATTACGGAGTGTTTGGAAGCAGATACACCCTTTGGTATTCCTGTATATATGCCAAATCAGCAGATGGATTTTGGTACTTCCCTACGCGTACGTGAAGTATCCCAACGTTACGATGATGGCCGGATGGACATACGGACGGAAGGGCTGCAAATTTTTCGTCTGCTGAGTTTTATCAACCCCGTAGAAAGAAAGTTATACGCCGGCGGCCAGATAGCCTACCAGGAGCATGAATCCAGTACCGAACTGCTGCCGGGCTTACTGGACCATCTCAAAAAACTGTATCAGCATTTACAAACAAACGTAGAGTTTAACGAGCGATCCGAGAACTTTTCGTACCAGATCGCTCATAAAATTGGCTTGTCGCTTGAGGAGGAATACGAGTTATTACAAATTCCACAAGAACTGGAACGGCAACGTTTCATCTCCCGCCATTTGAATCGAATTATGCCCGTTATTCAGGAACTGGAAAAAACGAAAGAGCGAATTCGTCTCAACGGGCATTTCAGGAATTTTGATCCCTTAAACTTCTAGCTTCGGTCTGATTCTGAGGCTGCTCTTCGTTAGCCAAAGCTTCTTCCACTTTCCGTTTTCGTTTGGTTAACGTATCAAGCTTGGGCAACTTACTACTTGATTTTACAACCGCTCCCTTACTGTACTCGGGATCGCCGAGCAGGAACCCGTACGGTTTAAGTCCATCGACATTATCACAAATCACTTTCACAATAGCAGTCACGGGCAGGGCCAGTACCAGTCCTGATATTCCCCACAACTGTCCACCCAGAATCAACACAACCATCGCCGCTAGCGGGTTAACGCTTACCTTTGAGCCGACAACATAAGGTGTAATGAAGTTCCCTTCCAGAATCTGAACGAAACTGAATACGCCGATTACTCCGACGGCATACATGGGTGAATCTTTCGTAACCAGAGCGTAAATGGTAGGTAACAGCGACCCAATCAGAATACCGATGTAGGGTACCAGTAGTAAGACTGCTGCCAGCGTTCCGAAAAACCAGGCGTAGTCGATACCCAGAATCAGTAATCCGGTTGTATTCAAGCAGGCTACAATGCCAATTACCAATACCAACCCCGCCAAATAACCCTGTACAACGACGTAAATTTTACTCAGCACGTCATCCAGACGCGAACGTTTGGTTTTCGAAAACAGCTTATAAACAAAGCTTCGGAAAAAGTCCCGGTACAAGAGGATGAAGAATACAAATAAGGGAATCAACGACAAGTCAGCCAGTGTAGACGTGGTAGACGACAGGAAAGTAGTAATGTAACTGCCGCTATTGTGTAAAACGTCGTTGGTAATGCGTTTGATTTCCGTGTTCTGACGGGTTTTATCCAGGCCCAACTGATCATTGGCCATTTCCTGAGCCCGATCCAGAACGGCATTCATTTTATTCTGAAATTTGGGAAAATCGTCGGAGAAATTAGCCATTTGCATGGATACAACCCAGCCAATGCCTACCAAAACGCCGATCAGAACGACCAGACAAACGAAGATGGCAGCTACTCGCGGAAATTTCCACCGCTCCAGTTTCCGGCATAGGGGAAATAGTAACATCGCCAGTAAAAGCGAAAAAAGTAGCAAGGTTACCACTCCCTGCAGAGCGTATAAGCCGTAAATGATGAGCAATACGCAGATGAGTATCGCGGCCAGTCGGACGGGATAGGGCAAAGTAGGTTCTGGAGTCATGGGGCGGGGATTTCCTTGTAAATAAATGGTTGACGCAATGACGATGGATTCAGTGACTTTTGGGGTGTACTATTCAACTTGATTAGAACGAATTTTACGGAATGCTTACTAAACTATTCCTTTTGCTATTTGAAATACAAACCAGTTTGTGTTCTTGCCAGCCCGACATCTACCGTCAGGGCTTTCACCGGGCCAAACCTCAGTACCGGATTGAGAAAACGGGACAAATGCCTACCGTAGCCAATGAAAATTCGGGTTTGGCGACGGCTTTGGCAACACCTACCTTCTGGACGCACAATGACTCGGGTGGCAGACCTGAACTCTACGAAATCGACGTCTCCGGCCATTTGCTTACTACCTGGTCGCTGCCACAACTTATGAACAAGGACTGGGAGGAACTTAGTCGGGACGATCGGGGTCATCTGTACATTGGCGATATCGGCAATAATACGAACACCCGGCAGGATTTATGCATCTATCAGGTCTCGCTATCCAGCGATTCATCGGCTTCTTTACCTAAGAAAATAACATACCATTACGAGGATCAGCGAGCGTTTCCTCCTGAACGTTCACGCAAGAATTTTGACTGTGAAGCGTTCTTCTATGCTCAGGACAGTCTCTTTTTGTTTTCAAAAAACTGGGGTCATAAAACAGCCACTTTGTATACTATTCCGGCCCGGGAAGGACACCATACGGCCATTCGAAAAGATAGTATTCGTTTGAACGGCATGATTACCGCTGCTGACATCAGTCCAGACCGGCAAAGCTTTGCCCTATTGACGTACGGAAAAGTCTTTTTCTTTGGGATTGAGCACGGGCAGATTAACTTTAAGCACCCAATTTCTTGCCTGAAAGTGGGTCGTGGACAGGTAGAAGGGCTCGTTTTTATCAGCAATACGGAGCTACTGCTCACCAATGAAAAAGGAAAAATATATAAAATAAGCAGACGCTAGGGAACCTATTCCTCCGTTTGGGCAATAGTAGAGACAGCTCTAAACGTATTGTTGAGTATACGTTTGCCTGAACTACGGATTGCATACCGATCTTATAAACCACTCGTTGCATGTTGCCACGCCCCTTTCTGGAAAGTTTGTATGAAGCCCATACGACTACGGAATATTTTCCAGCGACTTCTTCCGTAGCTCGTTTGGTTACTAGACTGGTTCTGCTTTTATTTCCGGAACAAACCAAGAAACACTACGATTCCGTAGAGAAACTCGGAGCCGCATTCGATCGGATTGAACAGGATTTAGGTGAGCTTTTACAGTCCATGCAAAGGCATCTACCTCAGGACGCTACGCAGATTGCCTCGCAGTTTGTCAACCAGATTCCTGAGATCTATCACTTACTCCGTAGCGATGTAGCGGCCATCATGGCGGGCGACCCGGCTGCTACTTCCGAGTACGAAGTGGTACGAGCCTACCCGGGTTTCTATGCAGTTGCTTTTTATCGGATTGCTCACGCTTTTTATGATCTGGGTATTCCGCTGTTACCCCGGGTACTGACGGAGTTTGCTCATTCCCGTACGGGCATTGATATTCATCCCGCCGCTGAAATTGACGAACATCTTTTCATCGACCACGGCACGGGTATTGTTATTGGAGAAACCACCAGTATTGGCAAACACGTAAAACTTTATCAGGGCGTCACCTTGGGAGCTTTAAGTGTGAATAAAGAACTGGCTTCGCAAAAGCGGCATCCAACGGTAGAAGATCACGTCGTCATTTATTCCGGAGCGACTATTCTAGGGGGTGAAACCGTCATTGGTCATCATAGCATTGTCGGCGGGAACGTGTGGCTCGTACACAGCATTCGGCCTTATACCAAGATCTATCATCAGGAGCAGGTTTTAATTAAAGAATAGCCGAAGTCCTGATAATGACGATGCTCCGAAAAAAAGTCGGAGCATTTTTTATTGATTTTATTTTGTATTTCCAAATGTAAATAATTTACATTTGTAAACGTAATTATCGTTCATCCTTCCTTTTTTCTTTATGACCCTCGAACGACTCCGTACCTTTTTTCGTCTGGAAGGTGATCGTACCATCTGGAATATTGTCTTAGCTCTGCTTGCCATTGGTTTGATTGTGGTTTTTTCGGCTCGAGGTACGTATCAATTCCACGATTTGCCTGATACAGGGTCGTTCTTGTTTAAACACATTCGGGACTTAACTTTTTGTCTCTTCATCATCATCGTTTGTCACCGACTGCCTTTTAAGAGTTATGCCAGTTTATCCCGGTATTTGCTCATGCTGTCGGTACTGCTGCTGATTCTGGTTCAGGTACTAGGCGTAGAAAGTGGCGGAGCGAAACGGGCTTTACCGATTCCATTCTTTTCCGGTTTTATGCCTTCTGATTTGGCCAAGTTTGCATTGATTGCGAACCTGGCTGCCATGTTGGCGAAACGGCTCAAGGCTAATTACAGTGATCCACTGGTTTTCGTACCGCCCATTTTCTGGTGCGGTTTTCTGGGTTTTCTGCTGGCTTTAAACTCCGGAAGTGCGGCTTTACTACTAATGGCTCCGTGCTGGTTACTGATGTTTATTGGTCAGGTGCCCATTCGCTATCTGGTATATCTGACGCTGGCAGGCTCGCTGGCCTTTGCGATTGCGTATGCCTTTGGGTCACGGGGAACCACTTGGGAAGGTCGCTTTAGCCGTCCGACCAATGTTATCTCACAAGTCATTCAGAAAGTACGTCCCCCCGAGCGTCTGACGCCGGAAGATCGTCGGATTGATTCGCAGGAAGAGTACAGTTTAGTAGCCGTAGCTTCCGGCGACTGGATTGGTCGGGGCCCCGGAAATAGTTTACAGCGAAATTTCATGACCCAAGCTTATTCCGATTTTGCCTACGCTATTCTGATTGAAGAGTGGGGTTTCGTTGGAGGCGTCTTTACCCTGGTTCTATACCTTTGGTTGCTGTACCGTAGCGTTCGTTTCGTAGCCTTCCGGCGACTGAAAAAGGCTGAAATTCAGAGTGGTCAGGCTTTTGGTTATTTCCTGGCAGCAGGACTGGCTTTTAGTCTGGTACTGCAAGCCTTGGTTCACATGGCGGTTTCGGTACAACTCATTCCCGTAACGGGTCAGACGCTTCCGCTCATCAGTTGGGGTGGTTCTTCACTCCTCTTTACGGGAGTTTCGATTGGAGCCATTTTAAGCGTTAGTCGGGAAGCCGCTGAAACTCAACCTGCTGAACCACGGGAAGAAGCTGCCATGGCTGCATAATTTTTATTGACTTCTCAGCCGCCACGTTGTTTTTTTGCGAAATTATTTTCCAGAATCTGGGAAAGAAATCGCTGAATACGGATTCTATTACGTTAAAAAGCTTTTAAACGACGTGTCAAAACGCATTATCATAAGCGGCGGTGGAACAGGCGGACATATTTTTCCGGCTATTGCCATTGCCAATGCTCTCAAGGCGAAAGATCCTCAAACGGAGATTCTTTTTGTCGGGGCAAACGGCCGTATGGAAATGGAAAAAGTCCCTCAGGCGGGTTATCCCATTTTCGGACTCGATATTGCGGGGATCAATCGATCTAATCTTTTAGCGAATCTTAGTTTTCCCGTCAAACTAACGAAAAGCCTCTGGGCCGCTCGGAAAGTAATTCGGGATTTCAAACCCGACGCAGCCGTCGGTGTCGGTGGATACGCCAGCGGTCCACTGTTACTTATGGCCGGGATGAACGGCGTACCGTATCTCATTCAGGAACAAAATTCCTACGCTGGCATTACCAATAAGTTTTTAGCTCAGAATGCCCGGAAAATCTGCGTAGCCTATCCGGATATGCAGGCGTTTTTTCCCACCGAAAAAGTAGTCATGACGGGCAATCCCGTCCGGAGTGACATCGGAAGTGTTTCAGCAACTGATCCCAACGTTTGGGAATATTTTAAAGGCTTATCGCCCGATGTACCTACGTTACTCGTTATTGGAGGTAGTCAGGGAGCCCGTACCATCAACGAAAGTATCGATGCCGGACTCGAACAACTGCTTGCATCGGGTTATCAGATTATCTGGCAAACCGGTAAGCTATACATCGACAAGGCTCGTCAACGGGTAGCTGCCCTGCATTCGAATCGGATCTGGGTATCGGATTTCATCAACCAGATGCCTTATGCGTACGCAGCAGCCACTGTGGTGATTTCCCGAGCCGGTGCTTTATCGATTTCAGAACTGTGTCTGGTGGGTAAGCCCTCCATCTTTGTACCGCTACCTACGGCGGCTGAAGACCATCAAACCAAAAATGCATTGGCTCTGGTACGCGAAGAGGCCGGATTACTGGTAAAAGATACCGAAGCCCGGGAAAAGCTGATCCCGACTACGCTGGAATTATTCAAGAGTAAGGAAGTACAGCATAGCATGGGCCAACAAATCAGGCAACTCGCTAAGCCTCAGGCCGCTCAACAGATTGCCGAGGAAGTATGGAAGCTGACGCAATAATCATATTTATTATTTTTTTCTTTTGATTATCAGTAGTTTATACGTTTAGTCACGGATTTCCGAAAACAAAACGCAACGCTTGTAGTCTCTTTTTAAAAGCTTTCTATTCTGTTTATTGCATGGTACCAGTCAAACCCATTCGTTCGTATAAGTCTGTTTATTTCCTGGGTATTGGAGGAATAGGAATGAGTGCCATTGCTCGTTGGTTTCACGTCAACGGGTACGCAGTGGCGGGTTATGATAAAACGGCTACCACGCTAACCAATGCGTTACAGGCCGAAGGAATTGCGATTCATTTTACCGATGCTCTGGAAGAGATTCCAGAAGCCTATCAGAACCCTGAAGAAACATTAGTCGTACTGACTCCAGCTATTCCGAAAGACCATACGGAATGGGCTTATTTTCGGGAAAAAGGGTTTCGCATTCTGAAACGCTCGCAGGTACTGGGTTTACTCACGGAAGAAATGTTTCTGATTGCCGTAGCGGGTACGCACGGCAAAACGACCACTTCGTCTATGGTTGCTCATATCCTTAAACACAGTGGACGGAATGTAGCGGCCTTTCTGGGTGGTATCACGCAGAACTATCAAACGAATTTTCTGCTCAATGAACCTGCTGAAAACCTGCACGAAGTATTATGTGTGGTAGAAGCCGACGAATTTGACCGTAGTTTTCTGACTCTGCATCCCGACCTGGCTATTGTCACTTCGACCGATGCCGATCACCTGGATATCTATGGTTCGGGCGACGAAGTACTCAAGTCATTCGGGGATTTTGTTAGTCAGATTAGGACGGAAGGCGTACTGTTTCTTAAAAATGGTTTGTCTTTAAACAATCAGACCAGAGCTGAAGTTCGTACGTATGGTTTTGAGTCAGGGATGTATCACGTTGAAAACTGCCGCATTGCTGACGCCCGTTTTAAATTTGATCTGGTTTATCCGAGTGGATTTTGCGAGGATATTACGCTGGTAGTCCCTGGTTTTCATAATGCTGAAAATGCGGTTGCGGCCTTTGCAGTTTGTCTGCAGGCAGGTCTTTCACCGCAGGAAATTCGGGCCGGATTGAATTCGTATCGAGGCGTAAAACGTCGGTTTGAATATCATCTGGAACTTCCGGAAACGGTCTATATTGATGACTATGCCCATCACCCAACGGAGATCGAGGCTTTTCTCAAATCGGTAAAAGCGTTGTATCCGAATCGGCATGTAACGGCTATTTTCCAGCCTCACCTGTTCACGCGAACCCGCGATTTTCAGGAAGGTTTTGCCGAATCGCTGTCGCTGGCAGATCGGGCTATTGTACTTGATATTTATCCAGCCCGCGAGTTACCGATTCCCGGTATTACTGCTGCTGTGATTTTTGATAAGGTCACTAGTGAAGACAAAATTCAGTGTACCAAGGATGAAGTACTGAATTTGGTGAACGGCCTGCCACTCGATATCGTCGTAACCATTGGAGCCGGTGACATTGATACGTTGATCACTCCATTGCGGGAGTTAGTCCAAGTGAAAGTAGGAAGGAAACTATAGTTTTCTTTGTGAAATAGATTAGGAAAAATCAGTATAGACTTTCCTAATTACCATAGAATAAATTTTGAAACTCAGGCCCTAAGGACTTGGAGAAGTTTTCTATCTTTCGGTTAAGAAACTGGGTAAAGGTCGTCCTGGGAGTCCTGGTAGTCGGCCTTTTGGTAGCTTTTGCCGAGAACTGGTACGCTTCCCAGCCCTGTGAAAAAGTAACGATTACGCTCAATGAAGGCAGCAAGGAAACGCCTTTGTTGTCGTCACAGGACATTAAGAATCTGCTATCGGAATTCGGCAGAAAGCCTCTGGAAGGAAAGTCGTTTGAAACGATTGATCTGAGCTTTCTGGAAAGTCGGGTGAAGTCGAGTCCCCTGGTAAAAGATTGTCAGATTGCCCGGAATTTACGGGGTTGGCTGGAAGTACATGTACAGACCCATCGTCCCATTGCCCGGCTTATTCAAACCGATTTACCTGATAACGGGTTAGATCGATATTTAAACGAAGAAGGCCGGTTTATGCCGCTTTCGGAGCGGTATACGGCTCGGGTAATGCTGCTTTCGGGCCCGTATTTTGAACGGAAAAATCATCTGAGAGCCCGACAGGATACGTCTTTATTTCATTTAATTGAGGCGATTCAAACGGACTCGCTCTGGCGGGCTCAGCTCGAATGGATGGAAGTAGATGCGGCGGGAAATATTATCCTCTGGCCTCAGGTAGGCGATACGGCTATTGAATACGGTCCGGCCATTGCCCGCGATGTAAAGTTTCAGAAGATAAACTTATTCTTCCGGGAAATTTTACCCTTGAGGGGTTGGAAAAGTTTTTCGAAAGTAAGCGTTCGTTATAAAAACCAGTTGGTTTGCACGAAAACGGATACCTTACTGGCTCTTCGTCCGTAAAGGTTTTTTTAAAAGGAAGAATGTCAGCTTACAAGACATCCTATACTCAAGTTTTACATGAACGAGCTAGAGCTTAAATTATCCGGAAAGCAGTCATACTGAGAATTTTAAGTGAAAAACACAAAAAAATATCCTAGTCAAAATCCTATTTTTTTCATTACTTTAAACCACAATAGGATTCCTGTAATTAACCGCCATAATTACTAGACTAAATTGATGAGCAATAACACCAATCAACCCTAAAGCTGTGCCGTATGGAGAAAAAGATTGTTTGCGGGATTGATGTAGGAACGACCAAAGTCTGCGTCGTGATCGGTCAACAGGATCACGACGAAAAACTGGACGTGCGTGGCGTTAGTCGGGTTGAATTTAAAGATAAGAAATTTAAAAATCTTGTCACCAAAGGAGCTATTCTCAACCCTGATTTTGTCAGCAAATTCATTAAAAAAGCATTGGCAGAAGCCATTGAACAGGCAGGCGTTACCCCAAATCAGTATTTTATCAGTGTAGCCAGTCATCAGGTTGCCTGTATACCAAAAATTAGTGACATCTCGCGGGATTACGTATCTGAGGGTGATGAAGTACGTCACGATGACTTACAACGCTTATTAGGTAGCGTAGGCCGTACGAAAATTGACGGTTCTGCCATATTACACGTATTACCTCAGGAGTATAGCGTTGACGGAGATTCTGAAGAACATTATCATATAGTGGGCGTTACCGGAACTCACCTACGGGGGAAGTTTCAGGTAATAACCATGCCTTTGAAGCCTTTAAGTACTCTTCTGAAAAGCTTGGATTGGGCTGGTCTTAGTAACATTCCACCCAAGCATGTGTATTTGGCTTCATTAGCTTCAACAATGGCCGTACTAAGTGACGAAGAAAAAGAGCACGGAGCCATACTGGTTGATATTGGAGCAGGAAAAACGGATGTGGTAATCGTACAGGGTGAGCTGGTACGCTACGTAGCTTCATTCCCCGTGGGCGGAAAAGCCATCACCAAGGACATTGAAATTGGTTGTGACGTATCCGAAAACGTAGCTGAAGACCTGAAACTCCGTTTTGGTACGGCTACGCACAAGGAAGTTCGCCTGAATGAAGTAGTAGCCGTACCGAACGTACTGGAAAGTCTACCCCCGAAAAATGTATCACTGAAAAACGTAGCCGTTATTATTGAGGCTCGTGTGAAAGATATTGCTACGTTCGTAGCAGCTGTGGTACGCCACGCCGGGTATGAGCGGAAAATCAAGACGGGTATTGTACTGACGGGTGGTGGAGCTCGCCTGGATAGCATTCAGGAGGTATTCCGATCCGTAACGGGCATGCACGTGCAGGTAGGTCGTCCGAATCAGGGTTTCAATAAACAGAAACCGGAAACGACGAACAACCTTTCGTACGCAACGGCGTTGGGCCTGGTCCGTTTAGGCTTCCGTTCACTCGATCCCCGCGATGAGCTGTACGAATCGCTCGTATCGGTACCTTCGCCTATTCAGGCACCCGTACCCACGCGTCCGCATACGTATACGACCAGTCAACATCACAGTCCGATGCCGAGCAATGGATCGAACGGTAGTAATGGTAGCTATACCAATGGCAACAACGGCCATACCCCCCGACCACCCGAACCTCCCCGGAATCCGGAAACGAAAGAGCCAACCAAAGAACCTGAACCACAGACTGAGCCTGAGCAGGAATGGAAATGGTGGCGATTACGCATGGATTTAAACTCCTGGTACAAAGCCATCTTCCGAGATGAATTTGAATCACGAAATGGTCAACGTCCCGACGGTTGGGAACCCAAAACTGTATAATGGAAATCAAACGGTCTCGGCCGTTTGATTTTCTGTTTATCCCCCGAATTGACTAACTTGTCTTTTTAGTTTTACCTCCGGACTAAACTCATTGCGTGAAGGCAACAAGCCTTTATGTAACCAACCTCAATAGTATGCTTCTTGATCATAATTATTCCTTTAGCTCCGTCAAGCACTTCCGCTCGTACATTAAAGTATTCGGTGTAGGCGGTGGAGGTTGTAATGCCGTCCGTCACATGTTTAACCAAACCATTGAGGACGTAGACTTCATCGTTTGTAACACGGATCGCCAGTCCCTTGACGAAAGCCCCATTGATTACAAGATTCAGTTAGGCAACCAGACCGTCAACCAGAAAGGGATTGGAGCAGGAATGGACGCGGCTCAGGGTCGGGCTGCTGCCGAAGAAAGTGAAGCAGAAATCCGGAAAGTCCTTGAAGACAATACGGAAATGCTGTTCATCACGGCCGGTATGGGCGGAGGAACGGGTACGGGTGCGGCTCCAGTTATCGCCCGTATTGCCAATGACCTGAACATTCTGACCGTAGCAATTGTCACGGCTCCTTTTGATGACGAAGGCGAAGATAAAATTGCACAGGCCCGCGAAGGGATCCGGGAATTACAGAAATACTGCGATACGGTTGTCGTTATTCTAAACGAAAAACTGCTGGAGCTTTATCCGGACATGACCGTCGACGAGGCTTACGCCAAAGCCGACGATGTCCTGGCCAATGCCGCCCGCTGTATTTCCGAGATCGTTACCAAGTCCGGTAAGATCAACTCCGATATGAATGACGTCAAGACCATCCTGAAAGGTGCTGGACAGGCCGTAATTGGCTTGTACACGGCTGAAGGCGATGATCGTGCCGTCACCTGCGTTGAAGAAGCTTTGAGCTCACCCTTGCTCGATAATCGTGATATTAAAGGTGCCAAGCGTATCCTGATTACCATCTCGTACAGCAAGGATTGCCCGATGCGAATGATGGAACAGAAAGCCATCACCAAGTTCATCGAAGACCGGATCGGTGGCAAGGCTCGCTTACTCAAAATTAGCCCCATCCCAGACGATAGCCTGGGCAAAGCCATGCGATTTACGATTATTGCCGCAGGTTTTGATCTGCCCGGTAACTCCGTATATCAACGTCCGATGGATGAGCCCGTAAGTCAGGCTCCGAAGTTGCCCTCGTATCAGAACCAGCCGGTTGCGGCTCCCGTAGTAGCCCCTCCCGTTCCCGTGGTTGAAGCGGCCCCTTCGCCAGTAGCTAATTACGGATTCAACGAATATCGTCGCGATACCCCAGAGCCTTCGGCTTCATTTACACCGGAAACTTCATTTACGCCCGAAGTTTCGTCCGTAATACCGGAAGCAGTGGTAGAAACGCCGATCATGGCTCCTTCGTTTACGGCTCCTGCTCCTACGCTGAATGAGGAAGATAAGGTTAAACACATTGAGCAGGAAATCTGGCGGGAAGAAGATCTCAGTTCGTCCAATGCCCGAATGATTCAGGAGTTTGTCCATAAGCTCAACCACCCCGATCAGGGTTGGGAAGCGGATCTGGAAACGCCCGCGTATATTCGTCAGAATATTCCTTTAGCTGATTTAATGGTCATTCTGAATGGCGAAAAAGTCAATCATTACAATCTGAACGACTAAACTTGCTATACCATAAAAAGCCCGGCAGATAGAAGTCTGCCGGGCTTTTTACTGTATAGACAATAGATAGACAGTTCCTTTTATTCAAACATCAGATAAATGGTTACCGTGTGTGAAGTCAATCGACTGATTCCCCGGTTCGCTACCGAGTTATTAGGTTGGATCATATTTGCGATTCCGTGCGAAAAGTGCAACTCTGGGGTAAACTTGAAGTACTCGAAAAACCGTTCAAGACCGACCCCGTATTCCACACTAAAATCGGCCGAGCGGGTCGCCAGCTGTCCTACGCCCCGGTTAATGTTCTGTTTTCTCCGTACGTTCGCTTCTAGTCCGGCCCGGAAACCAGCCACGGCGTACATCCGCGTATTACCCCGCCGCTCGGATTTATACTTGAGCATGAAGGGAAATTCTACCCAGGTCGACTCGCGAGTCAATCGTTGTTCAGTACCGTTGGTGTACGTTAAATCTACGGGACGACTGTAAATCGAAAGCGTTAGCGGTGAAAATCGGAAATCCAGCCGTGGACTCAGGTACACGTTCATCAAAAAACCCATCCGGAAACCCATGGAATTCGGTGAATGCATCGAACGGACCGAATCCTGCGTATTGTATTGGTCAGAGTGTTTGACCTGAAAACGCGTATTGGGTAGGCCAAAGAAAAACCCGTAATGAACCGTTTTATCATCGTAAAACTCCAGGTGTTTTCGCTGATAAATCGTATTCTGAGCTTTTACGGCGGGTATACCCAACACCATAAAAATAAAAATCAGGCCCGTAAGCGTTGAGCGTTGAAAAGAAGAAGAGCCGGAAATACGATCCGCGGAAGTCTGTACTTTAATAGCTCGAAACGCAATCGCCATAAATGATTATTTCTTTCCTATATAAATAGAACTGATACCAAAGGTCAAAGAGATAGCCCGGGTTTGGCGAAAACCAGATTGTTCGTATATCGCCAGAAAATCCTTACCATCCGGAAATGCCTGAACGGATTCGGGCAAATAACTATACGCTGCCCGATCTTTTGAAAAGAACTCTCCAATCGTTGGCGTAATGTACTTAAAATAAAAGTTGTACAGATGCTTGAAAAGAAAACCTTTCGGCTTGGAAAACTCTAGTACAACACAGGTTCCGCCCGGCTTCAGGACCCGGTTCATGTCGGCCAGACCTTTACCCAGATTCTCGAAATTCCGTACGCCGAAAGAAACGATCACTGCATCAAAAGAATTGTCCGGGAAGGGCAGCTTTTCTGAATCCCCCAGTTGTAATTCGATGATGTCGTCATGACCCAGCTTTTTGATTTTCTCCCGACCGTGAGCCAGCATACCCGCTGAAATATCTACGCCTACGATTTTCTTCGGCTTCAGAGCAAGAGCTTCCAAAGCAAAATCGCCCGTACCCGTAGCAATATCAAGAATGGTCTGGGGCTTTTCGGGCTTGAGTAAACGAATGGCTTTTTTCCGCCAGAGAATGTCAATCCCCAGGCTCAGAAAGTGATTCAGGAAGTCATATCGGTGCGAAATGTTATCGAACATTTTTGCAACCTGCTCCTTTTTGCTGCTGTCCTGCTCTTCTTTATAAGGTACGACCACGTCTGCTAGAATTTAAATGACCTGAAAATCACAGGCTTGCTGTATACTGTTATACGCTGGTTTGCCCGGGAAAGTTCGGCAAAGGTACGCGACTTCGCACGAATCATTTTTACGGAAAACAAAAAAACAGCGACTCCAAAGAAGCCGCTGTTTCCGAGCAAACGTTTTCGGAAGACCATCGTACAAAACGATCAGCCGTACCGAAACGTTTTATTTGATTTCCACATCAAAATCGACATTCGCGTCGTCATCGCCGGGAATGGGAGAGCCATCCTTCACGCCAGGCTGATGCCGAAGCTGTACTTTCAATTTGCCCTTCACTGCCGTAGCCGAAGTTTTAATCTCTCCGACTAAACCAATGGGTCGGTTATTGCGATCTTTATCCGTAGTAGTAACGGTTAGCGAGCCAGTCGGACTAGGCGTCATCACGACCAGGTGCTCGTCACTTTCTTCCCGAATTTCTTCTGTTACATCCTCCACGGGCGATTTGGATTCGTCCAGAAAGCGAACTGAATACGTATACGCCTGATTTTTAGCCAGCACGATGGAATCAATTACCGGAGCTTGTCCGCCTTCTCCATCGACATCTTTCCAGGTATACACTTTTGAGCTACCATTAGCCGTCAGCGTTAATTGCACTGTTGTGATTAATTCATTCTCGTCCGGTTCCGGATCATTTTCTTTCTTACAGGAGGAGAGAGCAACTAGAGCAAGGAGCGGCACATACAGCCAGAATTTCTTTTGCATAAAACGTTGAAGTTTGCGAATGGAAATACTTTCCTTTCGTTAAACGTGGAACAAATTCTTCACAAAAGTAACATACTTTGCAACATTGTTGCATAAACGGTATAAACTTTTGTTGCTGATTATAAAAAAAGCTCAGGCCATCAACAGACCTGAGCTACGAATGACTGGTACCAATGTATGATTACCGTAATAAACCCGCAAGTTTTTCGAGTCCCAGAATAGTGAAGGTCGGATCGCCTCCGGGTGTGTACGAAGGGTTACTTGAAGCAAATAACTGATCGACCAGGGCACTCATTTCCTCCGCAGATAAACGCGTCAGGTAGCGAGCCGCCGAACGCTTGGCAAACGAACGGGCCAAAGCCTCAGGCCGATCCAGTTTTAGCTCGGCGTAATGTTGCCGAAACTGAGCCAGTAAGCCTTCGAACAAATCCTCTTCATTTTCGTCCATCACTTCGGCGGGTATACCGTACAGGATGAACGCATCTTTTCCAATTTCAGCGAAATCGAAGCCTAAAGCCCGTATTTCCTGTTGAATTTCGATCACCAACTGAAAATCAATCGGGTTCAGGGAAACCGTTTTCGGAAATAATAATTGCTGGGAAGCGGCATTACGCTTTTCCAGGGAACCCCGGTATTTATCGTAAAGAATGCGTTCGTAAGCCGCCTTTTGATCAATCACCATAAGCCCCGATTTCACCTGCGAGAGTACATAGCGATTATGCACCTGAAACAGCATCCGTTCATAATCCAGTAAGGGAGCTTTAGCCGCTGGGCGGGGGGTCGCTTTCGAACTGAACGTTTGCTCGTGGGCAGGCTCTTGCGGAATTTCTCCAATAGGTTCCGTAGGTGACTCCTCCATCGGCAACCGGTTGGCCTTACTTTGAAAGGTAATACTGGCCCCAACCGAAATCGATTCTTCTTCCGGACCGACTTCAGGCATGGGTGGCGTGAAAGGCTTTACGCTGGGAATAATATCGGGAGGAATGGCAAAGATACTGTGACGCTCCTCCTGGGCCGGACCTTCCAGTCCCTCGAACAACTTTTCCCAGCTACTGATATTTCGTTTAGGGACCGAAGACCGGGAAGCTTGCGAAGCATAGGATTCGCGACTGGGAGTAGCAGATTCCTCGTCGGTAACTTTTCGGTTTTCGTGAACGGAGGCGTCGAAGTGACTGGCGTAGTCTTTCTGCTGAAACGACAGCGATTGAGCGGGATTGAGCAGATTGACGTCCATCTCAAAGTCGATGGCCGGAGCTAGTCCGTATACACCCGTCGCCCGTTTCACTGCCGCCCGTACAATGGCGTATACGGAGCGTTCGTCATCAAACTTAATTTCCGTTTTGGTCGGATGGACGTTGATGTCGATATGAGCCGGATCGATCTCAATATTGAGTACGTAAAAGGGATGATTGCCTTCGGGAATAAGCCCTTCAAAACCACTCAGTACGGCGTGATGCAGGTACGGATGGCGAATGAATCGCTGATTGACGAAAAAGAATTGCTCCCCCCGTACTTTCTTGGCGAATTCCGGTTTCCCAATGAAACCTGATACTTTCACAAATGGGGTTTCCTCCCGCGTATCCGCGAGTTGCTCCCGGTAATTTTTCCCGAATAAATCGACAATCCGGCGGGACATTTTGCCCCCCGGCAAATTATATACTTCCGTTTCGCCGTGGTGTAATGTAAAGCCCACTTCGGGATACGAGAGAGCAACCCGCTGAAATTCGTCCAGAATATGACGCATTTCTACGGGATTGGATTTCAGAAAGTTCCGACGAGCCGGAACGTTGAAAAATAAGTTTTTTACGCAGATGTTCGTGCCAACGGGCGTCTGGCAAGGCTCGTGCGTTTTCAGTTCGGAAGCGTCAATTTTCAGGTGCGTACCCAGTTCATCTGATTCCCGGCGGGTCCGTAATTCAACCTGAGCTACCGCCGCAATGGAAGCCATCGCCTCACCCCGGAAACCCATGGTACGGATTTTAAACAAATCTTCTGCCGTACGGATTTTAGAGGTAGCATGACGTTCAAAACACATTCGGGCGTCAGTTTCAGACATGCCGATGCCATTGTCAATGACCTGAATCAGCGTACGACCTGCGTCTTTGACCAGCAACTGAATTTGCGTAGCCCGTGCATCGATGGAATTTTCAAGCAACTCCTTCACTACCGATGCGGGTCGTT
This sequence comes from Siphonobacter sp. BAB-5405, assembly GCF_002872335.1. Classification (GTDB taxonomy): domain Bacteria; phylum Bacteroidota; class Bacteroidia; order Cytophagales; family Spirosomataceae; genus Siphonobacter. Next base: position 51,373 of record NZ_NJAG01000014.1, on the reverse strand, counting down.
GTACGACCTCGCCCGCCGCAATCTGGTTCGCAATAGAATCGGGCAGGAGTTGAATTATATCTTGCATGAAAAAAATCGGCTTATAATGGGTCTTCCGAATGAATGTATGATTCCGAAAAAGACTCTGAATGAATTCCTAATCGGGTGTGTTGGATACTGTAGAAACGCGAATTTCGTCCAAATCCCTCGTAAAAGCGAACCGAATTTTTGAAATATGTATGTTTTGAACTCATACTTTAGAGATATTTTCGCGTTCTCGTAGTACGTATTGATGATCAGGATGTTGAAGAATAAGTTAGTTTATCTGGGATTAAGTGTTCTGTGGGCTCTGACGGCTTGGAAATCCCCGAAATCTATTGAACGTGTAAGTACGGAAAGTCAACCGGTTTCTTCCCTTGTACTGACGAACCCGATGCTGGATTCTACCAGAGTTTCGGCCGCTCAGCTATGGGTAGACAGTACCCTTTCGAGCATGACACTGGACGAGAAGATCGGCCAGTTTTTTGTCATTGGCACGTACTCCAATCGGTATGAATCGTACTACGCGACCATTGATCGACTCATCAAAGCGTATCATGTTGGAGGGGTAATCTTTTTTCAGGGAGACCCGTATTCACAGGCTGAACTGAGCAATCGCTATCAGCGGCAGTCGCGGATTCCCCTCATCGTTTCATTGGATGCTGAAAACGGTTTAGGGATGCGGCTGGCGTTGGGTACGTCCTTTCCGCATCAGATGACCCTGGGAGCCATTCAAAACAATCAGTTGATTTACGAAATGGGGCGGGAAATTGGTCGTCAGTGTAAACGCATTGGTGTACAGATGAATTTTGCCCCGGTCGTAGATGTTAACTCCAATCCGCTCAATCCGATTATTGGGTACCGTTCGTTCGGCGAAGATCCCGTAAACGTAGCCGAAAAAGGAAAGGCCTACGCCCGAGGCTTACAGGAAGCGGGCGTACTAGCCTGTGCCAAGCATTTTCCCGGCCACGGCGATACCCATACCGATTCACACCGTACCTTACCCAAAATCACGCACGATCTGGCCCGTCTCAATCAGTTTGAGCTGCCGCCCTTTCGGGCCTTAATCGAAGACAGTGTGGCGAGTATTCTGGTCGCTCACCTGGAAGTACCGGCCTACGAATCCCGACCCATTGCGTCTACCCTTTCGGCCCCCATCGTTACGGATTTGCTAAAGAATCAGCTCAAGTTCAATGGACTGGTGGTGACGGATGCCATGAATATGCGGGGCGTGACGAAGGGAAAACTCGCTCCGGAAGCCAACTTACAGGCCTTACTGGCGGGTAATGATCTATTACTGCAACCCGAAAGCGTGGGAGCTTCCGTACAAAAAATCAAGCAGGCCATCGAAAGCGGCCAGATTAGCGAAGAGGAAATTAACCGCCGCGTCCAGAAAATTCTGTATGCGAAACATCGGGTCGGACTGGTGCCGTATCAGGCGGTTCCGGTGAGTAAGACGCTGGTTAAAGAATTGAAAACGCCGCAGTCGGAAGCCTTGCGGCAGCAACTGTACGAAAATGCGGTAACGGTCGTCAAGAATGACCAGTCACTAATTCCATTCGTCCAACTAGATACCCTGAAACTGAGTGCCATTGCCATTGGCGAGAGCGATGGTAACGTTTTCCAGAACACCTTACGCAAATACGCCAACGTAACGTGTTACGCCAACGGTACCAAAACCGACGAGCGTTTTTTTGCGGAAATGCTGGGCAAGGTTGATTCCAGTCAGGTGGTTATTGTGAGTCTGCACGAAATGCGGCAGAAGGTAGCTCAGAACTACGGGGTTTCCTGGGCGTCGGTAGAATTCATCAAGCAGTTGGTGAAGCGGGGTAACCGCGTGGTAGTTTGTGCCTTTGGCAATCCGTATAGCCTCAAATATTTCCCGACAGTACCGACGTTAGTATGCGGTTACGAAGGCGATCCCTATGCTCAAACGGCCGTGGCGGAAGTACTCTTCGGAGCCATTCCGGCTCTGGGTAAATTGCCCGTATCCGTCGAAGGTTTGTTTCCAGTAGGACACGGCTTGCCTACCCAAGCCATTGGCCGACTGAGTTACGGTCAGCCCGAAACGGTGGGGATGAATTCAGGCAAGCTGCAACGCATTGATGCCATTATGGACGAGTCGATCCGGAAGGGAGCTTTCCCCGGTGGACAGGTACTCGTCGCTCACAAAGGCCGCGTAGTCTGGCAGAAAAATTACGGAAAACTTACGTACAACCTCACTCCGTTCGAACCCGTTCGGGACACCACCCTGTACGACCTGGCCTCGGTAACGAAAGTAGCCGCTACGCTACAGGCCGTAATGTTACTCAACGAAAACGGGCTTCTGGATCTCAATCAGAAAGTATCGTATTACCTGCCTGAACTGATAGGAACGTCGAAAGAACACCTGGTCATTCGCGACGTATTGATGCACCAGTCGGGTCTGCTGGCATATCAACCCTTCTGGGAACGTACCAAACCCCAAGGCATTTTCAGTCCCGATTTCGATTTACGGGTAGATACCCTGAACTATACGTTACTGGTGGCCCGCGACCTGTGGACCAAACCTGCTACCATTGATTCCGTCTGGAAATGGGTGGTGAATAGTCCGATGACCGGGCAACGTGATCGTCGGGGTCAGTACAAGTTTATCTATTCCGATCTGGGCCTGATTATGTTGCGTCGCCTCGTCGAGCAGGTTTCCAATCAGCCCTTGGAAGAGTTGGTACAGGATGCCTTTTACGAACCACTGGGCATGTACAATACGCTCTTCAGTCCACTCTGGAATGGGGTAAGCGACTGGAAAATTGCTCCAACGGAAGACGACCGGGTCTTTCGGGAAGTCCTGCTTCGCGGCACCGTTCACGACCAGAATGCGGCTATTCAGGGCGGTGTATCGGGTCACGCGGGTTTGTTCAGTACAGCCAACGATCTGGCGATTCTGATGCAGATGAATCTACAGAACGGGTATTACGGCGGACGGCGGTATTTCTTGCCCTCTACCGTTCCTATGTTTTCACACAATTATACGCTCCGTAGCCATCGGGGACTGGGCTGGGATCGGCAACCCGATGCCAATGGCAATGCGTACATCTCTTCTTTTGCTTCGCCCCGGGCTTTTGGACATTCGGGCTTCACGGGAACGCTGGTCTGGGCTGATCCGGCTACTGATCTAGTACTCATCTTTCTTTCCAACCGCGTCCATCCGAACGCGAACAATAACCTGATTACCAGCCTGCGAATCAGGCGTCGAGTGATGGATGCGGCGTATGAGGCGATTGAAACGTCTATTATTTCGCAGAAGTAAACCAATGGAATACACCTCGCTGAAACAGCAACTGGCAAATAAGGGATACGCCATTACCAAGCCTCTTTTCAACGCCGCGGAAATCGATGCGATTCTGCGGCACGTATCGGAAGTAGATCCGGCGAAACCAACCTTCCGCAAAACGGCTGATCTGTTTGCCATCCGGCAGTTTCTAAAGGAAATACCTGACTTACAGCCTCTGTTGTTCAAGCCCGCTTTCAATGCTTTAGTACAGGAACTATTGGGCAAAAATGCTTTCCTCGTCAAGTCCATCTATTTTGATAAACCCGAACAGTCGAACTGGTTTGTTGCCTATCATCAGGACTTAACCATTTCTGTGGATCAGAAAATAGATCGGGAAGGCTTCGGTCCCTGGACGGTGAAGCAAAATCAGTTTGCCGTACAGCCTCCGCTGACAATCCTGGAAAATAACCTAACGATTCGTATTCACCTGGATGATACGACTGAATCGAATGGAGCCCTGAAAGTAATTCCGGGATCGCATCGCAGAGGTGTGTACCGACCCGAAGCCATTGACTGGCAGCAGGAAATGGAAGAAATCTGTCCGGTAACATCGGGGGCCGTGATGCTTATGAAACCGCTCTTACTGCACGCGTCCAATCGTACTACCAATCAGCAGCGACGCCGGGTGATTCATCTGGAATTCAGTAATGAACCCTTACCCGAACCTCTGCAATGGTCGGAACAGTGTTTCCCGTTCTGATTCAACTACTCTTCGAACGGTTATAAACGTTTGAGAAACGAACCGTACGCTGCACCTATCAGGGCCGTACCAAAGTTACACTCATCAATCCAATCACTACATCGTTAGCTAAGGCCGTAAGTTTGAGTTCTTTCAACGTTTTGGAAGGATTGAGCGGCAAGTCCAGTACCGTAGCCGCTCCGCCTTCGATTTCCTTGCCGTTGTACTTGTCGAGTTTTTCACCGTAGACGACTTCGCCCGTTTTCAGGTGTACGCGGGGTGGATGTACGGCCCCGGTTGAGAAGGCAAAGCCATCGTCCAGATAGTCTTTTTCGATGGGCCACCAGTTTTCAGGATTGCGTAGTACTAGTCGCTCCGCAGTACCGTCCGTATAACTGATTTCCAGCAAACCATTTTCAATCCGGCTCTGCATGGGATTGGTCGAACCCGCCAGAAGCAGGTACGCATGCGAAGCCCGGCCGGTGACAGGCAGTCGAGCCTCCGTTGGGTAATTGTCCCAGCGGGAAACGAAAAGTATGTTTTTCCCCTCCCCCGGCGACTGAAACCGAATTCCCTGCGGCAAGGTAAGCGTGTGTTGGTGCTGAGCGAGGTGCTGACGTAAACCCGAGTCGTCGATCTCTGCCATCAACAGCGGGTGCGTCCATTCGCCAATGCCCTGCGTGGGCAGTTGCAGCGTAGGCGTTTGCGGTCGGGGCGACAGGTACTGATTCCTGAAAATCTGCGTTACCCGGTCGTTGAAGTACGGTGTGAGCGATACCGGTTCCTGAGAAGATTCCGGCAAGGCTGCCTCCCAGTTAGTTAGTGTCAGGGAGAAACGCTCGCCTGAATTGGTTTGAATCGTTATCGGATTGGTACCGGGACGAAGCTGGCCTATCGGAATCCGGATTGGTTCAGACAATCCTCTGGGTTCCAGTTTTACTTCCGCGGATATACCCCGAACGGTGTACTGCAGCTCCATGGCTTGATCCGTGTGATTTTTTAGCTGAAAGGCTGTCTGTGCCGACTGAGTCACGAGTAATAGCCGTTCCTGTACCTCAAAACAAACCGGATGCCACCAGGTCAGCTGTCCCTGTTTTAACTGGACAAAGGCCGTTCGCGAACCGGATTTGGAAGTAATCGTTGCACGCAGGGTATGTCCCTTCGTTTGTACATTCTGCCAGACTCCCTGCGGGTCAAAAATCTTTTGAATGAGAGTTCCGGGAAATAGAATGGTCTGGGCGGTACCCTGAGCGTAGGTATCGCGTAATGGAATGGACTTAAAATCATTTCCCGTCCACTCTATGCGTATTTCATACGAGTCCTGTGCAGGACTGTTGATTTCGATTACGGGCTGACCAATGGCGTCGGGTACCATCTTCCAGGTTACTTTCTTTCCGTTGATGGTGATTTGTTTGATCCCGTCCCGTAAGGCGTTTACCCGTACACACAAATCCAGTTTTTTCGAAAACCGGGGTTTCAGGGTGTATACGTCCGTCAGGCCGTTTCGCTTGAAGTCGTACGATAAATCCGGGATTTCCAGGGATGCGTACGGCCAGGCTTTGGGTAAGCCCGGACGAATCAGGAGCCGGTTATTCAAGGCATCCGGTACGATACCGAACAAGCCTTCCACAAGTGTTCGGGAATTGATACCGACCGGGTCCCCAAAATCCCGATAGGCTTCCCCACGATTGGCATCGTAATGGGAAATCTGAACAAAGTTTCCGGGACTTCCCCCCAGATACATCGATGCCAGCAATTCGCTTTTCCAGAGTTTGAAGGCTTCTTCCGTACGCCCCGCCTCCCAGTTTGCCAGAGCCGTATGAGCCGATTCGGCTAAAGCTACATTATTAATGGACCACTCATACGGCATCCAGTTGCTGGTTGAAATCGTATAGAAGCCTTCGTCGCTGAGCCCTTTGGCCCGTACTGGAATGTGCGGAATCTGGGTATCGATGTAGCGTAAGTTCTGGTAGGCCTGAAAAGCATCGGGCACGTCGGAATCGATGGTGTGGTAGATCGTCCATAAGGCCGGAACATCGTGGCGTTTCTTCAGGCCCATGGCATCCTGGAATTCAGCGTATACACCCTTTTCGGGAATCCACAGAACGTGGTTAATGGCCCGATGAATGGTTTCAGCTTCCCGTTCGTAGGGTTTCGCATCTTCGCCCAATAGCTTCGCCAGCGTGGCGGCCATCCGATTCGCCCGGTAGTTGTACGCCGAGGTATGCGTAACGGCTCCACCGCTGTATTGCAGGGCATCACTGGCCCAAATGGCCGCGTAGGCATCGTAGAGACCGTCACCATCGGGATCGAAGTTGCGTTTTTCCCAGGCCAGATGCCGCTGGATGACGGGCCATAACTCCCGGGCGAGGGTTAGATCACCCGTCCAGTTCAGGTGCCAGAGCAGAGCGTCGATGTACACCAGATTCATGTCGTAATGGTGCGGACGAATGGATTTCCCCTCCGGATCACGACTGATATAGCCGCTTGTAAACACCGCATTCCCCAGTTTCTCCTGCTGGCGAGCCAGATGATTGGCCGTATCCGGTACGCTCGGTCCGGAAGCGGGTGCAGTCATTTGCGATTGAGCGTAGGCCCGAAAATGCGTTCGTGCCCGGTCATGCCAGCCCAGGGGGTCGGCCGTATACGCTCCCCGCCAGCCATTCAGGCGAATCCGCCAGCCGATGGCTCCGTGCAAATACGAAGGCGTTTCCCAGAGGGCATCCGAAGCGATACTGAGGGCACCGCCAACGGTATTGAGGTAATGATCAGGCGTTTTGACCTGAATGCGATTCGCTACTTTTTTTCGGGCGATCTCGGCTTCGGCAAAAAGAGTCGCGGCATTTGCATATACCAGTTCTGCTTTACTTTCCGGATTCTGCAAAGCAAAGTACAGCGGCTCATTTCCTTTCACTCGACCCGTCAGTACGGGTGAGGCCGCCGCCTGGGATTTAGCCAGTTGCAACGGAGACTCTTGTTGCGTAGCATCGGATAGTTGAACCGTAGAAGCCGCCGGCACGAAGCCGAGTAGAGTCTGTTCTTTTTTGAGTTTGGCTGTTTCAGTAGAAGTAGATTGTACGGGCAGTCCGGAACCGTACCGGAGGGCGAAGGTATTTTTCTGAATGGTGAAGCGATTATCGGTACAATATTCCGGCTTCAGGTAAAAGCTTGATTCCGGATCGGGACCCATATCGCCGTTGCGACTGAATTTTTTCCCGCTGGCTCCGCCGAAAGTCCAGCCTAGTTCCAGATCATCCGATACGTTCTTGAACTGAGCCTTGACGATGATTCCTTCTGCGTCGGCTAAGGGCAAGATGGTTAGTTCGAGCGTTCCCGGTCCTAAAAGTGCATCCTTGATTTCATACAACATCGAGCCGGGTCGGTACCGGGCCGTGATGGTGTCTGCGTCATTCATCCATTTACTGACTGAGCCTTTCACCAGGCCAAATTTCAGATTCCCGCCCATCCCTGGCATATACAGAGCAAACTCGGGCAGATCGCCCGCTTCGGCCCGAAAAGCCGTGTTGGTTCCGTATAGGGCTCGGGTAAACCTTCGCTTGCCATTGACTATGACGAAATCTTTACCGTCGGGGCGGTACCGTAAAGCCCGTTGCTCGCCGTGCCAAGAACGATCGGGCAGGGAAACGGGATACAATTCCTGAGCCTGAAGCTCATATACGAAGATGAAATGGGTTAAGAAAAAAAATCCCCCTATCAAAAGTATATGGGGGATTGACTTACTTTGCTGAGTCATTCTACGTACGTTTTCGTTTCGAATGATCGCTTTCCTCCGAATTATTGCCTGTACTGTATACCAACTTTGTAACCCCATACCGTTAAGCTTTTACAAATTATCCCGTATGCTTCTTCGTTCGTACGCCAGTCGTTTCTTCTGTTACGTGAGCCTGTTATGGGTAGGACTGTTTTTTCAGGGTTGTGTCCCCGACTTTCTGTTTTCTGATCCGGAGTGGGTGGTGATTGAAGCGTTTAGTCATGAACCGATTTTTAAACGCAAAACGGGCATTTTGATCAGCCTCGGGAAGTGGCGGCCACCGTTACTTTCGACAGTACCTGTATTTATGATTTACAGAGTGTCGATCAGCATGACTGGAATAAGGTGATTGGGCTGGGCTTTGTCGGATCCAAAAATCAGGATTTAGGTTCAGCACCGCATCAGGTAGACGGGGCTCGGGTAGCCTGGCGGTGGAATCCGGAAACGCAGAAAATTGATCTGGGTTGTTATGCGTACGTGGACGGCCAACGCACGGCCTTCAAAGTCGGCGAAACGTCCATTAATCAACCCACTCGACTGAGTATTAAAATTGATTACGGTCGAAAGGAATATCGGGTCATGGACGGTGAGCCCGTACGATTCAATCACAACAAGAAGTTTGCTTACAAAACGGGATTGTACTTTGGTGGGAATCAGCCCGCTCCGCATACGATTCGGGTGCGGATTAAGTATTAAATCTTGCCCGATTCCCCGGGTTGTACCCGGGGCTAAGGATGTTGAACTCCTCCGGAGTTATAACAAGTATCTTTCGTCGAATGCAATGCCGTGTTCCTGGAGTAAGTCCCGGAGTTCATCGGGAAAGGTCTTCAAGCGGTGGTGCTCCTCCTGATTCTTCACGTAGGCGATCAACACCTCTTTCTCTTTTTGCGAATACGTAAATGCTCCGTATCCAACCTGCCAGCCCCGGAAGTCTCTAAACAGGTTTTGCTCTTTGATGTACTCCGAACTAGCCAGCTTGAGACTTTTAACCAAATCGGCCAGAGCTACGGAAGGATGAATATGCGTCAGGATATGCACATGATCCTCTACTCCGTTGATTCGGTATAAACGACAATTCTTCCGTTGAAGAACGCCCCAGAAATAGCGGAATAGCAACGGTCGATTCTCCCGCGTCAGCGTCGGTTCACGATGTTTGGTACTGAAGACAATCTGATATAAAATCTGGGTAAAGGTGCTCATATACAGAAGAATGATCCATAAGAGCAATGTTAAGAGGATTCTTATCCGTCTTGACCACCGTTGAATAACTAGAAAAAACTCCGAAGGAGTTCAATATAAATAGCCCCGGGTGCAACCCGGGGAGGAGTGCCCCAACGAAACCGGGTTAATTCCCCGCATTTCATACGGGGCTATTCGTAGTAAACCCCTTCGGGGTTGGGGATTCCCAACCCACGAAGGGGTTTACTGTGATTAACTATGGGTGCAACCCATGGCCCGGCCCTACCCACAAAAGCCTACAAAGCCCCCTTCAAAATCGCGGGACGTTCATTCGCCACCTTCAGTACCAATTCACCGAAGAGCGTATTTGACCAGGCAAACCATTTACGGGTGAAGTTATTCGCGTCGTCTTTGTTGAACGATTCGTGCATGAAGCCCGTACCCGCGTGCGTCATTTTCTGCTGCTTCAGCTGAGCCCGGATTTCCGCGTCGCTTTGGGAAGTCAACGCCCGCATGGTAACCGCAATCGGCCAGATACTGTCCACCAGCGTGTGCGGACTACCGATTCCCTCGCCCGCTTTTCCTTTCGAGAAATACGGGTTGGAATCGCTTAAAATCAGTTTTCGCGTATTCTGATAAATCGGATCTTTCACCGATACAGAATCCAGGTACGGCAGAGCCAGCAGACTCGGTACATTGGCATCGTCCATAAACAGAGCATTGCCAAAGCCGTCTACTTCAAACGGAAATACTTTGCCAAACTTCGGGTGCTCTACAATGGCGTATTTCTTCAACGCCTGCTCGACTTCCGTCGCCAGCGTTTTACACTCCGTTGCCAAAGCCGAGTCACCAATTTTCTGACTGATTTCCGCTGCCTGTTTCAAAATCGCTACGGCAAAGAAATTCGACGGTACCAGAAACGGATAAATCGTGGCATCATCCGAAGGACGGAAAATACTCGTGATCAAACCTACGGGTTTGGTCGGGTTGCCATAGCCATTGCCGGGAACGGTATCCGTAGCCCAGGCCGTTTTACGGGTAAAAGTATACGGACCGCGATTTTCTTTCCGCTGCTGTTCACGGAACGTCTGGATAATCATGCGGATGGACTGTTTCCAATCTGCATCAAACGGACTCGTATCCCCCGTCGTTTTCCAGTAGCCATACGCCAGACGAACCGGGTAGCACAGGGAATCGATTTCCCACTTCCGTTCGTGCAGTTCAGGCTTCATCTTCGTATTATCCGAATACCACTCGCTGTGGCCAGGGCCGTTGTAGAAGGCATTCGCATACGGATCAATCAGGATACATTTGGTCTGACGACGAACCACTCCTTCAATCAGTTTCCGCAGCGGCTCATCGTCTTTCACCAGCGAGAGATACGGCCATACCTGAGCCGTACTGTCGCGTAACCACATGGCGTCGATGTCGCCCGTAATCACGAAGGTATCGGGTTTGCCGCCTTTTTCGCTGTAATGAACCGTGGTATCGAGGGTATTGGGGAAGCAGTTGCCAAACAGCCAGGCCAGCTCCTCATCCCCGATCATTTTCTGTACTCGCTGGATAGTAGCTTCTACGGCTTTGCTGGTAAAATTGCGTTTGTTGGCCGCAATCCGTACTTCCGGGAAAGCCGCCGCCGCCTTACCCGTAAACGGAAGCATCATTCCCGCACCCGCCAGGGCCGACTGTTGAATAAAATCTCTACGATTCATGTGTTTCTTGACTATTTTTCAGTGTAGCGTTTTCAGTTGATATAGTGCGGAAACTTCGATTTTAACTCGAAGCCGCAACGGATTTGTCCGGATGACTTATTTGGTAATCACGCCCAGCTCGGCCACGCGAGCCCAGGTTTCCTTTCCGTTCGTAGACTCTACCGCTACAAACCGCAGGAATTGTCCCGGCACTGTTTGCTTAAAGCGTACGCGTTGTTCGAGCGGGTTATTCTGAATGTTGTCGAATTGTCCCTCCGCAACGGGCTGGCCCCAGTTTTCACCATCGGTCGATACGTACACCCGGTATTTGTAAACCGTGCCACTGCGGTGATCCGAAGCGTCGGGAGTGTACGTAAAGCCTTTCAGTCCGAGCGTTTCACCTAAATCAAGCGTGAGCGTATGCGGGTAAGAAGCATCCTTGGCCGAAGTCCATACGGTCGTTGGATCCCCATCGATAGCCTTATCCGCTTTCTGATCAATGTTCCATTTGGTGGAAGGCATATCAAAATCTACCGTCGTTACCGGACCGCTCTGGGCCTCGCCGAACGCCCGTGCTTTCACCGTAGCTGCCTGGGGTAACGCAAACGCTTCACTATACAAGGGCGAAGTCGCTTTCGGCTCCGACCCATCCAGCGTATACCGAATTTCCCGAACGGATACGGGCGAACTGATCGTCACGGTTCCTTTCTGATCCCGGCGAACCGTCGGAGCGAGTAATTGCTCGGGTTCCGTATAGACACCCAACTCGCTGATGGTTACTGCTACGGGCGATTTCGTAATCCGAACGCGGATTTTTTCCGTGGTATGATACTTCGGCAAGCGTACCAGCCGCAAGGCTCCTACGCTGGTGCCCCGGTGGATTTCTTTCCAATCCCCGTTTTCCCAGACGTCCAGAGCAAACTCCTCGATTCGCTGGCCTAAAGCGATGGCCTCCCGAATACTCAGCACATTGAATGAAACGGGCTTCGACCAGCTCAGGACCAGTTCCGGCGTCGTTACGTCGTCTTTGCTGGCCCAATAGGTTTGGCGGTTGTTGTCGAGCATGGTTTTTACCGCAAAGCCCCGGCCACCCGTAGCCGTTACCTGAGCCGTATTGGCCCAGTTTTTGCTAAAAGTCTTCTTCAGAATTTCACCGAAACTTTTCAGAATGGCCACGTCGTCTCCGTGTAACTGACCGCGTTTATCAGGCGAGAGACCCAGATCAAACGCGGCTCCGCGACCCACACTTTTATAGTACAGTTCCAGCAACTGCTGCGGAGATTTAGACTTCCCATCCTGACTCGCGTGATAAAACCAGCCCGGTCGCAGGGGTACGTCACACTCCGCCGGAATCCATTTCTCTCCGTTTCGTGTACCCGTCGGAGCGTCGTAGTCATTGGCGTTGCCGGGTACGCCTTTGCTTTTCCCATCCGCCGCCGTAGGCGTAAAAGTTGCCCAGGACGTTTCGTTAGCAAAACCCTTTTCATTGCCTACCCAGCGGACGTCCCAGCCTATATCACTGAAAATGTTGGCATTGGGTTGTAGTTTCCGGGTAATCTGCCAGGTGTTGTCCCAGTCGTAATACGTCAGATTATTGATTTTCCGGGATTCGCGGGCCCCACCGTAGTAGCCATCGCCGCCGTTGGCACCATCATGCCAGGACATAAACAACTCACCGTATTGCGTGTACAATTCCTTGAGCTGGGCCTGATAAATGGGCAGGTATTTATCGGTTCCATAGGCTGCACTGTTACGGTCCCAGGGCGAGCAGTACAGGCCAATTTTCATACCGTTTTTCCGGCAGGCGTCCACCATTTCCTTCACCATATCGCCTTTTCCGTTGCGGAAGGGACTTTTACTGATGTTGTAGTCAGTGGTTTTGGTCGGCCAGAGGCAGAAACCATCGTGGTGTTTGGCGACGAATACAATGCCCCGAAATCCGCCTGCTTTGGCCGATTTTACGATTTGTTCCGCACTAAAATTCGAGGGATTAAACGTCTTCGGATCGGCATCACCGTACCCCCACTCCTTGTCTTCAAACGTTGTAGGCGTAAAGTGTACAATGCAGTACATTTCTGTATCGTGCCACTTCAACTGGCGAGCGGAAGGTAAGGCTCCGTAGGGCTTGGGGGCTTGTTGAGCAAGACTAGACAGACTTAAAAAGCAGCCCAAAATGGGTACAAAGAGGTGTTTCATAGTAGCCTATAGATGCAGCGGTTCTGTTCGTTAACGGCTTATCCTTACGTAGCTAAGCGAAAAAACAGCGACTTAGACTCGTTTAGATAATAAAAAATTTTAAGAACCTACGAAGGTATTCGTTTCATGGCATCGGTTTCTTTTTATCCACTGAAAAAAAAGTCAAAAGCGGTAACTTTACTTGTTTTTACGTTGTTACAAACTCATGGCAGAAACTAAGCTTCCCACCATATCCACCGAGCCCGCCGGTCAGGAACTCATTGAAATTTTAGGTGCCCGTGAGCACAATCTCAAAAACGTTGATTTAACCATTCCCCGCAACAAGCTGGTCGTCATTACTGGCATCAGCGGTTCGGGAAAATCGTCGCTGGCGTTTGATACCATTTATGCTGAAGGGCAGCGACGCTACATGGAAAGCTTTTCGGCCTACGCCCGGGGCTTCATTGGTTCAATGGAACGGCCGGATGTCGATAAAATTGAAGGTCTTTCGCCCGTCATTTCCATTGAGCAGAAAACGACGTCCAAGAACCCCCGTTCTACGGTAGGAACCACTACCGAAATCTATGACTTTTTGCGTTTGCTTTACGCCCGGGCGAGTGAGGCCTACAGCTACGTAACGGGTGATAAAATGGTTCAGTTTTCGCAGGATCAGGTCATTGATCAGATTCTGAAGGATTACGACAACCGGAAAACGATTTTATTGGCTCCCATTGTACGGGGCCGGAAAGGACATTACCGCGAACTCTTCGTACAGATCGCCAAACAGGGCTATACGAAAGTTCGGGTCGATGGTGAGATTCAGGACATTGTTCCGAAGATGCAGCTCGACCGCTTCAAAATTCACGACATCGAAGTAGTAATCGATCGGCTCATTCCTAAAAACGACGATCGTTTCCGCCTGAGTCAGTCCGTCGGGAAAGCCCTGCAAATGGGTAAAGGCCTAATGCTGTTGCAGGACGATCAGGACCAGACCCGCTGGTTTTCCAAAAACCTGATGGACCCCGTGTCAGGAATCAGTTACGACGAGCCCGCCCCCAATGCGTTTTCGTTCAACTCGCCCTACGGCTGGTGCCCCACCTGTCAAGGTTTGGGTGTCATTGAAGAGATTACGATTGATTCTATCATTCCGGATAAGAAATTGAGTATCAGCCGGGGGGCTATTGCACCCATTGGCGAGTACCGCGAACTCTGGATTTTCAAGCAACTGGAAGTTCTGCTCAAACCCTTCAAGGTGAGTCTGACGACGCCGATTGAAAAGTTTCCGCCCGAAGCGATGGAAATGATGATGTACGGCTCGGACGAACCCGTTCCAGTACCGTCGAAAAAATACGAGGGTACGGAGTGGAATACCAAGTACGAAGGCATCATCAACTTCCTGAAACGTCAACAGGAAAGCGGATCGGATAAGATTCAGGACTGGCTGAAGGATTTCATGGTCATCAAAGCCTGTCCGGAATGTCAGGGAGCCCGTCTGAAAAAAGAAGCCCTCTGGTTCAAGATTGATGATAAAAATATTGCCGAGCTGGCGAACATGCAGATTTCGGAGCTGGCTTCCTGGACGATGGGTCTGGAAGATCGCCTGAGCGATCGGCAACGGGTGATTGGAAAAGAAGTACTGAAAGAAATCCGGAAGCGGATTGGCTTTCTGCTCAATATTGGTCTGGATTATCTGACGCTCAATCGGCCCCTGCGGAGTCTGTCGGGTGGTGAAGCCCAGCGGATTCGTCTGGCCACCCAGATTGGTACGCAGCTGGTCGGCGTTCTGTATATCATGGACGAACCGAGCATCGGTCTGCACCAGCGTGATAACGTCAAACTGATTCAGTCGCTCAAAGATTTACGGGATTTGGGTAATACGGTTCTGGTCGTTGAGCACGATAAAGACATGATGCTCGAATCGGATTTTCTGGTGGACATTGGTCCGGGAGCGGGTCGTCACGGCGGTTCGGTCGTGGGTCACGGGACACCCCAGCAATTTCTCGAAAACCGATCGACGACTTCCGATTACCTCAGCGGTCGTCGTACCATTCAGATTCCCGCCGAACGTCGCAAAGGCAATGGCAAAACGCTGAAAATTGCGGGAGCCAATGGCAACAACCTGAAAAACGTAACCCTGAAGCTGCCGCTCGGCACCATGGTTTCGATTACGGGGGTATCGGGTTCGGGCAAGAGCACGCTCATTCATGAAACCTTGTTCCCGATTCTGAATCACCACTTTTATCGCTCCAAACGCGAGCCGATGCCTTACAAGGCCGTCGAAGGTCTGGAGCATCTGGATAAAGTGATTGAAGTCGATCAGTCACCGATTGGTCGGACGCCGCGTTCGAACCCGGCAACTTACACGGGGATGTTCAGCGACATCCGTACCCTGTTTTCAGAATTACCCGAAGCAAAAATTCGCGGGTACAAGGCGGGTCGCTTCAGCTTCAACGTCAAGGGCGGTCGCTGCGAAGGGTGCGAAGGGGCCGGGATGAAGAAAATTGAAATGGAATTTTTGCCGGATGTGTACGTCCCCTGCGAAGTGTGTAAGGGCAAACGCTTCAACCGCGAAACGCTGGAGGTACGCTTCAAGGGAAAATCCATTTCGGACGTGCTGGATATGACCGTCGAGCAGGCCGTTGATTTTTTTGAAAATCAGCCTAAAATTCTACGCAAAGTACAGACGTTGAAAGAAGTAGGCCTGGGTTACTTGACGCTCGGCCAGCAGGCGACGACGCTGTCGGGTGGCGAAGCCCAGCGAGTGAAACTGGCCGAAGAGCTCTCGAAAAAAGATACGGGCAAGACGCTGTATATCCTCGACGAACCAACCACGGGTTTGCATTTCCAGGATATTGAACACCTGTTGAACGTTCTGCAAAAGCTCGTGGACAAGGGTAATACGGTACTCATCATCGAGCATAATCTTGACGTGATTAAAGTCTCCGACTGGGTAATTGACCTGGGTCCTGAAGGCGGTAACGGCGGTGGCAAGATCATTGCCGAAGGTACACCCGAAGTGGTTGCCCAGGTAAAAGGCAGCCACACGGCGAAGTTTTTGAAGATGGAGTTGGCTTAATCACTTCTATTGCATCAAAAAAAAGCTCTTCATACCGAAGAGCTTTTTTTGATAATGCTTTGCTCACTTTCTGAAAAAGTTAAGAAGCATCTGCGTGGATAAAATCGTATTTCCTGAACGTTATTAGGATCGTTTTCTCTCCACCCGTAACCCATCAAACAGACGGATGAACTCCTGACAGGCTTGTTTGGAAGACAACTTCACTTCGCCATAAGCCCGGCGAAAGCTTGGGTCGTGTTGCGAGGTAATGGCTGTTCCTTTTTGCAGAAAAAACTGTACGGCATACACTCCATCCTGCTTTTTCCAGTCCATTAACGTCGTTTCATCCAGAGGAATGATCCACTGGTTAATCTGCACCGCATACTGCTTTTCGGGCAATTGGATATTTGCCGTATCGGAGGCTTGCCTGAGCAAGGTTTGCATACGAATCACGCTTTCCGGGGTTTTACTCTGAGCCAGGCTTTCAACCGTTGCCAGACTCACCATAAGTAAGAGACAGGTGAGGAGTTTCATGTTTGTTAAGTCGTTCGTTTGTTCGCAGATGCCAGACTCTCTGACAGGGTTGCATGAGGGATTTCTTTACGTATTTATTTCAAGTGACTAACGAAATAGACCAAATTCTTCCCAGCCAGTAAATCTGTTTAACCTTATCCTTCATTAACTAGGGTACTCTCTTCCTGTAGTTTACAAAAGGATTCCATAATTTAAAAACATCCTACCTTCATTCTCATCCGGAAGTGTATCACAAGCGAATACGTCTAATCGACTTTTCAAAAGGTTTATTCTAGTTCCGCTACTTTTAAATAACTTCTTTGCGGTTAAACTCAAACCCAATTGATCCCTTTTAAACCACTAATGCATTTGCCGGGATATATTTTAGTATAACCTGCTCACTAAACCTGCCGTTTAAAGAGAGAAATAAAACACTTATCAATAATCAATTTTAATTCATAAAAACAAGCCATGTTCATTACTAATATCCCAATACTCAACGGTATATACGCTGTCTTTTATTTTATCTTATTGTCTTTCATTGTATTCCCTATGTCGAGTTATTTTTTATGTTTGCTACTGAAAACAATCATAAAATTATGAACAAAAAAGTAGCGATTATCACTGGAGGTACCGCCGGCATAGGCAGAGAAGTTTGCCTGTTAGTAGCAAGCAAAGGCGTAAAAGTCGTGGTGGCGGGTCGTAATACGGAACGCGGAGCTGAGGTAGTAAAACAAATCCATAGCTCTGGAGGCGAGGCACTCTTTGTGTCAACCGATGTAGGTCTGGAAAAAGATGTAAAAAATCTAGTCGACAGCACGTTGCAGGCCTACGGAAGAGTCGATTTCCTGTTCAACAATGCCGGTACAGAAGGAGTATTAGGTCCGTTGGAAATCAATACCGAGGAAGTAATTGACGAAGTTCTTTCAGCGAATATAAAAGGCGTCATCCTGTGTATCAAGCATGTTTTGCCTGAAATGGTAAAGCAGGGAAGCGGTGTAGTGGTAAACACCGCCTCGTTTGTAGGCACTACCATGCCTTTACCCGTGGCAGTGGTTTACGGAGCCAGTAAATCGGCGGTGTTGAGTATTACACAATCCGTTGCAGCCTCGTGTGCAGACAAGAACGTTCAGGTGTATGCGGTATGTCCCTGGGTGACGGATACGCCTATGGCTGATCGTCTTAATGGCCATGACGCCGAAGCTAAAGCCGCCTTTGGAGCAAGTATTAATCCAAGCGGTGCGATCGTACCTGCTTCGGAAATTGCAGATGCGGTACTGGGACTTTTCACGGGAGCGAATGGTATTAAAAGCGGTGAAGCAATTCTGGTAGATAAGGGTGGCGTTACTAACCAGATTATACCTATATCAATTGCCGATCGTATCTAATCCCTTATACTACCTCTCGGTTTGCTGATAAAAACTTTATTTATAGCTAAAAGCGTATTGAACTAAGGTTTCCTTTATTTATTTAAAACAAATTATTTCCTACAACCAGAGCGTATTAAAAGCAAGAATTTGAATTCGTATTAAATCTACTTTTTTTATGAATATTAAAGGGACAAATTTGATATGAATATATACCATCATTGATCTCAGGTATCAAAACACCATACGTCACCTAACGTATGGTGTTCTTAACCGTTCACATGCGATCCTGGTAGGGAATTCTTCAATACTCTTCCTATACGATACAAAGGTTTTTAATGTTGAAAAGTTTTTGTATTTCACCAACCCATCCGCTCCCGCAGACTTGTAATATGAGCCAGATGATGCCGACTATGCCAGTCGTAGTTACCTAACTGGTAGTCCAGCGTCACGGATTGTTGTGAACCCGGATGGAAAAAAGTTTTCTGGTAATCGGCTTCCTGCATGGCCCGGAAGACATTCGTCCAGCGAACGTGTAGATGTTGTAGTAAATTCAGCGATTCCTGAATGGGCGTATGAAAGGTATCGCCCAGCTCCGCCCAGCGGGCTTCTTCGTAAGGTTTAATCGTCGGATTAGCTTCCGTCAGGGCAAGTTTCGTACGGATATACCCGTTCATGTGACTATCGGCTACGTGATGTACGACCTGACGGATGGTCCATCCCCCTTCACGATAGGGAATCTCCAGTAAATCTTCGGATAATCCTTCGACGGCTTGTTGATATTGACCCGGAATCAGAGCCAGATTGTTGATCAGTTGCGTACGCTGTTCGGGCGTGTAGGGGCCTTCGTAAGTAAAAGGACCGATGGGATAACGTAATTCGTCCATGGAAGTCAGATGGATTACTAGGTTTCAGGGGTAAACCTACGGGCTTCCGGCTCATTCTTCCTACTCCTGGGGGTAAAAAAGTAAAACGTACCGATGCTTCCGGGGCAAATCAGTACGTTTCGTTTTCATGGCATCCCAACGAGAAACACTCAGGTAATTGTTCATCCATCAGTTTTGATGTAAAAAATCCGTAAAATAAATCAGCTCTACTTCAAAGAACAGAGCCGTACCCTCCCGTACCGGATCAGACGTAATGGCGATGCACGGGTAATGTTCCGGCTTGGGAATGGGCAGCCATTCCGGGACCGAACACCCTGGGCTTTCTTCCTCGTGCTGAAGACTGGTCGCTAAGATGTGGCGGAGGTAATCTTCCTTGGTACGAACCAAAATCTTTTGCATACGCGTTCGTGTTTGGATAAAGGCGGAACCAGATGTTTTGTTTTTTTATTCAAATCCTGAACCAAAAGTGAGCAATATTCCAATATAAAACAAATTAAATAGACAAATTCTTTATTATTTATTCAAAAATCCTGAGTTGCTCTCTTTTCATTACCAGCTTCCTGATTTACCTGTTACTAGGTTGTTAACAATTTCATAATACGATCAACGTTTGAAAAAGTCCTAACTTCCAGGTTCAAACGAGCTGAAATCTGATGATTCTGACTGTATTTCGAGCCTGCCTGCTGCTGATTTTCTGGACTTTACTTCCCCATACGGGCGAAAGCCTTCCGCCGCCAGCCAGTGATTCCGCTTCGCTGGTTTACCGTACCAAACAACAATACGCCTTGGCACTCGAGTCCAATCAGCCCCTGCTTGCGGCCCAGGCTTTGCAGACGCTTGGTCGTCTGTTTTTTCACGCCGGACAGTATCCGCAAGCCCTGGAATATTACTCGGAAGCGGCTAAGAAATTTGAACAACTCGGCGAGCAAACCCTACTGGCAGAAACGCACAACGCCCTGGGCGAGCTGTACTATTACAGCAAGCAGCCCAATCAGGCCCGGCAGGAGTACGAACAGGCTCTGGCTCTATTCCGAAAGACCTCGCACGCTTCGGGAGTAGCCCAAACCTACGGCAACATCGGCCATCTGTACGAAAAACGGCAACGGTATGACAGTGCCTTTTACTTTCAGCGAAAAGCTTTGCAGCAGTACGTAGCCGCCAACAATCAGGAAGGAACAGCGAAAATCTACGAAAACATGGGTAGCATTTTTGAAGATCTGGCCCGGTACGATTCGGCCCAGGTATACTTCCAGCGAGCCCTGAAGGTTAATCTGCAAACGAAAGATTCGCTACTGCGTATTGAAATTCTTAATAATCTGGGTGATGTGTTACGAAAAACCGGTCACCCGAAAGCAAGCCTCATGTACAGTCGGCAGGCGTACGAGCTAGCCCTGACAACCCACGAACGGCATTTCCTCAGCGGCACCAGCAACGACATCGGTAAGGCCTATCAACTGATGGGGCAGCATGACAGTGCCTACCACTACGTCGCTCTGAGCCGGGCGTTTGAAGCGGAGATTTATTCGCAGGAAAGCAGTCAGCAACTGGTACTGACGCAGGCCCTTTTCGATACGGAAAAAAAGAACCGGGAAATCGAGAAGCTGACCGACGAACGGCAATTCAACCAGCTCGTAACGGCAGCAGCTGTACTGGTACTACTCCTGCTGGTGGGCATCGTTACACTCGCTTATAACCGGCAGAAGCTAAAGGTTCGCAATGAACAAACCCTGAGCCGACAGAATCAGCTGGTCTACGAAACCCAGCACGAACTCATGCTTTCGGAACTACGCAATAAGCAACTGGAAGAAGAACAATTAAAGCATGAATTAGCGACGCGTTCGAAAGAATTATCGACTCATATTCTACACATTATTCAGAAAAATGAATCTTTAGAACAGCTAAAAACCAGTCTTGAAAAATTAATCAAAGACGATAAACGAGATCATAAAAAGCAAATCAAGAAAATTGTTCAGCAGATCAATGACAGTTTTAGTCATGATCAATACTGGCTGGAATTTAGCAGTACGTTTGAACAGGTTCATCACTCCTTTTTTGAAAAATTACGAACGTATTCGGATCAATTATCGACCTCGGATCTACGATTGATTGCATTATTAAAAATGAATTTGACCTCCGCCGACATTTCAACCTTACTGGGCATTTCGCCGGATAGCCTTCGGGTGACGCGGTATCGGTTACGCAAAAAACTCAATCTGGAGGCGGGCGAGAGCCTGACGGCCTTCGTTCAGTCTCTTTAAGTGGCTTAACAGTTTGGTAATATTGGCGTAATAGAAACTTAATGGCGGTTTTGTAACGCATTAAACCATTGAATTTCAATAAATTATGATCACTTTGTTAACACTGTTGCTTTTGTGCTAACGGCCTGATATTCTGCCTTGACTTCAGCCCTTGCTCCATTGCTTGACTATGGATTTTTCATCGTCCACCTTCGTATCGCCAACCGAAAAACGGGTCTTTCAGGCTTCGTATTCTCCGGTTGGTTTTCGCTTCGTTATTCAGCAGGCATTCGATGGGACAGATGTATCGTTTTCTATTTTTTATTACGCTTTGTTCGTTTTCTTCCTGGGCAGGAACGATTCGGGGAAAGGTTACGGAACTGGCTTCCGGCGAACCCGTAACCGGAGCCGTTGTTCGCTTAGTAAATACTTCTTTTCATGACGTATCGGGCCTGGATGGAAGTTATACGCTTAAAAATATTCCCGCCGGAACGTATCAGATTACTATTAGTTTTATCACCTATCAAACCATTACCAAAGAAATTCGTATTTCCGAAAACGAAACCATCACTTTTGATACCGTTTTAACACCTTCGGAAAAACAGAATTTACAGGAAGTAATTGTTCGAACGGGACGCGAAGGAGCGAGCGACCAAACGGCCCGTCATCTCGAACGCTCCGCGGATCAGGTGATGAATATCGTCTCCGGGCGAGCCATTCAGCTCTCCCCCGACCTCACGGTTGCGAACGTCATCCAGCGGGTTTCGGGCGTATCGGTGGAGCGGAACAGCAACGGCGACGGGCAATACGCCATTGTCCGGGGCATGGACAAGCGGTATAACTATACGCTGGTGAATGGCGTGAAGATTCCGAGTCCGGATAACCGCTACCGCTACGTACCCCTGGATATTTTTCCTTCAGATCTGCTTGACCGTCTGGAAGTCTACAAAGCCCTTACACCGAGTATGGAAGGTGATGCGATTGGCGGGGCGGTTAATCTGGTCATGAAAGACGCTCCCAGCCAGCGGGTGCTGACGGCCCATGTTTCGACGGGTTACAGCGAGTTATTCATGAATCGACCCTTCCTGAGTTACGACTGGAAATCGGTAAACCTGAAATCGCCCTATGAATTAAAAGGCAATCAGTACAACGCCACTGCCGCAGACTTTTCAAAAGTGACCTCGACGTATACCAGGCAGTCACCGCCGCCGAATTTGCTCGGCGGGTTCTCCTGGGGCGATCGGTTTCTGAATCAAAAGCTGGGTATCATCATCGCCGGAAGTTACCAGAATACGTATCGGGGTAGTAACAGCTTGTTCTTCGATTCCGAAACGGTGGATACGCAACGCGGCGTGACGCTCACCAAGCTGAACGAGCGGCAGTATTCCGAACAACAGCAGCGGTACGGTTTGCATACCAAGGTGGACTATCGCCTGAATGGGCGGAATAAGGTTTCGCTTTATACGGCCCTGATTCATTTAACAAACAGTCAGATTCGGGATGTAAAATCCACGCAGCTCACCATTGGCGGTTACGATCCGGAAGCGGGTAATGCCACGCTTGGCTATTCGACCCGAAGCCGGGTTACGCGTCAACAGATTTTCACAAATACCCTACAGGGAAAACATCAGTTAAGTGACTCGTTCGACATCGACTGGTCCGCCGTATACTCCACCGCCCAAAATCAACAGCCCGATCAAACGCAGATTCCTTTACTGGGTGAACGGAAAAATTTTACGGAAAGACGCACGACCGTGCAGGATGCCTACCGCCGCTGGGAACATAACTCGGATACGGATCTGGCGGGGTATCTCAACCTTACGTATCGCTCCCGTTTCGGAAATACGCCCGTCGAGTGGAAAGCGGGCGGTTTATACCGCACGAAAGACCGTAGTAATTTTTACAATAACTACCAGCTTCGTCCCAGCAACTTGCTGGGCGTGTACGGAGAAGATTTCACATCCTACGACCAGATCAACTGGACCATTCAGAACCCCCGCGGTTCCGTAGGCAGTGCCCTGACGTATGATGCTTCCGAAAATACCTCTTCCGGTTATGTACAGGCTAAAGTAACACCCCTGAACTGGGAAATTCTGGGCGGAGTACGGGTGGAACATACCAATCAGGGCTACGAGCTGAAAAACCAGATCGGCGAAGATCGTCCAACGGGAAATCAGGTGTACACGGACGTACTTCCCAGTCTGCATGTGAAGTACAAATCGAACGCCCAAACGAACTGGCGGGCTTCGTACTTCCGCTCCCTCAACCGTCCGGGCTATTTCGAAATTGTTCCCTATAACGTGGTTCTGGAAGAATATCAGGAACGCGGAAATCCGGATTTGAAACGGGCCATTGCCGACAACATCGACGTGCGGTACGAGCATTTCCCGAATGCAACGGATCAGTTCATGGTGGGCCTGTTTTACAAGTACATCCAAAACCCTATTGAATACACCCTTCAGCGGGATCCGGTTCGTGGCCAGTCGATCATTTATACGCCGGGTAACTTTGGCAATGCTCATAATACCGGACTTGAACTCGATTACATCCGGTATTTCCGCCAGTTTGGTATTAAAGCGAACTATACCTACACGCTTTCCCAGATTACCTCGGCCAAATTCATGCGTATTCGAAATGAAAGCGGCGATTTAGAACCTCGGTACGTCGATCAGACGCGTCCCCTCTACGGCCAGTCGGCTCACATTGCTAACCTGACCGTCCTGTACAAAAATCGCGGCTGGGATGCTCAGCTGGCAGGAAGCTACACGGGTGAGCGAATCAATACCGTTTCGCAATTCCTGGATAATGATCTCTGGCAAAAGGGCTTTCTGCAAATGGATGCTTCGCTCGAAAAAGCCATCGGATCGAAACTGGTCCTGTTCGCTAAAGCGAATAACCTGCTCAACACGCCGCTGGAAGTATATATCAAAAACGCCGAAGCAGTTAATCAGGGCTTGCCGCATCAAACCGAAGCGGGTAAAACCCTCATCCGGCGGGATTACTATCAACGCAGCTATTTACTCGGATTACGCTTCAAACTCTAGCATTCAGTCTTTCCAAAATCTTTCAAATCAAAACCATCATGAACAAACTGTGTATGGCCGCTGGCCTCGCCATGGCTCTGTTAACCAGTTGTAGTAAAAATTCAGAAGACACGCAGGTTACGCCCGCTCCTACTGAAACCAGCGTAACGGGTAACGTAGAAGGAATCTGGAAAAAAGGGAACACCTATAAAGTGACGGGTCACCTGCAAGTTCCCGAAGGCAAATCCCTGACGATTGAAGAAGGCGTTACCGTTCTGATGAGCGATTCCATCGTGAAACCCGAGATTCTGATTCGCGGCAATCTGTACAGCTTAGGTACTGCCGAAAACCCGGTAAAATTCACCGTTCCCGATGCCTGGAAAACCTCCGCCAATCTGTTCGGTAACCTCTGGGGCGGACTGATCGCTGGCCCTGCGAATACGGAACTGGTACTGAAAAATACAATTCTGGAATACGGTGGAGCCGTGACTACCGAAGAGTCGCCTTCGGTGAAAGCCCAGTTGTACAAAGCGGCAGCGGGCGAACACGTCCCCGTACTGTACACGTCGAACACGGCCTCCAAAGTGGTCGTCACGAATAGCATCATTCGTAACTTCAACGAAGACGGCTTTTACCTGGAAGGTGGTAAGGTACTCATCACCAACAACACGTTCCACACGACGGGCGTTTCGGGCGGCGAAGCCATCAACATCAAATCGGGTGTACAGGCAGAAATCGCGTTTAACCTGATTTACAGTCCCAACACCAATGCCCTGAAACTTTCCAACGGGGGCGATAAAACACCGCAAGCATACGTAATCGCCTACAACAACACCATCGTGAACGCGGGCTGGAGACGACCCACGATTAAAGGCGGTTCAATCTGGCTGGAAAAAACGGTTCGGGCCGACGTGTACAATAACCTGCTTGTGAATGACCGTTTCGGCATCAAACGCGACAAAGGGGCTCCGGAAGATACGCGTTCGGTGATTGCCAACAATTACTACTACGGCTACACGCAAACGGGTGTCGATCAATTCCAGCCTTCGACGGAAATTGTAAAAGGTACGAACGACATTCTGGGTACCAAAGCGGGGGATAACGATCCGAAGCTCGTGAACTATCCGCTCTCCACGGCTAGCCTGAATGCTACCTACAGTACCTCCTGGGATTTCCACCTGCAGGCAGGTTCTCCGGCCCTGGGCAAAGGCAAAACGGACTTTACTCGGCTGTACAAAAGCGGTCTAAGCGTCAACGGCGTTACCTACACATCTCCCGAACCGGCTTCTTACATCGGAGCCTTCGGTACGAAGTAAGTTTTTACCAGTCCCCAGGTTAGCCTCGTCTTTTCTGGGGACTTTTTGTATCCATTCATCGCGTATGTTTCTGAAAACGAGTAGTCTACTAGTGGCGAGCCTGGCCTTGCTGGCGAGCTGTCAACGGCCCAAAACCTCCCGTCAGGCGGTAAAGCCCTTATATGTAACGGAAAAAGTAGCCCACGATTCCGATGATCCGGCGGTATGGATTAACCCGCAGGACCCGGCGAAAAGTCTGATCATTGGTACGGACAAAGACGCCGATGGTGGCCTGTACGTATTCAATCTTCAGGGAAAAATTCAGCAGAAAGTTGGCGGTCTGCAACGTCCCAATAACGTTGATATCGAGTATGGACTAATGCTGAACGGAAAGGCTACGGATATTGCCGTCACCACCGAACGCATGACGCACAAACTGCGGATTTTTTCCTTACCGGAAATGAAACCCTTAGACAACGGCGGCATTCCCGTTTTCGAAGGCGAAATGCAACCGGATTACCGCGATTTGATGGGTATTTCGATGTACAAAAACAAGCAGGGCGTAATTTATGCCATTGTAGGCCGAAAAACGGGTCCGACGACGGGCGGTTACCTCTGGCAATATCGCCTCGACGACGATGGAACGGGGCACATCAAAGCCACCCTGGTCCGAAAATTCGGAACATACAGTGGATTGAAAGAAATTGAATCCATTGCCGTAGATGATAAGCTGGGCTACGTGTACTATTCCGACGAAGGCAAGGGCGTTCGCCAGTACTACGCCGATCCGGAAAAAGGGAACGAAGAACTGGCGTTGTTCGCCACCGAGAACTTCAAACAGGATCACGAAGGTATTTCGATTTATGAGTTAACGGACAGTACGGGCTACATTCTCGTGTCCGATCAGGGAGCGAATCGTTTCCAGATTTTCAGCCGGGAAGGAACGCCGGAACGCCCCTTCGAGCACAAACTCCTGAAAACCGTTGACGTGCGGGCCATGGAAAGCGATGGGTCGGACATGGTTTCGGTTCCACTCAACCAGGATTTCAAACACGGTCTGTTCGTGGTCATGAGTACAGATCGAACGTTTCACCTGTACCGCTGGGAGGACATCGCGGGACCAGAGTTGAAGCTTCGTCCGTAATAAACAAGATGCCGACCTCAGGGTCGGCATCTTTTGGTTTCTGCTTTAGGAAACGGTTACGCTCCAGGTTCGTTTGCATTCTTCCCCCGCCGCCAGTCGGGTAATCCCTTCTTTCGTAGCCAGTTGCTGATCGTGATCGACGCTGTCGGCAATACCGCACCAGGGTTCGATACAGACAAAAGGAGCCTGCGGAGCTGCCCAGATGCCCAGGTACGGAAACTCGCCAAAGTCAAACGACAACTGATAGGGCGTATGATCAGACTTCAAGATTACCGACGTCGATTTCAGATGTTTGAAAACCAGAGCATCCTGAGCAAACAGTTCGTGCGATAAGGCAATCCGATTGGTGTTCTCGGCCACTGGCGTGGGTTCCTGATCGATCAGTCCACCCTCAGCCAGCGGCCAGCGGTTGAAATCTTCGATTTCGTTGAATTCCAGATAGTAGTCCGTATACTGCGTTTCGGGCGTGAGTGGTACGCGGAAAGCCGGGTGTCCTCCTACTGAAAACAGCATTTCTTTTGAGTCGTGATTACTCACCTGATACTGTACGCTGAGTTCATTCTCCAGCAACGTATACTTGATTCGTAAACGAAACTCAAAGGGATAAACGGCCTGGGTATCAGCGTTGCTTTTCAGCAGAAAGGTTAGCGAATGTTCGCTTTCCTGTTCCAGTTCAAAATCCATGTCCCGGGCAAATCCGTGCCGACTTAGCGTATACGACTTTCCGTCGTAGAGATACTGATTGTCTTTCAACGCTCCTACAATCGGGAACAGGATGGGCGAATGCTTGGCCCAGTACGCCGGATCGCCGCTCCACAGATATTCCAGATGCGTAGACTTATTATATATGCTTACCAGCTCGGCCCCTTTCTGCCGAACGGATACTTTCACTGATTCATTTTCCAGGAAAAAAGTCATCGATTTTATGTTTAGATCCGTAGTCGCGTTAAACTTCCGAAGTTTACAGGCAAAAATCCTTTCCACAAGCGGTAAGGGCTTTTTATTCGGGGAATGGTAGTCTTTGTGAGGGGATGATTCCACTTGGGTTTAGGATGAAATGAGCGTTTGCGATGTCCCACTTGCTTTCTACCAGATTATGGGTGAACGCATCTATACACCCTCGTTTTTTAATAGAGGCTCTCAAACTTTAAATCATCAAACTATTTTTCAAAATACGCGTATCTTCGAAGTCACTTATCAAATTATCACCGCCTCTACACGCGTATGAATCGCTTTCCTCGCTGGTTGCTGTTGCTCGGCCTGGCTATTCCTTTTTTTAACCATACCGACCCTGGTACTGACTATTCGGAATGGAACACCTACGGCGGTCACGCTGACGCTTCCCGGTATTCGTCCCTCACCCAGATTACGCCCGAAAACGTCTCCAAGCTTCAATTAGCCTGGGAATACCATACGGGACAGCCCGGACAGATGCAATGCCAGCCCATTGCCATTAACGGTACGCTTTACTTCACCACAGCGAATATCAATGTCGTGGCGGTAGCTGGGGCGACGGGTAAAGAACGTTGGCGAACCGATCTTTCGGACTACTGGAAGGGAGAAAATGCCTGGGCGGGAACCAACCGGGGTGTTACGTATTGGAAAGAGGGTGAGGAACAACGCATTTTTGTTTCTGCCGGACCGAATCTGTTTTGTCTGGATGCCCGTACTGGCAAACCCGTAGAAAGCTTTGGCTCGCAGGGCAAGATTGACTTGCAGGAAGATCTGGACTACGATCAAAAATCATTCTTTATCGTTTCCAATACACCCGGTATTATTTACAAGGATGTGATCATCATGGGGATGCGGCTGTCGGAAGGATTAGACGCGGCTCCTGGTCACGTACGGGCGTATGATGTACGTACGGGCAAACGTCGCTGGATTTTCCATACCATTCCTAAACCCGGTGAATTCGGCTACGATACCTGGCAGGACAAGCGAAAACTTCCCTTCATCGGGGGCGTTAACAACTGGGCGGGCATGAGTCTGGACGAAAAGCGGGGCATCGTTTACGTCCCTACCGGCTCGGCTACGTATGATTTTTACGGCGGCTACCGGAAAGGGAAAAACCTCTTTGCCAACTGCATCCTTGCTTTGGATGCCGCAACGGGTAAACGCATCTGGCATTACCAAACGGTACACCATGATCTCTGGGATCGGGACTTGCCAGCCAATCCAAACTTGGTAACCTTCCAGAAGGACGGTCAGCTCGTAGAGGCCGTAGCTCAGATTACCAAGCACGGGTTTGTGTTTGTACTGGATCGGGCTACGGGAAAACCCGTTTATCCCATTCCGGAGAAGTCGGTACCAATGGCCTCCGAACTGGCGGGTGAACAGACCTGGCCTACGCAGCCCATGCCCAGCTGGCCCGAACCCTTCATGCGACAGGCGTTTCACGAAAAAGACATCATCGATCTTTCGAACGAACACCATACGGAAATTCTGCAACGTTTTCGTACGCTGAAAAACGGAGCGAATACGATGTGGGAGCCGCCGAGTCGGCAGGGGGGAATCTTGTTCCCCGGCTTCGATGGCGGGGGTGAATGGGGCGGAGCGGCTTTCGATCCGGAAAGTCAGTATCTCTACGTGAATGCCAACGAAATGCCCTGGACGGTCACCATGGTGGAAAATAAACCCACGGGCAACGCCGGACAACAACTCTACGCCAGCAACTGTGCCAACTGCCACGGGCTGGATCGTAAGGGCAATGGCTCGATTCCAGCGATTGATCAGGTCGAGGCGAAGTACAAACCCAGCGACCTGGCGACTTTACTAAAAACGGGACGGGGCAGTATGCCTTCGTTTAATCACCTCTCCGAAAGCAATCGAAGCGAATTAGTGGCTTTCCTTCTGAAGAAAGGCTCCGAGAAGAAGGAAGTGGAAGCAAAAACCTCGGCTTTGACCCCACCTTATCTAATGACGGGATACAGTCGCTTTACTACGAAAGACGGTTATCCGGGCATCAAACCGCCCTGGGGAACCCTGAATGCCATTGATCTCAATACGGGAAAGATTGCCTGGAAAGTACCACTGGGTGAGTACGCGGCCTTGAAAGTGAAGGGTATACCTGCTACGGGGACGGAAAACTACGGAGGCCCTGCGGTTACGGCGGGTGGCGTACTCTTCATTGCGGCTACGAAAGACGAGAAATTCCGGGCCTTCGACAAAAAGACAGGCCGACTGCTGTGGGAAACCTCCCTTCCCGCTGCCGGTTATGCGACGCCCTGCGTCTATCAGGTCGATGGCAAACAGTATGTAGTCATTGCGGCAGGCGGCAATAAAGTGGGTACTAAACCCGGTGACAGTTATCTGGCTTTTGCCTTACCTTGATGGAGTAATCGCTTGGTACTCTGGCTACTTTATGCCTGATTGGAACTAAAAAAACGTGTTTTGGTTTGTCTTTGTTCTGAAAAGTGGCTACTTTTGCAGTCCGTTTTTCAAGACGAACCATTTTTTATTTTTTATATCATGCCTACTATTTCACAATTAGTACGTAAGGGTCGTGAGCGAGTGACTTGGAAATCAAAGTCTCCTGCTTTGGACGCTTGCCCTCAAAAACGCGGTGTGTGTACGCGGGTGTACACCACGACGCCGAAGAAGCCTAACTCTGCTCTTCGTAAAGTAGCTCGTGTACGTTTGTCACATGGTAAAGAGGTGAACGCCTATATCCCAGGTGAAGGACACAACCTTCAGGAACACTCGATCGTATTGATCCGTGGTGGCCGGGTGAAAGATCTTCCAGGGGTACGTTACCACATCATCCGTGGTGCATTGGATACGGCTGGTGTTAAAGGTCGTATGCAAGCTCGTTCGAAATACGGTGCCAAACGCCCGAAACCCGGACAAGCAGCTGCCGCTCCCGCAAAAGGTAAGAAGAAGTAATTTTCTTCGCATCATTCAGTCGGAACGGCTGAGTGCTTAAATTCATCGAGAATGCAGTAAGCCACTGTTACGGGCAGAAGCGACGCGTTCTCACCACCATTCAAACGTAACTTAGTCATGCGTAAGGCAAAACCAAAAAAACGCTACGTATTACCGGATCCTAAATTCAAGGAGACGCTCGTAACGAAATTTGTTAACAACCTCATGTACGAGGGCAAGAAATCTACCGCGTATTCCATCTTCTACGGTGCTCTGGAATTAGTAGAGAACCGTACCAAAGAAAGTGGTCTGGAGATTTTCAAAAAAGCGTTGAACAACGTAATGCCTACAGTAGAAGTGAAAAGCCGCCGGGTTGGTGGTGCTACCTTCCAGGTTCCTACTGAAGTTCGTCCCGATCGTAAACAGTCCGTAGGCATGAAATGGCTGATTAAATACGCTCGTGGCCGTAACGAAAAGACCATGGTAGAACGTCTGGCTGGCGAAATCGTTGCTGCTTCCAAAGGCGAAGGTGCCGCTGTGAAGAAGAAAGACGATACGCACCGGATGGCAGAAGCCAACAAGGCTTTCTCTCACTTCCGCGTTTAGTACGGAGGAAATATATTTCCAGAAAAGAGCTGCAAACTCCGGTTTGCGGCTCTTTTTGGTTTCAGGAGGTTGGAGAGTGAGTTTAAGGTGTGAAGTTGGAGGAGTCTTTCGTAGACTTATAGGTTTGATTAGAGGCTAAAGGTCTATTGAAGGCTTGGCTACATAAAGCAAAAGCTTCTTTATGCAGTATGTAACTCCGAAGGAGTTCACTTTGAATAGCCCAGGGTACAACCCTGGGAAGATTGCGGCGAACACACCCGACTCTTACTCCACGCTATCCCCCCTTTAAACCCTCAACCCAATTCAAACCTTAAACACTTTTCAAAATCCCTCTCCCCAAACCCCACAAAAAAAAAGCCACCCAGGCGGGCAGCTTCTTTTCAACTAAACTGGAAATTAAACTTATTATCGTTTGCGACCCGAAGCGATCATCGAGCAACGGAAACCAATGGTAGCCGTAGCCGAATCCTGATCCATGTAGCGACGGGTACCCGGAGCCAGCCAGTAAGCGATGTCCGCCCAGGAGCCTCCTTTGTACACCCGCGTACGGTTATCGAGCAGCGAGTTGTTATCTTTTTTACCGTAGTTCTTTTCGTCATCCAGATAGCCATCGCGACGAACAGGGTTCAGGTCATTAAACGTCTGGAACGTGGTTGGACGGTACACATCCCATACCCATTCGTTGACGTTACCGGCCATATTATACAAACCAAAGTCATTCGGAGGATACGAGTAGACTTCATCCGTAATGATAGCACCGTCATTGGTTTTACCCGCAATACCAGCATAATCCCCGCGACCGCGTTTGTAGTTTGCTAGCATCGTTCCTTTCTTCTTGCCTGAGCTTTTCCGCATCGAAGAACCATCCCAGGGGTAAATCCGCTGATTCGATTGGTTTTCGTCCAGATACTGCGTTCCGATCAAAGCTTTAGCCGCATACTCCCATTCGGCTTCCGTTGGCAGACGATAGTTGGGTAGTACGTAACCCGTTTCGATAGCGGCACGACCCCCTGAGTATTGTTTAGAAGCTGCTTCTGCCGTAGCATCCGTTGCCGCTTCTTCACCTTTTTTCTTTCGTCCGGCTTTTTTACCACCGCTGGTTGCTTTGCGAGCCAGATCGTTATTAACAGCTCCCGTACGCCAGGCCGAGTAATCCTGAGCCTGTACCCACGATACGCCTACGACTGGATACATCCGGAAACCGGGGTACCGTAGGTATTGATCTACGTAGGTATCATTGAATGCCATTTCACCGGCCCAAACCGTGGTATCAGGCAGAGCCGATTCGTAAAACTCCTGCGAAGAATCTTTCTGAACCGCGTAAAGGTATTCCAAGTAGTGAACGTTGGCAATTTCGGTTTCATCCATAAAAAAGGATTGTACCGTTACCGTACGCTCTACGTTATCGTGCACCCCCGCAACATCCTCTTCCAGCGAGCCCATCACAAAACGACCGCCTTCGATATACACCAGGTTCGGTCCGGTAGGCTGACCTTTAAAGCTTTTCGGCGTCGAGAATCCTTCTTTTGCGTTGTAAGCAATGCCTGTGGCCGTACTATTTTTCCCAATGTGACCACTATCGGGTCTCTTATTCTTCTTACAGGCTGTTGTTAGTAACACTAAGGCCCCTAACAAATAAACTGACGCAATTCTCATCATTGCAGGTATATGGTTTGGAATATCGCTTTTTACGTGTTTAGTATTTCAGGGCGTTGTTTCCTAATTTCCAAAAACAACGCCTTGAAAGCTCATTCAGTATCTCACAAAAATAGAAGATTAGCGGGAATTACTTGATAACCGTTCGTTCATTCCTAAAGGCTTTCTCCTTAAAATACGCATTACTAGATGAATCTCATTCGTTACGCTACTGAAACTTTCTCGCCCGAACTTACCATTTGACCCAGTAATTGATCTAACTCGGTAACCTGACGTAAGTTTTCAGCCAGTAGCTGAAGTTTGCCTTTGACGTCCTTGAGCACCACTTTGCGTGGGTTAGCTTTCACAAAATCAAGAACTTTGCCAAAACGCTCAGACTGGAAATACGCCTCATTCTCACCAGAAACGAACGTTCCTTTCAATGTATTTTGTTTGAGCGTTAATTTTTCAAAACCAATTTGTTCCGCTTTCCAACGAACCCGTACCAGATCAACCAAATCGCGTACTTCTTCGGGGGCTGGACCAAATCGGTCGGTTACTTCCGAAAGAAAAGCCTGCAATTCGGCCTCGTTTTTCATGTGGTCGAGGCGGTTGTATAAACTGAGTCGCTCCGAGATGTTAGATACGTAATTCTCGGGAATCAGGACAGGTAAATCCGTCTCAATCTGGCACTCTACCCGCAGATTGTTCGCGGCTCGGGCCAATTCATCGGCAAACAGGTCTTTAAATTGCGTTTCTTTCAGCTCCCGAACGGTTTCGTCCAGAATTTTATGATACGTCTCAAAGCCTAAATCGTTAATGAAGCCACTTTGTTCAGCTCCCAATAAATTTCCTGCTCCGCGAATGTCCAAATCCCGCATGGCAACCTTGAATCCGTCCCCCAATTCGGTGAATTCTTCCAGGGCCTGTAACCGCTTCCGGGAATCCGTACTCAGCAACGACAAAGCAGGCGTCAACAAATAACAGTACGCCTTTTTATTGGAACGCCCGACGCGACCCCGCATCTGGTGCAAATCGCTCAAACCGAACAACTGAGCCTGATTAATCAGGATGGTATTGGCATTCGGAATGTCCAGACCCGCTTCAATGATGTTCGTTGAAATCAGAACGTCGTATTCGCCTTCAATGAATTTCATCATGACTTTCTCCAGCCGGTCCCCGTCCATCTGCCCGTGAGCAATACCGATTTTCGCGTCGGGTACGAGCTTCAGAATCATATTACCCAGCGACTCCAGATCGCCAATGCGGTTGTGAACGAAGAAGACCTGTCCACCCCGCTTCATTTCCCGCATCACCGCATCCCGGATTTTAAGTTCGTCGAACACCATCAATTCCGTCGTAACCGGCTGGCGGTTCGGCGGCGGCGTAGCGATCACTGACAAATCGCGGGCTCCCATTAACGAGAAATGAAGGGTACGCGGAATGGGTGTCGCCGTTAACGTAAGTACATCGACGTTAAGCTTGAATTCCTTGAGCCGATCCTTCACTTTCACGCCAAATTTCTGCTCCTCATCCACAATCAGTAAGCCTAAATCCTTGAATTTGACGTCTTTGCCCACAATCCGGTGCGTACCGATGAGAATACTCGTTTCCCCCGACTCCACACGTTTGAGCGTTTCCTTGATCTGCTGCGTCGTTTTGAATCGGTTGATGTACTCCACTTTTACTGGAAAACGCTCGAAGCGATCCCGGAAGGTGCGGTAATGTTGCATGGCCAGTACCGTTGTAGGCACCAGTACGGCCACCTGTTTGTTATCCGAAGCGGCTTTAAAGGCGGCCCGCATGGCCACTTCCGTCTTTCCAAAACCTACGTCCCCACAGACCAGACGGTCCATCGGGTGGGGTTTTTCCATATCCTCTTTCACCGCCGACGTAGCCTTAGCCTGATCGGGCGTATCTTCGTAGAGGAAGGACGATTCCAGTTCTACCTGTAAAAATGTATCGCGGGAATAGGGGTAGCCGGGAGCTAGTCGGCGTTTGGCATACAGCTCAATCAACTCGGCAGCGATGTCTTTCACCTGCCGTCTGACTTTTGCTTTCTTGTTCTCCCACTCCGGCGAACCCAGCTTGCTCAACGAAGGTTGCGTACCTTCCTTCCCCGTGTATTTGGCGATTTTGTGCAAGCTCTGTACGTTGACCACCACCGTATCGTTATCGCGGAACACCAGCCGGATTCCCTCCTGCTGGTGATCGCCTATGTCAATCTTTACCAATCCGGCGAAGCGGCCAATGCCGTGGTCAATATGCGTTACGTAATCACCGGGAGCCAGCGTTTTGAGTTCCCGTAAGGTAAGAGCCTTGGATTTACTAAACTTGTCTTTGATCCGATAGCGATAAAAGCGATCAAAAATCTGGTGATCCGTAAAGCAGGCAATCTTGAGCGTATCGTCAATGAAGCCTTCCCGCAAGGATACGTTCACGCCCTGAAAACGGACGGTATCATTGGCTTCTCCCACAATCGAAGACAGTCGCTCCAGTTGCTTCTGTGTTTCTGAAACCACCACATTGGTATAGCCCCGGTATTGCTGTTCGTGCAGGGTTTCGATCAGTCGGTTGAAATCTTTATTGAAACTGGGTTGGGGTTTCGAAGCGTAATTGATGCGAAGTTCGCTGGCCGGAAGCGTACTTCCGTCGGCGGGTTTGAAGTAAAATCGCTTCCCAAATTCAACGCTCGGAAATTCCTTGATCTGGTTCAGGAAACCCCGCCGGGTTTCAAACAATTGCGAGGGTTCGTGAATGACTTTGATTCCCCCACTCCGTTCGAGAATCGACTGAAAACTCTTCTCTACGTTTTCAAAACAGATGCCGATCAGCTCCAGCGTTAATTCTACGTCTTTGAACCAGATACGGGTCGTCTCTGGAAAGAAGCTCAGAAACGAATCCCGGCTTTCCTGAATCAGTTTTGTCTGTACATCCGGGATAATATTAATCCGGGAAACGGATTCCTTGGACAGCTGCGTATCGGGATCGAAGGTACGGATGGATTCAACTTCATCACCAAAGAGGTCGATCCGGTACGGAAATTCATTGGCATAACTGTATACGTCGATAATTCCCCCCCGAACGGCAAACTGCCCGGCTTCGTATACGAAATCGGTTCCCTCGAAATCCTGACTCAGCAGAAATTCGGTTAGGAATTCCGTATCCAGTTTTTCTCCCACTGAAATGGTAAAGGTATTCTTCACCAGCGAGCGGCGATTGATTACTTTCTCGCTCAGAGCTTCGGGATACGTAACAATTAGAGTTTTATTACTTTTATCGTTAATTCGGTTCAGTACTTCCGACCGCATCAGTACGTTGGCGTTGTCGATCTCCTCGTACTCATACGGCTTTTTGTACGACATGGGGAAGAGCAACACGTGATCTTCGCCCAGTAGATTTTGCAGGTCATTGTAGAAGTAAGCCGCTTCTTCCTTATCGGACAAGACCACCAGCGAAGCCGCCGGATGATTTTGATAGTGGGCCGCTACAAGTACGGCATCCAGGCTACCCGTAATTCCTTTAATCTGTAAGTGATAATCGTCGGGTTGTTTACTTTGCAGTCGTTCGCCCATGAGCCGGATAAAAGCGTCATTCCGATACAACGTCAACAAATCTTTAATCAGCATACGGTTTATTTTGTAGCTTTCGCTCTGGGCTATTCGCTTTTCGATGAAATTTGTTCGTAAAAACCAAAGGGCTTTACCTACGAATTCTAGCTAATTCTGTACCAGCAAAACCAGGCCTTTAGTCGCGTTCCTGCAAGGTTGATCTGATTGCACCGAACGCAGTAATCCCCGCCGTATGCCGACTATTTCGGTACCGACGAGGGGCTTTATAAAAACGACCAGAACCGGGGCAAAGTTCAGTATTTTATCAATTTAACCACTCTAAATGAACGTATTTCTGAGCTACCTCCAAAGCAACTGGCTCGAGTTAAGCGGCGTTAGTACGGGGATCATCTGCGTCTGGCTCAATACGCGGCAAAACGTCTGGGGTTTCTTCTGGGGACTGATCAGCGTGGGGCTGTACACCGTCATTTTCTGGGAAGCCCGCCTCTACGGAGATATGGGATTACAAATTGTCTTTGCTCTGTTAAGCATCTATGGTCTGTATCAATGGCTCTATGGTGGGGTCGGACATACCCAGCTTCACGTCCGAAAACTTCCCCGGCATTTCATTGGCTGGTTACTGGCTCTGACATTAACCGGAACGGCTCTGCTAAACTGGATCTTAACCCGTCTAACGGATGCCAGCCTACCCTTGCTGGATTCGTTCACGACTACGGTGAGTCTGATCGCCCAGTGGATGCTTGGACGCAAGTTTATTGAGAACTGGTACCTCTGGCTTTTCGTCGATCTGATTTATGTCGGCATATACGTTTATAAAAATTTGTATTGGACGGCCTTTCTTTATGGCGTTTATCTAATACTTTGCGTAGTAGGTTATCGGGACTGGAAAAAAGATTTATCCCCCGTTTCACTGGCCTAGTGTAAACTTGTATGGGTTAAGTTCCTAGTGGTGAATGGGTTTCGGGTGAAAGCTTCTTTTGCTTTTTTCTGCAGACCTTACGTCTGGGAAATTAATCTTCTAATTATTTAAACCATTGGCACGAATTCTTGCTATAGATTATGGTACCAAACGCGTGGGACTCGCAGTAACGGATCCTTTGCAGTTGATTGCAACGGCTTTGGAAACGGTTCACTCCAAAGACGTAATGAACTTTTTGAAAGCATACTGTCAGCGGGAATCCGTAGAAGCCTTTGTGGTAGGCATGCCCACAAACCTCGACGGCACGGATACATCCAATACGCCGCACGTCAGGGGGTTTGTTCGCCTGCTCCGCAAGAACTTCCCGGACACGCCCGTACACGAACACGATGAGCGGTTTACTTCCGTCATGGCATTGCAGGCGTTGATTTCAATGGGTACAACCAAGAAAGACCGCCGCGATAAGGGCGTAGTAGATCGGGTATCAGCAACGATTATTTTACAATCCTATTTAGAAACTCGCCGGGTATAAACAACTATACATTAAGACACGAAAGGCCGCCAGCTTTAAGCGTCTATAACATTCTAAGGTGGAAACAGGTTTTCTTTTCACTACACATTAAAATTCGCTAAGGATTCCCGCATAGGGTAGGTGAACGTAGTGGAAAAGTCGGTCAATTGTAGAAAGATTGGCCGAGCTTGGCATAAAACTTTAGAATTATTTTAGACGAATAATTCCCTTGAAAAATACCATTCTATATTTGGCAGTTCAAGAAGATTTAGGAAAAACGCGGTTTACATTCACAACATTTACATTTATGCTTGGCTATGGCTTTCGAAGTAGAACCCATTAAGCCCAAAATACGGCCTCGACTCCTGATTGAAATTGCCTGGGAAGTATGCAATCAGGTAGGGGGTATTTATACGGTAATCCGCTCTAAGGTTCCGGCAATGGTCGAAAAATGGGGCGACGATTATTTCCTGCTTGGGCCTTACTTCCCAGACAAAGCCTTGGCTGAGTTTGAACCGATTACCGATCTGGATGATTCGATCCTGGGTAAAACCGTACGAAAAATGCGGGAAATGGGCTTCGACGTACAGTATGGATACTGGCTCGTGACGGGTAAACCCCGCCTGGTGCTGTTCAATTTCAATACGCTGTATGATCGGCTCGACCAGCTCAAGTACGACCTCTGGAATCATCACCAGCTCTCCACGCTTAATGCGGAGGATCTGGTGAATCAGGTAGTGGCTTTTGGTGAATGTGTTCGGGTTTTCCTGAACGAATTGTCAAAAGATCATAGTGGACGTTACGATATTACGGCTCACTTTCACGAGTGGATGGCCGCTACGGCTCTGCCCGATCTGGCTCAAGAGGCTCCTAAACTGGCAACCGTTTTTACCACCCACGCCACCATGCTGGGTCGGTATATGGCTCCAAACGTGCCTAATTTTTACGAGAATTTACCCTCGTTTAACTGGCTCGAACAGGCCAAGCACTTTGGCATTGAAACCCAGGCAACGATTGAATACCTGGCTGCTCAGAATTGCCACGTCATGACGACGGTTTCTGACGTTACAGCCCGGGAATGCGAATTTCTGCTGGGTCGTAAGTGTGACCTGACTCTGCCCAATGGTCTTAATGTTACCCGTTTTACAGCTACGCACGAGTTTCAGAACCTGCACGTTCAGTACAAACAGAAGATTCATCAGTTTGTGATGGGTCACTTCTTCCAGAACTATTCTTTTGATCTGGACCGTACCCTGTACTTCTTTACCTCGGGTCGTTTTGAGTATTCCAACAAAGGCTACGACCTGACGCTGGAAGCCCTGCACCGACTTAATGCCAAGCTACAGGCCAGCAATTCGGATATGACGGTGGTGATGTTTATTGTCACGAAAAATCCGGTATACTCAATGGACGCGGATGTGCTGCAAACCCGGGCCGTAATGGCCGAAATCC
Organism: Siphonobacter sp. BAB-5405; assembly: GCF_002872335.1. Classification (GTDB taxonomy): domain Bacteria; phylum Bacteroidota; class Bacteroidia; order Cytophagales; family Spirosomataceae; genus Siphonobacter. The sequence goes on along the minus strand of NZ_NJAG01000014.1, from coordinate 12,469 downwards.
GGCAAACCTGTGAAGCGATCGAGCGGCAGATCGGCGAGCAATTGTTCATGGCTTCAGCTACGAGCAACGATCTAAAAATGCCGGATCTCAATCAGTTTGTGGATGAATACTGGCAGCTTCGCCTTCGCCGTACCATTCAATCCTGGAAGACGCATCAGCTACCTAAAACGGTTACGCACTACCTCAAGCAGGAGGATGCTATCGTGGACTTTCTGCGGAAGTCCAACATGCAGAACCACGAGACCGACCGCGTGAAGATTGTGTATCACCCGGATTTCATCGCGTCAACGAACCCGCTGTTCGGTATGGATTACAGTCATTTCGTACGGGGTTGTCACCTGGGTATTTTCCCGAGTTACTACGAGCCTTGGGGCTATACGCCGCTGGAATGCGTGGTTCGGGGTGTACCGACCGTGACGAGCGACCTTTCGGGTTTCGGTGATTACATGAATCAGATCATGGCTGATCCGGAAAACTGGGGTGTTTACGTACTGAATCGCAGCGAGCAGGACTTCCATCAGGCCGCCGAGACGCTTTCGGAGCTGCTGTTTAAATTCGTACGGGCTTCCCGCCGGGATCGGATCATGCAGCGGAACCGTACTGAGAGTATTTCCGAAGTGTTCGACTGGAAAAACCTTCGTAGCTATTACGACACGGCCCATGATCTGGCTCTGAAGCGTCGGAAATACAGTTAAGTGCTTTATACCCATAAAAAAGCCCGTCGTACCACTTGCTACGAAGGGCTTTTTTATACCAGTATGTTTCCGTTTAATTTTTCTTTCTGGGCTGTTTATCGGGCATTGGTGTGCCGTTCACCAGCGTAGTCGTAGCCACCACACTCCGTAAACCCTCGGGCGTAATTACAATGGTTTTTAAATCCACGCGACGATTCTCGGGAATGGTTAACGCAATGGGTTTGGCGTACAGATGCGTCGTTTCATTGGGAACGTATCCGTCGATGCTGTAATAAATTTTAGCCCCTTCAACGGGTGATTTCAAATGAATCGTAAACTGATTTCCCCGTAGCGTATCTTCCTTAGGCATACCAATGGCGGTCGGTACGCGGTACACCCAGTTACGCTTTTCCATACTCCGTAAATAATCGGGTACCCGTTTCTCCGAAAACTCGGTATACTCCTTCCGGTTCACCGGCGACCAGGCTACTTCCGCCAGAGCCAACGCCCGGGGAAACAACATGAAGGAAGCTTTCGCCGGGGTGGGAATATACTCCGTCCACAAGTTGGCCTGTACTCCTTTGATATGTTTTTGCTGTTCGGCCGTCAGCTCTTTCGGCGTTGGGTCGTAAGAATAAACTTTCTCCAGCGTCAAGAATCCGCCGATGGCCAGCGGCTCCTGTTTGCGGTCTTTTCCCTGGTAATGGTCGATGTACAGGTGACTGTTGGGCGTCATGATGACGTCATGATTTTCCTTCGCCGCAGCAATCCCCCCTTGTTCACCCCGCCAGCTCATCACGGTAGCGTTGGGAGCCAGGCCACCTTCCAGAATTTCGTCCCAGCCAATGATGTTACGGCCTTTTGAGTTCAGGAATTTTTCGATGCGTCGAATAAAATAGCTTTGCAGGCCGTGCTCGTCTTTCAGGTTTTCCTTTTTGATTAGATTCTGACAAAATTCTGATTCCTTCCAGCGATCCTTCGGGCATTCATCGCCTCCAATGTGGATGTATGGCGAGGGGAAAATGGCCATTACTTCCGTCAATACGTTTTCCAGAAAAGTAAAGGTTTCTTCTTTCGGACAGAATACGTCTTTATGCACGCCCCAGGTGGTTTGCACTTTGAAAGGTCCTGGCGTACAGCCCAGCTCCGGGTATGCTGCCAACGCCGCCGAGGAATGGCCGGGGAGTTCAATTTCAGGAATAACGACAATGTGCCGGTCGGCCGCGTACTTAACAATATCACGGGCTTCATCCTGCGTGTAAAACCCGCCGTATTTGATGCCATCGAACTGTTGTGGCATCCGGTCACCGTACCCTCCGATTAGCGTTTCATCACGAAAAGCCCCTACCTGGGTTAGTTTGGGATACTTTTTAATTTCCAGCCGCCAGCCCTGATCTTCGGTTAAATGCCAGTGGAAACGATTGAATTTCAACCGGGCCATTTCGTCAATCATCTGTTTGATGAACGATATAGGCATGTAATGCCGACCTACATCCAGCATTAGGCCCCGATAACCAAACCGCGGATGATCTTCGATGGTAACAGCGGCGATTTCCGCTTTTCCTTCCGGAAACAATTGCAATAACGACTGTAAGCCGTAGAACAAGCCCGCGTCTTTGCCCGCAATTTGAATACTTTGAGCGGTGGCTTTTAGCTCGTAGCCTTCAGCGGGTAAACCCGTTTTTTCGTTAAAAGCAACAAAATTCGAGGCGGGAGCTTTGGCTACTACTTTCAATTCATAACCCGCCTGTTTTTTCAGGTACTGGTTGAGTAAAGCCGCCAGTCGCTTTGCTTCGGGCGTAGACCCCACCAGTTGGGTCTGAGCATTAAAACGGAAAGCTCCGGAACCCTGTTGCATGGATACCGGCTGAGGAATGAGCGACTGCCCGAAAACGGATAAGCTGGCCGCCGCCAGAAAAGCGGAAAGTACGAAACGTTTCATGTACAATAGGTTTCAAAAATGAGCGGTCAGACTTCATTTTTGGCGTAAACGGAATTAAATAAAGCGAGTCTTATCAGGTAGAAACTCGCTTCGGAGTACGGCAAGATACGAGCCTTTACTTTTGCGATGGCAGTAGACTTGTTGTACCGGAGATGAACAAACGTGTGCACAGAGGCCTGCAAACGAATGCACAATTTTGAATCCATTTTATTTGTAGTAACTCTCAGCCATGAAGACTTTTCCACCATCGTCGCCCTGGGTAACGGAGTAGCTAAAGCCTTTATTAACGGAGTAAGCTCCCACTTCACCCTTTAGGTTGATGGCAATGAAGCCCACCTGAAATTCTTTCGCTTTTGTAGGATTGATTTTTACCAGCCGCTCCACGGCTTTTTTGCAGGCTTCCATCGGCGTAGCTCCATTTCGCATAAACTCAACGACGAGGTGTGTTCCGCCCAAACGAATCACTTCTTCTCCTTGGCCCGATGAGGTGGCTGCTCCAATTTCGCCGTCTACATATAAACCAGAGCCGATTAAAGGAGAGTCGCCAATACGGCCCCGCATTTTGAAAGCCATACCGCTGGTGGTGCAGGCTCCGGCCAGACGACCTTTGCCATCCAGAGCAATCGTACCCATGGTATCGTGGTTAAACGAACCGTCCTCGAACTGATTGGGAGCAAACGGTCCGCCCGCTGCCCGCTTAGGCGTTTTACCCTGCTGCTGTTCGATGTTCATCAGGGGTTTGTACTCAGATTTTTTAAGCCACTCCTTGTACGCTTTGGCGGCGTCAGCGGAAAGCTCGGCAGATTCCAGTTTAAAGCCATTGGCCACGGCAAACTGCTGGGCTCCTTCGCCGACCAGCATAACGTGAGGCGTGGTTTCCATTACTTTACGAGCTACGGAAATGGGATGCAAAATGCGTTCAAGCCCCGCTACCGAGCCACAATCGTATTTTTCATTCATGATACACGCATCCAGCGATACGTGGCCTTCGCGGTCGGGATAGCCACCCAAACCTACGCAGCAGCTAATTTCTTTTTCAATGGATTTAGCGGCTTCCTCGACCGCATCCAAAGCATACCCACCGGGTTTGAGTACTTTCCAGGCGGCTGCATTTACGGCCAGGCCGCTATCCCAGGTGGAAACGACCAGTGGTTTGGCCACCGCAGCCTGCGGGCCAGCGATTAGTGAGCGTACCGGAGCGAAGGTTACTGCCAGTGTGGACCAGCGAAGGAAGGATCGACGCGTTGTCATGTGTGAAGTGTGATCAATAAATGAAAGGGTCTTACTGACGTTATCAACGAATTACTGAAGTAGTAACTCATTTTCGACGTTGTTTTTTATTTTTGATACGAGCGTGCCTGCGAACAGGGTAGTTTTCCTGATTTTACCAAAATCGCTCAATTTAATGGTGAAGATGCCAAATCATTGGCGTACCTTCTTTATAAAACAGACTGGATTTTTAAATAATTTGTTAATATTTTTAAGAAACAGGTGTTTATTTACAATAAAATTTCAAAAGTACAATCATCTATCGATATAATACCTTCCAACCAAATAATCTGATTTTTATTGCATACGCCTAACCCTCTTGATAATGCATTCAGCTCCAGCCGACGAAGAAGTACTACCCAAGAAAAGTGTTGTTGACTACAAAAAGAGCGTCTCCCGCAGGGGCGTTTTGGCTGAGTTATACCAGGCCGAAGTGGGTACACTCGCTCAACTGGCGAAGAATTTACACAGTAGCGTTCCATCGATTACTAATATTGTTGAAGAGCTGGTCGAAGAGAAATGGGTGACCACTTTTGGTACAGCGGTTGGTAATCACGGACGCCGTCCGGTTTTATTTGGCCTGAATCCGCAGGATAAATACATCCTCGCCCTCGATATTAGTACGCACGACACGAAAGTACTGATCATGAACATGCAACGGGAAGTGATTTTCCGCCGGGATGTTCTGCTGGGCCTGGAAGACAGTGCGGAGTTTACGAAATCATTACTGACAACTACGCAGGAAGTACTGAGTGAATCAGGCATGCAAACCGCTGATCTGGTGGCGATCGGAATTTCCATGCCGGGTCTGATTCATTACCAGAACGGTACGAACATGACCTATCGGCGAATCAATCAGGAAGATAAATCACTCAGTACCCTTATCTCTGAACAATTTGGTTTACCTGTTTACGTCATCAACGATACCAAAGCCACGGTACTCGGCGAGCATCGGTTTGGACTGGCTCGCGGAAAAAAACACGTACTGGCCATCAATATTGACTGGGGCGTAGGTCTCGGTATCATCCTGAACGGCGAAATCTTTCAGGGAGCCGCCGGTTTTGCCGGGGAGCTGGGTCACATTCAGATTGATCCCGACGGCGAATTATGCCATTGCGGCAAAGTAGGCTGCCTCGATACCATTACCTCTGCCCGTTCACTGGGTCGACGGGTACAGCGGGGACTGAAAGAAGGTCGTGCTTCGAAACTATCCGTTTATCTCGACCATATCGAAGAAATCGATATTGAAAAAGTAATCGAAGCCGCTTTGGAAGGCGACGCTTTCGCCATTGATATTCTTTTTGACGTAGGTACGGAATTGGGCAAAGGGCTTTCGATGGCAGTACACCTATTCAATCCGGAAATTGTGATTGTGGATGGTATTGTCGTAAAAGCCGATGCCTTTATCACCAATCCCATCGGACAGGCCATCAATAAATATTGTTTGAGCGACTTCCGGAACGAACTCAGCATTGAAATCTCTCAATTGGGCGAGCGGGCCAAATGGGTCGGCATTCACATTTACGTGATGGACCAGCTCTTTGCCACCGTTTAGAATTCTTTTTTGAACCGTGCCCTGCCACCAAAATCCGCGTACCGGATCAGGTCGCTGAACACGGTTTTTCGTTTCTTTCTTTCTCCTGTTATGAAGTCATTTTTTATTAGTGTTCTCGTTTTGACGAGTCTTTTCGTTCGGGCTCAGCAACATTCCGAACAACACCACGTAGGGTACGTAACGCCCAAAGATCCCGCGGTTAAAGCAAAACTGGATCAGTGGCAGGGCATCAAGTTTGGCCTGCTGATGCACTGGGGAACCTACAGCCAGTGGGGCATCGTTGAATCCTGGTCCTTGTGCCCCGAGGATGAAGGCTGGTGTGAGCGGAAAGGTCCTTACGCGGCGAACTGGTACGAGTATAGACAAGCCTACGAAAAAATTCCCCAAACGTTCAATCCCGTCAAATTCAACCCCGACCGCTGGGCGAAAGCCGCCAAAGAAGCGGGGATGAAGTATGTAGTTTTTACGACGAAGCACCACGACGGTTTCTGTATGTTTGATACCAAGCAGACGGATTATAAAATCACCAATACGCCTTTTAAAACCAATCCAAAGGCCAACGTAGCCAAGGAAGTATTCAAGTCGTTTCGGGATCAGGGTTTTATGGTTGGAGCGTATTTCTCCAAGCCCGACTGGCACACCGATAGTTACTGGTGGTCGTACTTCCCCCCTAAGGACCGAAATTCCAGTTACGTACCGAGCAAGTACCCCGAAAAGTGGAATCAGTTCAAGCAGTTTACCTACAACCAGATTCAGGAATTGATGACGGATTACGGTAAAATGGATATCCTCTGGCTCGACGGCGGTTGGGTTCGTCCGTTCAGTACCATCGACTCAACGGTGAGCTGGCAGAAAGCCATTCCGTTCGATCAGGACATTGACATGCCGAAGATTGCCAAAATGGCCCGCGAGCATCAGCCCGGTTTACTCGTGGTGGATCGCACGGTGGCGGGCGAGTACGAAAACTATGTTACCCCCGAACAATCGGTACCCAGCGAAGCCCTTCCCTTCCCCTGGGAAAGCTGCATGACCATGGGTGATTCCTGGAGCTACATTCCCAAGGAAAACTTCAAATCCACGCGGAAGCTGATTCATATGCTGGCGGACATTGTGTCGAAAGGCGGTAACCTGTTGCTGAACGTGGCTCCCGGTCCCGACGGCGAATGGCACGAAGAAGCTTACCAGCGACTGGCTGACATTGGTAAATGGATGAACGTAAACGGGGAAGCCATTTACGAAACGACCGCCGTAGCTCCGTACCAGTCCGGCAAATGGGCGTATACGAAGAAAGGAAATACGCTCTACGCTCTGTACCGGGCAGCAGAAGGTGAAACGTTACCCACTTCACTGGAAATTCCGATTCTGGAAAAAGGACAGAATGTCCAGTTGTTGGGGACGAAAGGAGCAGTAAAAGCTCAGGATAAAACCGTAAAACTGTCGGAATATCTTCGTAAACAAGCGGGTGATTCGCCCGTGTATGTCTTTAAATTAACTAAAAAGTAATTGATTTCGGACAACCGAAACTTGCTTTTTGGCGTTAAAAAAGGTGATACAACAAACGTGTCACCTTTTTTAATGCCAGCCCATGCCTATACGATTGACTTTTATTGGCCTGCTACTAACCACGCTACTTTCGGGCTGTTTCGAGCACCGGCGGTATTCCCGACGGGAAATCCGTAAAGATCTGATTGACAAAGGCATTCCGGTTAAAATTGTTTATTACGATACACTGGGTCGTACCATTCGATACCTGAAAATCGGTTCCGATACACTGCCTAGAAAAATGGTACTGCTGCACGGATCGCCGAGTTCGCTGGAAGGTTTACGCTTTTACCTGAACGATCCGGATTTACAAAAACAGGCTCAGCTTATTGCTCCCGACCGACCGGGGTACGGCGAGTCGGATTACGGTTGGGGAGAAAAGTTCATTTCCCGGCAATCGGCAGTACTGACGAAAATGCTCTGGCAAACGCGGGATCATCGCCCGACCCTACTTTTCGGCACTTCCTACGGAGCTACGGTAGCTTCCCGGCTGGCGATGGACAATCCGGATGCCTTTGACCGACTGCTCCTCGTGTGCGGCTCTTACAAACCCGGAGCCGAGAAAATCTACCCCATTTCAAAACTCGTACCGATATTTTCCGCCTGGATTCCGGGGTTTATACACGTGGCCGACGATGAAAAACAGAATCACTACCCGCACCTGATCGCGATGGTACCACTCTGGAAAAACATTCACATGCCCGTGACGATGGTGCATGGTCTGGAAGATCGACTATTGTATCCAGTCAATCCACTTTGGGCAGCGAAACAACTCGTAAATGCTCCGAGCGTTGATGTCATTTACCTCGCCCGTCAGCGACATGGTATCATGTGGACGGCCCGTCCCATCATCAAACCGCTGATGATCCAGGAATTACGTAAGCTTCCCAAACAGCATGTTTTGACTTCCTCGCGACTGGATTAATTGTTCTCCCCGGATTTTTGTGAAATAAATGGTCCGTGATTTCCTTTCCGGCTTTAGCTTTGCACCCATGAATGCAACTCTGCGGACTTTCGGCGTGTATGTGCTGACATCGCTTCTGATGTTACGCACGCTCGTAGTCCCGGTCATTCTGGTTGACTTCGAGCTTCGGCACGATTACATTGCTCAGTACCTTTGCGAAAATCGTTTGCATCCCGAGCTGCACTGCGACGGAAAATGTTACCTGGCGAAAAAACTCAAAGCCGCTCAGGAACACGATGAACGCGAGGCCAGTCAGCGTCTGGTAACGCAGCTGCTGGAACTGCCGCATGAACATCTGCTGACGACCTTTACGTTTGGCCTTTTTTCATGGGCCGAACGTGAGCTGGAGCCCACGCCTTTCCTGGCTCCAGTCTATGTGCATGACTCCTTAAGTGACTGTTTTCGCCCGCCCCAGGTGATCTTTTCCTAGTTTTTAGGTACTAACAGACACTTTTACACCTTTCTCGACGTATAAATGAATTGTACGGCTGTGTGCCGCCGGCAAGGCTTTGCTTATGAGAAAAGTATACCCATTCCTGATTTTTCTGATCAGTCTGGCGTGCTCGAAAGACCCCGCTCCCTCGGCACCCGTGCCCTTGTTCAGTGTACCTAAGAACTTTCCACAACCCGATTACCCCGTCGCCCAAAAGCCGGTGACTGAAGCGGGTTTTGCCCTGGGTAAACAGTTGTTTTACGACGGCATCCTCTCGCGGGACAGTACCATTGCCTGCGGCGAATGCCACCGTCAATACTATGCTTTTACCCACCACATGCACGATTTGAGTCACGGTATTGAGAACCGGACGGGCCTTCGTAACTCGCTGGCCCTTCAGAATCTGGCCTGGCAAAAACATTACATGTGGGACGGTGCCGTAGAAAACCTTGATCTACAATCCATTGTACCGATTACTCATCCCGATGAGATGGATGATACGATGGAAAACGTAGTGAAGAAACTCCAGCGGACGAAGGGCTACCCGCCCCTGTTCAAAGCCGCGTACGGTACGGAAGACATTACGGCAGACCGGACGCTTCATGCCCTCACCCAGTTTATGCTGACGCTGGTTTCAGCCAATTCACGGTACGACAAATACGTCCGTAAGGAAGGCGAAACCCTATCGGCGGATGAGCTGGAAGGAATGAAACTCTTCGAATCGAAAGGTTGTAAAAGCTGTCACGCCGGAGAATTATTCACGGACGGTAGCTTCCGCAATAACGGCTTGCCGAAGTTTGAGCGTACCAAAGTGGTATACGTCAATGGGAAACCTACCCTACAAGTGGTGGTGGACGAAGGCCGCTATAACGTGACCAAACAGGAATCGGACCGCTTTAAGTTTAAGGTCCCCAGTCTGCGGAATATTGCCGAAAGTCTGCCCTATACGCACGACGGCCGCTTTACCAAGTTGCAGGAAATGCTTGATCATTACGCTTCAGGCGTACAGGATACGCCCAACCTTGATCCGCTGCTGAAGCAAAACGGACGCTTGGGCATACCCATGACCGCCGACGAAAAACGGAAGATCATCGCTTTTCTGAATACGCTGACGGATACTGAATTTTTAAAAGACCAACGCTTTGCCGAACCGGCAGGATTCCCCGTCCGGTAGGCAAATTCAAGATACTTTTTTCAATGAAAATCAATCCCTTTTTCTTACTTCTATTTGCTTTTTGCACCACCGTTTTCACGTCCTGTAAAAACGAAGAACCCGAACCTGCTGGCGACGGCGATACCAACAATCTGACGCTTGAGTTTGATAACCGGGTAGGTGCACAAAAACTGGTACTCGGCACTACGCCGTACAAAAATGACTTCGGCGAGGAGTTTTCAGTAACCACGCTGAATTACTTCATCAGCAATGTTTCGCTGAAAAAAACGGATGGTACTGTCGTAAAATTTCCGGATCAGTACTTCCTCATTCGTCAGGTTGACTCCAACACCTGGGAACCCGAACTGAAAAATGTCCCGGCTGGTGATTACAGCGAAGTCTCATTTATGGTTGGTGTGGATAGCCTGAGAAGTGCCTCGCCCATTGCTGGACGGACGGGAGTACTGGATACTTATGCGTACGGGGAGGACAATATGTGGTGGGGATGGAATTCCGGCTATATCTTCTTCAAATTTGAAGGAACCTCCCCAGTCGTGCCGGCTAATGGAGCGGGGTTACGACCCTTTCAGTACCACGTAGGCGGATATGGTGGCTATACGAACCGAGCCCCCAATAACATCCGTACCGTAACCTTGCCCCTGAACGGAACGGCTACCGTACGTAAATCCATCAGTCCGACGATTCATTTTGTAGTCAATCTTCAGAAGTTCTTCAACAGTACGACGGCCCTGAAACTTCAGGAAACAAAATCGGTACATGATCCTTCCGCAGCGGCTCCGCTGGCCAACAACTACGTGAATATGTTTACGGTTGACCACATTCACAATGACTAGGCTCTGGGCTGGTGTGTGGGTAGTACTGCTGGTCTGGTCCTGTTCGTCACCCGAACGGACCGGGCCGGAAGTCTCATTTACCGTACCCGCCAACTTTCCGAAGCCGCTGTATGCGTTCGAACGGAATCCGCTGACGACCTCTGGCGTAGAACTGGGAAAAGCTCTCTTCAATGAAACCTTGCTTTCGAAGGATAACACCATTTCCTGTGCCGAATGTCATTCGCAACCGTACGGATTTACGCACCACGGGCACGACGTCAGTCACGGTATCCACAACCTGAAAGGAACCCGGAATTCCCTGCCGCTACAGAATCTGGCCTGGGAATCGGAGTTTTTCTGGGATGGTGGTGTACCGGATCTGGATCTGGTACCGATTGCTCCAATCATCAGTGAGGTAGAAATGGGTGAAACCATGACGAATGTGATTGATAAACTGCGGGCTACCAAAAAGTATCCATTGCTCTTCAAAAAGGCTTTTGGTACGGAAGAAATTACAACGGCCCGGTTTCTGCAATCACTGTCTCAGTTTATGCTGACACTGGTTTCCGCGAACGCCCGTTACGATCATTTTGTGCGTAAAGAAGGCATTACGCTGACGAACGACGAACAAACTGGTCTTCAACTCTTTCGTCAGAAATGCTCCTCCTGCCATACGGGCGAATTGTTTACGGATCGTAGCTATCGCAACAACGGACTTTTTCTCACCAGCGATGCCGATGAAGGTCGGTTTCGGATCACGAATCAGGAGAAAGATCGCTATACCTTCCGCGTACCCAGCTTACGGAATGTCGCGGTTACGGGCCCGTACATGCACGATGGTCGGTTCTATACCCTGGAAGCGGTACTGGATCATTACGCCGAAAACGTACACGATACGCCCAATCTGGACCCAATTCTGAAAGCCAGTACCGGCCAACGAGGCATCGCTCTTACGCAACAGGAACGACAGCAAATCATTGCCTTCCTGAAAACACTGACCGACGAAGAATTTCTTACGAACAAGCAACTGGCGGTTCCCTGATCCACCAGTTTTCCGCTTTACTTTTCATGAAAAAAATACTACTGCTTCTATTCTGGAGCCTGTCGCTGCCCGCATGGGCCTGCGATATCTGCGGCTGTGGCGTAGGCAATGCCTATTACGGCATCATGCCGCAGTCGTACCGCAATTTTGTAGGAGTTCGGTATCGCTACCGTACCTACGATTCGCACCTGAATTCCCAGCTCCTGCGTACAAAAGAGACCTTTCAAACGACGGAGCTTTGGGGGCGTTTTTATCCGACCCAGCGAATCCAGATGCTGGCCTTTGTACCCTATAATTTCAATTACCAGTCCGACGCCGCGACTTCTTCACGGCTGAATGGACTGGGTGATATTACAGTACTGGCCAATTACAACGTTTTCAATACAAACATGGACACAATAGACCGTGCCGTGAACCATACCCTGCTTCTGGGTGGTGGCGTGAAGCTGGCTACAGGTCGCTCGAATTTCGTAAATGATGGATCTTTGGGAGCCAATGCTAATTTTCAACTGGGCACGGGCAGTACGGATTTCCTGCTGAATGCAATTTACACGCTTCGGTACCGTTCCTGGGGCTGGAACTCGGACGTTAGTTATCGAATGACGACGACTAACGCTCAGCACTATCGCTTTGGGAATCGGCTCAGTGGCTCAACGTCGGTCTTTTACGTAACCAGTGCCGGAAAGAAACTGACGCTGATGCCCAATGCAGGTATTACGGCTGAGTATTCCAGTCGCGACCTGAAAGATGGCGTGCGTAACTCCCAGACGGGTGGCTACGCGACGCTTGCTACAGCAGGTGTGGAGGCTTACTTCGGTCGTTTTGTAGCAGGTGCGAATGTTCAGCAACCGCTGGTTCAAGAGCTTTCCGGAGGTGACAGTCGGGCTAAACAGCGGCTACAACTGCACGTTACGGTACTTCTGTGACCTATTAAAAATAACTAAACCCTGAGCGAAGGACTTCCTGCTCAGGGTTTATTTTTTAATAGAACGCTATATCACTTAAAATACTTCTGAAATGGTATAATGTTGATCAGCAAATTCAAAGCGATCGCCTGCTTTC
>NZ_NJAG01000013.1 GCF_002872335.1 Siphonobacter sp. BAB-5405 | reverse complement strand
AGCTTCCGTTCGCGGAGGTTATCAATTTTATTGGAATCGAAAAAATGGTACAGGTAGTCCTCCAGTACCCGAACCAGCTTGATCAGAATGACGGCGAAGGCAATGGTAATGCAAATTTCAAGGATTCGGTTGATGGTTACGCGGGAGGCCCGTTCCAAATGCATAAGCGGAAAGAGCGTATTGAACACGAGTAGCGGAATCAGAAAAATCAGAATGGACTTGAAATGCCGGATCGACGAACGGAAAATAGAGTAGGGCAGTTCACGGGCCGTGAGCTTGCGAATGACGGGTACGACCAGATATTTCAGGATGACGCCAATCAGGATCGAAAAGACAATGACGCACAGATTCCAGAGATAATCCGGCATGTATTGTGATAAGTTCTGCAGGAAGGCATTCATGGGAAAACAAGTAAAGTACTAGCCAAGGTAACACAATTCAGGCGTGGAGTGTTTTTTAGAAACCCTCCACTTACTTCAGGTGCGGAGCCCGGCGGGGAATGGTAAAAATTTCCGTTTGTCGTCCGTCGATGTACCGAAAACCCGCCGCATCATAGTAGCCGTCTTCTTCGAGCATAATCCGAACCGTTTTATTCCACTCCTCCACGCGTACGGCTACGTTCAGTTCAATCGAATACCCCGTCTGCTCAAAAAGCGGGTAGTCGCCCGTACCTTTTACGTTTTTCTGGTTGTCCCACATCCCAATGGCGGGACCGGCTGCATGGCCATGAAACCCAATTGGGTGCGAGTAAATGCTGCCCATGATTCCCTCGCTTTCGGCCTGTTTGAGGGCCTCTTCCAGTAGGCCATTACCCGTTTTTCCGGCTTTAAAGCGTTCCGTTAAAATATCCTGTAGCCGATTACCCTGCCGAAAAGCTTTTTTCAGAAATTCCGGAACGTCGGTTTCCCCCGGCTTTAGTACGTAGGCGTGTTGCTGCTGATCCGTGTTGAGCCGTAAATAGGTAATCCCGAAATCAACGTGCAACAGATCGCCCGGTAAAATGACTTGTGTACCGGGACGTTTGGAAAACGTTCGCAGGTGATCGAAGCGTTGATCATCGGCTCGCTGAATGTCCACAGTCGGATGAAACCAGGTATCCAGTCCCAGATCCGTTACGCGTTGCCGCAGGTACCAGACCACATCGTCGGTGGTCGTTACGCCCGGCTGAATTACTTTTTCCGAAAACGCTTCTGCAATCAGCTCGTGCGAAAGCCGACAAATCATCGGGTACAGCACCATTTCCTTTTCGGTACGGGTTTCGAGCCAGCTGATGGCCAGCCGGTCGGCCGACTGAATACGGTCATGAAATGCTTTGGGTAACTTTTTCATGAACTCGCCCTGTTCGGTGTACGTCAGACCGTCAGCATGGCCGAAGTACTGCGAAAAGTTAAGTCCGATTTTCTTCGGATTTTTTTGCTGAATCACCTTCACCAACGCATCCCACTGGTCGGGATTGGCACTCAGATCCCATTCCCCTTTCAGCAGCGTACCTACGTCATAGCGGGCAATGGCTAATTTTTCCAGTGGTTTGTTCGCTCCCGGATCATAGAAAACCATAATGGTACGGCGGCGGGCCGAAAGCCAGGTACTCGGTAGCATGGTTCGCATGACCGGGTCTTCGTTGTATTCCCGCGAGATCAATACCCAGAGATCAATACCTTCCCGACGCATCAGACGCGGCAACAGGTTTTCCAGACGATCTTCCAGTACGTCATCGATTGTAGCCGCACGAGCCCGTTCGTTGAGAATGACCGTTTGTGAATGAACAGAACATGAGGTGAATACTAGAAAAAGGCTAAGCAGATAGCGTTTCGGCATGGTTTGATGGGAAAAGTGAAGTACTACGGCAATCCTAGTTGCCGCTTACGTTTAAAAGACGAAGAATGGAATCTGTACGTGATTTTTGCTCTGGAATGGTTACGGACTCAACTTGGATCAAATCACACTAGCCATCCGTTTCGGCGTTCAGCTTGGACGTGTATTTGGTGTCTTTCATAAAGACGTACACCAGCAGTGAAGTAAAAACGGCCCCGGTAATGTACCAGTAGAAGTAGGATTCGTGACCCAGGTTTTTAAAAAGCAAGGCAATGTATTCGGCGGTGCCGCCGAATATAGCGACCGTCAGTGCGTAGGGTAAGCCCACGCCCAGAGCCCGAATTTCCGCGGGAAACAGCTCCGCCTTCACGACGGCGTTGATGCTCGTATATCCACTGACAATGACCAGGGCTATCAGTAGAAGGACGAAAGCTTCCCATGGTCCCGAAGCATGACTTAAAGCTGTAAGCAACGGTACTGTACCGAGCGTACCCAGTACACCAAAACCTAACAGGAGTGGCCGACGACCTATGTGATCGGACAGCAGGCCAAAGAGGGGTTGGAGCAACGCAAAAATGGCTAGGGAGAGAAAAGAAATCAGCGTTGATTCACCCTTGCTCAAATGCACGGTATTGACCAGAAATTTCTGCATGTACGTGGTATAGGTGTAAAAAGCCAGCGTACCGCCCAGCGTGAGTCCAACGACGGTCAGGACCGCTTTGGGATGCCGCAGTAATTCGCCGATGCTCCCTTTTTTCCGTTGGGGCGACGCTTCTTCAAAAGCCCGGGTTTCATCCAGATGCCGCCGCAGGTACAGAGCAATAACTGAAAGCAGGGCTCCAATTACAAAGGGAATACGCCAGCCCCAGTCATGGATTTGTTCTTCCATGAGTAAAAGCTTTTGTAGAATCAACTGAATACCCAGAGCCATCAGTTGACCGCCAATCAGGGTAACGTACTGAAAACTGGAATAAAAGCCCCGTCGCTGGGCCGTAGCCATTTCGCTGAGGTAGGTGGCCGATACGCCATATTCGCCACCTACGCTAAGGCCCTGAAGCAAGCGGGCCAGGACGAGCAGAGCCGGAGCCAGCAGGCCGATTTGCCGGTAGGTCGGAGTGGCCGCAATGAGAAGCGAACCCAGCGACATCAGTAACACCGAAAGCGTCATGGAGCGTTTGCGTCCCACGCGATCGGCCAGCGTACCGAATAGCCAGCCGCCAATGGGCCGCATCAGAAAGCCAATGGCAAAAATCCCTGCCGTATTAAGCAGTTGGGCGGTAGGATCGTCGGAAGGGAAAAAGGACGATGAAAAGTAGAGGGCAAAAGCTGAATAGGTATACCAGTCATACCATTCCACCAAATTACCAACGGAACCGCCAAAGATGGCCTTGAGCCTGCGTTTTGAAATGGAAGTCAAGAGAGCGAAGGGATTAATGAACGAGTCGACTGGCCGGAAAATACGGGGATTCAGGCAGATATAAAAATGAAAGATGGCCAAACGCCGGACCAATACGAAGAGTAGTTCCATACAGAGCTTTGGCAAACAACTACATGTAGAACTTCGGATAGATGGGTGAAAAGAAAAGCACGGAATGGGTTAAGCAATTTTCTGCAACGTATAGACTTAAAAATTTAAACGTTCCGATAAAAACTGCTAATTATTTAAGTTATTTGTGCTAGTCACTATCATTAGTATAACACTATCGTCGATTTATTATGGTAAATGTTGCCTTGTTAGTACGCCTGGAAGCAAAGCCCGGAAAAGAGCAGGAAGTCGCTGAATTTATTCAGGCGGCTTTACATTTAGCGGAGGAAGAAACGGAAACCATTAGTTGGTACGCTATTCAAATTAGCCCTTCGACCTTTGGTATTTTTGATACGTTTCCGCACGAAAGAGGTCGCCAGGCACACTTATCGGGTGAGATTGCTGAGGCCCTGGTTGCCAACGCTGCCGAACTGCTGGCGGGCCCTCCAATCATTGAGCAGGTGAATGTACTGGCTGCTAAAATGCCCCATGCGTAATGTTTCTCTTTGTTTCGTTGCTCAGAGGAATTAATGTAAGCGGACAGAAGAAGATTCCGATGAAGGAATTAAAAGCTCTGTACGAAGAACTATCGCTGAGCGAAGTGCGAACGTACGTCCAAAGCGGAAACGTCATCTTTGAAACGCGTGAAACAAACCGTGATACCCTGATTGAGGGTATCCAGCAGAAGATTTCGGAGAAGTACGGTTTTCAGGTGTCGGTAATATTACGTACCCTGGAAGAAATGCAAGAGGTAATAGTCAGGAAGCCTTTCCCAGGTTCAGAAGCCTCGCCTTCCTGGTATGTAACGTTCCTGGCTAAGCAGCCTGATCCAGCCCGGATTGAAGCGTTACAGCAGCTTGACCTACAGCCGGAATGGTTCCAACTTCTAGATCGGGAGGTGTATCTGAGCTGCCCCAAAGGTTACGGCAATACGAAGCTATCGAATGCCTTTTTTGAAACGAAACTGAAAGTAACCGCTACCACCCGCAACTGGCGGACGATAAACGAACTCGTTCGGCTCATGCAGGAATAAAGGGTTTCTTCCATCGGGATTCAGCGGAGGATAGTATCTTTGAGTAAAGGATTGGTTCATCGAATCAATCCTTTTTTTTTCAGCCAAGCCCCTTTGTTGTCATGAACCGTATCGACCGTGTAACGGCCATTCTGATTCAGTTGCAATCCCGCCGCATTGTAAAAGCCCAGGACATTGCCGAACGTTTTGGTATTAGCCTCCGCACCGTTTACCGTGACATCAGTACCTTGTGCGAAGCGGGGGTACCCATCTTAGGCGAGGCGGGTGTGGGTTACTCCATCATGGATGGATACCGTCTGCCGCCAGTCATGTTTACGAAAGAGGAAGCCATGGCTTTCCTAACCGCCGAAAAGCTGGTAGATAAGCTGACGGACCAGTCCATTCGGGAGAGTTACCGATCGGCCATGTATAAGGTGCGGTCCGTACTGAAATCTGCCGAAAAGTCGCTGCTGGAACACATGGAGCAGCATATTGAAATTCGTCAGACGTCTTCGCCCTTTCTGGAAGAAACCGATAACGCTTTTCTAAGTCCTATCTTAAAAAGTATTACCGAGCAACGTTGCCTGCACGTACAGTACCAGGCTTTTGGTACAGAAGCCCCTACGCAACGAATCATCGAGCCCATTGGTATTTTCTTTGCCTATGACCACTGGCATGTCATCGCATTCTGTCGCTTACGGAATGATTACCGCGATTTCCGTGTCGATCGCCTCCTGTCCGTACAGCCCACTACGCTGCCCTTTAGTACCGAGCATCCGGTATTGAAAGAATATCTGAATAAAATTACCGCTCAGCGAAAGCTGCATACCATCGTAATTGAAGTAGACCGGGACGTATTGAAGTACATAGACCGACAAAAATTCGTGTACGGATTTGTTGAACAAATCGACCGGGGTGCATGGGTTGAAATGACCTTTGTTTCAGCCTGGCCTGATATGTTTGTCCGCTGGTTTCTACTGTTTGCTGAAAAAGCCCGGATTCTCAGTCCGGCTTCCTTGCAGGAGGAGCTTCGAACCCGCGTTACCCAACTCTATCACCAGATACATCCCGTATCGGTAGAATCCTGAAAATCGTTTTAGTAAGGGGTGTTGGGGAAAAAAATCTACGAAGATTAATTACTTTTTAGTGAAATAGCTCTGATTGTCAATAGACAAGGACGAGTAAGGGGTTAGCATAACTATTTCATAAACTTCTATTGAACATTGTTTATGAGAGCTATGAAAAGACTGCTGCGAATTAGCCTACCCTTGATCATTTGCATCCTGATTTTAAACTTAGTTTCCTGTAAGAAAAAATACAATCAGGCTTCGGAACGTACTGATGAAGCCCTGAATCAAGAACTAAGTGATCAGGAAGTACACGATCAGATTCTGCAATATGCCCGGCAAAACGGTATCAAAACTGATGCCTTTGATTCACCCGAGAGTTCAACGTTCAGCTTGCTGGCAGAAATTGGCTTTGGTCATAAACCCAAATACATCAAACACGTTGAGCAGGTACAACCTATTGATTCAGCAGCCGTTCGTACGGCGGGCTGGAGCATTGTACAGGGCGTTGCTGTGGAAGATGCCCTGAAATCACTGGAGCCAGGTTATCCGGCTTACCAGCAGTTAAAAAAGGAATACACCCGATTAATGACCGAGCAAAGCAAGTCGGATAGTGCTCAGTTGGTGGCGGAATCTATGAACGCGTATCGCTGGATACATCGTCAGGCTAAAGACGCTTCCCGATTAGTACTGGTTAACATTCGAGGGGCCTATCTGGTGGGAATGGATGCAAACGGTAAGGAAGCCCTGCAAATGCGGGTCGTAGCGGGTAAGAAAGACAAAGCAACGCCGCCCATGGACACGTACGCTACGCAGGTTATTACGCACCCGTACTGGAATGTACCCCGAAGCATTGCCGTGAAAGAAATGCTGCCCAAGATTCAGAACAACGTAGCCTTCCTGGATAACAACAATATCGAGGTTATTGATAAAAAAGGAAATACCGTAGATCCAGAGTCGGTTGACTGGCAATCCCTATCCGTAGATCGGTTTCCGTACCGCCTCCGTCAGGATACGGGTGCGGATAATTCACTGGGATTACTGAAAGTAGAACTGAAAAATCCGCTGGCCATTTACCTGCACGATACCAATGCCCGCTACCTGTTTGCCAAAGAGCAACGCTGGCGGAGTCATGGTTGCGTTCGGGTGCAACGACCAACGGATTTAGCCAATTTTATGGCTGGAAAGCAACTTTTGGAGAGCGATTCACTCGATGAAACGGGAGCAGAAGCGTTACCTCCGACGTACTATGCCTTATCACCTAAAGTACCCGTTTTCCTGTTGTACTTGGGAGCGGATATCAACGATAAAGGACAGTTGGTATACTACAATGACGTATACGGATGGGATAAATCAGAAGCAATTTCAGCTCGTTGATCCGTCTGATGAACGCCCGTCAGGAGTTGGGATTGTTTCAGGTAATCTGCATTATTGGAATACAGAAACAAGCCCGCTCCGCCTTTCAACAAGTTGATCAAAATCTTATGATCGGCGTACGAAACGGCAGGACAACCCTGACTACGGCCCAGTCGGCCCGTTTGTTTGATGAAAGCTTCGCTTACGTAATCAGCTCCGTGCATTACAATAGCCCGACTGTAAACGTGGTCATTGATACCTTTTTCAAGGCCTTCGAGTTTCAGCGAAAGGCCATGTTTACCCTGGTATGTACCCATGGTTTTGTAAAAGCCCAGGCTGGATTGGTGCGATGAATCGTTATTAGAAAAACGCTGAGCGAATTCCTGACCCGAATTCATGCCATGAGCCACGTACGTATTATAAATCAGTTTCTTTTTTAACAAGTCAATTACGTATAACCGTTTGTTACGGGAAGACTGGCTAAAATCGGCAATGGCTACTACGGGATGTTCCAGTTTCATTTGCTGGAAACCATGCCAGGCATAATGAAAAGCTTCAGAGGATAAGCCCAGGGATTGTAATTGTAACGAGTCATATAAACTAACCCACTCCTGATCGGGATTTAGGGGTTTAGTAGTGACAACAGGAGCTTTCTTTTCAGTAGTAAACGAGGAAAACGGGTTGATAAATCCAAAGGATAACGCAAGTACGATGGCCGTAACGGCCACTAACGTTAGGGACTTGTTCATTGAGTGTTCGTTTGGTTGGTGAAACTACTTTTGCATCAATGGCGAAGGTGAATGATCATTTATAGCATTATTAGAAAACGGCGAGAACGTCTCTTTGGTTCCATAGTATAGGCCTCTTCTCTAAGACAACAACCTCAAAAATAGGTACTTTCTTGTAAACACTTGTAGTTTGTACTTCAAAAAGGTTGGTTGGGCAGATAAAATGATTACTGAGTCTGCGAGGGAAACAGGAATAAAATAAGGCAGCTCCATTTCCTTCATTTTTATTCCTGTACACCAATGGCAGATCGAAAATCAGTTATCATCATGCATCGTATTAGGGCCTTACCTAACCGAACTAATACATACGGTAAAAATTGTATAGAAGTAATAAAGATCTGCTATAAATTCTGTAAGTCACTGGTATTCCTCTACTAAACAAGAATTTATTTTCTCTTTTCTTAAGTTCTGGCTCGGTGATTACAAAACAAATGGATGTCGTAGCATCCTTCTGCCAAACGTTTCACTGATCGTTTGTTGCAAGCCTGTAAGAAGTAGTAAAAGTTCTGCAATCGATCCGATAGCCGTTAAATTCTTTTCCGAAAAGTCACCCGAATGTTTTAGTTGCGGTCAGGGTTTCGTTTTTTTGCGAGTAATCAATGCCTCTAACTACAAGACATGCTACGTCGAACGTTCGTTAAGAATTTATCTGCCGCCGCCGGAGTGGCAGCTTTAGGCGGTTTATCGCGGGTAACTGCTGCCCCCCCAAAAAACACGTTTAAGCTCAGATACGCCCCGCACTTAGGGATGTTCGATAACCTGGGCGGTAAAGACCTATACAAGCAGATTGAATTTATGGCCGACCAGGGCTTCAGGGCTTTGGAAGATAACGGGATGACAGGTCGATCTGCCGAAGAGCAAACCAAAATGGGTGATTTGCTGAATAAGCTGGGTATGGAAATGGGCGTGTTTGTCCTGCACAAAGGGGGCAATGGAGCCAACACCCTGGCTGCGGGTAAGAAAGAACACCTGGATATTTTCCTGAAGGGTTGTCAGAATGCCATTGAAGTAGCCAAGCGTTGCCGTACGAAATACACGACCGTAGTACCAGGCGATTTTCAGCGGAATCTCCCCATCGGTATTCAGACCGGTAACGTAATTGATGCCCTGCGTCGGGGAGCCGAAATGCTCGAACCGCACGGATTGATTATGGTACTGGAACCCTTGAGCGATACGCCCGATCTGTACCTGCGAACTTCCGACCAGACGTATGAAATCTGCCGGGCTGTGAATAGTCCTTCCTGCAAAATTCTGTTTGACATTTACCACATGCAGAAAAACGAAGGCCATATCATTCCGCACATCGACTGGGCGTGGAATGAAATCGGGTACTTCCAGATGGGCGACAACCCCGGCCGGAACGAACCCGGTTCCGGAGAAATAAATTATCAGAATATCTTCAAGCACATCTATAAAAAAATGAAGGCAACCAACCGGGATTTCATTTTCGGTATGGAACACGGCATTTCCGTAGGTGGAGCGGAAGGCGAGAAGAAATTGATTGAAGCCTATAAATGGGCTGATAATTTTACGGTATAAAATTAAGTTTCAATAAAGAAAAAGGTCGCTTATTCGGGCGACCTTTTTTATTGAAATCGGTTTGTCGATCGACTAATTAGAGGCACAAGAAGGCTGTCAAAAATTCCTAAATCTGTATAATAAAACCAGACAAAGTATACAAAATGTATATATTTTTCATTCAATAGATTTTTAAAAGCTCTGTTTTGGCTTTAAAATTTATCCAAAACACTTGTTTTTTTAATCATAAAGTACTGAATTTGAGTCCATGAACGAATTCAGTATACCTCCTGGAGCGGCCGTACTGTTCGTGGATATGAACAGTTTTTTTGCCAGTTGTGAACAGCAGGACAATTTCTACCTGCGGGGACGACCTGTGGCGGTATGCGTGTATACGGGCCAATACGGCTGTGTCATTGCTCCCTCGATCGAGGCGAAAAAACGTGGGATTAAGTTAGGGATGCGATTGAATGAAGCCGTACGCCTGTGTCCGGAGCTAGTGCCGCTCACGACTACGCCGGACAAGTACCGTGACTACCACACGAAGATCATGCAGATCCTACGCCGGTTTTCGGATCAGGTCATCCCCCGGAGTATCGACGAAGCCATTGTCATTTTAAGTAATCACCGACTCATTTACCACGATCTCGAACCCGTGGCCCGGGCCATTAAAAAAGCCATTCATCAGGAAGTAGGCGATTATCTACAGTGTTCGATTGGCATTGCCCCTAATGCATTTCTGGCCAAACTGGGTTCGGATTTAATCAAGCCGAATGGACTAACGGTTATTTCTCCTGGTAACATTGATTTAATTCTCAGTCAGCTTGAACTGACGGATTTACCCGGTATCGGTCACGGCATGTCCCAACGTTTGCAAAAGGCCGGGATCGAAACGCCCCTCCAGCTTCGCTACGCGGATCCGGAGTTTTTGCGGGCGGCGTGTCGCAGTATTGTAGGCTGGCACTGGCATCTACGACTTAATTTCTACGAAGTTGATACCGAGTACACTTCTGCTTACAAGAGCATGCAGGCCATGCGGCAGCTCTCACGCAGCCAGCGGCGGTCGCCTGAGATCTTGCAGCAGATTCTGTTTATGCTTTGCCAGACCCTGGAGCGTCGGATGGTACAGCAAAGTGTCTTCTGTAAAACGGCCCATTTCTGGGCTAAATACGAGGAAGGCCGAACCTATCAGGATGATATGCAATTTCAAACGCCCGTGCAGGATGGGGTCGCTTTATTTAATCTGGTACTGAAACGGGCTCAAACCAAGGCCCAGTGGAATCACTCCTCCGAGTCGCTGTTCAATTCCGGATTGGTAGCCCTCGGAATTGGCGTACACCAGTTTATTCCCGATCAGTTGGTGCAGTATCAGTTGTTTGAAGACAACGTGCGAAAGGATAAACTCCGGAAAGTATACTACGAACTTCGCGATAAACACGGGTCTCGAAAAGTCATGCGGGGAGCTGAAGTTTCCGAGAACCCACCTATGCAGGATGTCATTGGTTTTGGTTCCGTCAAAGACCTCTACGGTAGAATCACACCCGACTGGATGAGCGAGTGAAAGATTAGGCGTTGAAAACGTAAGTAACGCAGTTTTTACCCGTAAACCTGTATACCTTTGAAAAAACTTACGGATCACTATACGTTGATCATAACCTCTTTGTAACTATGAATTACCGCAGATTTGGCCGTACCGACTGGAAGGTTTCCGAGATGGGTTACGGCATGTGGGGGCTCGCGGGCTGGACGGGTTCCGATATTGAAGAAGTGAATCGTTCGCTGGATCGCTCGGTAGAATTAGGCTGCAACTTTTTCGATACCGCCTGGGGATACGGAGCCGGTAAAAGCGAAGAAATTTTAGGGGAGTTGTTGAAACGAAATCCCGAAAAACGGTTGTACGCGGCTACCAAAATTCCACCCAAAAACTTCAAGTGGCCTTCCAAACCGGACTATACGCTGAATGAATGCTTTCCGGCCGAGCACATCATTGAATATACCGAAAAAAGTCTGAAAAACCTGAAGGTTGAACAAATTGACCTGCAACAGTTTCACGTCTGGGAAGACGCCTGGGCTGATCAGGATGACTGGAAAGAAGCCGTTGAAAAACTGACGAAAGAAGGGAAAGTGGCCCACTGGGGCATTTCGGTGAATCGCTGGGAGCCGGATAACGTATTGCAAACCCTGCGTACGGGATTGATTTCTTCGGTACAGGTAATTTACAATATCTTCGATCAGGCTCCGGAAGATAATCTGTTTCCGCTTTGTAAAGAACTTGATGTCGCCGTAATTGCCCGGGTACCCTTCGATGAAGGTACCCTGACGGGTAATCTGACCAAGGATACTACGTTCCCGGCAGACGACTGGCGTTCGACCTACTTCGTTCCCGAGAACCTGAATGCCAGCGTCGATCACGCCGAAGCATTGAAACCGTTGATCCCGGAAGGAATGAACCTGCCCGAAATGGCTTTACGCTTTATCTTGAGCAATCCCGACGTTGGAACGATCATTCCGGGGATGCGAAAAATCCGTAACGTCGAAGCCAATATGGCTACTGCCGACGGCAAAGGCCTTTCTACAGAACTACTGGACGAACTCAAAAATCACCGTTGGGATCGTACGCCTACGGAGTGGAGTCAATAGCGTAATGCCTTGTTTAGTAGGGAAGCGTACCGTTCGTCGGGTACATACAATGGGCTCTGGACCGGTGTATGTACCCGACGAAAATGAATCCGGGGAATGGAACCTTCATAAATCTATGACTCGATTCTCCCGGGAACTCGGGGTATCTATCCCTTCCTAACGTCTTTTATCTATATCAGAAAAGGATTTAGTATCCGTTTGGGTCGAAGCAGTGTTAGGCTCCTACTAAATCCTTTCAGGACCTGTCCCAAGGATTGCTACCCTACATGAAAAAAGTTGTCACTTTTGGCGAGGTTATGCTCCGGCTCAGTACGCCGGGCTTCGCCCGTTTTGTTCAGACTACGAGTCTAAATGTGAATTTCGGTGGCGGAGAAGCCAACGTGGCAGCCGCTCTGGCGTACCTCGGCATTCCAGCCAGTCACGTAACCCGGTTTCCCGATAACGATTGGGGCTACGCGGCGGCGGCGGCCTACCGTCGGTATGGCGTGGAAACGCAGGATATTGTATACGGCGGAGATCGTATTGGTACCTATTTTCTGGAAACCGGAGCCATGATGCGGGCCAGTCGTATTATTTACGATCGTACCAACTCAGCCTTCGCTCAACTTGACCCGAAGGAACTTGATTGGGAGCATATCCTCGCGGATGCTCAGTGGTTTCACTTTACGGGTATCGCTCCAGCAATTTCCGAAGGAGCTGCCCAGGCATGCCGCGACGCCATTGCCGTAGCGAATCGGATGGGTATCACGGTTTCGGCGGATGTCAATTCCCGGAAAAACCTCTGGAAATGGGGTTCGACTGCCGCTGAAGTCATGACCGAGTTAACGGCCGGTTGCGATGTCATTGTTTGTGGGAAAGGCGACGCAGAGGAGTTATTCGATATTACGCCCAACACGCAGGAAAAGGGCTTTATTTCCGTTTGTCGGCAGATTCAGGAGAAGTTTCCCCGGGTTAAAAAGATCATCAATACCAAACGAGGCTCCCTTTCGGCTTCGCACAACACCCTACAGGGGCGTTGCTGGAATGGCGAAGACCTCGTACAGACCATGACGCACGAAATGGTACCGATGGTGGATCGGATCGGTGGGGGAGATGCCTTCCTGGCGGGGTTCATTTACGGGCAAATTCAAGGCTTTTCCGATCAGAAATCCATCGATTTTGCGACGGCGGCTTCCGCATTAAAACACAGCATCGAAGGCGATTTCAATCTGGCCTCCGTATCCGAAATCGAAACCGTCATGAGCGGCGACACGAGCGGAAGGCTGAGTCGATAGATACAGTTAGCGTTTGGTGTTTAGGGCTTAGAGTTTTGGGTTAGATATCTCAATGGATCAGTCAAAATTCTGCCTTAGCTGAAACGCTGACAGCGTTAAAAAGTAATTAGGATAACTGAGGTAGCAGAAAGGGCGAAAGGTTTGGAGCATATCGAACGCTAAACCCTAAACACCAAACTCAAAACTCTACATGGCAAGTTTCACCCGTTTGCAGGTTTATCAAACCTTACTGGAAAATCCCATTATGCCGATTTTCCACCATAATGATTTAGAAGTAGCGAAGAAAATACTGACGGCCTGCTACGAAGGGGGTATTCGGATTTGTGAATTCACGAACCGTGGCGATTACGCTCATGAAACGTACTCCGAACTGCGGAAATTTGGTAAGAAAAACTTCCCTGATCTGGTGGTTGGAGCGGGTACCATTGTGGATGCGGCTTCGGCTACGCTGTTCATTCAGCTAGGGGCGGATTTTGTGGTAGCTCCGGTATTACATCAGGATGTGGCTATTACCTGTAACCGTCGGAAAATTGCCTGGATGCCGGGTTGCTTTACCCTTTCAGAAATCTCCAAAGCCGAAGAGTGGGGTGCTGAAATTGTCAAGCTATTCCCCGGACAAGCTTCTTCGCCCGATTTTGTGAAAGCCATCAAAGGCCCCATGCCCTGGACGGATATTGTCGTAACGGGCGGCGTAGAACCTACCGAAGCCAGTCTGAAAAGCTGGTTCGATGCAGGGGCACGCGGTGTCGGAATTGGTTCACAGCTTTTCCCGAAAGCATTGGTAGAAGCCAATGAATGGCAGGCTATTGCCGATAAAATTACGGAGGCCGTTCGCGTAGCGAAATCCCTGAAGGCATAAACTTACTGAACTACTTGTACCTGAAGATCGCTGGTTCCTGGCGATCTTTTTATTTTTGTGGCTGATTTGATTTTCCCTTGAAAACAGCCTGTATTTTTCTCGTAACATTCGTCATCAGCTTTTTGGGATCGGTCCATCCAGGGCCTGTGAATCTATCCGTAATACAAGCAGTATTGAGGAAAAATTTCTACGCTGCTTTGTGGATAGGTTTGGGTGGAGCAATGGTTGAAATTCCGTACGGGTATCTGGCTTTGCAGGGCGTGCAATTTGTTGAACGTTACCCCAGTTGGCTTAAATCCCTGCAGTTACTAGTCATCCCAGTTCTGTTTCTGTTAGGCATCGCTGCGTTATTGCGAAAACCCAATACTCAGCAAGAGCTTCCCCAATCTGGTACACCCCGCTGGGCCTTTGCCAAGGGCTTATTTCTGTCTTTTTTGAATGGACAACTGCCTTTGTACTGGTTTGCCATTCTACTCAACTACCAGGCTTACCACTGGCTCAAAGTACAATCCGGCTGGCACGAGTTAGGCTTTGTCATGGGAGCCAGTTTGGGGGCTTTCGCCTTACAATTCAGTTACGCAAAACTGGCCTTACGCTATGAAAACCAACTGCTCAAACACATTAAGATTGAGTGGATGGAGCGAATCATCGGTCTACTGTTTATTGCCGTAGGCCTTTGGCAAACGTTCCTGTACTGGTGGAATTAAGGAAGGTGGTCTGGAATACCTTTTTGACAAATAGACCTACCTAGGGTTGCGAGAATACCCACCTCTCAGCCCCGACCATCATGAAGATTTTATGGATTTTTACAGTAACCTTTATCATCGGTTGTCTGGGTTCCATTTATCCAGGCCCGGTCAAGCTTAGTATTGTACAGGTAGTGATGCAAAAGAACCTGCGGGTAGGCTTATGGGCTGCAATAGGAGCGTCTTTACCGGAAATATTAGGAAGTGCACTCGCCATTTACAGCTTTCGCTGGTTGCAACAGGTGCCCGATGTACTGATCTGGTTTCAATGGTCGGTCATTCCTATCCTGCTGATCATCGGATTTCTTACTTTACAAAAGAAGTCAACTCCTGATGTAGAGCAACAGGAAAGTACATCGCCCGCGAACCGATCTGCTTTTACGAAAGCGATGGTGTTGAATTTGTGCAATCCGCAGTTGGTACCCTTCTGGCTGGTGACTACGGTATGGTTCAATAGCAAGCCGGGCTTATCGCTGGACTCGTTTGGACACGAGCTATTCTTTATCCTTGGAGCTACGGGAGGTTCGTTTGCGATGAATTACCTGTATGCCAAACTAACTTCCGTAAACCGGGAGCGTATTCTGGATAAAATTCAGCCCCAAACCATCCGGTTACTGACGGGTTGGGGCTTCATCTTACTAGGCGTATGGCAGGCCGTACAGGCGTTCGCTTAAGCCTCTTCGCCCTGTAGCTGTTTCTCGTAAAGTTCCCGATACGCTCCGTTTCGCTTCATCAATTCTTCGTGCGTACCCTGTTCCACAATGGCCCCGTCATCAAGCAGTACAATTTGATCGGCCAGTTTAGCTGACGAAACCCGGTGACTGATAATGACCGACGTACGGTTCGCCATGATGCCTTTCAGGTTATTCAGAATGGTCGCTTCCGTTTGCGTATCCACCGCCGATAAGCAGTCATCCAGAATCAGAATTTTAGGTTCACGAGCAATGGCTCGAGCGATACTGAGGCGTTGTTTCTGTCCACCGGAAAGCGTAATCCCGCGTTCACCAATTTTGGTGTCGAATCCTTCGGGGAAGTCTACGATGTTCGCGTACAAGTCCGCATCCCGAACCGCCTGAACTACTTTTTCCTGCGAAAGATCCGGCAAACCGAAGCGAACGTTGTTGGAAATTGTATCCGAGAACAAAAAGACATCCTGCGGTACGTAACCCATCTGACGACGCAGGGCCGGAATCTGGTACGACTGAATCGGCGTTTGGTCAATCAGAATATCCCCCGAAGAAGCGTCGTACATCCGCGTGAGCAAACTGGCCAGCGTACTCTTACCCGAACCCGTACCGCCCAGAATGGCTACGGTTTCTCCCGCCTTGATACGGAGGTTAAAGTTTTTCAAAGCCACGATCCCCGAATCCGGGTAAATGAACGTGACGTGTTTAAACTCCACATCGCCCGCAATTTCTTTTTCCAGATTTTCCGTAGAAACCAGGTCCGTTTTCTGATTCAGAAACTCATTGATCCGTTCCTGCGAAGCCGCTGCCCGCTGGATTTGCGAGGTCGTCCAGCCCAGAGCCGTTACGGGCCAGGTCAGCATGTTCACGTAAATCAGAAACTCGGCAATGTTACCGGGCGTGAGCCGACCGGCAATGACTTCCTGACCGCCTACGTACACGCAAAGAATGTTCGATAAGCCCACCAATACGAAAATTAATGGTGTAAACATTGAGTCTACTTTAGTCAGACTCAGGGATTTATTACGATAGCTCTCGGATTGCTTTTCAAACTGCCGGGTGGAAAACGTTTCCTGTACATACGCTTTCAGTACCCGGATACCGGAAAAAGCTTCCTGGGCGTTGGTTGAAAGTTGGGACAGATTCCGCTGAATTTCTTCCGAACGTTTGTTCATAACGCTCGACACGAAGAAAATACTGATCGAAAGCAGCGGTAAGGGCAATAAAACGTAGAAAGTCAGGTGCGGGCTAACGGACACCATGTAGCTGATTACCATGATGAACAGCGTAATCAGGTTGAGTCCGTACATGATACTGGGGCCTACGTACATCCGTACTTTCGAGACGTCCTCGGAGATACGGGCCATCAGATCACCCGTGTTGTGCCGCCGGTAAAAACTCAGGGGGAGGGTTTGGTAGTGATTGTAAATCTCATTCTTCAGATCATACTCGATCAGGCGGGACATGACAATGAGCGTTTGCCGAACCAGAAAGAGGAAAATCCCTTTCAGTAAGGCCATCGCCAGAATGAGCAGACCGTAAATGAGAATGTTATACGAGAAATCCTGGTAGATATTGGCCTGGACTTTGGTGCCATCGAAGAGGAAGTACAAATCCAGTGTTTCCTTAACCAGATCCAGCGAATGCCGGACAATCTGGGCGGGAATAATCCCAAAAAGGTTGGAAATAATGGTAAACAATGTCCCCAGAAAAAGGGTACCCTTATACTTCCAGAGGTATTTATTGAGATAAGCGAGGGATTTCAATGGATGTCTTGTTAATGAGTTGTGAGTTTTGGGTTTTGGGTTAAAAGTTTCGCTGATGATTAAAAGACGAAAGTGTCAATCCTTTAATCATTGATTATCTGCATAATCAGTACAAGCGATGTGATAGGCACGCTGAAACTCTAAACCCCAAACGCTGAACCCTAAACCGAAAACAAAGATAGTCAGGATTGGTTCGCTTCTTTGGGAATTGAAGGGTACGAATGCTTGATTCTCGTCTATTTCATATTCTGAAGCCATTATTATTCTACTCATGCAGACTCGCTATGCACACCACCCTGATGACGTTCGGCACTACGATACCGACCGTTTGCGGGAACAATTCCTGGTAGAGAACGTCATTGCCGACGATCAGATCCAGTTTACGTATTCGCACTATGACCGTTTTATTGTGGGCGGCGTAAAACCCGTTAGTCAGGAAATTTCGCTACCTACCTACGACGAATTACGTGCCAACTACTTCCTCGAACGCCGCGAACTGGGTATCATCAACGTCGGTGGCCCGGGCATCGTTTCGGCCAACGAAGAACGCTACGAGCTTAGCAAATACGAAGCATTGTACCTGGGTAAAGGTACCATGAACGTAACCTTTGCCAGTGCTGATCCGGCCCAGCCTGCGGTATTCTACCTGGCTTCAACACCCGCTCACCGGATTTGCCCTAATGCCAAACTAACGAAAGAAGGAGCTTCGCCCGTCAACGCTGGTTCGAAAGAAACGGCCAATGAACGGACGATTTACAAATACATTCACGCGGAAGGCCTGGAGTCCTGCCAGCTGGTTATGGGCCTTACGATTCTCAGTACAGGTAGCATCTGGAATACCATTCCGGCTCACGTACACGACCGTCGGATGGAAGCGTATTTCTATTTTGACGTTCCCGAAAATCAGCGGGTTTTCCACTTTATGGGTGAACCCCAACAGACTCGGCACTTGCTCGTCAACAACTACCAGGCGATCCTGTCTCCGCCGTGGTCCATTCACTCGGGAGCGGGTACGTCGAACTATTCGTTCATCTGGGCAATGGCCGGAGAAAACTATACGTACACGGATATGGATCTGGTGGATTTGAAGAATCTGAAGTAAGCCATTCTTAATACGCAAAAGCCCGAATCCAAAATCTGGATTCGGGCTTTTGCGTACGCCCTAGAAGCTAGCAATAATCAAATACAGATTTAGCACAAAAATAATCGCCGCAATGATCCAGCTGGTGATACTCAGCCAGCGAGCATTGACAAAAGACCCCATCAAATCTTTTCTGGAAGTAAACCAGACCAGCGGAACTACCGCAAAACTCAACTGGATAGACAGTACCACCTGACTGAACACCAGCAGTTCAGACGTGCCTTTTTCGCCGTACAAAAGCGTAGCAACAAACGCCGGAATAATGGCAATGGATCGGGTGAGAAGTCGGCGAATCCAGGGTTTCAGACGTAAATTCAGAAAGCCTTCCATCACGATCTGCCCGGCCAGTGTACCCGTCACCGTCGAGTTTTGACCCGCTGCCAGCAGGGCTACGGCAAAGGAAATACCGGCCAGTTTTACGCCCAGAACGGGGTCGAGTAAACGATGAGCATCGGTAATATCAGCAACGCTCTGATTGCCCGTACTGTGAAAGGCAGCAGCGGCCACAATCAGGATAGACGCGTTGATGAAAAAAGCCAACAACAGCGAAAGGGTAGAATCAAGGGTCGCGAATTTCACTGCTTCCCGCCGACCTCTATCATCACGCGTGAAGCCTCGCGTTTGAACAATGCTACTGTGCAGGTACAGATTGTGCGGCATCACGGTAGCTCCCAGAATCCCGATGGCCACGTACAATTTATGCCGATCCATGACAATCTCAGGTCGGGGAATCAGGTTCTGAACAATGGCTGGCAAACTCGGATGGGATGCCACCATCTGGTAAATGAAACAGCAGAGGATAACGAAAATAAGCCCACCCACGATGCTTTCCAAGGCTCGAAAACCCCGGTTCTGAAAGTACAGAATCACCAGTACGTCGAGAATCGTAATGACTACGCCCACGGTGAGCGGTAACCCAAAGAGTAGATTAAGAGCAATGGCTGATCCCAGTACTTCCGCAACGTCGGTCGCAGCAATGGCAATTTCCGCCAATACCCACAAGGTTAAGCCAACCGGACGAGAAAACTGATCGCGGCAGGCCTGAGCCAGGTCACGACCCGTAGCAATGCCCAGTTTCAAAGCCAGGTGTTGTAATATCATCGCGAACAGGTTCGAAATCAGAATGACCGAAAGTAAGGTATACCCAAAACGGGCCCCCCCTTCAATATCCGTGGCCCAGTTGCCCGGGTCCATGTAGCCCACGGCCACCATCAGTCCTGGTCCGGCAAATGCCAGAAATTTACGCCAGTTACTGGCTCCTTCCGGAATGCGTACGGAGGCATGTGCTTCCGGCAGCGAATGTTCCAGAAAAGGTGAAGCTTTCGAATCTGACGTAGATAAAGGCGAATTCATACCAAATATAATGCGAGTTATGGTCCTGCTACCGGAAGTTTGGTGTATCCATTTTCAACGAAGCAGAAATCTAATATGCTGCAATCCAAGGTTAAACGAAGCAAATGTAAAGATGGTTTCGAAAAATCAAAACATTTTTTTAGGGTGCCCTAAATTTTTATTTTTGACTTCCTCAAAAGTACCTTTGTAGCCAACTGAATTTGCGAATGGCTTCATTAACGGAAGAAAACTATCTAAAACTAATCTACCATCTCTCAGGGCCCGGCTACGAAGAGGTGAGTACGAACGCCCTGGCGGAGCAAACGCAGACGAAAGCGGCGTCAGTGACGGATATGTTACGGAAACTGGCAGAAAAAAATCTGATCCATTATAAAAAGTATCAGGGCGTTCGGCTTACGGAAGAAGGTCAGCAGGAAGCCCTGAAGGTGATCCGACGGCACCGATTATGGGAGGTCTTTATGGTGGAAAAGCTGGGTTTTCGCTGGGATGAGGTACACCCGATTGCCGAAGAATTGGAGCACATTGCTTCCGAAGAACTCATCAATCGACTGGATGCTTTTCTGGATTTTCCAGAGTCCGATCCACACGGCGATCCTATCCCGACGGCTTCGGGCCGAATGCCTTCCGCTGAATATGAGAAATTAGCCGAAGTGCCTGTTCAGCAGGAAGTTATCATGATGGGCGTATCGGAGCATACGGCTCCGTTTTTGCAGTTTCTGAGTAAATCAGGGCTCATTCCCGGAAGTCTGGTACAGGTACTGGAAGTCAACGAGTTTGACCGTTCGATGACGATCCAGATTAACGAAGCTCATCCTTCTTTTGTGAGCTATGAAGTGGCCCGTAATATTCTGGTGCAGACGAAGGTTTAAGCCAGAACCTGTTCACTAAAATTTCTGTTGCTGCTCATTAGCGTAGGGTCGTCCGTTTTTTTAGCCTACGTTATTTGCATTTTTTAAGAAGGGGCTTTGCGAAAGTAGTTTTAGTTTCGCGTACAGAATTCCCCGAACCGTGACCCCGGAGCCGTGAAAATACTCGACTGGTATATATTCAAGCGATTTCTGACGACCTACGTTTTTGTCGTTTCGCTGGTGACATTGATTATTCTGGTGATCGACTATACCGAAAAGGTCGAAAACTTTATTCGTAATAAGCCCTCCACGCACGATCTGTTGTTGGTGTATTACGTCAATTTAGCCATTTTCTGGGCCAACTACGTAAGTCCGCTGATGGTCTTCATTACGGTCGTTTTCTTTACGGCCAACCTGGCGGCTAAAACCGAGATTATTGCCATTTTAGTACGGGCGTCAGTTTCCTTCGCTTCATGCGACCGTACCTGCTGGCGGCCTCGCTCATTGCGGGGGTGATTTTCTATCTGGTGGCCTATGTCATTCCGACAGCTGATAAAAAGCGGCTGGCCTTCGAGCAGAAGTACGTGCAGGGAGGAACGTATTATTACGACAAACGCGATGTACACATTCAGGTCGGCCCGAACGTGTACGCGTACCTGGCGAGCTACAATAACAGTACCCAGCAGGGCGATAAGTTTACGCTGGAAAAATTTGAAAACAATAAGCTGGTACAGAAACTGGCAGCCTCGTATATTGTCTGGAAACCAGAGATTAACAAGTGGTCGGCGGTGGATTACAGCATCCGTACCATCACCGAAACCGGTGAGCAGCTTACCTACGGAAAGCTGATTGATACGACCCTGGCCCTGGAACCCAAAGATTTTGGAAGCACGCAGGATCTGGAGAAAACCTTTACGCTAACCGAACTCAATGAGCATATTCAGAAGCTTCAGAGCCGGGGAGCGGAAGGAGTCGAACTATACCTGATTGAAAAATACCAGCGATTGGCTAGCCCCTTTGCCATTGTTATTCTGACGGCTATTGGCGTCATTGTTTCCGCCCGGAAATCGCGGGGTGGGGTAGGTTTCCAGATCGCCCTGGGTTTTGGACTGGCCTTTATTTACATTCTGTTTTTCATGATGAGTAGCGGTATTGCCAAAAAAGGGGCCTTTGATCCCTTCCTGGCCGTATGGTTACCCAATATTGTGTTCTCAGTAGTTGGACTGGTTCTGTATCGCACTGTACCGCGTTAAAAAAGTATCGACACCGAAAGTAAGCCCTTATCTTTACGGTTTAACTCCTTCATGCCTCTCACCGCCCCTATAACTCGGCCGATGGTCGAGCCGTATTTCTTTTGATCTGATTGCCATGAGGCCCACTGTTCGCGACTACTTACAATTACACTTTATTGTTCTGATTTTTGGTTTTACGGCCATTTTGGGAAGGCTGGTTACCATTCCTGCGTTGTCATTGGTATTCTGGCGTACGGGGCTGGCTACGCTGGGCATGTGGGCCTTTTTGCGTTGGCAGAAACAGGCGGAGCCCCAGCAGCCGATTCCGGTCGTGAAACTGTTACTGACAGGCACGCTCGTAGCAGCTCACTGGCTGTTGTTTTTTGGCTCGGCCCGGGTTTCCAACGTTTCAGTGTGTCTGGCCGGTATGTCCACCGGTTCGTTGTGGACGGCGGTGGTAGAGCCCTTATTTACCCGGCGTCGCATTAGTCCCATTGAAATTTTCCTGGGATTACTGGTCATGGCGGGTCTGTATCTGATCTTTCTGTTTGAATTCGATCACGCGTTGGGTCTAGCCATGTCCGTAACGGCGGCCTTCCTTTCGGCCCTGTTTTCCGTGTTTAACTCCATGTTCAGTCGTCAGGTAGAACCCCGCCTGATTACCGCTTATGAAATGACCGGGGCCTGGATCAGTACGGCCGTATTTCTGCCCCTGTACTATGGCGTACTGGCTCCGGAAGAACCCGTAGCGATTCTGCCGCAGGGCTGGGACTGGCTTTGGGTCGTGGTACTGGCGGGCGTGTGTACCGTATACGCTTATGCGGCATTTGTGCGGTTGTTTCAAACCTTTACGGCCTTTGTGATGAACCTGACCGTAAACCTGGAACCCATTTACGGAATTCTACTGGCTTTCTTCATTTTTGGCGATGCCGAAAAAATGACGACGGGCTTTTACGCAGGGGCTTCCCTGATTTTAGGGGCCGTATTGTTGTATCCGGTTTTAAGCCGTTGGTCGAATCGGCGGGCGAAAGAGACGATAAACCCATAGGCGATTCGCAGGAGTGGTTAAATTGGTTGGAACGTTTGAAAAGCGTCTGCGGGTAGCTGAGCGTTTGAAGCTTTTTCATGTTTGAAAATAGTTTGAGTGGTTTCAGGTTTGAAGCTGTTTGAGAGCAGTTTCAAGTTTGAAATCGGTTTTTGGTCTGAAGCGGTTTCAGGTTCATTTGTCTTTAGGGGAAAGTTCAAGTCGCAGGTATTTAATCGGCTGTTCCGGGATCAGTGCCCGGCACTCCTATCCTCTACGTAAACCTTAAACTTGACTCAAACTTCAAACCTTATTCAAACCAACTCAAACACCATTCAAACCCTAACCTGCCTTCGAACCTACGCTCATCCGCTATAAACACCTGTAAAATCTCTACATCATTCACTTTCCCATGAGAAAACCACTCCTTATTGTACTGCTGGCTTTGGGGATGGGGCAACTGGTATACGCCCAGGACGGCGGCTACCGTACGCCTCCCAAAGCCCTGGCTGATCTGGTCAACACGCCCCCCACGCCGGGTTTTAATGTCGATTCCAAAGGCGACTGGGTGCTGATTACCGAACGGGCCGCGAATCCTTCCATCGCTGAATTGTCGCAGCCAGAATTACGGATTGCTGGCTTGCGGATCAATCCTGCCAACAACGGACCCAGTCGTGGCTTTCCGCTCATCAATCTGAAACTACGCAAACTGAACGGCAAGGAAGAAATGCAGGTGAAGGGACTACCCGCCAAAGCCGCTATTTCGAACCTGACCTGGTCGCCGGATGAAACGAAGATTGCCTTCACGAATTCCAGCGAAAACAAAATTGAACTTTACGTAATTGACGTTGCTACGGCTACGGCTCAGAAACTTTCTGATCTGGCCGTAAACGCTGCGTTGGGTTCACCGCTGAACTGGGTTTCCGATTCCAAATCCCTGATCGTAACGACCGTCCCGAATGCTCGTGGAGCGGCCCCGGCCCTGAGTCGGGTACCTTCGGGACCGACCATTCAGGAAAACCTTGGTAAAAAAGGACAGGCTCCGACGTACCAGGATTTGCTGAAAAATCCTTCCGACGAAAAATTGTTTGAGTACCACGCCACGGCTCAGGTGGTGAAACTTGGACTGGATGGTTCGGTACAAAATATCGGTCAACCCTTACTGGTAACGGATGCTACGCCGTCGCCCGACGGACAGTACGTGCTCGTGGAAAGCGTACACCGTCCGTTCTCCTACATCGTTCCGATGCGGTACTTCCCGACCAAGGTCGATGTATACAGCCTCAACGGTTCACTCGTAAAAACGCTGACGGATAATCCGCTGGTGGAAAATGCTCCCTGG
Organism: Siphonobacter sp. BAB-5405; assembly: GCF_002872335.1. GTDB lineage: Bacteria > Bacteroidota > Bacteroidia > Cytophagales > Spirosomataceae > Siphonobacter. The sequence continues at coordinate 233,239 of NZ_NJAG01000013.1, read as the reverse complement.
GGTTCGGATGCGACGATTCCTTATCCACGCAATTACAACTGGCGGGCCGACGTTCCGGCTACTGTAACCTGGGTAGAACCTAAAGATGGTGGTGATGCCAAACGGAAGGTAGCCGTTCGTGACGTGCTGAAAACGCTGGAAGCTCCGTTCTCGGGCGAAGCCAAAGAATTGTACGCCAGTGCTCTGCGTTTTGGTGGCGTCACCTGGGGTAATGCCAATACGGCTCTCGTACAGGAACGCTGGTGGGCTACCCGAAAGCAGGTGACGAAGATTCTGAATCCTTCCAATCCAACGAATCCGGTTGTATTGCTCGAACGTTCGTTTGAAGATAAGTACTCCGATCCCGGTCGGCCCGAGACCCGTAAAAACCAGTACGGTCGTCAGGTGCTCGACATCAATGCCAAAAATGAACTGTACTTTACGAATACCGTCGGTGCGTCACCCGAAGGCGATCGTCCGTTTGTAAGCGTACTGAATCTGGTAACGAAAGAGAATAAAGTCATCTGGCGTTCGGAAGCTCCGTTTTTCGAAATTCCGGTGAGTTTGCTGAGTGCCGAAAAAGGACTGCTGCTGACCCGTCGCGAAGCGGTGGATCAAAACCCGAATTACTTCATCCGCAACCTGAATTTCAACGCGAAAAAGAAGAAGAAAAATGAAACGGCGGTTACGCAGGTGAGCTTCTTCCCCGATCCGTATCCGCAATTGAAAGGCATTCAGAAACAGGTACTTCGCTACAAACGCAACGATGGCGTGGATCTGACGGCAACGCTGTATTTGCCCGCGGGTTACAAAAAAGAAGACGGTCCGTTGCCGACCTTCCTTTGGGCTTATCCCGCGGAATTCAAAAGCAAGGACGCTGCTGGTCAGGTCAGTGGATCACCCTACAAATTCAACGCCATTAGTTTCTGGGGAGCCGCTGCCTTTGTAACAATGGGTTACGCCGTTCTGGATAACGCTTCTATTCCCATTATCGGCGAAGGCGACAAAGAACCCAACGATACGTACGTGGAACAACTCGTAGCTTCGGCGAAAGCGGCTATTGACGAAGGAGTGAAACTGGGCGTAGTGGATTCGAGCCGGGTTGGCGTAGGCGGTCACTCGTACGGTGCTTTCATGACGGCGAACCTGCTGACGCATAGTAAATTGTTCAAGGCTGGTATTGCCCGTAGCGGTGCGTACAACCGTACCCTAACGCCCTTCGGCTTCCAGAATGAACAGCGTACGTACTGGCAGGCTCCCGACGTGTACAACCGCATGTCACCCTTCATGAATGCCGACAAAATGAAAACGCCGCTGTTGCTCATCCACGGCGAAGCGGATAACAATACCGGAACATTCCCCGTCCAATCGGAGCGTTATTACAACGCCCTGAAAGGCATGGGAGCTACTGCCAAGCTGGTGTTTCTACCTTACGAAAGTCACCACTACGATTCGCAGGAATCGCTGATGCACATGCTCAGTGAGATGAATGGCTGGTTAGACAAGTACGTGAAAAATGCCGGTAAAGCAACGACGCCCGCTGGCTCAGTAGGTGGTAAAACCGAAAAATAAGATTTTATACTTGTAAAAGCGACCCGACAATTCCTGTCGGGTCGCTTTTGTAGATACATGGCTGAATAACCGGAGCTGATAAGGTAGCTCGCAGGAATGGAAGAGTACGGATCTGAACACCCGGATACCATGAATGGATGAAATACACCTGGTACGGCGATCGCTCGCCTGGAAAATTCATACAAATGGAGGTATGAATAGATTCCTTCCTGGTGGTCAGTAAAATCAAAAGAGCAGCGAACCCCGCTGCTCTTTTGATTTTATGTATAGTCTATCCGCTAAACGTTAGCTTCTAAGTAAAGGGGTTTGGGATATCCATTGTAGGGCTGTTTCCATGCGTCCATTGCCCGCAGGAGCTGGAGTCAATACCTGATCCAGAACCGCCCCGGCAACGGCTACGCCCAGAGCAATGACTACAGCGGGCCAGAAACCACGGATGGTCAGGCTGCTCATGAACGAATCGACCAGCTTGAGCAGTACCGCCGTCACAAGCAGACGGACGATGAATGACAGAAGAAAGAACGTAACCAGGTTACCAATGCCCCGGAGAATCCAGCCGATTGTAACGTTGAGAAGAGCCAGGATCACAGCGACGAGCAACGCTTTACCAAAACTTTTTACCTCAACCTGAGGCATGACATACGCTAAACCAAAAATGACGGCAGCGTCGAGCAGTAAATGCAGAATTAAATTCATACTAAGTAGTTATAGCTAGGGTTGAAATATCAGCTTCTCTACCAAAGGCATACCAAAATTCCACTTTGCATAATCTGAGTCATATTTTCTACACATCAATGATTTTGCAAACGTTCTGATTAAGTTTCAGAAAACTGAGTATGTCTATTGCTGTACCACAAGATCTTACCCATCGAAAGCTTTCTCGTATAGATACTCTTAAAGGAATTAGCCCTTTCAATCATCTTCCAAACTAATGTCGTGCTTTTCAGCCGCCCGACGGATGCGGTCTTTGATGAGTTCGACCTCGTCGGAATCATACTTGGCTGCATTGTCTTTATGATGAATGTAGCTCCAGGCAGCCCGAATGTGTTCGGGGGTATCGATCGGATACTTATGATTGGTGGTATCAGCGAAAGGAACATCGCCGTATTTGCGTTCGCCTTCTTCAGGATTGACATCCTCCCGACGATCAATGTGCGTGCTCATGGTCTTTTCATGTTAGGGTGAAAATCATAACCTTGAATGGTACAAAGGGCATGCCAAGGATTAGTTCAGGAACGTGCTAGTATAGTGTTTTTGCGAGTAACGAATAGGTATACGTTTTGCAACAAAACTCCATTCTATGAAACACCTAATTACTTCCAAACTCTTCTTTTTGCTCATTGGTATGCTGCTGCCGGGCCTGACGTTTGCCCAGCAGGCTACCTTACGCGGCAAGGTTACTTCCGGTGGCGAAGCCTCGTCGGAGCGACGGTTACGGTAGGCCGCTCGGGAGCCCTGACCAATGCTAGTGGCGAATACAGCCTTTCGGTATCCCCCGGTACACTGACGGTGATGGCCGGTTTTGTAGGATACAAAAACCAGACGCAAACCGTGACCGTAGCCGCAGGCGAAACGGCCACGCTTGATTTCGCACTGGAACCCGGCGTTGAACTCAACGAAGTGGTGGTAATCGGGAGCCGTTCGCAACCGCGTACGCAACTGGACTCGCCCGTACCCGTCGATGTACTCGACGTGAAGCGACTCACCCGCGATGCTCCGCAGGTGACGCTCAACCAGATTCTGAATTACGCCGCTCCATCGTTCAGTTCTAATACGCAGTCGCTCGGCGATGGTACGGACCACATTGACCCGGCTTCCATTCGCGGGTTGGGTCCCGATCAGGTGCTGGTACTGATTAACGGCAAGCGGCGGCATACGTCTTCACTGGTAAATGTGAACGGTACGGTAGGCCGGGGATCGGTCGGAACGGATTTGAACGCGATTCCCGTATCCGCTATCGACCGAATTGAAATTCTGCGGGATGGAGCTTCGGCCCAGTATGGCTCGGATGCCATTGCCGGAGTCATCAACATCGTTTTGAAAAGTGCAGTCAACCACTTCGACGCCAACGTGACGACGGGCGGGTACATCACCCAGAGCAACGGAAAGAATATTCAGGATGGACAAAACGTACAGGTCGCACTGAATTACGGGTTGCCCTTGGGTGAAAAAGGTGGTTACATTAACTTCTCCGGCTCATTCGACCAACGCGAACCGACCAATCGGGGAGGCGTATACAACGGGGTCATTTACCCGACGTATCCCGGCGGGGCAGATGATACCGAAGGCTTTCTGGCCCGCACCAACACTACGCGTGAAGATTACAGCCTGATTGTCGGACAGTCGCAGTTCCGGAGCGGTCAGTTCTTTTTCAATGCCGCCGTGCCGCTGGGAAACAACGCCGAGATTTATTCTTTCGGGGGCCTGGGTTATCGTCGCGGACTTTCGCCCGGCTTTTACCGGTATCCCAATGATGCCCGAAACGTACTGGAGGTCTACCCCCTGGGTTTTATGCCGTATATCGGGTCAGACATTTACGATCGCTCGGTCTCCGTGGGAATTCGGGGAGATGTAAACGACTGGCACATTGACTTCAGTAATACCCTGGGACAAAACCAGTTTGAGTTCCGGGTTGAAAATTCGATCAATGCTTCTTTGCTGACGGCGTCGCCTACGGTATTCCGGGCAGGTGGTCCACGGTTTACGCAAAACACATTCAATCTGGATTTTACCCGAAAATTCGATGTTCTGAGCGGATTGAATCTAGCGTTTGGGAGTGAATACCGCTTCGAGCGTTACCAACTGCTGCCCGGTGATCCGAACTCGTATACGAATTACGGTACGGCCCGGCAGGTTGGCGTAGATGCCACGGGTAAACCTATTCTGATTCCCGATCCAGCCGGTCCGGTCAATACCCTGTTTGGACCCAACGGTTCGCCGCGTCCCGGTGGGGCTCAGGTGTTTCCGGGCTTCCGGCCGGAGAATGCGGTGAATGCCAATCGGACGTCGGTAGCGGCATACGGTGAGGTTGAATTAAATCTGAGTGAAGCCTTTTTGGTGGATGGAGCCATTCGGTACGAGAACTACAGTGACTTCGGCTCGACGCTGAACGGGAAAATCTCGCTTCGCTACAAAATCACCGATCAGATCGCCGTCCGGGCTTCGACCAATACGGGTTTCCGGGCTCCTTCGCTGCAACAGCGATATTACACGAATACGTCTACAGTCTTTACGAATGGAGTAGCGAATGAAGTAGGCGTATTTCCCAACAACAGCCGGGCGGCCCAACTGGTGGGTATTCCGAGTCTGCGTCCCGAGAAATCACAAAGTGTGAGTGCAGGTGTAACCGGTAATCTGGGGTCGTTTAAGGTAACGGTCGATGGCTATTTCACCCGGATCAACGACCGGGTTATTTTCACGGATCAGTTTGCGGGAAGTAATGCCGCCAACGCTTCGGAAGCCGACCGGCAGTTGTACGACATTCTCTTACAGGCTAATGCGACCCGAGCCCAATTTTTCGCCAACGCTATCGATACGGAAACCAAAGGAATCGATGCGGTATTGACCTACAGCGAGCGACTGGGGCGGGGAACCTTGCGGGCGGATTTAGCGGGTTCTTTCTTCCAGACTCGGCAGGTCGGTGCGGTAAAAGCCTCCGAGTTGCTGCAGGGCAAAGAGGATATATACTTCAGTAATGCCAGCCGGATTTACCTGGAACGGGCCATTCCCAACAAAAAAGTGAATCTGACACTCACGTACAATCTGGGTAAGTTCAACGTTTTTTTGCGGAATAATTACTTTGGTGGCGTGACCGAAGCTGTCAATGCGATTGAGCGACAACAGTATTACACGCCTAAAGTCATTACGGATGTTGGTTTAGGCTACTCGATTGCCAAACCCGTCCGGATCACGATCGGGTCTAATAATCTGTTTGATGTATATCCCGACCGTATGACCGTCGCGGCGAATTCCAACAGTGGTCAGTTTCTGTATTCGCGTACGGCTAATCAGTTTGGTTTCAACGGTCGTTATGTCTTTGGCCGGGTAGAGATCAATCTGTAACGAAGTATCGAATCCTGCTTTGTAAGCTCCGGCTCTTTCTGGGTTTATGAAGCAGGATTTTTATTTTATATCTGCTTGCTGTTACCCCGTATTGCATACGGGGCTATTCCTGTTGGACCCCTGCGGGGTTGGCGAGGGTCAATGGATAGAGGTTTCTTACCCCTTGGTACAAGTTTGGAAACCTGCACCAGTATTCGCCTCTTTAAGCGAATAGCATTTACGACTAATTACCACGCAGGACAGCTTACGGCAACCGGTTTACCGATAACACAAAACTCTGCAAATCCTGATTTAGTGAACGAATGCTGGATTGCAACTGATTGAGCAAATCGGCCCGGTCGTGCAGATCATCGGCCTTGTACTTGCCGCCTTTACCGAAAAGCAGGTTTTGCTTCCGGCCTTCCGTTTCACCATCAAACTGTAAGGTCAGCCAGCGATCGCGAATGGAACGAATGATGCCTTGTTTGTGCTCGTTACTAAAGCTCTTTTCGTTCAGCATGTACCAGATGAAAGGCGTATAGATGCTGGATTGCTGGGGTACCTCCCAAATGTCTTTCAATACATTTCTCGGATGATTGAAGGGTACTTTCCGACCCTTAATCAAGCTACTGCCCCCCAGACCCCCACTCAACAAACCGCCTACCAGACCTACAACGTTCTGCGTAGCATCGGATGAAATACTAACGGTAGCGATGGTCGTAACGGCTCCCACGGCGATAGAAGCTACGGTAAGCACGTCGTTGCGGTTGTTGGCTCGTTCATCCAGGTACGAAGCCAGCTGATCGGCCCGTTCACCTTCACAATCCAGCTCAGCCGAGAAAGAATTCAGTTCGGTGGTGACAAGCAACAGCCGATTCTGTAATTCATTCTTGATGTGCAGGCGTTCAACTTTTCCCTCTAGAGAAGTATCAGACTGATTGTGAACTAGTTTGTGTAGAAAAGACAAGGTTCCCGTAGCATTGGCCATCAAAATATCGTGGTCAGAGAAATAGGGTATTAAGTCCGTCGCACGACGCAAAAGAGAGTCCGCATTGGAGCTTGGAACATGCGTATTTTTTAGGTTAAAGGCTGGCGTACAATAACTAGATCGCACGGATGGATGAAACCGCGAACAACTAGTTGTAAGAAAGAATACTCCTAAGAAAAGTACAATAAAAATGTTTTTCATACGCAAGGTGCTTCAGGTTGATTGAGCTAATAGTGCACTGGGTTAGTGAGACGTATATAGGAATTTTTTGGTTGGAATGCCCTTATTAAGCGACGTTCTTAACGGAAGAATTAAAAGTTAGAAATGAATTAGATTAAAAAGTACATTAAAATAATTTAATTCTTATTAAAGGAAAAAAAATAGCGATTTATCAGACCTGAAAATACATTTGCTCAATTCGTTACTCACCCCATTTATGAAATCTATCAAAGCATTCTTTTCAAAAGAAGGAACGGTGCTTCTGAGTTTTTTGCTGCTTGGCGGAATTATTGGTGTGCAGCATATTTTTGAAGGCCCCAAGTCCTACAACAATTACCTGATTTTCAGGCAGTCTTTCCTGCACGTACTGGCTGGTACGAATCCCTACGTCGAGTATCCTTCCGAGTACTTCGATATTTTTCTGTACCATCCCAGTTTTACGCTGTTTTTCAGTCCGTTTTCCTATCTGCCCATCTGGGTTGGTTTAATAATCTGGACCGTAATCAGTTCCTACGTGCTCTTTTACGCGATTCGTTCGCTACCCATCACGCATTCACAAAAGCTATTTTGCTGGTGGTTTGTTTTCATTGAACTGAGTTTCGCTCTGCATTATCAGCAAACCAATCCGCTCATTACGGCATTGGGGCTGCTGACCTTTTCAAACCTGGAAAACGGGAAAACGGGTAGAGCGGCTTTGTTTCCGCTGTTGGCCTTCTGTATCAAGGGCTACGGGCTCATTTTTGCGGCTCTGTTTGTCTTCTATCCCCGGCCCGGTCGGTACATCGCTAGTTCGGTAGGCTGGTTTTTATTATTAAACCTGTTACCGTTGCCAGTACTGGGGTGGGATCGGTTTCTGGAAGTGTATCAGCAGTGGATTGCCTGTTTGCAGGCGGACTATAAAGTAAACTATGGCTTTTCAGTCATGGGTTTGCTGAAGCTAATCTGGCCCGCGTTTCAGGCCGTTAGCACCGTGCAGATCCTGGGCGTGTTGCTACTGGCGGCAACCTGGAGTATCTACTGGTTGAAATCACGGGTTCAACCCTTAAATCTGACGACCCGTTTAAGTTTACTGGCTTATGTACTGCTCTGGGTAATCCTGTTTAATCACGCGGCCGAAGCTCAGACGTATATCATTGCCGTTCAAGGTGCAGCTCTGTACATTTTACTTGAAAAAGAACGGTATCCCCGTTGGGCGGCTCTCTGCACGCTACTGGTATTTTTTCTAACCGTTCTCTCGGCTTCCGATGTTTATCCGCCCCTGTGGCGAAGAACATTCTTCTACCCTTATCTCATTAAGGTGATCCCCTGCACGCTGGTCTGGTTTGTTTTACAATTTGAATTAATTAGTCGTGGGCTTCAACAACGTAAGCACCGAATCTCAGAAAGTCAGTATCGTTCTCCCGTGCTATAATCCGGCCCGTGGCTGGAGTGATCTGATTCTGAAACGTATGCAGGAACTGCGGGCAGTTTTACCAGCGTACGAACTTGAGTTTATCCTTTCCAATGACGGTTCCACCCGTTTGCAGACGGAAGAAGTCAATCGCATTACCCAGGAAGAAGGAATTATCTTTCTAAATCACCCGGTGAATGAAGGCAAAGGTTCCTGCATTCGGAAGGGGGCAGCGTATTCGCACGGTGAATTCATTGTGTACACCGACCTTGATTTTCCCTTTGGCATTGAACCCATCGTACAAATGGTTTCGCTCTTGCACGATAATCCAGGCTGTCAGTTCGTGTACGGAGCCCGTACGAAAAGTTACTTCAAACAATTACCGCTGAAGCGAAAGGTTATTTCGTACGGCCTCAAAATGCTAAACCGTGTATTATTGTCCCGAAAAACCAAGGATACACAAGCGGGTATTAAAGCGTTGAAACGTGAAGTGCTACAGGACTTACTACTGACGAAAACCAATTCATTTGTGTTTGAAATCGAGTATATGTGTAAGCTGATGCAGAAAAAGGTAGAAATACAATCTATCCCGGTCCAACCTGAACCTAACCTGGTATTCACGGATTTTTCTAATAAAACGATCTGGCGGGAGTTAGTAAATCTGATTTGGATCTACGCCCATCGCCGGGTAGAGGCAGTTCCGCAGCCAACCATTCGTACCAACCATTCATCCGAAACGTATGCAGGCGGTTACGCTGACTTTTGATCTCGAAGAATTTGATATTCCCGAAGAGTACGGGCAGACCGTACCCGATTCGGAGCAGATGGAGGTGACCCGACGAGGAACCGAAGCCTTACTGGCCTTGCTGGCGGCGTACAACATCAAGGCTACTTTTTTCACGACCGGTCACTACGCCCGGGTCAATCCGGACTTACTACAGGCGGTGGCCCGCGATCATGAAATCGCTTCACACGCTTTGTATCATTCACCCCGGCACATCTTTGAGATGGACGATGTCCGGCAATCCAGGGAAATTCTGGAAGAACTGACGGGGCAGCCGGTTACGGGTTTTCGTATGCCCCGTCTACAGCCCTTTGATCGGGGGAAATTGCGGGCGTATGGGTTTCAGTACGATGCTTCCGTCAATCCGACGTACTTACCCGGACGGTACAATCTGCTGCACGAAAATCCGCAACCACACGTGCGGGATGAGCTGATCGAATTGCCCAGTTCCACGACGCCCCTGTTGCGATTGCCCTTATTTTGGCTATCGTTCAAAAACCTGCCTCCGGCTCTGTTTCGGTACTGGGCTGTACGGACTTTGCAAAAACGCAAAGTCCTGATGTTGTATTTTCATCCCTGGGAATTCACGAATATTCAGGCATATCAATTGCCTGGGTACGTAAAGCGAGTGGATGGCAAGGCTTTGCTGGCCCGCCTTGAAAAGTTGATTCAGACGCTACAAAAGCAGGGAGCCTCTTTTATGACTTGTCAGGAATATATCCGGACAAGTATGGTTTGAGAATAGAGAATGTATGGAAGTGGTTAAGCGAACCGATGGAAGAGAGGCCGTCGGTTCGTTGCGTTTGTTGGAAGACATGATACCCCGCATTTCATACGGGGCTATGTGCATTGAACCCCTTTGGGGGTTAGGAGTACTCAATTGAAAGACGCCGCTGGTGCAAGTTTCCAAACGTAACCAGCTTAAAAGTCAGTAAGTCGTAACAACGTGTGTTGAGAGTTTACTGTGGAGAAGAATGCAAAGATGATTTGCTTATTCCCGATTCAAATTTGGTTTTTCTATATAAAATAGCACGAAAATTAGGACTTCTGCCTGACGTCGCAACTTTTCTTTTACTCGTCGTCGGTTTAGATAATCTTTCTTTTGTCTTTTATCAAGAAGGTTATCTTTGATTTTTGTATCATTTTCCACATCAACATCCTTCATCTTCCCATGAAGAAACGAGTACTTTTCTGGCTATGCCTCGTCCTTTGCGGCGTCCGAAGCATGGCTCAAACGCCAACGTTCCCCACGAATGGCGTACAGGACGACCGCCCCAATCGGGTCGCGTTTACGAATGCAACCATTGTGACCAATGCCCAGACTACGCTGGAAGGAGCTACGCTGCTCATCAAAGGGGCGTTGATCGAAGCCGTAGGGAAAGACGTAAAAATTCCGGCGGGTACGCAGGTCATTGATCTCAAAGGCAAGCGAATTTATCCTTCGTTCGTGGAAGGCTACGCCGCCTACGGGATGCCCGAAGTCAAGCGTGAAGCGGGCCGCATGGGCCGCGGAACACCGCAGATGGAATCCAAAAAGAAAGGAGCCTTTGGCTGGAATCAGGCGGTACTGCCGGAACTGAAGGCCGCCGAAGTGTTCACTACGGATGCCAAAGAAGCCGCTGAATTACGCAAAATCGGTTTTGGCTCCGCCATCACGCACTCGCAGGACGGAATCGTTCGGGGTACGTCCGCACTGGTGGCCCTGCTCGACGGTCGCGATCAGGAAGCTTTGCTGAAAGGCAACGTTTCGGCCCATTATTCCTACTCCAAAGGAACGTCAACGCAGGATTATCCCAACTCACTCATGGGTTCGGTAGCCCTGATTCGTCAGACGTATTACGACGCTCAGTGGTACAAAGGGCTGAAAGGCAAGACGGAAACGAACCTTTCGCTGGAAGCCTTCAATCAGAACCAGTCCTTACCGCAAGTTTTTGAAGTAACTGACAAGCTGGGCGTACTGCGTACGGCAAAAATCGGGAAAGAATTCGGCGTGAACTACATCATCAAAGGCAGCGGCGATGAGTACCAGCGACTGCCCGAAATCAAGGCGACTGGATTATCGCTGATTCTGCCCGTAACGTATCCGACGGCTTTGGATGTAGAAGATCCCTTCGATGCCAGCGTGGTCGATTTAGCCGCGATGAAACACTGGGAAATGGCTCCCGCCAACGCGGGTCTACTGGCGAAGGAAGGCATTACGTTCAGCTTCACTTCGTCGGGATTACGCAACAAAGCCGATTTCCTGGCCAACATTCGTAAAGCCATCGAAGCAGGTTTGGATGAGAAAGCGGCTCTGGCGGCTCTAACTTCCGTACCTGCTCAGTTGATGAAAGTGGAAGATCTGGTGGGTAGTCTAAAGCCGGGTATGCTGGCGAATTTTCTGATCTCTTCGGGTAGCCTGTTCAGCGAATCAAATACGCTGTACGAAAACTGGGTGAAAGGAAATCGCTACATCGTAACGGACATGAACGCCAGCGATTTCCGGGGTTCGTATGATCTCGCGGTAGGGTCACGTCAGAACCTGAAATTGAACATTACAGGTACGACCGATAAACCAACGTATCAGATTCTGGTGGATACGGCAAAGGTGACGCCGAAAGTGACTCGGCAGGGCGATCTGCTGACCCTTTCGTTTAAGTTCAACAAACAGGAAACGGGTGAAAACCGGATTGCGGCGTACTATGATGGCAAGAATATCAAAGGCGATGGCTTCGATGCGGCGGGTAATCCGTTGACCTTCGTAGCGACGTACCGTTCGGCTCCGCCCGTGGGTCGGCCCCGTCCGGATTCAGCTCGTAAAGCTATGGCTCCGATGGGTAAGCTGATTTTCCCCTTTACGGCGTATGGTGCCGAACAAAAGCCCAAAGCCGAAACGATTCTGATTAAAAACGCTACGGTCTGGACGAATGAAAAAGATGGAATCGTACCAAATACGGACGTTCTATTGCAAAACGGCAAGATTGCCCGCGTAGGCAAGAGCCTTTCTACGCCTTCGGGTGCGAAAGTGATTGACGGTACGGGCAAGCACCTCACTACCGGAATCTTCGATGAGCACTCGCACATTGGTCTGTACTCGGTGAACGAAGGTACGCAGTCCGTTACTTCGGAAGTACGGATGGGTGATGTCGTAAACTCCGAGGATGTGAACATTTATCGTCAACTGGCAGGCGGCGTAACGTCTTCGCAACTGCTACACGGATCGGCTAACTGTATTGGTGGGCAATCGGCGGTCATCAAGCTGAAATGGGGGGAAACGCCCGAAAACCTGCTGATTCCCGAAGCTCAGTTCATCAAGTTTGCTCTGGGTGAGAACGTGAAGCAGGCCAACTGGGGCGATGCCGCCCGCGTACGCTTCCCGCAAACTCGTATGGGCGTGGAGCAGGTGATGATGGATGCCTTCATTCGGGCGAAAGCTTACGAGAAGGAGTGGAAAGAATACAATGGTTCTTCGAAAAAAGCAGGTACGACGGCTCCCCGTCGCGATCTGGAACTCGATGCCCTGGTAGAAATCCTGAATAAAAAACGGTTCATTACCTGCCACTCATACGTACAGTCGGAGATCAATATGCTGATGAAAGTGGCCGATTCGCTGGGTTTTACCATCAACACGTTTACGCATATTCTGGAAGGATACAAAGTAGCCGACAAGATGAAAAGCCACGGAGCAAACGGTTCGACGTTCTCCGACTGGTGGGCGTACAAGATGGAAGTGAAAGACGCCATTCCGTACAACGCCGCGATGCTTTCGAAAGTGGGCGTGAATACGGCCATTAACTCGGATGATGCCGAAATGGCTCGTCGCCTGAATCAGGAAGCGGCTAAAACGGTACTGTATGGCGGTGTTTCCGAAGAAGAGGCCTGGAAAATGGTAACCCTGAATCCCGCCAAAATGATGCACCTCGAGAATCGTCTGGGTAGTATCAAAGCCGGTAAAGATGCCGATGTAGTACTCTGGAATAACAACCCGCTGTCGGTATACGCCAAACCCGAAAAGACCATCATTGAAGGAGCAATTTATTTTGACATCGAAAAGGATAAAACGCTGCGGAAAGAAATCGATACGGAACGTAACCGTCTGATTCAGAAGTTGCTGACGGCCAAGGCCAGCGGTGCCGCTACGCAACGCCCCACGGCACAGCGTCCGCGTCACTTCCACTGCAATACGCTCGGTGGTTTGTCGGAAGAAGAAGGCCACATGCGTTTCTTCGGTCAGTTTAACTGCGATGGTTCCTGCGGTTTTTAAAACTAGTTTGAGGTGGGATGCGGTTTGAAGTTTGAAAAGGGTTTAAGAAAGTTTGAAATGGGAGCGGGGCTACGAAAAGGTGCGAAGGACATATGTTGTTCGAACCTGACACCTATTCAAACTTGAAACTTATTCAAACCCGTTCAAACCTAAAACCCCTTCAAACGTCACTTTCCAACGATCTTTATATGAAAAAAATACTATTCACAGTACTGGCGTTCAGTGCTTTATTGAAAACGGCTCAGGCTCAGAATGAGGCGGCGGCCAAACCCCAGACGAATCCCATCGCTCTGACGGGCGGTACCATTCACGTGGGGACGGGCGAGGTTATCCAGAACGGAACCGTCATTTTTGAAAAGGGAAAAATTACGTACGTCGGCAGCGGTACGCCGAGCTTGCCCGCGGGTACGCAAAGCATTTCGGTAACGGGAAAACACGTGTACCCGGGCCTGATTTCGCCTTCCAATCAATTAGGTCTGGTGGAAATTGCTTCTGTACGGGCGACTAACGATCAGGAAGAGGTAGGCGATTACACGCCCAACGTTCGGGCTTTGATTGCCTACAATACCGATTCCGAAGTAATTCCGACCGTTCGCGGCAATGGTATACTACTCACGCAGGCCACGCCGGTGGGTGGCGTAATCTCCGGCATGTCTTCGGTCATGCAGCTCGACGGCTGGAACTGGGAAGATGCCGTACTGAAGAAAGATGACGGTGTGCATCTCAACTGGCCGGGTTATTTCCGCCGGGGGTACAACTTCGAAACGGGCTCTTTTAGCGTGGGCAAAAATGACCGCCGAGAAGAGCAATTCCGGGAGCTGGAGAAGTTTTTCGGCGATGCCATTGCCTATGCTCAGGTTCCGGCCAATGATCCCGTAAATATGAAGCTGGAAGCCATGCGGGGTTTGTTCGACGGAACGAAAAACCTGTACATCGCCGCCGATTATGGCAAGGAAATCATTGAAGCCGTACGCTTTGCCCAAGCCAAAGGGGTGAAAAAAGTTGTCATCATTGGTGGAGAAGAATCACTCATGGCGGCTGATTTCCTGAAAGAAAACAATGTACCGATTATCGTCAATACTACGCACCGACTGCCCAACCGTACGGACGACGACACGGATCTACCCTACAAACTGCCGTATCTGCTCAGTCAGAAAGGTTTGACGGTAGGTTTAGGTTACGTCGGACTCAACTGGCGTACGCGAAATCTGCCCTTTCTGGCGGGTACGGTAGGTGGTCACGGCATGACACCCGAAGAGGCTTTGAAGCTGGTTACGCTCAATAACGCCAAAATTCTCGGGATCGATAAAGTGGTGGGTTCCCTGGAAAAAGGCAAACACGCCACCCTGATCGTTTCTACAGGAGACATTCTGGATATGCGGACGGCGAAAGTGGAGCAGGCCTATGTACAGGGTAAATCCATCAATCTGGATGATAAGCAGAAACGCCTGTACCGGACATTCTCGGAGAAATACAGCAAGTGAGGGTAGTTTACCGTTTCCGGTTTGCTGTTTTCAGTGGCCGTTAGGGGTTTGGAGTTTAGGGTTTTGAGTGTTGACCGCAGCCGTTTAGGATACACCGCTCATCGCTCGCCCCGATTTATAACCGTCATGGAATGACCGTCATAAATCGGGGCGGTGATGGTCTCGCGTCTTAGATGCGACATATCAAGTGAGAGATTTAGATAGATAGATTATTAAACAGAACTGGCCTGCGTCCCAATTGCAATCGAGGACGCAGGCCAGTTCTGTAAACTGAGAACCTCAAAGGGAAAGCCTGAATGGCTGCGGTCGCCACTCAAAACCCTAAACTCAAAACCCTAAACTCCAAACTGTAAACTAACTAATCTTTATCGCCACTTTCCCCACAAAATGTCCTTCTTCTAATTTATGATGAGCCTGAGCGATTTGTTCGAGTGGGAAGGTTTGGGCTACCAGGGGTTTGAGATGTCCGTCCTCCAGAAGAAGTTTGATTTTTTCCAAATCCTCGGCATTGGGCTTAGCCATAAACATCTTCATCTGTTTCCGAAACAGTAAATCGATACCCGTTTCTACAGCACTTCCGAAGTCTTTAGCGTCTGGTCGTGTGGTTACGTAATATGCATCGTCTTTCAGGTGGCCTTTCACTTCGGAAAAGGAGAACTTGCCCGACGCATCAAAAATCAGATCGTATTTTTCGGTGGGCGGAAGAGTTTCTTTTTCATAATCGATCACTACATCGCAACCTAATTCACGGGCTGTTTCCAGATTTTTCCCGCTGCACATTCCCGTGACGATAGCCCCCCAGCTTTTGGCAACCTGCACGGCGATACTACCGACACCACCGGTACAACCGTTGATGAGCACATGATCGCCCGCTTCAATTTTCCCTTCATCGACAAGCCCCTGCCAGGCAGTCGTAGCTACCAGCGAAAGGGAGCCCGCTTCTTCGTAACTAATAGTTTCCGGTTTAAGAGCAGCGACGCTGTCATCCACCGCTACGTACTCAGCGTAGGCCCCGCCCGTAATAGGGCTGACGTGGCCGAATACCTGGTCGCCAATTTTAAACTTAGGGGACTTGGTAGCCACGACGGTGCCGCTGAAATCGCTGCCAATAATTTGTGGTCCGAACAGTCCGGAAGCCAGTTTCAAACTGCCTGACCGTACCAGTGCGTCAACTGGATTAACCGATGAGGCTTCATTACGAATAAGAATTTGTCCTTCTTTAAAATCAGGGGTAGGTACTTCCTTGATTTTAAACTGATCGGCAGAGCCGTATGATTCTAATACTGCTGCTTTCATGGTAGGGTTGGTTTTAATCAAAATCTTGGCTTGTACTAAAGTTGTTCCAGACGGACTTTAATAGCGATTTAATACTGATTTAAATCCTCCTTAACGCTCAGAGCGGAACTTTGACCCAGTCAATCGGCTATCAATTGCCTATTCTTATGCAAACGGTCACTTTCCAGCCTGAAAATCGCTTCGGTACTTTCAATGCCATCGTGAAAGCATACGAGCGTAAACTGAATTACCACATCCGCCGCTACGTTCGCGATCCGGAAGATGCCCGCGACGTTACGCAGGACGCTTTACTCAAGATCTGGCAGGGATTACCCAATTTTCGGGGTGACTCGCAACTGTTCAGCTGGATGTACCGCATTGCGACGCACGAAGCTCTGAATTTCCTACGCCGACAGAAACACCAGGTAGGGGTTCCAGCGGATACAGAATTGATGGAAAATCGAACCGTATTTGCCGACGTAGATACGACCTGGAACGGGGAAGAAGTTACCATTTGGCTAAGACAGGCCATTGAGGCTCTCCCTGAAAAACAGCAGATGGTTTTCCGATTACGGTACTTCAAGGAATTGCCCTACGAAGAAATTGCTACCCAAACGGGTACGTCGGTAGGAGCCCTGAAAGCGAATTATCACCTGGCAGTTCAGAAGGTAGAACGGTTTATCCTAAGTCGTCGGAATGACTTTTAGAAAGATTAACGAAGGGAGATACCTGATTTTTTAGCCCTTCATTTAGAGGACAAAGAGGTGTTGACAGAACCATACGTGAAAGCGAAGTTGGGGAATGAGCAACACCTTTCACGGAACGAATACAAACCAGCGACTGGATTAAATGTAAGCTAATCGGGTCACTGGTTTCGCTGTTACTGAATGCATTCAATCAATAAATAGCAGAAACGGATGATGCTCTATCAAAATATTGCTACTTTCCGGGAAGAAAATGTACCAACGATACCGATGAAAGTACTAATCGTAGAGGATGAACCTAAATTGGCGGCTTTTGTCAAACGAGGATTGGAAGCGGAGGCCTTTGAAGCACAAGTTGCCTACGATGGATTGATTGGCCAGAAAATGGCCCTGAGTGAATCTTTTGATGTGATTATTCTGGACGTCAACCTGCCTTACGTGAATGGCTTTGACTTAGTCAAGAAAATCCGAAACGAAGGAATCAATACCCCCGTGCTCATGCTGACGGCCCTGGGCGAACTGGAGGACAAAGTCACCGGCCTTGATTCAGGAGCGGATGATTATCTGGTGAAGCCCTTTGAATTCAGGGAGTTACTAGCTCGTCTGCGTTCACTACATCGTCGCAGTCAGGCGGGCCCGATGACACAACATGTATTGCAGGTGGCTGATCTGGAGCTGGATCTGGAAGAAAAGGTAGCCCGCCGGGGTGGCAAGCGAATTGACCTTACTGCCAAGGAATTCAGTCTGCTGGAATATCTGATGCGAAACCGGGGGCGGGTTGTTTCCCGGGTGGATATTGCCGAAAAAGTCTGGGATCTTCACTTCGATACCGGCACCAACACCATTGAGGTATACATTAACTTCCTTCGTAAGAAAGTCGATAAAGACTTTTCCCAGCGGCTCATTCATACCGTCATTGGTATGGGGTACGTGCTACGGGAAGAGGGGGTATAGGGGTCTCTAAACGTGTTTATATTCCAATAGGAAAGTCGTAAGTCTGTTGCGTACGGATTTACGACTTTCTGTCTTCTGGCTCAGAGAAAGCTTCGTTCGCATGTTGATCCGTAACAAACTCATCATCCTCTTTACGCTTCTGACTATGGGCGTACTGGGGTTATTTTCAACGTTCCTGTATTCGACATTTTCGCTGTACAGGCAGGTCATTTTCCGCACCCGCCTGACTGAAAAAGCCCAGACAGCGGCGAGTCTGCTGATTAATCGTCGGCATCAGTTCGACGATTTTTTCGATCAGCTCATGCAGAGCGACATGCTTACCATTGTGGATGAGCACATCATGATTTTTGACGAAAGGGGTACGATGGTGTATACCAACCGCCGGGGTCGACCTACGTCGGGCGTACTGAATTTCATCAAAACGCTGAAAACGCCGCTACCGGTATACGTTGCTTTGGATGAAAACGAAGCCGTAGGGATGGTCTATCAGGACTCGAGTCGGGTATTCCGCGTAGTAGCGATGGGCTACGACCAGGTGGGATTTACGCGTCTGATCATGCTGCGTCAGTTGATGCTCTGGGGGAATCTGGGAAGTGTGATTTTGCTGGTGGCGGTAGGGTACGTGTTTGCTCGTCGGGTTTTACGGCCCATTTCCAAAGCGATGGACGAGGTAGACACGATCTCGGTGCAGCACCTGGACCGACGGCTCGACGAAGGGAACCGTCGTGACGAAATTGCCCGCCTGGCCATGACCTTCAATGAAATGCTCAATCGATTACAGAAATCGTTTGAAGCCCAGCGTAGTTTCGTGTCCCACGCCTCGCACGAACTGCGTACACCGCTGACGAATATGCTGGGTACCCTTCAGATTTCCCACGATTACGACGAAGATCCCAGGGAACTCAAGGCTTCGATGGCGTCGACGATGGAAGAAATCCGGCAGTTAATCTCGCTGACGAATAGCTTGCTTTCCTTAGCTCGTACGGGCGAGGGACTGGTGGGGCTGGAAGTGATTTCAGTGGATGACTGCGTAACCAACGCCCTGACCCATCTGCACAATAAGTACCCCAATCGTCAGATTCGTTACGATTTTGGCCAGTTGCCCGAGGATGCGACCACGTTTTTTGAAACGTATGGGAACATGTCTTTACTGACTACCTGTATTCTGAATGTGATTGATAATGCCTGCAAGTATTCCGAAGGACCCGTAGAGGTATTGCTGAGTCAGGAAAAGATGATTACGCTATCCGTACGCGATTACGGTCAGGGCATCAGCGAAACCGATCTGCCGCATTTGATGGAACCTTTCTTCCGCAGTAATGAGGTATCGAACGTGAGCGGGTTTGGCATTGGTCTGGCCGTAGTGCAGAAGATTATCGGCTTGCACGGGGGGACCATCCAGTTTCAGTCGCAAGTGGGCAAGGGAACGACGGTTACGCTGAAACTACCCACTACTTCGAGTCAGAAAGCAATCATTGAAGAGAAATAAGTTCCAAAAGGGAAGGTTGCTTCAGGTAAAGCCAGAGATCGTCTCTGGCTTTACTTGGAAGAATTAGACGAGCATTTTTTTCAGATGAGCCATCTGGCCGCTGTGGTAGGCTTCGTGATGTAGTAAACCGTGCAGCAGCGTATAATAGTTATACCGCCGACCGGGTACGGGATCACTAAGTTTGGGCGTATGGATACGACTGAGTGTTTCCAGCAATTCGTCCTGCGTATCCTGTAAATTTTCCAGCTTTTCCTGCCACTCTTCTTCGGTCAGTTCGTTAATGACGGGCCAGTCGGCTTCGGAGTTAAGAATAATATCGTAAGTAACCGAGTCCGTTAGTTTTTCCAGAGCGAATACTCGCCAGTTGGTTAGGTGAACCACCAGTTCGGCTAGGTTATGCACCTGGGGTGAGGGACGATAAACGGCCATTTCGGCGGTTACGTCCGTCAAAATTTCACGGGTGCTGGGTCCGTGCCAGGCTTCTCCGTCATAGATCGCTTGTAATAAACCAGTAATACGTTCTACTTCTACTCGCATGATTGATGAGGCGTTTGTCGTAAGGTTATGATACGGCAACAATAGGATGGAAAATGAAGAAAAATAACCAGTTGGCGTCGATTCTTCTCAAAAAAGACCGTTTTTTGAGTTTAGTTTATCAAGGCGGGCTGGGTAGTACTAGAGAAATGGTTGGTTAGGGAAAAAGCTGATCCTGAGAGGCTCGGGAAACTCATGAATGACAATTTGAATAAAAATAGTATGCGTGTGAATAACCGTAGGAATTTCCTCAAAAAATCTGTGCTAGGCGTCGTGGGTTCGGTATGGAGCAGTGAACTAGTATATGCACTGCCTGCCGGTTACGTACCCCTGGGACTACATCCGGTAGACAACGATAAAGAAGCCCTGAAAGGGAAAAGTCCGGAGATGGTGGTACTCAACGACCGCCCCTGGAATGTGGAAGCCCCGGCTCATTTACTCGATGATGCCGTGACGCCCGCCGAGAAGATGTTTATTCGGAATAACGGCATCGTTCCCGAAACCATCGATAGCAAAAACTGGACGCTCACCATCAAGGGTGAATCGGTGAAGGCTACAAAAACGTACACCCTCGAAGAGCTGAAGAAACGCTTTAAAGTTCATACCTACCAACTCACGCTTGAATGTGGAGGAAATGGTCGGGCCGGATACTTTCCCAGTACCTCGGGAAACCAGTGGACGCAGGGCGGCATCAGCTGTGCGGAATGGACGGGTGTACAGCTAAAAGATATATTGGCCGATGCGGGTATTAAAGACGATGCCGTCTATATCGGTTACTACGGAAAAGATATTCACCCCAGTCGGGAGCCGGGTAAGGTCGTTATCTCGCGGGGTGTACCGATCAAAAAAGCCCTGGAAGACGAAACGCTGATTGCCTGGGCCATGAACGGAAAGGACATTCCCGTCGTGCATGGCTTTCCCTTGCGACTGGTTATCGGTGGCTGGCCCGCGTCCGTATCCGGCAAATGGCTCCATACGATTGCGGTTCGGAATAAAGTACACGATGGCCCTAAAATGACGGGCAAGAGCTATAAGGTTCCCATTGAACCCGTAGAGCCAGGGGTTGATCCGCCGGAAGATCAGTTTCGTATCATCGAATCAATGCCGGTGAAATCGCTCATTACGTATCCCCAAACCGGAGCGATGCTGGAGCTAGGAAAAACGCTGAAGCTACGAGGCCATGCCTGGGCGGGGGATCTGGAAGTAAAAAAACTGGAAGTGTCGATTGACTTTGGGGCCACCTGGCAAAAAGCTCAGCTACAGGCTCCGAAAAACCGTCTGGCCTGGCAACACTGGACGGCTGACGTACAATTTCCCCGAAAAGGCTATTACGAAGTCTGGGCCCGGGCAACGGACTCGCAAGGGGTGAGCCAACCGATGGTCATGCCTCAGTGGAATCCAGAAGGCTACATCAATAATTCCTGCCACCGGATTGCGGTAAAGATTGTTTAACCCCAGCCTACTGGGAATGTCAAAGGACTCGTACGTATGAAATACCTGCTCATTTTGTCCGCATTTGTGTTGCTGGGGAGCGTAGCCTTTACGACTCGGATTCCGGCGGAGGCTACTACAGGCCGGGTGTGGGCGGATTCTGTGAAGAAGGATCCGGAAACGGGTCTGGCCGTTGATTCAAACCTGCCCCTGATTAAAGCCCATTGTACCGCCTGCCATTCCAGCAAGCTGATTACGCAGAATAAGTTTACCCGCACGGGCTGGGTAGATAAAATTCGCTGGATGCAGAAATACCATAAACTCTGGGATCTGGGACCCTCGGAAGTGGCCGTACTGGATTACCTGGAAAAGTATTACGGCCCTTCCAAACAAACCTTTGATGGAAGACGAAAACCACTGGAAAAACCGAGTTGGTATAAGTTGAGGTGAGTTTTCAGTTTTCAGTTTTCAGTTTTCAGTTTTCAGTTTTCAGTTTTCAGTTTTCAGTTTTCAGTTTTCAGTTTTCAGTTTTCAGTTTTCGTAGGATAAAACCCGGTAAAGTTAGCGGGACGGGTTGTCCGTAGTATTCACTACGGACTTTTTAAGTTGGTAGGCTGTGCCTACCAGGCTGTACATACCCCGCATTGCATACGGGGCTAATGATATGGAACCCCTCCGGGGCTGGCGAGTTGGCATGCAGAAGCGGCTCTTTCGGATTTGCAATCCGAAAGCGATCGGAGAGGGATTTATAATCCCGTGCCTCACCAAGGTACCGCAAGCAAATCTCAGATTGTAATCTACAACAGCGAACATTGCTTAGCCCGTATGCTTCTTCGTAACTTTCTTTGAAGGCGTTACTTTAGTCTCACAAGCAGCGAGACTCACGGAGTATTGGATACCGTGAGTCTCGTAGATAACTTTCCGAAAAGGGCCTGAGAGAGGTCAGAAAAAAACGTTCTTATTGATACCTAAACCTCAGCTTTTCGGGTTAGATGGTCTTCCAAACGGAAGACCTTATTTCTTCTGCAACACAAACTGATTTTTTACATCAATAACCTCAGCAATTTTGGCGAAGACGAGTTTGGGTACTTCAATCTTGTGATCGACCAGAGCGACCTGTAAATCCGATTGCAGCGTGATCTTGTCCCCCTGTACGGTAAGTTTGCCCTTCATCGTACGGTCCTGCTTTACGCCGTGGATATCCAGGCTACCGGGAGCCGAAATGTCGTACGTTCCGGGTTTCGTCAGGTCGGGTAAATTCTGAACTTTTCCCCGAAACAGACCATACGGATACTTTTCCGATTCCAGGTAGTTTTCGTTGAAATGTTCCTGCATCAGTTTATTCGGAAAATTAAAATCCGTGATGGCCATGCGTACCACGATTTCGCCCGTCTGACTATTTAGCACAACGCCCACTTTCTTATTTACGGCAGAAATGTCCTCCACGGGAGTTTTGGAAAAGAAACGGGTTTCGCCCGTCTGCGTCAGGAAAAGTTGAGCATGAGCGGAAAAAGACAGAGCAAATGCCAACAGAAATGAAAGCGTTTTCATGGTCTGGATAAGAATTTAGGATGAGCAATTACCAGTCTTTTTTCGACTTCCGGTCGAAGCTAAAGGTGCGGGAAATGTTAAAGCCGTAATGAATATCTCCTTTGAAGAAATTGCCCGTAGCCTGACTCAGGAATTGCTTCTCGATCATGCCCTGCGAGTTGGTGAAGTGTAATTGAAAGACGTGACCGCCGGTTTCAATATCAACGCCTACGGCAACGGCATTGTAGGATTTTACGCCACCGGGAGCGGTTAGCTGGTCACTTTCACTGAGGAAACGGGCGTAATATTCGGCATTAATCGATACGCGTTTGCTGACTTTAAACCGTCCACCAATACCCACGGCTGGAATCGCTTTGGGGCCTTGTTCGGGCTTCGCCAGGGTGAGAAGCGTGGGCATGAGTTGCAGCGAAAAACGATCGCTGAATTTACGGGCAATCAAGGCCTGAAAAGTCCAGTTCTGGCGTTCGCCGTTGTTATAATACAGGGTGCTACTGGCGTTGCTACGCGTGGGTTCGGTGACGATGGCATCCGAAGCAAACAACGTAACACTCAGCGGTGAGCCCTGCGTACTCTGGCGAAGCAAGCGGTATTTCAGGTACAAATCGACGGTTTTCTGAATATTACTGCGACCTACGCCGGCCGTCAGTCGATCCGTAATACCGTATTCGAGGCCGAGACGGATCGAAGCTTCATCCAGGCCGTAGAAATTATCAACACCCGAATTAAGCCGACCAAAACGGTGCGAAATCAGGAAATCAAGGTGCTTACCCTTGACGGTCTCGACCGTATGACCATTAATCAGGCGAGTACCTTTAAACGTCGCTGAAGTAAACGTTTGGGTGGTAGGCTGATCCAGCGATTTAAGCAGATCATCGTCCTGAGCACGTACCGTCTGACTCAGGCATACGAATCCTAGAAGGAAGAAAAAAACGGAGGTTTTCATACAAAAGACGGGTGAAGAGCGGAACAAAAAACGACTATTCAAAAACGCGTAGCGTCGTGCCAGTAAGTTCAGTTTTGTACTGTTTGAGAGCGGCATTCGCAGGGCCTTGTACCACCGAACCCGTAGTGCTGAAGCGGGAACCGTGAGCGGGGCAATACAGATCATTCGTTCCGGTTCGGTACTCCACCGAAACGCCCTGGTGTGTACAGGCCTGAGACACGGCGATGTACGTGCCCGCATTGGTACGAGCGACGATGATGCCGTTGGTATACACGTAACCGCCGTTAGTAGCTAGTTTGGAATACGTCGCATTCGTCAGGTCAAGGGAGAGGTTGACGCCCCCAGTACCGCCATTGCCGGAATCGGGATCTACGGGATCATCTTTCTCATTTTTACAGCCCGAAAGGCATTGTTGCAGAATAATCGCACCGATACCGGTACCTACCATACTCATAAATTGTTTGCGGTCCATCGTCGCCATGTCGTTTACAGTTATAGGGTTCAAAAAGGGTAATACGTTTCAGAGTAGCCTTTCGGTTACGAATCATTACGGCCAACGCTAACGCAGCGTTGCACGCAAGAGGGAAATGGACGGTTAGCAGCTAGTAATGTTCTGTATACTAGAATTTTATAGTTGGCTTTTGTAAGTGGTAGCGAAGCGTAAAGAATATACCTTCCGTACGCAAACGCACGTTTCCAAAGCCTACACCTCCCAGCGGCATTTTTACGAAGGGTTCTATACGCAACTGCAAACGGGAGGTAATGGGTCGTTCGAAACCCAGCGATAGATTGACCGTGGCCAGCCAGTGATTTCCCGTACGCTTTTTTTCGATGTCGTACTCATAGGTGGTATATTGATACCGGTAATTCTCCCGTAGCATGAGATAAGACGTACTTCCCAGACTCACGAAAAATTGATTCTGTTTGATTTTCCAGGCATCAAAGGTCACACTGAGTGGCAGATCCAGCATCCGGCAAGTGGCGTCGATCTGGTCCGGGCGATGGTAAGTCGTCCAATATCCCTTATAGGGTCGGTAATCGTAACTGGTAGCGGCGTAGTTTTTAAGTGAGTAAATAACTCCGGCTGCTACTCGCCAGCGTGGGGCCAGCCGGTATTCCAGTTGAAGCCCCGTATTGACGCCCGTAGCCGCTCTTCTACCAGGAACGCGGGTGAAATCTGGCGACAACATCAATTGTAAGGCCCAGCGGGGTTGGGGCTGGGGTACCGAAGCCGCCGGCTCGTTGGACTGTTCTAAATCCGGAACCTGAAAAGCCAGGTCAACCGGTAACGCTTTCCAGGACAACGCGGTTAATGCCTTTATTCCCAGTTTCGTACTGCTCGTATCAGCAGAAACCGTAGGTTGAGGTACGGCTAACTTGGGTACCAGGTTCTCCTCTTCTCGCCGACGCGATTGCCGCTTGGAATAGTCGGGAATGGACTGCCTGCGAGAGTTAAAAGTCCGGGCTTTCCGAGGGCTTACGTCCGAAGCCACTAATGGAGCTTCGGAAACGTAGCGACTCGGCGTAGTTGGACGGTGTATTGGCTTTAAAGTCTTGCGTATGGTGGACGAACGGTTTACGGACGTATCCTCATTAGTTGTACGGATTGCTTTTTCTGAATCCGAAGCAGCTAATGGTGAGGCCTCCGGGTTACGCTGAGCGGATGAAGGCTGGGTTGTTGGTACTGATTCTACTTGAGTAGAGGGCTTGGTCGCACGTACGACCGCCGTTTCTGAGGGCTCCGTGCCCATTTTCGCCGGGATAGGTCCGTGACTGGCCCACCAGAATAAGCCCAGCATACTCAGCACCACCAGTGCCTCAATGAGCGTAAATCGTCTAACTGCCGATTTGAAATACTGATCCCCGCCGAGCTTTTGCTCCATGCGTTTCCAAGCCTCCGGATCGAACGGCGGTTCGTAGCCCGAGGCAGCCTGTCTGAACAGGTCATCCAGCTGATCATCAGACATATTTGGAGGATCGTTCTTCATGACTTTGTTTTAACAGCTCCCGCAGGTATTGTCTGGCTTTTGCTAAATTTGATTTGGAGGTGCCAACGGTGATGCCCAGTTGTTGGGCTACTTCTTCGTGCGAATAGCCGTCAATGACGTATAGGTTAAATACGGCCCGGTAGCCGGGCGTCAGTTGTTGTACTAATCCAATCAATTCTTCATAAGCCAGCCCGTCGAGCGGACTTTCGGTGTGGGAAACGGAAATACCTTCTTCCAGATTTACCTGGTGACTATGCTTAATGCTGCTTCGATACTGATCAATGGCTGTGTGAATGATGATTTTCTTGAAATAGCCTACGAACGACGGTACGGGTTCGTGTTTTTCAATCTGATAATGCGTCATGCCGTGAAAGACCTTCAGAAATCCGTCGTTGACTACCTCCAGACTTTCTTCTTTCGTCGGACAATACCGTGATGCAATACTCATCGCGAACGAATAAAAAAGCCGGTACAGTCGCTCCTGGCTTTTTCGTTCGTTCCGGGCACAGCCCTGTAGAAGGGGCAATAGCTCTGCGGGAGTGATTTTAATCACGTTTTGGCTAGTTTCAATCAAATACTCGCAGGGTAAGACGAAAGGGTTGCCCGGTTGTAATGAATTTTTCTGAAAAAGTAGAGAATAGTTGAATAGGCTACTGATAATCAGAATAATAAAATTGTAAAGATTTTAGAGTACTGTTCTAATTTAAAGGCTCAAAACGAGCGGTAGATGCTGAAATTTCTGAACTAAGAAATTCGATTCAGTACTTAAACTAAAAATCAGCTCCTAACGCTACGAGCGTTCAATACTAGCAACCAGAAATGACATTCGTGGCTCTCAAACCTGCACCTTAAATCAACCGTCAAACCTTATGCACCTTCGCAGCATCTCGTCTTTTTTCTGATATTTGCCGGTATGCAACGAGCTTTATTTTCTATCCTCTTTCTGGGTTGTCTGGCCTGCCAGCCCGCTTCGAAAGCGACGCAGGCGGAAGCAACTGATTCTACTTCGCAAGCTCCGAAGGCAAGTACGGATTCCTTATCGATTGACTTAGTGGCGTGGAAAGGTAAGCTGGGGCCAACGGAATCAATTACCGTACCAAATGATCCCGTTTTTCACCGCAACAAGACCTTTGATGCCATACCCTTAGCTACGGTTTTGAAACAGATACCGGCGTATAGGAGCGTCAATCCTGCCGAAACGCAGGTCGTCTTTGAATGCGAGGATGGCTATAATCCTTCCATGCCACTGACTAAGGTACTGGGCAAAAAAGCCTATCTGGCTGTTCGGGACCACGATGCTGCTCAGGGAGAGGACTGGACGACCTTGCAGAAAGGTTCGGAAACCAAGAAAATCGCTCCGTATTACATCTGTTATACCGACGTTCCGGGTGATGATGCTACCTATAAGTGGCCGTATAACCTGGTTAAAATCTCGCTGACCTCCGCTTCCAAAGAGACGCAAGCTCTGTTGCCGAAAGACGATGATTCCGTCGTCAAAGGGTACGGATTGTTCAAAACGCATTGTTTAACCTGCCATGCCCTCAACGGCGTCGGGGGTACGCTTGGTCCTGAGCTGAATTTTCCTAAAAGTGTAACCGAGTACTGGAAAACGGATGATCTGAAGGCCTTCATCGCTCACCCCGATCAGTACCGGAATAAGGTGAAAATGCCTACGTTGGGACTGGAAGCGAAAGAAATTAACGAAATTGTCGGCTACCTTTCCTACATGGCCAAACATAAATCCAGGTAGTTAAACCATTGGATCCCTTCAACATGAAAAAAATTGTATTGACGAGTGTATTAGGCCTGAGTATCTTCTCGGTACAGGCTCAGCAAACGGAAGAATCTGCGATTCGGGCCGTCGTGGATCGGCTTTTTGAGGGAATGGCCAAGAAGGATACCAACCTCGTACGAAGTGTCTTTCATCCCTCAGCTCGCCTTCAATCGGCCTTCGTTAATCGCCAGGGCCAGCCTTTACTGCTTAGTCAGAGTATTGATGCCTTCGTCAAGGCCATTGGCTCGATTCCATCGGACACGAACATTGAAGAACGACTGACGTCCTGTGAAATTCGCGTAGACGACCGGCTGGCGACGGCCTGGGCATTCTATGAATTTTACGCCAATAAGGAATTTAGTCACAAAGGGGTGGATGCTTTTCAATTCTATAAAACTGACCAGGGCTGGAAGATTATTCAGCTTAGTGATACGCGTAGAAAATAAAAACAGCTCCGGACGATGAATCCGGAGCTGTTTTCTTAAAGTACTAATGTCTATGTCTACATCATTCGGGTGAGTCGTCTCGACAACAGGAACAGCAGTACCGCTGCTACGCCGGACATCACCACAAACAGCAGGAAAAAGTCGTACAGACTCGCCATTTGATAGCCGAGGAAGTTAGTAATTTTACCCGCTTCAGGATAGTACGAACTCAGCGTACCCGCGAATTTATTGGCCGCTACGTTGGCCAGAAACCACACCGCCATCAGCAAAGAGCTGTACTTGGCCGGGGCCAGCTGGTTCACCAATGACAGACCAATGGGAGAGAGGCAAAGCTCCCCAACGGAATGGAAGAAGTACAAGGCCGCCAGATAGCCCGCACTTACCTTCACACCCGGTACCGGATCTTTTACGGCCGGTAACATAATCAGATACCCAATGGCCAGTAAGGTCAGACCAATCGCCATTTTGTAAGGCGAAGCGGGTTCAATACCCTTGTTACCTAAGTACGTCCAGATGCCAGCCATGATCGGGGCACAAGTGACGACGAAGAAGGGGTTGAAATTCTGGAACAATGCCGGTGGAATGGTCCAGCCAAACAATTGGCGATCCACCTGTTCATCGGCGAAAAATGTTAGCGAAGCACCGGCCTGCTCGAAAGCAGCCCAGAAGAAAATAACGAAAAACGAAACGATGTAAATAACAATCACCTGTTGCTTTTCTTTCGCATTCAGGGATTTATCCATCAGGATAAAAACCAGTGAACCGACGCCACCAATCAGCGGAAACCAAAGCAGAATGGGATACACGTTTACGTCAAACCATAACATGCCCAGGCCTACCACCAGCAAAACCGGCAACACCCAGTACACCGACTTTACGGCGGGAGAGTTAACGGGCGTTTCGCCTACGGGTTCACCTTTCCAGGTGACGAGGTACTTGATTTTTCCCCATTGAAAGACAACGGTACCTAGTAAGAGGGCAATGCTACAGGCGAGGAAAGCCCAGCGGAAATCTTCGGGGCGACCCGTATTTCCCACCAAGGCACAAATCGTTTGTCCAATGAACGAACCCAGGTTAATCCCCATGTAAAAAATGGTATACGCCGCATCTTTCCGCCGGTCGGCCGGATCGTACAACGTCCCTACCATCGAAGAGATGTTGGGTTTGAAGAATCCATTCCCAACGATCATCAGACCTAGCCCGACGTAGAGTAGCATATTTCCGCCGGGCTGGTCATAGATACTCCCCGAACAGAACAGGAAAAACTGGCCCAGAGCCATGACCAGTCCGCCTACCAAAATCGAGCGACGGTTGCCCCAGTATTTATCCGCGATATACCCACCAATCAGGGGCGTCAGATAGACCAGTGACGTATAACCACCGTAGAAGTTAGACGCAAAGGCTTTGTCTTGCATCAACGCCTGCGTAAAATACAGCGTAAGAACGGCCCGCATGCCGTAGTAGCTGAAGCGTTCCCACATTTCCGTGGTGAAAAGCAAAAAAAGGCCCTGGGGGTGGCCTAAAATCCGTTTCGTCTGAGGCGGTTTAATAAATTCGGGCATCCGATTTCGTTTTGATGAATGAAGTTAAGTAAACTTTGGAGTTCGTATAGACGTGTGCCGGGCAACCGCTACTTTACTAAAGCCGTTGAAAAGCTGCTGGACAGCTTTAAATCAAGTGCAGGGTAATTCGTAGCACCCCAAATATAAACGTAGATTTGGGGCTTGCCAAATACAGCCATCCATGAAACTTACTGATACGCTTCTTAAATACCAAATTTCCTTTGCTTCCGTAGTACCCTTCGACTGGCAGCGTTTTCGCGTAAAAATTCTTGATTTTACCGCCGGAAATCAGGCTCTACAGCAACAGGAACTCGTCGATACGGCCGATTTTTCCCGCTTCGTCACGCAGGAAATACAGGAAGCTGGAGCCCTTTGCGGAGTCGGGGGTTACAATGAACACCGGGTTCTGTATCGGCGGAGTCCACATTTTCAGCAAACGACCGAACCCCGGGAAATTCACCTCGGAATCGATATTTGGGCCGAAGCGGGTACGCCCGTTTCCGCTCCGCTAACGGGTACCATTCATAGCCTGCGGGATAACGCTAATTTTGGTGATTACGGGCCCACGATTATCCTGCAACACGAACTCGAAGGAACTCTTTTTCATACGCTGTACGGTCACCTCAGCCGTGCGTCGTTACGCGATAAAGTGCCCGGCCAGACCATTGCCGCGGGAGAGCCCTTTGCGGAATTCGGACCGTATCCGGAAAACGGTGACTGGCCGCCGCACCTGCATTTTCAGATCATTGAAGAGATGCAGGAATGGTCGGGCGATTATCCGGGCGTATGCAGCCTGTCGGAGCGGGCGATGTATCTGGCCAACTGCCCCGACCCCAACCTGATTCTTCGGATTCCAGGCTTGTAGGTAGCCTTTTCCCAACCATTCATCATACAGTTGAGCCCCGTTGCGAGGTTTGCCTGTAACTTTCCTATTTTACACTTTTCCCCTTATCTGTCATGCTAAAACGCTTTTGTATGTGGGGGCTGGCCTTCTGGCTGAGCGTCCCCGCTTTCGCTCAGCTAAAAGCGGAAGATGTCCAGTCGTTTACCCTGAAAAATGGAATGAAAATCTTCGTGCTGGAAGATCATTCGATTCCTAACGCGAACATGTATTTGTTCTGGAACGTGGGTTCGCGGAACGAAAAACAGGGCATCACCGGACTGTCGCACTTTTTCGAGCACATGATGTTCAACGGAGCCAAGAAATACGGCCCCAAGCAGTTCGATCAGGTCATGGAATTCAATGGCGGGCAAAATAACGCCTATACGAGTCAGGACATGACCGTGTATACGGACTTTTTCCCGGCCACCGCTCTGGAATCTATTTTCGATCTGGAAGCGGATCGGATTCGGGATCTGGCTCTGGATCCCAAGATGATTGAGTCGGAACGCGGCGTAGTGCATTCGGAATATACGACCGGGTTAGAAAACAGCCCCGAAGAAGAACTGGATCAGGCGATGCTTTCGGTCGCTTTTTCCCAACACCCGTACATGTGGAGTGTCATTGGGTATGAGTCAGATATTCTAAACTGGAAACGGGAAGATCTGGTCAACTACTTTAAAACGTATTATGCCCCCAATAACGCCATCACCTTTATCGTCGGTGACGTCAAGCTGGCCGATGTCAAGCGATTGGCCGAGCAGTACTTCGAGCCCATTCCCGTACTGGCTCCGGCTCCTCCGGTCGTCCACAACAAAGAACCCGAGCAAAAGGGAGAACGCCGGGTAATGGTAAATCGGGACGTACCCTCACCTTACGTACAGATTGCGTATCACACCCCAGAAGCCCGACACCCGGATTATTACGCCCTGGATTTGCTGTCGGCCATTTTATCCCGGGGCCAGTCCTCGCGTCTGTACAAAGCCCTCGTCGATACGCAGATCGCCAGCGAGGCCTATACGAGTTTTGCTCCCAGCATTGATCCGTACCTGTTCTCCTTTACCGCCCAGGCTTCAGATGGCAAAACAGCGGATACCCTGGAAGCCGCTCTGCTCGCTGAAGTGGATAAGGTCGTGAAAACGGGCGTGACGGAAGCAGAGTTGGAGAAGGTAAAAAATCAAAAGGTAATGGACTTTTACCGCAGTATCCAGACCAATAACGGAAAAGCGAATACGCTGGGTCGGTACGAACGCTACTTCGGCGACTACCGCAAGTTTTTCACGGCGTCTGAGGACTATCGTAACGTGACAGTGGCTGACATTCAGCGGGTCGCGAAAACGTACTTCAAAAAATCGAATCGGACGATAGGCGTATTGCAGAAGGAAACTGAATAATCATTCGACATGAAAAAGATCTTATTTTTTTTACTACTGGCTCTTCCGGGATTCAGTCAGAATTTTAAACTCCCCCGTTACGAAAAACTGGTACTACCCAACGGTCTGACGCTGCTGCTGATGGAACAACACGAGGTTCCGGTATTGGCCGTGTCGGTAGGTCTGCCGGCGGGAGCGGTTTACGATGGTGCCCAGTATGGGCTGGCGAACCTAACGGCTGAGTCGCTGAAGTTTGGCACCAAGTCTTTCCCCAAAGCCCTGCTGGATGAAAAGCTGGACTTTCTGGGGGCTCAGCTCAGTACCTACGCTACGCTGGAAACGGCCTTGCTGACGTCTTCCTTTGCGGTGAAAGATCAGGAAACGGTATGGCCCATGATTAAGGAAGTACTGGTTAATCCAGCGTTTGATGCCAGCGAGTTTGAAAAGCGGAAAAGCCGTTTACTGGTTGAATTAAAGCAGGCCAAGCAACGCCCTTCGGCTGTACTGGGTGAGTATTTCAATCATTTCTACTACGGAAACCAGCCCTATGGCTCACCCGCTGATGGAACGCCCGAGAGTATTGGCGGGATTACGCTCGATCAGGTGAAAAACTTTTATCGAACGCACTATCAGCCCAATGGTACGGTCGTGTCGGTCGTGGGTGATTTTAATACGGCGGCGATGAAAGCAAAGCTGACGACGCTATTTAAAGACTGGAAAAAAGGAACGGCTGCCACACAACCTCCAGCCCTGAAAGCCGTGCCCAATCAATCCCGCGTCCTGCTTGTCAATAAGGAAAATGCGACCGAAACGCAGATCATAATCGGGCAGAAGGGCGTGCCCATGAACAATCCCGATTACGTAGGTATTGAAGTAGTGAATACAGTACTGGGAGCCCGTTTTACGTCCTGGCTGGTGGACGAACTGCGGGTAAATCACGGCTACACGTACGGCGTTCGCAGTAGTTTCGACATGAAAAAAGCCGGTGGTACGTTTGTCATTCGCACATTTACGCCGACTAAAACTACGATTCCTGCCATCGATCTGGCCCTGGAAGTCATCGGTCGTTTGTATACGAAGGGGATCGACGAAAAGTTACTGGCTTCGGCGAAAAACTACGTCAAAGGTCAATTCCCGCCGCGTTTTGAAACGCCGGCCCAACTGGCCAGTTTGCTGACTACGATGTTTACGTATGGTTTGAACGATAGCTATATCAATGATTTTCAGGCGAAAGTCGATGCTCTGAATGTAGATTCCGTGAAACGAATCATTCAGACCTATTTCCCGAAAGATCATTTTCAACTGGTGCTGATTGGCAAAACCGCCGAGTACCGCGAAGCTGCCAAAAAGTACGGCGAGGTTTCCGAGAAACAAATCGAAACCCCCGGCTATTAAACGTGATATGAAAACAGGGAAGCCCGCGTTCACAAACGCGGGCTTCCCTGTTTTCATATCACTAAGGATCAAATCACTAACCAAACAGATTTTCGTACAAAAAACTGAAAACCGCAAACTGAAAACTAAAATACCGCCCGCCACTCATACGGCCCAAGCGTAATCGTAGCGGCACCGGGCAGGCGTATCTGTAGCTCTTCGGTCGTATGATTGGCCAGCAGGGTAGTTTTCCACTTGTTGCCCTTTTCCAGAATCAGGCTACTGCACCGCAGGGGTTGCGAAACCCGACTGGGAATGACACGTTCGGGTTTAAACTCACTCAGAAAAGCAAACCATTGGTACAGTGGCGTAGGCTGGTCATCGACAATGATACCGTTGGGGCCAAACGCTTCGTAATACGTAACCGAGGCAGCCCCGGCTTCGGCCAGGTGTTTGAAACTTCCTACCGTCCAGCTGGCGGCAAAATTTGTATGCAGGCGTTCGTCCGGATCAGGAGCGAGCAGCACGGGCGACACGTACACGGGTTTGCCCGAGCGTGCGGCGGCTGTACGAACGGTATCCGCCTGACCCGCCAGATTTTCAATGATGGAAACTTCATCGAATGTATGTACTTGTGGAGTAACGGAATAGCTGACAAAATCTACCCGGCTGTACTCGAAGGGATGGCGATTGAAATTGACAAAAAAGCCGTTAGTACCGCCACCAATTTGTAAAGCCGGCCAACGGGATTCGAGTAGGGGCAAAGCCCGGTCGAGTAATTCCGAGGTTGTGAGTCCGTTTTCGTTAAGCAGAATGACTTCCTTAATCAATGGCTTGGATTTAAACAACCTCAGACTCGGTACGTATTGCTCGTCAATCAATACGGCTAACTGTACCGGAACGCCTACTTTTTCAATCTGCTCGAACGTAGCCTGAAAATCCTGCTCCCAATCGGGCTTCCGCAAATCCAGACGGAGCAAGATATGAGCAGGGGTAAGCTTCCGAAGTAGTTCAATTTCTTTCGTGCTGACCGAACGATCCAGCTCCGGCCAGGTGAGTCCCCAGGCGGGGATGGACTGTGGGTCGCCAGCCATATCAATCCGAACGCTGGTATCGGGCGTAATGAAAGGTGGCCATTCGCCCGTAAAGGTTAGTGTAGCTCGCTGATGAAACGTTTCACCCGCCTCTACTTCGACGGGTTTGGGCAAACTCTGCGGCGTAGCATACGTTTTATAGGAAGTATCCGAGTAATTACGCTGGTCTTCCGTTTCAAATATATCGCCTTCCAGCTCAATCTGGGCTTTTAGTTTAGAGGTAACGTCCCATTCCATAGCCGCAATCGTCAGAAAGGGTTGATGCGGCATAATAAGATCCGGAAATTCGGCGGACGTATCCTCACCGTTCGGATGAATGATGCGAACGGGTTTACCCCGAAAACCCTCTACCGGGTGCAGGATACAAAGGCCTACCCGGTTTTTGGAAAAACTTTCCAGAGCCGTTCCCTCCCAGTCGAAGGTCACGGAGCCATCCATGTTCCCCTGAATATGAACGTGGCCTTCCATGCGGGGCGTTTCGGTGCTCCAGCGGTACTGAATTTCAAAGGTATCTTCTGAAGGTTCGATGCGTTCTTCCTGAATCTGAATGTCGGCCGTACCCCAGTTACCATCCCGGATGGCAACGTAAATTCGACGAAGTACTTCCTGGCCCTCTATCGTAAAATAGCGTAAAGAGCCTCCATGGTACAGTAGCGTTAGGTTTCCGGCACGTAATAACATCAGTAATTTCAGTTTAAATCTAGCGGGAATGAATAAAAAAGAATGCCTAAGCGGAAGGGTTTACTGACGGTTCGGTCGGATTTTCCATTCCTGTAACAGACTATCCCGAAAGGTACGGGCGGAACGGGACGATGGAATTTCAAACGAACCAATGGTCGGTAAACCCACTACTTCCAGACGGGTACGGAACTGACGATCGGGCAGGCTATCCGGGAAAAAATCAAAATGCAGTACCTGGTTACCCTTCGGGGTTGGATACGTATACGAGTCGGTTTCCTGCTGAAGTTTCTGTTGACGAACCCGTACTTCTTTCTTCCAGAAATGGGGACGATTCGGAGACTCAACGCGGGCCGGAATCCAGCTAATACGGGTAGTTCCGGCCGAGTCGGTGGTCAGTCGCGTTTGGTCGGTATCGAGTAAAAGCTGCATCCCCCGATTGGCTCGCTGAGCATTCAGATCCGTACCGAACGTTTTCAGATACCCCTGGTCACGGGAGGAGCGGGGGTAGGTTTGAAGCACTCGCCAGCCCAGAACACCCACGCCGATTAGTAAGAGAAAAAAAATAACACGTTCGAGTTTACGGAGCAGAGCCATGAAAATCAGGTAGCTAGAAAATAAGCGGAAATTTTTACAGCACTCATTCATGCTGTAAAAGCCTTTCGACACACCTAAAGCTAGGAGAGACCACTCATCCGCAGAAAAAATCACGGGATTTTTTGTATTCACTAAAACCATAGGGAGCAGGTAACTGTTTTACAGCTTATAAGTATAAGAGCCAGAATTTTAACGGATACGTAGAAAAATAGACCCTTTGTGTCGCAAAAAAGGCAGACCCCTTCCAATGCTTCAAAATGGTGCCGTACATTCCTTGGTAGTTTCGTAGAAAAATCCTATTTTCGCGGCCGTAGAAATCGTGAAAGAACCGAAATTAATTTTGAAGGAATTACTGGTTTAAGCTAGCCTGTTTTCAGGATAAAATCCAACCATAAAAAATTAATTTTGGTCAAGTATAAACAATAAAAATTGACTGAACGTGGCAGATATTTTTGAACGTCGTCTGGCGAATCTAGGCCCTCTTGGACAGTACTCTGATAAAGTCCATGGCTATTTTGCTTTCCCTTATCTCGAAGGTGAAATTGGTCCGCACATGAAGTTCCAGGGCAAGGAAATGCTGAACTGGAGCCTTAACAATTACCTGGGATTGGCTAACCACCCCGAGGTACGACAGACCGACGCCGAAGCTGCTGCCCAGTGGGGTATGGCAGCTCCGATGGGAGCCCGGATGATGTCCGGCCAAACGCCTTACCACGAGGAGCTGGAACGTCAGCTGGCTGAGTTTGTTCAGAAAGAAGATGCATTCCTGTTGAATTTCGGCTATCAGGGGGTCATGTCCACCATTGAAGCCATCGTCGATTATAAAGATGTGATTGTATACGATGCCGAAAGTCACGCCTGTTTGATCGACGGTATACGCCTGCATAAGGCGAAAATGGGTAAGTACTTTACCTTCAAGCACAACGATATGGAATCGCTGGAGAAAAATCTTCAGCGGGCTACCAAGCTGGCCGACGAACAGGGCGGTGGAGTGCTGGTAATTACCGAAGGCGTTTTCGGTATGTCCGGAAACATCGGAAAACTGGATGAAATCGTAGCTCTCAAGCAAAAATACAATTTCCGTCTGCTCGTGGATGATGCCCACGGTTTTGGTACAATGGGAGCCACGGGTTCTGGCGTAGCCGAGCACCTGGGTGTACAGGATGGTGTTGATTTGCACTTCTCGACGTTTGCCAAATCGATGGCAAGCATCGGCGGATTCATCGCCGGCCCTAAAGCGGTCATTCAGTACCTGCGGTATAACCTGCGTTCGCAAACGTACGCTAAATCACTACCGATGCCGCTGGTTATCGGAGCGATGAAGCGTCTGGAATTGCTGCGTACGCGTCCGGAATTGCGTCAGAATCTCTGGAACATCGTAAATGCCGTACAAAACGGTTTACGTAGCCGGGGTTTTGATATTGGTACTACGCAGTCACCCGTTACGCCGGTATTCCTGCACGGTGAACACGCCAATTCCGTCGTGACGCAACTTGTTGTGGACTTACGCGAAAATCTGGGAATCTTCTGTTCGATTGTTGTTTATCCCGTTGTTCCGAAAGGTGTAATCATGTTACGGATCATTCCGACGGCCGTGCATACGCTTGAAGACGTTGAACGTACACTGGATGCGTTCGA
The DNA here is from genome assembly GCF_002872335.1 of Siphonobacter sp. BAB-5405. Taxonomy (GTDB): domain Bacteria; phylum Bacteroidota; class Bacteroidia; order Cytophagales; family Spirosomataceae; genus Siphonobacter. Next base: position 196,254 of record NZ_NJAG01000013.1, on the reverse strand, counting down.
TATTATTCAGGAGCGACTGACGTCTGGTACTTACGCCGATAAAGGTTTTGCTCAAGTGGTAAAAAGTGCCGTTTAAGGCTCTTAAACACTGATTTTACCCCATTTTTTTCAGTTAATACTGGATAAAATGGGGTATTTTTCTGCTCTGGGAAATAAATTGTATAATTTTTCCAAGAACTTTCACATTTTTGAGCTACTAACACTTGCAGGGAAAGCGTAAATGCCTAAATTTCGCCAGAAACGCACATTTGCGTACTTTCAATCGTTTGTTATACATTAAAACACCAGACTCACATGAGCAGATTTTCAGAACTCAAAGATTTAGTTATGTCACTGGAAGGTGACTTCGAAAAATTCTACGATAAACAAAATCAGGCTGCTGGTACGCGGGTGCGTAAAGGAATGCAGGACTTGAAAGTACTGGCTCAAGACATTCGGTCTGAAGTACAGAACAAGAAAAATGAAAAAGAGGACTAATACTACGCCTCTCAAAACATTCAACCCCCGATTGTAAGCAGTCGGGGGTTTTTTGTTGCTTAAAAATGCTCGCGGTTCATGACGACGGCCACGCCTTTAGTCGTTACCTTCTTCGTCTGAACATCAATAATTTCCGTAGAAATCTCCGCCGTATGTTTATCCACGTTGATGCTTAGAATTTCGAATCGGGCTTCGTAAGCGGTATCAACAAACATCGGACGAAGAAAATCGAGCGATTGCTTCACGTAAATACTGCCCGCTCCCGGAAACTTGGTTCCGATTACATTGGAGAATACACTGGCTCCGAGAATGCCGTGAATGATGGGTCGCTTGAACGGTGTGCTGGCCGCAAAGTCAGCGTCGAGGTGAAGCGGGTTATCATCACCGGAAACCTGGGCAAAAGCCACGACGTCATCTTGCGTAAATTGAAACGGGTAAGCGTAAGTTTCGCCCTGAGTCATAAGAATAAGTTTGAACGTTTGTCCTGAAATCTTTCGCAAAGTAAGGCCTCTTTTAAATCGCTTCGGACTTTAAGAATTGATTTTGTCCACTTAGGCACGAACAAAGTGTTGGGGATTCCGTAACATTGCCCTTGAATAGACCCCAACAAACATGCAACAGTTCTGGCAATCTTTGTATAGTTACCGACGATACATCGGCGTAGATGGAATGATGTATCTGGCCTTTATTCTGGTATTGATCCTGCTTTTCATCTTTTTCTCGTGAAAGGAAAATTTTATTATTTTTTTGTGAAAAGATAGTATTTAATAAATGCGAATCCCTACTTTTAGGGTAAGAAGTCCTTCATTTCACCTATTAAACCGTTCATGTTCATGAAAATCACCGTTGTAGGAGCCGGGGCCGTAGGAGCCACTTGTGCCGATAACATCGTTCGCAGGGAATTAGCCCAGGAAGTGGTCTTGCTGGACATTAAGGAGGGACTGGCCGAAGGAAAATCGCTGGACATTTTTCAGACGGCAACCTTGCTGGAATTCGATTCTAAAATCATCGGATCTACCAACGATTATACCAAAACGGCGGGCTCGGATGTAGTGGTGATTACCTCGGGTATCCCCCGAAAACCCGGTATGACGCGTGAGGAACTGATCGGTATTAATGCAGGCATTGTAAAAACGGTAACTACCCATATTCTAGAGCATTCGCCCGATGCCATTGTCGTGGTTATTTCCAACCCCATGGATACCATGACTTACCTGGCCCTGCAGGCTTCGGGTTTACCTAAACACCGGATCATCGGCATGGGTGGTATTCTGGATTCAGCCCGTTTCAAAACGTACCTGTCACTGGCGATGAACGTACCCCCTTCTGACTTGCAGGCAACCGTAATCGGGGGCCACGGGGATACCACCATGATTCCCCTGACGCGACTGGCTACGTATTCGGGTACACCCGTCAGTGAGTACCTCAGTGCGGAAGCCTTACAGAAAGTAGCCGCCGATACGATGGTGGGTGGAGCAACCCTGACGAACCTGATCGGAACTTCCGCCTGGTACGCTCCCGGTGCCTCCGGAGCCCTGCTCGTGGAAAGTATCGTACGTGACCAGAAGCGTATTTTCCCCTGCTGCGTATATCTGGAAGGGGAATACGGACAATCCGATATTTGCCTGGGAGTACCCGTAGTGATTGGTAAAAATGGATGGGAAAAGATTGTCGATTTTAATTTGAACGAAACCGAGCAGGCTGCTTTCAACAAGTCAGCTGAGGCCGTACGGTCGATGAATAGCGTACTGGCAAGTTTATAAGAACAAAGAAGTAGTAAAGAGAAGAGCCGGTTTTCATCGCTGAAAACCGGCTCTTTTTACTTAACTCTGGCAATAAAACGCTGGAACCTTACTCAACAATGAAATTACCTTTCATCATGCTGTAGTGGCCAGGGAAGCTACAGATAAAGGGATAGGTACCTTTCTTGGGAGCGGTAAATTCAATGGTATCGCTTTCGCCGCCACCCAGCAGTTTGGTGTGAGCTACGATGCTCGCGGCTTCTGATTTAGGAATGTATTCCGTACTGGCAGCCATGTTGGCTTTGGAAGCAAAGGCTTGCAAATCCGTACCCGGTTTCAACAATACAAAGTTGTGGCCCATGGCTTGTTTGGCAAATTTGCCGGTATGTTTAAGCGTCAGCTTCACCTTTTGGCCCGCTTTCACTTTAAATTCTTTCTTGTCAAATTGCATGCCGTCGGTACCATTCAGCGTCAGCACTTTCACACCTTTGCCGGTCTGAGCTACGGCTTCATTGGCAGAAAAATTCAAACCAAAAACGGTAAGAGCGAAAGCCGCTACTAAAACTCGCAAACCTGATCGTTTCATGTAATTATTTTTATTTAGTTTAAATTAATGCAATGTACAGTCAATCTGTTAATACTATAACATATGTATTCAAGTTTTTAATTCATTTTAGAGCGAAGCTTAACACTTATTAGGAAATTCATTGGCATGAGAAGCTATACAGAACGCTGTTCAGCCAACGGAGTAAAAGCTTCTAGATACAACATACGAAAGTAAAAGAAGGTAGAGCCATACGGACTGCATTGACTAGAGCACCGAGCAGTATTCCTTTTTTCTCGTTAGCTTTGAAAAGAATATTGATGCGTCAGTCTATGCCGATTTCTTCCCGTCTCTTCTATAGTCCTCCCATTTTTCGTTCGTTCCCGGAACTCATTGCAGCCGAAAGTACCCGCCATGGTGGGGTCAGTGAGCCGCCGTATGCCAGTTTAAACCTGGGTGGTTCGACGCAGGATGATCCCGAGCACGTAGCCGAAAACCGCCGCCGTTTTTACGCAAGTCTCGGTATTGCAGCCGATCAGGTGGCGTCGTCTCATCAGGTGCACGGTTCCAAGACTTGGGTAACCGATCAGCCCGGTCGCCAGCAGGGGCACGATGCCGTCCTCACGAATCAGCCCGGCGTATTTACGTTGGTTACCGTTGCCGACTGCACACCGATTCTGGTGTATGATGCCGGTACGAAAGCCGTAGCAGCTATTCACGCGGGTTGGCGGGGAACAGTGGCCGGGATCGTCGCGAAAACCTTACAAACGATGCAGAAGCAGTACGGTACCCAGCCGAAAGATTGCTACGGGTACGTTGGGACCTGTATTGATGAATGTTCGTTTGAAGTGGGAGCGGATGTAGCCGACCATTTTATCAGTGAGTTCAAACGCTGGGACGAAACGCGAGAGAAGTTTTTCGTGAACCTAAAGGCTGCCAATGCCCAACAACTCCGCAACTTTGGTATTCCCGAACATCAGATTGAAATTTCCCCGTATTCCACTGTACTGAACAATCAGGACTATTTTTCGCACCGACTGGAAAAAGGCCTGACGGGTCGGATGGTAGCCATTATCGGTAGAAAATAAAAAGAGACCGACAATAGCTACTACTGTCGGTCTCTTTTCGTGATTAAGATAGTTTACTTACCAAAGGCACTCTTCAAACGGGAAGCTGCATAATCCTGGGCATCTTTTGCACTGGGCTCGATGGCATACGTACCGAAAAATTCGTGCGTTACCCCTTCGTACATGCGGTATTCGGTGCTAACTCCCGCCTGTTTCAGTTTAGCAGAAAGTTGTTCACCTTCCGTCAGAAGCGGGTCAATTTGAGCGGCGATGATAGTCACAGGGGGCAGGCTTCTTAGGTCTGCTACGTCAACGAGTGAAATGTATTTGCTGTCACCGTCGGCCATCGTGTTGAAATATTTATCCACAAACCATTCAACCAGCGGTTTGCTGAGGGGTTTGGCATTGGCGTACTGCTGGTACGAAGCAGTCGTCAAATCATTATTCGCTACCGGATAGACCACAAGCTGGTGAATCGGCATGGGGAATTTTTCGTCCCGAGCCATCATACTCACGTTGATGGCCATATTGCCTCCGGCACTTTCACCGGCTACGGCAACTTTCGAGGTATCACCACTGAATGAGGTAGCATTTTGACGCACCCATTTATAAGCTGCATAGGTGTCCATGTGGGCTGTCGGGAATTTGTTTTCGGGTGCTTTGCGGTATTCAATCGACACTACAATCGCCCCTACGTTATGAGCCAGTGCCATGGCCGAAGCTTCGTATACTTCCGGACTAGCAATGACCCAGCCGCCCCCGTGGTAGTATACAATCACGGGTAAGTTGCCGGATGTGTTTTGTGGTTTGTACATCACGGCCTGAATGGAAGCTCCGTTGGCTCCGGGAATGTTCCGCTGCGTTACTTCTACGCCCAGATTCGGAGCGGAGATATTATTTCTGGATAGCAGTGAGTTTACGGCGTCTTTCACCGTCGGCTTTGTACGGGCTTGCTGGGGTGTCAGGGTATAGAGGGGCGTCGAATCAAGACGAGCCATTTCTTCAATGATCGCCTGCATTTGCGGTTTGATGTTGGGTCCCCAGGCGGGTTTAGGTCCAGTGGGCTGAATGTTGTTACCCGGGTTGACGTTACCGTGATCTTTTGTGCACGAGGCTAATGATACGAGGGCTGCCAGGGCAAGCGTAGAGCCGCTAGCCAGTAGCGATTTCTTTTTTGCTGAATAAGTACTGATTAAGTTTTTCATGTATCCGTGGATTGGTTTGAATCTTCTACGAGTGATGCAAAAGCAGAATACCTTGAAGAAAATCACATACCATTCCCTATACGTTTATCAGCACTCTGTCTTTTGAAAATTAAGTAATAATGCTCAATGCATGCGGGTGATAGAAGGGAGAGAATATCATTAAATAAATTCAATTTGTAGCACAGAATAAAATGATAAGGTATTGACTGACTTGAGGCTAGCGTAAGTTAATGTGTTAGGGGATAATGAATGGATAACCTGAAATACAGGCAGATATATCAGGAATAAACCAAGCTTTATTCCTTAAGCGATATTGAAAACGTATAACTAATACCGTTGTAAAGGTAGTAAAAAGACAAGAGTTAATTCGCGGTTAATTGAGCAAGTCTTACCTCAGGTCAAGTTTTCCGTTTTCCGTTTTCCGTTTTCCGTTTTCCGTTTTCCGTTTTCCGTTTTCCGTTTTCCGTTTTCCGTTTTCCGTTTTCCGTTTTGGTAGGATAAACCCGGTAAAGGTAGCAGGACGGGTTGTCCGTAATATTTACTACGGACTTTTTAAATGGGTAGCTGTGCCTACCGGGCGGGACGCATCCATACCCCGCATTGCATACGGGGCTACTGACATTGAACCCCTTCGGGGTTAGCGGCTCGGAATGCACGCCTGAATGAAATAGGGAAGGTAGGGTCTTTAACCCTGGATGGGTTTCATTGAATTAGCCATGGGGGCAACCCATGATTAGCTTCGCATTGCATTCACCCGTATGGCAGGCCGGGCTAATTACCCGGAATCCCTTCAGATTTATGAAAGAGAAAAACGGATATGAAAATACTGGCTTAGGCCTTTTTCCTGATTCAAGACAAAAAAGGATAGCGTTAGAGTTTACCAGCGATGACACATATAAAAAAATGCTGTTCTTACAAGGCAGCGTTTTTTAGCTAATCTTTAAAAATAATGGACGTACTATTTTGTCATAAAGTAAAGAATACTTTACATTTGGTAAAAACTATTTTCCACTCTAATAACTTAATTTACACGTATGAAAACGAGATTTCTTTTTCCGCACTGGGCCAAGGCTTTGGGATGGGGTCTGACTTTTTGCTTTTTGATTCTGGGGATTATATACATGGTTCGGGAGAGCTATTTCCCGAATCTGGAAAAGTCGGTTGACTGGCTTACTATCAAAATTCCTCAGAAATTGACCTGGGACTCGGAGTTTTTGGGCACTACGGAAAATAACCTGCTAGATGAAATCATCACGGTAGGACTGACCCTCGGCCTCGTGCTGGTAGCTTTCTCCAAAGAACGGAAAGAAGATGAATGGGTGGCTCAGGTACGGCTCGAATCCCTGCAATGGGGCGTCATGATTAACGCGGTGCTGATTATTCTGGCCACGCTTCTGGTATACAATGGGGCCTACCTGAGTATTTTGATTTACAACGTTTTTACGGCTTTGGCCTTCTTTGTCATCCGGTTTAACTGGATTCTGTATATCAAACCCCTGGTGTTCAAACGCAACATGATGCCGCTAGTCTAGGCAGGGCGGTTTTATCGGGAGAATTCATACGCTTATGAAAAACACCATTCGGGTCGAACGGGCGATCAAGGATATTACGCAGGCCACCCTGGCTGATGCCGTGCAGGTGTCCCGCCAGACGATCAACGCCATTGAGGCGAATAAGTACGTACCTTCTACGGTACTGGCCCTGAAAATTGCCCGCTATTTTGACAAACCGCTGGAAAGCATCTTCCAACTGGAAGCGGAAGATTAGCTCTTGGGCCAAATGCAAAACGGGTACTTCCCTGAACGTCCAGAGAAGTACCTGCTTCCTATACTTTATAAGTTACTATTTTTTTCGTCTGGTATGGTTTGGGAGGCGTACTACGTACCGTTTGGCGAAGTTGTTTAATCTGTAAGGAATGTCGGTAAAGTCTGGATACGAGAGGTCTTTTAAGGGAAACGGGACTAGTAGCAGTAGTAGCTTTTTTTTTGTTTGCTTCGCTTTCGGTCAACCCACTGCACAACGAAGGCAATGCAAAGAATCAGAATAACGCGGAGGGTTTCTTCGGACATATGGCGTGGGTCTTATGGGTTAGCATCCCTGTTTTGTGATAACGGTAATCACTGTACGCCAGAGAATGTAGCTTCCAGCCGAATACTCCAGTGCTTGATGTAATAAAGGTCATACATAAGTTTATGACGAGCATCTTTTACGCCTGCTCCGTACGGATAACAGATTTGGGCATAGCCCGTAATGCCCGGTTTCACCCGATGACGGGTTTGATAATGCGGAATCTGGTTTTCAAACGAAGTGGTAAATACCTTACGCTCCGGACGAGGACCTACCAACGACATTTCACCCTTGAGTACATTCAGAAACTGGGGTAATTCATCCAGCCGAATTTTTCGCATAAACGCCCCAAAGGGAAAGGTACGACGATCGTTTTTACTGGAAAAGGCAGCTCCGGATACTTCCGCGTCCAGCCGCATGGAGCGAAACTTGACGCAGTGAAATTCCTGATTCTGTTGGCCGACCCGAGCTTGTCGGTAGAAAATAGGCCCTGGTGACTGTTGTTTGATTCGTAGGGCACTCCACAACCAGAAGGGGGAGGTAAAGACTAAAAAGACGATGGATGAAACGACATCTATTCCTTTTTTTAAACCACGAATATTAGGCTTGAAAATCGGCAAATCGTTTGTAAACGTACGTTCGTGGGCGTTTTGAGCAATGTATACTTTCCCCAGGATCTGTTCGCAGAAATCAGCAATGGTACTGACCCGAATCATCTTACTCTGTCTGACGATAAACTGGTACACCTGGTGGTGTTGCTGATCGTAGTCTGGATTCGCAACCAGATGGATCAGGGTATGTTCATTCAGGATCGGGTGAAGAATGACATTCAATAGATAATCATCGTCGGTATGGCGAGGCACCAGAATGATTTCTTCGTATTGGGGCAAAAGGCGTTTATAATCCCGTTTGGTTAAAAAATAATCATAACCTGTGATTAACAACAAGCCTTTTCCAGTACGGTTTCCCCTACGCAGGCGATGGATGACCCGCCGGGATGGAGCTGCAATAAGGGATGAGGGAAGAGTAAAATGACTCATAAGTAATCAGGGTTGGATGGAATAGGTAGTTTGCCCTCAATACCGGAGTCTATCGCCGGTTGAAAGCAACGCTGGCAGAAGTGAATCTGCCAGCGTTTTCAGGATCGCCAACTAGTACTTATTGCTTAATGACTTTGTAGGTTTCCGTGGAACCGTTCTTGAACTGGAACCGCACCAGATACAGCCCCTTGGTCAAATTACTCACCTTCACCTGAGCGGCGGGAGCGGCACTTTCGTAGACGGCCCCACCCGTCGTCGAGAGAATCTGCACCCGCTCTACCTTGCTGGCATCCTTCACCTCCAGGGTCAGATAATCCACCGCCGGATTGGGGTATACGTTGGCTTGCAGACCTCGCTCAAACGACAGACTCTGCGATCGCGACAGCTCGGTGTGGCCATCAAAGTCCACTATCCGCAGGCGGTAGTAATTCAGACCGTTGGCCGGGTCGGTGTCCAGGTGGCTGTAGCGTTGCTGGGTGGTGCTGTTGCCCACCGCCGCTACCGAAGCGATGCTTTTCCAGCTGCGTCCATCCAGACTGTGCTCGACTTCGAAGCTTTTGGTGTTCCGCTCCTGCAGGGTGACCCAGGTTAGCTGAGCACTGGCTGCTTCTTTTTGGGCCGTAAAGCTGGCCAGCGTGACGGGGGTGGGGGCGTCAACGACGTTCACCGAGCTATTGGCTCCCTGGTTGGTGCCATTGGGGTCACTCACGCCCGGACCAAAGACCGTCGAAGATACCGTGAGGGAACTCTGACCTACGGCTACCGCCCGGATGGGAATGTGAATGTAACACTCGGCCCGGAAGTTGAGCGATCCGCCGTTGTTACGAATCTGAATCTGGGCCGTGGTGCCCGTCACATTCGTAGTTTGCAGCGTCCACAGCCCCCCGCATTCATCGGTAATGGTCAGCGGCGTCACCCAGTTGATGTAGCGGGTGTCCATCGAAATCGACACCCGGGCCGAACCCGTGGGCAAGTCCTGGGGACCATTTTGATTGACCTGCAGAATCAACTCCGAGGTTTCGCCCACCGAGAGCGGGGACTTTAAGGGGTCAAGGGCAATGACTTCTAAATCGCCCGATTGAGCGTAACCTTGCAGGAACGTACCTAGTACTAAAAACCAAGTAAAGAGGGCTAGTTTTTTCATAACAAATTAATTTTCAAGCTTGGTAATAGGATTGGCGATGGTGTTGTTATTGGTCGGGGTCTCTCCGCCACCGGTGTTGTTGATAATGGTGACGGTGTTGTTGGTCGTACCAGGTTGGCCGCCCGTGCGGGTGATGGTAAAGCCGATGTACTTGTAGCCTGGGGAAGGGATGGTTACGCTGGCTTTGGAAGCGAAGCTGAACCGGCCCGTGGTGGTGGTGATGTCGAAGTCGTTGTTGCTCAGGGGAAACTCATCACCGTCGATGGTAATACTGGCGGCCGTGCTCAGGGTGATGCTTAAGCCGGTAGCCGAGCCAAAGCGGGAAACGAAGAATTCAATGAGGCCGTTGGTAGAGCCGGGGCCGACATTGCTGATACTGACCACATAATCGGCGGATTCACCCGTCTTGAGGGAGGTGTTGGAGAAGAACTGTCCGGGAGTCAAATCAGGCACGGGATTGACAACCGAAGCCAGTGTATAAGCCATGTAAGTATTGGGGACAATCGTGGCATTGGTGGTGATGGAACCCGCCGTCAGGGAGCTGGCACCGCCGAGTACGGAGGTAGCATCGACGGTAGCAGGAATTCGAACCCACTTGGTGCCGTCCCAGCCGACGATGCCGAGCTTGGTGAGGCTGCTGCCCGTCAGGGTGGTGACGTCACTGATGCCATCCCAGGTGAGGGTGAGTTTAGTAGCCGTAGCACCATCGATGTCCCAGTACTCTTTGGTGCTGACGGTGGTGACGTTGGCGTCTTTGCTGGAGGTAGCAAAGGGGCCACCGGTGGGCAGGACGGGGTAGTTGCCGCCGCCGACCATGGAGGTGATGGCCGAGGAAGGGTCGACGTGGAAGTAGGCTCCGGTAGTACCATCGCCTTCGGCAGCGAAGGGGCCGTACTGGCCGTTGTCACCCACGGGGAAGATAAACGAAGTCGTACCCAGCTTGCGAACGTAACCATCGACGTGGTTGGCATCGTTTGCTCCGGTCTGGCTAGCCGCCGTACCAAAATTCAATACGCCGTAAGGAGCCGTACGAATAGTATTAACGATGCCAGGCTGCACACCGCCGCCGCCCGTAGCGAAGCTATGAGCACCAAAGACGGTCATTTCAGCACCACCGAAGATCGTAGTGTTACCCTGAGAACCCTGTTGGGCGAAGGTGTTTTCGGCGAGTGAAAGTAAGGACATCACTGCCACCGCTTGAGCTAATGCTTTGAAGCGGATTGAACTCATAAATTTCTTTTTCATTTCATGTATGTTAGAAAAGGGTGACCTGAGTTATTTCTCAGCTTATCGCTTAAGCCTGAGAAGGAAAGAACGACTTACTGCGTTACCGAGATGATGGTACTGTTGCCGTCGGTTGTTGCACCACCGCAACCGGTGGCTGACAAAGAGCCAACGCCAAAATTTGCCTGATTAGAACCGCCGTTGTAAGTAGCATTGGCCAATATTCGAACCGTATAGGGCTGGGCACGAACAGGGAGGTTTTTCAAAACGAACTTGGCATTCGTTGACAAGCCGCTACAGGCGGTACCCTGAAAAGGAAGGCTGTAAAAACCGATTCGCTCAAACGTGCCGGGTGTGGTTTTATCCACTTGAATCAGATACGTCATCACCACATTAGCGTTGTGATTGGATACGGATGAAAAGTTGACCACGTCTATCACCACATCACTCGTAGGATTGGTAATCGAAAAAGTACCTGTCTGGTTGATATCGACGTTACACGTAGGACAACTGTTAGCAGCCAGATTTGCGGGTACGTTTAAGGTAACCCCTGCAGTTTGCGGCCATGACGTAACCACGGTATTGCGTTGAGCCGGAGCTAAGCCTACCCAGCCGTTGCCATCCCAGTAGTACTCGCCAATTTTGGCTGCCAGGGCTGGGTAGGCCGCACTACCGGCGGTAATACCCGTGTTGGTGTTATACACGTGCATACCCGCGGCGGGTGTACCGAGCAAACCCCAGGTCGTCGTACTGGTCAGCGAAATGCGGGGCATTAGCAAACCCTTGTTCGTACTCTCCACCTCCAGGGCAGAGCCCGCATTGATCACCGTTGGATTATCCCCTATTTTCACCTGAGCCATCAGCGTGGAAGAGGTAAAAAGAGCGGCTAAAAAGCAGGCCGTGCGTAGTAGTTGTTTGGGTTTCATGCGAATGGTGGAGTTTGATTAGTAATGAAGTCAACAAAGACCACGTAAAACCTAATTACTAGTACAGTCAATTCTGGAACCTGAAAACTTGATGTTCTGTACATCGATGGTTGCAGCAGGCTTCGTTCCAGATATATGTGTAATTTGACACTTAGCCGTTACTTTATCGCCGGCAGTCAGATAGGCTACGGCTACTACATCATTATAGGTGCCATTAAGGTAAGCTTGATCGGCAGTTACGGAAGAAGATAATGCCCCTCTAACTGCTGAAACGATTGTTAGCGTACTGTTTCTTCGGGCTGCTATACCAGGAATATAGTCTACTGCACTTGATTTAAATACGTACATACCGGTACTAGGAATCGTATATTCGCCTGTCGATGGATTGTAGGCATTCAGAGGATCATAGACCTTCGTAGTACTAACTAACACTACAGCTGGGTCAGTTACGTTATCAAGAATTGGTACGTTCTGAGCGGTGCTTCGGGTGGCATCAAACGAACCGCAGCCTACCTTACCCACTTGCCAGCTAGCTCCGCCGTTGGCATCGGAGGTGAGCACTTTACCGGCTCCCTGTGTACCATCGGCGATGGTCATCTGGCCGGTGGTCTTATCGACCTTGACCTTACGGCCCGACGTAGATGCTTCTACTTCCAGATTGGAGTTGGTTTCAATCGTGGTTGGATTCGTGCCGACTTTCACCTGAGCCATCAGGCCGGAAGAGGTCAGCAGGGCTGCTACAAAGCAGGCCGTACTGAGTAATTGTTTGGGTGTCATTGGAAATTGTGGGGTTTGGTTTTTAAAAAGGTTGGGGTACTGAAGGCTGATTCAGATTAAAGGAAGTAGGATGTGAATGGAACGGTAGTAGCAATACCAACAAGTAACAAACGGACCTAGAAGAGTTTGGTAACGGACATAAAGGCACTCGTTACGTTGATGTTTTGGGCATCACTGACATTACCTGATGCTGTCAGATTATTAATAAAAACGTTGTAGGTGGATCCAGCAGTTAAATATCCCTCCCAGAAAACAGTTAAATAAGGCCGATTACCCGTAGAAACTTTGTCATAAAGCATTAAAACTCCAGGTCCCGTATTAAAGCCAATGTAAAAGTGTACTAAAGCATATCGGGCAGGATCAGAAACAGTACCGGCGACGTTTCCACCGGCATGAATTCGATAATACCCACTTTCCTGAATAGTGTATAGCTTGGTAGTCGTATTATAACCAGCTATTGAGCCAGTGCGGGGAGCAAGGGGTATCCGGTCTTTTACTACATTGTGGACACCTTCCCAAGGAGTTACAGTATAAGTTCCAGACTGTTGGCCAATCCATACGGTTTCAGGAATTCGAAGGTTGCCAATAGATTGCCAGCTAGCTCCGCCATTAGCATCGGAGGTGAGCACTTTACCCGCTCCCTGCGTACCATCGGCGATGGTCATCTGACCCGTAGTCTTATCCACCTTGACCTTACGGCCCGAGGTAGAGGCTTCTACTTCCAGATTGGAATTGGTTTCAATCGTCGTTGGGTTCGTGCCGACTTTCACCTGAGCCATAAGGCCAGAAGAGGTCAGCAGGGCTGCTACAAAGCAAGCCGTGCTGAGTAATTGTTTGGGTGTCATTGATACGTGTGGATTTGGTTGAATGAATAGTAAAAGCGAGGTACTAAGCTTCGCTGATTACAAACCAGCGGGGGATGCGGCGGCGGCTCCGGTATTCGTACCACCTAGATCTACGTTTTGTGTGGGCAATTGCTGAATAAGTGCTTTACTAATCACTAAGCAGTTGATCGTCCAGTCGCCGTTTAAGTTATCTGCAGTTGTACCACCGGCGTAATCCGCCTGAATCCGCCAAGTACCATTTAGAATATAGGCCCTGAAAACAAGTGGATTATACGTATTCGTATTATTAGAGGAAACCAAATTTTGTTTACTATAATATAAACCGGTTACAATGACGGTGTAATCGTTACTGTTGATCTTTGTATCGAAATTACTTACAAAATCACGCTGTACATTCGTAAGATTATAGGTAACATTGGAAAGCGGAAAGGAGTTTGTAGGGGTGACCTGTAACACCTTTAATTCGCCCGTTGAATTATCCCGCACCACTTGCGAAGTGGCTGAAATAGAGCTCAAAGAAGTCGCCTGCCCCAGAATCTGATTGCCCGCTACGTGCAGTTTTGCCCCCGGCGTAGCCGTACCAATACCGACATTGCCATTGTCTTTTTGAACGACGGTTTTATTGCCATTCGTCGCTTCCACTTCCAGGTTAGCATTAGAGCCAATCGTAGTTGGGTTAGAGCCCACTTTTACCTGAGCAAATAGCGTAGAGGAGGTCATCAGAGCTGCCAGAAAGCAGCCCGTGCTGAGTAATTGTTTGGGTGTCATTGAAATGGGTGGGAATTTTTGTTGGATATGCAGTAAAAAAGTCAATGCAGACGAGGCAAATCGCTGTTAGTTAGATAGTTTAACCATGGTTAAATAGCTACCTGAAATATCATAAGGGTTGAAGTTTGAAGTAATTCTAACGTCCACTACGTCTCCTGCATTTAATTGAAGCGTAAGGGAGCCAGTGGCTCGTGGTAAAGTGCTTGGCGTAGTCCAGGCATCTTCATAAATAATGGTGTGGTTAGCCCCATTAACGAACACATATAAAGCCATGTTAAACCCTCCAGCATTGGTATTGATCTTCTTGGTACCGCAACTGATCTGGTAAATACCACTGGAGGGAACAGTGATCTTGTCTGTAGACGGATCGAAATTACTGCCGCGGTCCGCTGTTTCGATATTAAAATCAATAGGTGTTAAACCACTGATGGTTTGCGTGGTACTTTGTTTGGCGTAAATCCACACCGGTGAGGTCTGACTGGGAGCAGCTTGCCAGCTTGCCCCTCCATTCGCATCGGAAGTGAGCACTTTACCCGCTCCCTGCGTACCATCGGCAATGGTCAATTGGCCGGTGGTCTTATCCACTTTAACCTTACGGCCCGTAGTAGACGCTTCTACTTCCAGGTTGGAAGCGGTTTCAATGGCGGTTGGGTTAGTACCCACTTTTACCTGAGCGAAAAGGCTGGAAGAGGTCAGAAGGGCTGCCAAAAAGCAGGCCGTACCTAGTAGTTGTTTCGGTTTCATTGCTACTTGTGTATTTGGGTTAAACTGGTGATAACGCTAATGAATATACGTGAACAAATAAAGTGGGTACAGTTCAGTAAAGGCACAGCAAAACAGGGGGTAGTGGCAGGCCACAACCAGTTGGAGGATTGGGAAAACGGCGGGGGAGCGGCGGAAACCGGCGGACTCTGGTCTGATTAGCAGTAGCGAACGGCTACCGGTGCTTTGCTGGCTCGTTTCAGTTTCAAAAAACGAAGACTGGTGAACAGGCCGATACATTTAAAAGGAAGGCACAATCAGAAAAGTAGGTAGATCTTTTTTGCATAAAGTAGGGATTGAAAGTAGGTATTACTGCTGGATTATGATGCCAAACTAATAGATGTATTTTGAAAAAAAAATTATTCATACTTAAAAATATTTTAGTAGTAATTATACTACAACATATAGGTACTTAATTTTAGGTAGGAGCTTGTCTAAACATTTTAACTACACATGAGGTAAGTAAAAATAAGAGTAGGTTAAAAAAATATCAATTATACAGATATGAGTAAATGATTACCTGTTAGTTAGGTAGTGAGTATTGAAAAACAACTACAGAATTTTAGTTATCAATTGTTTATTTTAAGGGTATACACTAGAATAATTAGTGATTTTAAGGTCAAAAAAAATTTTTGATGATGTCAAAAAATAGTTGTGTCCAAGTATTTCTGTTGACAAAGATCTGAACAATGACCCCAGCCAGCCTTTCCTAGGCTGACTGGGATTGGAACAGAAATCCTACTTCGGTGTTAGCCGCTACTTTCCTGTCGATTGCCGGGCGGGCTGGCATGGTCTCTTCGCAAAATCGAATCAATCGTAACAAGCCTGCATTCGTTTGGTTAAGGAGGTAGATGCCTTTTATCCCATTTAACAATTGAGCACATGAATTTTAATCTGGATTTTCTACAGCGAGTATACTGGCGAAATACGGTACAGGATTACCTGATTACGCTGGGAATCATCCTGTTGGGACTAGCGTTAGTACGCGTTTTCAAGAAATTTGTACTGGGTCAACTACGCCGCTGGACCAGCCGGACCAAAAGTCACCTGGATGATTATCTGGTGGATAGTATGGAACGCTTTGGGATTCCGGCTCTGAGTTTTGCGGTCATTTACTTCGCTCTGGATTTCATTCGCCTTTCCCGGAAAGTGGATAAGATTGTAACAATGATTACTACAATCATCATTACGATCCTGATCATACGTATTTTGTCATCCACGATCCTGCTGGTTTTGCAGGCCAATCTTCGCAAGCAACAACAGGGGGAAGAAAAGGTCAAACAGATGGGCGGATTGATGCTCATCATTAATAGCGTCATCTGGATTCTGGGTATTCTCTTTCTGATGGATAACCTGGGCTACAACGTTTCCACCATCATTACGGGTCTGGGGATCGGTGGTATTGCCATAGCTCTGGCGGCTCAGAACATCCTGGGTGACGTATTCAACTACTTCGTCATTTTCTTCGACCGGCCTTTTGAGGTCGGGGATTTCATCATCATTGATACCAAAATGGGGGTGGTGGATTACATTGGCCTGAAAACAACCCGAATTAAAAGTCTTTCGGGGGAAATGCTGGTGTTTGCCAACAGTGATTTAACCGGCTCGCGAATTCATAACTATAAGAATATGCAGCAGCGGCGGGTGTTGTTCAAAATTCAGGTGAATTATAGTACGCCTCCCGAGAAGCTCACCCAAATTTCAGCCATGCTGAAACAGGTCGTGGAAGAACAAAGTCCGGTACGTTTTGACCGGGCTCATTTCTCGAATTACGGAGCCTACGGGCTTGAATTTGAGATTGTTTACTTCGTACTCGACGCTGATTACACCGTGTACATGAATGTGCATCAACGAGTCAATATCCGGATCTATGAAGAAATGCAAAAAATGGACGTAGCTTTTGCCCTGCCAACGCAGCATTTGTTTTTGGCCAATCTGAATAACGAAACTGAATCTTCTCTGGTTGGATTAAAATAAATGCAAAACTTTCAGGCTGTATTTGGCTGATTCCTACGAAAAGGCTATCTTTGCGACTCGTTTTACAGAACTGCTTTTACAGAGCTGATTCTCAAGAAATTAAAGCCGATTTTAGATCGGTCTACTGATAACTAATAAAAAATACTAATTATGGCACGGGTTTGTCAAATCACGGGCAAGAAGACGCAGACGGGTTTTAACGTCTCGCATGCCAACAACAAAACGAAGCGGAAATTCTATCCGAACCTGCAAACGAAAAAATTCTTCATCCCTTCTACGGGTGAGTGGGTTCAGATCAAACTTTCGACGCAAGCGATCCGTACGATCAACAAGAAAGGCATTGAAGCCGTTCTGAAAGAAGTTGGAGCTAAATTCTAAGTAGTAATCACTAGAAGTAGCCGTAAAGGCCTTGGCATTTCGTTGTCAAGGCCTTTTTTACGTCACAAGGTTCATGCGGAAGTTACGCACCTATCTCGTTGATTTTATCCGGGCGGATTTCAGGCCGGGCCTCTACGGTGTTACGGCCCTGTTTCTGGCGGCCTGTATCGCCTTCAATTACGCCGTAGATCTGGAAGACAGCTACATTGATCCGCACCGGGGAACCTGGATTCGTTTTGTACTCTTTCTGGGGCTCGATGCCGTGGTGTACTATACGGTAACCCTGTTCTGGGTGTTGGCTCACCAGCAGCAGGCTTTGATCCGCAGCTTCAGGTTCTGGCTGTACAGCGGCTTCGGGATGCTGGTGCTGGCCTGGTGGCAGGATTTTACGGGCTACCAAGGCCTGGCGACGCTGCCCGCGTTCGAGTCCGTGTATCGGTTTGCCTTTCACTGTTTTTCGAATCTGAGTTCGGTTTTGACCGTATGGGTACCGCTCGCCCTGTTTTATCGTTGGACTGACGCCCAACCTTCGTATTTTTATGGCTTCCGGCCGGATCGGGGGAGCCTGCGTATGTATGGAACCATGTTACTGATCATGGTACCTCTCATCGGCTGGGCATCTTTTCAACCGAGTTTTCTGGAAACCTATCCCGTTTATAAAGGCTGGGGAGCGGCAGAGGCTCTGGGTGTACCCGAATGGGTAACGGCTCTAAGCTTTGAAGCCTGTTACGGCTTTGATTTTGTGTCAACGGAACTACTCCTGCGGGGATTTCTGGTAATCGGTATGGCCCAGGTACTCGGGCGAGGGGCCGTACTGCCGATGGTGGCGGTATATGCCTGCATTCACTTTGGCAAACCGCTTGGCGAAACGCTCGGCTCCGTGCTGGGAGGGTATATTCTGGGGATACTGGCCTATAAAAGCCGGACGATCTGGGGTGGCATTGCGATTCACCTGGGCGTGGCCTGGCTAATGGAACTGGGGGCTTTTTTACAAACCTATAGTCAGCAACGTCAATAATAGGCAGAAGCCCGGTTAAACTTCCGGGCCATTATTTGTCTGAGCAACACACATAATAAGCGATACGTCAACTGCTCCTGTATGTTTAAACAACGTTTACTGATCCTTCTGGGCACGCTGATGCTGGGTTGGGCTTTGTACGTGATCTGGTCGAATAAAAACCGGAATATTGCTCTGCCCCCCGCCGACGTTCAGTATCGATCTTTTGCTGAAATGGGTCGCGATTCGGGGCGGGGCAACCTGATTGGCATTCAGCCGTATATGTTACCCGTTGATTACTCCAGCGAAGAAGCCTTCTTTCAGAAGCTCAATGGCTATTTTGCCGAAGCTCGCCGGAAAGGCTGGCTTAACCGGAAAAGCATTGTGGTGTTACCGGAAAACATTGGATTGTGGCTGGTAATCGCGGGCGAAAAACGCGAAGTATACGCCGCAACCAAACTACAGGATGCAATTCGTACGCTTACCTATAGTAATTTCTTTACGTATCTCTCTACCCGAATGCAGGCTCCGCAGGAGCTGCGGGACCCCACCAGCTATAGTTTACTGGCAATGAAAGCCGCCGACATGGCCAATATTTACCAGCAAACCTTTTCGCACCTGGCCAGTACCTACGACGTTACCATCGTAGCCGGAACCACGGTACTGCCTGAGCCCGCCATCAAAGAGCAAAAGCTTACCTTCGAAAGTGGAGCCCTATACAGCGTTTCGGGTGTTTTTCTGCCCGATGGTTCGCTGGCGGGACTGGTAAAGAAAACGTATCTCTCCACGCAGGAGCAAACGTATATTACCCCCGGAACCATCAAAGATGTACCCGTGATTTATACACCCGCCGGCAAACTGGGCGTACTGATCCATCAGGATTCGTGGTTTCCGCAGGCTTATGCCAGTCTGCGGGAGAAAGAGGCCTGTATTCTGGCCGTTCCGGCGAATATTATGCTGGATAACTATCTACGACTTCCCTGGGAAGGGTATCAGAACCATCCCACGCCCGCCGAAGCACGGGTGGATATGAATAAACTGACAGAAGCAGAAGCTTGGGATAAATACAGCTTCCCCACGCGGGCTCCCCAGGAAGCATCCATTACCAAAGCAATGGGCGTTTTTCTGAAAGGAGAACTCTGGGAACTGGGAGCCGAAGGCCAGCCCCTGATGTTACAGGGATCCACCTACAAAAAGGGTCAGACGACGCAGGGAGCCAGTCTTTCATGCGTTTGGTTGTAGGAACTCGTAGAAAAACGAACCGGTACATTCCGAAAACTCCCCTTCGCGGCCTACTTTTGTTCTGCGAAACAAACCTTATTCACATTGGGCTGGGTTTCACTCACTTATTTCATTCCATTCCTTGCGTTCTGAATCTATGAATACGACGGTTCATACTACTGCCAACATTGTCAATCTGGAAGCCTGGAAGGCCAAATTACCGGAGCTGAAAGCCCAATATCAGAGTGATCATCCGTATCCGCACATTTCCATTGACAATTTTCTGGAAGAGTGGGCTGCCGAAAAGGCCATGCAATCTTTCCCAGCCATTCAGGACGAAGGGTGGATTCACTACGTACACGTAAATGAGAAAAAGCACGGCCTCAACAAAATGGAGCTGCTGCCGCCTTTTATTCAGGAAGTGATTACCTACCTCAACTCCGATGCGTTTGTCGCCTTTATGAGCGAACTCACCGGAATTCCGAACCTGAAGGCGGATGACATGCTCGAAGGGGGCGGATTGCACCAGTCCAAACGCGGGGGCTTCCTGAACGTGCACGCGGACTTTACCGTACACCCGCACAAGCGAAACTGGCGACGTCGGGTAAACCTGCTGTTGTACCTCAACAAAGACTGGAAACCCGAATACCGCGGTGATCTGGAACTGTGGGACCGTAAAATGACGGGGGTGGAAGCAAAAATCGCTCCGATCTTTAACCGGATTGCAGTATTCAATACCGACGAAGATTCATTCCACGGTCTGCCAGATCCCATCCAGTGCCCGGAGGATATGACGCGTAAGTCCGTCGCTCTATATTACTTCACCGAAGAAAAAGAAACCCCCAAACTGCGTTCGACCAACTACCAGGCCCGCCCCGGCGATGGTATTAAATCGGTTGCCATCTGGCTGGATAAACAAGCCGTAGCTACCTATACGCGGGTGAAACGTACCCTGGGTATTGATGACAAGATGGTTAGTAAAGTGCTCAATATCTTCGGAGGTAAGAAAAAGTAAGGGGATCATCTTTCACGTATGAATCGTTTAACCACTTTAGTACTCATCGCCCTGGTGGCGGGATTGTTCTTTATTCCCTTCCTGGGCGGCGTACATTTGTTCGACTGGGATGAAATCAACTTCGCGGAAATCTCCCGCGAGATGCTGGTCCTCAATGATTACCTGCGGGTGCATGTCGACTTTAAGCCCTTCTGGGAGAAACCACCGTTTTTTTTCTGGCTACAATCGCTGGCCATGCATACGTTTGGCGTAGGGGAGTTTGCGGCCCGTCTGCCCAATGCTTTATGCGGAATCCTTACGCTGAGTTTGTTGTATCTGCTGGGCGAACGGCTGTTTAATCGGCGATTTGGCTTGATTTGGGTAGGAACGTACCTGGGCTCCATTCTGCCGCATTTGTACTTCCGTTCGGGCATTATTGATCCCTGGTTCAACCTCTGGATTTTCATTGGACTGAACGGAATTATCTTTTTCCGCTGGAAAAAGGATCATTTCACTTTTCTGCTCCCTAAAAATAAGTGGTTTTACCTCCTGCTAGGTGGCTTCCTGCTGGGGATGGGCGTACTAACGAAAGGCCCCGTAGCTTATATGCTGGTTTGCGTTACCCTGGGAGTTTATTTTGTGGTGAACGGCTTCAAATTATTTATTAGTCCGCTGCACTTTATTGTGTATACGGTGATGACCTCGCTGGTAACGCTGGCCTGGTACGGCCTCGAAACCTGGCAGCACGGTCCCTGGTTTATTCAGGAGTTCATCAAATATAATTATCGCTTGTTCTCGACCCCGGATGCCGGACATGCGGGTTTTCCGGGGTATCACTTCGTCATTCTGTTCTTTGGCTGTTTCCCGGCGAGTACGTTTGCCCTGCGGGCCCTGAACTTCCGTACGGAGTCGGGAGAAACGGATTACCAGCGGGATTACCAGAAATGGATGGTGATCTTATTCTGGGTGGTACTGATTCTCTTCACAATCGTGAAGTCAAAAATTGTCCACTATTCATCCATGTGCTACTTCCCGCTGACGTACTTAGCCAGTTTAACGATTTATCGCCTCTGGACGGGCCGGATTGTCTTTAGTACCTGGATGAAGGTAAGTCTGGCGGTATCGGGGGGTATTTTTGTCATTCTAACGATTGGTTTACCCATCTTATCCCACTATGTCGATTGGCTACAGGCCCAGATTGCCCCCGACGATAGCTTTGCGGCGGCTAACCTGGATGCTAAAGTCAACTGGACCGGTTGGGAAGCTATCCCCGGTGTGGTTCTGTTTTTCGTCATTCTCTTCGGTATTCGTTTCCTGAGCCGTCAGCAATACGAACGCGGACTAGTAACGCTCTTTATCGGTACGGCTGTGTTCACAACTCTAACCTTGTGGTTTTTTGTGGCCCGGATTGAGAGTATTTCGCAGGCGGCAGCCATCCGGTTCTTTGAAGCTCGTCAGGGCGAAGATTGCTACATTGTAACCTATAAATACCGCAGCTACGGACCTTTCTTCTACGCTCGCCAGCAACCCGAACGCCATCCCAAAAGCTGGGACGACGAGTGGGCGATTCACAGTACGGAAGTAGATAAACCCGTCTATGTGATTGCTAAAAACCTACTGGAAGCGGAAGTAGATACCATTCCGACCTTACGAAAAATCGGTTCGGAAAACGGGTTTGTGTTTTACAAACGGAAATAGCCGATCAATTACACATAGATTAATAAAAAAGAGCCATCGATTAACCGATGGCTCTTTTTTATATAGCATGCGAATAGTGCTTAACGGCTTACCGAAGCAGTCTTGGCCGATTTTTTCTTCATGAAATCGCCGCGTGAAAAGAACTTCTCAATCATGCAATACAGCAGAATAAAGAAGTAACGGCTTCCCATTTCCTTGATTTTCAGTTTAGACTCGCCGTATTTCCGGTTTGTCCAGGAGTTAGGCATAACCACGAACGAATAGCCGCGAACGTACGCTTTCAGGGGTAACTCAACCGTCAGGTTAAAGTGCGGAGAAAGGAAGGGCTTGATGCCTTCAATGGTTTCGCGTTTGTATAATTTGAATGCGTTCGTCGTATCGTTATACTTAATGCCAATCATCATGCGGATAATCAGGTTGGCAATCCGGTTGATGAATTTCTTCAGTCCGGGGTAATCAATCACCTTGCCGCCCTTCATCCAGCGGGAGCCGAATACCGCATCGGCGTCGGTTTCCCGCATTTTGTAGTAATACTTGACCAGATCTTCGGGATCATCCGACAAGTCGGCCATCATGACGGCCACGCAGTCGCCCGAGAACCGTTCCAGGCCGTAACGCACGGCGTATCCAAAGCCGTTGGGGCCAAGGTTGGTTTCGTAATGGAGTGTAGGAATCTGAAGCGACAGCCGTTCGAGTACCTGCAGGGTATTATCCTTGGAGTTATCGTTCGTTACAAAAATCTCGTGTTCAATTCCCTCACGGGCTAACGTTTGATACAGCGAAAGCAAGGTTTCTGAAATAGAATCCTGTTCATTATACGCGGGGATGACGACACTAAGTTTCATAAGCGAAGGATCAAGCGTTGCGAATGGGTCGATAGTTAATTGAAAGTCATACGACTGGTTCTACAAAGATACGTATGAATGGTATGTATTGGCAAGGGCTTTAACAATCAGGCAATAGCCATTCTATACAAAAACACCGGACCTGGGCCCGGTGTTTAAAAAAATGCTAGACTCTTGGCTTAGGCGGTACGTAAACGTTCCGCAATACCGTCGTGAATTTCAGCCAGCGTCGAGTGGATATCATAGGTCCAGTTCCAGCCAGGGTAGTGGGCTTTGAACTTCGACAAGTCCGAAACGTACCAGATGTGGTCACCAATGCGGTTGGTGTCTGAATACGTATAGCTCATCGTGTTACCAGAAATCTCTTCACAAATCTTGATGGCTTCCAGCATGGATACGTTCGCAAAACGACCTCCACCGGCGTTGTAAACTTCACCCGGACGTGGATTCTGGTAGAAATGCCAGAACATGTTCACCAGATCGTGAGCGTGAATGTTGTCACGCACCTGTTTGCCCTGGTAACCGAAAATGGTGTATTGCGTTCCGGTAATTGCACATTTCATCAGGTACGAAAGAAAACCGTGTAACTGAGCACCCGAGTGGTTAGGGCCCGTCAGACAGCCTCCCCGGAATACACCGGTTTTCATGCCAAAATACCGACCGTATTCCTGTACCAGCACGTCGGCGGCTACTTTCGAAGCTCCAAACAGGGAGTGCTTGGTGTGGTCGATGCTCAGGTTTTCGTCAATTCCGTTTTCGTAGTAGGCGTGATCTTCAGAAATCTCCCAACGGGATTCCAGCTCTACCAGGGGCAGGAAGTTAGGGTTGTCGCCGTATACTTTATTCGTAGAAGTGAAAATGAAGACTGCCTCGGGGCAGTGCTGACGCGTCATTTCCAGCATGTTCAGGGTACCGGTAGCATTGACCGAGAAATCGGTGAATGGCTCGCGGGCGGCCCAGTCGTGGCTAGGCTGAGCGGCCGTGTGCACGATCATTTTTACGTCAGTGCCGTACTCTTTGAAGATAACGGACAGTTCTTCTACGGAACGAATATCAGCGGTACGGTGGACATAGTTGCTGTATCTTTCCTGCAGACGGTTGCGATTCCAGTCGGTGCTGCTTTCAGCTCCGAAGAAATACTGCCGCATGTTGTTGTCAATACCTACAACCAAATCAAACTTGTCTGCAAGAAAAGCGACCGATTCGCTTCCGATCAATCCGGCTGAACCGGTTACTAAAGCAATATTCATACGTCAAAGGCTTTTAAAAATGCATTAAAATGAGAAGGATGACAGCAATATCGGCGGAGAGAACTCAAGACTAAACGCGAATTGTTGGATAAACTAAAAAAGCGGTACAATCGTTTACGACTACCGCTTTTAAAGTATACTTTGCCACCTACTCGAAAAATTAGTTATGGGTAGAACCCTTCAGTGACAGTAATTTCAAACGGATGTTTTCAGCCCGCTCGGCCGTACCTTCTTTGTCAGGCCAAGTGTTTTTGAGCTGAGCAGCAGCACTATCAGGCGAAACGCCGTAAACCGTTTTGTTGTTCTTACGGACATCTGGCTGGTCAATAGTGTTCGCTCGTTGATAAGCACAGGAAGCCAGCAGGCTACCTAACATCAGAACGGATAGAATGGCTTGTACTCGCTTCATAAGGAGAATATTGTCAGGGACTGGGTACAAAAATAGACAGCAATTAATTTCGGACAAACACATTACTGTAAATTCCTGTAGTTAGAAAAAAGTATTCCGGTGATTAAAATGAAAAAAGAAGGATAATTCCGGCCGAAAACTGCTCAATAACTTCGCTGGAAAGCTATATTTGACTGATGTAATCGTCCGCCAGCGTTATATGAAGATTTTCTTCGAAATTCTATTTTGGTTCCTGATTTTTCTGGTCTTTTATACGTACCTCGGCTATGGAATCTTCCTTTGGCTTCTGCTGAAATTCCGTAAGAGGCGTACGCCCCAATTTTCTGCTTCGTACCAACCCGATGTTACCCTGGTCATTCCGGCGTATAACGAAATGGGTTGTCTGGCCGAAAAAGTCCGTAATTCACTGGCACTGACCTACCCAGCCGAGCACTTACAGATTCTTTTTGTGACGGAAGGTTCGACCGACGGCAGTACTGAATGGTTGCAGCAGCAGTATGGGAGCCATCCACGGATTTCCGTGATGGGAGGTAACGAACGCCGGGGCAAAATTGAAGCCATCAATCAGGCCATGCACCGGGTGCATACGCCGCTGGTGATCTACACTGATGCCAATACCAACCTGAACCCGGATGCCGTTGCCAACATTGTGCGGCACTTCGCCGATCCACAGGTAGGGGCCGTTTCGGGCGAAAAACGAATCCAGACGTTCGAAAATGAAGCCGCCGCCGGAGCAGGCGAGGGCCTGTACTGGAAATACGAATCGTTTCTGAAAAAACTTGATACGGAGCTTTACAGCGTCGTCGGAGCAGCAGGTGAATTATTTGCCATCCGGACGGAACTCTACGAGCACGTCGAAAAAGATACGTTGCTCGATGATTTCATGATTTCGCTGCGAATTGCTACCCGGGGCTACCGCGTCGTGTACGATCCCGAGGCGTATGCCCTGGAGCGACCTTCCTTTTCCATTGGTGACGAACAGAAACGTAAAGTACGCATTGCCGCGGGAGGCTTTCAGTCCATTGCCCGTTTGCCGCATTTGCTGAATATTTTCAGGTACGGCTGGTTGTCGTTTCAGTACATTTCACACCGGATGATGCGGTGGGCCGTAGCTCCGTTTGCCCTGCCGCTGATCTTTCTCTTGAATGTAATCCTGGTTATGCTGAGTGAAGGCTGGTTATATCCGGTACTGCTGATCGCTCAGAGTGTCTTTTACGCAGCTGCCCTGCTGGGATACTGGCTGGAAAACAAGAAGCTTCGCGTAAAAGCCCTGTTTGTACCCTATTACTTTTCGTTCATGAACTGGTGTGCCATTCTGGGGTATCTTCGGTACCGTAACGGACTGGCTTCCGGTATCTGGGAGAAGGTACGCCGGGCGGAGTAACGCATTCCATGTATTTTAAAGGCTTTGCTGACGATGAAGAAATTGCTGTTGAAGTCGCTGTACGCACTGGCGGCCCTCCGGTATCCCACCATCAAGAAAAAATATTTACTCTACTTTATTCGGGATAATTATTACTGCAAACTCGTGCAGACGAAGTTTGTGTTGAAAGATTACGTTGAAAAAAAGCCGTATAAAGTCATCCAGTACCGGGGCGAGTTCGATCAGGAATTACGCTACGTACTGCCTTTTGCGTACTGGCACCACCTGAATGGAACGCTCGAAAAAACCATTTCTGCCAGTAACACCAAAGAGTTTTACTTCTTCAGTCCCAACCACGAAGAACGCTACAAAGAACGCATCTGGACCGAATCGTATGACCATTACGACGTGCCGAACATGACGCATAGTAACTCGTACAGCTTTCAGAAATGGGCTCAGGTACCCTTCCGCGAGCATTACAAAAATGATCTCTTCGTTTATGATAAACCCATTCTGCTGATTGCCAATAAGTACAATCGCGAATGGGATCAGCCGCCCATCAATTTTCTGGGGATTGCCGAACTGGAGCGGATCATTCATTTGTGCCGGGACAAATTTCAGATCGTCTACAACCGCCCCCTGCCCACGCAAATTGTGCAGGATAACAGCGAAACGCTTGATCTGGGTGAACACGCCTGGTTACGGGAAAACCATCCGGAGGTAATCCAGATGAATGATTTGTACCGACAACAGTATCCCGAGAAAGTAACGAGCTATAACCACCTGCAATTGATGGTGTACGCCAACACGCAGCATTTCATCTCCATGCACGGCGGAACGGCGGCTCTGGCGAGTTGCTTTGGCGGCTCGAATATCATCCTTTCCAATCCCAACTGGGGCATGGAACATGCCTTCAATGAATACGAAAATCTTTTCCCTAAACTCTCGGGAGCCCAGATTCTGCACGCTCGGGAGAAGCCGGAAATTTTCCAGTTTATTGAACGGGAGTGGCTGAAGTAGGGAGCTGCTTTGTTGCCGGGGTAGTTCGATTTTTCGTCTGTTGTGTTACCCCGCATTGCATACGGGGTTATTTAGGTTGAACCCCCTGCGGGGTTGGGGGTGTTGGGTTGGGTACAGGGGTGCAGGTTTTACTAGTCATCGGAACATTTTTAGCTCTTTTTCCCTTTTCTACATTCACTTCAGAAGCCCGCAATACTAGAGGGACGCGTTGTCCGTAGCATTCGCTACGGACCTTTTAAGTTGGTAGGCTGTGCCTACCGAACGGGTCGCACCTCGCATTGCATACGGGGTTGTTTAGAGGGCGTACACGGGTGCAAATTTCTAAACTTGTACCTCTCCCTGCGAAGTACTTCAATGAAGTAGCCGCTTCTTATACGATCGAAATAAAAAGCAAAAACGAGACTCAGCCAGCATGGCCAAGTCTCGTTTCTGCTTTTGTAGTCGAGGGTTATTCTACATTTTAATAACTTTCTTCACGGAACGCTGTGTACCCTGTTTTACTTCAATCAGGTACAGACCTTTGGGTAAGCCCGTCAGGTCAATTTTCCGAATGAACGAAGCCTTTTCCTTTTTATAAGCAATGCGGTTTTGTACCCGGCTTAACGCCATATCGTAAATGAGTACGTCCACCGGCTGCAAATTGTCATTGTTCAATTCGATACTGACAAAATCTGTTGCTGGATTAGGATATACGTTCAACGTAGCCAGTGAAACATCCGTAGGTTTGAGAGCCTCCGCAGCCACCCGGCCTCCGCTCACGGTACCCTGCGGTACGACAAAGCTGGGGGTTTCGGTGACCGTCAGTGTTACCTTGCCATTCGTTGCCGTAACCGTGGTTACCTGCATAGAGTCTGATCCCGCACGAGGCTTGTATACCAGAGCCGAAGCCGCTCCTTTCAAATCGAGCGTATAGGAAGCCGTACGGCCCGTTTCGCCGGGTACGACCAGAGCGTAGATCGATTTGCCGTTGTTTTCGTAACGATCTACGAAAGGATTCGTGCTTAGGGTTTGCTGATAGCTGTAGTCGCCGATCAGCTTATTCACCTGTACCAGATAGTCCGTTGCCAGCTTGCGGGTCATATCTCCGTTGATCAGGCCCATCGAACCAAACTGAATGGGCGACTGTGGATTATCATCGTATAACTGATACAGGAACAATTTATCAATACCCGAACGGGCGTACAGCAGAGCCGTCCGCAGAATCCAGTCGGCCTGCGTTTGTTCTACCGTTCGATTGCCAATGGCGACGGCTTTAAGCGGGCTTCCTTGATTCAGATCATAACCCGCCTCCGTAATCCAAACGGGCATATCCTGAGCCTGCTGGTGGGCCAGCTGATTGAAGCTATCCGCCACTAAAGCGGCTTTGGTTACTTCGGGAGCAGCTCCCCGCGAGGACATGCCACTTTGCGAAGAAGAGGCATCATCCGTATAGAAGTGGTAATTGATCACATCCCAGCAGAGGTTTACGCTACCATCGGGCTTGTAACCCCGGTACTGCTTGCACCAGTCAATCATACCTTTGACGTAATCAACCGTAGCGGAAGCGATGCCTCCCATTACGACTTTCATATTCGGATCGGCATTTTTTACGCCCACACCCGGACCCATGGTATTCTTGTGGCCGTCGTAGAAAGCAGAAAGGTTCGCCGCGTATTCCCGACCCGTCTGGTACGCTTTCCGGCCTTTCCAGGATTTATCCCGTTCGTTATCACATTCAATGTACTTGATAACGTTCATGCCGATTTTAACGACGTTGATACCGTCGCCGGTCCAGCGTTGAGCACTGTTTACCGTAACCAGACTCGGATTAACGTTCGGATTGCTACCGTAGCGGGCTGCGTACTGGAAACCAACCTTCGCCTGTTCAAGGTACGACAGGGGATCCGTGAAATCCTTGCCATAGCGAAGCGGTACGTTTTCGCCGTCGCGTTCGCTTTCCGGATACGTTTGCTGGAGCCAGTTCGGCAGGTTTTTCAGACAGGCCAGTACTTCGATACCCGCGGCTTTGCAGCGTTCGTAAATGATGTCGTAATTCCAGCCGCCGCTGTGCGTGGGGTTGTACGTAAATTTGCCTTCATTGGCTTCCAGACGTTCCCAATCCATGTAATGCCGGATTCCCGTGAAGTTTTTCACCACATTCATGCGGGACTCGTTGATTTCAATCGGATTATGGGCATCTTCAAAGTTCCACTCAAAGCCATTGACACCCAGCATGTCTTTAAACTTTACAAACTTCTGTGGAGCGGGAGAAGGCTGTACTGTAGCCGGTTTGTGCGTACCGTACAATTCGATTTCGGTCGGATACTGGTACCAGGCATTGATGATCAGGTAACGGGCACCAGAAATGGGCGTATCAAGCTTGAAAACGGATTCCCGATCTGGATACGGACCTACCCACGTTCCGTAGGATTTCCCGGTAAACGTAGCGACCGGAATGCGTTCCCACTGATCATTGATGATGAAAATCTTCAGCGGAAATTCTTCCAGGTTACCGGGACCGTCGAAAAACTTAATACTTTGCAGGGTGATTTCTTCGCCCTCGAGTAGCGGATAATACGAATCGTAATTCGCCAGAGGTTTACCGTAACCCGTCTGTACATCCACATTGGTAATGCCGTCGAACAGACCCTCCAGACCATTGCTGACGTTGTTCATCTGATACCAACGTTTGGGGTCGAGGGGAATCTTGGTGCCGACTACGCCTGTAAACGGAGGCGTTGCGGCTACCGTGATCGTCTGACTTACAGCCGTAGCAGCCGTATACTGGGCCGAACCCGCCTGCGTAGCCGTTAGCGTGGCTGAACCGGCGGCAACGACCGAGGCTTTCCAGGAACCCCCAGTATTGGATACCGAAACAATTCCGGGATTGGAGGAGCTGATCACAATGGGCGTACCCGATTGCGTACTAGTGGCAACCAGATTAAAGGCAGCATCCCCGACAGTTTTAGTAGCTGGGGCCGTAAAGCTTAGGACAGCCTGCGGTAATGTGGATACACCACCCGTAGTCACTTCAAAATAATTGAGATTAAACGCTCCCGGATTCGCGTGAATGCGGAGAAGCTGAGAGCCTGCCGGTAGCGTAGCCGTTGTTGTGATGGTTGACCAGCTTTGCCAGCCACCCGTCTGGGGTACACTCAGGGTGGCGTTAAGTACCGACCCCGCCGCATTGCGGATTTCAATTTTACCGTTTCCGTAGGCATTGGCAATCCGGAACTTAAACGTATAGGTACCTGCCGTAGGGACTTTTATCAGGTAATCGAGCCAGTCATTGTCGTCAATCCAGCTAACGTTCAAACCGCCCCCAACGTCCGACGTGGTTTCCGTATTCACGCCGTTCATGGCAACGTAATTTTCGGCTTCAACCTTTCCGGGTAGCGACACAGGGGCCGCGACTTCAAAATAGTTAAAATTGAAGGCTCCCTGTCTAGCAAAAATCCGTATCCGTTGATTACCAGCGGGCAGCGTAAGGGTGGTGCTGATGGTTCTCCAACTTTGCCAGCCACCCGTCTGTGGTACGCTCAACGCAGCATTCAGTACGGTACCTGCTGCATTACGAATTTCAATCTGGCCGTTTCCGTAGGCATTGGCAATGCGAAACTGAAAGACATACATACCTGCCGAAGGTACGCTGACGTCATAATCCATCCAGTCGTTGTCATCAATGTGGGAGACGTTCAGCCCGGCACCACCGTCCGAGGTGGTTTCGGTTTGAATGCCACTCATCGCGACATAACTTTCCGCTTCAATCTTCCCGGGTAAGGGCTGGTAAGCCAGAGGAGTGGCACAAAGTAAGCCAGGAGCCAAGAGGACTCCAATCACTAACGAGAGTAGAGATGTTTTCATTGAAACTTTGTTGGCGGACAATTGTTTCTTTTAAAACTTTGTCGAAAAAAAGCTTTTTAAAGAAGCTGCTTGCCAAGGGTTGTATTGGTGTATGTGGAATGGAGAATAAACATATTGGAAGAAAGAAGCGGAATAAAGTCGTGGGGTCAAAGACGTATATAACGTACAGTTTTCAAAAATAATCTAATACTTTGATACTTAGTTCCTTGATGAATAATTATTTTTGTCTAATCTCAATAAATCCCCGCCAGGATGCAACAACATCGTTTTAGCTATTCTCCCGATTCCCTGAGTCCGGAGTTTTTACAGGAACTCCGGGAGCGTTTAGCCAAATTTCGGGTAGAAGATCCGGAGGTAACGATTGCTATTCCTGCGTATAATGAGGAGAAAAATCTGCTCAATACGCTCTCTTCCCTGGCTAGTCAGGAAACCCGTTTTCGCACCGAGCTTATTGTAGCGAATAATAATTCCAAAGATCGAACGCAGGCGTTACTCGATGCCTGCGGCGTCAAATCGGTCCTCGTTACCCAGCAGGGAATTGGCTATGCCCGGCAGGCCGCGTTGGAAGCGGGGCGGGGAACGTATTTTCTGAATGCCGACTGCGACTGTATTTATCCGCCTACCTGGGTGGACGCTCTGGTACAACCACTAACCAGGCCAGACGTTTCCTGTACCTATGGAACGTATTCGTTCATCCCGAGTGCTCAGAATTCCCGCATGGCTCTATTACTGCACGAATCGGTTTCGCACGTAGGCTTTAAACTTCGGGAATGGAAAGGGCTGGAGTACATCAATGTACTGGGCTTCAATTTTGGCTTTCGACGAGCGGATGGACTGGCCGTGGGTGGTTTTCGGGTCGATGCAGGGCACCAGGGAAATGTAGCGGCTACGGGCGTATGCGAAGATGGCTGGATGGCCATGACACTGCTGGACAAAGGACGCCTGAAACACGTAACCCGCGGGGCTCACGTCTGGACGAGTGACCGGGTACTGAACCGCGATGGAGGCGTAGCGAAAGCTTTCCAGAAGCGTATTTCGGTGGAGTTGTCCCGCCTTTTTCACAAACCTGAGTAAGCCGTCCATCCCTTTCATCCATTCCTGTTATGCGTACTACGTCACCGGAAGCCTATCCGCTCATTTCCCTTGTGAGTATCAATTACAATCAGGCTGAAGTTACCCGGGATTTTCTGGAATCCTGTCGCGGCCTGACCTATCCGAATTATGAAGTTATTCTGGTGGATAATGCTTCCCGGCAAGTGTTGTCTTCCGTCATTAATGCGGCGGATTATCCCGGCGTAACCATTGTCCGAAGCGAGGAAAATCTGGGCTTTACGGGGGGAAATAATCTGGGTATGGAAGCGGCCCGGGGCGATTACTTCTTCATCGTCAATAATGATACGGAGCTAACGCCAACGTTGTTGGATGATCTACTGAAACCCTTTCAGCAGGATTCCCGGATTGGCGTCACCTGCCCGAAAATCAAATTTTACGATCATCCCGACATTGTGCAGTATGCGGGTTACAACCCCATGAATCTGTACACGGGAACGGCTACGCCCGTAGGCTTAAACGAACGCGATGGCGAACGCTTTAACCATTCTGGATATACGAACTTTGCTCACGGCTGTGCCATGCTGGTTAAGCGGGAAGTGATTGATAAGGTAGGGCGGTTTGCGGAACGTTTCTTCCTGTATTATGAAGAACTGGACTGGTCACAACGCATCAAGGACGGTGGCTTTCTGATTTATTACCAGGCTTCGGCTCTGATTCTGCACAAGGAATCGGTATCGGTAGGACCGGCCAATCCCCTCAAAACCTATTACCTCACCCGAAATCGCATTTTGTACATGCGGCGGCACGGGTCAGCCTTTCAACGGGTGATTTTTTATCTGTTCTTCGCCACTTGCGTCTTACCCAAACACGTACTTACCTACCTCATCAAAGGAAAATTTACGCACGCCAAGGCCTTTCTAAAGGGATTACGCTGGAATCTTACCTCGCCTTCTACTTCAGCTGTATAAATTAGCTTACGGGAAGTAGCTTAGCCGCAGCGGCCTGCTGCTGCTGGTCGAGCCTATATGTTACATCGATAAGAGCAGCCATCAGGTAAATGTAGATGTTGAGCGGAAACTGAACCAGTGCTTCCTGCGGGTAATTACCAATATTCAAAACAAAGACGCTTAAGGTCATCGCCAGACAGTACGTCTTTAATTCAGGATTTTTGATGCGGTAGAAATTGATAATTCCCGCCCGAATAATCAGGAAAACCAGCGTACAAAGCAGCAGCAAACCTACCCATCCAGTTTCCATGGCAACGCGTACGTAACCGCCATCCGGAGGAATATTGGCCAGAAACGAATCGGGCGAAAACCGCTTGCCCCAGCTACCCGCCGCTCCCAGGCCGCCCCCAATGGGGTGCGACTGAATAAAAGGTTGTATCTTTTTCTGGTTCTGGGCTCGCAGGTTGAACGAAGCGTCGTTGGTCGGGCGGAAGGCCGTCTGGAAGCGGTACAGCGTTGGGTTTGACGTAGGAATCATGATCAGCACCGCCATAATGAAGCCCGCTATCAACGAAAAAAACAGAATGACCCGGTTGAACTTCAGAATGGCAAACAGGGCCAGTCCCGCCGGTAGCAACACGTACGCTCCCCGCGTGCCCGAAAAGAGCATCGCACTGATAAAGAGGAAAATCATTACCACCAGGCTTATTTTCTTCCAGAGAGTCAGTGGTCCGGTCAATAGAGCGACGCAAATCAGACTGGCGATCACCATGTTGTAGGAAAAAATCACCGGATCGGCAAAAAGACCGTATTTCCGCCAGTGCCCATCGATAAACAGCAAACTACCAATGCTGGGGTCGGAGTCGAGGTAGGCCTGCTCCGAAGCCGAAAAGCCAATGTACTCCTGTTTGTAGGCCAGTAAAGCGGCCCAAACCGATATGAACAGCCAGAGTTTGAGAATGATACGAATAAACTGAATCGTACGAATCTGGTACTTGAAGACAAAATACATCAGTACCACAATCGCCGCCGAACGCACGGTATACACCCAGGCCAGCCGCGAATCCGCCACGGGATTAAGAACCTGCAGGATATTGAAACTGACCCATACCAGCACCATGGTACTGACGGGCCCTTTAAAAACGGACCAGTCGGGCCGGGAACGTTGCCCAAGAATAAAGCCCAGAATCAGCAAATACTGTAAGCCGTCGAGTAGGGTACCCAACGGAAACTCGACGCCGAACCGCAGAATAAAGAACAGCAGGTTGGCCATGATCAGAAGCGTCAGCACACCAAACTCCGGTTTGGCGACAATGGCGTACAGAACGGGTAGAGCGATAAGGCCACCAAGAATGATAAAACTCAGCTTGAGATCGACTTCAATGGCAATCCAGCCCAAACCCAGCGACGCGAGCAGCAGCAGTGCCGCCCCCGGCAGATTATAAAACTTTTCTATCCACAATTTCTGCCGAATCCATGTGAAGATGGATCGCCGCGTAGAATCATTCGATAGGGGCAGTTTGAACGAGCTCACTTATAAAAATATGAGTTTGATGAAGAAGAAATAAACGGTACCGAGGGCCAGTAAGATAGCAATCTTCTGCATCAGGGCTTCCGTAGCCGTCAGCCCGTCGGGGGAATCCGCTTTTCCCGGGGTTCGTTTGGGTCGATCGGGGTAAATCTTCATACGTCTATTCGGAAGAGCCGTGTTTGGTTGCTACGGAAATCTGGTTGGCTTTCCGAACTTTCAGTAAAGCCATGATTTGGTAAAGCATAAACCGGGGAATATTCCAGAGCGACTTATAGATTTTCGGATGCGTGTCGGATAGCAGCAGGGCAATAAAAAAACCGGCTACGAACGTAAGCAACCCGAGTAACCACACCAGAGCCAGTGTTGGAGCCACCCATACGTTGATGAGCATAAATGCAACCGACAGCAGCAGGAAAATGAACAGTGGCGGTCGTAGCAGGATGAAGCCAAATACAAACTGGTTCCAGTTCAGGGTAGTAATGCCTTTGAAAATCAGGCCAAACCCGTACGAAAAGTACTTGAACCAGGTATTGATCCACCGAGCCCGTTGCTTTACCAACTGATCCGATTTAGCTGTTTTTTCATCATACACAACGGCCGATTCCGTAAAGGCAATGCGATGACCGGCCCCTACAATGGCATTTTGTAATACTTTGTCGAAACCCGCTCCCGTCACGTCCAGGTGTTCCAGGCTGGCCCGGTACAATTCCGTAGTGAAGGCCATGCCCGAACCCGCCAGTGTAGCGGAAGAACCCACTTCAAACAGTACGTTGCCGTCGTAAAAATGGTAGTAGATATCGCGGGCGGCATCCAGGCAGGAAAAGGTAGTATCGAGATTTTTCGCCTCCCGAATCCCCTGTACGGCAATAAATCCCTTCGCAAAAAGACGGTTTAGCTCATTGAGGTATTCCGGATCAACCAGATTATCACTGTCAATAATCGTAAGTCGTTCGTGCGGCCGGATAAACCGCTGGATGGCGTAGAAATGCGAACGCGTGTTGCTGGCAAGTACCTGCTCAGGTCGGAGCAGCCGAACCCGGGGATCGTCAAAGTGTAAGGTACTGATGTCACACTTATCCGCGACAATGTAAATGATGTAATTCGTGTAGTTAAGCTTCAGCAGTGAAGCTACTACACTGGGTAAAAGCACCGTTTGTTCATAAGCCGTGACAATAATGGCGTAATCGGGTTCAGCCGTTACGGGGACTGGCCGATGGGTTGAACCAAACGCTTTTCGGAGCAGATACAGTACCAGTAAAACTACGGGTAACACCAGATTGTATCCGATGCTTAGTTGCAGCAGCAGCCACAGATTATAAGCCAGGGTACGTACATCCATTTGTTTCCTTCGTTAAGATACTGTCGTTGCCTTATTTAATACCCAGCCCGCCAGTGTATTACCCAGACTCTTCAGGTACTGAATGGCAGGCTTGTGCGAATCGCGAATCGTTGTATTCGCTTCGTAAACAGCCACTACTTTATCAGCAAAACGAATCCATTCCTTTGCCTTGTTCCGGGTTTCCAGGGCAGGTGTTTCAATCAGTATCACGTCAAAATAGCTCTTCAATTCTTCCAGTTTGGCAGCAATGTGGGTTTCACTGGCCAACTCAAAAAGGGAATAATCACCCCCCTTGTTACTCAGAGAATAAATACCATTTTCAACGTACAACGATTCGAAAGGAGCCGATGTATGCAGAAAATCTTCCAGATAACTGGGTTTGGTACTGAGTGCCGTACTAGCGGTACTGCTAAAGTTTCCATCTACAACCAGTACTTTTTTATTGATCAAAGCAAAGGCCTGAGCCAGGCTTAACAGCAGCGTAGTTTTACCTTCCCCGGGTCTTAAACTGGTTAACGCAATGATTTTACCCGTGCTTAGTTCATGATCCAGTTCAAACCGTATGGAACGTAAGGCATTGCGATACGCCATAACAGATTTACCTGGAGAAGTATCGTGCCATAGCTGGTTCAAATCCGGGCTGGTGTCAATCTTGTTAAGTGATCCAATAACCGGAATTTCGGTTGCGTTAGCCAGTTGTTTGCCTTCCTGAATAGAACTGTCCAGATAGAATACCAGGAAAAGAATGAGTAAGCACAGAACAAAACTGATAATACCCGCAAAGACAATTAGAATGACCTTTTTAGAGGGAGTTAAGGTGCCTGGTAAAGCTTTTTCCAGCAGTTTAAGTTGTGTAGTTTGCTGCGATTGCATTTTGGCATTGTTGTATCGCTGTAATGCCTCAATGTATTCCTTACTGGCAATGTCAATGCTGGTTTCAAACTCCTGAATTTTGGCTTCGTTGGGTACTAATCCGTCAAACTTTCGATTCAGACGACCTAATTCTTTTTCAACCGTGGCAATACTATTCTGAGCGAGTTCTAACGCAATCTCCATGTTTAATTTCTGACTCACCAGCTCAGTTTTAGCCACCAAAGGATTGTAAATGTAA
Source organism: Siphonobacter sp. BAB-5405 (assembly GCF_002872335.1). Classification (GTDB taxonomy): domain Bacteria; phylum Bacteroidota; class Bacteroidia; order Cytophagales; family Spirosomataceae; genus Siphonobacter. Next base: position 159,690 of record NZ_NJAG01000013.1, on the reverse strand, counting down.
TTATCCGTTGACTGGTTAATTTGAGTCGTCAGTTTATTCTGAAGCGAATCCAGCTGAGCTTTGTATTTAGGATCAAAATTGGAGCGGAAGTATGCGTCATTAACCGCTTTTAATTGCTGCTTGGTGGCAACAATATTCTGGTTCAGGGAAGCCATGGTACTTTCCAGATACTTCCGATCGCTGGGGTTGAATTTATTGTCGATGTTCTTTAACGCCGCTGTATAGGCGACTACATCTTTAATAGCTACTTCTCTACGCGTCTCAAAATCAATGATTTGTCCGTACATACTCCGGGCCTGTTCATTGAGATTTAAAACCCGGTTCTTGATTTTATACTGCTTGAGCTGATCCATTAATGCGGTTAGATTCCGCATCTTTTCGTTCATGAAGTTTTCCAGAAATTCAATGGATCGATCATTACTGGTCTGTAATCGAATGGAGTATCGATTGATGAAATCGGTACTCAGCGTATTCACTACAAAAGCCGTGAATTCAGGATGATCCCCGTCAAATTCAACCCGGATATAATCACTATCTTTTACCCTCGATACGGTCAGATTATTGGCAATGGCATCCGTATCATAATGCATGGATTTTAGAATATCCAGTAACCGCTTTTCTTCCGGACTTTCAATGAAAAGATCCTGCTGGGTAGCAAGCTTCTGATTGAAAATAGCAATGGCCCGCTGTCTTTCCGTGGAGCTAAGCTCCTGAAGCAATTGACTTGGTTTATGAAAGGCTTTGGTGGGTTGCGTAAGGTCGTGCAGAATGAGGCGATAAGAAACCATATTCAGGGTATTCTTTAGCTGCATACTCTGCATGATGTTGTCGAACTTTTGCGTTACTTCCGCCTGTTGTTCGTTAGCACCACTCGTAAATCCCTGATCCGTTTTATCAACCAGACCCGTCGAAATGCGTGCCGTTGAAGTATACTCATCTGGTAATTTCTGAACCAGAAAATAGGCAGCAATAACCGTCAGTAAGGGCACTGCCAGCAGTAGCCACTTCTTTTTATATAGAAAATTAAGGAATCTAATGAAATCTGCCATTCGATTGCGTGAAGCTTAACCTAATAGAGTAGGCCAAGGGTAAGATGGTTATTGATCCAGCTTGATGTTTTCAAGCTTTTCCCCCACTAATTCCTCCAGTTTGCTTTTAGAGATGAGCACCTCGCTTTCAGCAATAATCTTTTGCTGATTATTGTCTGAATACATTACCAATACGTTGTTGTAATTTTCAAGGGTTTGTTCACCTTTTTCAAATTTATATTTTATGTCCTTGAGCATGCTTTCAATATCCAATTGCAATTCATGCTTCACCCGTAAAATAGCCAGCCGCTGGATGTAGGCAAAATAGCGTTGCTTAACGTCTGCTTCCAGATTAAGTTCAAAGGCTTGCTGCTCATATTCCGCTACCCTTTTCTCGCCCCGGGCCTGTTTTAAAAGTGGCGTTTTTTGCAGGATAGATCCCACATTAAGTAGTAGTCCAATCTGATAGTTATTCAGCCAATTCGGATTCACTACCGTAGGCACAGGAGAGACTGGATTGGTAATGTAAGTGGTGGTATTGGCCGGGCTATACAGATAGGATACAGACAAGGCGTCGAAGTAGGCTACTTTTGCTCTTCTGATCCCTATGTCCGCAATTCCGATGCGTTCTTTGTAGGCCTTACTACGCGGGTAGTTCGTTCTGGCTACTTCGATTAATTTCTCCAGATAAGGGTAAGAAACATCCTGCAGCATCGACTGAGTTCCCTCCTGAGCCTGTACCGAAAGAGTACCGGCTCCGAGAATGCATGCCAGCAATACGAGCTTCGGCAAGAGGCTACCTGCATACGGGCAAATGAGAAAAAAAAACGCTTTCATTCGAACTGTTTATGAGCTTTGGGAAGGACGATTCCTACGCTGGGGAAGTACCCTTAGACGTTTTCGGACTGAACTAGAGCTGGGAAAGTTTTCAGAATGATTTTGACATCCATCCAGAACGAATAGTTTTTAGCATACTCAATGTCGAGCTGCATCCGCTCTTCCTCCGACATGTCTTGCTTGCCTTTTCCGCGTTTGGTTACCTGCCAGAGGCCAGTCAGTCCGGCGGGCCCGGCAAAACGTTGAATGTATTGATCGGAGGTCAGCTTTTCTGCTTCGTAAAGGGGCAGGGGACGATTGCCTACCAGCGACATGTCACCCCGGAAGATGTTAATCAGTTGGGGGAGTTCATCGATACTGGTATTTCGCAAAAACCGGCCAATTCGCGTAATCCGGGGATCGTTGCCAAACTTCATGAAAGCAGCTTTATTATGCTTACGCTGAAGATACACCTTCTCGCAAACCTGCTCATTATCCAGGTACAACATACGCTGGCAGGAGTTCTTTCCACTATATACGCACTCTGCACACAAGGCAAGCTGCTCTTTTTCAGGAGCTTCTTCTGCTTTGTTGTACATGTTAAAGGCGGCCATATCCTTGACGAGCTTGTCAGCATCGGTACGCATGGTTCGGAACTTGAGCAGGTCGAATACCTTATAGCCACCACCCACGCGTTTGGAACGATAAATGATGGGACCTTTCGAATCGAAGCGAATCAGAAGGGCTACCACTAAAAGCAGGGGCGAAAGAATGAGCAAAGCCAGGCCCGTTGTAGTGACGTCGATGAGGCGTTTCCACCAGGTTACGCGTACACGAAAACGGGGCATACGCGTGGGCTGGAGGGCGAGAAGCTGATTTTTTCGAACGAAGTAATGCAGGCGGGCCAGTAAGTCACCGCGACTAAAGTCTTTCGGGTACAGGTCGTTACCACCCGCCTGAAGCACTTCCTGTTTATAGGTGTCGTTCAGGGTAGGGACGGTTACGATAACCGGTAGGGAATTCAACCAGGGAATGGAGCGAAGCTGCTGCAGGAACCAGATGGCCTGAGCTTCGTAACTTATAATCACGGCATCAGCCGGATAGTGATCTTTGAGCGTTAGTAATGCCTCTTCCGCAGAAGTAAGCTGCCATATATTCAATGGTTCAGCAAACTCTTGCTTGAAGGTTTCACTGGCATTACTATCATTTTCTACGTACAGGATACGTAAAGGTGGGTGGGTAACAACAGACATGGCGGTGCCTCATTACGACATGAAAACTTACTTCGCACACTAAAAACAAATTATTTGTAAACCCGGCGGAGTACTGCTTTTACCTTAGCAATAATTTCCAGCGGATTAAAGGGCTTCGTCATGAAATCATCAGCACCTAATTCCAGGCACTGAATCCGATCATTACTTTCTTCACTTCCCGACAAAATAATAACCGGAATGTGACCAAATAGATTACTGCCTCGTAGTACTTTCAAAAATTCTTTGCCATTGAGGTGAGGCATATTCAAGTCGGCAATGACCAGATCTACCGGGCTACCCGTCTCAATGTAAGACATACCCGACATACCGTCGTCTTTAATAATGGTATCAAATTCCTTGTTGAGACATAACTGAAGTACTTTTCGAGTCATGGGTTCATCGTCAAGGATTAAAATAGTTGACTTTTCGATTGTTAAATTTGGCGGATTCATAAGGGACGATTATATATATTATCAAAAATCAAAACTTGTTGTCGGAACATCGAACGATTCAATAACTAGATACTAGTGTTATCCGTGAACGCTGAAAAAAAATTAAATTAATCCAGTAGTTACCAGCTTTCAGTTGCTTTTCATTCGATCGATCCGGTACGTTCTTAAACGACGGAAAAATGAAAAGAACCCGTTACTTAAAAAACCATTCTAGAATGGTCAATTTCTTCCTAAAGACGTAGCAACCAACGTCTATGATTAATTTTATAGAGGTTTTGATCGTAATTAACTATACACGAACAGATCGAAGAATAGAATAAATCAACGATGATGAAAAGTTTAAGTATAGCATACTTCTCTTGGCGGAATTAGTAAATACTCAAACATGCCCAAGGCATAGGTTATCATTTTTTAAAGATAAGTTAAGCTATCAGAATGGGCAAAAATTGCTTAATTTATTTTTTTGTAAGTCATTTATAGTGACCTTCATAAGACTGAAGTTATAAAATAATAAGTATTTGTACTTATGTCTGTTAAGTGTTATTTAAGTGCCAAACGTTCTCAATTAGTCAACAAGTAAGAAGTAAAAAAGTGCGGCTTATGGAAAGAAAAATAGTATCTTGTAAAGAATTATAGATGCTCCGTACCGCCGCTATACCGCAACATCTGTTCCACTATTACGCTTCATGAACGCAATCGACCGTACTTCCGCCAAACAGTTCGATAGTATCATTTGTGTCAGCCAGACGCCCTGGCAAGGGAAGTTTCAAAATTCAGCCGTTCAGCTACTGACGGTACTCTCGGAACGCTACCGTATCCTATACGTAGACTATCCCTATACCGTGAAAGATCTCGTGGCTGGCCTGCGGGGCAAACGTCAGGTACCGGTAAAAGCCCTGACTCGGGTAGAAAATCCATTAACGAAACTTTCGCTGGGACCGAATCGGAGCGTCCACGTATGGACGCCGCCGGTATTATTCCCCATCAACTGGATGTCGGCGGCTCAGCATGATACCTTTCTGCCCCTCAATACGGGTCGGCTGATCAAAGGCCTGCGGCGGGTGATGCAGCAATTGAATATGCAAAAGCCACTGGTAATCAATGCTTTTAATCCAGTATTAGGCTTGCCTCTGGTAGGCCAGCTTCAGGAATTTGCGACCATTTACTACTGCTTCGACGAAATATCCGCCGAGGCCTGGATGGGTAAACACGGAACGCGTTACGAACAGGAATTTATGAAACGGGTAGATGCGGTCATTACCACTTCGGAAGCCCTATACCGAATGAAGTCCCAGACACAGCCGCATACGTTCTGCGTGAAAAACGGGGCTAATTTCGATTTATTTAACCAGGCTTACGCACTACGCCAGCAACAATCCGGCAATCGGGCCATTGTAGGTTACCTGGGCACGGCCGACAATCGGATTGACACGCAGGTAGTAGGATATTGTGCCCGTACAATGCCGGAAGTGGAATTCCAGTTTGTGGGACTAGTGGTTGATCCACGGATACAGGAAGAATTGTCCGTTTATCCAAACGTCCGGTTCATCCCTTCCCTTCCGCCCGCTGAACTACCGCCGATTCTGGCTCAGTGGAAAGCAGCCATGATTCCTTTCGTGTGTAACGAACATACCTACACGATCTATCCGCTAAAAATCAATGAGTATCTGGCGGCGGGATTACCGGTGGTGTCCACACCCTTTTCGATTCTGGATGATTTCGAAAATGCCATCGCTATTGCCGCAACCCCTGAAGCCTTCCAGGAAAGCCTCGTGAAACGCATGGCCGAGGACACACCCGAAAAACAGCGGCAGCAGGTCACACTGGCTCAGGCTAATTCCTGGGAACGGCGAGCGGAAGAATTTGAAGCCGTATTCGATCAGGTGCAGGCCGTTAAAAATCCGGTTTAGGCCTTCGGTGCCCGGACCCACTGCTGGGTAGCGGCGTCGTATTGCTTGAGAAGTCGGGCCGGATTGCCGCCTACTACCGAATACGGGGGTACATTTTTGGTTACGACGCTACCACCAGCCACGACCGAATGGCGACCAATGGTTACGCCAGCCGTAATGACGGCATTAGCCCCAATCCAGCATTCGTCTTCAATTACAATCGGAGCCGTCGTGACGGGCTGTCGGTGGATGGGCGTATGCACGTCTTCATACACGTGATTCAGTCCGGATACCGTAACGTGCTGAGCCATAATGACATCCGAGCCAATGTGTACGGGGCCAATGACCACGGAAGAAATTCCGATTGTACAATGATCCCCAATGAATACGTCGCCCACGCCATTATTGATCACGCAATACGACTCAATCACGCTTTTAGACCCCAGGGTAAACTGTTTAAAGGGAAGTACGTCCATCCGGGCTGATGAACGAATCACTGCCGAACGATGCTTTCGGTGTACAAAAGGATTCACAAACCAGCTTACCCAACGTCGGGGCCGGGCTTCATCTTTGGGAATGAGCAGCCAGTGGACCAACTTCTTCAGGCCTGGATTGGAATCAATGTATTGCTTGAATGCCATAGGTGGGGTACGCAGAAAGTCTACGTTCGCATGAAATGAATATCGTAATTGTATTTAATCTGTCGGTACAGGTCCCGTACCAGCCCAATCAGCTTGTTGCTGCTTTCCGTTAATGAACTTCGGGTCATGGTACTGGGTTCGGCGGCTGAATTGCGTTGCGTAAACAGCGACTGATAATCGTTGTAAAACAGTCCTTTACCTCCCTTTTGTAAAAACGAGATGCACATCCGGTATTCCATCCGATCGCCCTTGATGCCTTCGGCGTAGCGACCAAATTTCTGTAGAAACGTACTCCGACGCAGGTGAGGATGGTCACTGTAGGCGTAAATTTTCGTGTAATCCATACCAAAGGGGGGCAGGTATATCTCTGAAAAATTGTACGCATAGGGCCGCAGGTACGGATAGGGGATGTACGCGTAAAAACGGATATAATCCAGGTTTTTATTCGCATCCATTAGCTCCAGAGCGTGCGTAAAGTGCAGGGGAAAATCCGGACTGGGTTCAAAGTCTTCCTGCACATACAGCGTCAAGGGCGTTTTTACGGCGTCCTGTCCTTTGTTGATATTGTTCCCAAGGCCCCGGTTCTGGGGCGTCGTAATGAGCTGAAAATGAAAAGTTTGCTGAAGTTCCCGAAGCCTTTGCAGGTGTTCGGGCTTACTGCCGTCGTCTGAAACGACAATATCGCCAAACTGGCAACCGATTTGCTGATAGCTGGTCAGCAAGTGCTCCAGCGAACTGCTTCGGTTGTAATGCGTAACCAGCAATGTAACGTCGGGGAAGGAATAATTCATTCGCGTAGAGGGTCAAGAGTCCTGGCGTTGGTAGGTGAGTAGCTGAACGGTGTTCTTGAAAAACCGGTATTTTAAATAGCCCCATCGCAGCAGTCGCACCCAGGGCGTAGGGCTCTGCTTCCAGTCGGCCCGGAACGTTGCCGTACTGGGTTCACTCGCCGAATTCGCCTGGTCAAATAGCGTGGTGAAAGCATTAAAGAACAGGCCTTTTCCCCCGTGTTTAATGAACGACAGGCACATCTGAAACTCGGCCTGATCACTGTTGGTGCCTTCCGTATAACGGCCAAATTTCTGAAAAAAGGTACTCCGACGCAGGTGCGGATGATCACTGTAGTAGTAAAATTTCAGGTGATCCATATTCCAGAACTCTCCTTTGAACACCATTTCCGAAAAGCCCTTATCGTAGGGTTTGAGGTAGGGGTACGGGAAGTAGGCATACAGCCGGGCAATGTCCAGGCTGCCGTTCTGTTGCATCAGATGCAGGGCATCCTGAAAATGTTCGGCAAACGCCGGTTTCGGAACAAAATCTTCCTGCACGTACAGCGTGTACGGTTGGTGGACCGCATCCTGTCCCTTGTTGATATTATTCGCTAATCCTTTATTTACGGGCGTCGTAATCAGATCGAAGGCATACGAGCGTTGCAGGGCTTCCAGTACCTGCCGATGCTCGGGTTTGCTGCCATCATCGGAAACGACAATCTGACCAAACGAACAGTTCAAATCCTCAAACGCCTGCAATAATCGTTGCAGCGACTGGCTACGGTTGTAGTGTGTAATCAATAGCGTAACCTCGGCAAAATGAGTACCCATAAATCGGAAGGTAAAAACGGCGGTAAAACAGAAAACTTCCTTGTTAGTGCTGATTCGGAAGGGCTCCTTTGCGGGAACCTCGCAGGGAATCCAACCACTTGTAATCCTTGAATTTCATTTCTACGTGATGGTACGTCCAGCGGGCAAAAATGAAAATGAGGGCGTAATTGAGAATGAATAAATAGCTATAATCTTCTTTCTGAAAGTGTAAAATCCGGATAAAGAAGATGTTGAAAATACTCAGGGTAAAGGGATGAGTCAGGTAAATGGAATAACTGTACAATCCTACCTTGTGTAAAAAGGGGATGCGTTTCAGAAATTTGGAAATGAAACCCTTTTCAAACGAGAAAATCAGAATCGGAATGAAGAAAATGAGATCATAAACAACGCCTATTTCCTTTAAATACGCCCCGAAATAAATGGCTAGAAAGATCAGGACGACCGAAACGAATTCAGCCAGACTAAACCAGCTGTCTTTGAGGGTATGCCAGAGCGGATACACTTCCAGGAAAATACAGAAACAGACAGCCCCCGTAAAAAAGCCGATAAGTCCCCGCAGAAACCCGTAATCGTATCCGTAATTCATCCGGAAAGAGCCGGTCACTGCGTACAGAATCGCAACGACGAGTACAATAATCAGAGCGTATACTTCCTTCTTCCAGCGGATCAGCTTAACCTGAGCAATGAAGAGCATACAAACGCCAAAGAAAAAGTAGGAAATCATCTCGGCACTAATCGACCAGCTGGGAATATTCCAGCTCAAATCCTTAACCCCGAACAGCTTGACCGAGTTGAGCAGAAAGAGGGAAGTAAAGAAGGTAACGACGTTGTTGTTCTCATTATCCAACTGGTTGATCTGTACGTAGGAAGTCATGTATTTCTTCGTTACTTCCATAATAAGGAAGATGGCCAGCATGAATAAATGCAGCGGATAAATGCGAAGAATACGCTTGCTGAAGTACAGCGAAAAATCCTGCGTAGTGGCAATGGCCTGGTATCGGTAGGTGATGACGAACCCGCTCAACACAAAGAAAAAATCAACGAAAACATCAGCGTTATCGATAAATTGATTGTTCAGTATGGGCGTGTCAGCCGACAGGGCCATGTGAAACAAAACCACGAGAGAGGCAAAAATACCCCTGAAAATATCCAGTACATCGAATCGGTGTTTCATCGTTTAGGTCAGCTTAGAATTCGACTTGGGCTAGGAAACGCTTCGTCTAAACGCTATAATTTCTTTGAGCGTAATCTTGTATTTGAAAGTGAGTAACAGATAAATACTGCCACCGATGAGGATTTGAGCAAGCGTGTGAAATAGGCCACTGTTGCCTACGTACTGTTTATACGCCAGAATAACCAGAATCATCAGCGTACAGAAAAGTACGGGTTTGATGAAGTTGGCGAAGAAATCACGGATAAAATCACCGACTAAATGCTGAACGATAAAGAAGTTCAGAATCAGGTTGATAAACGTACTGAGCAGGAAAGCCGTAGCAATGCCGTATACCTGCCAACGGGTACCCAATACGTAAAGCAACGGGACTTTCACCAGCAGCGTAACCAAATTCAGATAGAAAAGCAGATTGGGTTTTCCTTTCGTGAACGCCAGCGTAAACAAGGGATTGGAAAGGCAGTAGAATATACTGACGAATACGAAAATCTTGATGAGGGGAATGGTCTCTTCCCAACCCGGACCGTACATCAGCGGTACGACACTGTCAGCCGTAATATAGAGTCCCGCCAGCAAAGGAATATTGAGGTAGCTAACCAGGTCTAAAATGCTCAGATAGGCTTTCTTTAGCTCCGAATCACTTTCCTTCATTTTAGCCAGAATCGGGTAGGCCACCTGTAAAATAATAGGACTGAGTTTGGTAATGGGGAAGATCGCCAGTTGTGAGGCAATCGTGTAATAACCCAGGGCTTTAACGCCCAGTAAACCACCCACAATAATGTTATCGGAATTACCCTGTACAAAGCCCAGTAAGCCATCACCCACGTTATATACGCCAAACTTCAGGTGCTCTTTGATGGCGTTAAAATTCAGGTAAAGCCTGGGCGTAAACAGATGGCGACCCAGGATGATTTGCAGGGAAGTACGAATAACGTGGGTAGCCAGTTGTCCGTAAATCAGGGAGAGTTCTTCGTAATGATTATACGCTAAAGCAATCGTGATGGCCGTACCCGCAACGGTGGCAATGATCTCCATGAGGGCGATCGTCTTGAACTTCAGTTCTTTTTGTAGCAGAAACAGATAAATCTGACCAAAATAAATAATGAGGAAGTAGATCGACGCCAGCTTGATTACGTAGTCGAGTTTGGGCTCCTTATAGTAGGCCACGACCAGCGGAGCACTCAGGTACGCAATGCAGAAGATGGTGAGTCCCAGTAATAAGCTGGTGAAATAAATGCTGGATAGTATGTTACGGTCGTTCTCCTGTTTATAGATAATGGAATTGGAAAAGCCGAGGTTACTGAAGATGTAAAATAAGTTGATAAGCAATGCACTGACACTCACTACCCCAAATACCGAGGGATCTAGAATTCTGGCCAGGATGGTTACCTGTAAGAATTGAAAGACCGTTGAAATAACCGTGGATAAGGTTATCCATTTGCCCCCATCTACTGCACTTTTTTTCGTACTCATGTAGCTGTAATAAATGAATTGGGACGATTCCCAAAAGCTGTTAAGGGTGGACTAGAATAGATAGCGAATAAAAGACACCGCCGCACATAGCGTGGCCTGCTTTCATTACGCGTTGATATAGGGATTTGGGGTAGAGCAGGAAACAGGAACCATCAAGGAAGATGGACCAGGGAAAGGCAGGGGCTGAAGCCAGCCCATCGCATAGGAAAATATTCCGGAGCTTACAAAGGCGGAAAAATTCGCTGAACCAGCAGTGCACTTCCAAGTCATAATCTTGATGGCGGTCAGATTAATAGGCTTTAAATACAGTAAAAATAACGGAAATTAAAAAGCCAGCAAACGCTGTGGCGAATTAATTCGGATGGAAAGCGATGAAAAAACTGTGCTACGGTCAAATTGGGAAAGAGCGGATTTCTGATCACGGAATACCTGACGGAAGTCGATAAAGACATTGTGCCGGAACTGGTACGAAGCTACGAGTTCGCCGTAAAAAAGATTGGTTCCTACGCCCTGGCCAATAAAGTTACCGTATTCACGTCCGGCGGGGCGGTCGGCTTCGTTGTAGTTGAGCAGGGGGTTACTTCCATAATTGCGACCGGGCAGATCGAGTCCGTAGTTGGCACCCAGAACAACCGCCGTTACGTTCAGGCGAGGCAGCGGCTGGTACCGGATGGTGCCGACTACTTCCTGAAAGTTGGCTCCCATGGGATGGGCCATGGCCTGATTGTAATGAACGTAATTGGTTTTGTTGGACACGTGCTGGAAGGTATACGGGCGGGCCCCGTTCCATTCGACCTGTAAATCAAGGTTATCGACGTTAAAGGCGTTGATGTATTTTGCTCCTAGCTGGTAGCCGAATTTATTTCCCCACCAGCCCCGGGCTTTGCGTACTTCCTGGAAATTGAATTCGTCGAGATTGAGCTGTCCGTAGGTCTGAAATTGCCTTAGGAAAGTCCAGCGGACATCCATACCCACCATGGTGTTGTCGGCACTAAACTTCTGGGCTTCAATGGCCCGATAAAAAATGACGGGATTGAGATAGCTCAAATCGAAGTAGCCCTGCGATTTATCGCGGCTGTGAATGATCGACTCGAAAAGACCGATGTTTACGTTATCACCAATATTCAGACCCAGGCGATGATAAGCCATGTATTTTTTGGTAGGCAGAGCACCATACGCCGGGATACTATCCTGCTGGTTACTGATTTCGCTGAATAAGTTGACGTATTGAAACGGTCCGATTTTGGTGGTAAGCTTCAAAAAGAGGTAGGGACCGCTGTTATCCGACAGGATCATCGAACGAAAGCCATTGCCAATAAAAACCTTATCGTGACCAAACTGAAGATTAATCTGCTTGATAGGATCAAAGGTGATGTAGCCGCGGGCCGTGAAAAAATCGGTAGCCGTTTCCGGCGTAACGGTCACGCCGTCGGAGTTAGTCGTACTGCGGAAAATTTTATAGGCGGCTTCGTTAGGAACGGCTTTAAAGAAATTGATCCGATCCTGATAGTAACCCGGCAGACGCATCTGCGTGTCGGTCACGTACGTGTAGAAACCCAGCTTTTTACCAATCGAACCCCGAATTTCAAGCCCCCGCGTGTTGATGTAAGAGTAGGGCGAGGCATCTTTCCCAACACCCAGCAAACCATACAAAACGGGATTAATGTGTAGTTCAACGTCGTCGTTGGAGACGCTGTACATATCATTCTTCTTGTGGTAGAAGTACTGCCAGAAGGGTTCTTTGCTATTGGCCGTTTGCTCGGGCTTCTTACTCCATTCCCAGCTATCTTCCCGGAGATACTTGATATTGAAGCGGTCGACATCCGATAAATCAGCACATTCATCGCAGGAAAGGCTGTCGATCAACTGGATGATATTTTTACGCAGGTACGGCTTTACTGTACTTTGGTAACCCGGAGCGTGTTTACCGCTTTTGATTTCATACCGATCGATGAGGTGGTAATAATCCGAATTAAGTGGGGCGTATACGCTTTGACTCCACGCAACCGCAGCCTGTAACCACAAAAGAGAAAAGAATAGGGTAAATCTTGGCATAGGAGAAAGACGCGTACCCTCGGGTTTAACGTTTTATTACTTACTTTGTAAACAGCCAAAAGGCCCTGCAAATTACAAAAGGATTCTGAAATTCATTTTTACATGTTTGTCCTGACCGAGCAATCTTCCATAGCCAACCATTTCATAGCCGAACTTCGAGACGTTCGTATTCAGAAAGATCCCCTGCGATTTCGGCGGAATCTGGAACGGCTCGGGGAGATTCTGGCCTACGAGATTTCCAAAACGCTTACCTATACTAAAACGGAGGTAGAGACCCCGCTCGGAACGAGTAAGACCTTTCTCATGGCTCAGCAGCCCGTGCTAGCGGCGGTTTTGCGGGCCAGTCTGCCTTTCCATCAGGGCTTTCTCAATGCCTTCGATGGAGCCCAGAATGCCTTTATTGGAGCATACCGGGGGCTTCACGCCGAAGGGGAAGAGTTTACCGTCGAACTGGAATATATCTCCTGTCCTGATTTAACCGGCAAAACGCTCATCATTGTAGACCCCATGCTGGCTACTGGAAAGTCGCTGGAAATTTCGTACCGATCCCTGTTACGGTACGGCATTCCGGCCCGTACGCACATTGCGGCAGCCATTGCAGCTCCCGAGGGAATCAAATATCTCCAGGAGCGTATGCCCGAGTGTCGTTTGTGGGTCGGGGACATCGACGAACGATTGAATCATAATTATTACATCATTCCCGGTCTTGGCGATGCCGGTGATTTGGCCTTTGGTGAAAAGCTGTAGTAGGTCATGACACTGATTAGTAAGTATCTCTCCGTTGTACTGGCTTCCATGCTGAAGTTCGTCGGCGGACCATTGGCGGGTTTAGCCCTCCAGTTATCATTGCTGGAAACCATCCTCTGTACCGTCTGTGGCATGATGTTCAGCGTCTTCCTCTTTACCTTTCTGGGCCAGTGGCTTCGGTTGGTTTGGGAAGACTTACGTAAAACCAAGCGGAAGCGTTTTAGCAAAAGCACGCGGCGGGCCGTACGAATTTATCGAAAATTCGGTATTGCCGGTATTGCCTGTCTGACACCCTTACTGTTTACGCCCATTGGCGGTACCCTGCTGGCGGTATCCTTTAAGGCATCGCCGTTGCGTATTCTGAGCTGGATGCTGGTATTCGCCGTACTCTGGGCCGTGGTGTTTAGCTGGGCGTTTTACAATCTGTCTTCCTTGCAGGACTGGTTTATCAAAAAGTAAGGTAGTAGTAAATCTTTAGCCCGGTAGTAAATAAAAAACAGGAAAGCCCTTCAAGTCTGGATCCTCCCAGGCGAAGGGCTTTCCTGTTATAAGCACGAATACGACTCAGGATTAACTGAAAACGGTAATACTTTATTGAAAACGGAAAACCGTCAACGGCAAACTCAGTAATTCGTGCGGGCCAGTTTTTCAATGATTCGCATTACCTGCTCAAGTCCCTGACGATCTTCTTCGTGGAAATCGTCGAGCTGATCACTATCCACGTCCAGTACCAGAAAAACCTCCTGGTTGACATCGAAAGCGGGCAGAACAATCTCCGAACGGGCCGCCGACGAACAGGCAATATGTCCCGGGAAGGCGTCCACATCGGGAACCAGAACCGTTTGCTGCGTGGTATAGGCATGTCCACAAACGCCCTTGTTGAAGTCAATCCGCGTACAGGCGATGGGCCCCTGAAAAGGTCCCAGAACGAGTTGATTATTTTTCCGCAGATAAAAGCCAACCCAGAAAAAATCAAAGGTTTGTTTCAGGGCGGCCGCAATGTTGGCCAGATTGGCTACAAAGTCGTCTTCGCCCTGCACAAGGGCTTCAATCTGGGGTACCAGACTTTCGTAGAGTTCCTGACGGGAAGTGGTTTCGGGAATGAATAAGTTTTCGGCCATACTAACGATACGTGTTTCTTTTGAATCAATGGCTGGCTTCCTAATGAATGACCAGCTTGGTTTCTACCCAAAGTTCCTGATACGGAATTTCCTCCGGACTTTGGATGAGTTGCAGGAGCAGTTCGGCGGCCTTTTCGCCCATGGTATACGCAAACTGATCGACCGATGCCAGAGGCGGGTGAGCAGCGTATTCCATCATGGGCAGGTTCGCAAAACTTACAAAATACACATCCTGATTCGGAATCAGACCCAGAGCCTGGGTCCGCTCCATGGCATACAGGGAAATGTAATCATTGAAGGCAACAATGGCTTGTGGTTTTGGTTCACGGCTCAGCAGATAGTCGACTTTTGCCTGCGTATCGGCTTTCGATAAATCCGAAGAACAGACGTACGAAGGATCGATGGGCAGCTGTCGCTCTTTCATGGCTTGTAAATAGCCCTGCTGACGTTCCTCGGAAACTTCCAGCTGAGCCGGACCATTGAGCAGGGCGATGCGTTCGAGGCCACGATCAGCCAGGAAATCAACCAGCTCGCGAGCGGCCGTACTGATGTTACTGCGGACTTTATGAGCAGGCAATCGCCGGGGTACGCGGTCAAAAAACACGACGGGAATGCCAAAGCTTTCCAGTTCCTTAAAATGCAGATAATGATGCGTTTCCGCCGAAATGGAAGCAATGACGCCATCCACCCGACTGGACAGAAAGGTAGCCAAAGCCCCTTTTTCGCGTTCCAGTTCATCCCGCGACTGACTGATGACGACGTTGTACCCCGTTAGTACATCTTCAATGGCCGTAATAGCCGTCGAAAAAAATTCTTCTTTCAGAAAAGGCAGCACCACGCCAATGGTACGGGTGTGTTTTTTCTTCAGGATCAACGCCGCCGGATTGGGCCGGTACTGCAATTGACGGGCCAGTTCCCAGACGCGTTCGCGGGTACGCAGGCCGATGCGTGGGTTGTTCTGCAAGGCCCGCGAAACCGTGGAGATCGAAACGCCTAACTCCTGGGCAATTTGCTTGATGGTGGCTTGGCTTTTTTGCATGATCCCCTGTTAAATCTACTTCAGTCGTGTACTTGTGCAATGCTTTGCAATCCCTGATCTATTGGTTTCTACGTCTTGCGTACGAATGTAATACGGACGATCGCCAATGAATCTCACAAAATACGTGTTCTTTTGAATACAAAATCTTAATACGACGCATTACCTCAATGATTATGGATCCTCTTGTTACTGCCATTATAGAAACCTTCCGTGCTTCGTTCGGAGCCGAGCCAGCCTTGTTGGTTCGCTCGCCGGGCCGAATCAACCTCATTGGGGAGCACACGGACTACAATATGGGCTTTGTACTACCTGCGGCGATTGATCGCGAAATGTTTTTCGCCATTAGTCCCCGCACGGATAAGGTATGCCGCACGATTGCGTATAACCTAAACCGCGAAGAAACGTTTGCAACGGATCAGCTGGAGAAGACGGAAGAAAAGTGGACCTATTACCTCAAGGGAGTCATCGATCAGATTCAGAAACTGGGTTACGAATTTCACGGCTTTGATCTGGTTTTTGGGGGAAATATTCCGGTAGGAGCGGGCGTCTCTTCTTCAGCGGCTCTGGAAGCGGGGCTGGCCTTTGCCATCAATGAACTGTATCAGCTGGGCATTCCCAAAATGGCCCTGGTGCAACTTTGCCAGCGGGCTGAGAACCAGTTTGTGGGCCTCAACTGCGGCATCATGGATATGTTTGCTTCACTGATGGGGGATACGGACGCCGTCATTCGTCTGGACTGCCGTTCGCTGGAATACGAATACTTTCCCTTTACGCAGGAGCAGCACGTACTGGTGCTGTGCGATACGGGCGTAAAACATTCCCTGGGAACCTCCGAATACAACACCCGGCGAGCCGAATGCGAACGAGGTGTGGCTATTCTACAGGCTCATAAACCCAGTATACAGAGCCTGCGGGATGTGAGTATCGAGTTCCTGCAGGAACACCAGGCTGAGTTTGATCCGGTTACTTATAAACGTTGTAAATACATTGTGGAGGAAATCAACCGCGTTGTGGAAGCCTGTAAGGATTTGCAGAAAGACGATCTGGAAGCCTTTGGAAAAAAGATGTATCAAACGCACGAAGGCCTGCAACACGACTACGAAGTGAGTTGTGAAGAACTCGACTTTCTGGTGGATCAGGCTCGCCTGAACCCAGCGGTACTGGGAGCCCGCATGATGGGGGGCGGCTTCGGCGGCTGTACCATCAATCTGATTGAAAAAGGAGCGGCGGATGCCTTCATTGAAACCATGACGAGAGCGTATAAGGAATCGCTGAATCTGGATTTAGTAACCCACAAAGTCGTTATCAAAAAAGGCACTTCTCGCCTGGAATCATCGAACGAACGGGTTTAAACGTACAACGCCAAACCGAACACCTGAAACGCAACACGACTTATGAGTGAATTTCAATTTGACGAACATCCGCACCGCCGCTACAATCCACTGACGGATAGTTGGGTGCTGGTGTCACCGCACCGTACCAAACGTCCCTGGCAGGGACAGGTGGAAAAGTCGACGGAAGACAAACGGCCCTCGTACGATCCGACCTGCTATTTGTGTCCGACCAATACGCGTTCCAACGGAGAAAAGAATCCGGACTACGAAAACGTATATGTCTTTACGAACGACTTTTCAGCGTTGATTCACGATACACCCGCCGGACAGGTTTCCGATGGCGAACTGTTTCAGGCGGAAAGCGAATCGGGTATTTGCAAAGTAATCTGTTTCTCGCCCCGGCACGATCTGACCATTCCCGAAATGGAAGCCAAAGACATTCGTCGCGTAGTGGATGCCTGGTGTCAGGAGTACGAAGGACTGGGTACGGATCCGAAAATCAATCACGTACAGATTTTTGAAAACAAGGGCTTCGTCATGGGTTGCTCCAATCCGCACCCGCACGGGCAGATCTGGGCTCAGTACAGCATTCCCGATGAGCCGTATAAAAAACAGATCGCCCAGAAAAAATATTACGATCGCCACGGGCGAACGCTGTTGAGCGATTACCTGACGAAGGAACTGGAAAAGAAAGAACGGATTCTGTTCGAACATGAGCATTTCGTAGCTCTGATTCCCTTCTGGGCCGTATGGCCGTACGAGGCGATGATCATTCCGAAACGGCCGATGGCTTCCATTCTGGAAATGACCAGTGCCGAACGCGACGGTTTGGCGGAAGCCTACCGTGAGCTGACGATCATCTACGATAATCTCTTTGAAGTATCATTTCCGTACTCGGCGGGTATCCATCAGGCCCCAACCGACGGCGACGTGCACGAAGAATGGCATTGGCACTTTGTATTCCTGCCCCCGCTGCTGCGTTCAGCCACGGTGAAGAAATTCATGGTAGGCTACGAAATGCTGGCCAATCCCCAACGCGACATCACACCCGAGCAAAGTGCTCAGCGGCTGCGAGAGCTGCCTCGGGTGCATTATAAGAAGTAGGGGTTGGTTGATTGCTTTTTGTTGTTAGGGGATGATTGTTTATGCTATAGTAGATCCGTTTTCGTCCCACTGAGACGGCTGATCTTTTAACCCTTATAGTCTTATACAACCTAATCAATCAACTCGGTTTTTACCCATCGAAAAAGGCCCGAACGTTACAGAACGTTCGGGCCTTTTTTATACTATCTACAAAAAACCATTAACTCACAACCAAATTAAAAAACCGTTTCATCCAGCTTTCTGCCGCGGGTACTTCCCATTGAGTACGGAACTCGCCGACCGTTTTTACCTGATTGTTAAATAAGATTGTATTCGGTTGAATGGTACCCGCTTTCACGGCTGATTTACCCTTGAGTCCGTCTATGGAATCAATACCCTGTTCGGTACGGAACACAATCGAGCGATCAAAAAAGTTGATACCCGCCTGTTGACCAATCTGGCTAATGATTCGGGTAGAAGCGTCGATGGAACAACCGCTGGCCGCGTAAGCTTTTTCATCAACGGCCAGTAATACAAAGCGTCCTTCCACGATTTGTACCGCATTTGTCAGCGGTTGGCCGTGGGCGGCCCATTCTTCAAACGAGGCCTCCAGCTGCTGCTGAATGGCTTCCTGTTCAGCCGTCGAAAGGCTGCGATCGGCCTGATACACCCAAAGGCGGGCATGATCCGGCATATGTTCCAACGCAATTCGCATGATCTTAGTGGTTGGTTGTTGGTGGATAGTTATTTGTTTCGAGTTCCGTCAAATAACGAATAACTATTTTGCAGTAAACTCCGAAACGAGTCGTTCCGTTTCCTTCGTTGACGTTTCCAGATCATCATTAACCAAAATGACATCAAACTGATCCTGGAAGGACATTTCGAAGCGAACTTTATAAAGACGTTTGGAAATACTGTCTTCGGTTTCGGTCCCCCGTGAACGTAAGCGTTGTTCGAGTACTTCCATGGAAGGCACTTTCACGAAAATGGCCAGAGCCCGGTCGCCAAAGTACTGCTTCAGCTTGAGACCCCCGCGTACGTCCACGTCAAATAAAATGTGCTTGCCCGAAGCCCAAACCCGCTCTACTTCGGACTTGAGCGTGCCGTAGTAGCCACCTGGATATACTTCTTCCCATTCAGCAAAGGCGTCTTCGTCAATTTTTTGTTTAAACTCGTCGATGCTCAGGAAGTAGTAATCTTTCCCGTGTTCTTCGGCCCGGCCGCGTTTGTCCCGCGTGCAGGCAGAGATAGAGAAACCGAACTGATCGGGCTGTGAGGCCAGCAAATGTTTAACGAGTGTCGTTTTTCCGGAACCGGAAGGTGCACAGAAAATAATGGCTTTACCGTTCAAACCAATGGAATAGTTAAGGTCTGTTAATGAATAACCCCGGAGCGTGCCCCGAGGTCATGATATAGCCTCAAAAATAAATCAGACGGATCAATATTGGATATAAAAAACGTAACTTCTTAGGAATGAGAAGGATAGTCTTAAGGCTATAGGGGTCGTTTTAAAGTTCGTGGATCTTACTTTTGATGCAATCAACCAGACTTTGCGGTACTGCTTTTTGCTCAACGCGTAATTGTAAGGCTTGCTTAATTGCTTTTTCTAAGTTGTAACCGCGGTTACAGGGTAGACAATTGCCCAAATTCTGGCGAACGTGTTCGAGTTCCTCGGGACTGGCTTCGCCGTCCAAAGCCATCTGAATGAGCTTCATGCAATTGGCATGGTTCTCGCAGTGCTCTTTCTTAACCACCTTCTCTGCTTCGGCAGATGAACTGGATTCGGGTGTCATGGGAGTCATGATAAAATAAGATAATTAGCGGGGCTCAATGCACCTCTCTAAACGTGGAAAACTGAGGCCAAAATCAATACCTGGTTCTTTTGGTTCCTGAGTTACAGATAATTCTTTCGAAAATAAATTTTAAGGTACGTTACGCTGGAAGAAAGTAAGACGAACGATTAATCTTTTGGCAGACAGAAAAATAGGACTGCTAGAGGCAGTCCATGCTATAGCAGATTTCTCCGCCAAAAAGTTTCCGTCTTACAAGGATTCTTCGTCTTCCGAACGCTCACTCGTATCATAACCCATGTGGGTCGCATATGTTTTGAGCTTTTCCTTCAACAACATACGGGCCCGGTGCAGCCGTGAACGGACCGTACCGATGGGGATATCAAGAATTTTGGCCATTTCTTCGTACGTAAATCCTTCCACGTCACAGAGGATCAGTACCGTACGAAAATCAATGGGCAAGGCATTCAGGGCATTCGTGACTTCATCACCCAGCAATTCCTGAACCGTTTCGGCCCGCAAATCGGTGGTCTGACTAGTACCCGCCATTTCTTCCGAATCGTAGTAGGTTTCTACCTCCTGGTAGTCTACTTTATTCGGTTCTTTCGACTTACGGCGGTAGTCGTTGATGAAACTATTCTTCAAGATCCGAAACAGCCAGGCTTTGGCGTTGGTCCCCTTCTCGAAAGAATTGATGAACCGGAACGCCTTCAGATAGGTGTCCTGAACCAGATCGTTGGCATCGTCCTCGTCTTGAGTCAGGCGAAAAGCAAAGTTATACATCGACTGGATATGCGGCATAAGCTCCCGGTCGAAGATGGCGTACTTTTCGGACTCTGTATATTGCCGGACGGCGATAAATTCGTCGGCTGTCATGGCTGTGATAAGTTTTTCGGGCTAAAGCTAAAATATTATTATGAATACAAAAGCCTGCCACTTCAATACTGCTGACAAAATGGCTGAACCATAGGGTGTAAGTCTATAGAAAACTGTGCCTGCATACCTAAAGACCATTTCCTGAGGGCTTAGTACCCTGACTATCAAGCGTGAAATTTTACGATTTCATAAAAATTCTTCTGAAAGGGATTTCTTGAAAAGCCGTACCTTCGCAAATCTATTTGAATTATTTGAATGGCCTTCGTGTTGCATACAACAGATTTAAAGTTCATTCATTACTATTTCTAAGCTTGCTAAAATCAAACTTCATCATAGTAGTATGTCCAACGGAATTTATAACGTCCCAATCCCGAAAAACGAACCCATTTACGGATATGCCCCCGGTACAGCTGAACGCGAAAAACTGAAAGCTACCCTGGCTGAGTTACGTTCGAAAGAGATTGAGGTCCCTTTATACATTGGAAATCAGCAAATTCGTACGGATAAAAAAGTAGCCATTACGCCGCCGCACGATCACCAGCACGTATTAGGCTATTTCTACGAAGGCGGTCCGGAACACGTGACCGAGGCCATTGAAGTAGCTTTGCAGGCTCGTCATGCCTGGGCGGTATTACCCTGGGAACAACGTCTGGCGATTTTCCTGAAAGCCGCCGAATTGTCTGCTACCAAGTACCGGTATCTGCTGAATGCCTCTACCATGCTGGGTCAGTCGAAGAATGCCTTCCAGGCCGAAATCGACGCTGCGTGTGAGTGGGTGGATTTTCTACGGTTTAATGTGGCTTTTGCGACAGAAATTTACCGAAATCAACCCATCTCTCCGGATCCTACCATCTGGAATCAGGTGGAGTACCGTCCGCTGGAAGGCTTCGTATTCGCATTAACGCCTTTCAATTTTACCGCAATCTCCGGAAACTTACCGGCTTCGGCGGCCATGATGGGTAACGTGGTAGTCTGGAAACCAGCCCCTACACAGATGTATTCGGCCTATGTGTTGATGCAAATTCTTAAAGAAGCTGGTTTGCCCGATGGTGTGATTAACCTTATTCAAGGTGATGGCCCGATGATTGGTGATCTGGTCTTCAGTCATCCTGAGTTTGCGGGTATTCACTTCACGGGTAGTACTGCCGTGTTCAAAACGATCTGGAAAAATATTGGTAGCCACATGGATAGCTATCGGTATTATCCGCGTATCGTGGGCGAAACGGGTGGTAAGGACTTCATGCTTGCCCACGAATCCGCCGATGTAAAAGCATACGCGGCGAACCTGTTGCGGGCCGCTTTCGAATTCCAGGGACAGAAATGTTCCGCCGCTTCCCGGGCCTATATTCCCATAACGCTATGGGAATCCGTATGGGCGGAAATGAAATCCATGCTGGAAACCATGAAAGTAGGCCCGACGGAAGATTTCTCGAATTTCGTGAATGCCGTCATCGATGAACGGGCTTTCCAGAAAATTACGGGCTTCATTGAGCGGGCCCGCCAAAACCCGGCTAACGAGATTATTTGGGGTGGTACGTACGATTCATCCAAAGGCTGGTTTATCGATCCGACGTTGATCCTGACGACGGATCCGCATTCAGAAACGATGGAACAGGAAATCTTCGGTCCCGTCTTGACGATCTATCTGTACGAACCTACGCAGTTTGAAGAAACGCTGAGCCTGATTGACCGTACGTCGCCGTACGCTTTGACGGGTGCCATCTTCTCGCAGGATCGCTACGCCATTGACCTGGCAAGCCGTAAGTTGGTGAACTCCGCTGGAAACTTCTACGTAAACGATAAATGTACGGGAGCCGTGGTGGGTCAACAGCCTTTCGGCGGTGCTCGTGGCTCCGGAACGAATGATAAGGCGGGTTCGATGCAAAACCTGTTGCGTTGGGTATCAGCTCGTACGATTAAAGAAGGATTTGTACCCGCAACGGATTATCGCTATCCGTTTTTAGCGGAATAAATGAATAAATGAGTAATTAGGTTTAGGGTTTTGAGTTTGGCGTTTTGACTGGGGTTCCTTCCAAAACACTACACTCAAAACCCTAACTGCTTTTAGATTTAACGGTATTCTTATGCAAAAAGAACTTCATCCTTCCCAGCAGCCCCGGGTATTTGAGGAGCTGCCCAGTCGGCGAAAACAACAATTGATGGCCTTTGATCGGGTATTGACGATCATGGATGAGCTTCGCGAAAATTGCCCCTGGGATCGGAAGCAAACCATGGATTCGCTCCGACATTTGACGATTGAAGAGACCTATGAGCTTTCGGATGCAATTCTGGAAAAGGATCTCAATGAAATCAAAAAAGAGCTGGGAGATGTACTCTTGCATCTGGTTTTTTACGCCCGCATTGCTTCCGAAACGGGCGATTTCGACATTACGGATGTGATGGACAGCCTGTGCAAGAAACTGGTGGATCGGCACCCGCATATCTACGGCGAAGCCCAGGCGGATACCGAAGAACAGGTAAAGCAGAACTGGGAACAGCTAAAAATCAAAGAAGGAAACAAGTCAGTATTGGGTGGCGTACCTGGTTCGTTACCAGCTCTGGTGAAATCCATGCGAATTCAGGAAAAAGCTCGTGGAGCGGGTTTTGACTGGGAAGATCGGGAACAGGTTTGGGACAAGGTACGCGAAGAAATTGACGAATTCCGGGCGGAGTTTAAAGCCGGAGCCGTGCATGATACGGAACGGGCCGAAAGTGAATTTGGCGACGTGTTGTTCTCACTGGTTAATTACGCCCGCTTTGTGGACATCAATCCCGAAACGGCTTTGGAGCGTACCAATAAAAAGTTCATTACTCGCTTCCAATACATTGAAACGAAAGCCAAAGAGTTAGGGAAAAGCCTGAAAGACATGACCCTGGCCGAAATGGACGTCTTTTGGAACGAAGCTAAAACATTAAAAAATTAGGTATTTGTGCCTTTAAATAAGTAAATAATTGAGTATTGTTAATTTTCTTGATTGAGTATGTAGTTTAGGGTGACAAACACCCCTCTCTTACTCATGAAGCGTTTCTATGGATTACTGATGGGTTTGTGCGTATCCTCAGGATATGCACAAACCACTACTTACTTCGAGCAAAATTTTAGTAGCTCATCCAATGTAGCGGATTACAAAGGCGGCGGTCCAAACAAGTTTACCGAAATACTGGGGAATACGCCTTCAACTGCGAGTATCAGCAATGAAGCCTTAACGCTTACGAAGGCGTCTGGTGGCCAGGTTCGGTTTGCTAAGACCGATGATCTCTTTTCGGCCAATCCAACCATTCTTTACGTGCAGTTTACGGTTTCGGTGGATATTGCGGAACCCTCTGCAGCGGTGAATCCCTACAATTACCTGTATTTCGGTAATTTGAACGATAACGGAAGTCTGCCAGCAAATGCCAGCGTTTTTGCCCGTTTAGGTTTTCATTTCCCTACCGCAGGTAACGCTTTTAATTTGCATTTACAGGACGGCGGTTCCGTAACGAAAGGGCCATACACCGGTACTAAAACCATCACTTGGGTACTCAACGTTTCGGGGAATGCCACCACCTATACGGATGAGGATGGGCGGACGGGTAGTCTGGCAGCCAATAAAATGGACATTTGGGTTGATAATTCGCTGGAATTCGATGAAGCCAGTGAACTCAGTACCGGTGTTTCGCCGACGGACTTCAAATTTCTCTGGAACAATAGCAATGGTACCCTTACCGTAGATAACCTGAAAATTCTGGGTAGCCAGGGGCCAATGCCTGTTGAACTGCTGTACTTCAAGGCTATAGCTTCCGCTAGTCAGGTACGCTTAAACTGGGCTACTGCTTCCGAAAAAAATGCCCGTTCTTTCGTGGTAGAGCGGAGTACAGATGCGGAACAATACGAGGTACTCAAAACATACGAAGCTTCGGGCACTACTGACGAACGGAAAGAGTATTGGGGTACAGATGAAAAACCCCTTCCGGGAAAAAGCTATTACCGCTTACGTCAGATGGACGAAGATGGCACCGAATACGTATGTCGTACCGTGTCGGTTGAGCGACCCGAGTCTGCCGAATTAGACGTTCAGATTCTGGGAAATCCTTTGCTAAACGCCCAGCAATTCACGGTACGGACAACCGCTCGTAATGTATCTTACGAATTATACACCCATCAGGGCGAGCCAATTCCAACGAAAGTTACGCGTGCGAATGGCAATCAGGACGATCTTCAACTACAGCAAGGCTTACCTAAAGGGCTGTATCTACTCCGAGCCACGCTGGCAAACGAGGTAGTAACCAGACGAATCGTGGTCGAATAAATGAAAAGGCAGTCAGAGCGTAGACCCTGACTGCCTTTTTTCGTTTACAGCTAGGCTTACTTACCCACGGTAACCATACGGCTAGATTTACCCGCCGAATCGAAGCATTTTAGTTTCACCGTTCCCTGTACCGGCACGGGTGATTGGTACAGCGTAGACTGCGGTCCAGGTTCGGAGCCGTCTGTTGTATACCGAATCTGGAGGCCGGGATACTCGGCATTGGCTTGGAGCGTACCGTTTTCCAGAACTGCTCCGGGCGTTGGGATGCGATAGTTATAGCCATTATTCCAGTAACTCAGGCGGGGGAGTTCGCGTTGGGCCAGCGTATTGGCAAACACATTCCAGCCCGTTTGCATGGACTTCTCGCGTTGATCCCGGTTTTCGATTGTTTCCCAGGGACGCTCGGCTGCCCAGGCACTTTCCGCAAAACCGATCAGTTTCGGTAGCACATAATACTCCATCATGTCGCGACCTTTTACGGTTTCACTCCACAACTGAGCTTCTAGGCCCAGAATGTTCTGACGATTTTTGAGTTTCTGCTTGCCCGTAAAATCCAGCGGTTTGCCCAGTGAATTGGTATAGGTAGTCTTGGCGAAATCGTAGGGAGCAAAGGTCCAGGCGTTTTTCGGACCGACAAAGCCGCCCCAGTACAAACCGGGTTCTTTCGGATCATTATTGTAAGCCAGATCCATGTACAGGTTCGTCACATTACACAGCACCACCGGATAACCTGCATTGGCCATGCGATATCCCAGATCCACATCGAATACGTTATTCCAGATGTACGGAACAACGCGTTTGCCCACAAAATCCGGATTGGCTACGTACTGACCCGAGGCATCTACATTCAGGGCTACTT
Organism: Siphonobacter sp. BAB-5405; assembly: GCF_002872335.1. Taxonomy (GTDB): domain Bacteria; phylum Bacteroidota; class Bacteroidia; order Cytophagales; family Spirosomataceae; genus Siphonobacter. The sequence continues at coordinate 134,173 of NZ_NJAG01000013.1, read as the reverse complement.
CCTCCCAACCATGAATTTCCAGATTATATTTTTTCAGGCGATGGAGCATTTGTCCGAAGAAATAACTCTGTAAATAGCGGGGGCCTTTGATTTCGGGATGTTTCTTCAGCAACTCGTCCACCATTGGTGATTTCGTCCAGACGCCCTGCGGGACCTCGTCGCCACCGACGTGGAGTACGGTCAGTTTCAATCCCGCTTCGTCGTACATCTTCGCTACGTCAGCAATTACCGTTTCAAAGAAATGATACGCTGATTCGCGGGCGACGCAGATCACGTTGTCTTTGAAGGCTTGAGCCGAGCTATAAACCGATTTATCCTCGGGATCGATCAGTCGGAATTCTTCGGCTTCTTTCGTTTTGCCTTCTTTCATGAAGCGTTCGTACCGAGCCTCCATGGATTTGATAGCCGCCCGCGAGTGACCGGGAAATCCGATTTCCGGGATAATCTGAATGTGTCGTTCCTGAGCGTATTTCAGAATATCAATGAAGTCCTGACGGGTGTAGTAGCCACTGCCGTATTTACCCTTGGCATCGGCGTGGGGACCGGAGCCGTACGCCGGGTGCAGGGCTGCCGTTTGCATACCCGCCGTATGTTGGCGATGCGAACCTACTTCGGTCAATTCGGGAAGACTCTTAATTTCCAGCCGCCAGGCTTCGTCTTCCGTCAGGTAAAACAGCAGGTGATTGATTTTGTAGAAAGCCAGTAAATCCAGCACACGTTTGACCGTTTCTTTCGTCTGGAAATTTCGGCAAACGTCGAAGTGCATACTCCGGAATTTGAAGCGGGGTGCGTCCTCGATCTGTACCTGCGGCAGGGCCAGAGGAGCGGTCGCTTTCTGGTACGCGGCAACCGGAGCCAAAGCCAGTAAACTTTCTACGCCGTAGAAAACCCCGGCGGCATCACTACCCACGATCTGGATACCGTTAGCAGCTACGTTCAATTGATAGGCTTCGCTCGTAACACCATTTACGGCTACCGAGCCCGTACTCAGTTGAATGCGTTGTTCCGTACTCGTACCTTCTTTCGTAGTAAATGAGGTGCCCGTCAGTACCTGGAGTTGTTGGGCCAGAAACGTAGCTTCATTGGCCAGCCCTTTCGCGTAATAAATGGGCCATTCTTTCGTCAGGCTAACGGAACCCGCCGTTTTCGTAACCTTCACCGGAGACGGAATCAGGACCGGCAGTTGTTCCGGCGAAACCAGACTTAGTCCCGCATTTTGCTGATACTGATAGGCCGCCGTAGGCAAAGGAACCTGATCGTTGGAACCGCGTAGGATTTGTTCTTTTTCCGTGAATGGTTCGACTGTATAGTCGGCTACTTCCTCGATTTTCTCTTCTTTCCCATCCGTATGCACAAAGTACAGACCCATCGGAGCATCCGTTTCCTTGATGATGGCGACCGAAGCTTCGTAGGGAATTTCCAGACTGGCACCGGGTTTCAGCTCAAAACTTTCGTTGGGGGTGAGCTTGTACCAATCGCCGTTGATGTGTTCGACGGTAGCCGGAGACGGTGTTTTGGAAGCCAGAATCGGGCGGGGAGACATGTTGAAGTACAGCGTCCAGCCCTTGTTACCCAACGTTTCACTACCATTATTTTTGAAGACAAAACGGGCTTTAAAGCCGGAGGGAGTATCGGTGAAGTTGGAAATCAATTTCCAGGAAATCGCTACCGAAGAACCCTCCGATGCTTTTTCCGAAGATTTACAACCGACAAAGAATAAGGTACAGAGCCATAGAAAAGCCAGCGACAAGCGACCACGCATACAGTGAAGAAGTTAAAATGGTTGCGATAAAGATACTAAGAACAAACGGTCCGAACGGACACGAAAAAAGCCTGAGTCGTGGGACCCAGGCTTTTTATACTGAAACAGGGTTTTACGCAGGCTTGACCCAGATGATTTCCAGCAATTTCGCCAGCCGATCTTTCAAATCCTTGCGATCCACAATGAAGTCGAGGAAGCCGTGTTCCTGCACAAATTCGGCACTCTGGAAGCCTTTAGGCAGATCTTTACCGATGGTTTCGCGAATGACGCGGGGACCCGCAAAGCCGATGAGAGCTCCGGGTTCGGAGATGTTGAAATCACCCAGCATGGCAAACGAAGCCGTTACACCACCCGTGGTAGGATCGGTCAAAAGCGAGATGTAGGGAATTTTGGCCTGATCGAGCAAAGCGATTTTCGCCGACGTTTTCGCCATTTGCATGAGCGAGAATCCTGCTTCCATCATCCGGGCACCCCCTGATTTGGAGATCATCAGGAGGGGAATCCGGTTTTTCAGGGAGTAATCCATCGCCCGGGCGATTTTTTCACCCACGACCGAACCCATCGAACCGCCGATGAAGTTAAAGTCCATACACGCCACCACCATATCGATGCCGTGTACTTTGCCATAACCCGTACGAACGGCATCTTTCAGCCCCGTTTTACGTTCGGTAGCCTTGATCCGGTCGGGATAAGCTTTGGTATCTTTGAAGTGGAGCGGATCGTCCGACGTCATCGTCGGATCAAGTTCGGTATAAAGGGTATCGTCGAAGAGCAGTTCAAAGTATTCCTGCGAACCGACTTTTTCGTGGTAATTGCATTTCGAGCAGGTATAAGCCTGCAGCTTGTGCTCGCGGGTATGCATGATGTTCCCGCACTGAGGGCACTTGTACCAAAGCCCGTCGGGAGCTTCCCGCTTGGCTTCAGTGGGGGTTTGAATACCCTTGTCTTTCCGGGTGAACCAAGACATGTGTTAGAGTTTTTGAAGTTTAGTGCTTAGGCCGCCCTAACAGACGGGCACTAAACCTAAAGCTTGATTTGGGACATCAAAGATAGGCCATTCCTAGGTTTGCAAACTAGCTATTGGTTAGTTTTTGTACTTTTCGAGGCGGCTTTAATGCATTTTTTATGATTTTTTGGATTTTTCAGGCCCCGATTGGAAACGAAAAAGTGATTCTGTACCTTATTTAAATGGAAGTACGACGGATGAAGGAAAAATGCCTAAGTTTGTAGCCGCTGATTGCCAGCTGCCTTCCGGTCAGGCCGGAAAGATTCTGGTGAGATGCTTCTTCTTCATCAACTTGAAGTTCTCGTACAACGAACCTCGTAGGGTTGGTTTCAACGGGATACACCGTTTCAAAACGACGAACTTCTTTCGATACGAGTAAAAAATTTAGTTCATAATCATCACATTTCAACGCTTAGTATGGCCAATGCAACTCAAATTGCTCCGGGCGTTCTTTCAGGAGATGCCGTTCAGGAGTTATTCGAACTCGCTAAGAAACACCAATTTGCTCTTCCGGCTGTCAACGTTATTTCCAGCAGTACGGTAAACGCAGTACTGGAAACAGCACGCGACCTGAATTCTCCCGTCATCATTCAGTTTTCCCACGGCGGATCTCAGTTTTACGCAGGAAAAGGCCTGAAAAACGATAACGAACAAGCCGCTATCGCCGGAGCTATTTCAGGAGCTCAACATATTCACTTACTGGCCGAACGCTATGGTGTCCCCGTCGTACTGCACACGGACCACTGTGCCAAGAAAATCCTTCCTTGGATTGACGGCGTACTGGAAGCTGGTGAGAAGTTTTTCGCTCAGACGGGCAAGCCCCTGTACTCTTCCCACATGCTTGATTTGTCAGAAGAGTCGCTGGAAGAAAACATCGAAATTTCTTCGAAATACCTCGAGCGTATGGCCAAAATGGGCATGACGCTGGAAATTGAATTAGGCGTAACGGGGGGTGAAGAAGACGGTGTGGATAACTCCGACGTAGATTCTTCACGTCTGTATACCCAGCCCGAAGAAGTAGCGTATTCGTACGAAAAACTGAACGCGATCTCCAGCCGCTTTACGGTAGCTGCGGCGTTCGGTAACGTGCACGGCGTATACAAACCCGGTAACGTAAAACTGCAACCCGTCATCCTGAATAACTCACAGAAATACATCCGTGAAAAATTCAGTCTGGAAGCAGAGAAACCCGTAAACTTCGTATTCCACGGTGGTTCAGGTTCTTCCCGCGAAGAAATCCGCGAAGCCATCAGCTACGGTGCAATCAAAATGAACATCGATACGGATATGCAGTGGGCGTACTGGGATGGTGTTCTAGGCTTCTACAAATCGAAAGAAGGCTACCTGCAATCACAAATCGGTAACCCTACGGGCGAAGATTCTCCCAACAAGAAATACTACGATCCCCGCGTATGGTTGCGTGAAGGTGAAAAGGCTTTCGTTACGCGTCTGAAAGCCGCCTTCGAAGATCTGAACGCCGTAAACGTGAATCAGTACTTATAGTAACTTGGGGTCACTTCACGAGAGAGCTTCATTAAAAACGCTGGCAGAATTCGTTCTGCCAGCGTTTTTGCGTTAGTAGGTTATACCGCTTACTTCACCGCCGTCGCTTCCAGCTCCACCGATAACGTTTCAAAAAGCGTTTTTACTTCAAAAAACGTACTGGCCTGTTGGATCCCGTGTTTGGTAATCCATGCCTGAAAAATATCAAAATGAGCGAAAAGCTCTTCCGAAGAAGTGGTGTAGACGTTTAACCGAACGATGTCTTTACACGTATAACCCGCCTGACTAATCACCAGCTCCAGATTTTCGATGGCTTGTAATAACTGAGTTTTCATGTCCGCATGACTCGATGTACCGTCGGCTAATACGGATGCCTGTCCGGCACAATAGAGGGTGGAGGTTACATTTTTTACTTCTACGGCCTGTACGTAATTCCGTGCGTCCTGCCATTGCCAGGGGTTAATGATTCGCTTTTCCATTTGCTTTGCTGCTTTACATGAACGGGACAAAGGTCCGGCGAATCGAACGGTCCAACGGTGAGCTACCGCACAGCTTTCGAGTGATGTAGATCACACGCCGAAAGAAAGTCGACTCAGCGTTTCGCGGGAAACGCCCAGGTAAGAAGCCAGCAAGGTTTTAGGAACCCGCTGAACCAGCGTAGGGTATTGTTGGAGGAGCTGCTCGTACCGCTCTTTGGCCTGGCTAGTCATCAGTGATAACAAACGTCGCTGCAAAGCCATGTACCCCCGGTTCGCTTTCTGAAGGAAAAAATGCTCCATTTTGGGTAGACGCTCGCAAAGGGTCTGATAGCTTTCCAGCGAAAGACCAAGCACGACGCTATCTTCGACACAGTCCAGTGAAAAGGTAGCTTCGGTTTGCGTATAAAAAGCCTGATAATCGCTTTCCCACCAGTCTTCCATAGCAAAGGAAATAATCTGCTGTTTGCCCGTATCGTCGGTGTGTACCAGTTTTAAAAGTCCGGAAACGACAAAATAGACGTACTTGACGAGCATGCCTTCCTGAATGAGAAACTGATGCTTCTTATATTTTTTGAGAATAAAGTGCGATGCGATGAAGGTGAATTCTTCGTCCGTCAACGGTATGATTTGCTCCAGATGTGCTCTTAATACTTCCTGCATTACTTCAACTTTAAATAATACTGTCGCTCGGATTCCGGTAATTTTTCGATGGCGTAGCGAAGCATGGTACGGGGCATCTGTAGGGTGTGTTCGTTGAGAAATTCTTTTAAAACTTCCCGATCCTGTTCGCCTACTTCCCGGAGCATCCAGCCGCAGGCTTTGTGAATCAGGTCGTGCGGATGGGAAAGGAGTAGGATACACAGAGCCAGCGTATCGGTATACTCTTTCCTTTTAATGAAATACAGTGTGGCAATGACTGCAATACGGACGCTCCAGAGGTGATTAGACTGAGCATAGTCGTACAAAAGACTCCGATCCTGATCGTACAGAAAAGCTCCAACGATGTCACGGGCGGAAACGTCTACCAGATCCCAGTTATTCACGTACTGCCGATGGGCTACATAGCTTTCAAAAATTTCCATCCTTTGGAGCGGATCACCCTTCTTAAACTGATCAACCCAGATAAACAGAGCCGCCGCCCGATGCTCGTGATAGGGATTCTGTAATAAACTCAAAACGTCTTTCTGGGGCAGGGTACGAAACTGTTTGGCGATGGCCCGGGTTTGTCCCACAGAAAGCCCGAGGAACAGATCGTTTTCACCGTATTGCCCCGGACCCGTTTTAAAGTAACGGGCGACAAAGGCCGCTCGTTCTGGATTGGCCTGCGATTCAAACAGGCTGAGGATGGAAGGTTGGTCCATACGGGCAATGGAAATAAACGGCAATCGCTTCAAAAGTTGAGAAACCTTTTACCTTGCAGCAATCTAGCTACGCTGGCAAAAGGGTACCTAAGAAAAGACAAATTACTCATGATCACCATCGTTTCTTCAACGAATCAGAAAAATTCTCGTAGTCGTCAGATTGCGGAGTACTACCGGCAGCAGATTCAGCAAGTGGGAGCCGAAGCCCGTATTGTGGATCTGGCGGATTTGCCCATTGACTTTATCTACTCGGCTCTGTACGCCAACTTTGGCAAGCACGATGCCTTCAATGCCATTCGGGATTCGGTTGAAAACGCGAGTAAGCTGATTTTTATCGTCCCCGAATACAACGGGTCTTTTCCGGGCGTACTGAAAGCGTTTCTGGATGGATTCCATTATCCCAGCAAACTGAGCGGCAAGATGGTGGCTCTGGTGGGAATTTCGGACGGGGGAAGTGGCAATCCGCTGGGAATGAGTCACCTAACGGATATTATGAGCTTTATGAACGCAACGGTACTGGGGTTGCGGGTGAAGATTCCGTTCCTGAAAAAGAACTGGGTGGAAGGCGAAATTCAGGACGAGTTTATCAAGACCCTAATTCGTCAGCAGGTAGAAACACTGGTGAGCTTCTGAGTGATGCACTCAGAAGCTCGGTATCGATTACTTGCGTTTCCGCAAATAGATATTTCCCATGGAGGAATGGACGGTAATGGAAACGCCGGGAGCATTGATGACTCCTTGGGTACCCGAAGATCCCGGCGAAGGAAAAAATACAGCAGCGTTTCCAGACTCAACAAGGTCATTGATGGTGGTAGCTTCAGAAATGATCTCCCCGTCAGCGACTGTTATTTGTTTAGCCGCCAAATCGCGTGCCTTATCGGCGGTGGCTAGTTCTCGACGAATATTAATGGCCGATCCCTTAACCCCGATGCCGGCAACGGCTCGGGCGGTTTTAGAACGTTTCACTAGCGAATCTGGTAGCGGCTTGATGTCAAAATCGGTAAACGCATTACCCATCGACGTTAATAAAGCTACCTGAGCTTTCGTATCTGCGGGAAGACTGATATCAATGGACTCGTGGCCTGAATATAAGGAAATGGGTTTGCTCTGATTCACCTTACTGAACTGAGCGTTGATTTTGCCCATCGAGGAATACGCAATGACCGGCCCTGAAATGTCTTTCAGATTAATCGCGGTGGAAGCCGTACGAACTTCAATTTCGCCCTGCATTCCGTTGATGGATAGTTCTGAATCATCGAAGCCGTACCGGTTATTGGATTGCCAGTTTACATTCAGACGGCGTGGCAACCGAATGACATAACTGATGCCATCCTGCCGGATACTGGTGGTGAGATTGAGCACATCGCCTTCCGTACGAGCCGAAAGATTTATTCCCGTATTATCTGTACCGCCGCCTCCGACGGGTCGCAGGCCTTCGGCTTCTTTGGGCGGCGGCGTAATGCCCTGAGCTTCAACTAGGATTTCGTTACCATCCGTTCCCTGGATCGTTACGTTGGCATGTTCAATCCGGAGTACGACTTTCTTCCCCGCGAAGGTGGTACGGTAGGTTTGGGTGCTCGGTTTTTCCTGAGCGAAAAGGCTGCTACTCAGCAGGATCAAACCCGCGATAAATCCTTTTTTCATGACATTAAATGGTTAATAGTTGAATGCTTTGCTGAGCTTTTTGGCGAATGAGGGGATCGACCGTTTCGTCTTCGGTCAGGTGTTTGAGTTGGGGCAGAGCTTCCTGGATGCGTAAGCCCACCAGCGTTTCCATGACGCTGAGTTGCTCAGGAATTTCGGAGGCGGTTTCCAGCCGGGCCAGAAAGGCTTCCCGAACTTTAGGATTTTGTCCATACGCCCGTAAGGTTTCAATGGCGGCGAGTCGTACGTTGATATTCTCATCCTGCCGAAGGGTTCGTACCAGACTGCGTAATACTTCCGGTTTTAACTCGGGCAAATGACTGGCGTACTGTAAGCCCTTCAGCCGCTCGGCCGCCGACTCTTTCCGCAGCAAGCCCAGCACGACCAGTTCCTGGGTAACCTTCAGTTCCTTACGAAGCGTGGCTACTTCCTGCTGTACTTTCGTTAGCGACGTCTCTTTAGGTTGCCCGGTCTTCGGCTTTTCTATCTGGGCAACTTCTTCCGAAGGCGGCGTAGTTAACGGTTGCATGACCGTTTTTTCGACGGTAAGCGTCCGTACCGTAGGCGTAACCGTCAGGCGACCCAGCCAGAACATCAGTCCGAAAGCGGCCAGTACAGCGGCATAAGGCCAGTAAGAGCGTCGGCGGGGTAAGACCTTGAGAGGTTGTTGGCGAGCTTTTTCAAGGGCCTGATTTTCTTTTTCCCGATCCAGCAGAGCATAGAAAGACGTATCCATTCCGGCATCCGGCTCGACTTCCTGCTGCTGAACATCGTACCAGATTTTCTGTAATCCGTCGGCTTCCTGCTTGAGGGGCAGGTCGGCGTCGAGTTGTTGCTCAAAGGCCAGCCGTTCGGATTCCGGCAGGCGTCCCAGCAAATAATCAATAATCACCGTATCTTTTTCCACGAGCGTATGCGTTGGTTGACTTTATTCATTCAACTGGAAATACAATTCACGTAACTTCTGTAAGCCCCGAAAGGCCCGTACTTTCACATTCGCTACCGACAGTCCGAGTACCTGCCCAATTTCTTCGTAACTCATATTCTGAAACCGACTGAGTAAGAGTACATCCCGGTACGAATCGGGCAGCTGACCCAGGGCTTGGTGTAATTGCTGATGGCGGTCTTCCGGCTCCTCTTCCGTATCCAGTAGTTCCGGAATTTCATTCGTTTGCAGCCGTACCGTTTTCAAGTGATCGTGAAATACATTGCGGGCCACTTCGTACACCCAGGTCCGGAACACGGCCTCTTCCCGAAAGGTATGCCGATACCGCAACACCCGCAGGAATACCTGCTGGGTAAGGTCGCGGGCTACGTCCCGGGACGGTTGTCGATAGAGGAAGAAATTGAGCAGCGACTTTTTGTAGCGTTCGTACAAAATGGCCGCTTTGTCCAGATCTCCTCCTTTGACGGCTAGCATGGCCTGTTCGTCGGTCATGGAGTAGGCTAAGGTTCAGAATTCGGGAAAGGATACGCCAGGGTGCGGGAAAGGTTACAATCTAAGGAAAGAAAATTTTTTATCGGGCGGGGCGTTAGTTCTAAAGCCGTAAAAAGCGTGATTTTTGCACTATGAAATCCAAGTACCTGCGTCCCCTGCTTTTAATCATTGAAATGGTGGCCCTGAATGTCCTGGCCAGTTTTTTCTACGTTCGTCTGGATTTGACGGAAGATCAACGGTATAGCCTTTCGGATGCGACTAAAAACCTGCTCGATCAGCTGGACGAGGAAGTGTACGTGAAGGTGTATCTAGATGGTGACCTAAATCCGGGCTTTCGTCACCTGCGGGAATCCGTACGTGAAACGCTGGAAGAATTCAAAGCTCAGTCGGGCGGACACCTGGAGTATCGATTCATCGACCCCTCGGCGGAAACGAATGGCGAGAAACGCAATGCATTTTACGAAAGTCTGACTGAAAAGGGGCTGATTCCGACGAATGTGGTCGAAGGCGGCCAGGACAGCCGTACCCAGAAACTCGTCTGGCCGGGAGCGTTGCTGACGTACCAGAACAAGGAAACGGCGGTTCAACTACTGAAAGGCAACATTTCTAAATCCGCTCAGGAAAACCTGAATCTCTCGGCGGAAAATATCGAGTACACGTTGGCGACGGCTCTGCGGGAGCTTACCCAGAAGGAAAAGAAAAAGATCGGACTGCTTTCGACGTTTTCGAAGAAACTCAATCCCGTACGCATTTCGGATCTGATTGTGGCTTTGCAGAAGCATTACGAAATCTATCAGGTCAACCTGCAAACGTCTCCGAATCTGGGTGGACTCGACGCCGTACTGGTTGTGAAGCCCGATCAGGAATTTTCGGAAGATGATCAGCTCAAGCTCGATCAGTTTATTGTGCATGGAGGAAAAGCCATGTTCCTCATCGATCAGGTACAAACGGATTCCGTAGGCCGGGAAGGGGTCTACGCTCAACCGACGAATCTGAAGCTGGACGAACTGCTGTTCCGGTACGGATTACGGGCTAACCCGGTTGTAGTGAAAGATTTATTGTCCGCCGAAATTCCACTGAACATTGGAACGATGGGCGATAAAGCCAACATTCAGCTAATGCCCTGGCGGTTTTATCCGTTACTGAATTCCTTCGGGAAATCGCCCATCACCCGAAATCTGGATGCCATATACGGACGTTACGTGGGTTCACTCGATACGGTAGGAGCCGAAGGAATTCGCAAAACGCCCTTGTTATTCACTTCCGCGTATACGCAAAATCTGCACGCTCCGGCGGTGATTCCCTATAATGAGGCGGGGCGAAAACCCGATCCGACGCAGTACAACGGTGGACCGAAAGCGGTAGCGTATTTACTGGAAGGGAAGTTCTCGTCGCTGTTCCGGAATCGCTTATTACCCGACGACCCGCGAGCCAAGGGCTTTGCCGTACAGGATCAGCCTTCAAAAATTGTGGTGGTGGCCGATGGGGATATGGCTCTCAATGACTTTGATCCAAAGCGGGAAGTACCCTTACCGTTGGGCTTCGACCGCTTCAGTCCGGATCGGCACGTGTACGCCAACAAGGATTTTATCCTGAATGCGATGGATTACATGCTTGACGATAACGGCGTCATTACGGCCCGTACCAAGGAGTTTAAACTTCGCCCCCTCGACAAAATACAGGTAGACGAAAACCGGACGGCCTGGCAGGTGCTGAATCTGCTCGGTCCGCTGGTACTGATTGCTCTGTTGGGAGGAGGCTGGTACTTCTGGCGGCGGAAGGAGTATGCGGTGTAGAGGAGTTTTCAGTTTTGTAGGATAAATCCGGTAAAGACAGCGGAACGGGTTGTTGGTAGCATTTGCTACGGATGCAAAAGTGGATAGTCTATACCTACCGGGCTGGCCGTTCCCCGCATTGCATACGGGGCTAAGCACAGTGAACCCCTTCGGGGTTAGTGAGGCAGAGTGCAAGCCTAGATGAAATAGGGAAGTATGACCGTTTAACCCCGGAGGGGTTTCATTTGAATAGCCATGGGTGCAACCCATGGCTAGATTCGCATTGGATTCACGGGTTGTCCGTAGCATTTGCTACGGACGCAAAAGTTGGTAGGCTGTGCCTACCGGGCGGGACGCACCCATACTCCGCATTGCATACGAGGCCAAGTACAAGGAACCTCTTCGGCGTTAGCAAGCTGAAGGGAGCGGCTCTTTCGGATTTGTAATTCCGAGAGCGATCTGAACGAAATTTATAATCCCGTGCCTTGCCTGTGCAAACCAGCCGGATTTCTAATACCAAGCGTGAACAGCAAAGTTTTACTTCGCGATAGTTGACAGCATAGGCATAAAAAAACGTCTGAACCTTATGTCCAGACGTTTTTTAGTATTCAAGTAACGAAAACGAATTGCTACACCAACACGTCTCCCGTCATGATTTCGGGTTTTTCAATGCCCATCAGAGCCAGAATGGTTGGAGCGATGTCGCCGAGTTTTCCATCTTTGATCGCTTTGTGATCATCGTCGAGTAAGATGCACGGAACCAGGTTCAGGCTGTGCTGCGTATTGGGGCTACCGTCGTCGTTGATCATGTAATCCGCGTTGCCGTGGTCGGCTAGTACAATCACCGAATACCCACTGTTGCGGGCGGCGGTGACAACGGCGTTCAGTGACACATCTACAGATTCGCAGGCAGCAACTACGGCTTCAAAGCTACCCGTGTGGCCTACCATGTCCGGATTGGCAAAGTTCAGACATACGAAATCCGCTTCTCCTTTTTCCAGTTCAGGAACCAAGGCATTCCGAACGTCATAAACCGACATTTCGGGTTTCAAATCGTAGGTAGCCACTTTGGGCGACGGACACAAAAGTCGATTTTCTCCTTCAAAAGGTTCGTTACGACCTCCCGAGAAGAAGAAAGTTACGTGCGGATATTTCTCCGTTTCAGCAATCCGGATTTGTTTCTTACCCGCTTTCGAGATGATTTCACCCAGCGTAGCGGGTAGGTTGGAATCGTCAAAAATCACATGAACACCCGTAAACGACTTGTTATAGTTCGTCAGCGTCAGATACCGGATGTCGAGGGTATGCATACCGTATTCCGGGAAATTTTCCTGCGTTAAAGCTTTCGTGATTTCCTGCGGACGGTCGGTACGGTAATTGAAACACAGAACGACGTCACCTTCCTGAATGGTGGCAATCGGCTGGTCGTTTTCAGTCAATAAGATCGGCTTGATGAACTCATCTGTTACTCCTTCTGCGTAGGACTGGAGCATCGTTGGAATCAGCTGATCGGCGGGCGTTAGTTGACCTACGCCTTTCACCATCACGTCATAGGCCAGCTTGATACGTTCCCAGCGATTGTCCCGGTCCATGGCGTAATACCGGCCCGTAACACTGGCAATTTTCCCAACAGAAGTGGGCAGAAAATGCTGTAGATCGGTTAAGTAGCCTACACCAGATTTCGGATCGGTATCCCGGCCATCGGTAAAGGCGTGGATGAATACGTCCTGCAAACCGTTGTCTTTGGCAACGTTGCAAAGGGCTTTGAGGTGATTGATATGGGCGTGTACGCCGCCATCGGAAACCAGTCCAATGAGGTGTACCGGTTTCTGATTCGCCTTGGCGTATTCCAGAGCCTCTACCAATACGGGTTCGTGGCGAAGGGTATCCTGCTCGATGGCATCATTCAGCCGTACCAGACTCTGCTTGACGGTACGACCCGCTCCAAGGTTCATGTGACCTACTTCGGAGTTGCCAAACTGACCCACGGGCAGACCTACCGCCGGGCCGAAGGTGACGAGCGTAGAATGCGGATAATTCGCAAATAAGGAATCGTAGAAAGGCGTTTGAGCCGCAATGATCGCCGAACGGTCTTCTTCACCTTGTTTGGCAATGCCCCATCCGTCGAGGATGACTAAGAGAACTTTTTTGCTCACGATATTTAGGGGATGAGAATGGACCTATCAATGGAATTCGGAGCAAAGGTAATTTGAAGGAATCAGAATCGGGATAGAAGTTTATGAAAAGCGGTGGATAAAGGTCCGCTCTTAACCCTGGCGAGCCGTTAAGCCATGCTGCTCAACAATCCAGTCCAGTAGTTTCTTTGTACTACGCTCGGCAATCTGGTAAACTTCTTCGAAAGCTTCATCCGCCTCGTAATACGGATCGGGCAGGGAAGGAATGGTCATGCTGGACGTATCCACCAGCGGGTCAAATTTACGTAAGAGAAATACCTGCTCGTGACGGGGATATGCCCCGCTGAATTGGTGAGACATGGCCTGAATGTTATCGAAGTTCGAATCGTCCATGCCAATGATGTAATCAAAATCCACAAAATCAGACTTGCGAAGTTGCTTGGCCCGGTGATCAAGCTGCAGCCCATGCGACTCCGCATTCCGGCGGGTACGGTGATCAGGACGATTACCAATTTCGTAAGTACTCGTTGCCGCAGAATCGCAGTAAATCTGATCGGACAGACCGCGTTCTTGCACCGCTTTTTTGAACAAAGCTTCCGCCAGCGGCGAGCGGCAGATATTTCCCAGGCAAACAAAAAGAACGTTAATCATTGCATTGTTTTTAATGGGCAGTTTTCAGTTTTCAATGCTGAAAATAGATCAATTAGTATTTCCTGACTAGAGGGTGTTAATCTAAGGGGACTATCCATAATGCTACTTAATCGGTAGGGCTCAGATCGTCTGGTAGGCTCTTCGCTGTTCCAGGTTTGTAATCTGGAACTTAACGGTTGTGCATTGGCAAGGCATGGGAGCTTTACAAATCGCTTTCGGATTGCAAAACCGGGCAGTTGGAAACTGCTTAATGGTGGGTATAAGTTTGGAAACTTGCACCAGTTGTACCTCTTTAATCAAAACCCCAACCCCGGAGGGGTTCCATGTGTTTAGCCCCGTATGCAATGCGGGGTATGCCCGGTAGACACAGCTTACCAACGTTCAACATCCGCAGCAAATACTACGGCCAACGCACTAAAACCTAATCTTACAGGTTTCAACCCTTAAACCAATCTCAACCTTCAACCCTACCTAGAAACCTCAAATCCTCACTCCACCGGATTCCCCTGCTCATCCACCAGTACAAACACCTCTTCGTTTTCCTTTTTCATGTGGTACTTTTCCCGGGCAAACGTTTCCAGCGATGTGGGCGATTCGTTGATGGCTTTTCGTTCGTCGTGTACCCGGACGATTTCCTTTTCCATGAATTTCTTCTGCTCCTTCAATGCAACCAGTTCACGACTCATTTCCCACTGTTTGAGGGGGCTGTAGTCGCTAATACAGATCATGACGAACCAGACGATTGCCGCCAGGATACGAAATTGAGAGGGCTTGAAACGAGACATAGTCGAGAGGGGATTACACCTTTGTAACAAAAAAATGGGCTATGGGTTTAAGCTCTCCGAAAAGAACCCAAGCCCATAGCCCAAAAGACTGCCAGCGAATTAGAACGCTTTCAAGCCGGGGAAGTACGCTGAATCGCCCAGTTCTTCTTCGATCCGGATCAATTGGTTGTATTTCGCCATACGGTCGGAACGAGAAGCAGAACCCGTTTTGATTTGACCCGTATTCAGAGCAACGGCCAGATCAGAAATGGTAGCATCTTCGGTCTCGCCTGAACGGTGCGACATGATGTTGTTGTAGCTGTTACGCTTGCCGAGGTTTACGGTATCGATCGTTTCGGTAAGTGAACCAATTTGGTTTACTTTCACCAGTACGGCGTTGGCTACACCTTTTTCGATACCCATTTCCAGACGCTTCACGTTGGTTACGAACAAGTCGTCACCCACCAGCTGCGTTTTTGAACCGATGCTGTCGGTGAGGGCTTTCCAGCCATCCCAATCGTCTTCGGCCATACCGTCTTCGATGGAGATGATGGGGTATTTGTTCACCCATTCCGTCCAGTATGAAACCAGTTCAGAAGACGTCAGTTCGTCTTTCGTTGATTTCTTAAAGATATATTTACCCGTTTCTGCATTGTAGAGTTCAGATACGGCCGCATCCATCGCGATGAATACGTCTTCACCCGGACGGTAACCGGCTTTTTCAATCGCCTGTAATACCGTTTCCAGAGCTTCTACGTTCGACTGAATGTTCGGAGCAAAACCACCTTCGTCACCTACGTTGGTTGAGTATCCTTTTGATTTCAGTACACCTTTCAGAGCATGGAATACTTCCGTTCCCATACGGAGGGATTGCGAGAACGTTTCAGCTTTAGCCGGAACTACCATAAACTCCTGGAAGTCGATCGCGTTATCGGCGTGAGCACCACCGTTGATGATGTTCATCATCGGTACGGGCAGCGTATTGGCGTTAACACCACCGATGTAACGGAACAGGGGCAGACCCGCTTCCTGAGCCGCCGCCTTAGCGATTGCCAGCGACACGCCTAAAATGGCGTTAGCTCCGAGTTTGCTCTTGTTGGGCGTACCGTCCAGCTCGATCATGATCTTGTCAATCATGTTCTGCTCGAATACAGAAATACCAAGAATTTCAGGGTAGATCAGTTCATTGACGTTTTCAACGGCTTTCAACACGCCTTTACCTAAGTATACAGACTTGTCGTCGTCGCGAAGTTCAACCGCCTCGTGAACGCCCGTAGAAGCTCCGGAAGGTACAGCAGCCCGACCCAGGAAGCCATTTTCGGTGCGAACGTCTACTTCAACGGTTGGGTTGCCACGCGAATCCAGAATCTGGCGAGCGTGTACGTACTGAATCGTACTCATAGAAGAGAAAAGTTTATGGTTATTTCCTGTCGTGAAAAGAGATGAAAGAGGGAAGGCAAGTGACCTTCGCGAACCACGTCCGCTTTCTTTGATCCCGCAAAATGCCCTGCAAAGTAACGCATTTTGCCAGTGGTCTGAAAGTCCTGAAAAATCAATTTTCCGGAGAAGCCTTTTTACCGAGCCTGTTCAGGGTCAATTGTACCCGGATTTGAGCTTCCTGACGTAGTAATCAGCATTCTCAGGTAATGGACCAGCAAGTCCAGCCCTTTTTCAAAGTGTTCGTTGTTGGGAATGACAATATCCGCCTGAGCCCGGAAGGGTTTGATGTATTTCTGATAGGTTGGTTTGACGTGGTGCTCCCAGCGGTACAATACGTCGTTGATGTCGTAACCCCGTTCTTCGGCATCGCGACGAATCCGGCGGTTCAGCTTCACCTTGTTTTTAGCATCGATGAAGACTTTCAGATCCAGCATGTTCGCAATTTCTTCGAAGTAGAATACGAAAATGCCCTCCACCACAATGATGGGCGAAGGCTGGAACGTCAGCAAGGCCGGAACAATCTCCGGGTTGTTGAACGTGTATTCCAGTTTTTGCACCAGTTTCCCTTCCCGAAGGTCGTGAATGTGCTGAGCGTACTGCTGAAAATCAATGGACTCGGGAAGATCAAAATTATGGACACCGTGCCGGTCCAGCGGAATTTCGTGCCGGGGCCGATAGTAGTTATCCTGTGAAATTAATGTGATTTGTTCCTGGGGAAAAGCCGCTAAAAGGCTTTTCAAAAACAACGTTTTACCCGACGCACTACCACCCGTAATGCCAACAATGAAAGGTTTTTGGGACTGCATGTATTGTGGATTTCCGCGACAAAAGTACGTAAGAAATACGGATAATAAGTACGGAACGCTTGCTTCAATACTGCTCGTGAATGGCCGTGAGTACGCGTTCAACTTCCTTGCGTACCTCACTCGTGGGTCGGTTGAAGTTATTATTCATAAAACTGACCAGTAGTGTTTTACCCGTTTTGGTCAGCAAATAGCCACTCAGGTTGTAGCAGGCGGATAGCGAACCCGTCTTTCCAAACAGGTACGGTTTCCGATCGGCGGAACGGTAGCTATTCCGAAGCGTACCACTTTGCCCACCCACTGCCAGTAGCGGAAAAAGCCGCTCGCGGGGCATTTCGGCGAGTAGTTTTTCCAGTAACGCCACGATACTGCGGGGCGTGAAGAGATTGTAGCGGGAAAGACCCGAACCATCTACCCAGTGTGGAGCATCGGGCAGATCCCTTAGGTGGTTGTTGAGCATGTAATCAATTGCCGTACCGGGATCGAAGGGCTGTTCGAGTCTGGCACAAACCAGTAACAGAATCTGCTCCGCCAGGAAATTATCCGAGGGCTGAAGCATGCGTTTAAAAAGCGTATCACTCGCCACCGAACGCAGGGGCTGGTATACTTTCGACGTAAAAGCGGGTAACGACGTAATGGGTTTTTGCAGCGTATCACTGAGTAACTGCAGGGTTACTTCCGTCGAAGTCCGGAAAGGTACGTCCTGTTCATACCGCAGGGGAATCGGTGCCTTCGTACCGTAAAACAGGTTTTCGGTTTCCGCCCTGCGAACCTGAAAATCCCGACGCAATGTATCCAGTGTATACCGGAATTGGCTGGGATTGGCTTGTACCGATTGGGCCGATTTTCGGGTAAACCGAACGACATTGCCGTATACGGGAAGGCTGGTTCGTTCGGCCTGGTAATAGTCGTTGTAGTCATCCCAGGCCCAGCCGGGGCCGTAGGGTTTAAGGAGCGGATTGCCGGGCCAGAAGTACAGCTTTTCCGGACGGGATTGCAGAAAATCCACCACTTTGGTACTCGGCAGATTAGGATTGAGCAGTGAAGGATCGCCTGTACCCCAGAAAATCAGTGAATCCTGCTGAACGACGTATCGCAGGGCTTCGACCGAATCGCCCAGCATTTTCATTCCCGCATAAAAGGTAAAAAGCTTGGTGTTGGATGCGGGTACAAAATAGCGTTCGGCATTGTGCTGGTAGACCACCTTGCGGGTATCCGCATCCAGAATCATCAGTCCGGCGTGGTGATGCTGAAAGGCAGCCGACTGCCAGAGCGTATCCAGCAAAGTAAGCGACGGCCGCTGACGACTGACGCGGCAGGAAGACTGCCCAAGCAGGACCAGGCAAAGGAGGCAATACCAGAGAAATTTCATGGGAGAAAGGGTAATTCGTGCCTTAAAGGTACGCGTCACTAGTTTAAAGAAAGAGTGTAAGGAGCACAAAAAAGCCGGGTGAGGAAGGCACCCGGCTTTTCGTAAGCGTTCGTTTTTATTTGGCAATCACGACCCGTCGGGTAATGACTTCGGCATCCGTCTGGAAGCGAATCAGGTACGTACCCGCGGGCAGGTTCGTCAGCGGGAGGCGTTCCCGCAAGGAACCCGGATTGGCGATGGTTTTTTGATAAAGCGATTGGCCGAACAGGTTCGTTACGGAAAGACCTAACGATTGGGTGACTGAAGGAAAGTCCGCTTCCACCAAAAATTCACCCGTATTACTAGGATTCGGAGATACCGCTATCGTGGCCCGTTGCAGCGTAGGCTCCACTGAAGTAACGACCGGTTTTGCCCGCTGAATGTATAAATTATCGATGCTCCAGCCCCAGCCATGCGAAAGCTGATCGGCAAATAAGCGGAAACGAACCAGTACCTGCTGCCCCGGACTGAAATAACCCGAACCCAGCATGTTGACTTCCCGGCGTTTGTACAGGCCTGCCGTACCGGCGTAGGTAGAGTTTTCGGCTCCGTTCGCCCGGACGAGTTGCGAATTATAGGCCGTGAGCCATTCGTTGTTGGCCCGGGCATCCCAGCCCTCATCAAAGGGTACCCAGGTTTTGCCACCATCCCTTGACCCTTCCACTACTACATAATCATAGAAGTCGGAACTACCGAAAATAGAACCTGCGGCTCCCGGTTCGACCAGACAGATTTCATCGAACCGAATAAAGGGGTCCTGATCCGAAAGCCGGATGGGCTTCAGTAAGATATAGGTATAGTTCGCTTCGTAACCCTGACTGGCGGGGCCATCGACGTAGGGGTGATCGGAATGAATAGCTGCATCAAGAAAACCCGTCGGCGTAGTAATCTGGAATCCATTCCCCGAAAAATCATTCGCTGCGGTCGTCGCATTGAAATCATTGACGTACTCCGAAACCGCAGTACCCACGCCCGCTACGTTGACGGTGAAGTACCCCGTGGCCGGTAGTGTAGCCTGGTTACGGGCTTTAGACCGGTCACGAGCTACGATTCGGTATTCAATTTTATCGCCGCCTTTAATTCGTCCCGATGCAAACGTTAGTACGCCGACCGCGTAGATGTTGTTGCTGCGAACGCCATTGGTGACGTAGTAGCCTAAGCGAGGCATGGGTACCGAAGGCTGAGCTACGCCATTGATCCGATAATCAATATAAGTGGTATCAATACCAAAATCAAAGTCATCAAAAACATCGGCAGTCAGAATCAGCGAATCTGCTGTGGATAAAATCGTTGATTGGGGAACGTGCGTAATGGTGGGTGGCGTATTGTCGGTACCAATGCGGAAGGTCCAGAGAGCCCGGCCGGGAGCTTCGGCGGGGCTAGTGAAAACGCGGTTGGAATTATCCTCGGCCGTAATCCAGTAACGGATGATTCGGGGGGTATTCGCCGCCGCCAGCGTATACGTATATTCCGAACCCGACTGGGTCATGTTGACAGTTGTCGCATTCGCCCGGGTCGTATCGTTGATCGTGTAGGAAAGCCGTACGTTCCCTTTCAACGTAGTATCACTAACGACCGTTGCCCGGAAGGTAATGGGTCGTCCGAGTAAATCTTCCGAATCCCGTAGGCGTTCGTGCAGGATAGAGGTAGATTTCCAACCCATATCCGTAAAGATGTTCATGACGATGGGACCCGGATTCTGGTTGACTTCTCCCCGGGCCAGCGAGGGCGTCATCAGAGCATTGGCCGTACCCGTACGGTAGGTCGTTTCATCGAGGTGTGAAATACTTGATCCGACGCTGTAAGTGGTGGGAGCGTATAGTTTCGGTTTCGTACCGCCATTGCGTTGCGTGGCAAGGGGTCCGTTGAAGAACAGGTTGTTACTGGTCAGTTGTCGGTACAACTCGTTGGAAGGATTGCTAAATAGCGTTTGATCGATGAGCTGCTGATTAGTAGCATTCACTACAAAATGGTCGAACGCTTCGGGATAGCCGTAATTCGAATCATTGCCCCAGACGCCGATTGGGTTTTCAGCGTAGAAAGAACTCGTAAAGCCTAAACCGTGGCCCAGCTCATGCGTGACGACGGTGACCAGATCCTGACGACCCCGTGAACCGTTGGCCGCTCCATCCGTACCCAGATACCAGTTTACCTGACTGTTGCTATTAAACTGACAGTAAATATCGGGTTGATCGCCGTTGAGATTCTGACGGGCTAGTTTCTCGGCTAATGCAATGGGATACGCGGTGTTTGCTTTCAGGGCTCCCTGCACGCCAGCTACGTACGCGTACGGGCGGGCCCCACCTAGCACGATGGATCCGTTGGCAGTACCGCCCAGGTTAGTCCAGATGGCTCGAACGCGAATGGGAACGGGGGATACAATCAGGGAAGACCAGATATCGACGGCGTATTGAAAAGCCGTGCGGGCACTATCCGAAAAACCTTCGTATTCGACAATGATCTGGGCTGTCGTCGCGGTGGTACGTCCGCCGCGTCGCCGCAGAAATTCCGGTGGAGGACCAATACGACTATCGGTCTGACCGGTTGAATAACAAACGGTTCCTTTCGCGGGTAAGAAGATCAGGTCAGAGGAAGCAGTCGTACGAATTTTCTTGGCTTGTGGCAACGTTCTCTGACCCCAGGTCAGTCCACTAACCAAGCAAAAACATAAGAGTAAAATTTTTTTCATAGCACGAGTAAGGTAATCTTTCTAACGATACAAATTCTATCTGTGAATTGTTTTTACAATCCTTGCGTAAGAACCCAGAAAGGATTCTCTTTCAATTACGCGATTTTATAGTCAAACGCGGCACAAGCTCGTGTTATTTTTGGACAAAATTTAAGGAGCCTGGAAAACTGGAAAAAGAGGTAGCTTTTGACCATGACGATTGACGAACTATTAAAGCAGGTATGGGGGTACGATGCTTTTCGACCCATGCAACGGGAAATTATTGAATCAGTACTGGCCGGGCATGATGTACTGGCCCTGCTGCCCACGGGAGGAGGAAAATCCGTCTGCTTTCAGGTGCCGGCCCTGGCTCAGCCGGGCTTGTGCCTCGTCATTTCGCCTTTGATTGCCCTGATGAAGGATCAGGTGGAAAACCTGCGAAAACGCGGTATTCACGCCGAAGCCGTGTACTCGGGCATGAGCTACCGACAGATTGATCATACGCTGGATGCCTGTATTTACGGTGATGTGAAATTTCTGTACGTATCACCCGAGCGTTTGCGAACCGAGCTGTTTCGGGTACGGGCCAAGCAAATGAAAATCAACCTGATTGCAGTGGATGAAGCCCACTGCGTATCGGCCTGGGGTTACGATTTCCGACCACCGTACCTGCAAATCGCTGAGTTCCGGGAGCTTTTCCCCAAGCTGCCCTTGCTGGCTCTGACGGCCACGGCTACACGAGAAGTCAAAGCCGACATCGTGCAAAAACTGGCCATGCGGAACGAGCGGATTTTCAGCAAAGCTTTGCCCGGCCTAATCTTTCCTATTCGATTATTACGACGGAAGATAAGGAAGTACGCTTACAGAAAATCCTTACCAATGTCCCCGGTACCTCCGTGGTGTACGCCCGGAGCCGCCGCCGTACGCAGGCCATTGCCAACGAACTCAGCCGCCGGGGTATTCCGGCGACGTTTTATCACGCGGGCTTAAGTGCCTCGGACCGAGCCATGCGGCAGGAAGCCTGGCTTAAGGGGCGTATACGGGTGATGGTGGCGACGAATGCCTTTGGGATGGGGATCGATAAACCCGACGTGCGGACGGTCATTCACCTGGATTTGCCGGATACCCTCGAAGCCTATTTTCAGGAGGCCGGACGCGGCGGTCGGGATGGGGAAAAAGCCTACGCCGTAGCTCTGGTAGCTCCGGGGGATGGAAAAGAGTTGGTTAAACAGGTAGAGCAGCAGTATCCCGAACTGGATTTTGTCCGCCGGGTTTACCAATGTCTGGCGAATTATTTCCGGCTGGCCATTGGAGCGGGTGAGGGGAGTAGTTACGATTTTGATCTGAATGACTTTCAATCGACGTTCGGACTGGCTACGACCGATACCTACTACGCCCTGAAAATTCTGGAAAGTGAGGGATTCATTCAGATGAGTGAATCGTATCACAATCCGTCCAAACTGCATTTTACGGTCAATAGCCGCGAATTATACGAATTTCAGGTACGCAACGAACGCTTTGATGGCTTCACGAAACTGCTGTTACGGATGTACGGCGGAGCCTTATTTACGGAATACCTGATTATTTCGGAATCCGCCATCGCTAAAGCTTTTCTGGTACCAGAAGCCGAAGTACGGACGCTGTTGTATCGGCTCGAAGAACTGAATGTGATTGAATACGATCCGCAAAAAACCAAACCGCAGCTAACCTTCATTACGGCCCGGTACGATGCCGCTGGCCTGCCGCTTTCGGTACGGGCCATTGCGGCCCGCCGCGACCGCGACTTGAGCAAAGTACAGGCCATGATTGCATACGTGGGCAACACGACCCGTTGCCGAACGCAGCTATTACTCGAATATTTTGACGAGTCTACCGATTACGAGTGCGGGATTTGTGATACCTGCGTGGCTCGAAAAAAAGCCCGTCAAACGGCGGGCTCGATGACGCAGGAAAAGCAACGAATCGTAGATGCATTAGCGAGTGGACCCATTACCATTCAGCAATTAGTGGCTCGTTTAGCTCCGAAGAATGAAAACGCTTTTCTGTTACTTGTTCGGGAATTAGTGAGTGAAGAAGTAATGGCGTATGATGCGTTGGGGAATTTGTATTTGCGATAAGGTTTAAATGAAAGAGCCGACTCATCCATAAGTCGGCTCTTTTTATATCTATTTCTTACCAAAAATATACACAAGCCCTGCATTGAATTGCAAATAACGCTCAGTCCTAGCCAAGCCAATGTCTATGTATTTTTTCTTTTGAAGTAGAACATTATATTCGCTTTCAACAAATAACGAAATGTCCTGTTGAATGGGAATTTGTAATCCAAGCTTCGGCGATAAGCCAAAGAATGAATCAGTATCCTTTGCGTAACGAGTGTCTATTTTTCGGAAATGAGCACCGACTTTAAGGCCCACGTAAGGTTTAACTCCCTTTTCTGTTAAAAAATACTCCGCTGTAGCTGTAACTGGGGTGAGAACATATCTGATGTATTCTTCTGGTACCGAAGGGTCAGGTTGACCAGGAATTAATATCTCCTTTCGGGCAAATCGCGTAGCGGTTACACCTACAGCAAATTTAGAATTGACAAAATAGCGAGCCTGTAATCCGAATCCCCACATGGGTTCAAAGGCTGGATCTTTAGGCGTTTTTATCTCATAAGAGCCGTATATGCCGGCCTGAATTTGCCCCTGTACCGGCGAGAAAACGAATGAAAATAAGAGTATACAAAAGCCAGTAATAAAGAATTTCATAGTAGCGTTGGATAAAGTTGAATCGCGACAAAATAAAAACAGCCTTCCCTAAAAACAATCTTTAAATTCTAATTTTTCCTGAAAGCAATAAGTAGGAGCTAGAGTAATGTCCATTTTCTAATCATGTCTATAAAGAGGAATATTATATTTTATCTGAAGAAGATAGATTTAACATAAATTCATACAATGGAATGCAACCTTGCCTTTACTTTTCTCATCTTTCCAACAAATGCCATTAAGCAACGATATTTTCCGTTTAACACATTTTAACTAATCTATTCGTTGTTAAACTAAAAATCTCGTTCATCTTTAGCCCTCTGATTGAACTCCTCCCTATCTAAACCTTCTTTATGCGTTACCTTCTACTGAGTACCTTTCTGCTCTTACTGGCTTTTTGTGCCCATGCCCAAACGCGTGTGGTGGTGAAGGGCCGTATGGTCGATACGACAAATGCAGCCTTACCCTTCACGACTGTCATGTTATTAACGCCCAAGGATTCGGCTCTGGTGAGCTACGCCCGGGCGGACGAAAAAGGAGCGTTTGAATTCAAGAATGTGAAGCGGGGAACGTACTTGCTCAAGACTTCCTACACCGGTTATTTACCTTTTCAGAAAGAGTTTACACCCGGCGAGGCAGCGGTTACGGATTTGGGTGAGCTAACCATGAAGCCCATTTCCAAAGAGCTCTTTGAAGTAGTCGTGAAAACGGCAAAAGCTCCTTTGAACATTCGCGGTGATACCATTGAATACAACGCCAGCTCCTTTAAAGTACCACCGGGATCAACGGTAGAAGATCTGCTGCGGCGATTGCCCGGTTTTCAGATTGAACAGGATGGGAGTATCCGGGCTCAGGGGCAGGAAGTGAAACGCGTAACCGTTGATGGGAAGAACTTCTTTGGCGGCGATCCTAAAACTGCTACCAAGAACCTGGGAGCCGAAACCATTGATAAAATCCAGGTATATAACAGTAAGTCCGAGCAGTCGAAAGCAACGGGTATTGACGACGGCAAGAAAGAAAAAACCGTCAACCTGGCCTTGAAAGAAGAGTATAAAAGAGGAGGGTTTGGAAAGATCAAAGCAGGAGTGGGTACGGACGAACGCATAGATGTTCGGGGGAACTACAACAAATTCGACGATAAGCAGCAGTTTGCTGTCGTTGGGTTCGGCAACAATATCAATCAATCGGGTATGAGCTGGGATGACCGTCAGGATTTCTACGGTAGTTCAGCCTACCGTTGGGATGAAACGGATTTTGGCTTCGGCGGAGGATTGACCGGCAGTGACGGCGGCGGCGATGGGGTCATCATTCAGGGCGGCAACGTCATCATTATGAATGGTGGGGGCGGCGACCGGGGTTTCAACAATTCGTACGCCGGGGGTCTGAACTACAACTACGAAACCAAGAAGAAAAAATTCAGCTCCAACTACTACTATAACCAGCGTCGGAACTGGATCGATCAGGTTTCCAAACGGCAGAGCATTCTGGCAGATAATGAATTCGAGACCAATACGACGTCTAATGAATACACGAAAAATGATAACCACCGCGTACAATTACGGTACGAGGATAATCTCGATTCACTCAATACACTGATTCTGATTGCGAACGGTACGATCAATAACCAGACGTATACCCAGGGTAAACAGGAAGAAAACCTGCGGTCAGGAGGACGTTTGACGAGCCAGACCACGCAGGATAACCGGAACACCAGCCAGACGATCAATTTCTCTGGTTCGGCCCTGTACCGGCATAAATTCAAGCAAAAAGGCAGAAGCTTTGCCGCCAGTGCTACTTTCAATCTGAACAATGGCGATGCAGACGGACTGCAAAAATCGGACAATGAATTCTTTGTGCCGGCTGAAACAGGTGCTTTGCCGCCCCGTCAGCTCAACCTGCTAACGGACAACACCAATCGTCAGAATCAGATCAGGACCAGCTTGTTCTACGTACAGCCCGTGACCAAACGAATTGCCTGGGAAAGTTTTTATAACTTCGGAGTACGGCAGGATAAGGTAGACCGCAACGTGTATGACCAGCAGGAAGGTAATCGGCGAAACGATACGCTGAGTCGCTACTACACCAATCAGGTTATGCACAACCGGCTGGGTACGGGTTTTCGCTACAACTACAAAGGCCTCAACATCGGAGCCGGACTGGCGGGTATTCAAATGAACATTTCGGGACGGTTTGCAACGGATCAGAACGCGAGCCAATTCATGAATGTCGATCGATCCTATACGGTGGTTGTACCCGGTGTTAATATGAACATCGATCTGAAAAACAACCGCTACCTGTACATGGATTACTCCGGCAGCGTGCAGCAGCCTTCGGTTCGTGATCTGCAACCTATCATTGATTATTCCAACCCGCTTTACATTACGCAGGGAAATCCGGACCTGAAACCTACGGTCAGTCATAACGCGTACGCCGGTTTTCAGTATTTTAACCCGTCGTCCTTCACGCGGTTTTTTGGAAACATCAACTACTCGTACAACGTCAATCAGGTCGTCTACAGCCAAACCATCGACTCGTTGCTGATTACCCGCACGAAACCCATTAACCTGACGGGTGGACAGAATTATGGAACGTACCTGAACGTCGGTTTCCCACTGAAGAAAAACAAGGCTAACATTGGGTTAAATACCAGTATTAACTTTGGTCGTAGCTATACGCTTATTAATGAAATCCAGAACCGGACCAACAGTAATCGTTATAACTGGGGACTCAACCTGGACCTGACGCCGAGCGAAAACTTTACGTTCTACGGAAATGCCAACTGGTCGTATAACCTGGTGAAATATTCGATTAATACGGGCCAGAATCAGAACATCTGGAATTCCAGCTACAGCGGGCAGATGAACGTGAAAGGTCCTTGGAGCATGTATTTCAACGCGACTTTTAACTACAACATTTACAAAAATGACCGCTTCGGACTGGATCAAAACATCCCAATTTTGAACATGGCCGTGTATAAGTTATTGGGTAAGAGCAAGAAGTCAGAAATTCGCCTGTCGGCCTACGATGTCTTCCGCCGCAACCTCGGAATCAACCAGGGAGCCTCCGGCAACTTCTTTACCCAGACGCAGGTACAAACCATTACCCGGTATTTCATGCTCAGCTATACGTACAACATGCGGGGCATCAAAGCCAATCTGCGTAATAATGGTGGGTTCTAAGTCAAGCACTGTATTCAACGAATCAATGAAAAAGAAAGTCATACAAACCCTGATCCTGCTCGTAACAACGCTTTCGCTGGTACAGGCTCAGGACATTGAAGGGGTCGTGAATTACGAACGGAAAACGTACTGGACCAAGCTCATCGCCAAACTGCCTTTTTTGAGTCAGGAAGAAAAGGATCGGGCAAAGATGATGTGGGGGAACGACGACGAAGAGAAAACGAAACTAAAACTGGTCTTTACACCCGCTCAAAGTGTGTACACCTATGAAAGCGAACAGGGCGAAACCGACGATGGTCGCTGGTCGTGGCGGCAGGACGACTACCTGGTCCAACGGGATTTTGACAAGGAGATTATTACGGAATGGCATGAAATGGGGGGCAAAACCTACCTGATTCAGGATTCACTCAAAATTCCCAAGTGGAAAATACTGAATCAGTTGAAAGACGTTGCGGGCCACGTGTGCATGAAAGCGGAGATGGAAGACCCGGCCAATCAGCAGAAAATTGTAGCCTGGTTTGCCGATGATTTACCCGTGTCGGCGGGTCCCGAACGGTTGTTTGGCTTGCCGGGAATCATTCTGGAACTAGATTATAATGATGGAGTCACCGTAGTAACGGCTACAAAAATTGACCTGAAGAAAGTAGAGCCGAAGCAATTGGTCTTACCGAAAATGAAAGGAAAGAAGATCAATCTGGCCGAACGCGACCGGATCATTAAAGAACACATCAAAGACAGTATCAAGGCTCAACGTAATCCGTATTGGGGCATTAAACCTTGGAATTAGGAGAATTTAGGGTTTTGTGTTTCGTGTTTTGAGTTAATTATCGGGCCACGTAGCATCGACAGCAATCTAATCGGGTAACCATGTGTGTGCTCTAACATCGTTGTACAAAAATGAGGCACCAGTAATCATGGCCGTTGTAACTCTAAACTCTAAACACAAAACCCTAAACGCTTACTCAATTTCCACCACAACCCCCTCGGTCAGCGGGTGGGCTACGCAGGTGAGTACAAAACCGGCGTCGATTTCCTGCGGGGAAAGGCCATCTTCTTCGTCCATGAGTACCTTGCCCGATTTGCAACGACCCATACAGGCCGTACACATCCCAGCCTGGCAGGAGTAAGGTAGATCAATGTCCATTTCCAGTCCTGCTTCCAGAATCGTCTGGTGAGGCTTTACCTCCACTTTGTATTCAGCCCCTTCGTAGATGATGGTCACGCTACGGGTTTTGAGTTTACTATCGTCTTCATCTTCCACGACTTCCCCGTGTGTATCTTTCGAGGGAGCAAAGCTTTCCTTGTGAACCTGATCTTTAGCTACACCGAGAATGGATAAGGCGTTCTGTACCTCTTCCATCATGCCGTCGGGTCCGCAGATGTAGTATTCCGCCGAACGGGCGTTCACACCGAATTCGTCCAATAAACGAATGGCCGCCTGTTGATTAATCCGACCCGTACGTTCATCCCAGCTTTGGGGCTGGCTCAGTACGTGCACCACTTCCAGGCGATCGCCGTACTGGTCCTGCAACTGCGAAAGCTGATCACGGAAGATGATCCCCGTTTCGATACGACTGCCGTAAAAAAGCGTGACTTTAGACTGGGGTTCGCCGGGCAGGGCCGTTTTGATCATCGACATTAGCGGCGTTACGCCACTACCCGCACCGAAAAACACCAGATGACGGCCTTTGTTGGATTTGAAAAAGCTCAGACCGCCCGTTTTCTGGGCTTGCGGCTCGTACACAAAATGGCCCATCGGCTCCATCACTTCGATGACATCACCCACTTTTACCTGATCGTTGAGGTAATTGGAGACCAAACCATTGGGCAGCCGTTTGACCGTAACCGCGATGGAAGCATCTTTGGTGGGCGAGCTGGACATGGAGTACGCCCGACGTAATTTTTTGCCTTCGACGGTGACGATCAATGTCAGAAACTGACCAGCTTTATACGGAATAGTGGCGTGGGGTGGGTGCCAGAAGTGAATCGTAACGGTATCCTCCGTTTCACGAACGACCTCTTTTACCGTTAAATGAAAATATTTGCTCATTGGGAATAATTAACCGTTGGCAGTCAACACAACTAGAGACGTTGACCATGTATGAAAATCAGAGAACGCATCGGAAGAATTCTCTGCTGAAAAACGAAAAGCAAAGGTACAGTCGAGAATGAAAAAACCTGTCCTTGCGAGACAGGTTAACGATAGAAAGTACGTTTCAATTATTTATAACTGGGACAGCCGCAGCCTTTGTCTTTTTTCCGGAACAAACCCCACATGAAACCTTTCTTTTTGCGATACGACCGTCGCTTCCGAGCGTGGGCCTGTTCGGTTTGTACCGTGGTGCCCGACGAAGGGCTTGGAGCTGAAGCGGAGGCGTACTCAGGCAACACCATAGCTCCAATCAGTAACGTGAATATCAGCTTTTTCATTGGATCATGTCGTTTACAGGATAGTAACGCAAAGTACGGACGGTTTAGTTTTCAGTTTTTAGTTTTCTGTTTTCAGAAACTAGTCTCACGTTGAGCTTATTACTGCGTGAGACTTCGTGCCTTGGTACCTTCGTGGCAAAAATTCTGCAAACAGCAAACCGAAAACTTATAGCAGCTTTTTCTTCAGATATTCCGACGAATGCTGAAAGGCATCTTTCGTAGCGGCTTCGTCGTAGATCGGGTTGCTAGGATTGGCAAAGGCGTGGTCGGCATCGTACATCTTCACTTCGATTTTTTTACCAGCCATTTTCATGTTTTTCTCGAACTGCTCCACTACGGTTGGAGGAATGCCTTTGTCTTTCTTACCGAAGAAACCGATCACGTCTGTTTTCAAGGCTTTCAGTTTATCAATATCCTGCTCCGGACGACCGTAATACATCACGCAACCCACCGCCTGTGAACCTTCCAGCAGGGCGGACTTCAGGGAAAGCATGCCACCAAAGCACCAGCCAATCGACGCAAATTCAGCTTTGGGTCCACCGTAGTTAATGCCCGCTTTCATGATTGATTCCAGACGCTCGGGTTTCGCCTGACTCATGTATTTTCCGGCGTCTTCGCGGGTGGTAGCTACATTGCCGTCGTACATGTCCAGAGCCAGTACGTTTACCTTGCCGTCCAGTTCGTTGTAGTACTTTTCAGCTTCCTGCTTTACGTAATCGTTCAGGCCCCACCATTCCTGATAGACCAGCAGATATTTGTTCGAGGGGCTTTTAGCCTTGATGAAAAAGCCGTTTGCCGCTTTTCCGTCGGGAGCATCCATCTTGATCATTTCGCCACCGGCCTTACTAACGAAGGTGAAAGGTAGAGGTTCTACGTGCATAGCCTGAAACTCTTTGGTAGAAGCCATCAATTGCATGGGATCGGGAGCCAGCCCTTTGGCCTGATCCTTCGTTTCGTGACAGGTTGCAGTAGCTTCTTCACAGCAGCTTTGACCATAAGAAAGCATTCCGTTCATAACCAAACCAAGAGCAAGGAGTATTTTTTTCATAACATTCGGGATTTGAATCGGGTGAACACGGTAGTTAAGGTAAAAACAAGCCTGCGAAAAAGATGTTTCAACCGATAAAAAGTTAAAGCCACGCAGAAAATTTTCTACGTGGCTTTTTGAGATCCTGTTAAGGAGGAATGGAAGATTCAAAGAACGAACAACGAGGAACTCCGTTTTCTATCCTTTCTTCAATTCAAAAATCGTAATCTCCGGGGGCATCCCTACGCGTCCGGGGTAGCCAATATAGCCATAGCCCCGATTTACGTATAATTTCTGATCGCCTTGTTCGTAGAGACCCGCCCACTGTTTGTAGCGGTACTGAACCGGGCTCCAGCGGAAGTACTTGGTTTCGACACCAAACTGCATTCCGTGCGTATGGCCGGCAAACTGTACATCAATATCCGGGAACAGCGGACGAACCTGGGCATCCCAGTGACTCGGATCGTGAGAGAGCAGTAATTTCACCGGAGCTTCTTCCGTTCCGGCGGCCGCCTTTTTCAGATTTCCGTATTGAGCAAAGCCGCCTGTACCCCAGTTCTGAATCCCGATGATGGCCAGTTTTTCACCACCCATTTCCAGAAAACGGTGTTCATCCAGCAACAGATCGTACCCCATTTCGCGGTGTACCCGTTCGAGATCCAGCAGGTTCTGGCGTTTTTCCTGGGGACTATTCCAGGCTGCGTAGTCACCGTAATCGTGGTTACCCAGGGTTGAGAAAACGCCGAGGGGAGCTTTTACTTTATCGAATACATCTTTGTAGTCTTTTACCTCGATGGCCCGATCGTTCACTAAATCACCAGTAAAGAAGACCATATCGGGTTTTTCGCGAAGTAGCATTTCAATACCGCCCTTCACCGCCGTTTTATTAAAGAAACTACCTGAGTGGATATCCGAAATCTGGGCGATCCGTAAGCCATCAAATTGCTTGGGTAGGTTTTTCAGTACCAGCGGTACGCGGCGGATGCGGTAATCGTGGGCTCCGGATACAATGCCATACGTAAAAGCGATGGCCGGAACCGCGGAAGCGACCAGAGCGGATTTTGCCAGAAATTCTGAACGGGAAATCGTATCCGGATCACGCAGTTGGGCCGTTGGAGCTGGTACAGCCACATCGGGAGCGTTCGCCACAATGGGGGTATCGACCGTAGACGAGGAGTTAAAATGGGAAATGACCCAACGGAAGGCCCGACTGAGATCGTCAAGCAACAGAAAGGGTACCATGAAGATCTTGCCCAGGTAACCAATCAGAATGTAACTAAACAAAAACCCACGTACAAATTTAAAACGTCCCCAGAAATCGCTACCCAGCGTAGCGGAGAGGGCAAACATAAGTAAGGCAACCACGGGAAAACTCCAGTACAGTAATCGGGCAAAGCGTTGCCAGCCCGGTGAAGCCTGTTGGGTAGCGGCCTTCACCGCCTGGAAACCGTACCAGTCTACCACCAGGAGGACGGCAAGGGTTATGATTAAAGTGAGACTTCTATTCATGAGGGAAGCGTTAAAACCAAGTTCTGAGGATTGAAACAAGCGTACCACCGGAGATAGTTCAAATCGGGTTAGTTTTGGGATGAATGGTGAATCCTGAGACTGAAGGGTTTGAAGCGAGTGTGCTTCAACCTGCTGTAACAAAAAAGGAGCTAAACCTTACGAAAAAGTTTAGCTCCCTGGTAGGAAGCGTACGCTGATAAACCTAGACTCAGGCCGAAGCGATTTCCATCACCATACGGCCTTCGATCGCTCCTTTTTTCATTTGATCGAACACGTCATTAATGGATTCCAAAGGAGTCGTATGCACGGTCGCCCGTACTTTCCCTTCGACGGCAAACTCGATTGCTTCCTGGAGATCTTTACGCGTACCGACGATAGAACCGCGAACGGTGATACGTTTCAAAACGGTTTCGAAAATGGGTAAATCAAAGCTTCCGGGAGGTAAACCGTTCAACGCAATGGTTCCTTTTCTGCGAAGGGCTGCGATGCCTTGCCGGAAGGCAATGGGTGAAACCGCTGTGACCAGTACACCGTGCATACCTCCTGCTTCCTTTTGCAAGTATTCGCCCGGATTCTGCGTTTTTGCATTGACTACCAAGTCGGCTCCCAGTCGTTTCGCTAACTCTAATTTATCGTCCGCTACATCAATAGCCGCAACGTGCATACCCATGGCTTTCGCATATTGTACGGCTACGTGGCCCAGGCCGCCAATTCCCGAGATGGCCACCCACTCACCGGGTTTGGTTTCAGTTTCTTTCAACCCTTTGTACACGGTTACGCCGGCACAAAGAATGGGAGCCATCTCAATAAAGTTGACGTTCGAGGGGAGCTTTCCTACGTATCGGGCATCGGCAATGACGTACTCGGCGTAGCCACCGTCTACACTATAGCCGCCGTTTTGCTGACTCTCGCAAAGCGTTTCCCAGCCAGTAATACAATGCTCACAGCAACCACAGGTACTATAGAGCCAGGGTACGCCAACGGCATCACCTTCTTTAACGTTGGTCACATCCGGCCCTAAGGCTACGACATACCCGACGCCTTCATGTCCAGGAATGAGCGGTAGCTTGGGTTTCACCGGCCAGTCGCCACCTGCGGCGTGCAAATCAGTATGACAAACGCCACTAGCGATTACTTTAACTAAGATTTCGTTACGACCGGGTCGGCGAACCGGCATTTCTTCAATGGATAGGGGTTTTCCGAATTCACGGACAACCGCCGCTTTCATAGTAAGGGGTAACATAGAAAACGTGTTTAGATAGATGAAAGAATACGGGTAAAGGCAATGACTAATCCTGCTTCAAAGGAAAAGGATAACCTTTACTTGGTACGTCTTCAATCCTATCATAAAAACGAACGATTCTATCAAGGTGAAGCAGGATCCTGTACGATCGTGAAAGGCCTACTTATTGGGCTACGATTTTTAAAAGACACTCGGTAGGCCCTATTCTTTTGAACTAAACTCTTCCCGTACTTTGCAGTTTAATCAGATTCACGCGTGGAAAAGTTAATACCGACCCCTGGAAAAGCGACGCTATCCGACGTGCAGGAAACGTTTCAGAAGTACCTGCAACGAATCGAGCAGCTACGGCAGGACCTTCAGAATTACGAAAGCTGGGAGGCAATGGCCCGCGAACGGGTGAAGCAGGAAATTCTACCGCTGGAAGAAGCCGTAGTAGACGCTCACGTCCGCCGGGTACATCTTTTCAATGATGCCTATCATTCCAAGGCCTTCAAAAAAGCGGAGAAAGGGGCTTTACGGGAATTTATCATCCAGGAATCATCGGTACTGATCCGACGGTTTGGACGGGAAGACCTGCGGGCCATCTACAATGAGCATACGGGCCAGGAAACGAAAGCCGAGAAGGACCGACTTGAGGAACTGAAAGAGCTGTTTTCTCAGCAATACGGCATTAGTTTTGAAGGCGTCCGCCTCAAGAACGAGCAGGAATTAAGAGCGTATGTAGCCGAACAGATGGCGAAACAGCAGGCCCGGCAGGAGGAGAAACGACAGAAACGAGCGGAGAAAAAGGAAAAACGAAAGCAAAAAAAGGCCGTACAGCTACCCGAAGTCGTACCGACTGAACTCATCCCGTTGCGTAAATTATACATGAATCTGGTGAAACGCCTGCACCCGGATCGCGAGCGTGACGAAGTACAACGGGAGCATAAAACCCGACTGATGCAAGAGCTTACGGAAGCCTATCAGCAGGGTAACTGGTTTGCTTTGCTGAAACTGCAGAGTGAACAACCCGAGGCTAGTCAGACGGACGATTTTCAGGAAATGGCCGCGTACAATCAGGCTCTGAAAAAGCAGGCTGATCAGTTACAAAGTCAACTGAACGAAGTACGGAAAAGTGATTTTCAGGCCCGCTTTGTAGCAGAACCCCGGCAGATGGATGCCAAGTTTGCTCAGGAAATTAAACGCCTGAAGGCTACGATTCAGCAATTGCAGGAGGAATTAAAACGCAGCCGAAATCCAGAGCATTTGAAAGATCTGATTCGCAATTACGTATAAGAACGAAAGACGAATCAAGTGATTCCGGCCTTTTCGTTCTTATACATTTATCCGTGTACCTCAATCGGCTCGCCGGACTTATTGTAAAAATGGAATTCGGTAACACCTAGTGAGCTGTCCTGTACCAGGTTTACCCAGATTCGGTACTTCAGCCACCACTTCATTCGGCGAGACGGAAAACCGCTCATAAAGTATGAATAAAGGTAGGGGTGGAGCATGATCCGTAATCCTTTTTCATTCTGCTTACTGAGTATGTAATCCAGATTTTGTTCAACAATGTCTGAGACTGCAATACTCGCCGTAATCTTTCCCGTTCCACCGCAGGTGGACAAACTTCCTGAGTCTGAATGTTGAGTTCGGGCCGTACCCGTTGCCGGGTAATCTGCATAAGACCAAATTTAGTGAGGGGCAGAATGGTGAATTTCGAACGATCGAGCTTCATTTCCTCCCGCATCACGTCATAAATCTGCTTCTTATTCTCGGGCTTTTTCATGTCAATAAAATCGATGACAATGATTCCACCCATATCCCGAAGCCGCAACTGACGGGCAATTTCTTTGGCTGCTTCAATGTTTACATTGACCGCCGTATCTTCCTGGCTTTCTTCCTGATTGGATTTATTACCAGAGTTTACGTCAATGACGTGTAAGGCTTCCGTATGTTCAATGATCAGATAGCCACCGCCCGGTAAACTTACCGAACGTCCGAAAAGCATTTTGAGCTGCTTTTCAATGCCGAAATGTTCGAATACCTTGTTTTTCCCTTGATGGAATTTAACAATATTCTGCTTCTCGGGAGCAATCTGGGTAACATACGATCGAACCTCTTCGTACATTTCCTTATGGTCGAGCGTAATGCTGTCGAAGTTATCATTCAGCATGTCCCGCATAATGGACGTAGCCCGGCTCATCTCACCGATGATTTTATCACGGGGCTTGGCGTCCCGGAGGGCTTTCATCCCCGCATCCCACTTGGCCAGCAGGCTTCGCAGGTCGAGTTCAATTTCCTCCGATTCTTTTCCTTCAGCGACTGTACGGATGATTACTCCAAAGTTGGGCGGCTTAATGCCCTGTACAAGCCGATGAAGGCGTTGACGTTCCTGCTTGCTGGTGATCTTTTTGGAAATATTAATCGAATGTCCAAAAGGAACCAGTACCAGAAAACGGCCTGCAATGGAAATGTCGCAGGAAAGTCGGGGGCCTTTGGTTGAAATAGGCTCCTTTACGACCTGGACTAAAATAGGGGCATTTTTGGTTAAGACTTTGTCAATCTTTCCATGCTTGTCTATTTCAGGCTCCATCTCGAACCCATTCAGCATGCCATCACTCACCCGTTTGGCAATTACATCTTTCGTGTACTTGTTGAGTGAATTGATGTTATGCCCCAGGTCCAGGTAATGAAGAAAGGCATCTTTCTCGTACCCAATATCTATGAAAGCGGCATTGAGCCCGGTGACCAGTTTTTTGACCGTTCCCAGGTAGATATCGCCCACAGAGAAGTGCTCTTCTGACTCTTCAAAGTGATATTCAACGATTCTTTTGTCCTGCAAAAGAGCGATTCTATCACCTTTGGGAGTCGAATTGATAACTAATTCATTGCTCACAGGTGATGCTCAGAGGGTTTAGAGTAAACCCATAAGAAACGCTTCCAGCGACACGAAAGCGATGCTGACTTAACTTTTCTTATTCATTTACTCGGTTCGAACAGAATTGGGTGAATACACAAAAAGGCTGTAACCCAATCGGGCCAGCCCAAGGAGTGAAAAATGAAAAGTCAAAAAGTGAAAAGTGAAAAAACTACACTTTTCACCTTTCACTTTCCACTCGATGTTATTTCTTCTTGTGTCTGTTCTTTCTCAGCCGCTTTTTACGTTTGTGAGTAGCGATTTTGTGGCGTTTACGTTTTTTTCCGCAAGGCATAATTGAAAATGAGTTTAAAGTTGTCAGTTCGCAGGAATCATTTGATCACCCGGAAACCAGCAACCGAGTTAAAAAAATTACTTTAACTGCTCCAGGTATTCCCGGACACCCGCCTGAATGGACGGGTCAGTTTCTTTTTTCCGAACCTCTTCCAGCAGAGGTTTGGCTTTTTCTTTTTGGCCCGTTTCAGCGTAGCAGATGCCCAGATAAAACATCGTGC
Organism: Siphonobacter sp. BAB-5405; assembly: GCF_002872335.1. GTDB lineage: Bacteria > Bacteroidota > Bacteroidia > Cytophagales > Spirosomataceae > Siphonobacter. Next base: position 97,784 of record NZ_NJAG01000013.1, on the reverse strand, counting down.
GGGTGCTGTTGGGGTGAGTCCGCAGGATTCGTTCGAAACGTCCAACCGCTTTCTCGTACTGGTTGGAACGCATGGAAAGAATGCCCAGGTTGAACAGGGCAGGTTCAAAGTCCGGATCCTGTTCCAGAAGCTCACGTAGCATGCCAATCCCCTGCATGGGGTTCGCCGTGGATACGTAAGTCATGGCCAGGTTGGCTTTTGCCTGCAGCAGGTTCGGATTCTGGTCCAGGGCTTTCTGGTACCAATCCCGCGTTTGCTGACCTAGCGTTGCCGCTTTATCTGAATCAAGGGCAAACGTAAAGGCTTCGTAATACCGATCGCCCGCTTTCAAGTAGCGTTCGACCGTCGGTTGTAGTCCAGCGATTTCTCCGGCGAAATAAGCTGCACTGTCAAACCGGCTCACTTGAGTAAAGAGTTCCGCCAATTGCTCGCCGGCCCTAATGCGTTCGCTCGTGGAGTGGTTGGTACTTTCGAAAATCTGACGGGCTCCGTCGATGGCTTTACGTTGTTCAGCCGGGACGGGGGGCAGATGGGTTTCAGCGGCCGGAGCTGAGGGTTTGGACGCTTCTGACTGCGTTGGTACTTTCTTCTCCGTGGCTCGTTTATCATCCTTCACGGCTACTTTCGGCAGACTATACAGCCCGCCAATCGAAGCAACAGCAACAACGATAAGGGTAATAAATGATTTCTTCACGGGAGCAATGATTTTAAAAATTTGAGACTAACGATTAGCGAATACGATTCAGCAGATAGAGAAAGTCACAAATTCAACACTTACCAAAGCAAATCAATTCATTGGGTACTTAAAAAATCTGGACAGGAGGGCAGAAAGAAAGTATAGCAGAACTGTTAGCCTTCTTCCTACCCTGCATATCCGGTGCTACACCAGGGGCTTAAACAGCCTGGCTAGCTTTTTCAGAAGTTTTTACTGATTCCGTAAATTCTTTAGCGGGTTTAAAGCTAGGAATGTAGTGCTCAGGAATTTCCATCGTCGTGTTTTTAGAGATGTTCCGTGCTACTTTCTTCGCCCGCTTCTTATTCACGAAGCTGCCGAAACCGCGAACGTATACCGGTTCGCCATCCACGAGAGCTTCTTTCACCACGCCGAAGAATGTCTCCAGGCTCTGAGCTACATCAGCTTTGTCAATGCCGGTCTTTTCGGCGATTTTTGCGATCACGTCTGCTTTGGTCACTTGGGTAAACTTTAAAAGGTTTATAATGATTTTTAATTGAGAAAGTGCCTAAGGCTCAAAATTTTAGAGGCACAAAAGTACGGGTTTGAATTCATTTGCAAAACAATTATTCAGAAATCTGGTCAATATTTTTTTTGTAATCGACTCGTATTTAGCGAATTATACCTCTTTTCGTGACGAAAACTAAGTACGTAGAGGGCTGTGTTTTTCCTCGTTTTTGTCACTTTTACCTCACTTCTGCCAGTCTGTCGGCCCGTATAAAGTGGCTTGATTCTTTTAGTTTCATCTGCTTTACACCCTGAAATGACCAACGATTTTTTTGCTCCCAAACTACTGGCTTGGTACGAACGTTATGGCCGGGATTTACCCTGGCGACATACCACCAATTCCTATCACATCTGGCTTTCGGAAATCATCCTCCAGCAAACGCGGGTTGTGCAGGGAATGCCTTATTACTACCGCTTCATCGAAACGTTTCCAACCATTACCGGCCTGGCGAATGCCGACGAGCGGGAGGTATTACGGCTTTGGCAGGGACTGGGCTATTACTCCAGAGCCCGAAATCTGCATGGCACGGCTAAAATCGTTGTGGAAGACTACGGCGGCGTTTTCCCCACTACGTACCAGGAGCTACTGAAACTCAAAGGAATTGGCCCCTATACGGCAGCAGCCATTGCCTCCTTCGCCTTCCGCGAAAAAGTGGCGGTACTGGATGGGAACGTCTACCGGGTGCTCTCGCGTATATTCGGGATCGAAACGGACATTGCCAGTCACGCTGCCAAAGCCCAGTTTACCCAACTGGCGAATTCCCTGATTTCAGCTGAGCATCCGGACTTGTTTAATCACGCCATCATGGATTTCGGTGCGACCCAGTGCGTACCCGTATCACCCCAGTGTATGTTCTGTACGTTTAATCAGGTATGCGAAGCGAATCTCACAGGACGACAGAGTCAACTTCCCGTCAAAGCGAAGAAGGCGAAAGTACGCGACCGTTTCTTTCACTACATAGTATTGGAAGACGAACAGGGTCGGCTGGCCATGCGTGAGCGTACTGGAAAAGACGTCTGGACGAATATGTTTGATTTTCTGCTGATCGAAGATGAACAACTGCTGGATTGGGAAACGCTTAGTCAACACGCTAGTCTGAAACCCTTACTACCGGAGTTAGTACTGCTGAATGAGTCGCCCGTCTATACGCACATACTCTCGCATCAACGTATCGAAACGCGTTTTTGGCATTTGAAAATAACCCGACCGCTAGCCTTACCTGAACCGCTGCATTGGTACACGCCGGAGGCAATTGATCAATTACCTAAATCGGTATTAGTACTTAAATTTATTGATCAGTGGATGAGTAAAATAACTGATTGATCGGTAGGGCAGTACCCGAAAATTTCGCTTTGATTTACCCGGGAAATTTCGTAATTTCACATTCAATCCTACTGACTATTTTAACATGGCACGGACGTTCAATAAAGTAATTTTAATCGGTAATCTTGGGCGTGATCCCGAGACGCGGACGCTTCCCAGCGGAGCTAAAGTAACGGAATTTAGTGTGGCTACTACTGAATCATACACAACCCGTACGGGCGAAAAAGTAGAACAGACGACCTGGTTCCGGGCAGAAGCCTGGGAACGCCTGAGCGACATCGCTTCCCAATACTTGAAAAAAGGAGATCAGGTGTATTTGGAGGGCCGTTTACGGATGGAAGAGTTCACCGATAAAGAGGGCAACACCCGTTCAGCTTTACGTTTACGGGTAATGGAACTTAACCTGATGGGTAGCGGTGGACGTACTGAAGAGGGTGGTTTTACGCCAGCTTCGACGAGCAGTATGCCAGCTCCTGCGGCGACAGCGACTCCCGCAGCTCCCCGGCCAACTACGCCGGTGGCTCCTGCTTTCAACAGTGGCAGCGACGAAGACGATTTACCTTTCTAGGCATTAAATCTGCTTGCGATAATTAGTACATATCCGTTAATCCTGATTGTTTTGCAAATCGGTCGGGGTTAACGGATTCAATTTTTTGTTACCTTGGCTTACGTTTCACCAAACGCTTCCTGACTTGGAGCCACATTTGCTCACTGAATCCGCCCTGACCCTGGGCGATATTTTAGACCCATTCCCTATTTGGGCACCTCTCGCCAACGCGGTAGGTGCCGGATTCTACATCAGCAACGGCCTTATGCTGTTGTTATTACTAGCCGCCTCGGCTTTAGCTGCCGGTTCAGAAGTAGGCTTTTTTTCTCTCTCACTCGACGCCCGTAACGAGATTCGGGATAGCGACAACGCCGCCGAACGCCGGATTGCCAAATTGCTCGATCATCCGCAGTTGTTACTGGCAACGCTTCTTATCTTCAAGAACTTACTCGACATTACGCTGGTCACCTTGACCTCCATTGCTACCAAGGAAGCCCTGGGCGAAGGAGTTGCGGCCTGGGTCGGCGTAGTGATTCAAACCGTTGGGGTAACCTTTCTGATTGTATTTTTCGGTGAATTGATACCTAAGGTTTGGGCCAATCAGAATCCGATTCGTTTTCTGAAGATTACAGCTCCGGTGATTGAAGCGGCTCAGTTTCTCTTTCGACCGATCTCGGTACCGTTGATGGGTATTTCCAATATTATCGAAAAACGGGTACAACGGAAAGGCTATACCATTACTGCCGAAGAACTCAGCCACGCCCTGGAAATCACAACGGGAAAGGATACGTCTTTGGAGCAAAAAGAGATTCTTCGGGGAATCGTTAACTTCAGTAGTATTTCGGCCCGACAGATTATGCGGTCCCGGATGGATATTACTGCTTTCGATATAGAGCTGGATTTCCACGAATTGATGGATAAAATCAATAAGTCGGGTTACTCGCGTGTACCGGTCTATCGAACGTCGATCGACAAGATTGAAGGCATTCTGTACATTAAGGATTTGTTACCGCACATTGATAAAGACGAACATTACGAATGGCAGGCCAATGTAAGACCCGTCTATTTTATTCCCGAAAGCAAAAAGATTGACGATTTGCTCCATGATTTCCAGGAGAAACGCGTCCATATGGCCATTGTCGTAAATGAATACGGTGAAACCGAAGGACTCATTACGCTGGAAGATATCATTGAAGAAATTGTAGGTGATATTCGGGATGAGTACGATGAAGAAGAAATTCAGTACACGAAAATTGATGAAAATACGTACGTGTTTGAAGGAAAAACCTCGCTCAACGATGTAACCAAAGTGATGAACATGGGGATCGACGTCTTTGGGAACGTACGCGGCGATAGTGAATCGTTAGGCGGATTGTTATTGGAATTATTTGGACGTCTACCCAAAGTAAATGAAGAGGTAATTCATGATGTATTCACGTTTCGGGTACTCGCTGCTGATCAGAAACGAATCAAGAAAGTTCGCGTTTCCATGCAACGAAGCGAAATCAAGAAACAGGATCGTAATTTAGATTAATAGCTTAATTCAGTCAAATTCTATCATAACCTCAATCCATGGATCGTCGATCATTTGTGAAAAATGCCTCCGTTGTTGCGGCTGCCGGTGCAGTACCCCAGGCCGATGAAAAACTAACCTTTGTTCACCACGTATTTTTCTGGTTGAAAAATCCGAAAAATAAAGCTGAGCACGATCAGTTACTGAATGCCCTGAAGAGTCTGGGCAAGCTGTCCGTGATCAAACACGCTCACATCGGTAAGCCCGTTGTTACGGAATTCGATAAGGCGGTGACGGATGGTACCTACAGTTTCTCGGTTATGCTGGTCTTCGCCTCCGCTAAAGATGAGCAGACCTATCTGGTACACCCCGAGCACAAAGCCTTTATCGACAAAAACAAACATCTCTGGAATAAAGTAGTCGTTTACGATTCACAGTTGATCTAATCCAAACCAGAGTAAAAAGAAGGGATGTCCGTTTGAGGCATCCCTTCTTTTTTGTCTCATGAAAGGAATTAACCATTGTCTGCAAATTCTGGATACAGCATCATACCTCCGTCGATATAGATCGCTTCTCCGGTTATATAATCCGATTCGTCTGAGGAAAGCCATACGGCCAGTTTAGCCACGTCTTCCGGCTTACCGATGCGTTTGTACGGAATCAGATCCATGAGAGCGGGCATCTTCTCGGGGTCACTCCACACTTCTTTATTAATCGGCGTTTTAATGGCTCCCGGACTGATGGCATTCACCCGAATTTTCAAAGGAGCCAGTTCCTGAGCGATAGACTTCATGAACATCAGTACACCGCCTTTCGAAGCAGCGTAGTTGACGTGTCCAGCCCAGGGGATCATATCATGAACCGAACTCATGCAAATGATTTTACCAATAGCGTTTGCCTCTTGGGAAGGATTCGCTTCGGCCTGTTTCACAAACTGACGGGCAGCCAGATTTGAGCAGATAAACTGACTGGTCAAATTGGTCGAGATGACGGCTTCCCACTGGTCAAGAGTCATTTCCAGAAAAGGAGCATCAACCTGACGACCCGAGTTGTTCACAAGAATATCCAGCTTTCCGAAGGCTTCCAGCGTTTTATCAAACATTTGTCTGACATCTTCTTCTACGCTTACATCCGCTTTCACGATAATGCCTTTACCACCAAAGGCTTCAATCTGAGCTAAGGCATCCTCGGCACCTTCGGACGTTTTATGGTAATTGATTACAACCGAGGCACCTTCACGGGCCATTTCAATAGCGATTGCTTTTCCGATGCCAGAACTGGAACCGGTGATCATTGCTACGGAATCTTTGAGTCTTTGATAGGAAGCCATAAGTAGTAAGTAGGATAATAGTAAAGCTAATTATAATAGGTTTCTGACAAACGTCGGGCGGGTACCTGACGCCAGGCCCATCGCCGGGCCAGTTCGCTGGCCATCTTGATAGCTTCGGCTGGACTCCGTCTACCGCCACGCATTAAACGTTTGGCAATCAGTAAGGCACGCTCCCGGGTAGTGGGCGAAAGAGTTCCTAACACTTCTTCAGTTTTCATAGCTGTTTTGGGTTTTTGCGGAGGATGAAAGAAAGTTTTGTGCCGGGTACAGAAGGGGTAAACCAATTCAAGGCGTGGGTAGGCATTTCCCCAAAAACGTTGATTAATTCAGTAGGCACCTGAATTTCTTAGATAAGCATAGGAAAAGTACAACGGCATGAAAATTGTTAGTAAATGACTAACATATTTTCATTTATTAATGGTAATCTACTTAGTTCAGTAGTTGTTTACCCGTCAAAGATGAACGACCCATGAAAAAAATTCTTATTTCTCTATTCTTTGTGAGCTGTACGACGCTGGTACACGCTCAAATTAAAGATTGGGCTCTAGGCCTGAAAATTGGTCAGCCTACGGGTCTTAATATCCGGAAGTATGGTGACCGTAATGCCTTCGATGTAAACATAGGAACCTATGGAGGTTTGTTCGGCGGTACGAGCGATTACCGGAAAGGTCGGCTCAAAGGTGTTGGGTTTGCCATTAACGCCAATTACCTCTGGTATGCTCCAGCATTCAAGGAACGAATGTCGCTTTACGGAGGGGTAGGGGCTCAGTTGACTTCACGGAAGTATTACCCCGATATCAATAGCACTGCAAACGATCGCAGTATTGGGATTGGACCTACGGTGGTAGGTGGGGTTGAATTTCTCTCGAAGCGAAGCCCGTATTCTCTTTTCGTAGAAGGAGGACTATATGCGGAGTTACTGCCGGCCTTTTTCTATCTGAGTCCTCAGTTGAACGCAGGTTTGCGTTATAATTTCTAACATCCAACCAACTACTACACTAGCCTTACCCAAACGACTACCCATCATTGCAGCTAGTGTACTAATTAAAAAATGGCTATGAAACGTCACATCATTTTACTAGGAACTTTAGCTACCGGACTGTTTTTAAGTTCATGTGCAGGACTGGACAATTTTTCGAGTAGCCTCAAACGCGGAGAGTCAAACCGCACCGCTTACCGTGAAAATCGGGATAAACAGGAACGACGCGAAGAGAAAGAAAAAGATCGTCGTCAGGAAGAACGTGAGGAAAGAGAAGCTCGTCGGGATGAGTCAGATATGGACCGGTATCGTGACGAAAAACGCGATGAAAGAAGGGACAGCGACAGAAGATACGAGGAGCGGAGAGATGATGAAAAAAAATACGAAGACCGCCGGGATGATGACCGGAAAGATGAAGATAAAAAATCAGAAGATCGTAAAGACGATGACCGTCGAGACGATCGGGAGCGTCGGGATGAGGACCGCAACTTCTTCCGTAGCGAACGCCGTGACCGTGACGATGTAGATCGTTACCGGGACGAGGATCGCCGCTACGAAGATCGTTCTCGCCGGGATCGTTACAGCGATGACCGGGATCGGGACGATCGGGATCGCCGCCGTTACGATGATCGATACAATGACGATCGAAACAGTCGTCGCTACGATGATCGGGACGACCGTTACCGAGATGAGGACTGGGACTGGAGTTCCCGCCGTTCCAACCGCCAGGATTCATCGGAAGAACGCGAAAAACGTGAACTGGCCGAGCGACTCGACGATCAGATTAATGAGTTAAACAATCGGATCGAATCATTAGACGACAAACAGAAGGGCGAAACTCGCCGGGATCGTCGTCGCCGGGAAGCCATGCGGGATGATCTGCAGGAGAGTCGTGCCGAGCTGTTCGAAAAATACTATAGCATCAATCAGTCTTCCGGTCGCGAATGGAGAAAGGCTAAACGCGATGTTTCGAAATACATGGATGATCTGGATGATAAAATCGAAGACGCCCGGAGAAGTTTAAGACGGGAAAAATAGTCTACAACTTTTGCAATAACGAAAGACCCGCTCAGCGGGTCTTTCGTTTATAACAATCTGATCCGCAAGTACTTGAACTTGCAAAAAGAAAAGGCACAACAATTTTAAATTAGTTAGCAACGCTAAATACTTCAATCAAACCAATATTCCTATGGCTCAGCAACCGATTAATACTCCGCAGAACGAAAATCCGAATATGCGTAAACTGTTCATATTCATTGGTGCCATGGTAGCTATCTGTGTTATCTGGGCCATTGTTGGAGGTCTCTTCACCAATAGCCCCACGGGTACAAAAGGCGTTGGAGCAGTAACCGATAAAGATTCAGCTTTTGTACAGGAAAGTGATACGTTACGTACGCAATAGGCTCATACTGGGACTGCTTGACTTTATAACCTTCCTGGCAACGAATACGGTTTTTCAGAACGACTTTATTCATTCCAACATCCACGGCACTATAGACGAAAAAAGAAGARGGAAGAACAGCACGTTCTTCCCTCTTTTTTTTCGTCTATAAAATTGAACTAAACTAAGCTCGCATTAAATAATGATTGGTCGGCTCTGGTTCCAGTTCAGCCAGTCGATTAGTGAAAGATTTTAGTAATTTCCACTGACTGGTGAGCAGTTGTCGTACACTTTCGGGTAGATCCTCGCGTAATGCATTACGATAGAGCATCAGCAGATTGTCATCCACCTTTTTACGCAAATCTTGTTCATAGTTATCATGATCAAGAACGTCGTTCCACTGTGGGGCAGATACCACATCATAGGACATTCTTCCCCCATAATTCCACAATTGATTGACCAATTGTGTTTTGCAAAGGCTACTGCTGGTCATTCCTCGCATGAGAAAGGGCTTTACCAACAGACAGTTTACGCGGGTAACTAAAGTGTGATATACACGAACGCGTCCTTCGTGAGCGTGTATTAAGGCATTAAGCCAATAGTCTAGGCGGTGATTGTCAGCTCTTTCCATGGTCAGGAATGATAAAATAAACTCTGAAAGTGATTAAACATGGGTCTTAAAAAACAAATCGAAGATCAACGCCTGGTGATGTTGGATACCGCGTTATGCCTAGACTATCACTAATACCATTCCAAAACCATGTATTACGCCTGAGAAATGTTTTTTTCCTCTTTGCGTAACGATTGAATGAGCAATAAATCCTGGGCAATAATCGTTTGTTGACCTTCCAGCAAAACCTGAAGACCGGGCAAAGTCTGGATCTTATCGTGAGCTAACGCTTCCGTATACGTAGCAAGGGCTGTTTCATCGCCCGCTTCACAAGAACTTAAAATGGCATCCCGATCTTTTCCGAGTAATTTTTCTTTAATGTCAATCCAGAATTGATGAAAACGAGCAGCGGTTGTACCCGTTTCAGGCGGAGTCTGTTTGTACTTTTTCAAGACTTCTCCTAAATCTTCTGCGAAGTCTTCACTTTCTTTCCCTAATTTCTCAAACAAGACTTTTAGTTGTGGATCTTCAACATCTCTGGCGGCTACCGTATAGCCATTGGTACGATCAATATTGATTTTAACCAGCAGGTCCAGCTGATCAATAAGATTTTCCATTTCAGTTGCCATACTTCTATCGTGTAATTGAATAATGGATAACTACGTATTTGGTTGAAAGACAGATTTTTATAAGGCTGGATGAAGGCGATTCTGTTGGTCTGCCTCCGAAATTGCCGTAGGTACGGGCATGGCCTCTTCGGAAGAATGAATATTCTCTACTTCTCCGATTTCATCGGGCCGGATAGGAGCCTGCTCGGGAATGTCCGGCATTGGAGGCGTTTCGTCGGGTGCTTCCGGTACGACATCCGGCGTTTCTTCAGGAGCATGCGGTAAATCCGGGAACGTGCCGGGAACATTAGGCAGATCCGGCTGAATTTCGGGTGTCGGCGGTGAAACCGGCGGAATTTCAGGTGCTGAGCCTGGAAAAACGTTCTGTACCGAGCGGTCTTCCTGCTGACGGGTTTCCTTCGGATAAGCCGACTCGTCACCCAATCCTAAAGGACCTTCGTTTTCGTCCATGGACTTTTCAAGTTCTAATTCCTGAGCCGTCTCAGAAGGCGTGTCACGATGAATGTCAGATGATTTTTCTCCGGGAGCCGGGCGAGTGGGTTGGATCGTTTCCATAAGATGAGGTATATTAGTCATACAGATACCTGAAGATGGGCAAAAGTGATGCCACTGACTGTATCGCCTGATCCGTCCCATATTGGGGAAAACCTACGCGTTACGAAGCGAATGGAGTCGGTATCAAATTTTAATAATGCTTACCTACTAAACACAGCTATGTTATGGAAAATCAAGAATCACAAAATCCAGAACCTACCGTAGAGAAGTTTTTAGAGCAGGTAGAAAAAAAGAATTCAGAAAATGAAGTAAGCCAGGAGAAAGAAAATCTTGAGCACAAACGTAATCACGATGAAGAGTTCAAAGAACTCTCCCAGCAGGAAGAAGAGAAAGCCCGTGAGGCCGAAAAATTTGTAGGTAGCTGATCTGCTCAATACCTTACGCAGGAAAGCCCCGTTCTGACTAGAGCGGGGCTTTTGTTTGGTCAATACGTAGAGTAGATCCGGCTAAGAGAAGAAAAAGATGCTTAGAAAAAGATAGAGTCACTTTTTGTTTAGATCCGGGAAAGAAGAAAGGTTAAAACAAATATATTTGTATTTAATCTTCTGAAAATAAGTGTTTTATGATGATTGAGTAATCCGTGAATAGCTTTTGTTAGCATGGAATTTCGCCAAAAGGCAGCAGCGTAATGAACAGTTTGCTTGATAAAATCGGTTAATCATTCTATCTAATTTATAGACATTATCTATTTTTGTCGATCGTATCAAAAAACGAAGGATCGGCGGCGGAAGAACCCGGTGAAGAGTATGAACAACGAAGCATTAATACAGGAGTTAAGACCCCAGCTGGAAATTCTGGAACCCGTTGAGGCTATCGCCTTACTTACCGAACGATTTCCTGGAAAAGTAGTATTTTCAACCTCATTAGGGCAGGAAGATCAGGTCATTACGGACATTATCTTCCGAAACCACTTGCCCGTACGGGTCTTTACCCTGGATACCGGTCGTTTATTTCAGGAGACCTATGATCTGATGGATGCGACACGGGCCAAGTACAACCAGTCCCTGGAGACGTATTTCCCGAACACGCAACGCGTAGAAGCACTCCTGCAGGAAAAAGGATTCAACAGTTTTTATTACTCCGTTGAAAATCGCAAAGAGTGCTGCTTCATTCGTAAAATTGAACCCCTGAAACGGGCCCTGACCGGAGCTGAAATCTGGATTACGGGTTTACGGGCGGAGCAATCCGAAAACCGGGCTGATATGCCCGTTCTGGAATGGGATAACGGAAATCAGGTCCTGAAATACAACCCGCTGATACACTGGACCTACGATCAGGTACTGGCTCATCTGGCGGAATACCGCGTTCCTGATAATCCGCTGCACCGCAAAGGATTTATTAGTATCGGCTGTGCCTGCTGTACCCGGGCTATTGAGCCGGGAGAGCACCCCCGGGCTGGTCGCTGGTGGTGGGAAGAGTCGAAAAAAGAGTGTGGACTACACTCAGCGTAGAAGTGCATCGTGTAAAAAATAGATCATTTCCGGGCGGTCTTTCGAAAATCGGCTACGGAAAACCTTTACAAGTCTGACTATGAGTTCATTCGGAGATAAGTCCTTGATTCCTGCTTCTGCTTTGGAAAACCCTGTTTTCCCCCGTGAGCTGGAAGATGAAGCTATTTACATCATGCGGGAAGTAGCCGCTCAGTTTGAGCGGCCCGCTATTCTGTTTTCGGGAGGAAAGGATTCCATTACCTTGGTACGCCTGGCTCAGAAAGCTTTTTATCCGGGGAAAATTCCTTTTCCGCTGCTGCACGTGGACACCGGGCATAACTTCCCGGAAACCATTGAATACCGCGACTGGCTCGTAAAAGAAGTAGGAGCCGAGTTGATTGTTCGGTACGTACAGGACTCAATTAATCAGGGAAAAGTACAGGAAGAATCCGGTAAGTACGCTTCCCGCAACGCTTTGCAAACGGTAACGCTACTCGACGCCATTGAAGAATTCAAGTTCGATGCCTGTATTGGTGGGGCTCGTCGGGATGAGGAAAAAGCTCGGGCGAAAGAACGAATTTTCAGCGTACGTGACGACTTCGGCCAGTGGGATGCCAAGCGGCAACGTCCCGAATTGTTCGATATGCTGAACGGACGCATTTCCGTAGGTGAAAACGTTCGCGTATTCCCCATCTCCAACTGGACCGAACTCGACGTCTGGAATTATATCAAGGAAGAAGGTATTCCCCTGCCTTCCATTTATTTCTCCCACCATCGACCCGTATTCGAACGGGATGGTATGCTTTGGGCCGATTCCGAGTACATCAATAAAGATACCGATGAGATTCCGTATGAAGCAACGGTTCGGTTCCGTACCGTGGGTGATATGACCTGTACGGCGGCCGTGCTGTCGGAAGCAACGGAGCTGGACGACATTATCGGAGAAATCCTGTCGGCTGAAATTTCAGAACGTGGAGCCCGCATGGACGATAAACGCTCGGAGGCAGCGATGGAAAAACGCAAGCAACAGGGCTATTTCTAAGCGTTAACCGGATGGTTACGACAGCGTAGAGGCTGTCAGAGAAAGCTTACAGTATTAAAAAATCTTCAACGGGGCAAGTCGGAGCTAGGGCTTTACGTAATCCCCTTTTGTATACATGGACATTTTACGCATTGCTACCGCTGGCTCGGTTGACGACGGAAAGAGTACATTGATTGGTCGTCTCTTGTACGAAACGCAATCCATTACCCGTGACAAACTTGAAGCTCTTGACGCGGCCAGTAAACGCAAAGGGCTGGATTTCTTGGATTTATCGCTGTTGACGGACGGCCTCATTGCCGAACGGGAGCAGGGCATTACGATCGATGTAGCTCATATTTATTTCAGTACGCCCCGACGTAAATACATCATTGCCGATACCCCAGGTCACTTTGAGTACACGCGGAATATGGTAACGGGAGCCTCCAACGCCAAAGTTTCCCTGATTCTGGTGGACGCCCGGCATGGCGTAGTTGAACAAACCTTCCGGCACTTCTTCATTTCGGCGATGTTACGCATTCCGAAAGTGATTGTTTGTGTGAACAAAATGGACCTGGTTGGCTACAGTCAGGAACGTTTTCAGGAAATCAAACAGGAATTTGAAGCCATTGCGGCCCAGGTGCAGTTTGAGGGACAAAGCGTAGCGTTTATCCCCATCTCGTCTTTGTACGGCGTAAACGTTACACAGAAATCCGAGGAAATCTCTTGGTACACGGGTCAGTCGCTGCTGGAGACGCTGGAAGCCATGGATGACCAGGTAAAAGTAGATTCATCGCAGGCGGCTCGCTTTCCGGTACAGTACGTGGTTCGTCCCAAAACGGAAAAGTACCACGATTATCGCGGCTACGCGGGTCGGGTGGCCAGCGGTACCTTTTCGGTAGGGGACGAAGTCATCGCATTGCCCACGGGCCAACGTTCGAAAATTGCCACGATCGAACGCTTTGATCAGCAACTGGAACAAGCCCACGCTCGCGAGTCGGTAGTATTGACGCTGGAAAACGATATAGACGTTTCACGGGGTAACATGCTGGTGAAAGCAGGCCAGGAGCCTACTCAGCATCGGGAATTTTCGGCTCACGTCTGCTGGCTGGATTATCAGGCTTTGGCCCCCGGTAAAACGTTGTTATTGCAGCACGGTATCAATGATACGAAAGCGAAGGTACTGGCGTTGGAAGAGCTCATTGACGTACAGTCACTGGAAAAAAGTGCATCGCCCGGCCAACTTAAATTAAACGAAATAGGGTCTATTCGACTCAAAGTAGCCAAACCGGTTTTTGCGGATGCTTACGCTGAAAACCCGGCTAACGGAGCATTCATTTTAGTGGACGAATTCTCGCACGCAACCGTTGGAGTGGGCTTTGTAAATGCGTAAGAACTAAAAAGCCATTTTGACCAAATGAACCAGTGCCCGTCCAGTACAATAGATGTGGCTGGTTTTATTTAAGGTGTTTAGTGGATAGTTGGACAAGCCTGGGACTACTGGTTCCGGGCTTTTTTTAGTTTAGAGCAGGGGCGGCGGCGGCTACGGTTTTGAGTTTTCCGTTTTCCGTTTTCCGTTTTCCGTTTTCCGTTTTCCGTTTTCCGTTTTCCGTTTTCCGTTTTGGTAGGATAAAACCAGTAAAGGTAGCGGGACGGGTTGTCCGTAATATGTACTACGGACGCAAAATGGGTAGGCTGTGCCTACCGGGCGGGACGCATCTATATCCCGCATTGCATACGGGGTTGATCACATGGAATCCCTCCAGGGTTAGAACGTTTGCATTAGAGGAGTTGAGCTGATATGGAACTGGAGAGTTGATTCCTATAAAACAGTACACGACGGTACGGAAACTGCTTCCTTCCCTGATTTCGACAAGCCTTTCCGCGATTCCGCCATTCTTTGGCAGGCTACAATTGATGAGCTTTGTATCATCAAATCAGTCGAATAGTAAACACGAAAGATCATGGAAACCAATGTGATAGGCCTTCACCACGTAACGGCAATTGCCGGTGATGCCAAGAAAAATTATGATTTTTATACCAAAGTACTGGGCATGCGGTTTGTGAAAAAAACAGTCAACTTCGACGATCCGCAGACGTATCACTTCTACTACGGAAACTATCAGGCTGAACCGGGTACCATCTGGACCTTCTTCCCCTGGGGGAATGCCGTACCGCAAGGTCGCAGAGGAACGGGTCAGGCCACGGAAGTCGGTTTTTCCGTACCCGAAGGAAGCCTGGACTTTTGGCTCAAACGACTTGAGCAACACGGCGTCATCTACAATAAACCCGCCACGAAATTCGGCGAAGAATACCTGACCGTACTCGATCCCGACGGATTGAAACTGGAGTTGACGGTGACCTCACAGAAAGATAACCGTTCCGGAAATACCACCGCTGAAATTGGCGATGCTCAGGCCATCAAAGGATTCTCAGGTACAACGCTGACGCTGGCGAACATTCAGCCGACGGCAGAAATCCTGACGGAATTACTGGATTATAAATTAGAAATGGAGCACGTGAATCGGTACCGCTTCGTGAATCCCAATAGCGAAACGGCGAACGTCATTGATTTGGTAGAAGTCGACCCGGTGAGCGTCGCGGTCATGTAGCAGGGGGGAGCGTGCACCACGTTGCCTTCCGGGTGAAAGACGATGCAGCCCAACTGGCTCTGCGGGAAAAAATCGAGAGTCGTGGTCTGAATATTACGCCGCAGATTGACCGGCAGTATTTCCACAGCCTGTACTTCCGCGAACCCGGTGGTGTACTCTTCGAAATTGCTACGGATAACCCCGGTTTTACGGTCGATGAGTCGCTGGAAGAATTAGGTCAAAACCTTAAATTACCCGCACAGTACGAACCCCACCGGTCTACGATCGAATCCGTACTGGTGAAGTTATAAGAGGTTTGACTGGATGTAAGGTTTGGATAAGTTTAAAGTTTGAAAAAGTGTAAGGTTTGAGAAGTCAGTATGATGGGATAAAATCCATTGTACTAACTTCTCAAACTTTAAACCTCAAACCCATTTCAAACTTTACTTCTATCACAAACGCAGCTTCCCAATTATCCGAAACCGTTCAAAAACCCGTTCAGAATGGGGGGCGTCGCCCAGTTCTGCCGTCAGATCCTGCCCGGCCCAATGTTCGTAATGTTTGCCGTTTCGCCATAGCCGAGAAGAGGTTACATCGTAAATCGTTCCCTGAAAAGCCACCCAGATTTCTTCCCGGTCCTGACCGTTTCGTAAGGCGAGCTGGGCCTTGGTATAGGTTTGATACGTTTCCATTAAATCCTGCTTGAAAGACCAATAATCGCCAATTTTTTGCGTTTTCAGTATCGGTTGATGGGAAGTCTCGTATTTCCGCTATTTTAGTGCAAAAATGAAATTCAGATGAAAAGATATTTACTTTCGTATACTCTCCTGGCCCTGACCGTCCTGATGGCTGGTAGTTGTAAGAAACCAAACTCAAAACCTGTTTCCGAAATTATCCGTAAAGTATGGACGGTAAATACGGTAAAGGAGAATAATACGCTGGTCTATACGAAGGGGGGGGCAAGCAATATCAAAACAACGTATTCCAAATTCAAACTCGATCTGAGTAATACCGCCCAGCAAACGGTACGGTGGACTGCCATCGACGATGTAACGTTTGTTGGTAACTGGACGATTTCATCCGACAACAAAAAACTGACGCTGACGAATCTTCAGCCCCAGCCCACGGGAAGTAATGGTACGGTTGAATTTAACATCAATGGTTCACCTACGGAAACCCAACTTAACCTGACGCGTACGACGCCCGATCCCAAAACGGGGAATACGAACAACGAGTACCAACTCGTCAATCCCTAGCACTCTCGCCGAAGGCTTTCACCTTTTCGGCTACTCATATCTAATTTCAAGCTATTTTTGTAAAGCCTCCGTACTACGGGAGGCTTTTTCTTTAGCCGGAAACTAAAGCCTTCTCCGGGAGGTTTCACAAGAATGGAAGAACGTACGGAATTGAATATTTTGGGCGAATTTGGACTTATCCATCGCATCGCCTCTCAAAAACAGTTTTCCCACGCCCGAACCGTTAAGGGCATCGGTGATGATGCGGCGGTAAGTAAAGGAAGTGTTGACTATCAGTTGGTTTCAACGGAATTGATGGTCGAAGGGGTTCACTTTGATTTAAGTTATGTACCGCTCAAGCACCTGGGCTACAAGCTCATCGTAGCAGGTATTTCAGATATTCTGGCTATGAACGGCCTGCCTACGCAGGTAACCGTAAGTCTTGCTCTGAGTAATCGTTTTTCCATAGAAGCGGTCGATGAATTATACGCCGGTATTCTGACGGCTTGTGAGGATTATGAAGTGGAATTAGTAGGTGGCGATACGACTAGCTCGCGTTCAGGATTGGTTCTTTCGGTAACGGCCCTGGGTACTGTAGAAAAAGACCAGATAACGTATCGCAGCGGAGCCTCCGTTAACGATATTATTTGTGTCAGTGGTGACCTGGGTGGGGCTTACCTGGGTTTGCAGATTCTGGAACGGGAAAAACAAGTGTTTCTTGATGCACCCGAAAGTCAGCCTATCTTGGCGGGCCATGAGTACGTCCTGCAACGGCAACTCAAACCCGACGCCCGACTCGATATTATCAAACAATTGCGGGAACTGAATATTGTACCTACCTCCATGATTGATGTATCCGATGGATTAGCTTCCGAATTACGTCACCTAGCGGCGGAATCGGGTTTGGGCGTACGCGTTTTCGAAGAACAAATTCCCATTCATCAGAAATCATACCTGGCGGCTACGGAGTTGAATCTGGGACCTTTTACGGCGGCTTTGAACGGTGGGGAGGATTATGAACTGCTCTTTACGATTCGGCAGGAGGATTATCAGAAAATTCTGGATCATACAACGGATATTAGCTTCATCGGCTTTATTTCCGCCGATCCGCAGGAAGCGTTGTTTATTACCAAGCAAAATGAGGCCATCCCGCTGACGGCTCAGGGCTGGGAAAAACAGGGCGAATAACAGGGAATCTGCGATAAAAAAGGATACGGAAGTCTGACTTCCGTATCCTTTTTTTATGTCTCTTGAGAAGTAGACTACACGAAATGAATTCCCCGTTTGGAGGCGTCGTTAACAAACTCCTTCACTTTCTGCTCCTTGTCCTTGGGGCAGATCAAAAGCACATTGTCAAACTCGGCAACGATGTAATCCGAAAGGCCTTCCACGACCACCAGCCGCTCCTTGGGCGTTTTGATGATCGAGCCCGTGGTGTTGTGGGTGACGATGTGGCCATCAATCACGTTGTCGTTCTCATCTTTCTCACTGACCTCGTAGAGGGACTTCCACGTACCCAGATCCGACCAGCCAATGTCGCTGAGAACCACGTGCACGTTCTGAGCTTTTTCCATCACCCCGTTGTCAATCGAGATGCTTCGGCATTGCGGGTACGCCCGGAGTAACTGCGTAGCTTCATCGTCCGAATAGAAATGGGTAGCCATATCCCGGAACGCTTCATCCATTTCAGGTAGGTGCGTTTCAAAGGCCTTACGAATGGATCGGGCATTCCAGACGAAAATGCCGGCATTCCAGACATAATCGCCACTTTCCAGAAACGCCTGAGCCAGTTCCAGGTGCGGCTTTTCAGTAAAGGTCTTCACCCGCTTGACTTCTTTCTCGGCCAGCCCATCGAACTGAATGTAGCCGTAGCCCGTGTCGGGTCGGGTGGGGGTAATGCCCAGGGTAACCAGAATATCGGATTCAGCCGTAGCGGCCAGAGCAACTTTGACGCGGTCGGTGAACTCCTTTTCTTTCAGGATCAGATGATCGGCAGGCGTGACGATGATGTTAGCCTCGGGATCGCGAGCGGCAATCTTGTAGCAGGCATAACCGATGCAGGGGGCCGTGTTGCGACGGGAGGGTTCCAGGAGGATCTGGTGATCGCTGAGCTGAGGCAGTTGCTGCTTGGTCAGGGCGTAGTACTCCTGGGAGGTAACAATGTAAACGTTTTCAGGCGGACAGATGTCGGCGAGTCGGTCGAAGGTCATCTGGAGCATGGTGCGACCGATGCCAAGGACGTCGTGAAACTGTTTGGGATAGGTTTGGCGGGAGAAGGGCCAGAAGCGGGTACCGACGCCCCCCGGCCATGATGACTACATACGTGTGTTGGAAGTTCATTCGATCATTTAATAAAGATAGGGTTATGATAGCTGTCAAAGCGTTTCACTGCGTCAACTATCTGGCGGAATGAGTTTGGAAGTAATGGTTTACTTGCAAAGCTACATTTTCTCGCATATTTCCATAGAACAGATTAATATCGGCTACGTGCCAGTTCTTGATATTCAGTAAAAAGGCTCCCGGTACGTGCGGCTTGGAAATCCAAAGTAAGCCGTTGTGCGTCTGGGCATCGGTTAATTTAGGGATAAATCTGAAATTTCTGCCGACACCTCCCTGGTGTTGCGACCGGGATGCATAGGCTTCCGATGAATTCCAGAGGAGGGGATTGGTACAGATCACTTCTGGACCTTCCTGAAAGAAACCGGGTTCCGGATGAAAATTCTTTTCAAAAGTACACCAGCTGGCAAAGGTGCCCGACTGTCCGGGCTTTTCAATTGGGGATAAAGATTGAAAGGTTTGCCGGGTTATGGGGCGTCCAATCAGGTACGCCGCTACTAACTGGTCTTGTAAAGCCTTTCCATCAAAAAACTCCTGTAATAGTCGAATGGCATGTATACTTCCCTGACTATGACCAGCGATGACGATGGGTCGGCCCTGGTTGTAATGACTAAGATAATACAAAAATGCCGTTCGGACGTCCGTATAGGCCAGGTCAAGAGCCTGGTGTTGAGCAGAAGTGTCCTTTGTCAGAAAAACGGCGTAATGGGCCTGCCGATAGCGTGGTGCATAAATCTTACAGGAACCATTAAAAACCGTAGCCTGATTCGTAATCGCACTACTGTCGATGCGGGCATTTAAGACCGGGTCATTAACGTCCGCGTTCCAAGACTGCGTTCCCTGCGGCTTCCCTACGTACATCGTCGGATAAACAAAAAACACGTCTACGGATGCCGTGGCCTGCTGATTGGTAAACGAAGAATGCGTAGGTACCAAATCTGCGGCATCTTTCCGGTCGGGCAAGGCTGCCCAGTAATCGGGCCTGGTATAATCCGGGGCGGAAGGTTGCTGATCCATGCGGTACACCGACTCAATCAAGTATTGTTTAGGCCGGGCACAACCGCTGAGGACTAGTAAGATCAGCGGAATAGCCCGAAAAAATGAATTCATAAGGTGAGTAACAAGCTAACTAAAGAAAGTGTTTCGGAATGACTTCTTTGAAAAAATATATTTTATTATTTCCATAATTTATTGAATATTTTTAATGCAAAATATTCATCTTGTTAACAAGTTCTTCGTCGTAGATTCGCTTTTTCATTGCTGTAATTTTCACCCCTTATCCTTATGAATCGTACGTTTATTTTATTTTGGATTGTTCTGCTTGGATTAGGAAGCCTGGCTGGTTTTGGTCAGGCTTCGCTGGCTGGCAAAATTACAGATGCCGCCACCCAACAACCACTGGCAGGAGTAAGTATTTCGGTAGTAGGTACAGTGACGGGTACCATTACCGACTCCAAAGGAAACTTTACCCTCAATACGTCAGCTACACCACCGCTTCAACTCCGTATTTCCAGTGTTGGTTACGCAACGCAGGTACTGGATGTTTCCACTAATCAAACGAATCTGAGTATTGCTCTGAACGAGCAGGCTTATTTGGGTGAAGAGGTAGTGGTATCCGCTTCCCGGGTAGAGGAGAATGTACTTCAATCGCCCGTATCCATTGAGAAAATGGATATACGCAGTATTCAGTCTACTCCAGCTGCCAGCTTCTATGATGCCCTACGGAATTTAAAAGGCGTGGATGTCGCTACCCAGTCACTAACCTTTACTTCGGTGAATACCCGGGGCTTTGCCGGCAATGGCAATACGCGGGTCGTACAAATGGTAGATGGGATGGACAATCAGGCTCCGGGCCTCAATTTTGCCGTAGGAAACATTGTCGGTATTTCCGAACTTGATCTGGAAAGTGTGGAATTACTCCCGGGGGCAGCTTCGGCCCTGTATGGTCCTAATGCCACCAACGGTCTGTTGCTGATGAACAGCAAGAGTCCCTTTCTGTATCAGGCTTGAGTGCCTACGTGAAAGGCGGCGTGATGCACGCCAGCAACCGTTCTGAGGCAACTACGCCGTTTTACGATGCTTCCATTCGCTTTGCCAAGGCATTCAACAACAAATTAGCCTTCAAACTCAACGCCAGCTACCTGGCTGCCAAAGACTGGCAGGCTACTGATACGCGTGACCAAAGCTTTGGTCTGGGGGCCGATAATGCTCTGTATCCGGGCTTTGACCGTACCCCTGCGACCAACCCCAATTACAACGGCGTAAACATGTATGGGGACGAGAATTCATCGAACGTAAGTCTGGCCAGTTTCCGGCCGGTATTTGCCCAGTTTATGCAGTTACCTGCCGCTCAGCTAAATGCCATCGACCCGCGGCTGACGCAGATTGTCAACGGGATCAAAGCTATTTCAGCCGGTACGGGTTTGCCCGCAAGCACCATTATCAACGGTATTCTTCTGCCCGACCAGCTGGTTGCCCGTACGGGATACGCCGAACGTGATCTGGTGGATTATCGTACCAAAAGTCTGAAGTTGAGCGGAGCTCTGCACTATCGACTCAGTGATAAAGTAGAGGCCATTGTACAGGCAAACTGGGGATTGGGTACAACGGTTTATACTTCTTCAGACCGTTATTACATCAAAGACTTCACGCTGGGTCAGTATAAACTCGAACTCAAAGGAGATCATTTTTTTGTACGAGCCTATACAACGCAGGAACGATCGGGGGATGCTTACGCCGCGGGTATTCTGGCCAGTTACATCAATGAAGCATGGAAGCCCAGCGTAAACTCGGCCGCATTAGCCAGCTCCTGGTATCCGCAGTATGCGTTTACTTATGGGGGCGGAGCCTTGCAACTATTCAGTCAGGCTTTGCAGGCTGCTCTGGCTGCCGGACAAACGCCCCAGGCCGCCTACGCCGCCGCTCAAAGTGCCGTCAGTGCTAATGCTGGTCTGTTGAATGGAGTGGCCCGTTCGACTGCTGACGCGGGTCGTTTACAACCTGGTACAGCCGAATTTAATGCCGTTGCTGATCGGGTCAAAGGTAATCCCATTCCGCAGGGAGCCCGTTTCCTGGACCGTACTAATCTCTACCACGCCGAAGGGATGTACAACTTTAAAAAACTCCTCGATCCTAAAATCGCAGAAGTATTGGTGGGCGGAAATTATCGCGTGTATGATCTGAACTCGGGCGGTACGCTTTTCCTGCAAAAACCGGGGGGGAGTGAATACAATATCAGGGAGTGGGGCGGCTACGTACAGGCAGTCCGTTCGTTTGCGGATGTTTTCAAACTGACTGGATCTATTCGGTACGATAAAAATGAAAATTTCAAAGGACAATGGAGCCCACGTCTGTCGGGCGTTTTAACGCTGGCAAAAACCCATAATATTCGAGCCAGTTACCAGACGGGTTTCCGTATTCCCACTACTCAAAATCAGTACATTAGTCTGGCTTCACCCGTATCATTACTGCTGGGTGGCTTGCAGGTCGTTCGTGATGCTTATAATCTGAATTCGTACGCGGACCAGTTGTATGCGTATGATGATACGTATCTGTCAAACACCAGCGATCGTTCAAAATGGAATAAAATCCGACTGACGGAATTCAAGCCCGAACGTGTGCTGACGTATGAAGTAGGCTACAAAGGAATGATTGCCGAAAAGTTGCTGATCGATGCGTACTATTACAACAGCGTTTTCCAGAATTACATCGGAGGACTGGTATTTATTAACCCCGATAACCCTAAAACGCTGGGTGCAGGTGGACCGTTAACGGTGTCTTCGCCTTACAACTACGAAAAAAATATTCGTTACCAGGGTTTTGGTCTGGGACTGGATTACCTGCTGCCCAAGGGCTTTATCATCAGCGGAAACGTGTCGAACACAACCCTGAATGCCGGGGGTGTGGGTCTTTTTGATGGAAAGCGGAACCGGAATGTACTCGATGATGGTTTTAAGGTCGGCTTTAATACGCCCAAGTACCGGTACAATGCGTCGGTAGCCAAGCGAATTTCAGCTCGTTCGAATTGGGGTTTTGCGGTTACGTACCGCTATCAGGATGCTTTTAACTGGATTGAACTGTTACTTCCGGCTCGGGCTCGTACGGCTGATAATAACCCTCAGATTCTAATTCCGGCGTATGGTACACTAGATGCTCAGGTAAGCTTGAAAATTACGTCGGTCAAATCAATTCTGAAACTGGGAGCTAGTAATTTATTGAATAAAGCCTATACGACGGCTTGGGGTAACCCGCAGATTGGCGGTATGTATTACGTAAGCCTGAGTTTTGACGAACTCCTGCATTGATACTGAAGACCGTTCAACTTAAACTCGAGTGAAAGATTGAGCCCGGCGTTTTCTTACGGAAACGCCGGGCTTTTTTAATGTTCAGCCAGTTGAATAAGCTCCTGAATATCGCGGATAAATCGGATATTGTTGGGTACCAGAATAGGACCGTGCGAGTGCTGATTACAGAGAATCAGAATCGTGGCCCGGGGAAAAGCTGCCGAAAACTTGTCCAGATACGCCTGAAACTCCTCATAACCTGGCGGAATGGATTTAAAAATAGTAAGCAGATAATCAGGCGTATGTACATTATACACGAAACCCACCTCCTCAAAAGGCAAACTTTGACCCAGGTAAACGACCTTATGGTGCCGCGACCGGATGATGTAATCAGCAAAAAGCAGAATCAGCTCCTGAAGCTCGCCTTCGGGTAAAAAGAGTAAAAATTTTCGGGCTCCTTCGCGTTGTTTATTGAGCTGACCATCAATGGCCACAATGATTTTCTGACGAATCAGATTAACGATAAAATGCTCATGAGCAGGACCAATGCTGCTCGTCATCCAAAGCGTACTGATCCGGCTAAGGAAAGGATAAATGATGTTGATAATCAAGCTCTCGAAGCCAAACCGCAGAATATTGGTATTGATAATTTTTTCGAACTGGTCTTCGTCCAGGTCGAGCATGGAAAGCGTTAGGGCGTGAATCTGATCGGGATAAGCCAGCTGACGTTCGGAAATATCCATCACTTTCTGATGAATAGCTTCCGTGCTCATTTTCGCAATTTCTGAAATTTTATAACCGTGATCCTTGAGCTGGGCGATGTTGAGTACCAGCTTTAAATCCTGTTCTTCATAAGTCCGAATGTTAGTATCGGTTCGTTTGGGTTGAATAATAGCGTAGCGTTGTTCCCAGATTCGTAGCGTATGGGCCTTGATTCCGGATAACTGCTCAAGGTCTTTAATGGAGTAATTGCTCATGGCCATTTACCTCAGAAAGCTGGAACTTTACAAACAGGGCATAAAACGTAAGTACCGACGATGCCTTCGGAGCGATTAATGCGAGTACGGATTGATTGGTGAACGTAAACTAAATGATATATAAAGCCCTCTCTCAGTGGGTACTGAGCTTGCTAGTTAAAAACTTCAGGGTTCTTGGAATTGTTTTAAAATTTAATAACTAATTGATTATGAAATATTTGTAAAAAATTATTAAAAAGACAGAAGCAACCGGTGCGTAGCGAAGAAGAGGACCTGAAGTAAAAAAAGGTAGGCCGCCAGACGATTAATTTTAGGAAAGCGAACAAGCTGAAACAGGAGACAAAACACCCAGGCAACCAGAGCCCAGGCAAGGAAATTCTGAAGCGGAATCTGTTCATTTTTCCAGTGCCAGAAATCAAACCGAACGGCTACGGGTTCCAGGAGCACATCCAGAAAAACCATACAGGCTGCTGCTAGCGTAGCCCGTACGACTAAAGGCAAAGGCCGACCTTGCCATAACATACCCGCCCCGATGGTCAGAACCAGCCAGTTAAGCCCAATGGTTAAGGGTACTTCAAATACTTTTAAGCCCAGCGTAGCTCCGTACCAGTATTCGCCGAAAATCACGCCCGTATGTACGCCTGCTACTTCCACACCGTATCCCATCAGAAAGATAGCCAGACAGAAAAGCCAGAACGAACGGGTCGGTAATTCCTGAAAAAGCAACAGCAATACGCCCGTAGTGATCAAGTGGAAGGGAACCAGTAACCGGAATAAATCTTCGCTAGCAGAAATGTGAAGACCAACCAAACCTGTGATGTACATCAAAGCCAGGATCAGCCGAATGATGGGTTCATAAGGGCGAAGGAGCGAGAGAAGTGTTTTCATACGAGAAGGCGGTAGCAATAAAAAAACCTGACAAGTTAAACTTATCAGGTTTGACAGGAGGGAGAAAGACGGGGTTCGAACCCGCGACCCCCAGAACCACAATCTGGTGCTCTAACCAGCTGAGCTACATCCTCCGTTTCGAGCTACAAATATAGCATATTCAAAAACTAAAAAGCAAGTACTTGCGGTAGAGGGAAGGAAGAAAAAATTTGGAATTCTTCCTTCTTCCTTCCCTGTATCGACTTATTTCGCTGATTGATAGTTAGTTTCAGCAACATCCCAGCTTACTACATTCCAGAAGGCATCGATGTAATCCGGGCGTTTATTTTGGTACTTCAGGTAATAGGCGTGTTCCCAAACGTCCAAACCGATGATGGCTTTGCCTTTTTTCTCGGCTACGTCCATCAGCGGGTTATCCTGATTAGGCGTTGAAGTCACGGCGAGTTCACCGTCTTCACCCACGATTAACCAGGCCCAGCCCGAGCCAAAACGACCCGTAGCAGCTTTTTTAAATTCTTCTTTCAAGGCATCAAAAGAGCCAAATTTGGCATCAATGGCCTTCGCTAAATCACCCTTGGGGCTACCGCCGCCGCTGGGAGAAAGAATGTTCCAGAAAAATGTATGATTCCAGTGACCACCGCCATTGTTTCGTACGGCGGGGGCTAACTGACCTACGTTCTTGAGAAGATCTTCCAGTGTTTTTCCTTCGAGTTCCGTACCGGCAACGGCATTGTTGAGGTTCGTAACGTACGTCTGGTGGTGACGATCATGGTGAATCGTCATGGTTTGAGCATCGAAGTGGGGCTCTAACGCGTCTGCCGCATAGGGAAGAGGAGCAAGTTCAAAAGCCATAGCTGGTTGAAAATTAGGATTAAAAATAGGAATAAATGTCTATTCGGTTTAAAAAGGCATTCCAAGGGTTAAAGAGTTCCAGGCCTACCGGAATTTTACGGGAGCCGCTAGGATTGACGGAGTTTACGGAAAAACTGGACGAGCTGGGCTTCGGTTTCTTCCCGCAAAATACCGCTGGTGACGCGGGTCTTAGGATGTAGTAAAGAACCGGCTTTCGAATAACCCCTTTTCTCATCAGCTGCTCCGTATACCAGTCTTCCCAGTTGGGCCCAGTACAGGGCTCCGGCACACATCACGCAGGGTTCGAGGGTTACGTAGAGTGTACAGTCGCGGAGAAACTTCGATCCCAGATGTTGCGTAGCGGCAGTTAATGCCAGAATTTCCGCGTGAGCCGTCACATCTTTCAGGCGTTCGGTCTGGTTACTGCCTTTCCCAATAATACGACGGTTAGAAACCACCACAGCCCCCACTGGAATTTCACCGGCGTCGGCCGCCTCCTGAGCCAGCTGCATCGCTACCGCCATGAAATATTCATCACTTAAAGCCACAGAAAAGCGTTTTTATTTGCGGGGATAAAAGTACAAATGAGCCCGAATATTATTCCGATCTTCACTTAGGGTATAGTAGCCGGAGCGGTCGGTAGCAAAAGCGATCGCTTCACCCTGCGGTTCGGGAAAATAGGGCATCACG
Organism: Siphonobacter sp. BAB-5405; assembly: GCF_002872335.1. Taxonomy (GTDB): domain Bacteria; phylum Bacteroidota; class Bacteroidia; order Cytophagales; family Spirosomataceae; genus Siphonobacter. The sequence continues at coordinate 71,375 of NZ_NJAG01000013.1, read as the reverse complement.
CGGGCCGATCGCTGCATCGTTTGAGCGATGCTTTCCCCTGAATTTCGTTTCCAGTAATACACTGTGAGGTAATCTTTCATGAGAATTTCCTGGCCATCGGGCGAAATATCAGCAGCAGTAATCATCGTTTGAGAAAGACTGGCAACGTTTTCCGCCGTAATCACTTCCGTCGTAGATTGTGGATAAGGCAGACGATACAGGTGCGTACCCGAAGAAACTTTGGAAATGATGTAAATATCCAGCGTTTGAGGATCCACCATCAGGGCTTCCGCGTCCCACTGGCCATCGGGATAGCGATAGGTAATGCGTTCAACGTTGGATACGGAAGCGTTTCCCGACAACGTTGCTGGATTAGGCTCCGGAAAACGGTAAATGGCGTGGGTGGAATACTGGTTGAGGTTATCGCCCGTATCGCCTACATAGAGCGTGGGTACTCCATCCCGAACGGCAGCGGCCATATCTTCCCAGTCAAGGTTGGTGGCGTTTTCTACCGTGACAGTAGCTTTCCATTGGGCATTAGTCGCATCGAGTAGAAAAATGCGGTTGGGGTCACCGGAATCGTTGTGCGTCCAGATAAAATTGGGCTGGTGTCGACTGACCGCCAAGCCAGAAGCTTCGTATATATCCGCATTATTGAGAACCCCTCGACTCACCGCGGAACCAAAAGAAGTGTTCTCAGATGGCCCCGGAAAGAGCTGATCGCAGGCGGTGAAACCGACGAGTAAGCCTAAAAAAATAATCAATCGATAAGAAGTCATAACCTTGGGGTATTTTTCAAAAACTTTAACCATTATTTACAGTTAATTCGTGTACTTAAGTGTCTATTTTTAACCAGAATAATTCCTAGCTGTTTCTAGTCACCGTCTTATTTTTCAGCCTCAACGTTTCCTAAGTAATCATGTTTTCTACCAAAGATTTAGAGCAAATTGAAGCCAAAGGTATTGAAGTCCAAACGGTTGAAAGCCAGATTCAATACTTTGTCAATGGATTCCCCTGGATGAATCTAACCCGTGCCGCTACTCCTAAAGACGGCATCCTGCAATTATCGGACGAGCAAATCCAGGCCGCTCTGGATACCTACGAAACGTACGTACCTACCTTACGGATTGTTAAATTTGTACCCGCTTCGGGAGCTGCCACACGGATGTTCAAATCCTTATTTGGATTCCTGGAGGGCGGAAAATCGGATAAGTCAGTCGATCAGTTTTTCGAGCGGTTACCAGAGTTTGCTTTCTATGACGACTTGAAAGCAGCTCTAGCCAAAGACGGTCTTGACATCGAAACGGCGGATCAGCAAACCATTGCGGCATACTTCCTCACGGGCAAAGGTCTGGATTATGGTTCATTGCCCAAAGGATTGTTGAAATTTCACCGCTACGCCGAAGAAAATCGTACCCCGGTGGAAGAACACCTGGTCGAAGGAGCAAGCTACGCTCGTTCCAAAGGCGAAGTAGCCATTCATTTCACGGTATCGCCCGAGCACAAGGCTAAATTCAAGGAACTGATTTCGGAACAGGCTCCCGAATACGCCGAGCGACACAATCTGAATTTTGTTATTGATTTTTCGGAACAAAAAGCCTCTACCGATACCATTGCGGTTAATCTGGACAATACGCCTTTCGTCGATAAAAACGGCGGCCTGTTGTTCCGTCCAGCGGGTCACGGTGCCTTGCTGGCTAACCTCAATGACGTAGAAGCGGATCTGGTATTCATCAAGAATATTGATAACGTCGTACCGGATCGTCTTAAAAATACGACCACGATCTACAAACGGGCCATCGCTGGAACGTTACTGCAAACGCGGGAACGCATTTTCGGCTACTTAAACCGTCTCGACAGTGGAGATACGAGTCAGGCGTTAATGGCGGAAATCGATGAGTTCTTACGTCGGGTCTTGTGCGTAGAGCCGGTAGAAGGCTTCTACGAGTGGCCCGTTGAAAAAGTAGTGGAATATTTCCGCACCAAGCTGAACCGACCCATCCGGGTTTGCGGCATGGTACAGAACGTAGGCGAGCCGGGTGGTGGACCGTTCTGGGCGAAAAGCTCCGATGGTACCAGTCAGCTACAGGTAGTAGAATCCGCTCAGGTAGACATGGATGATGAGGAACAGAAGAATAAATTCCTGAAAGCGACGCACTTTAACCCGGTAGATCTGGTCTGCTCCTGGACCGATTACACGGGAAAAGCCTTTGATCTGTTGAAGTACCGCGATCCGCAAACGGGCTTTATTACGCAGAAATCCAAGGATGGTAAAGACCTGAAAGCTCAGGAATTACCCGGACTTTGGAACGGTTCCATGTCCGATTGGAATACGCTGTTCGTCGAAGTACCCCTGATCACCTTTAACCCGGTGAAAACGGTGAATGATCTTTTACGCGACGAACACAAAGCGTAAGACGAACGGTATATAGCATAAAAAAAGGCTGACCTCCGAGTCAGCCTTTTTTTGTAGAAATGTTATTCCACCACTGCCGTAAACTCTATTTCAATCAGATATTCCTGGGCTACCAGTTTCCGAATCTCGTAAATGGCCGTTACGGGTTTGATCTCCCGGAAAAACTCACCGTGAGCCCGCCCAATGTCGTCGAACTTGCTGATATCAGTCGTAAACATGCGGGTACGTACGACGTCGCTCAGACTGGCTCCGGCTTCTTCCAGAACCTTCGCAATACGCTCAATGATATTTTTGGTTTGGGCGTACGCATCGTCGGCCCGTACGGTTTCACCATCGACAATGGCTACTGTACCGGCCACTTCAATGAGATTGCCGATTCGCACGGCCCGGCAGTAACCGACCCGATCTTCCCAGGGTGAGCCGGAGAGAATATTCTGACGTGAAGACATGAGGGAATGAACGTTAGTTTTCTTTTTTGAGTAATTCAATCGCTTCGGATACTTCGCCTACTACTTCATCTTTGGTACCATCGTAAATGCCGCGAATACGTCGCTGCGGATCTATGACGATGAAGGCACCGCTGTGGAGTAATCCACCGGGTTCATCGGAATCTTCTTTGGCCGATACAAAATAGGCATTTTGCCCGATGTCAAAAATCTCCTTGCGGTCGCCCGTCACGAAGTACCATTGTTTCTGTCCGTATACTCCCAGATCCGTCGCGTATTCTCTCAAACGTCCAACGCTGTCCCGTTTGGGATCGATGGAGTGGGAGAGAAACATGACCTGAGGATCATCTTTAAACTTTTGATACAGCTTTCGCATTTCCATCGTCATTTTTGGACAAATGGTGGGGCAGGTGGTAAAGAAGAAATCGGCGATGTAAATCTTACCCGCAAAATTCTTCGCGGTAACCGTATCCCCGTACTGACTGGCAAAAGCAAAATCAGGAATCTGGTGGTAGACCGTATCGGTTACTGTTTTACCCTCGACTACGCGGGTTTGCACGCCATTGCGAGGCCCTAAAATGGGTAGACGCGACGATTCTGACTGACAGGCTAGTACTAAAGTGATGGCCAGCATCAGGCAGGCAACGGAATACATTTTCATAAGAAAAACCTGGGAACCGGTTCTAGGTGAAAAGAACCTACTTTTTCAAAAACGCTTTGGCGGCGGCTACGCTGCTGTTGGTTTGTTCTTCAACGGCCGTGACCTTCTTTTTTTCCGCCTCCAGATAAACCCGGCCCTGATCAGCGGATAAATCCAGTAAGGTATCCCCGTTGTAGTGGGCCATCCAGTCGTTCATGCCTTCTTCAGCTTTTGTCAGGGCCAGAATCAGGCTGTCGCCCTGGGCACGCGTGGTGGTATCCTTGGCCACCTGTTGACGAATGGCTTCGCGAAGGTCTTCAATCTGCATGTACGGACCCATGATTTTATCATGCATGCCTTCTACTTCTTTCTGAAACTTGCTTAAATCTTCGCTGGGGGGATTTTGGCAGGCCGCTAAAGATACGCCCAGGGCCAGGAAAAGATATTTTTTCATACACCTGTAGTTGGGGAAAAATAAAACGGAAAGAGCGAGCTTATCCGCTGGATGCTCGCTCTTTCCCTACAAATCAAGTTTATAATTGGTTCGTTCGGTCATGTTTTGCGACAGCAGCTCACGGGCGTTATCCACGATGGCTTTGGATGGTTTGGCCCCGCCGATCATCTGAGCAATTTCCTGTACGCGTTCTTCCGTACTAAGCTGACGAATCCGCGAAACCGTACGATCCGCCGAGTGATCTTTGTACACAAAATAGTGGGCATTGCCCTTCGCCGCAATCTGGTGCAGGTGGGTAATGGCGATGAGCTGGTGACCATGGGCCATATCCAGCATCATATTTCCGACTTTGATGGCAATTTCACCGGAAATACCGGTATCAATTTCGTCAAAAATAATCGTAGGGAGGGAACGTTTGTTGGCCAGAATGTACTTGACGGCCAGCATTAAACGGCTAAATTCACCGCCCGAAGCCACTTCCCGCAATTGCCGGGGCTGCATGCCTTTGTTGGCCGAAAAGAGGAAACTAACGGTATCGATTCCCTGACTGCCGGGCTTGCCCAATTGATGATCCACAACGAGGCGGCCATTGGGAATGCCCAGATCAGCCAGCAAACCTGTCACCAGATCATCAATTTCACTGAGTACGACTTTGCGGGAATCAGAAAGCTCCCGGGCCGTGTATTCCAGTTGCTCCCAGGCCTGGTGGGCAGCGGTTTGAGCCGCCGCCAGATCCTCGTCCAGATTGAGTACTTTGGCTACTTTCTGTTCCAGGCTGGCCTGAATTTGCAGCAAGTCGGCAATCGTGGTAACATTATGCTTTTTCTGGAGATTATAAAGCAGACTCAGCCGTTCCTGTACCACCGCAATCTTCTCGTCGTCCAGCTCTACAGATTCTCCCTCCGATTCCAGCTCGGCTACCACGTCTTTGAGTTCAATTAAACAACTCTGTACCCGGTCGCGAAGCTGGGCGTACTCGGTTCCGTAGGTACTAATCGCTCCCAGGTTACCGACCACACTCTGCATCCAGCCAAGGATGCTTTGTTCGGGATTATTGAGATAACCGACGGCGGCTACCAGTCGTTGTTTGATTTCTTCGGCGTTTTCCAGCGTCGTCAGTTCGCGTTCCAGCTCGGTTTGTTCGTTGGCCTGAAAGCGACCTTTGCTGAGTTCATCGAGCAGAAAGGAATTGTAGTCAAACTCTTTACGGATTTCCTTAGCCTCCGCCTGCAGGCGGTCATAGGCTTCCTGCTTTTTACGGAATTCCCGAAAATGTTCTTTATACCGATCCAGAATGGCCGTATTCTGGGCGTACGTGTCGACAATCTGAAGCTGGTATTCCTGCGAACCCAGCAGGACGGAATCATGCTGGGAATGCACGTCCATCAGCTCGGAACCAACCCGGCGTAAGGTCTCCAGATTGACGGGCGTATCATTGACAAACGCCCGCGATTTTCCCGAAGGACTAATCTCCCGGCGAATGATACATGTGGTATCGTAATCGATTTCCTCTTCTTCGAAAAGGGTTTGAATAAAGTAGCCCGAAATATCGAATTGCCCCTCAATAATGCACTTTTTGGAAGGGTCCCAGAGTACTTTGGTATCAGCACGGTTGCCACGTAATAAACCAATGGCTCCCAGCAAAATGGATTTACCCGCTCCTGTTTCACCCGTAATGATGTTGAGTCCGCCATTGGGCGAAAGCTCGAGCGATTCAATCAGAGCATAATTCTGTATGAGCAGATTTGAAAGCATGAGTCAAAAGAGGATCACCTTCGAACTTCAAAGGTACAAAAGGATGGTGGGCTGTTAAATACTAAAAGGCGGTAGTCTTATCGTACACAATTTCCTCAATGTCCCGCACGGGGTAGCGGCGTTCGCGTAACAGACCATCTTCCAGAATCAGTTCCTGGTTTTCCTGGCCCAACAGTCGCCCCGCATACGTAATGCCATTGCGTAAGACTACGTTCAGGTGTTTGCCCGTAAGTCCGGGTAGGGTGGGATCGGTGGCTGGTAGTCTGACTAGTCGTTTACCCATGGTAAGTCATTACGTAATGGTTTTTAATTTCTGCGGTACATACCAGCCCGTGTCGTTCATAGAAGCGGCGGGCGGATTCATTAACCTGCAGGACGGTTAGCTGCAAAGGTAAAGCTCGTTGCCGGGCTTCAGCCTTTAATTGTTCCAATAAAACCGAACCAATTCCCTGATTCTGAAAGGTAGGCAATAAATACAGTTCCGACAGAAAAATTTCATCCGTCCGACGCTCTACCCGGAGCGTACCCACGGGCGTTTCGTCCTGACAAATGATCTGCGTAAGCGACTGCTGGTAGGTCTGTTCAAAAAACTCCCATTGAATCCGCTCGTACCAGGCTCCCCAGGTTTCTACCACATACAATCCCAGGGCTTTCTTCTTGACGAAATAAGCCCAATCTCTGTCTTGCGTAGTAGCCTGGCGAAGCGTAATCATAGAGGAGAAGAACGAAGAATCCTTACTTGGTAAGTCTTCGATACGAATCCGTTTTGGTGGGATCGAGTTGGGATAAGACCTGAAACGCCTGCGTTTTTTCGGCCGCCGTACCCTGCGAAAACAACTGAACGATTTCTTCGGACTTGGCGTCAAAAAAACTGTTAATTAAAATAGAAGTAGGTTTCAGCTGGATGACTTGCCGGATGTCGTTCAGGACGCCGAGAATATTCTTCCGGGCCTGATCGGGCTGATCACTGAACGCATCCATGGAAAGTCGGTGGTACGTATACAACCCTTCCCGGAAAGGAATCATTTGCTGATTTTGAAGATTTTCGACCAACCAGTACCGGCTCCGTTGATCGCCCCGCTGATCCCAGCCGGAAAACCCACCATTGGAAGCCAGATTGGCTACGTTATAGGCCCGCTGAATCCAGGCTTCACCGCCGCGTTTGCCGAATGAATCGTAGTCCAGAGCCAGAGCAATGTAGCTGTAATAGGCCAGCATGGATGTAAGATTATCCGAGAAAACGTTATCGTTAAAATTCAGCGGGTTTTCGGGTAGGTATTTAAAGGAAAACGCCCGATCTACGTACCGAAGCAGTACACTTTCGTAGTTGGTGCCAAAAATGGGGCGGTTTACCTGAATAATGGCTTGTCCTTCGTAATCACCCTGAGCAGTAGCCTTCTGAAGATTGATGGAAATATCCAGGTGAATTTTTTCCTCCTGACGAAACTGATCATTCGTCCAGCGGCGGCCGTTCACAAAGTCCGTCATGGCTCGCTGTAATTCGCCGTAAATCTGCTGAGCGTTGTTGGCTTGCTGGTTTACCCGTACCTGGTCCGTCCGTAGCGTAATGTTACAGGCCAGTTCCTGGGCGGAGGCCGTACCCCAAATGGCTAGCGTACATAGAATGGAAAGCAAATATTTCATAAAGAACACGGGGATGGATGCTTACAAATACGCGGCAATGGCCTTTAAAATATCACTGGCCACTTCCGTCTTACTTTTCAATGGATAGTCCGTCAGTTGCTGGTTACGATCAATGACTGTGATTTGATTCGTATCATAACCAAAGCCGGCACCCGAATGATTTAACGAATTTAGGACGATTAAGTCAAAATTCTTACGGATCAATTTTTCCCGGGCATTCGCCACTTCATTCGTCGTTTCGAGAGCAAAGCCGACGAGCAACTGATCCGAACGTTTTTGTTGACCCAGGGTAGCTGCAATATCAACGGTTTTACGCAGTTCAATGGTAAAGCTCGCTTCCGTTTTTTTGATCTTTTGCTCCGCTACCACGGTAGGGGTATAATCAGCTACGGCTGCTGCCAGTATGGTCACTTCCTGTTCGGCAAACACTTCCCGACAGGCTTCGTACATTTCCTGAGCCGAGCGTATCTGACGCAAGGTGACTGACGGATGCGGCGAAGCCAGAGCCGTGGGGCCGCTGACCAGTGTTACCTGGGCTCCCTGAGCGGCCAGCTGCCCGGCCAGTGCGTAACCCATTTTCCCGGATGAATGATTGGAAATAAAGCGTACGGGATCAATGGCTTCCTGCGTTGGGCCTGCCGTAATCAGCACTTTCTTATTTTTCCAGGGCGTTTGAACAAAATAGTTTTCCAGTACAGCTACCAGTTCTTCGGGCTCGGCCATGCGTCCCTCGCCGATCAAACCACTGGCGAGTTCGCCATAGCCTGCCTGAATAATGGTATTGCCAAACTGCTGAAGTCGGTTCAGGTTTTCCCGCGTAGCTGGATGATGGTACATATCCAGATCCATCGCCGGAGCCCAGTACACCGGACAGCGAGCTGACAGGTACACGGCCATCAACAAGTCATCGCAGTGACCCTGAGCTGCTTTGGCCAGCGTATGGGCCGTTGCCGGAGCGATGATCATCAGATCAGCCCAAAGGCCCAGTTCCACATGGTTATTCCAGACACCCGTCGTATCGTTCGCTACCAACTTGGTGTACACCGGTCGTTTGGAAAGCGTACTCAGCGTGAGCGGCGTAATAAAGTCCTGAGCCGCCTGGGTCATCACTACCTGTACTTCCGCTCCCGCTTTAATCAGTAAGCGTACGAAAGAGGCCGTTTTGTAGGCGGCAATGCTACCCGTAACACCCAGTAAAATTCGTTTTCCCGTCAGCATAAGCTAAAAGTCTACTAATAAAAAACCTCCGCACTCGAACAAGTACGGAGGTTTTCCCAAAGCCAAAAGGATTAGTCTTCGCTTGGTAATTCACTCCGGTAACGCCAGTTTACGCGTTCTTCAATGTACTCTTCAATAGCCAGAGAAGCCGGTTTGGGCTGACGCTCGTAATGTTTGGAAATTTCGATCTGTTCGCGGTTCTCGAAAATTTCTTCGAGGTTATCTACCGTAGAAGCAAATTCGGAAAGCTTCTGATTAAGTTCTTCCTTTTGCTTCACTGACAATTGTTTTGCACGAGACGCCATAATGGCTACTGCCTCGTAAATATTGCCGTTGGTTTTAGCGGCCAGTTTGTCCGTGTCGCGAGTAACGATAGAAGGATTCGCGGGCATATCTTTACTAATTTTATGGTTACGTAATGGAATTAATTCGAAGAGCCACCCAAACGTCCCGCATTAGCCGGTTGCGTTGTTTTCTCTTTATCTTTTTGAGCGGCTTTTGCTAAACGTTCCTGTTCAGCAAGATCGGCCGATTTTTTAACGGAATCTTCGTAGAAACGTTCCGCTCTCTTGAGGAACTTGCTTTTGGGGAACGTATCCACAAATTCCTGGTAATACTTCACAACGTCGTCGTAACGTTCCTTTTGCTTGGTATATAAGCTGTTCTGGGCAAAATCATACTGGGATTGTACCTGCAGATAGGACAGTTCTTCATTATAATCTGAATCGGGGAATTCCTTTCTAAAGTTATTCACCGCATACACCGCTGCCCGATAATTCTGAAGGTTCGTTGGACTGGTTTTGTAATACAACTTGGCCCGTTCATAGGCTTTCTTTTCCAGCTTCTTCCGCGATTCTTTAATGATTTTGGAAGCTTCTTCCACAAATTTACTTTGCGGATAGGTGTTGATGAAGCTCTGCATTGCATCCATGGACGTCAGCGTACTGGCCTGATCCAGGTAATACGGCATTGAGGCCCGGTAGGAGGCATACGAGCTCATATAGAGAGCCTCTTCGGCGTGCTCGCTTCGACCAAAGGTTTCATAGAAACGCTTGAATTGAAACGAAGCTACTTCGTACTGCTGAAGATGATAGTTACAGTAGGCTTCGTAGAACGTAGCCATCTCCTGTTGGTCCGAGCCTTTAAGAATGGGCTTGAGTTCTTCAAACAGCAGTACGGCTTTATCATAATCGCCTTTTTTGTAATACGTCAGGGCGGCCTGGTATTTCTGTTCGTCAGTACCCTTTTTACGAAGTTTCTCGAAATTCCCGCAGGAACTAAAAACGAACGTAATGCCCAGAAAAAGAACTAAATACCGAATAGTCTGCATAAGTCCGCAAAGATACGTCTTTCCTGTTAGAGTTAACAAGGCTTCCGTAGGTTTTTAAGAGAGTGGAGAGACTTGGTAACGAAAAAAGGAGACGTTTCGTCACTCCGGCAGACTACTAAATATTATTTTTTTAGAAAATGCTTCCTTAATCGGCTGTAAACGAAGGCCTGGTGGCCCATTGAGCCGAAAAATTAACCATTAGATCACACCCTTTTTCTAATAGCCTTTCTGCGGATCAATGATATTTTCGAGGGGCTCATGGGCTAGAAACTTATGTAGATTGTTCAGGAAAACATCAATCAGATCCCTGAATTCTTCGGCGTATCCGCCACCCGAATGCTGGGAAAGAATCACATTGGGGCAATCCCAAAGCGGATGATCATTGGGTAAGGGTTCCTGCTCCGTTACATCCAGTACGGCTCCCGCAATATCACCGTTGAGCAGTGCCTGTACCAAAGCGGGTTCGTCCACTGTCGAGCCGCGTCCTACGTTAGCGAATACCGCCGATGGATGCATACGGGCAATCATTTCTGCCGAAACAAAACGGGCCGTTTGCTCCGTACCCGGTAGCGTATTGATGACGACTTCAAATTCGCCAATGCCTTCGATAATCTCTTCGGGAGTACGAAAACGGGCTTCCGGATTGCTACGGCCGAAGAACGCAATTTCGCAGTCAAAGCCACTGAGAATTTTACGGCAGGCCTGGGCAATACTACCCGTCCCCAGGATCAGTACTTTTTTCCGCCGAAGCAGGCTCATCTCCATGCGTAGCGATTGACCTACCCATTCATTACGACTGCGAAGAATACCCAGCCAGTCCATTTTCCGGTACAAAGCCAGTACACCACCCACGGCAGTTTCCGCACAGGGTTGGGCGTAAAATCCCTTCATATTCGTGAGTTGAGCTTCGCTTTTCAGGTTCTGATACTTATCAAATCCTACGGAATGAAGCTGTATCCAGCGAAGGTTCTCGGCCGCTTCGAGGAGTTCAGCCGGCGGATTTCCAAAGACAATATCGGCCTTTTTGATGTTTTCCGCCCGTGTTGCCTCAGTAATATCAATCTCAAAAACCGCGTCAATGGATTCAGGCAGTTTTGATAGAAAATACTCCTTTTCTTCGACCCGTACGGGAAGTTGAACGTATAGATTCATGATCGTGTAGCAAATGAAACGTAGATTCCGTTAAAAAACTCACTCCAAGAAACGAAACGACGCGGAGGGTACCTAAAGCGTCATACTTCAGCACCCTCCGCGTCGTAGGAATGAGGCAATCTTATTTACGAACCGAGAAACGGTATTCCGTCGTCGAGGTATACGTCTGACCTGGTTTCAGTACCGTCGAGGGGAAAGTAGCCTGATTAGGCGAATCTGGATAATGTTCTGTCTCCAGGCAAAGGCCAGACCGCTTTTTGTAGTTGACGTTGTTTTTGCCCGTCAGTTTTCCATCCAGGAAATTACCCGAATAGAATTGAACGGCGGGCTCAGTCGTGAGCAGTTCAATGGTGCGGCCCGTAGTCGGCTCGTAGACCATTCCCTGCGATTTCAGGCCCGTACCGGCTTCGTCGAACACCCAGCAATGATCATAGCCACCGCCGTTTTTGATTTGTTCGTCTTTGGTATCGTTAATCCGTTGACCTACGACAGTGGCCGTAGTAAAGTCAAAAGGCGTACCTTTTACGTCCTGGAGTTTACCCGTTGGAATCAGGTCGGCACCTACGGGGACAATCCGGCTGGCTTTGAGTTGTACTTCGTGTCCCAGAATGTCACTCGTACCACCCGTCAGGTTAAAATACGTGTGGTTGGTCAGGTTAACCACGGTTGGCTTGTCCGTCGTTGCCTCATAGTCAAGGCGAAGGGCATTGTTATCGCTAAGCGTATAGGTTACGGTTGCCTTAAGCGTACCGGGATAACCCTGATCCCCGTCGGGACTAACCAGCGTCAACTTTAAGCCTACCGTTGAATCTGTTTTTACTTCTTCAGCCGTCCAGACTTTCTTGTCAAAGCCTTCCGTACCGCCGTGCAGCGAGTTTGGTCCGTTGTTGATGGGCAGTTTGTAGGTTTTTCCTTCCAGATTAAACTGGCCTTTGGCAATACGGTTGCCGTACCGTCCAATCAACGCTCCGAAGTACGGAACGTTCGGTTGCCGATAACCCGCCAGCGAGTCAAAGCCCAGTACGACGTCACCGAGCTTGCCTTCTTTATCGGGCACGTGGATTTCGGTAATGATGCCGCCGTAGTTGGTGATCTTCACCACCATTCCCTGATCGTTGGTCAGGGTGTAGAGATCGACAGGCTGATTGTTAAGCGTGCCAAAGGCAACTTTCGTAATCGAAGCAGACATAGTGGAAGCAGTAGTAGAATCTTGGGTAGTGGTAGCCGTTTTTTCGGAAGACTGGCAGGCTGCTAAGGCCAGTCCCAGGAGCAGGGTTACACTTCCGAGGCGAAGGAATGAATGAAGCATGGTTACGAGGTTTAGGAAAAGATGGTCAGACGAAATCGCTTTCCAATCGATAGAAAGCAAAACTATCGGCTTTCTGTTAGATACAAATGCATTTATGAAAAAGTAGTTTCTGCAAGAGACTGCTCTCGGTTGATTTCTACCCGTACGGCCGTCTGCGTTTTTTCGGTAATTTTGAACCGTTCATCTACGCGGTAGCCCACAATCCAGGCAATCTGGCCCTGGGATTCGAGTACGTAAACGCGATCTTTCTCCATACGGGGTATTTTCTGATTGACCAGAAAATCACTGACTTTCTGCCGTTTGCCAGCTAAACCCAGGGGGCAGAACCAATCCCCCGGTTGCCAAATTCGCAGGGTAAGTGGAAAAATCAGTGCCGCTGCATCCAGATAAGCTACCCGTGAGTTCGCTTTCCAGGAAAAATTTTCCAGGCGTTGCAACGTAAGGCTGAAAAACGGTGTATAAATAACAGCCGGAGCATCCGGAATGGTTTGTACGGAGGGAGACGAGGTTTGCCGAAGCTCCAGCAGCCAGCGTTGCCGATCGAGTACCAGCTCATACCGGGCAGAGAAATACCGGGTGCCGGGCTGAGCCCAACGGTTCTGGTAAATAGCCTGACATTGTTGGTAGAAAAAGTCATAGGCCTTGAGCGTTTCAGTCAATACGAACAGGGGCTCGGGAAAGGCATCCAGCGAGGACAATGAAATTTCGTGCGTTTGAGCCACCTGCTGTTGCCAGGATTGCAGTTGCTGGGCGATAAATCGTTCGGCGGCTTCCATGCGGTCGAGGGTCGTGCGAAAGGTACCGAGCATATTGGGATTTAGCTCCTGTAACACTGGAACCACCTGATGGCGGAGCCGATTGCGACGGTAGGCGTCTTTCTGATTGCTCGAATCTTCGACCCAGACTAAGCCCTGTTCAGCCGCATAGGCAGCCAGTTGTTCCCGGCTGAAGCCCAGTAAGGGACGAATCAGGGTAGGCGTTTGTGCGGGAATACCGCGAAACCCCGCAAGTCCCGTACCCCGAACCAGATTCAAAAGGACGGTTTCCAGGGAATCATTAAGGTGATGAGCCGTCAGAATGTAGGTGTAGCCTGATCCGTTCGCAGACGTTCAAACCATTCATAGCGTAAGGTACGGGCGGCCAGTTGGGTGGATAAACCTTTCTGACGGGCGATGGTTAGCGTATCAAAGCGTTGGAGATAAAAAGGGACACTCTGCTGCTCGGCAAGCGTTTGCACGAAAAGCTCATCCCGAACCGATTCGTCTCCGCGTAATTGAAAATTAACGTGAGCAATGCCGTACGCAAAGCCGGCTTGTCGGATTAAATGAGTAAGTACGACCGAATCCAGTCCTCCGCTAACGGCCAGCAAAAGCCGATCCTGGGAAGAAAAGAGTTTTCGCTCGTTAATGAATGCTAAAAATTCGGTCAGCACGCTTGCGAATGGTTAATTTTGCCCATGCAAATGAAACACTGGCAAAGATATATTTTAGGGTTGCTACTCTTCCTTCCACTCTGGGGATGGGCTCAGAATCCCACGCCCGCTCCGGCAGGAAAAGTAGTGGATGTAGATTATTCCGATACACTCTGGGTGGACCAGACGGTCGGTAATACCTTTCTGCGGGGAAATGTACGCATGCGACAGGGGAATGTCGTCTTGCTCTGTCACCTGGCCAAGAAAAATGACCTCATCAACGTCGTCGAAGCTTATGGAAATGTAAAAATCATCCAGGGCGACAGTCTTACGCTGACGGGTGATACGGCGATGTACTTTGGCAACACCCGGCAGGCCAAGATTACGGGCCGCGTTGTGACGCTGAATGATAAGGTGTCTACGCTGAAAACCCGTAAGCTCGATTACGACATGAATTCGAAAATCGCCAGCTACAATACGGGAGGGACGCTGGTGGATAAAACCAGTACCCTGGTGAGTAAAGAGGGCTATTACAATACGGCTACCAAGCTTTCGGTATTCAAGCGAAATGTGAAAGTGAAGAGTCCGGAAACCGATTTATTTGCTGATTCACTCCGGTATAGTACCCTTTCCAAGGAAGCCTATTTTATCGCTCCTACGCAGATTATTTCAAAAAAGAAAAAGCAGGAAGCAGCCAACGATACGCTTTTTACATCCTCAGGTTCGTATAACTTGAATTCGCGGATTTCGAATTTCAGGGGACGTTCGACGGTACGTATGCCCAACAATGATTTAACGGGTGATTCACTGTTTTACGACCCCATTACCCAAATCGGCATTGCCCGAGGAAATGTAGTCATGGTGGCGAAGAAAGACAGTGCCATACTAACCGGACAGGTAGGAAGGTATTTCGGTAAAACGGGCATTTCGCGGGTGTACGGCGAAGCTTTATTACAAAAATTCTTTGCCAGGGATACCTTATTACTCTCCGCGGATACGCTGATTTCGCAGGAAATACGTGGGGTCAAAGACACTACCCGAAGGTTTATTGCGGATCGTCATGTACTGATTTTCCGTAACGATTTACAAGCCAAGTGTGATTCACTGGTCTACAATCTGGCTGATTCACTGATTTCCTTTTATAAAAAGCCGATACTCTGGAACGGCCAGAATCAGTCGGAAGCCGATAGTATTTTTGTCCGTTTAGTAAATAATAAGATGCGGACGATGTATCTCAACCGACGAGCCTTTATTATTGCCAGAGATACATTGATTCAGTACAATCAAGTGAAGGGTCGACGAATAACGGCTTATTTTAATGCGGATTCAAAACTCGATAATACACTGGTAGAGGGGAATGGCGAAAGTATTTATTTCGCTAAAAAAGATGATAGTAAACCGATTGGCATGAATTACGTCCAAGCTTCACGGATGCGGCTTCATTTTAAGGAAAACCAAGTGAAACGCATCGCTTTTGTGGGAAGTCCGGACGGTGTATTAAGACCTCCCAAAGAAGTAACGGCGGACAATCGGGAGCTGGATGGGTTCAATTGGCGGGAGAAGGAAAGACCTACGCGGGAAATGGTTAAACGCTTACCAGTCAAGCAGGTTAAGCCTACCCCAGTCAAGAAAGTAGAACCAACGGCTACCCTGAAAAAGTGAGAAAATTTGGGGAAACCAGGGTAGAAAATATTTGGTATGCCTTTTTCTCTGAGTAATTCACAAAAGTAAATTATTTAGTGTTAATACTTGTTAAAAACTTGGTTATCAAACGTATATGGCTACATTTGCTCCTGCAAAAAGTAGCGATTGCATTTCATACAACAATTTATGAAACACCTTTTACTCTTTCTGTACGGCATTTCAATCGTCCTGTCTTCAGCAGTGACGCTTGATACGTACGCTCAGGGAGAGCCGAAACGCAGTCGACTTGACATTAAACCAAAAGCAAAATCTGCGGTCGTTCCCCAACAAATGAGTTCTTTTTTCTATCCCAAAGCCGAAATGTCACGGGAGGTAAAGTTGAATCGTTCGACGGCCGTTAACGAATATTATCGTACGCTTTTACGGAATCGTCCCAAGTCGACGGGCTCCCCTAAAACGGATCAACCATTAGCTCCCTTAGCGGTAGTAGCTACGGAACCACTGGCTTCTGAAGAATCCAACCCATCGACGGAAAAACTGTACGTCAGCGATAAAATCACGATCTCCAATCTGTATCCGAATCCGGCTAACGATCATGTAGACGTAGAGTATGCCATAGCAGCTAACGCTGGCGATGCAAAAATTACCATTTACAGTCCGTTAGGTATGCAAGTGGCGGACATTATGCTGGATCGCAGTGAACGTAAGCAACGTATCACTACGTCAAATCTTCCGAACAACATTTATTTTTATCAGCTTTCGCAGGAAGGAAGAACATTAATTACGAAGAAATTACTGGTACGTCATCCCTAGTACGACCTGAAAAAACAATAGAAAGAGCTTCAGAAGAAATTCTGGGGCTTTTTTTGTAACGCCTTACGGGTGATTTTCGTATTTCTGCCGACGAGCATGTGACATTCTATACACAGCTCCGTAACTTTCGATTCTCAAGTCAAATCCCATTTTTGTTCCTTTAAAACTGAATACCTTGTTTAGAATTGGCATTTTCTTCGGTGGCCCGGCTCGCGAACGGGAGATTTCATTTTTAGGCGGAAAGACAACCTATACGGGGCTGGACCGCTACTTGTTCGAGCCCATTCCCGTATTTATTGATGGTCGGGGAAATTTTATCCTGCTTGAAACGCAGTACATGGAAGCGGCTTCCATTCGGGATTTCTACCCGCCTCAGTCATTCGTTCGTACGGAAGGATATCCGTTTCGGGTCTACGAAGAGTCACTGGAACTGACGCCTGAACAGGAGGAGAACATGATTAGTCAGGTAGGTAAACGCCTGATGCCGCACGAATTCAGGCAGTATTTTGATTTCGCTTTCCTGGCCGTGCATGGTCCTCAACTCGAAGATGGAGCCATTCAGGGCTTGCTCGAATGGTATGGAATGCCCTACTACGGCTCAGGCCTTATGGGTTCAGGAATTGGTATTGATAAGATTACCCAGAATCAACTCATTCAACAAACGGTAGGCTTGAACAAGCGACTCTTTTCGCTGAGTAAATCGGAATGGGATGAGTTCGATCGGGAATTGCTTTTTGAGCAGGTTAAACAGAATGTAGGATTTCCTTTTGTGTGTAAAGCTCCGCATCAGGGCTCGTCCATCGGCGTATCCTTTATTCGCAAGGACAGCCAGGAAGTATTCGAAAAAGGCGTACGGCAAAGCTTCTTTCAACAGGAAATTCGCCCCGATGAATGGGTTTATTTAAGTGATGAAGAGAAGGGAGCTTTTTTACAACGCGTCACAAACCTGGATGAAGGCATTGCTTTTCCGCTCACACTCAATGGCGAAACTACCATTGCTCACCCGGCTGATTTATGGAAAGCCCTTGACGAACAGTTTGCGGCCCAGTACTGTATTGTTATGCTGAGTTCTATTCACGCCGAGGACGCGGTATTGTTTGAAAGCTTTGTGTACGGACAGGAGTTTAGCTGCGGCGTAATTCAGGATTTTGACGGTTCTCCGCTAGCCCTGCCTCCTTCGGAAGTAATTAAAGCCGATGAAGATGTAGTATTTGATTTTGCCACGAAATACCTGACCAACACCGTACGCAAAGGAATGCCTATCCGTACCAGTTTGGAAAATAACCAGGAAGTACATCGGATGGTAAAAGAAACCTTCCGCCTGCTGGGTTTTGGCGTTTGTACCCGGATCGATGGGTTCCTGACACCGGCTGGAGAAGTGTTACTGCACGATCCGAATACCTTGCCGGGTATGTCACCCAGTTCGTTCATCTTTAAACAGATGGCTGAAATCGGGTTAAATGTTACCGACTCACTGACGTACTTTATTCGGTTCTCCATCCGCGAACGCATTCGTACGGGTAAATTCACGACGCTGTTACGCCAGCAACTGGCTCGTCTTGATGAAGCGATTGAGCAACGCGTAGCAGGGCTTCCACAACGGGAAGTTAAAACGATTACGTTTACAGCGACGGATGAATCGTATGAGCTGGCGAAGAAACTGTACAATGTCCTGACGGCTTCTGCAGAATATCGTCCCGAAATCATCTATACACACTCGGATGGCAGGGAACTAATTTTAAATGCTGCCTTTATGGCTAAACCTTCCATCGCTGATCTGGAACTTTCTTTGAGTGAACCTTTACATCCGCTCATTGAAGAATGCCGGATTAATGCCGCCGCTGTAACAACGTTCCTGACGGGCGAGTTAGTCCCATCTATGCTCGTACGTTCTTAGTTTGTTTTAAAGGACACAAAAAAATACCGCTCGAAATCCGAGCGGTATTTTTATTACAGCTATGATAATCAAATTATCTTACTACGAATTCGCCCTGGCCGATTTTAAAACCTTCGGCGTACAGCTCAACGTTATATTTACCTTTTTTGTACTGCTGACCACGCGTGTACAGCATCTCAACGACAGGCCGATTGTTAGAGTACTGAATCGACTGTTTGTAGGTATACTGCATGTCACGTCCCTGGAAAGAGAAGATGCCTGAACCCGTTTCAGTATCCGACAATACGGCACCTTCGGGATCAACCACACGCATCATAATGTCTTTCGATTCCTCTTTCGTCAGCGGGTTGGGAGCCAGCGTAAAGGCTACTTTAATTTTATCTACGCGTTTGCCTTTGTACTCGTTCTCATCATTTGAGCGAGTCTTGCCTTTCTTGTTAACGGCCAATACACGTACATTCTCAGCCCGAAGTGCGGAACCAATCGTTACTTTATCAGCTAACTCCTGGTTGCTGGTACGAAGCGTACTAACCGAATCACTATACGAACGACGGGTATTATCCAGGTCCGTACGGATAGTGGTATTTTCCTGCGTCAGTTGCTGGTTTTGATTCGTTAACTGACCATTTTCTTCCTGCAAGCGGGCAATTTCTTCATCTTTTTGGGTCAGAATTGCCTCATATTCTTTAATCTTCTTGGTATACTTAGCAATTGAGACATTTTTGGTCTTTAACAAAGAGGCTTTGTCCGCTTCGAGTTGCACTTTAAGTTTTTGTAACTCTTCGATGTTTCCACCTAACTGTTGTACTTGAGCAATTTTAGCATCCAATTCTCTAGAGATGGAATCCAGACGGCTGTGCGTGATAGCCAGGTCCCGGGCCTTGATACTGATTTCAGTCGATTGCTTATCGGTCTCCGTTTTTTCCTGGAACAGCAAGAAACCTAATACGCCTGAAATGGCCAACATTACTGCAAAGGCAGCTCCCCAAATTCCGCTAGATGATTTGTTTTGATTCGTAGTCTCCATAGTTATACGCTATTACGATGGATAAAGGGTTAAAAATGAAATTCAACAAAAAATAAGAGTGCGTAAAAAAGAGGACGATTAACTCCGGCTTTTTACAGGTTACTAAAATCTGGTGCAACGAGGCCCTAACATTTTAGTAAATAAGTGGTTAATGTAATGGGTTGATTTGTAACTGATTCTCATTTCATATTAACGAGATTTTAATAATGGCTGGATTTGTAAAGCCGTAAATTTTTTCGACGAAATGTACAAAGACTTGTTTCACAAGTAAAATTCCCCGTAAGATTGTACTACTATTTAGTAAGCATTTTAGTAGTAGAATTCTTTTTTACTCCGTGATGCACAGAATTTTGTAGTTTCCTCATACATCTTAATTTTTTATCAACTTTAACTACCTATATGTCAACCGGTCTCGACGCGATTATCCGCCAGAAAGTACAGAATTGGGTTTCTGGAAACTACGATGAAACAACCAGAACAGCGGTTCAGAAACTGCTGGATGAAAAAAATGATACGGAATTAACCGATGCCTTCTACAAAGAATTGGAATTCGGTACGGGTGGATTACGTGGCTTGATTGGCGTAGGCTCAAACCGTATGAACAAATACACGGTAGGGGCGGCTACGCAGGGTCTGGCCAATTATTTGAAGAAAAGTTTTCCCAGTCAGGAAATAAAAGTAGCCATCGCTCACGACAGCCGGAACATGTCCCCTGAATTTGCTCAGGTAACGGCGGATGTCTTCTCCGCGAATGGAATCAAAGTATTTCTCTTCAAAGAACTACGTCCAACGCCCGAGCTCTCGTTCACCATTCGCTTGCTGGGTTGCCAGAGTGGAGTAGTCATTACAGCCTCTCATAATCCGAAAGAGTACAACGGTTACAAAGCCTACTGGAACGACGGTGCTCAGGTGGTGGCTCCGCACGATAAAAACATTATCACGGAAGTCAACAACATTCAATCCGTTGACGACATCAACTTTCAGGGAAATCCGGATTTGATTGAAAAAATTGGTGAGGAAGTCGACGAGAAGTACCTGGAGCAGGTGATTACGAAGAACGTAGTGAATCCGGGCGTAATCGAGCGGCAGAAAGATTTGAAAATCGTGTATACGCCGATTCACGGAACGGGTATTACGCTGGTGCCGAAAGCCCTGGAAAAGATTGGCTTTACCAATGTAACGATCGTTGAAGAGCAGGCAACACCGGATGGAAACTTCCCTACAGTCGTATATCCGAATCCAGAGGAGACGGAAGCGATGACCCTGGCCATGAACAAGGCCAAAGAAATTGATGCGGATCTGGTGATGGCAACTGACCCGGATGCGGATCGCGTAGGTTCAGCCGTAAAGAATGCCGATGGAGAATGGCAGCTACTGAACGGCAATCAAATGGCTAGTTTGATTATCTTTTATCTGTTACGGGCCTGGAAAGAAGCGGGTAAGTTAACGGGCAAGGAATTCGTAGCGAAAACCATCGTAACGACGAATCTGATCGATAAAATGTGTGATCGGTACGGCGTGAACTGTTACAACACGCTGACCGGTTTCAAATACATTGCAGGAGTAATCCGTGATCTGGAAGGCCGCGAACAATTTATCGGTGGTGGGGAAGAAAGCTATGGGTATCTGATCGGTGATGCCGTACGGGATAAGGATGCGATTGCTTCCTGTGCCATCATTGCGGAGCTGGCTGCTTACGCAAAAGACCAGGGGCTGAGTCTGTTTGACATGCTTACTGAAATGTACATGGAAAACGGCTTCTACTACGAAGGACTGATTTCGCTGACGAAAAAAGGAAAAGAGGGAGCCGAGGAGATTCAGCGAATGATGAGCGACATGCGGAATAACCCACCCGCTGAAGTAGCCGGATCGAAGCCCGTTACGATTCTGGATTATCAAAACCTGGTATCTAAAGACGTAGCGACGGGTCAGCAAACACCGATCGCGGCGGAAATGGGTATTGAAAAGTCAAACGTAATTCAACTGATCCTGGCGGATGGTACGAAGGTATCGGCTCGTCCGTCGGGTACGGAGCCTAAAATTAAATTCTACGTATCCGTGAATGCTCCGCTGGAGAAACCAGAAGATTTTAACACAACGTACGATTCCCTGAAAGCGAAGGTAAAACAAATCCAGGAAGACCTGGGACTGAAATAAGCCGTCGTTTGTTGTTTTGAAAGAAGGGCTGGTGAGCATTCTCATCAGCCCTTCTTTAGCTATACTACATCAGTTATGAATAAAACTACGATCATCGAACGCTTAAAGTCGCTGCTGGATGAGAAAGTGAGTATTGCTTGGAATGCCATGCAGGCGGCTCAGGCTTCCGCCAATGAAGAAAGTAAGAGTTCGGCGGGCGACAAATACGAAACGGGTCGGGCGATGGCCCAGAATGAGCGGGATCGCTACGCCCAGCAATATGAAATCCTGCGGCAGGAACGCTTACAACTCGAACGGCAGGAACTGGCTGCCCACTACGAACGCGTGGAGTTTGGATCGTTAATTGAAACCTCTGAGGGGTGGTTTCTCATTGCCATCAGCGTAGGCATAATACCGGTAGATACCGAAAAAGTAGTTGTGATTTCACCCGGATCACCGATTGGGAGTCAGCTATTAGGTAAGCGGATAGGGGAGCATTTCCAGTTTCGAGGTAAATCCTGTTCGATTATACGAATTGAGTAAAACCAAAAAAAACCCGCCAAGTGGCGGGTTTTTTCTAACTGTATGCAAACAGGTAAAAAATCAGAAATAACTGGTACTAAACTAACTTTGAGCAAACTGAATTTTTAAATCATTCAAGCGACTCTTAATCGAATTATCAATCTGATTATCTCCTACCCGAAGTAAATAACCCCCAATCAGGTTGGGGTCTACGGTCTCCGACAGTTCAATTGACTTGCCCGTCTGTTGAGATACCACCGCTTTAAACTGGGTACGCTGGGCATCCGTCAGGGGTGAAGCTGTCGTAATATGGGCTACCTGGATTCCTTTTAGCTCCTGGTACTGTCGGTTGAATTCCCGAGCAACAGAAGGTAAAATAGATTCCCGATTTTTTTTCGTAATGATTTCAAAAATCGAAAACGTTACTGGACTCACACGGGACTGAAACAGGGCTTTCAAGATTTCCAGTTTCTTCCAGTGTTTAACGATAGGACTGTGTAAAGCCAGGGAAAAATCACGGTTGGTTTGGCAAATCTGCGTAAACAACTGCATATCCTCCTGCACTTTATCCAGCACTCCTTTTTCCTGAGCCAGCCCGATCAACGATTTGGCATATCGAAACGCTACGCTTTGGTCAGACATAGTGATAATACGTATTTATAACGACGGCTTTGTCGCCGTAGTACGTAATTAGTTCAATTTGGCATCTTTCAGCCAATCATTCACAAGAGCTTCCTGAGAAGTCTTGTCAGATAATTCGCGACGAAGTACCTTTTCAGCAATTTCCAGAGCGATTTTAGAAGTCTCGTCTTTCAGCTTCGATACGGCAGCCGCCTGCTCTTCGCGGAAAGTCTTGCGAGCTTTTTCGATTTCAGCTTTGGCTTCCTGAGCGGCTTCATTTTTTGCCGTGGCAATCATTTTCTCAGCCGTCTGGCGAGCCTGTTTCAGGATCGCGTCGCGTTCGATGATGGCATCGGCTTTGGCCCGATCGTTATCAGCTTTCAGCTGAGCCATTTCGTTACGCGTTTTCTTGGCGAGTTCGATAGCGTCTTCAATCGACTTTTCGCGTTCGTTCAGGCTCGACAGGATGGGTCTCCAGGCATATTTGCCCAACACGAAAACCAGGAGCAGAAAGAAAACCAATTGCCAGAAAATCAGACCAAGACTCGGGGTAATTAAGTCCATGACGTTGGAACTAGTTTGGGTTGAAAAATCAAATAGCGGCGAATGCCTATTTCTTTGTTTGTTTCACTCAGTGAGAAGAACATCGGGCCCGGTCACCTAATGCAAGCCGGGCCAGATGTCAGAATTTCGGCTCGAGGTGTGAATTACTTCACAGCTACGAGAAGACAGATTACCGCACCGAACAGGGCAACGGCCTCTACGAAAGCAGCTACGATCAACATCGCACCTTGTACTTTTCCAGAAGCTTCAGGCTGACGAGCGATAGCTTCCATGGCAGTACCACCGATACGACCGATACCCAGACCTGCACCAATAGCAACTAAGCCTGCACCGATTGCCGCACCAAGGTATGCTAAGGAAAGTCCACCTTCTTGAGCAACTTGTAAGAGAGTAGTCAACATGACTGTTTTATTTATTAAAGTGAAACAAAGAATGTATTTAAAAAAGACTGTAAAGAGCAAGCAAAGACGCTATTAATGATGATCATCGTGGTGATGCTCTTCAACGGCGGCTCCAATGTAACTGGCCGTAAGAACGGTAAAGATATACGCCTGTAGCACCGCTACCAGCAGCTCGATCATCGTCATGAATACCGTAAAGGGACCCACGATTACACTCAGAGCCGCTGACTTGAAAATGAAAATCAAGCTCAGTAAGCTCAGCAGAATGATGTGACCGGCTGTAACGTTCGCAAAAAGACGAACCATCAAGGAAAACGGTTTCATCATCATCCCTACAATTTCAACGGGCGTCATCACGATCAGCATCCATTTCGGTACACCGGGCATCGCGAAAATGTGCGTCCAGTAGGCTTTGCGACCGTTGAAGTTTACGACGATAAAGGTCAATACGGCTAGGGTAAGCGTTACGGCGATGTTACCCGTTACGTTAGCGGCACCCGGCAACAGACCCAGCAGGTTGTTAATCCAGATGAAAAAGAAAACGGTTAACAGGTAAGGCAGGAAGCGACGGTAGTGCTTTTCGCCGATATAGTTTTTAGCTACCTCATCACGAATAAAGATGATGAAAGGTTCCAGAGCCGATTGCAGACCTTTAGGAGCTTTACCCTGACGTTTGGCGTAGCCACCTTTCACAATCGAGAAAATGGTGATCAGCAGCACCACACTAATGATCAGCGACATTACGTTCTTGGTAATGGAAAAATCATAAACGTGTGATCCGTCTTCTGACGTAAAATGCTCATGATGTAAGTGGAATCCATCATGCTCGCCTGAACCATGGTAAAATGCGTTCGAGGAGTAGATGTTGAGGCCCCGGGTAGGCGTATACAGAATAACCGGAAGCGGAATAGCAAAGTGTGATTCGCCAATCGTAGCCAGGTGCCACTGGTGCTCATCGGCTACGTGGTGAAGAATCGTTTGACCAGGGTTAAATTCTTCCGTTTTTCCATGCTCATGGGTAGCTTCTGCATGGCCTTCGTGCTCGTGCTGAGCAAAAACGGCTTGCGAGCTAAAAACAGAAAGAGCAAAAGATAAAATACTGATTGCAAAGACTTTAAACGATCGATTGCGGCTCATCACGTAGGGATTTCAGGGCTTTTTCTCCGAAAAGTGCCGCAAGTTACTATACACGCCCGCAATTTCAAAACCTGTGAAAAATAAATAGAGTACAAAAAATTGAAGAATGAAGTGCTTGATGGCAAGGGTACCTAGAAAAAAGTAGACTATTAGGAATACAAAACTCAAAATCATCCGCAATACCATGCTGCCGAGGTAAAAGTTAACGAATTTATCGCCATTGTCAGCTAATCCCCATTTAACAAGCCGATAATTGAGAAAACCCAAGCAGGCAAAAAAGGCCAGCATATCCCAGCTATCGGGATGTATCCAAGCCTGAAGCCCCAATCGGGGAGCTAGAAAAAATACAATTCCTACGAAAAGTACGGGCAGGAGGGTTCGCCACATGTCGGGGTTTGATTAATACCAGCCTGCAAAGGTACGGCTTTGAAAAAAGTTCTCCTACCGCTTTTCCAGGTTTCAATGGCTGAGTTTTTAGGTTTTGGGTAGCCCCCGAATGAGAGAAATCAAGGCAGCTGCAATAAAAAATAGCGAACAGCCAATGGTAAACCAGGGCGTTTTTGTACCGACCCATTCGTCGAGCTTCAGCCCTAAAAAAACACCCACGCCAATCGTGACCAGCATTTGCATGGCTAGACCCGTATACCGGATGTAGGGGTTAAAATTCCGTTCTTCATTTTCCATAGGATATGCGGCTAGCGACTTATCTCAATTTTTTGAGAGGAATTTACGAACTTGGCATAAAATATGAGCCTAATTCCACGTTTTTAGGTTCGACTCTGCGTTTGATCCATGCCAACTCCATTGTACCGTTATAGCTTTCTAGTACTTTTTTTGCTCGGGATGATTAGCTGTACCCAGCATTCCACAGCCCCAGCGAATGTGGCGTTTCACAACCTGACTTCCAAGTACAACGCCTTATTACAGGCTCAGGAACTGTTAGGGGAAGCCAATAAAACCATTTTTGCTAATCGACGAGATAACTACGCGGCCCTGCTTCCGGTTTTAGTACCGATTGATTCGCAGGCGGCTTTGCTGGTAACTAACGAACTGGCGTCGGTGATTAAAAAAGCGTCCCTGGTAGCCGAGCGGCACCAGAATGCCAAATACCTTGACGATGCCTATCTGGTACTCGGGCAAGCTCGTTTGCAACAGGGTGACATCCGTAACGCCATCGAAACCTTCAAGTATATCAATACGAACTATCCCGATGGCAACGCTCGCTCA
This sequence comes from Siphonobacter sp. BAB-5405, assembly GCF_002872335.1. Taxonomy (GTDB): domain Bacteria; phylum Bacteroidota; class Bacteroidia; order Cytophagales; family Spirosomataceae; genus Siphonobacter. Next base: position 45,632 of record NZ_NJAG01000013.1, on the reverse strand, counting down.
GCAGCTTTGATCGGACTCATGCGGGCGTATACGGAGGAAGGCGAGTATAACGTAGCTCTACGCGTAGCAGATGTGGTGCGTAATCTGCCCTTATCCAAAAGCGAAACGCTGGAGTATTACCTGACCAAGGCCTACTTACACCAGCAACGTCGGGAATACGCCGTAGCCGCTGCGATTCTGGAAGAAAGCTTACCGATGATGCCTAAAAATGATAAAAAGGCTCGGGTGTACTATGCATTAGGGCAGTTGTACGAACTAACGGACAAGCCAGCCAAGGCCATGAGTCAATACGCGGCCGTTCAGCGGAACCGGCCCAATTACGATCTGTCGTTTTATGCTCGACTGAACTCGCTGCTCAATCAGCCAAATCAGGATCCCAAGGTGAGTTTTAACCGCATGCTACGGGATCGTAAAAACGCCGATTTACAGGATCAGATTTATTTTGCCATGGGGTCCTACGAAGAGCGGCGTGGCCATATTCGGGAAGCGATTCCCTACTACAAAAGAGCCGCCAGTCTGGCCGCTCAGAAACCGGAACAACTGGCGGCAGTCTACCTGCGTATTGCGGATTTGAGTTACGACCCACTACAGGATTACGAAAGTGCCCAAATGTACTACGATAGCACGGTACAACTCAGACCCCGCAACCTGGGTAATCTGGCCCAGATTACAGAGAAGAAACGGGGGCTTGATCAGTTTGTCATGCACTTACGAGTCATCAAAACGGAAGATAGTCTGCAAAGACTGGCGGCGATGAATCCTACCCAGCTGGACAAGTACCTGGAGAAGGTGGTAAGCGATCGTCAGGCGAAGGAAGCCGCCGAAAAAAGACTGGCCGAGGAAAAAGCCGCCCGGGCCCGGCAGGAACAAATGCTAGCGGCATCGGGCATTCAGCCGGATAATGTACAGGCCTCCAATGTCTGGTACTTTTACAACCCTAATTCGGTGCAACGGGGTAGACAGGAGTTTCAGGAGAAATGGGGTACCCGAAAGCTGGAAGATAACTGGCGGCGGGTGACCAAGGAAACCTCCCTGACTTCGGATAATTCGAACATTACCGCTGTACGTCAACAAGGGGCTGTTGACCCTTCTAATCCACAGGCTACTCAGGCGGTTTCGCCCTTACAGGCTGAAGTCGAAAGTATGAAAAAGACGATTCCGTTTACGCCGGAAGCCCTGGATGCTTCGCGTAAAAAACAGGAACTGGCTTATTTTGAACTGGGCAAGTTGTACCGGTTGACGCTGAATGAAAATCAGAAAGCCATTCAAACTTTTGAACAGCTACTGACGCTCTTCCCCAGAACGCAGTACGAATCCGAGACGCTGTATTTGCTCTATCTGGCTGCCGAAGGAACACCCCGGCAGGGGGAGTACAAAAATCGTCTATTTCAGAAATTCCCCGATTCGTACTATGTGCGTCTGATTAACCGTAGCAGCCTGACCCCTTTGACGGCAGGAGCTGAATCGGAAGCCCAGAATCTGTACGCTCAGGCCTACGAAACCTACCGTCAGGGCGATTATACCAATGCGTTATCGCAAACCGAGCGTGGATTACAGGCTTACGCGGGAAATGCACTCGAAGATAAATTCGCCCTGCTCAAAGCGATGCTGATGGCGAAAACGCAAAATGCGGAGGCGTACCGAAAAGCACTCAATGAATTTATTCAGAATTATCCCGGAAGTAATTTGAAGCCTATGGCAGAAGAGATGCTGACGGCAGCCAAAGGCAAATGAGACGTTTGAGGCTTACGTTTTTGCCAGATACGGCACGACAGGCTATTGTTCAGATTACCCCATTGACAAACATTTGATTAACGAATGTATGGGTTAATGAGTACCGAAAACAAGCTGCGAGTGGAAGAGCGTATAGGACGCTCTGTGGTGCATACGCGATGGCAGAAGTATAGATTGCCCTGGATAGCAGAACCTAGAGCGATGCTAATCGATACGTAACCTAAAAAAAGTCCGGCACTGGTACGTTCGCATACCAGTGCCGGACTTTTTATACCAGTTTTTTATACTTGATCCGTTTCGGTGTAGCGTCCGTACCCAGACGTTTGCGACGGTTTTCTTCGTACTCGCTAAAGTTTCCTTCGAAGTAGTATACCTGTGAATCGCCTTCAAAGGCCAGAATGTGCGTAGCAATCCGGTCGAGGAACCAGCGGTCGTGGGAAATAATGACGGCACAACCCGCAAAGTTTTCCAGACCTTCTTCCAGGGCCCGCAGCGTGTTAATGTCGAGGTCGTTGGTCGGCTCATCTAACAGCAGCAGGTTCGAACCTTCCTTCAGCATCATGGCCAGGTGGACGCGGTTTCGCTCACCCCCGGACAGGTTTGAAATCTTCTTCTCCTGATCTGAACCGCCAAAGTTGAAGCGACTCACGTACGCCCGGGAGTTGACCATACGTCCCCCCAATAGCATCGGGTCGTTGCCCCCCGAAATGGTTTCGTAGACCGACTTATCCGCTTTCAGGTTATCGTGTAACTGATCGACGTAAGCCAGTTGAACCGTTTCGCCGACTTCAACCGTGCCCGTATCAGGATTTTCCTGACCCGTCAGTAATTTGAAAAGTGTCGTTTTCCCGGCACCGTTCGGCCCAATTACGCCGACGATACCCGCGGGAGGAAGCGAAAAGGTTAAATTTTCAAAAAGAATTTTATCGCCGTACGCTTTCGACACATTCTCAATTTCGATGACCTTACTGCCCAGACGGGGACCCGCCGGAATAAAGATCTCCAGTTTGTCTTCCCGTTCTCTGACATCCTCGTTCAGGAGGCGTTCGTAGGCACCCAAACGAGCCTTCGATTTAGCCTGACGAGCCTTAGGGGCCATGCGTACCCAGTCCAGCTCGCGTTGCAGGGTCTTCTGACGCTTCGATTCCTGCTTTTCTTCCTGCGATAGTCGTTTCTGTTTCTGCTCCAGCCAGGAGGTATAATTTCCTTTCCAGGGAATACCTTCACCTCGATCCAGTTCCAGAATCCAGCCCGCTACGTTGTCCAGGAAATAGCGGTCGTGGGTAACGGCAATAACTGTACCCTTATATTGCCGCAGGTGTTCTTCCAGCCACAGTACCGATTCCGCATCCAGGTGGTTGGTGGGCTCATCAAGCAGCAGAACGTCAGGTTCTTGAAGTAATAAACGGCATAAAGCAACCCGACGGCGTTCGCCACCAGAAAGCACGCCAATTTTGGCATCTTCGGGTGGACAACGCAGGGCATCCATAGCCCGTTCGAGTTTCGTGTCCAGCTCCCAGGCATCCAGGGCATCAAGTTTTTCCTGCACTTCTCCCTGACGGGCCAGTAGCTTGTCAAAGTCCGCATCGGGTTCACCAAACGCTTCATTGATTTCCTCAAATTCCTTAAGTAAACCTACCACTTCGGCGACGCCTTCTTCGACCACCTGGCGAACGGTTTTTTCGGGATCCAGCTGGGGTTCCTGCTCCAGCATACCTACTGAATAACCCGGAGAAAACACCACTTCTCCCTGGTAACTTTTATCAATGCCGGCGATGATTCGCATCAGCGTCGATTTTCCTGAACCGTTCAGACCCAGAATGCCAATTTTTGCCCCGTAGAAAAAGGAAAGAGAAATGTTTTTAATGATCGTTCGACTGGGTGGAATTACTTTACTCACCCGAGACATCGAAAAGATTATGGTTTCGTTACTCATTTTTTGTTTTATTTGTTGCTTGAATATCAGCACTGGCAAAAGTAAGGCGTTCAGGACCGTTTGCCCAGTCTCATCCCTCAAAAACCCATGGAGACCACCATCACACCCAACCGCTACGTAGAAGATACCCACGGTTACACAAAAGAAGGAAAAGTTTATCTGAAAGGCTACGCTGGCTATCCCGACCGGGAAATTGGCTACGTACGCAATACAGAAGAAGAAGCGTTAGATTATTTCCGGAATCGATTTCAGTTAGCTCAGCAAAAAGTCATCCAGCTTCACCAGGATGTGCAGGAAGCTCAAAATAAGGGCTCGTACCTGACTAAACTTTTGCAATTACGCAAAAACCTGCTGGAGTTCGACGGCCTTGGCGATTTTCCGCCCCTGCTGGCGATGCTCGATAAGCTGGAAACGTACCTTCGCGAACTGATCTCCTCGAACCAGGTAAAAAATCTGGAAATTAAACGAGCCCTGCTTGATGAGGTTCACCAGGCCGCTACGACCATTCCCGACTGGAATGAAGCCACGGACAAAATTCAGGAAATCAAAACCAAATGGCTAAAAACCGGACCGGTCGATAAACCCTACCACGATGAAATTGAGGGCGGTTTCGATCGAATTTCGGATGATTTCTTCCAACGCCGTCGCGAATACTACGCCGAACAAAATCGGATCATTGATGAACGCTTTGATAAACTCGAAGACATCGTTGCCGAATCGGAAAAATTAATGCGGAGTACGGAGTTTGATGAAGCCTTTGTACGGGTTCGTCAGCTACAGAATGAGTGGAAAACCGTAGGCCCCGTACCACCCAAGCGGCAAAGTAAGTTATGGAAACGCTTCAAAAAGGCGACGACCATTTTCTTCGACCGCTATAATGCCATGAAAGGCATTACGCCTCGTCCTCGGGTAGATCCCCGTTTACAGGAGCTGCAAAATATTGCGGCCGAAGCAGAAACGCTCACCGCATCTGTACATCAGGATATTATTTCCAAAGCCTCTGACCGGGCCAAGGAATTGCTGGTGAAGTGGAAAGACCTCGCTCCGAAGGTGAAAACGCTGGACCGGAACGTGGCCGAGAAATTCCGCTTAGCCTGCGATAAAGTATTTGAGTTGAACTACCTGCGTCGCGTGATTGGGTATCGCTACCCGGATTTCGACGAGAAGCCGAAACGTGATCAGCTGAAAATTCAGATTTATCAGATGGAATATCTGGTACGCAAGGAGAAGGGCGATCTGGAACAATATCTGGAGTTTGATGGCCGAATCCGGGCTTACGTAGCTGCTGACAAAGCCCTTTTCCAGAAGGTGAATACGCAAAAGCGGAAAGTAGCCGTGAAGGAAATGCTACTGGTTGAATTCAAACGCGATCTGGAAACGGTACTCTAACGATCCGGCATATTATTTTTTTCTAAAAGCCAGTCTTTCGAAAGACTGGCTTTTTTGTTTTAAAAAGTCCTTAAAATGAAATATTATGGGTTGAATTTCAGTTATCTATAGCTTTTGAGACCAATCCTTATTCCAAAACACTATATTCTGAATGAGAGCACTTCAATACGCCATAACGATCTTTTTACTGGGAACACTGGCTTCGTCGTGTAAAAAAGACAATGAGAACGATGTATCTACCGCCACGGCAGATGTACGAGACAGCGTTTACTGGTATAGTCAGGAAATGTATTTATGGCGTGACCGACTACCGTCCAAGGCAACTTTCAATCCTACGAGTTATCAGACTCCGGAAGCAGTCATGGAAAAGGTACGTACCTTCAGTCCGCTGGGTACCAATGGCAAAAATTTAGACCGCTGGAGTTTCGCCACAACTAAGAAAAACTGGGATAATGTAGCTTCTGGAGCAAGTGGCGACTTAGGCATGAGTTTCGGATTCATAGCCGCGAATGACTTACGGGTAGCTTTTGTGTACAAAAATTCCGACCCTGGTAAACAAGGGGTTCAACGCGGCTGGCAGGTGACATCGGTCGACGGTATTGCTGCTACCACTAGTAATGCGGATGCCCTCTCGAAAGCCCTTTTTAAAGAGTCCATGCAAATCACCTTTAAAAAACCGGATGGTACCTCTCAAACCTTATCGCTCAAGGTAGCTTCGTATCAAACCAATCCGGTTTTGACGCGTAGCATTATCAGTCAGAATGGTAAAAAAATAGGCTACATCGCCTTTGGTACTTTCCTGGGAGCTACTGCTGCCGCGGAATTAGACGAGGCCTTTGCTTATTTTAAAAGCAATAACGTAACCGATCTGATTTTTGACGAGCGGTACAACGGCGGGGGAGAGGTTGAGCTAGCCGAAAAAATAGCCAACCTGATTGCCCCTCGTTCCGCTGCAGGCAAGCTTATGTACAAGGATACGCATAATCAAAAGTACACGAGTTGGAATGAGACAGTAAACTTTGATAAGACCTTACCGGCGAGTAACCTGAACCTAAGTCAGGTCGTCTTCATTGCTACGGGAGAGACAGCTTCCGCTAGTGAATTACTGATTAACGTACTCAAGCCTTACATGACGGTGAAGGTAGTAGGAGAGACTACCTACGGAAAACCAGCGGGTTATTACCCGTTTTTAGTTATGAATTATTACACATTCCCGCTAGCAGTAAAGCAGGTGAATGCCAGTAATTACGGTGACTATTACGAGGGCCTTCCGGTAGATCGGCAACAGGCGGATGATGTGACCCGCAACTGGGGCGATCCGCAGGAGCTATGTGTTAAAGACGCGTTGAGTTTCATTACGACGGGACAATTCCCGGCTTCGAGCGGACGGCTAGCTAATTTCAATCCGTATGCCATTCGGGCACATCAGGTAGTGGACCTGCCCGGTGTACTCATGCGAAAGCCCGATACGCCGAAGCTATAATCGGTAGCCACGTTTAAATAGAAAACCTCCAGGCAACGCCCGGAGGTTTTTTCATTAACCTGAAAGTTATCTGTTGTACTGAAAATAAAAGGACGAGTGGGGGAAATGCTTAAAATTTATAACCTACGGAGAGTTGTACCGTCGAATTGCGTAGTTGAACCAAGTCGTTGAAGGACATGTCCGAGTTCTTACTGAATTTAAAGTCTTTATTCAGGTTATTGAAGCCATAATTATAGCGACCACCCACAACAAAGTTACCCGCTTCGAATTCCAGCCCGGCTACCCCGTCAATCCCTACTTTCTGGAAAGCATTGTCGTAATTAATGGCAAACCAGCTATTTAAACCAATCCGGGCATTAGCCAGGTAACTTACCTGCGGACCGGCTACAATGGATACATTAGGCGTCACGTGAATCTTCGCTAATACGGGTACACTGATCGTGTTCATCGTCACGGAACCAATTCCATTCAGGATCCGAAAGCCCTGACGTGAGTACAATAACTCCGGCTGAATACTGAATTTCTCGGCTACGGGAATGTCCGCAAACAGACCCGCGTGTAAATCCGTACGTCCGTTGACCAGGTTACCCGGCCGGGGCGAGACGATGACATTTGCCAGGTTCACCCCGCCTTTAATTCCAAAGCGAACGCCCTCGGGCTCGGTCGTCGGGCGGTAGCGATAGGACTGGGCATAGGTTACAATGATAGAAAGAACAAAGGCTGAAGTGAAGAATAATTTTTTCATGGCTTATCAGGGAAATACCCGTTTTATTGTTTTCGTTGCAAGGTCCGTTAGACGATTCAAAAGTGGCTTTGATTTGAATATTTCAAGAATTTCCTGCGTTAAAGAGTGTTAAGCCATTTCTGAAAAAATGTTAAGAAAAAAGGGGAGTTCTGAACCTGAGGCCATAAGCGAAAGGAAACTTTGAAAAAAAACCTAAAAAAGAAAGGGAGTCCATCGGTTGATGGACTCCCTGGTCAGAATGAGAAAGGAAAAGCGGCCTACAGGACGCGAATTTCTTCGTGCTCGACAAACTTCTCATATACTTTGCGAATGCCTTCGGGCAGATCCACCCGGTGCTTCCAGCCTAAACCATGCAGTTTGCTTACATCCATGAGCTTCCGCGGCGTACCGTCGGGTTTCGATGTATTCCAAACCAGCTCGCCTTCAAAGCCTACGGTTTCCTTCACCAGTTCAGCCAGGGCTTTAATCGACAAGTCTTCACCCGTACCCACGTTAACAAACTCTTCCCCGTCATAGTGTTGCATGAGGAAATAGCAGGCATCGGCCAGGTCATCCGAGTACAAAAATTCGCGTAAGGGCGAGCCCGTACCCCAGACTTCCACCGTGGGTGAACCATTCACTTTGGCTTCGTGGAATTTCCGGATCAAAGCGGGTAATACGTGCGAGTTCTGTAAATCGTAGTTATCGTTGGGACCGTACAGGTTGGTCGGCATAACCGAGATAAAGTTGCGGCCGTACTGACGACGATACGATTCACACATTTTAATGCCCGCGATTTTGGCAATGGCGTAGGGTTCGTTGGTAGGTTCAAGTTCGCTGGTGAGCAGGTATTCCTCTTTCAAAGGCTGAGGAGCCATTTTTGGATAAATACAGGACGAACCCAGGAACATTAATTTCTTGACGTCCGTTAAGTGAGCCGAATGAATAACGTTATTCTGAATCATCAGATTTTCGTAGAGAAAATCAGCTCGGTAGGTGTTGTTCGCCACGATGCCACCCACCTTGGCGGCGGCTAGAAAGACGTACTCGGGACGTTCTTCTTCAAAAAACTGCTGAACGGCCTCTTGGTTACGCAGATCCAGCTCTTTCGAGCCGCGGAGGGCGAAATTAGTGAAGCCCTCCTGCTGGAGTTTGCGGAGGATTGCCGAGCCAACCATGCCCCGATGGCCAGCAATATAGATTTTTGCGTTTTTTTCCACGATAGTCAACGATTATAATTGGCGGGAAGAGTTACATTTTTCTGCAAAAAACGAAAACTTTCCTATCTCTGCGTAATTCTTTCGCATTTTTGTATTAGATAATCAGCACGTTAAGAAAATAATTCCCGGACGTCTGCGTTCCAACCCCAGTAGAATCTATGCGTATGAGCCTTGATACAACGATAACTAAAATCTCCAGCTTCTGGTTTGTTGCCGGATTATGCGTGTGTCTAAGTCAGACGACTTTCGCCCAGAATGATTCCATCTTTACGACGGCTAAGAAGCCCCTCATCGAGAAAAGCGGCCGCAAAACGATTCTGGACGAACTGAGCGAAAAAAAGAATAAAATCAAGGAGGCTTTCAGCAGTAAGGAAAATTTGAAAAAGGCCGCTCTGGAAGGGGTATCGGCTAGTGCAGGTGTGAACTCTCCACTCGGGGAACTCAACAGTGACGGATTACCGGCCGATCTGGGATTGAAAGTATCGCACCGAACGAAGAAAAGCGGGAAAAAGAAAATCAACAAATTCGCGGCCAGCGAGTACGAGGGCATTCCCATTACCCATATTACCAATCGACTGGGTTCGGGCGAACGAGTGACCATTGAAGAGTTTTTTGTACTTAAAACCTACCAGACTCCCAGCGTATACGTTCGCGATATTCACTGGTTTGATTACCGGGCACACCGGATTCTGACGACTCTGATCAAGGACAAAGAATACGCCCAGATTCTGCACGGACCCTATCGACGATTCCGGGGTGAACACCTGGAAGAAGAGGGGTATTACTACATGGGCACCAAACACGGTCGCTGGGAAAAGTACGGGAAGGATGTGGACGGAGATGAAGGACTGACGGATAAACAGATCTATGAGAAAGGCTTTCCCAACGAATCGGTTATTACGTATTACGATGCGAATCAAACTAAAATCAAGGAAGTAATTCCCAAGATGCACGGGAAGTATACGGGGCTCTACCGCTCGTTTTATGAGGGTGGACAGCTCAAGGAAGAGGGAACGATGGATGATTCCGTACGCGTGAAACTTTGGCGGGAATACCATCAGTTTGGTTCGGGTGGACGTACCAAACGGGATATTCAGTACGGAAAAGACAAGTACGAAGCCATGGAAGGCACGGTGCTGCGGGAGTATGACAACCGGGGCAAATTGGTGTACGAAAACAAAAACAAGGGCAAAAAAGAGGAGGAAGTGGAAGGAGACCGTTTCTAAAACAGCTCTGGGTGGTACGCCAATTTAGCCCTGAATGAACAGAAGAGGATACGGTTCTGAGGCTAAAAATTAACTCGTGGGAGAGCGGGAAGCCCGGAACAAAGCCTGATTTTACGCATAGAAACCCTTAAATATTCACGAAAGTAGGCTGTTCTGGAAAAAATGATTTTTCTACCGTTGTAAAAATCAGCAGATTGGCCTAACTTTGCGAGCCTTTTTGACAGAGATGAGTAATCCAAAGGAATTACGCCAATACGATATTGATATTCTCCAGCTCGAAAACAAGCATTACGACTTTCATTTCGAGGGAGGTAACGAATTTTTCGCTGCTCTGGATCAGAATCTGATTTCAAAAGGAGCCTTTAAAGCGAAAGTAGGTCTGGACAAGTCGTCCACGATGCTGCAACTGAGTTTTGACATTGCCGGTAGCTACGAACTCATCTGCGATCGCAGTCTGGATCCTTTCGAGGAACCATTTCAGACCAAAGAGAAGCAGATTCTGAAGTTTGGAGATAAGGCAGAGCAACTCTCGGATGAAATCGAAATCATTCCCTGGGAAACGGCTACCGTAAATATCGCCCGCTTCCTGTTTGATTTCATCGGCTTAACCGTCCCCATGAAAAAGCTACATCCCCGGTTTCGTACGGCGGAGAGCGATGAAGAGGACGAAGAAGCTACCGCCGAAATTCTGGTGTACTCATCGGCTAAGCCCGACGAAAACGCCGAACCCGAGGTAGATCCCCGCTGGGAAGCCCTGAAAAAGTTGAAAAACGGTTCGAAAGGATCCTGATTTCAGCCCTGGTTAACGCGTATTCATATCGATCAATAGCTAACAAACGGCCGCCTGTAGCGGCTCATAATTAAGAACAACATGGCACACCCTAAACGCCGTCACTCCAGCACCCGTCGTGACAAACGCCGGACTCATGATAATCTGACCGTAAAACAACTGGCAACGGATGCTACTACGGGCGAAGTACACCTGTATCACCGGGCTCACGTACACGAAGGAAATCTGTACTACCGCGGTAAAGTGGTAGTTGAGAACTACAAAGCCAACGCCTAAGTACAGGCGTTCGGAATGGTTAATTGCTGGGTATTCATTGGAGATGAGAGGTTTGACCACTCCGGTCAGCTTCTACCGGTGAACTATCGGCAATTAACCATTTATTTTTTGGGCGAATCCCTTAATTTTGCCCGCCACCAAAATTGGTTACCTGGATGAAGATTGCTGTTGATGTTATGGGGGGTGATTTTGCCCCAAAAGCGATTGTAGAAGGAGCATTGCTGGCTGCTAATGAATTAACCGAGCAAGTTCGAATCGTATTGATTGGAAATCAGGCGGATATTCAGGAAGTTTTAGGTGAACGAACGTTACCTGCTACGATCGAAATTGTACATACCACCGAAGTGATTGCCATGGGCGAGCATCCTACCAAGGCCCTTTCTCAGAAGCCCAATTCCAGCATTGGAGTTGGGTTTAAACTTTTGAAAGAGCGAGTCGTAGATGCTTTCTGCTCGGCTGGCAATACGGGAGCGATGCACGTAGGGGCTCTCTTTAGCGTGAAAGCGGTTGAAGGACTCATTCGGCCCGCTATTGTGGGTTTTGCTCCGCAGGTTTCGGGTAAAATGGCCGTTTTGCTGGATATTGGTGCCAATGCCGACTGTAAGCCCGAAATGCTTGAACAATTCGGTGAAATCGGTTCCCTGTATGCTCAGTATACGCATGGCGTCGATAATCCCCGCGTAGCACTGGTGAATATTGGTGAAGAAGAACAGAAAGGATCACTCGTAGCTCAGGCGGCTCATCAGTTAATGAAAGCCACCAAGAAATACAACTTTATCGGTAACCTCGAAGGTAAAGAGCTGTTTACGGATAAAGCCGACGTGATTGTTTGTGATGGATTTACCGGAAACGTCATTTTAAAAATGGGCGAATCCATTTATGATATTCTTAAAAGCCGGGGTGTGGACGACGAATTTGTCAACCACATGAATTACGAAGCCGCGGGCGGAAGCCCTATTCTAGGCGTGAATGGAAACGTCATTATTGCTCACGGTATTTCTTCCCCGCTAGCGATTAAGAGTATGATTCTATTAGCCAAACGGCAAGTCGAATCAGACGTATATACGAAGATCAAGCAAGCGTTAAGTTAGCAAAGTGAGCACGAATCCGCCGACGTATGGGCAGTGGCTTCGTGCTTTTTTGCTTTAGAATACACTATGAAAATCACTGCAGCGATCACGGGCGTTCACGGATACGTGCCTGACTACATATTGACGAATGAAGAACTTTCGACAATGGTAGATACTTCAGACGAATGGATTACGAGTCGTACGGGCATCAAGGAGCGTCATATTCTCAAAGGCGAAGGACAAGGGACTTCGGTCATGGGCATTGAAGCAGTGAAGGGCTTACTGGCCAAAACGAATACGAAGCCGGAAGAAATAGATTTATTGCTGTGTGCAACGGTTACTCCCGACTACGTATTTCCTTCAACGGCCAATCTGATTGCAACGGCTTGTGGTCTGGGTCACGTACCCAGCTTCGATCTAGGAGCGGCCTGCTCGGGCTTTGTCTATGCACTGACCATCGGATCTCAGTTTATCGAAACCGGGAAATACCGTAAAGTCATTGTGGTAGGAGCTGATAAAATGTCGTCGATCGTTGATTATCAGGATCGGACGACGTGTGTGCTGTTTGGTGACGGAGCCGGAGCTGTTTTGCTCGAACCCAATGCCGATGGATACGGTATTATAGATTCGAAAGTTTATTCGGATGGAGCTGGAGTGCAACATTTGTACCAGAAGGCGGGCGGGAGCAAGTATCCACCCACGCTGGAAACGGTACAGAACCGCGAGCACTTTGCCCGTCAGGAAGGTCAGGCGGTATTCAAATTCGCCGTGGTACGAATGGCCGAAGTCGCCGCCGAAATCATGGAGCGAAATCAATTGACCAGCGAAGAGATTGCCTGGCTGGTGCCTCACCAGGCCAACAAACGCATCATTGATGCGACGGCTCAACGCATGGGCATTGGGCCCGAAAAGGTAATGCTCAATATTCACAAGTACGGTAATACCACCGCAGCTACGATTCCACTGTGTTTGTGGGATTACGAAAGCCAACTCAAGAAAGGCGACAATCTGGTACTGGCTGCCTTTGGCGGTGGGTTTACCTGGGGTGCCGCTTTGGTAAAGTGGGCGATCTAACTTTCTGTACGCATCTTTCCTGATGTTCATCAGGCTTTGAATACGAAGAAAGTAGCCAGCAGAAATCCTGGCTACTTTTATTATCAAATACCCTGGTTCCGGTTCACGAAATATCCGTTTGGAATCCAGCAACTCAAGCATTCAAAAATTCTCCTTCATGGCAACGACCGCAGACATCAAAAACGGCCTGGTCATTAATTACAATAACGACCTGTTCCAAATTGTTGAATTCTTACACGTGAAACCCGGTAAAGGCCCCGCTTTCGTACGTACGAAATTGCGGAACCTCACCACGGGTCGGGTTATTGATAACACGTTCAACTCTGGCGTAGCAATTTATCCAGTACGGGTAGAACGTCGCACGTTCCAGTTTCTTTACAAAGACGAAACGGGTTACAACTTCATGGATAACGAAACGTTCGATCAGATTACGCTGGACGAAAAACTCGTGGAAGGTGCTGATCTGATGAAAGAAGGACAGAACGTTGAAATTCTGATCAATACGGAAACGGAAGCTCCCTTAACGATGGAATTACCTCCCTTCGTTGAACTGGAAGTAACCTACGCTGAACCCGGCATCCGCGGGGATACGGCTAACTCCCCCAAGAAACCCGTAGAAGTAGAAACGGGTGCTAAAATCATGGTACCTCTGTTTATCGAGCAAGGTGAAAAAATCCGGATCGATACCCGTACCTACGATTACGTAGAACGCGTAAAGTAATACCGCCAGTCGGCCTGTACGCGTCGACTCTTCAAGACCGAAAATTCATTCACAATGGAAACCAAAGACATACAACATCTACTTGATTTCATCGCCCAGTCTGGATTGGACGAAGTAAACATTGAAACAACTGACCTGAAAATCAGCGTGAAGCGTTACGCGGGTGTAGCAGCTCCCGTGGCGGCTCCAGCTCCGGTAGCAGCCCCCGTAGCCGCTCCGGCTCCGGTAGTTACCCCGAGTGCTCCGGCGGCTCCAGCCCAGCCTGCAGCGGCGGCGGAAGCTTCCAACCTGATTACGGTTAAGTCACCCATGATCGGTACGTTCTACCGGGCGGGTAGCCCCGATGCTCCGGCATTCGTGGAAGTAGGTACGGAAATCAAACCCGGTAAAGTAGTTTGTGTGGTTGAAGCCATGAAACTTTTCAACGAAATCGAGTCAGAAGTATCTGGCCGTATCGTGAAAGTACTGGTTGAAAATGCCACGCCGGTAGAATACGACCAGCCGCTGTTCTTAGTTGAACCTGTGTAAGTTAGTTTTCTGTTTTCAGACGTCCGTTTTCAGTAGGAGCGGACGTTAATTTTAGTGAATACGGAAAACCGAAAACTGCAAACTGAAAAGATGTTTAAAAAGATATTAATTGCCAACCGTGGCGAGATTGCCCTGCGGATCATCCGTACCTGTCGGGAAATGGGTATTAAAACGGTGGCTGTATACTCGACTGCCGATCGCGAAAGTCTGCACGTACGTTTTGCGGATGAGGCAGTATGTATCGGGCCTCCGCCAAGTCGCCAGTCTTATTTAAGTATCCCCAACTTGATTTCAGCGGCTGAAGTAACCGGTGCCGATGCCATTCACCCCGGTTATGGATTCCTTTCGGAAAATGCCGAGTTTTCGCAAATCTGCCGCGAATACGGAATCAAGTTCATTGGAGCTACTCCCGAGCAAATCAATTCCATGGGTGACAAGGCTACGGCCAAGGCAACCATGAAAGCCGCTGGCGTACCGGTTATCCCCGGTTCTGACGGTTTGCTGGAATCCCTGGAGCAGGGAATCGAGTTGGCCCGTGGCATTTACCCCGTCATCATCAAGCTACGGCCGGTGGAGGTGGACGCGGTATGCGGGTCATTCGCAGCGAAGAAGAATTCGAAAAAGCCTGGCACGACGCTCGTACGGAATCGGCGGCGGCGTTCGGCAACGATGGTCTGTACATGGAGAAATTCGTGGAAGAACCCCGTCACATCGAAATTCAGATCGTAGGGGATCAATTTGGTCGGGTATGCCACCTGTCCGAACGCGATTGCTCCATCCAGCGTCGTCACCAGAAACTGGTCGAAGAAACGCCTTCTCCCATCATTACGCCGGAGTTACGGGCGAAAATGGGTGAGGCCGCCATCAAAGGAGCATCCGCCATCGGTTACGAAGGAGCGGGTACCATTGAGTTCCTCGTTGACAAACACGGTAACTTCTACTTCATGGAAATGAACACCCGTATTCAGGTAGAACACCCGATTACGGAAGAAGTAACCGATTTCGATTTGATCAAAGAACAAATCAAAGTGGCCGCCGGTGTACCCATTTCAGGTCAGAGCTACAGCCCGAAACTGTACTCGATGGAATGCCGCATCAATGCCGAAGATCCCGGACATAATTTCCGTCCGGCTCCCGGCAAAATCACGACGCTGCACCTGCCCGGTGGACACGGCGTACGGATTGACAGCCACGTATACGCGGGTTACACCATTCCGCCGAATTATGATTCCATGATTGCCAAGGTAATCGTAACGGGTCAGAGTCGGGAGGAAGTGATTACGCGGATGAAACGGGCTCTGTCGGAATTCGTTATTGAAGGCGTAAAAACGACGATTCCTTTCCATTTGCGACTCATGGACGATCCATCTTTCCAAAGTGGACAGTTCACGACGCAATTCCTCAATGACTTCGATTTCAGTGGACTTTAAGAGTCAACTGGTATGGATACTGAAAAAGGCTGGAGCGATCCAGCCTTTTTTTATGGCTTGAAAGTCCGGAAACTTGCCGCACTTTCGTTCCAGATGATCCTATTTTCAGGGTCAACGATAGCGGGATCGCCCTTCGCAAATTATATTTACAAAATTCCCTACCAAAAAGATAGATTAATGAGCCGGATTAAGTCCATTGCTTCGCTGCAAACCGAAGCTGCCGAACAAGGCAGTAATACCCTGAAACGAAGCCTGAGTTCCTGGAATCTAATTGCCATTGGCATTGGCGTAATCATTGGAGCCGGCTTGTTTTCGCTGACGGGCATTGCGGCAGCCAACAATACGGGTCCGGCCGTCGTGCTATCCTTTTTGCTGGCCGCTGTTGGTTGTGCATTCAGTGCCTTATGTTACGCCGAATTTGCTTCCATGGTGCCCGTAGCGGGTAGTGCCTATACGTATGCCTACGCCACCATGGGCGAACTTTTCGCCTGGATCATCGGCTGGGATTTAATCCTCGAATACTCTGTAGGAGCAGCAACCGTTTCGATTAGCTGGTCGCAGTACCTGATTAAATTTCTGTCTTCCTACGGGATTCACCTGCCACCGCAGTGGGTACGCGGTCCTTTTGAAGCCGTAACGCTGGCGAATGGTAGTACAGTCAGCGGAATTATGAATTTGCCGGCCCTGCTTATTCTCTGGATCATCACCGCCATTATCATTCGCGGTACGAAGGGATCGGCCTGGGTGAATGGCATCATTGTGGCGATCAAAGTGGCCGTAGTAATCGTGTTTATTGCGTTGGGTATTCAGTACATCAAACCGGAGAACTATCATCCGTTCATTCCTGAAAACACGGGTACTTTCGGCGAATTCGGAGCGAGTGGAATCCTTCGCGGAGCCGGTGTGATTTTCTTCGTATTCATTGGTTTCGACATTGTAGCGGCGATGGCTCAGGAAGCCCGCAATCCCCAACGAACCATGCCCATTGGCATTATTGGGTCTTTGGCCATCTGTACGGTATTATTCGTGGTCTTTGGCTTTGTCCTTACGGGTATGGCTCACTATACGGAATTCAAAAATAGTGCGGCTCCCATCGCCGTCGCGATCGAAAAAACACCATATCAGTGGCTACAGCAACTGATCATCTTGGGAATTCTGATTGGGTATACCTCCGTAATCATGGTGGACTTGCTGGGACAGTCCCGGGTATTCTATACCATGAGTAAAGACGGCCTGCTGCCTAGGGTCTTTTCCAGCCTGCATCCGCGTTTTCAGACACCGCATAAATCCAACGTTTTACTATGCGTTTTCATCAGTTTATTTGCCGGGTTCATGCCCATTCATATCGTGGGTGAAATGGTTAGTATCGGTACATTACTGGCTTTTGTAATGGTTTGTCTGGGCGTGATTGTCCTCCGAAAACGTCAACCCGAGACGCCTCGTCCATTCCGTACGCCCTGGGTACCTGTAGTGCCTATTTTAGGAATCCTCACGTGTTTGCTCATGATGTTTTCCCTGCCCGTAGATACCTGGATTCGCCTGATCGTATGGTTGCTGATTGGCTTCGCGATTTATTTTCTGTATGGGAAAAAACAAAGCAAACTGCGGGAAGAATAAGTTTAAAAAGGCCTGATTGATTTGAATTCTGAATACCTGCCTTCTATTTTTTTAAAAGAGCAGATAAATAGGTACGTATACGCGTTGTTATAATAATTTTTTGCTACAAGTGGCTGTAGTTCAGTGGTTTATTTAGGTATGATAAGAGCAGGAACGTGTTCGCAAACCGCTGTAAGTCTGGTAACTGATCCTGGTGCTTATTCCGCTCCTATGGAATTTTCTGCCTATCTTTTCAGGCTTTTTTAAAGCTACTTCCCGAACTTTCGATCTTACCCTATCGCGTTTACATGTTACTATCTGTTATTGTTCCAGCATACAACGAAGAAAAGACGATCCAAAGAGTTCTTTCGCGATTGGAATCTATTCAACTCCTTCAGCCTTTTCAGAAAGAAATTATTGTCATCAACGACTGCTCAAAAGATCAGACGGAACGGGCCGTTAAGGAATTTCAAAGTCTGCATCCCCACCTGGATTTAACGTACTTGAAACACGAAGTAAATCAGGGAAAGGGAGCCGCTTTACATACCGGTTTTAAAGCAGCCAAAGGAGATTATATTATTGTACAGGATGCAGATCTGGAGTACGATCCCGAGGAATTTAACTTACTGTTGAAACCGATCATCAATGGCTATGCCGACGTGGTGTACGGTTCCCGGTTCATGGGCGGTCGTCCGCACCGGATTTTGTTCTTCTGGCATTCCATCGGCAACAAAATGCTGACTTTCGCCAGTAACATGTTTACCAATCTCAACCTGACGGATATGGAAACGTGTTACAAACTTTTTCGGGCCGATCTGCTGAAAGGACTGACTTTAGAAGAAAAACGGTTCGGCTTTGAACCCGAAGTAACGGCCAAAATTTCCCGGATTAAGGGCATCCGGATTTATGAAGTAGGTGTTTCATATTACGGTCGCACCTACGAGGAAGGCAAAAAAATCAACTGGAAAGACGGCTTCCGGGCCATTTACTGTATCATTAAGTACGGTCTGGGCGGATAGGTACATACAAAGTCTACGATTCAAAAAGAAAACGTTCCGAAGCTCAGTTTCGGAACGTTTTCTTTTAGGATGGTGCGATTTAGCTACGTTTAGTCTTCTGTTTTCTTCTGTAGGGGCCAATACGCGTTAAACAAGGTCAAATACCATAGGATGAGTACGGTTGGCAGCGAATACTTATCCCAGGAAAGTTGAGCTTTTCCGAGCATTAGCAGATTAATCAGTAGTACCCAGCTACCCAGCGAAAGCTCGGGTGTAATGAATCGCATCAACAGCAGGAGCATCAGAGCGGCGTACAGCAATTGTTTGACAAGGCCCGAAAGTCCGATTAGGGTCAATCCCTGATCAACATAGCCCAGATACGGCCAGTCAAAATACTTGTTATTCGTTTGCTGAGCCGGGAAGAATACAGCAATAACCAGAACTACAATAACCAGGCCACTAAAGAGAAGGGGATTCTTCCGGGGATAAGCCAGATAGTGACCCCAGCGGCGGGTCATCAGGGCTTCGGGAATGACAAAATAGACGCTGATACAGGAACTGGCGTAGAGGACAAAACCCAGATTATAAATCTTACCCGTCTCGTAATACTGACGGGCCATTTCGGCCGCCGGAGCCGCTCCTTTCCACAGTAAAATCCAGGGTACCAGACTCAGTACGGCCAACAGGTAAGCAAGCCAGGGCGTTTGCTTGAAAAAAACCGCGATAAACCCCCAACCATTGCGTTGATACGATTGCCAGGCCAGATGCATGAGGATTGCGGCTGGAAAGGCAATCATATACTGCCGTGAACAAACCGCTGCGATAAAAAACAGACTGGCTACCACGTGTGAATTCCGCAGGTAATACACAAAACCCAGCAGCACGCAAATCATGGCAATAATGTCCGTGTAGTAGTAAATGCTGCAGAGGTAATAACTGGGAAACAGGAAAATGCCGATCAGGCTTACCCACAGACGAGCCGTAGGCCGGGGCGGGGTCCAGATAAACAGGAGAAGAATGCCATAGCTCAGAACGAAATTCAGCATCCGCAGGTAAAAAATGTCTTCGCCAAATAACCGAATGATCCAGCCACCCAGTATAAAAGGCAGGGGCGTATTCAGCTCTCCGTACGTTTCGAGTAACTTCAGCGAAGGAATTGGTTCTTTACTGAACTGAATGGCGGTTTGCAGAAAGTGAATTTCATCCTGATACAGGGCTTCGCTGAAAAAGCGTTTATACACAAAAATCAAAGCGTATATCACTAGAAAAACCAGCGAGGCAATGAGGGGTCGAGTCGTGCGGGAAGGAGACGTTTGCGTCATGATAGGAAGAAGGATTCAGGTACTGGGGAAAACCAGCAAAGGGCATCCCTGCGGATAGCCCCTGCATACATCAGCCGAATTCGAATAGACTTTCGACGGTTTAATACTTCATCAATCGTTTACTTACTTTCAGGCCCGTATCGGTCACCAGCGTCAGTACATAGATACCGGGTTTAAGCGTTTGCACGTTCAAGTCCGTTGATTTTTCTTCGGAAATTTCCCGTTGAGCCAGTAACGTGCCCTGTAAACTATACAGCATTAAGGTTCCTTTCAGCGTTGCTCCAAACGTCAGATAGGCTTTCGTTGTGGCTGGGTTAGGCTTAACCTGCCAATTCGCCGTTAAGTATTCTTCCGATAAAGCCGGGCTTTGAATTTCAGTGGAAGCGTACGGGGATTCAGAAACTGCACTAATGGCTTTTAAGCGATAGGTATAGGTCTGACTGGGCTCCGTATTTCGGTCTTCGTAAGAAGTAGCGTCGCCCTTCAGTTCAGCTAGTAATTCATAGGTGTTGGTTGAAGCCGTCTTCCGTTCCAGGCGGTAACGTTGGACATTGGGTACAGTGGGCCAGTTCAGAGAGACGACACTTCGATTGAGTTGAGCTTTTAAGGATAACTCAATGGCCGTTGCAATTGGAAATTCGTGAAAAGTAAATGCTCCTAGACCCCGGCTATTTGACAGAAAGGGTCCTGGGAAGGCACGCATATCCGTCAGGATGTTGTACGAAGGCAGATAATTGAGCTTAGTTGCTGCGATTGGATTTCGAAGCGTAAGCACTACCTGATTGCCGCTGGCCTGCCCTGAAGTAACGGGAGCTACGGAAGTTTCCTTGCCGTCCAGATAGAAAAAGTCTTTCAAGCTGACGGTAACCGATTTACCCGATTCATCTTTTAGCAACTGATCGTCAGGCCATACCATTGTCTGGTTAGCATCAAATTCCAGCACAATACTCGTTTTTTCGGCGTTTCCGTAAAATACCTTCTGGATGTTGGGGGTACGAATCTGCAGGGTATCGGTAGATTTATAAAGTTTGGGCGAAAGAAAGCGGAAAAGCCGTTCGGCGAGTTCCTGATAACCCGGTACTTCATAATGAATGCCGTCATAAGACGGTAAGCCTACGGTAGCGAAGTGGTCATTTTTCGGATACAGGGTCGGGCTTTTTCGCTGCAATTCCCGAATGGCTCCGGCCGTATAGTTTTTGGAAAAGAGCAGATTCAGCTGCATAATGACGAAGCGGTCTACCATGGGCATGTCCTTTTGCCACTTCTTCTGTAACTGGTCAAACTGAGCCGGATAATTTTCCGTAAAGCCCAGAATGTCATCTTCACCCTGGTAATAGAAATAAGCCCGGATGCGGCTGATGCGGGACTTCTGAATCCGGTACAGCAAATGATCGTAAATCCCGCCTAATTGCTCAGCAATTTTTGTACCCGGAAAAGCTCCGTTAATGACGCAAACGGGAATTTTATAGGTTTCAATAATTTGCTTCTGTAATTCCTGACCCCAGTAACCTACCGGAGAAACGGCCCAACCCGCCGCGATCCAGTTCGTATCCGCCTGGGAAACACCGTTTGGACTCTGAGCGGGCGTACTCGAAAAGGTACGGGCGTATTCGTTGTAATAGTTATAGGGTTTGATGGCGTTGGCATTGGACTGCCCCTGAATGACGAAAAAATCACCCGCAACGACTTCACTTCGGGTGGCCATCAGGACCGAATCCTGCTTGCGGCAGCAGTAGATCTGAAAGGAATATTCGGCAAGTTCGGCTTTGATGGCAGGTGATAACTGAAAGGTGGCCCGGTTAGTATTGGGGGTAAAGGTAAAAGCTGCTTTATGGTAGGAATACTTCTCCTTACCGCGGTACGTAATCACGGACATGTATTCCCAGTCTGTACCCGTCGTTCGGCCTGAGATCGGTACAATGGCCGTATTGTTATCGTCGCGGGCGTACAGTTGTTTATCGCGAGGAAGCTGATCGAAGGTAACCCAGCCAATCTGTTGGGACGTTGCGGAAAGTGAACCCAACAGGCACAGCAACAGACTTAGGACTCGTACGTTTAAAGCAGGTAAAAGGTATTTCATTGAGAACGGGGGCTTAGTCAATTAACGTTTGCAAAGAAAGCGTTTCTGCGAATAAGCGAATTCAGTTAGTGTTCAAAATTACAGTCTGAATGATTTTTACTACTAAGTGGTACAAAAAATAAGGATTTCCTTCCGATGAGAATAAGGAAATCCCTAAACATAAAAAGACTGAAAAGTATACGAATAATCAATTACTTAGACAACACGGCCTGCTCAATCATAGCACAGGCTTCCTCCATCTGAGCTTCGGTAATCACCAGGGGTGGAGCAAAGCGGATTTTATTGCCGTGCGTGGGTTTCGCCAGCAAACCTCGATTCTTCAAATCCAGACACACTTGCCAGGCGGTATTACTCGTTTCAGTGTCATTAATAACGATGGCATTGAGTAAGCCTTTTCCCCGAACCAGTGTAATCAGATCACTTTTCTGGCTGAGTTCACGCATACGGCGGCGAAACAGTTCGCCCATCCGCTCGGCGTTTTCGGCGAGTTTTTCCTGCCGAATTACATCCAGAGCAGCCATGGTAACGGCACAGGCCAGCGGATTCCCGCCGTAGGTGCTACCGTGTTCGCCGGGACGAATGGTCAGCATGATGTCATCATCGGCCAGTACGCAGGAAACGGGATAAACGCCCCCCGACAAAGCTTTGCCTAGTACAAGAATGTCCGGACGGACGCCTTCGTGATCGCAGGCCAGTCGTTTACCCGTACGGCCCAGACCCGTCTGCACTTCGTCGGCAATGAAGAGAACGTTGTATTTCGTACAGAGGTCACGAACGCCCCGCAGATACCCTTCGTCAGGTACTACCACGCCCGCTTCACCCTGAATGGGTTCCACCATGAATCCGGCAATGGTGGGATCAGCGGCCAGGGTTTCTTCCAGAGCGGCCAGATCATTGTAGGGAATGATCACATAACCGGGCAGGAAAGGTCCGTACTCGTTCCGGCTGTCGGGATCCGTCGAGGCCGAGATGGCGGCCAGGGTACGACCCCAGAAGTTTCCGGCGGCGAACACCGTTTTCGCCTGATCGGCGGCAATTCCTTTGACTTTATACGCCCATTTTCGGGTAAGCTTGAGAGCGGTTTCTCCGCCTTCCACGCCCGAATTCATCATCAGGGCCTTGTCGTAACCGAAATATTCGGCCAGATACTTCTCGCATTCGCCGAGTTTATCGGAGTAAAATGCACGGGAGGTAAGCGTCAGTCGCTGGGCCTGCTCGGTCAACGCAGCAATGATCGCGGGGTGGCAATGTCCCTGATTCACCGCTGAATACGCGGAAAGAAAATCGAGATACTGTTTATTTTCCACATCCCAGACGTATACGCCCTGGCCTCGGCTCAGGACTACGGGGAGGGGATGGTAATTGTGAGCACCGTATCGCTCTTCGAGGGCAATTGCTCGCTGAGTAGGGGATTCAAACGTCGTGTACATCGCTATCTAAAGGTAAAAAGGGGAGAAAACCGAAAGGCGGCGGCCCTTCGTTTATATAAACCAGGAAAGCAGTACTACTGCGGGATTTCGCCCGCCGTGGCCATGACGTAGAGCAGCTGATCGGAAGAGGTACGGATGCGGTGAAGCTTACAGAAATGACCGTACAACGTACCCGCCGTAGCCGTCCGCCGGGCTTTGCTCGGGCATAGAAAAAAGCGGGTTTGTTTGTGAAATAAATCGGCCATACTAGAAATGTTAGATGGCCTAAGCTACGAAAAAAAGCCCGGATTTGGGGCGGGTCACCTGAACAACAACGTAGCTTTCATGGGGAAAAGGGAATAATCCTGGAAAAAAAATGACGGAACTAAGTCTTTGATTTTCTGTCAGATGAGGAGAAACTTGCGGTTTGTCCTGGCTGACTAATACGAGCATTTTCCGGATCATTGTTTTTCTTTACCCCCTTGAAGGATGTTGTATTAAGCGAACCACGTGAATTCAATAACGGAAGAACAAGTCGTTTCATTAGCTCCCGATGCTGCTTCGCTCAAAGCAGGCAAAGCCTTAGCCGTTGAGAATAAATGGCTGACGCTGGCATTCAACGACCGCGTCCTGTGGGGCGAGGTACAGGGGAGCGGCAAGGATCCCTACCGCACCCAGATAGACCTGGGGCAAATGGCCTCTAAATGCAGTTGCCCCAGCCGGAAATTTCCCTGCAAACACGGCCTGGGCCTGTTGTTACTCTTTGCCAAACCATCGCCCGCCTTTCAGTCTCCGCCCGAAGAACCCGCCTGGGTGAGTGAGTGGATGGATAAACGTCAGACCAAAGCCGAAAAAGCCGCCGAACCCGTCGTGGCCTCGCCCGCAACGGACGAGCAGAAAGAAAAGGATCGGCAAAAACGGCAACAGGAACGCCTCCGAAAAGTACAGGGCGGCGTTACGGAACTGGGCCAGTGGCTGCGGGATATGGTGCGAACGGGTACGCTAAACGTACCCGAACGCGGCTACCGGCATTTTGATCAGACCGCCGCCCGCATGGTCGATGCTCAGGCTACCGGACTGGCGAATGCCGTGAAAGCTTTCAATACTATCCCGTACGCGGGCTCCGACTGGCAGAGTCAGGTGCTGGAACAGTGTACCAGGCTGTTTGTCTGGACGGAGGCATTCAAAAATCTGGATTCGTTGCCCATTCCCGTACAGGAAGATATTAAAACGGCCCTTGGCTGGAGCCGCTCGGCGAAAGACCTGGATGCCGAAGGCGAAGTCGTTACGGATGACTGGCTGGTACTGGGTCGCCTGACGCGGGAAGAAGAGCGGATTACCGTGCAGCAAAACTGGCTCTGGGGTCATCAGACGAATCGTATCGCACTGGTACTGAATTTCGCGTATCAGAATGCAGGCATCGAAACGCCCCTGGTACCGGGCACGAGTTCCCGGGCGGAGTTACGCTTCTTTCCCTCGGCTTTTCCTTTTCGGGCGATTGTTGGTAATCATTCCGGCTATTCCAACTTAGATACACCGCCTCCAGCATTTGCTAACTGGCTGAAAGCGGAAGCGTTCCTGAACCAAATCTGGCTGGCTCAACCCTGGGCCGACCAGATTCCGTTGTGGATACAGACCGTGTCGCTGGTACGGGTAGGCGATCAGTGGTTACTACGGGATACCGAAAATCGGGTTGTACCGCTCTCGGAAGAATTTTACGAAATGAAAATTTTCCATCTGCTGGCTCTCGGTGGCGGAAACCCCCTGACCTTATCAGTACGCTACAGCGATGGTACGGTCTATCCGCTCGGCATCTGGCTGGATGATCAGTATCAACTCTTACCTTCCTAAGCCGCATGAATACCTGGAATGAACTCGTACAAGTGGCATTGCTGGGAACGGAGAAAGGCAGGTTTTCCCTCGAAACCTTGCCCGAATCCATTCAGCAGGCACTGGCTCAGACCAATCCGCAGGACCGCGAAGGTTTTTTCTTACAGGCCGCCGCTCTTACCCATCAGTACGAACGGGCGGGTCGTCAGGCTCCCGTACTGGAATCTCCGGGCGTACCCCTTGCCGAAGCCGAAGAAAAAGCCGTTGCCCCAACGGAAGCCGTTCGCATCCTTAAAACCCTGCTGGATCAGCAGCCGCTGAATCCGGTTTTACTGGGTTTACTGTTACAAAAATTAGCTCAGAAGGACTGGATTGTACCGCCCGCCTGGCTGGTATCACTACTGAACATCGGACTTGATTCCGTACAGGAAGCCCTGATTCCCGTGCAAGGCAAACGGGGCGAGTGGTTACGGAATTTTTACGAACCCTGGAAAGCCAAAGCTTCGGAAGCGAGCTGGGAGGAAGGCAAGACTAGTGAACGAAAGCAGGTACTAACGACCCTGCGAAAGCAAAACCCCACCGCCGCCCGCAAGCGACTCGAACAGGCCTGGCCCGAACTCAATGCCCGCGAACGCAAGGATTTTCTGGACGTACTCTTTCTGGATTTATCTCCCGCCGACGAGCCTTTTCTCCGGCAGGTGCAGCAGGAATTGAAGGGCAATAAACCCATTCAGCAGGAAACCCGTCAACTGCTCATCCGTCTGCTGGCCACCTTACCCGATTCGCCCGAACGGCGGCTGGTGCAGCAGGAAATGCGGAAGTATGTCGTTCGCGAAAAGAAATTGCTGGGACTGGTTTCTGCCGATCCCAAACTGGTACTGCCCGAAACCGAAGATGCATTCTTTTCGATGGAACGCTTTCACCAGCACTGGGGCTTTGCGGCCCAACCTACGGATTCCTATCAGTACCAATCGCTGATCGAATACTGGTTTACCGAAGCCCTGGTACTGGTCGATCCGCGAGTATGGAAAGAAGAACTCAAAACGGACTGGCCCGGCGTAGTTAATTTTTTCACCGTAGAAAAAGCCAAAGCGGACCGCTCGTACGCCCGCTACGTATCGCTGATGGAGGCGTCCGTTCGTTTTCGCGTACCTGAACTCTTTGCCATACTGGCGAAAGCACATATTCCGTATCCCGGCCTTACTTCCTTCACGATGGAAGAATGGGAGAAGATCTTTACCATCGTTCCGTTCCGGGAGCTGAGTATGCAACGCTCCGAATTACTAACCGCTCCCTGGTCGGCGAAATTGAGCAAACATATCTTGCGGGAATCGTTCGAGCTGGTCAGAAACTCGCACGTGTATCTGGAATTTGTTCGCCAGGCCAGTGCGTACTGGTACCCGCTAAGCGACGCGGAGATGGATGCCCTTCGGCCCTCGGATACGCCTTCGTATTACCAGTCGGGCGAAGAAAAACTCATCATTCTGTTGAAAGAAATCCTTCAGCTTCGTCAACGCATCGAAGCCTTATAACTGTTTTCTAACCTACTTTTCACGAAGAAATGAACGCTTTACGCCAACACGCCGAAGAGCAATTTGCCGAAGAATTAGAAGAATTGCGGAAACAGGATAGCGGTCAGCGGCCCCCCAACTGGGTCCTGACGCCGCAATCGGTCGTAACGTACCTGATGGGCGGTACGCTGAAAAATGGATTCGAAGTAAGTCCTAAATACATTGGCAGTCGCCGCCTGATGGAAATCGCCGTCGCAACCCTGACTACTGACCGGGCTCTGTTACTGTACGGTTTGCCGGGCACGGCCAAATCCTGGGTAGCCGAGCACCTGGCGGCTGCGGTATCGGGCAATTCTACGCTGCTCATCCAGGGAACCGCTGGTACGGGGGAAGAAGCGATTCGCTACGGCTGGAATTACGCCCGCCTGCTGGCCGAGGGTCCTTCCCCGAATGCTCTCGTCGTAACGCCCATGATGCGGGCCATGCAGGACGGGAAAATTGCCCGGATCGAAGAATTAACGCGGATTGCCGCCGACGTACAGGACACGCTGATTACCATTCTTTCGGAGAAAACCCTGCCCATTCCCGAGCTGAACTCGGAAGTACAGGCCACCAAAGGCTTCAACGTAATTGCCACGGCCAACAACCGCGATAAGGGTGTCAACGAATTATCGAGTGCCTTAAAGCGGCGTTTCAATACGGTCATTCTGCCCGTACCCGAGAGTATGGACGAAGAAGTCAGCATCGTGCAACGCCGCGTAAGCAGTCTTTCCAAAGCCTTGGAACTACCGGCGGAACTTCCCCACCTGACTGAAATCCAGCGACTGGTGACCATCTTCCGCGAATTACGCTCGGGGGCTACGCAGGACGGCAAAGCCAAGCTGAAAACGCCATCGGGTACGATGAGTACCGCCGAAGCCATTTCGGTGATGAACAACGGAATGGCCCTGGCCGCTCACTTTGGCGATGGCCGCGTGACGGCGGAAGATCTGGCCGCGGGTCTGATCGGAGCCGTGGTGAAAGATCCGGTTCAGGATAAAGTAGTCTGGAATGAATACCTGGAAACGGTACTGAAAACCCGCGAAAACTACCGCGATCTGTACCGGGCCTGCAAGGAACTGACGCTATGACGATTCATTTGTTGGGCATTCGCCACCACGGCGTAGGTTCGGCCCGGCGGGTGCAGGAACGACTCACGGAAATTCAGCCCGATCTGATTTTAGTGGAAGGGCCACCCGAGCTGACGGAGATTCTGCACTGGACGGCTCACAAAGATTTACAGCCGCCCGTAGCCGTGCTCGCCTACGACGCCGAGGAACCGCAGAAAGCCGTATTTTACCCCTTTGTCGAGTACTCGCCCGAATGGGTGGCCGTGCAATACGCTCACCAGCACGCGGTGACCGTACGCATGACCGACATGCCTTTATTGCATTCGCTGGCGAAGGAGGAAGCACCCAAAATCGACTCCCTTCAAAAAGAGGAGTCTCCCGAACGGGAAATTTCGCCGCTGCATACGCTGGCTGAACTGGCGGGCTATGAAACCTATCACGACTGGTGGGAGGAACGCTTCGAACAGGACCCCCGCATCGGTGATTCGGCGGCGTATTTCGAGGCGGTACAGCTAACCATGGAAACGGCTCGGGCCGCTTCGACCCATCCGACGCCGGAACAGGATGCGATTCGGGAGGCTTTCATGCGGCAGCATATTCGCGAAGCTCAGAAAGAGGGTTTTACGAACATCGCCGTCGTTTGCGGAGCCTGGCACGTGCCAGCTCTGACCGATCTGAAAACGACCAAAAAGGAGGATACGCCGCTCGTCAAAGGCTTACCCAAAGCTAAAGTACGCCTGACCTGGATTCCCTGGACGAACACCCGCATGAGCTGGTGGAGTGGGTACGGGGCCGGGATTCACTCGCCGGGCTGGTACGAGCACCGCTGGTATCAACCCGAAGACCGGGGCGAACAATGGCTCACCCGCGTTGCCCGGCTCTTTCGTCGGCAGAAGATGGACGTGTCTACGGCTCATATTATCGAAGCTTTCCGACTGGCGGATTCGCTGGCGACCTTGCGGAACCTCCCGCGTCCGGGTTTGAACGAGCTAAATGAGGCTACGCAGTCGGTGATGTGCATGGGCGACGGCATTCTGATGCGACTGGTAGAGAAAGAGCTGATCGTGGCTCACCGCATGGGACAGGTGCCCGACGAACTACCGAAGTTGCCCATTCAAACCGATTTTGAAACGATTGCCAAAAAGCTACGCCTTGAAATTCGGGAAGAGACCAAGTTTCTGGAGCTGGATCTTCGCAAAGACCTCGATCTTTCCCGGAGTATCTTTCTCCATCGCCTGCGGGTGTTGGATGTACCCTGGGGCAGTTTGACGGGTATTTCCGGCAAAGGAACGTTCAAGGAAGGCTGGCAACTGCGGTGGAGTCCGGAGGCGATTCTTCAACTCATTGAAAAAGCCATCTGGGGGAACCGGATTGAAGACGCGGCCACGCAGTACCTGCTCGACCAGACCCAACGGAGTACCTCCATTACCGAACTGGCTCAAAAACTGGAAGCGGCCATTCCGGCAGAATTGTTTGGCGTACTCGACGGCCTGATTCATAAAATCAGTGAACTGGCGACGGTGTCGGCGGATATGCAGGAACTGATGATGGCCCTGCAACCGCTGGTCACGGTGAGTCGCTACGGAAGCGTTCGGAAAACGGACTTATCCACACTCATGCAGGTCGTGGAAGGGCTGCTGACGCGAATCTGCATCGGTTTACCTACCGCCTGCTATGGACTGGACGACGAAAACGCCCGCCGGATGCTCGGACTCATTCGTCAGGTGGACGAATCCGTCCGTCTGCTCGAACGCGAATCGCTGGTGCAGGCCTGGCGGGATACCTTATGGATTCTGGCAACGAAAGAACATTTGCCCGCTCTCATTACCGGCGGGAGTACGCGACTGCTCTTTGACAGCAAAGTACTGGAAGAGGAACTGATGACGCAACGGTTTGAACGAGCTTTGTCGAAAGGCAACGAACCGAGCGAGTCGGCGGCCTGGCTGGAAGGCTTCTTAAGCGGTAGTGGGCTCATTTTACTGTACGATCCAGCTCTCTGGAAATTGCTGTATACCTGGGTGGCCGAACTGGCAGGGGAAACCTTCATGGAGTTACTGCCCGTCCTGCGTCGGACCTTTGCGACCTTCGAAGTAGCCGAACGCCGCAAGCTGGGTGAAAAAGCCAAACAACCGCCCGTAACGCTGGAAACGGCCGTGCAAACGAGTTGGGCAGAAGGCGAATTCAACTGGGAACGAGCGGAAGCCAGTTTATCACCGATGAAAGCATTACTGGGACTGAATTAAGCACACATGGCGATACACGAAGAAACGCTCAAACGCTGGCGATTGCTGCTAGGCGGAGAGCAGGCCGACGGTACAGGCGTGGCACTCGACCCTACGGAAGCCCAGATTGACAAGGCTCTGTCGGCCCTGTACGACTTTGAAATACGCGGCAAATTTGAGTATAGTCCCGAACGGGCGGGTGGGTCGGGAGCTTCACAACCGAACGTAGCCCGCTGGCTGGGCGATATTCGCACGTACTTTCCGGCGTCGGTGGTGCAGGTCATGCAGCAGGACGCCCTGCAAAAGCCGGAATTACAAAAGAAACTACTCTTTGAACCGGAGATTCTGGAGCAAGCTACGCCCGATGTACATCTGGTAGCTACGCTGATGGAATTGGGTAAGCTGATTCCCTCGAAAACCCGCGATACGGCCCGGCGGGTTGTACAAAAGGTAGTGGATGAGTTGCTGGAAAAACTGGCTCAGAATACCATTCAATCCATTAGCGGAGCCCTGAATCGGGGCGTTCGCAATCGGCGTCCGCGGTTGAGTGAAATGGACTGGCCGAGTACCATCCGCAAAAACCTGAAGCATTACCAGCCGACGTATCAGACGATCATTCCCGAGGAACTGATTGGCTTTGGGCGAAAAACGCGGCGTTCGCTGAAAGATGTGGTGCTATGCCTGGATCAGTCGGGTTCGATGGGCAGTTCCGTCGTCTATTCCGGAATTTTTGGCTCGGTTATGGCGTCCATTCCGGCCATCAAAACGCAGATGATCGTGTTTGATACCGAAGTGGTCGATCTAACGGAAGACCTACGCGACCCCGTTGATTTGCTCTTTGGCGTACAACTCGGCGGCGGTACGGACATCAACCGGGCCCTGGGCTATTGTCAGCAGGTCATTCAGAAACCCAACGATACGATTCTGGTGCTGATTACGGATTTATACGAGGGTGGAAATCTGGCTCAGATGCGGCTACGCGTCCAGGAAATCGTAGCTTCGGGCGTTCAGCTGATTTGTCTGCTGGCTTTGAATGACGAGGGAGCCCCGTATTACGATCACGGAAATGCCAAGTTTTTAGGGGATCTGGGGATTCCCGTTTTTGCCTGTACGCCCGATATGTTCCCGGAAGTCATGGCCGCGGCCATTAACAAGCAGGATTTGAAACAATGGGCGGGTGATCGGGAAATTGCCCTGAAGGGCTAATCCCATCGCTGGGAATCACGTCTAAACGAAACAAATGTGCAACTGATTGCAGATAGTGGATCAACGAAAACCGACTGGCGAATGCTGGCCGCCGATGGAAGCGTGTCGCAGGCCCGTACGGTGGGATTCAATCCCTTTTACCAGACCTCGGAAGAGATTGCGAAAGAGCTGTCGCTGAGTCTGAAACCAAAAGTGACGGAACCCGTCACGGAAATTTTCTTTTACGGAGCGGGCGTGAGCGGGCCGGAAAAGGCGGCAATCATCCAGGCGGGGCTGTCGGCGGTGTTTCCCGAGGCTACGCACATCGAAGCTCATTCCGATATGCTGGGAGCGGCCCGGGCCCTATGCGGACGCGAGGCGGGGATTGCGTGTATCCTGGGAACGGGTTCGAATACCTGTCAGGTCGCCAACGGTGATATTCAATATAAAGTCGATACGCTGGGTTTCTGGCTGGGCGATGAAGGGAGTGGGGGATACCTGGGCAAAACGCTGGTACAGGCCTATCTGCACCGGGAATTACCGGAAGACCTGAAGCTCAAATTCGAGAAGCGGTACCCTACAATCAATCGGGATACGGTACTGGAAAATGCGTATCAAAAACCTTTTCCGAATCGCTATTTCGCGGGTTTCTCCAAGTTTCTATTCGATAATCGTACGCATCCCTTTGCCTATCAACTGGCCGCTGATGCCTTTCGACTGTTCTTCGACAAATACATTCTCAAATACCCCGATTACGCGAATTACCGCGTGCATCTGACCGGATCGGTCGCGTTTTATTACTCCGATATTATTCGAAGAGTAGCCCGGGAAAAAGGCGTAACCATCGGTGTGATTATGGAAACACCCATTGCGGGACTGACGCTCTACCATCAACCCGAGTAATGAAAAAAGGCTGGTTCAACCAGCCTTTTTTCATTACTCGATATTCGTTTGGGGTGTTTCGAGATTCACGGCCGCTTTGTTCTCCAGTAAGTCGGCAATCGTCGTTTGCTCGAGTACGTGAAGGTTGGCATCCCGCCAGTCCCGCATGACATTCCGTAAGGTACAGGTATGCTCATCGGCACAGTCGTCGCACTTTCCGTAGAAATACAGCGAAACGCAAAGCGTGGGTGAAATCGGACCGTCGATAATTCGAAGTACTTTGGCAAAGTTTACTTCGGCCGGTGGGATCCGTAACATATAACCACCACCTTTTCCTTTCTGGCTTTGCAGAATGCCGTGATTCCGCAAATCGAGCAAAATGGCTTCCAGAAATTTCTTGGGGATTTTCTCCTGCTCGGCAATGTAGGAAATCAGTACTGGTTTTTGGTTCCCAAACTCCTGACCCAACACTTTCAGGGCTTTGAGAGCATATTTGGCTTTTTTTGAAATCATATTAACGATGAAGTAAGCCGGGTAAAGGCTTGTTCAATTTTGCTTTGAATCTACAAAAAGTTTACCACATCTATCCGTTACCTGGGCTGAAAGGCAACGCTCTACGGTATTTTCTGTCGAAAAAGAACCGCAAAGAGAAGGGTTTTTGCAGCAATATGCAATGCTATTTTCCAGACTAAAATGAGAATCAATCGATCCGTAGCTGGTTAGATACAGCCTAGTCAGAAACCAATCCGCGGGCACCATACTCCTGGAATTCTACCTCAACTAGGCTGTAAATAAGTCCATTCTATACCACTGAAACCACCTCATTTTGACCCATTTTCATTTTCTAACACCAAAAACATAGAAAAAAATCCTTTTTTTAAGAGGACGTCTTGTGAAACAGAATTTTATGGCTAATTTTGCCGCTCGATTCTGGAAAAATGAGTTATCCGTTGTCAGTTCTCAAGCTCAACGGCCTGTACGGATAACAGATAACCAAATAAATAGATAAGGCAATGAAAAGAACTTTCCAACCATCAAATCGCAAGCGTCGCAACAAGCATGGCTTCCGCGAGCGGATGAGCACTCCTAATGGACGTCGTGTACTAGCTGCCCGTCGGGCACGTGGTCGCTGGAAACTGACCGTTTCTGACGAAAAACGTCACAAGCAATAGGATTATCTTCCCAATTGAGGAAAAGAGAGCAGCGGCAACCGTTGCTCTCTTTTTTTGCCCTTTACTTTTGCTGACCGTTTACAAACGTAGCTGGACCCAGGACCTTACCCTGCGGATCGTAGAAGGTACCTTCGCCCGTTAGTGACAGCATGCGACCGTCGCTGAACGTACCCACGAACTTGCGACCATCACCGAAGCGATACTCGCCTTTCCCAGCCGGCATTCCTTTTTCATTATAGGGACCGTGCCAACCCAATTCGGGATGGAAACGACAGAGAAACGTGTCCGGATTCTGCAATTGCAGGACAATCTCAAACTGATCGGGGTTGGCCTGCACGTAGGGAATCAAGTAGCGGGGCGTCGAAGAGTAGCCTAGAGCGTCAATGACCACAAAATTGGTTTTGCGTTTGGTCAGATACTCCCGAAAGTCCTTTTGGTTCTCCGTGTAGGGATACGTGGTTACGTAGCTGTTCGAGAAAACCACGAACAAACTGGGTTTGCGGCACACCACCATGGAGTTCTTGGGGGCGTATTCCTTAATCCACGCCGCAGCCTGGAAATAGTTTTCGTGAGCCGGGTCGTAGCTGGGAATCCGGGCCATCTGCCGCAGAAACTTGATGCCATCGCCGGGACGTGTCTCGGTGGCCGTTTGCCCAATAAAACTGGGTACTAAAAACAGGAAGAGAAAGGGAACCGCTACCCGCCGAATCAGTGGACTGTTCACCCGTACTTTTTCCAGTCCTAATCCAATCAGATAATACAAGCCGTACAGTCCGCAAAACAGGAAGAAGGGGACTAGGTGTAGCATCAGTCGGTTCCCCGTCCAGACTTCCGGATAAATCAGTAACAGAGCGAAGGTAGCGAGTGCGTACCCGGCAATGAGCAAGCGGTATTGTCGCAAATGAAACCAGCCCAAAGTAATCAGGGCCAACAGAGCAAGTCCAGCCAGCCATTCGCCCGAAGAAACGGGCGAAGCGTAATCTTCCACGTTCGTACTCAGGGTAGCACTGGGAATCTCGCGGGTGATGTAGCGTTCCGTATTGTGCCAGAAACGCTCTACCCAGCCGCCAAAGCCCTGAACCACCCCTTCTTCAGGCCGAAGCGGATTGATGCGTTGCATATCTCTCAAGTGACTGTCGCCGCCCAGCTTCGAAGCCCGGATTTGCCAGGGCAGCACGCCTAGTACGAAAATCACGCCCATGAAAACGATGTGCAGCCACTTCTTCCGAACCAGCAGATAGAGTCCGGCTCCGCCCAGCATCATCAGTCCCGTTTGCCGCACATAGTACGAAGCCACTACACCCAGAGCAAAACCCCAGAAGTAGGGATCTTTCCAGGCTGAACGTTTGAGATCTGACTTTACGAAAAACCACAGGGCCAGCAGCGAAATGAAGAAATACGTCATTTCACTCATCATCATGGTTGCGTACTGTAAAATGTGAAAGTTGAGAGCCACCAGTAATGCCCCGACGAAAGCCAGATGAATATTCCGGCCCATCCGGCGAAAAATGTCGAATAGTAGTATCAGGGATATCACCAGGAAAAAGCCGTTGAAGGCCTGAATGGTCGTCGTTTTGTCCGAAAACAACCGCATGATCATCGCAATCACAAAGGGGTATCCCGGCGGAAAGTGATTGGCCGGTACGCGTTCAGGACCCGTGATGCCCACGTAGCCATCCCCCTGAGCAATGGCTTTACCTAAAATGTAGTAATCCGTAGCGTCGCCGGTTAGTGAAAGTTTTTTGTCGAAGATGTACTGAAAAACAAACCATCCAATCAAAGCTAATAAAGCAGCGTATACATAAAGGAGGATTCGGGAAGTTCCAGCAGTCGCAACAGAGGGCGGTTCAGTCGTGAGGTTTTTGTTTTTCATTCCATGCATCTTTCAAACGGCTCAAAGATACAATTGAATTACAGACAACGGGAAGCTTCTGCCTCGAACCCGTTATGTATCCCTGACATAGCCGTAGACAAATGAACGCAATCCGGCGGATTTTGCCGAAATGCTGGCGAAACTCGTCGCTAGAGCGGGACAGAATCGCAAAAAAATGGGTATACTCGCATTAGAAAACTCCGACCGCGTGGCTCTATGCAAGTACGTTGATTCTTTTTACGTACGATCTCTCGTCTGTTTTACTCTATTCTAACTTTTACATTGCTAATGAAGTCTACCGTTCGGATTCAACTCATGCTCATGATGTTTCTTCAGTTTTTCTGCTGGGGATCGTGGTATGGTCAAGTAACCAAGTACCTGGGAACGACACTGGGAGCTACGGGTGAACAACAGGGTGCTGCCTTTTCGACGTTTTCGATTGCGATGCTGATTGCCCCCTTTTTCGTGGGGATGATTGCAGACCGTTATTTCTCAGCTCAGAAAGTACTGGGTGTACTGAACCTGCTGGGGGCTGCCGTTCTTTATTTTCTAACGCAGGCAACGAATCCCGATCAGTTTTTCTGGCTGATCCTGGCGTACTGTCTCACCTTTACGCCAACGCTGGCTCTGGCGACGAGTATTGCCATGAACCAGATGGAGAGCCCAGAGAAGGAATTTCCCAACATCCGTGTGGCAGGAACCATTGCGTGGATTGTCGTGGCGAACATTGTGGGTTATCTGGGCGTAGGAGATCAGGTAACGATCTTCCAGTTTGCGATGGTTGCTTCGGTGATTCTGGGCGTCTTTTCGTTTTTCTTACCCGATACACCACCCAAGGCAACGGGTCCGGCTAAAGCTTCCCAGATTCTCGGAACCGATGCCTTTGTACTGTTCAAAGATCGGTCTTTCGCTATTTTCTTCCTGTCTTCGATTCTGATCTGTATTCCGCTTTCGTTTTACTACGCCATGGCGAACCCTTCGCTGACGGATTCCGGTATGACGAACGTAGAAAACAAAATGTCGCTGGGACAGGCTTCCGAAGTGATTTTTATGTTGCTGTTACCGCTGTCGTATAGCAAACTGGGTGTGAAGTGGACGTTCATCGTTGCATTGATTGCCTGGATTGTCCGCTTCCTGTGCTTTGGTTTCGGCGATGCGGGTTCCGGCGAGTGGATTCTGTACATGGCAATCATTCTGCACGGCGTTTGCTACGACTTTTTCTTCGTAACCGGACAAATCTATACCGATAACAAAGCCGGTGAACGCATCAAAACGCAAGCTCAAAGTCTGATTACGTTTGCTACCTATGGGGTAGGGATGGGCATCGGCTCGTACATTGCAGGCGTTCTGAAAGATACCTTTACGACGGAAGCGGGGGTGAACTGGAGTGGGTACTGGATGGTACCGGCGGGCATCGCGGGCATCATTCTCCTGCTGTTTATTGCCGTATTCCGGGAGAAACAATCGACGGCTTCACCGGAAAAAGTGTTACAGTAAGGGAATGCATTTTCCATAAAAAAAGCCGTATCGAGCGTTCGATACGGCTTTTTTTACGGACTTAACATTAGGCTAGAGCGACCAATGTCGCCGCTGGAGCCGTATGCTTTTGGCGTTTGTGATACATGACGTACGAGGTCAGGAGCAATCCCAGAAAAATCAGCGGAGCTACGCTACCTGAAAGGGGATCACCGGAAGCCGTATGAGCAATGAATGCGGAAATGAAATTAATCGTAAAGCCAGCGTAGACCCATTCTTTCAATCGGCCCGTAAAAGGAATCATCAGACCCAGCACACCCAGTACTTTAGCGATGGCTAGCTCTATGCGAAAATACGCAGGGAAGCCTAGGTGCTGGAAAGCCTTTTCCATCTCTGGATTAGTCAGGTATAAATAGGCCGAAAAGCTCATCATCACCGCTACTAATCCAGTGGTTATCCAGTAAATAAGGTTCGTTGCTTTCATTGTTGTGTTTTTTGAAACAAACGATTTAATGAGATTCAACGAGCGGTAGAAGGGATCTCGGCCCGGGTACTTTCCCACGAACTAAAAGAGCTGGAAATCAATGGATTCGTAAAGCGGGTGGTGCATACGGAAACGCCCGTGGTTATTGAATACGAACTGACGGAATACAGCGGTACGCTTCAGGATGTGCTGGAATCCCTGAGCAGATGGGGCGAAATGCACCGAGAAAGAATCATGCGTTTACCTATGAGCGAATAAAAAAAGCCCTCGCTTAGGCACAAGCGAGGGCTTTCTATGTACTAGTATCTATCGGTATTAAAAATCTTCGGATTCGGTTCCGGCCAGCGGAAATGAAATCGTAAAGGCCGTACCTACACCCACCTCTGATTCGACATCAATACGGGCTTTGTGCGACTGCACGATACTCAGCGTAGCCGCCAGACCCAGTCCAATTCCATTGTTCTTGGATGTAAAATAAGGCTCAAACAAACGGCCCAGATTCTCAGCCGGAATGCCCGATCCGTTGTCTTCAATGGCTACGTAGCAAAAATCACCGGCTACGTGATTTTGCACGTGAAGAATACCCACTTCGGGTTCCATGGCTTCAATGGCATTGACAATGATATTAAGAATCGCAATTTTGATTTTCTCTTTATCAACCTTTACAAAGCAATCTTCGCCGTAATCTTTCTGTAACGTAATGTTCTTCAATTGAACCCGATCCATTGCCAGAGCCAGCGTCTCGTCGAGAATCTGGTGGATCGAGAAATCGGCCAGATTGATTTCCGCCTGCCGGGAGGAATTAAGAAGCTCCGAAATCAGATCATTAATTCGCTGAGAATTGCGTTTGATGATCTGGGGGTACATCAATAGCGTATCGTCTTCCATTCCCGTGAGCAATTCGTCCGCTGACAAATTGATGTTTGTGAGCGGATTACGCACTTCATGGGCCAGCGTACGCACCAGACGGGCGGTAGCCGCGAGCTTTTCCGTAAGCAGAGTGTCCCGTTCGGCTTTCTTTCGAGCTGTGATATCGTGAACAATCCCCTGAATCTGTCGGCTACCGAAACCGTCATTCTGGACACTGGCGTAAATCGTACAGTACCGTTTTTCGCCCTGACTGGTTTGTAAGGCTACTTCGAAATCTTCGATTTCACCGAATTGCTCCAGTATGGATGAGAAAATGGCGTAGCGATCCGTGCTCTCAAACAATTCGGGCATTCGCTTCTGGGTGAATTCATCCGGAGTATAGCCCAGTAATTCACTACCATTCGGATTGACGTACAAAAACTCTCCCGAAGGACTCGCCAGAAAAATCATTTCCCGTAGCTGATTGAACAAACTCCGGTATCGGCGTTCACTCTCGCGTAAAGTGTTAAGCGTAGCAGCCCGTTCGAGGGCGTAACGGATACAGCGTTCGAGTTTTTCAGCGTTCAAATCCCGTTTGACCAGGTAGTCGACGGCTCCCCGTTTGGTAGCTTCCTCATCTACCTTGCGGTCACCGCGACCCGTCAGTAATACCATAGGTGTTGACAGACCAATGGCGTGAACTTCCTCGATGAGGTCAAGGCCCGTTTTGGCTCCGAGAAAGAAGTCGACGAATGCAATTTGGGGATTGCTGGTTTTGAGCTTTTCCAGAGCACTGGAGTAGCTGTTGGCCCACTCTAACGCAAACTGACTTCCTGGAATGTCTCGCAGGTAGTCGCTTGTGAGCAGGTAATCGTCCTCATCGTCATCCACGATTAAGACTCTCGTAACATTATTCATAATTCCTCCCTGCTCGCCAGAGAGCATTTAAAGGTGAAACGAAGGTATAGGTTAATCCTAGGGCGAAGGTAGCTGAACTACTTCAAACCAGTATCGCCCAAGGGATTGTGTGACTTCGATAAAATCTTTAAAAGTTACGGGTTTATTGATGAAGCAATTCACGCCCAGATTGTAACTCCTGATAATGTCTTCTTCTGCGTGTGAAGTCGTTAAGATTACAACCGGAATACTCCGTAAGTCAGGATTCGACTTGATTTGCTCCAAGGCCTGGCGACCGTCCATGCGGGGCATATTCAGGTCCAGTAAAATCAAACCGGGTCTTGGACTCCGTTCGGGATCGGCATAAACTCCCCGGCGAAACAGATAGTCGATCAGTTCCAGACCATCAACCACCAAATGGATTTCGTGCAAAACGAAATTTTCCTCGAAAGCCTCCCGGGTCATTTTCCGGTCCTCTTCATCATCGTCGGCAATGAGTAACACTACCGGTTTCTTGAGAATGTGTTTCATGACGCTCCTATAAAACGTAGGAGGGAGGGCTTGCGGTGTTTGTGGTCTACGCTTAGGTTCCTACCTCATTTTACTTTCTGTTGTTCAGGAAAGATCAGTACGAAGGTTGCACCCTCACCAGGCTTACTCTGAGCGTAGATAATGCCACCATGGTTTTCAACAATTCGCTTACAAATCGCTAATCCCATGCCTGCTCCTTCGTATTCAGAGCGTCCGTGTAATCGTTTGAACAAAGTAAAAATCTGTTCCGACTGCCCCGGTTCAAAGCCAATCCCGTTGTCGCTCAGGGCGATCTTGTGGTACAGCGTACCCGGTAACAGGCGATGTTCAGCCATTTCCTGCCGCGTTAACAGGCTTGAGGTAATCGTCAAGTGCGGTTTACGGTCGGAGCTGGTAAATTTCAGGGCATTGCTCAGTAAATTCTGAAATAACTGGTGCATCTGCGTGGGTAGGGAAGAGATGGTCGGTAACGTACCTACCTCTACTGTCGCTTCCGTTTCCGTGAGCCGTAATTCAAAATCACTGAGTACATTTCTGGCAACTTCGTTTAGGTTGACAGGGGTGAAAGGTTCCTCCGGACGCGAAATTCTGGAATAACTCAGCAGACTTTCGATGAGTAATTTCATCCGCTGCGTTGCTCCGAGCATCCGGGAAAGGTAATGTTTACCTTCTTCACCTAAGTTCTCCTGGTAGCGGCTCGTTAGACGTTCGCCAAATGACGTAATCTTGCGAAGCGGCTCCTGTAAGTCATGCGAAGCAATGTAGGCAAACTGTTCCAGCTCAAAATTTGACCGGTCCAGGGCTTCCATTTTTGCCTTTAATTCCTGTTCAAAAAGATAATGAGCGGTCAGGTCGGCCGTAATGCCTACCAATCGCACATCGTTGGTTTCAGGAATCGAAAGTACGTTCCCACGACTCATCAAAACGAGTTCGTTGCCCGTATAGTCCAGAATACGATACTGAATCTGGAAAGGAAGCTTGTGTTCAAGAGCTTTTTGAACAGATTCAAGCACATGTTCCCGATCTACCTCCACGATCTGCTCATAGAACCAATCCACTGTGGGTGGCGTACGAAGTTCAGCCGGAAAGCTCAGAACACGGAATAAACCCTCTGACCAGTAGAATTCTTTTGTAGTACTCGACCAGTCGAATGTGCCAAAGCGTAACAAAGATTCAGCTTCCCGAAGGTAGGCATTACTATCATAAAGCTGAGACATACTGATAAGCTAAAAGAAGCGACAATATCAAAGGGGCATGCTTCTGACGTAAACAGGAGCATGCCCGGAAATCACCTAAGACAAGTGATAGTTTTTCATCTTGTTGTAAAGCGTTTTTCGGTCAATACCCAGCAATTGGGCCGCTTTACTTTTATTAAAATTGACCTGTTTAAGGGTCTTTAGAATCATGTCATATTCGGCTTCCAGAGCAGCTGACCGCAGATTAGGCTTTTCACCTTTGGGAACTTCGGGAGCTATCACGCCCACGGGTGGTTCACTGTAGTACGTTTGCGGAGGAATAACCGGAATCTCGGGTACGTAAACAGGAGTAACGGGTGGTGTATTCGTCTCCATGGATTGTAACTTGTTAAAGTGCACAATCTCAAAGGGAAGATCCCGCGACTGAATGCTTTCGCTATCCGTCAGCAGCGTAGCCCGTTTGATGACGTTACGCATTTCCCGAAGGTTACCCGGCCATTCATATCGCATGAACAGATCCACTACATCGTCTGCGAAGCCACGTACCTGCTTGCCCAGCTCTCCATTGGTTGCCTGCAGGAAATAATCGGCAAATACCAGAATATCTGCATTACGTTCGCGAAGCGGCGGTACGTCAATGCTGAATTCGTTAAAACGGTAGTAAAGGTCTTCCCGGAATTTTCCTTTTTTAGCGGATTCAATCAGACGTTCGTTCGAGGCCACAATGATACGTACATCAATAGGCGTTTCTTTTGTACCGCCCAGTCGTCGTAACTTTCGTTCCTGTACTACCCGCAGGAGAGAAACCTGTACATCATAAGGCAGGTTACTTACTTCATCCAGGAAAAGCGTACCCCCGTGTGCCTGCTCGAAGTGCCCAATTTTCTGATTAAGAGCTCCGGTAAAAGCACCCTTCTCGTGCCCGAATAATTCCGAACCAGCCAGATCCTTGGAAATAGCACCACAGTCCATAGCGACAAAAGGTCCACTGGAACGTTTACTGCGTTTGTGAATTTCCTGAGCAACGGCTTCTTTACCCGAACCACTTTCGCCGTAAATAATAACGCTATAATTGGTAGGAGCCACCAGATCCACCTGACGATACAGGTACTTGGATTCCGGACCATTGCCGAAGATATACTGTTCGGAGCCCGTAGGCCGTTTAGGAGCCGGAGTAGAAGTTCCGGTTTCACCATTTACGCTCGGAGCTGCAGGTTGAGCGGCACTTTGATCCAGTGCTTTCCGAATCGTTACTAAGATTTCATCTGGGAACAGGGGCTTGGTTACGTAGTCGTACGCACCCTGTTTCATCACGTTTACAGCGATCTTAATATCTGAATAACCAGTGATGACAATGACGGGTACGTGTGGAAACTGTTCTTTAATACGAACCAGTAATTCGCCCCCGTCCATATCTCCCAGGCGGAAATCTGTCATGACTAAATCGGGCTTGAAATCAGTAAGGATTTCAAGACCTGAAGTTCCATTATGAGCAATGGCGACCTCGAAGCCATTACGCCCCAAGAATCGCCGTAGAAGCAGACAAATGTCCGTATCGTCGTCAATTACTAATATTTTCTGCATAGAAAATCTACCATTACCCTCACTTGAATCAGAGCCTTATGGGTGTGAAATGCTCTTTTATTAACAACAAACGATTATTATCTGCTCAAAGGTTATACGCCCCGTCGGAACTGGGCAGACTGAATACCTAATTGATCACGGTATTTGGC
The DNA here is from genome assembly GCF_002872335.1 of Siphonobacter sp. BAB-5405. Lineage (GTDB taxonomy): Bacteria > Bacteroidota > Bacteroidia > Cytophagales > Spirosomataceae > Siphonobacter. Next base: position 3,676 of record NZ_NJAG01000013.1, on the reverse strand, counting down.
GACGGTCCGACGTGAAATCTTGTATCCTTGCGTAGCGAGTAATCGCATCAGATCGAAGTCATTGAACGGATTGCGTTTATCTTCGCAGGAAATATGTTCCACGAGTGCCTGCTGAATCGCTTTGTTCGAAACTTCGTGACCGTCTTCCGTCCGAATCCCTTCGGTAAACAGGTCTTTCAGGTGAATCAGGCCAAACGGTGTTTGTACGTATTTCCCCGAGGTAACCCGTGAAATGGTGGAAATATCCATACCAATTCGATCGGCTACATCTTTGAGAATCATCGGTCTGAGATTCCGTACGTCACCTGTTTCAAAAAAGCCACGCTGCAATTCCACCAGCATTCGCATGGCACGGTGCATCGTATTTTCCCGCTGACGAATCGCATCAACCAACCATTGAGCCGATTGCAGCTTATTTTTCAGGTACGTAGCGGCTCCGCGTTCACGACTGGTATCTACTAGACCAATAATCGAGCTATTCACCCGAATATCAGGCCAGTTGCCTCGGTTCAGTGCTACTTCAATCCGTCCGTAATCGTCGTAGTGCAAAACATAGTCGGGAATAATTCCACGTTTTACGACTACTGAATCGTTGTTACCTCCAACGATGGGTTTAGGATTGAGTTTACCAATTTCGGCAATAGCCACTCGTAATTCATCCTGATCAATACTCAAATGCTTACAGATCTTTTCAAAGTTACGATTGGAAAGTTCAGTAAAGCATTCGCTGACAATATCCATGGCTCGCAGTGTTGCTGCGGTAGCCCGGCGACTTTCAAGCTGGAGGAGCAGACATTCGCGTAAATCACGAGCTGCCAAACCGGCGGGTTCAAGCTCATCGTGAATGGCTGCAATAACCTCTTCGACTTCCGAACCATCTACAAAAATTCCATGCCCGAACGAATAATCATCGGCTAGGGCATCCGCATCGCTGCGTAGGAAGCCATCATCGTCGAGAGAATCAATAATAAATTCGGCCAGAGCCCGCTGACGATCCTTTAGATTCATCCAGCGAATTTGTTCCTTAATTGCTTCCCGCCAAGTTTCCTGTTCAACGATCGGAGAAGAGTATAAATCATCTTCTGCGTTGGGATCCTGACTTAATCGCGTTTTATATTCAGGAATATCATCATTCGAAAATTCGTCCCAGTCCCGGTAGTCTTCGACGTTAGTTGGCGTTTCGTAATCGGCCGTATGGTCATCCCTTTCGTCCGACGACATTTCCATTTCGCCCTCATCGTTCGACTCCTTTTCAGTGGCACCTTCTTCCAGCAGAGGGTTTTCCTCTAATTCATTCCGTAAGTGCTGCTCAAGCTCTAAGGTAGAAAGTTGCAAGAAATTTAAAAACTGTATCTGCTGGGGAGCAACCCGCAGGGTTTGTTTCTGAGTTTGCGAGAGGTTAACTGAAGTGCTCATATTGTGGTTTGGATAATTTAAGGCGGTAACTGAAGTACTGTACCTATTCATAAAGTCAAGCCACGCGAGACTTATCCAGACAAATCCTCCCTAATTGAGGATGATTTCGATCACCTAGCACGTTTTTTTTGTTGATAATCAAGCCACTTTTGAACGAATGATACCGACGAGTTTATTTTTTTGCTTTCCTCTTCTCTTTTCTTTTGGCGGAAAACTGCCTTTTTTTGCCTCCTCTTATTTCCCCAAATTGTAGAAATATAACCACTCGTCTGGTATCCAATTAGTAAATGAAGTCTTCGAACGTCTGGCTACTCAATATCGCTGCTGCCTCCGCCATTGCCATACTGGTATTGCTGACTTATCTATGTTTAGATCAGGTACGCTCTACGGAATGGTTTAGCGAGCGGGTCGAGCATACGTATAGAACTATTAATGAAAGTGAACGACTGATTTCGTACGTCAAAGAAGCGGAATCTGGCATTCGTGGGTATTTGCTTACGTCCAATAAACTATTTGTCAAATCGTATGAACAGATGCGAAGCGAGTACGAAGCTTCTGCTCAACGCATGCAGATCCTGCTCAACGATAATGTACCTCAGTTGCGACGGCTGGCAGTCTTCAAAAGTCTGGCTCGTGATAAATGGGAAAGTATGGATACGCAGCTCAAGGGCATTGACAAGATGCAGAATCAGGATGCTACCATTCTCAAGAGCAAAGCCATCATGGATGCCATGCAAAAGCAGATTGATGAAATTAAAAAAGAAGAAAGCAAGTTGCTAACGAGTCGGTTGAAGGCTCGCCAGCGGGAGTTTAATCTGGCTCCCACCTATTTACTAACGTTAGCTCTGCTGGCGGGAGGATTGCTGATTATTTCCGCGACGTTACTCAACATTGAACTTCGCCGGCGGCGGCTGACCCAGATTGATCTGGAGAAGAAAGTTGAAGCCCTTAACCGTTCGAATGCTGAATTGGAACAGTTTGCTTACGTCGCTTCCCACGATTTACAGGAACCTTTGCGGAAGATCAGAGCGTTTGCAGACCGTCTGCTCATGCGGCAACGTGAGCAACTGACGGAAGATGGGCAGGCCATGCTGGACAAAATCGCCAACGCGGCTGAACGCATGCAGGGGCTGATTAATGACCTGTTGACATTTTCGCGAATGGTAAGTCGTACTGATAAGCTGCAAACCGTTAGCCTGAATGAAGTAGTGGACGAAGTAAAATCCGATCTCTCAGAAGTGATTGCTGATCGGCAGGTTTCGATTGACGTACAATCCCTGCCTACTCTTCAGGGCTATCCCTCACAGATACGGCAGCTTTTTTTGAACTTACTCAGTAATGCCCTGAAATTTACCAGGGCTGACGTCCTTCCAGTTATTCAAATCACCTACCAGAAAGTGGAAGGTTCTGAAATTGTAACACTGGATTCGGATCTAAAGAAAGAACAATCGTATCATCGGATACAGATCATTGACAACGGGATCGGGTTTGAACCCGAATACGCAGAGAAAATTTTTGTAATTTTTCAACGGTTACACGCTAAGTCGGCCTACGGAGGTACTGGAATTGGACTGGCCATTTGTCGGCGTGTGGTGACTAACCACGAAGGTTATATTCTTGCGGAAGGTAAACCGGGGGAAGGAGCGGTTTTTACGATCTACCTGCCGATTGAAACCGGTAGGCAGACTTTAGCCAGTACAGCAGAATAAAAAAATAGCCGTATCTTTAAGGGCGATTAGACAGCAATAGCGTATGGCCCTGAGCCTGGTGCAGGTATGAATACACAGATTCCCATTTTGGTGGCTGATGATGATGAAGATGATCGTTTTTTAATCCGAACCGCTTTTCGGGACAGCCAATTAACCAACGATATATTTTTTGTAGCCGATGGAGTAGAGCTAATGCAGTTTCTTCACCATCAGGGTCCGTATGCTGATGCAGAAAAGTATCCGCGTCCCGGTATCATTTTTCTGGACCTGAATATGCCCCGGAAAGACGGCTGGGAGGCCTTGTCAGAAATCAAGCAAAACCCTGAATTAAAAGCAATCCCGGTAGTGGTCCTGACTACTTCGAATTCCGAACGGGATATTCTACGTACTTACGAGTCGGGGGCCAATTGTTACATCACTAAGCCAATTTCTTTCGATCAGCTTTTACAGATTGTCAAAAGTTTTGGTCAGTTCTGGCTTAGCATTGCTTCCATCCCCTGGAAATAAAATAACCAGTATTCAACAAAAAAGCCGATTCTCGTAAGAAATCG
>NZ_NJAG01000012.1 GCF_002872335.1 Siphonobacter sp. BAB-5405 | reverse complement strand
AGGGAAAAATTACGCGTATGGCCGAATCGGGGTAAAACGGCCGGGGTGGCCGAATTGCTGTACTCGCCCGTGCAGGAAATTAAATGGTAAAGTAAACAAACCGATCGTCCCCAAATAGAGGGTTTAAGGATTCGCTCGTACTCATTCATTCCATGCTACCGTATCGAATGAATGGGTACGAATGAATTCAGTTGAGGTTAGTGCGAAAGTGTTTACAGGATCATGAAAATCCGTGAATCGGGGCTGGATTGAATCCTATTCAGGTAAAGACACGAAAGAATTACTGCTACAAATCTTTCAGGTAGATGACATTAAACACTATTTTGACTATATTTTTTTAGATGTCTTGCAGAAATGTCAAAATAAAGGAATAAACAGGTAAACCGTAGGGAGTCAAACCCTTTTCAACCTTTTACTTTTGAAGGTAGTATCGTAGCGTTGAACAAGAACATTTCGCCTAAACACATTGAATCGCGGCCTTGACTTACTATGAAAAAAGCACTTACTACGCTAGCCTGTGCGTTGGTTTCCAGCTGGGCGGTTGCCCAAAATCAGCTGACGATCAGTACTTCTTCGGAAAACGTTATCATTGACAAACACATTTACGGCCACTTTGCTGAACACCTTGGACGCTGTATTTACGACGGCATTTACGTGGGGGAAAAGAATACAAAAATTCCCAATCAAAAAGGCATACGCAACGATCTGGTCGATGCTCTCAAGAAATTGAAAATACCCAACCTTCGCTGGCCCGGCGGCTGTTTTGCGGATACCTATCACTGGAAAGATGGCATTGGCCCCAAGGGCAAGCGTCCGTCCATGGTCAATACCTGGTGGGGTGGGGTAACGGAAGATAACAGCTTCGGTACGCACGACTTCCTCGACTTGTGCGAACGCCTGGGAGCGGAGCCGTATCTGGCGGGTAACGTCGGTAGTGGAACAGTTCAGGAACTGACCGAATGGGTACAGTACGTGAACTTTGAAGGCAAAAGCCCCATGTCGAACCTGCGGCAGGAAAACGGCCGGGCAAAACCCTGGAATGTTAAATATTGGGGGGTCGGTAACGAAGCCTGGGGCTGCGGCGGTAATATGAAGCCCGAATATTACGCCAACGAATACCGTAAGTACGCCACCTTTATGCCGGACGGCAATGGAGCCAAGTTGTTCCGAATCGCCTCCGGGGCCAATTCCGCCGACTACAACTGGACGGAAGTGCTCATGCGGGACATTCCCCATGAATTACTGGCGGGGGTGGCTCTGCACCACTATTCAGTAACGAACTGGCAGAAAAAAGGACCTTCGACGGAATTCGACGAAAAACAGTATTTCGGCACGATGAAGCAGGCTTTGTTTATGGAAGAACTCGTCCAGAAGCACAGTGCCATCATGGACAAGTACGACCCGAAGAAAAAAGTAGCTCTGGTGGTGGACGAATGGGGCGGCTGGTACGAGGTAGAGCCGGGAACCAATCCGGGTTTTCTGTACCAGCAGAATACCATCCGGGATGCCATGATTGCGGGCGTAACCCTGAACATTTTCCATAACCACGCCGACCGGATTCGGATGGCCAATCTGGCTCAGGTCGTGAACGTACTACAGTCGGTTATTCTAACGAAGGGCGAAAAAATGATCCTGACGCCTACGTACCACGTCATGGAAATGTACAACGTGCACCAGGACGCCACCCTGCTACCTGTTCAGTTGAAAAGCAACGATTACAACTTCGAATCAGATAAGCTGAAAGCCGTTTCGGCGTCGGCATCAAAAAATAAAAGTGGTTTGACGCACGTATCACTGGTGAACATTGATCCGAAAAAAGAGCAGGATATCATCGTGGATCTGAAAGGAATGAACCTGGAAACGGTAAGCGGTCGGATACTGTCTTCCGGCAAATTACAGGATTACAACACCTTCGAAAATCCTAACAAAATACATCCGGTTGCGTTCAACGGAGCGAGCCTGTCGGGCAATCAGCTGAAGGTAAAACTTCCTCCGGCGTCCGTCGTCGTACTGGAACTCAAGTAAACAACATTAACCGCATACGTAATGCAAAAGTGGTATACAACCGTGTTGGCTCTGGGTTTAGCCGGACAGGTACTAGCTCAGAATCCGCTGGTGGTGAAAGTGAATCAGCCCAAAGCAGAGATTCAACCGACCATGTGGGGCCTGTTTTTCGAGGATATTAACATGGGAGCTGACGGCGGCCTGTACGCCGAACTCATCAAAAACCGCTCTTTTGAGTTCGAGTCTCCGATGATGGGCTGGAAAGAGCAGAAAAACCCGAAATCAACCGTGTTGGTACTCAACCGGCAGGATCAGCCCGAAAACCCCCGGTTCATTCGCGTGAAGACCGAAGGGGGGAAGTACGGGTTGACCAACGAAGGTTTTCGGGGGATGGGCGTTAAACAGGGCGTTGGCTACGATTTTTCCGTACTCTCGCGAAACGTCGAAGGAAATCTGACGCTGAAACTCGAACTCGTGAAACCCGACGGTCAGGTACTCGGCACGGCTTCGTTGCCCCTCAACAGTACCGACTGGGAAAAGCATTCCGTACGTTTCACGTCGAATGGTACCGAGCCCAAAGCCAGGCTCAATCTCTGGTTTGAAGGAACCGGAACGGCTGATCTGGACATGCTTTCGCTTTTCCCGCAGGACACCTGGAAAAACCGTCCGGGCGGCTTACGGGCCGATCTGGTCCAGTTGCTGGCCGATATGAAACCCGGTTTTCTGCGGTTTCCCGGGGGCTGCATCGTGGAAGGCATGGACCTGAGCAATCGGTATCAGTGGAAGAAGACGGTAGGACCGTTGGAAGGTCGTGAAGTAGCGATTAACCGCTGGAATAAGGAATTCAAACACCGGCTGACGCCCGATTATTTCCAGACGTTTGGACTGGGTTTCTTCGAATACTTCCAGCTGGCGGAGGACATTGGAGCTGAACCCCTGCCCATTCTGAATTGCGGCATGGCCTGTCAGTACAACACGGCGGAAGTAGTACCGGTCGAGGAACTGGATCCGTACGTACAGGATGCTCTGGATCTGATTGAATTCGCGAATGGATCGACGGACACCAAATGGGGAAAACTCCGAGCAGACATGGGGCACCCGGCTCCGTTCAACCTCAAGTTACTGGGGGTCGGTAACGAGCAGTGGGGACCGCAATACATTGATCGGTACGTAGTCTTTGAGAAAGCGATCAAGTCCAAATACCCGGAGGTTCGCCTGATTTCGAGTGCCGGACCAAATCCGGATGGGGAAGTCTTCGGTTTTCTCAATGGGAAATTACGATCGCTGAAAGCCGATATTATCGACGAGCATTACTACCGCAAGCCCGAGTGGTTTCTGGAAAATGCCACGCGTTACGACGATTACGATCGCAACGGTCCCAAGATTTTCGCCGGCGAGTACGCGTCTCAAAGTAAAGATATTGCCAGTCCTGAGAACCGGAATACCTGGCTTTGTGCCCTATCGGAAGCGGCTTTCATGACGGGTCTGGAACGGAACGCCGATGTTGTGCACATGGCCTCGTACGCTCCGCTGTTTGCCCACGCCGACGGCTGGCAATGGACGCCTGACCTGATCTGGATGAACAACCTGCAGTCGTACGGAACGCCCAACTATTACGTGCAGAAGCTGTATTCGACCAATAAGGGTACCAAAGTGCTGCCCATTCTTTCCAATAATCAATTGATTACGGGCAAGGAACAACTGTACGCATCGGCTACCTGGGACGAACCGACGAAAGAGGTAATTCTGAAACTCGTCAACGCTTCCAGTCAGCCTCAAACGCATACGGTCAATCTGGAAGGTGTCAAAAAACTGGGAAATAAAGGCAAACGATTTACGCTGAAAAGTAGCGAACCGGGAGCCGTGAATAGCTTCGATCAGCCCAAGCAGGTGAGTCCGACGGAGGAAGAGCTGGCCGTAAAAGGAACGAAGCTCAACCTGACACTGGCTCCGCAGTCATTCACGGTTGTACGGGTAAAAGTAGTAAAGTAGTACTTGTTCTGTTGGTGCTCATGCAAGGCCGGGTTTGGTAATCCCGGCCTTCTTTTTAAGTCGACTACAAGATTGAAATTCAGATTTCCTACGCTAAACCTCTGGACTATTCTATGCTTCGCTGGCTTTTGTTTCTTCTACCGGTATGGGCTTTCTCGCAGGCTCCTGCTACGCACGATCCGAGTACCATTCTAAAAGAGGGCGATAAGTACTATTTCTTCTCAACCGGGCACGGCATCACAGTACACACCTCCACGGATTTAAAAAGCTGGCAGCAAAGCGAACCGGTATTCAAAAAGGGTACCTGGCCGGAATGGATCAACACCAGCGTTCCCGGGTTCAAAGGCCACTTCTGGGCTCCCGATCTGCTATTTATGAATGGAAAGTATTATCTGTACTATTCCTGTTCAACGTTTGGGGCTTCGACTTCGGCTTTGGGACTGGCGACGAACGTCACGCTCGATGCCGCTTCCCCGCAGTACCAGTGGCAGGATCAGGGCCTGGTGATCGAATCCAGCGACCGTAAAGGCTATAATGCCATCGACCCCAATCTGTTTCACGATACGGACGGCAGAGTTTATCTAACGTACGGTTCGTTTTTTGGTGGAATTGCGACGGTGGAACTGGATACGTCAACCGGAAAAATCAAGACGGGAGCTACGCTAACGAAAGTCGCGGGCGGCAACGCTTCGGACTGGGAAGCCGCCTGCCTGATCAAAGAAGGAAAGTACTATTACCTGTTCGTCAATAACGGTCTATGCTGTAAGGGAGTAAATAGTACGTATACCATCGTAGTAGGCCGCTCGGAACAACCCTTGGGCCCATTTCTGGATGATACGGGTAAAGATCTGACCAAGGGAGGAGGAACGATAGTACTGCGAACGTCAGGAGAGTTTATTGGTCCGGGCCACGTGGGATTACTCGCTGAGAAACGACTGGTATCTACCCATTACTACGATGCTAATGATAATGGTAAATCGAAACTGCGATTACTGAAGCTTCAGTTTAAAAAGGGCTGGCCGATACTAACTCCCTAAGTTTAGGCATCAAAACCAAGCTAACGGACTTCGCATTTGGTTACAAGCTATCGTTAAAACGTAGTAGTGAACCGCCCGTCCATTCCTATCTTTATTTCCCATTTCGAAGCTTAAATAATTTTAAAAAATATATGGTAAATACAAAAATATTGTGTTATTTCGACACGATTTAAGCGTATTGTTCCGCAGCCACCTTGTACCTCCATGCTTCTAAAGTATCCTCATTCCAACCGCGTGCTGGTTGCCACCGATTGTATCATTTTTGGCTTCGATGGCGAGGAACTGAAGTTGTTAGTCATTAAACGGAACTTCGAGCCGGAGCAGGGAAAATGGTCTCTGATGGGCGGATTTTTGAATGAAAACGAAGATCTGGAAGTAGGGGCCAAACGCATTTTGCATGAACTGACGGGCCTGGAGAATGTGTACATGGAACAACTGCATACCTTCGGTGAGGTGCAGCGTGATCCAGTCGAGCGGACCGTATCCGTCAGTTTTTACGCGTTAATCAACATCTCCGACCATGACGCAGAATTAGCCCGTTCGAAAAATGCGTACTGGCAAAGTCTGGAAACCATGCCGGATCTGATTTTCGATCACGGCCGGATGGTACAAATGGCCCTGCAACGTCTGCGGTACAAAGCGGCCCTGCACCCCATTGGTTTTGAGTTACTTCCCGAAAAATTTACGATTCCTCAGCTACAGCGTTTATACGAAGCCATTTACAGTCAGGCTTTCGACCGCCGGAATTTCAGCCGTAAGATTCTTTCCACGAAACTGCTGAAAGATACAGGCGAAAAAAACGAACAGAGTCTGACGAAAAAAGCCATCCTGTACCGACTCGATCAGGAACGATACCAGAAACAGTTTAATGCTTTCCTTCACTTTATCAGTGATTTTTAATCGCCAGATTGTAAGGTTTTCAAAGGCGAACCAACGTCTTGAGTAGAGTCAAGAAGCGAGAGGAAATACAGGTTCAAGCCATAAAAAATGCAGGAAAAAGCGTCGAATGGCGTCCGTGTACGATAATGAATGTGTCAGATTAACACTTTAGCATACAAATGGAAACAAAATACGTCATTGGCGTAGACTACGGAACGGATTCCGTACGGGCTCTGGTCCTGAATGCTCAGACGGGAGCGGAGGTAGGAACGGCGGTATACGAGTACCCCCGCTGGAAACAGGGTTTGTACTGTGATGCTCCACATTCCCAGTTTCGCCAGCATCCCCTGGATTATCTGGAAGGATTGGAATTTTCTATCAAAGGAGCCCTGGCCAATACTACGGACGAAGTACGTCAGAACGTAGTTGGGATCTCCGTAGACACCACGGGTTCCACCCCCGGCCCGGTGGATGAAAACGGTACGCCCTTGTCCTTGTTGCCCGAATTTGCCGAGAATCCCAATGGTATGTTCATCCTCTGGAAGGATCATACGGCGAATAAGGAAGCTCAGGAAATCAACGATTTAGCCCATTCCTGGGACCTTGATTTTACGAAGTACGTCGGTGGTATCTATTCTTCCGAGTGGTTCTGGGCAAAGATTCTGCGTACACTTCGCGTGGATGAAAAAGTACGGGAAAAAGCGTTTTCCTGGGTGGAACATTGCGACTGGGTGTCGGCCGTTTTGACGGGAAATACGAACCCATTGACGCTGAAACGCAGCCGTTGTGCCGCCGGCCATAAAGCCCTCTGGCACGAAGACTTCGACGGGCTGCCTTCCGAAGAATTCCTGACTCAACTCGATCCGCTACTGACGGGTATTCGTGGTCGCCTTTTCCACGAGACCTATACGTCGGACGAAGCCATGGGCAAAATCTCGAAGGAATGGGCTGAAAAGCTGGGTATTTCCGATGAGGCTATCATTGGCGTAGGAGCTTTCGATGCCCACATGGGAGCCGTAGGCGGTACCATTGAAGCTTATTCGCTTTGCAAAGTGATCGGTACGTCTACCTGCGATATGCTGGTAGCTCCGACGGAAGAAATCGGTAATCTGCTGGTACGCGGCATCTGCGGTCAGGTGGATGGTTCGGTCATTCCCGGTATGTTGGGGATGGAGGCGGGGATGTCGGCCTACGGGGATATTTACGCCTGGCTGCAACGCCTGGTATTGCAACCCGTTCGCGAATTGCTCGGCGAGGAAGCAGCCGAAACGCTGCGTAAACAACTCATTCCGCACTTATCCGAAAAAGCGGCTCAACTACCCGTGACCGAAAACGATGCCGTCGCGATCGACTGGTTCAACGGTCGCCGCACGCCCGACGCTAATCATACGCTAAAGGGAGCCATCATGGGCCTGAATCTGGGAAGTGATACCGCTCGGGTATTCAAAGCTCTGGTGGAAGCAACGGCTTACGGATCCAAAAATATCGTGGATCGTTTCGTGCAGGAAGGCGTCCCCATCAAGCAGGTCATTGCCATTGGTGGCGTAGCCCGCAAGTCGGCTTTTGCCATGCAAACCCTGGCGAACGTGCTGGACATGCCCATCAAAATTGCCAAATCCGATCAGGCCTGTGCCCTGGGTGCGGCCATGTTTGCCTCCGTGGCAGCGGGTCTGTACGCCAACGTGAGCGAGGCTCAGGAAGCCATGTCTTCCGGGTTCGATGCCATTTACGAACCACAGCCAGATAAGGTGGAAGTTTATAAAGTGCTCTATCAAAAGTTCCTGGAACTTGGTCAGTTTGTGGAGTTTGGCCCGCAGGAGCCGGCGATACTCGGGCATTCGTAAGGTGAAGTCCAAATTCACTACAGGTTAATTCGGGATTTGCAATCCGGAAGCAAACGCTCAGGAATTTATAATTCCAGTATAAACTAGTCATTGATATTCAGAAGTATACACCATGATTGACTTAAAACAATTTGAAGTCTGGTTCGTAACGGGTAGCCAGCATTTGTACGGCGAAGAAACGCTTCGTCAGGTAGATGAACATTCTAAAACCATCGCCGAGCATCTGGATCGGTCGTTGCCCGTACGGGTGGTTTTCAAACCCGTTGTGAAGACTTCGGAAGAAATTTACCGCATTATTCAGGAGGCCAACGTAGCTCCGAACTGTGCCGGGATCATTACCTGGATGCACACGTTTTCGCCCGCTAAAATGTGGATTCTGGGGTTGAAAGCTCTGCAAAAGCCCATGCTGCATTTGCATACGCAATTCAACCGGGATATTCCCTGGGGTGAAATCGATATGGATTTCATGAACCTGAACCAGTCGGCCCACGGGGACCGCGAATTCGGTTTCATGATGTCCCGGATGCGACTGAACCGGAAAGTGGTGGTCGGTCACTGGGAGCAGGAAGATGTAATTGCACAAATCAGCACCTGGGCTCGCGTATCGGCGGCTCGTTACGAAATGCAGGGCATGAAAGTCGTTCGTTTCGGCGACAACATGCGATACGTAGCCGTCACGGATGGAAACAAAGTATCCGCGGAAATGACCTTCGGGTACTCGGTGAATACGCACGGCGTTGGTGATCTGGTACAGGTCGTAAACCAGATTTCGGACGCGGAAATCGACCGACTGGTTGCCGTTTACGAAGAAGAATACCACGTGGTAAACTCGCTTCGGCAAAATGGTGAATTCCGCCAGTCGCTGCGGGAAGCGGCTCGTATCGAGCTGGGGCTGAAAGCATTCCTGGAAGACGGAAATTTCAAAGCCTATACCGATACCTTCGAAGACCTGCACGGACTGGTCCAATTGCCCGGTATTGCTTCGCAGCGACTGATGGCGGCGGGTTACGGTTTCGGTGGCGAGGGCGACTGGAAAACGGCGGCGATGGTACGTACCATGAAACCATGGCAAGCGGTCTGCCGGGCGGTAACTCGTTCATGGAAGATTATACCTACCACTTCAATCCGGCGAATAAACTCGTACTGGGTTCACACATGCTGGAAATCTGTCCGTCGATTGCCGACGCTCAGCCTTCCTGCGAAATTCATCCGCTGGGTATCGGTGGTAAAGCCGATCCGGTGCGTCTGGTATTCAATTCAGCGGCGGGTCCGGCGATCAACGTTTCAATCATCGACGTTGGAAACCGTTTCCGGATTCTGGTGAACGAAGTAGAAGCCGTAGCCGCTCAGGAAGAACTGCCCAAGCTGCCCGTGGCCCGCGTGCTGTGGAAACCCCAGCCCGATATGCAAACGGGTTGTGCGGCCTGGATTCTGGCTGGCGGTGCTCACCATACGGTATACAGCCAGAACCTGACGACGGAATACATCGAGGACTTCGCCGATATGTTCGGTACCGAACTCGTAGTCATTGATAAAGATACTACCCTGCGTCAGCTCAAAAACGAGCTTCGCTGGAATGACGTAACGTATCGCTAGTAGGAGGGGAAGTTTGAGGTTTGAGTAGGTTTGAAGGGTATAACGTTTGAGCGTTTTGAAGTTTGGAAAGTATAAGGTTTGAAAAGGGTTAGGTTGACAGGAGTAGAACGGGACCGTTTCGGGTTCGTGCATTCCTGAATAACAAGGACTTTTCAAAAAACAGACCTTATACTTTTCAAACCTACTCCAACCCGTAAGATCAGGTTATAAAGGAAAACACTCTTTCAAACCTTCTACTCTTCAAACGTCAAACCTCTTATACTTCTCAAACTCACTCAGACTGCAACCCCCTGCCAGCTTACTCAACATTCAAACCCCATGAGTTATCAAAGCTTAAAAGAAGAGTGCTACGAGGCGAATATGCTGCTACCCAAGCTCAATCTCGTTGTATTTACGTTCGGCAATGCTTCGGTAGTAGACCGGGAGAAGGGCGTATTTGCCATCAAACCCTCGGGTGTACCCTACGAATTTTTGCGTCCCGAAGACATCGTCATCTGTGATTTCGATGCCCAGGTAGTCGAAGGTACCAAACGTCCTTCGTCGGATACGAAGACGCACGCCGTACTCTTCAAAAACTGGGAAAAGATCGGTGGCATTGTGCATACGCACAGTACGTACGCAACGGCCTGGGCTCAGGCTCAGCTGGATATTCCGATTCTGGGAACGACCCACGCCGATCACCTGACCACGGATATTCCCTGTGCTCCGCCGATGGACGATGAAATGATCAAAGGCAACTACGAATACGAAACCGGTTATCAGGTTCTCAACGAATTTGAGCGGCGTAACCTTTCCTACGAAGAAGTCGAGATGGTTCTACTGGGCAATCACGCTCCGTTTACCTGGGGAAAAACGGCGGAAAAAGCCGTGTATAATGCCGGTGTACTCGAAGCTGTGGCCCAGATGGCGTATTTGTCCTGTACCCTGCGTCCGGACGTGCCCCGCCTGAAACAGACGCTGATTGACAAACACTTTTTCCGGAAACACGGGAAAGATGCTTACTACGGACAAGGCTGCTAAGCAATTCTAACCCACGAAAAAACACGTATCGCTATGGACGATGCCGTCGGTAGCGGTACGTTTAACAATCCCCTTCTGCAAAACTAATCTTACTCTAAACCCATTTATGACACTCGGTCTTGAATCGCTGGACTACACGATTTTCCTGGTTTATTTCGTGATAGTGGCCGTATACGGTTACTGGGTCTTCAAAAACAAAGGCAAACAAACCGCCGACTCCAAGGATTTTTTCCTGGCGGAAGGTTCGCTTACCTGGTGGGCCATTGGTTCCTCCATCATTGCTTCTAATATTTCTGCCGAACAGTTTATCGGTATGAGCGGTCAGGCTTTTCAATTGGGGCTGGCGATTTCGGTTTACGAATTAGTCGGTGCGTTTTCCCTGATTATCATCGCCGTGTACTTCCTGCCGATGTACATCAAGAACAAGATTTACACCATGCCGCAATTCCTGCAGGTTCGTTACGACGGACGGCTGGCAACGATCATGGCAGTATTCTGGCTCTTGCTGTACATCCTCGTCAACCTGACCTCGATTATTTACCTGGGTGCCATCAGTCTGGAAAAAATGACGGGTTTTGGCTTCATGCCCTCAGCTATTTTCCTGACGGTTTTTGCGGTATTTATCACGCTAGGTGGGATGAAGGTAATCGGTTACACCGACGTGATTCAGGTAGTCTGTCTGGTAGTAGGGGGTCTGGCTACGACCTATCTGGCTCTGGATTTGCTGTCCGACCGGGTGGGTACGGGAGCAGGCGTTTTTGAAGGGTTGGGGCTGTTGAAAGAAAAAGCCGACAGTCACATGCACATGGTCTTTTCGCCGGGCGAGTATCAGGTACACGACGGTCGCGGTGGCTTCATTGATGCCTACAATCAGTTACCGGGTCTGATGATGTTCATCATTGGTGGTCAGTGGATTGTGAACTTTAACTACTTCGGCTGTAACCAGTACATCACGCAACGGGCTCTCGGAGCCGACCTCAAAACGGCCCGAAACGGTCTGCTGTTTGCTTCTTTCCTGAAAGTTATGATGCCTTTCATCGTGGTATTACCCGGTTTAGCGGCGTACGTTTTGTTCCAGGAAAATGCGGATCCGGCGATTGTGAGCGGCATTACTGAAGGAGGCGTCGTCAAACCTGATAACTCCTATCCGGTACTGCTGAACCTGTTACCTACGGGCTTGAAAGGACTGGCCTTCGCAGCTCTGACGGCGGCTATTGTAGCTTCACTGGCTGGAAAAGCGAACAGTATCTCGACCATTTACGTACTCGATATTCACAAGAAATTCTTCAATGCCAATTTAAACGAAAAGCAGACCGTACGCCTGGGTCGTCTTTCCATCGTAGTGGCATTTGCTATCGCGTTGCTGCTGAGTCCGTTCCTGCGGAACTTTGGTCAGGGCTTTGAGTACATTCAGGAATATACAGGCTTCATTTCACCGGGTATTCTCGCGATTTTCCTACTGGGTTTCTTCTGGAACAAAGCCACGGCCAATGGTGCTTTGGTGTCGGCTCTGCTGAGTATTCCACTCTCAACGCTGTTCAAATATCAGGCTCCGGATATGCCCTTCCTCAACCGGATGGGTACGGTATTCTGGATTTGCGTAGCGGTGCACGTAGCCATCAGTTTACTGGAATCCAAGGGTAAGGCCAACCCCAAAGCCTTTGCTGTTGAATCCAGCTGGTTTAAAGTATCCACCTCCTTCCTCGTTGGTGCCCTGACTATTACCGGGTTGATTCTGACGATTTATGGGGTCTTCTATTAAGCGTTGTTACGTTTTGAGTTTAGGGTTTAGAGTTGTTTTCTCCCAAATCGTTCATGATTCGTTTTTGGAATTATAACCTACTGAGAAATCAGAAAGCTCGAGATAGAGGTAAAGAGGGGATAATTAACTCTAAACCCGAAACCCCAAACTCAAAACCCACCATTACCTTTGCCGCATGAAAAAGAAAGCTTTGATCTTCGATATGGATGGGACGATGGTGGATAACATGATGGTGCACCACCACGCCTGGCAGTCGAAACTGGCCGAGGTAGGGAAGGAGCTGACGCTGGATGAAGTCATTGCTACCTGCCACGGTATGAATGACGATATTCTGGTTCGGATCTTCGGCGACCAGTATGCGTTTGAAGAACGCGACCGCATTTCCGCCGAGAAGGAAGCCCGCTACCGGGAAATTTTCCTGGAGCAGCTTCGCCTCATTGATGGTTTACCCGAGTTACTGGCCAGAGCCGCTGAACTGGATATTCCGATGGGCATCGGTACGGCGGCCCGGTACGAAAACGTGGATTACGTGCTGGATAATCTCAACATTCGGCATTACTTCAAAGCCATCGTTTGTGATCGGGACGTCAAGAAAGGCAAGCCCGATCCCAGCGTATTTTTCCAGGTTGCTCAAACACTGGGTGTAGAACCCGAGGAATGTCTGGTGTTCGAAGATTCCCCCACGGGAGCCCGTACGGCCTTCAACGCCGGGATGGAAGCCATCATCCTGACAACCACGCACAAAGCCGAAGAATTCGAAACATTTACCAGCGTTCGGAAATGCGTGAAGGACTATACGGAGCTTGATCTGGAAGAAGAATTAGCGAAGTAATAGGGTATAAAATAGTAGTACGAGATTTCGATTTTACTTAACGGCAGGTTCCTACCTGCCGTTTTTTTATTGAATAAAGATTTAATACATTGATAACCAGTGAACTGCTGAGTTATTAAATGTAATTTTCTTACATTTACAAAATGTGCGTATTAAATTTCATCTTTTAAATACCCAATCCTAGTACGCCGTATCCAGTACTTGAAGATCGAATCCCCTACCTATGAATTGTAAAAATTGTAACACGGAAATTAACTCAAATTACTGCCCTGGGTGCGGACAACCAGCTAAACTCAAACGGATTGACGGGCATTACATCGTGCATGAAATTGAACATGTGCTCCACTTTGAACGTGGTATCTTATACACGATTAGAGAACTTTTAACGCATCCTGGCCAAAATGTAAGAAACTATATTTCAGATAACAGAAGTCGGCTCGTTAAACCCATTATTTTCATTATTGTTACCTCTCTAATCTATACGATTGTAAGTCATTTTTTTCATATCGAAAATTCGTATATACAATATAATGAAATAACAAAAACTACCGTTAGCGTAGTCTTTAAATGGATTCAGGATCACTATGGGTACTCCAATATTATCATGGGGGTATTCATTGCTGGTTGGTTAAAGGTTTTCTTTAGAAAGTATGATTATAATTTTTTTGAAATACTTATTCTCTTATGTTTTGTAATTGGAATGAGTATGTTGATTTATACCCTTTTTGCAATTTTTCAGGGAGTAACGGGTTTTAGACTGATGCAGATCGGAGGTATGATCAGTATTGTGTATAATACCTGGGCCATTGGTCAATTTTTTGATAAGAAAAAAGTAGGAAGTTATATCAAAGCACTGGCTTCTTACCTCTTAGGAATGATCACCTTTATGTTAACAGGCGTTTTTATGGGAATAGCCATTGACACGTTGATGAGGTAGTTAAATAGTACTGTTTATAGGTTCGTAATAGATTTAAATGAAATGGTTTAACTTGTTCATTGGAAAGAAAACTACTTAAGTATTTTATTAATCCTAACTTAAATATTTTTACTTGATTAAAATACAGTTGAAATAAGGTTAGATACCTTACAAATCTCCTGCTAAAGTTTGGTATAGATACGTTAATAACAAAGAGCTACTTCGCGTATCGAAGTAGCTCTTTGTTATTAAAATAAAAACTATTTTAAAGCTATAGTAAACCTTGCCTAATTTAAGAATCGATCATCGTATGAAACGCTGATTCTGGAAGGCGGTACCGTTTACTACGTTAAGCCAAGGCAACCGTTGTACGGCTACATTTTTACTAGTTCTACGCGTCGATTCTTGGCTTTATGTTCTTCCGAATCATTCGGTACTAACGGTTTTTGTGCACCATATCCGACGGCTTTCAAGCGGGAAGGATTGGTGCCGGACGCGACTAATGCCTGTAGTACAGTTTTAGCCCGATCTTCCGACAGCTTCTTGTTGTGGTCCGCATTGCCGGTATCATCGGTATGCCCTTCGATGCTAAGCTTAAGGCCTTTATCGCTGTTGAGGACTTTCTCGATTTCCTTCACTGCTTCCTGTCCCTCTGGTTTCAACGTGGCCTTGTCGACATCAAAGTTAATATACAGGACCGCTTTTCCTTTTTCCGCCAGCTGGCTCTGGATTTGATCGGCTTTCAGCAGGGTAATGGTTTGCTTGAACGCTTCCTTTTGCAGGATATTGAGTTTACCGGAAGCACTGTTCCCGCTGAGCTGAATATAGATGTCGCCACCATCCACCCGGCGAATTACGTACACTTTTATGTTTTCTTCGGTATAACCGATCGAGCCATCTTCGCCTAAGTAAGGGGCCTGATTGTGGTAACGCTCGTATTCTGCACTGGTAATTTCACCATCAAAGACCTTGACGCCACCCACTTTAGTGATGGCGTCATCGTAGCTTTTTTCAAAATAGGGCAGTGACCACTCCTCCGTGCTACCCGGCTGCGTAACGATATAACTCTTCCAGACTTTTCCTTCCAGCGGCGTCATGACACCGTTTAATGCAAAGAACAATTTGTCAAAAGACCGCTGGACGGGCTTGTTTTGTTCGGCTAAGCCCTTGGGAAGGCTAAAAAAGGGAAAGGCTTCGAGGGGATGAGTAGATACCGGAAGGGTACTCACATCAAAAGGTTTGGCAGTCGCTGTACCCGAGGGCTCGGCTTTGGGCTCCGTTTCATTGGATTGGACGGCCTCGGTAGCTTTCTCATTTTCCTTACCGGACTTCTGGCAGGATGTACTTGAAATAATCCACCCAAAGCAAGCCAGCAGAAGCAGTGATTTGAAGGATCTGATCATAAGCGGTTGTACGTTTAGCGTCTGTTAAAAGAAAAAAGGTTGAGCGTGGCGGCAGTGTTGAGGATTAGCCAAACACCGCGTCTTTTAATCGGCGGTAATTTGGGCCTTACCGGAGTAGTAATGCAAGCCTAAGCGGACTATCGGCAAAATAGGAAAGGTATCCTGCCGATAGTCTGGACCAGCGGTTCGGGCGATCATTCGTTTAGTCCTGATTGGTAGCGACCACTGACTTTTGATCCTGTTTCCTGCAAAAGGTAAAACGACCCAGGATCATTTTCTGCTTTTCGCCGGCTAACTTACTACCGTCTGGCTCGAAGGTGAGTAGATGTGATTACCCCGGATTTACTTCCCCAGGAAAGCCTTTAAAAATGACGGAATGTCAAGGCGTGAAGTTTGGATTTCCCAGTGTTTAGCTTTTCCCGAAGTCAACATTTGTACGGATAATAGAATAGCAGGAAGTGACCTTAGGGTAAGGTTACCCAAAAGTGTTTAAGCGTTAATCCAGAAGATATTTACTCGGAACTTTAGCCAGTTATAACCGATGACGGTTCACCTTCTAATGAGGTAGGGGTAGAGTAATAGGGTCGAATCTATACGCTCATTCAATTTTGCTCAATCTTGTTATTACACCGCATCCGCCTTTTCCACAATCACTGCCCCCTTTTCTACCCGCCAGTTCTCCTGAAAAATCATGGTATCCTCTACGTCGATGTACTTCATTACGGCATTCGGGCCCTGTAGCGTCAGGTAGGCGAAGCCGTTGTAGCTCACATCCCGACGGCGAAGACGAGTCCGGATGCGGTCGTCCATGAAGTAGATTGGATCGTGAGTTTCGGGGGCTTTGAGTTCTACGGGCATACCGCCGTGGCCGATGCAGCGGCCGTGTACGGTCAGGCTGTTTTTCAGTTCCTGCGTATGATAAATCACCATGCGATGTTCGTGTCCGTAAATCCACGCGACGGGACGGTTGGCTTCGCCCAGAATCTCGCGGAGCTGCTCACCGGGCTTGGGAAAGGCATTTCTGAACACCGAAAAAACGGGATGGTGACTCAGAAAAATAAGGCCGCGGCTATCGCTGGCATCACCCATTTTTACCTGCTCCCGTAACCATTGCACCTGCGAATCTTTCAGCCGACAGTCCGGTGGGTTGATGATTTCCATGATCGGATTTCGTACGGAGGTATAACCCGTATCCAGTCCAATGATCCGCCAGTGATCGTTTTCCATACAGAAAAATCCCGCCTTCTGCGAAACGCGTACACCCGCCTGATCGACGCCCATGCGGGGAAGCAATTCTTCAAAGTAACCACGACCGTTGGAGTACATCTCATGATTCCCCGACAGAGCCAGACTGCCCTGCGTACCCCAGGGCCAGGAAGCATCCGGATTCAGAAAGTTGGCCCGTATCTCTTTCGGAGCCCCGACGAAATAGACGTCTCCCAGGTGTAAGGTATAGTCGGCCTGATACCGGGCTACCAGGCGTCCCACCAGATCGGATTCAATGGTATCCGTGGCCCAGTCGGAAAGCAGGGCCAGGGTCGCATCGTTTGGAATTTGATACACACCCGAATCCCCGTCCTTGGGATACGACTGATACGGATAGCGTTTCCCGAATCGACTTTTAAAATAATGGTAGACGAAACCGAAGAAATTCGACCAGAAAAACTGCCGGAGTTTATAAGTGACGGTATCCGTTGGTACTACCTCTTCCTCAAACTCATTTTGCAGGGTTTTGAGGTGGTTTTCTACCTTGTTATGACTCAGATTAACGTATTGCTTGCTGGAACGCACGGATGATCAGTTTTGCAGAGAAACATTTCTTTAGAAGAATTACCAAAAGCCAGCGAAGATGTTTTCACATGAGAAAATCTTAATAATAAAAAACGTCCCTTCCGGTGAGAAAGGGACGTTTTTGTACGCAAATCAAAGGACTAGCTCTCCAGCGGTGGAATCCGCAGTACCTGACCGGGATAGA
The DNA here is from genome assembly GCF_002872335.1 of Siphonobacter sp. BAB-5405. GTDB lineage: Bacteria > Bacteroidota > Bacteroidia > Cytophagales > Spirosomataceae > Siphonobacter. The sequence continues at coordinate 133,790 of NZ_NJAG01000012.1, read as the reverse complement.
TCAGATCGGGATCTTTCAGCATGGGCTTGTTAGCTTCAAAAATGACGGGGTATTTCATGACATCGCCATAAAACTTACCCGCAATTTTAGAGAGTGAATCGCCTTTTTCTACGGTGTGATACTGAGCCTCGGGTTTCGGAGCCGTCACGCGGATGCGGTTGTCTACCTGTTCTACGCCGGTGACATTACCCACGGTCAGGGCAATTTTTTCAGCGTCTTCCTGCTTGTCTACTTCGCCTTCCAAAACAACTGTTGAACCAGCAGTTTTGATCGTCAGGTTTTTGTAGGTCAGACCCAGGCTTTTTACTTTTTGTAACAAAGCTCCGGCACGCAGCGGTTCTACTTCTTCCGGCTTGGCCTGAGCTACTTTGGTTTCTTCATCTTTACTACCAAAGAGGTTTTCGCCGACCCCCTTCATGAATGAAATCAGTCCCATAAGGATTGAGAGTTAAGGTTGAATATAAGTGAGTATTCCTAGAAATATGGAAAATGTCATTCCAGCACATCTTCAGATCAGGAACGGGCGAAAAGTAAGTATTTTTCCGGAAACTATTGAGGAATTACTGCCAAATTCCCAAGCGGTACGAAATCAACAACTCGTTGCCCCGCCAGAAGGATAAGCGTTGATTCCGTAAATCGCCGAAAATCAGTACGTCTTCTGAGGTAAGCGAGGGGACTTTCGCCAGCTGAGGCAACGAAGTTTTTAACGAATCTCCTTGACAGGCACAGGGCATCCGTTGCCGGAATTCGTTGAGGATCATTAATAAAGCTTTGGTGTCTTCAACTTCATTTTCCCGATTATTCTCAATTTTTTGCCGTACGCGTCGCAGGTAATTTTCGTAAAAAGGCTCAAACTCAAAGCGGAGCATGGGGAAATCCCGCAGAAATACCGCCGCGTTTTTGTACAGTTGAAAGTGGGGAGGATCGACAAAACCCACAAAATTTCCGCCCCATATTAATTGATAGTACGGCGTCAATTCCCCAATGGCCTCGTAGGGACCCGCGTTACGGACCAGGCGGCCCCGCCGGAAAAAGCCCAGGTCAGCAGCCAGTCCCAGCTGGTGAAACGAAATGGGAGCCATACTACGGCCTCGCCCCAACAGTTTGGTCTGTAATTCCGCACTTCGCAGGTCGGAAATCACTTTTATTTCATAATTCGGCAACTGACGACGCAGCGAATCCACGAGTGAATCCCGGCGAGTCAGAAATACTTCACGCGTGGTATTGAGCAGCCAGGACCAGCGATCGTACAGATAAATGGGCTCGTCGGTTGCCGAAGCGAGGTACGTGTGCCGTTGTATACTGTCTAAAGGTGTAGTGGGGGAGCCTAGCGAGTCCGCGATTGAACCCGTCCGATGCGAACCCAGAAACCGAACCGTACCTTTTTCATCCGCCACAAAGGCCAGCACGCGGTTGACGCCAATGGTTTTTTCGCGGATACTGTCCGTGCTGTACAGGGGAAGAATCAAATCATACAGGCTTAAAGCACTAACGCGTTGAGTACTGTCACAACGCAAAGCTTCCCAGCCGGGCAGGGCCTGCGGGAGTTGCCCGCAAGCCTGAAAGATAGTTCCGAAAAACAGGCAAAAGTGAATGAATCGCTTCAAATCGTTTCTTGTTCGTACTTTAAAAAAAGCTCGTAAAGCTTACGGGTAACGGCCCCCGGCTGTCCGGTTCCGATGGGTTTCTGATCAATTTTAGTAACGGGTACAATCCGTTTGGTCGATCCGGTGGTGAAAAGCTCGTCGGCCTGCAGCGTCTCTTCCAGCGTAACCGGACGCTCTTCCACCCGCATAATCTGGGGAGCAAATTGCAGGATGTGTTTCCGGGTAATGCCGCGTAACATGCCTTCGGCAGGTGTAATGAGCGTATCGCCTTTGACCACAAACACATTGGAACGGGACGATTCGGTAATCAGACCGTTTTCGTAATACAATACGTCGTCGGCTCCTATTTCGCGTTGCTTTCGTAATAAATAAATCGGCAACAGGTAATCGAGTGACTTGACTTCAGCCAGCTGACGTTGGTGTTCGACGCTCATGAAGTGCAGGCCTTCGTCCGGACTTTTGAACTCGAAGGGCTTCGGAATGACGAAGAAATTGGGCGTTTCGGCGGGAGCAAACCCATCCGGTGAATAACCACCCGTAAGCACCAGCTTCAAACCCAGCAGAGCATGCGGATTCAGACGAATCAGTTCGGCAATGATTTCGCGAAGCTGTTCCCGACTGGCGGGAATCGTCAAGCCCATCAGTTCCGCTGAACGCTCAAAGCGGTCGAGGTGGTCTTCCTGAAAAATGGGCTGACCGTCCATGGCCCGGAAAAAATCAAAAATGCCATAGGCCCGCAACAGGCCCAGGTCGGTAATATGAAGTTGGGCTTGTTCTTCGGGAACGAACGAACCGTTGACAAAAAAAGTAGCTGCCATGTTGAAGAAAGATATCGTCGGTCAAAGATAAGGATGGGATTTTTGATTCTTTCCCAAAGACTAATGATTACGTTTTGTAAGCAAGGTTTGATTAGTGTCTGGGTATTCTGTGTAGGAGTAGTTTAAAACCAACAACTTTTGATTACAGGGGCACTATATCGTTCTGCTGAGTTGGCTGGTTTTTCAGTCCGCATGGAATGCGATAGGACGGGGATCGGGTGTATGCCGTCTAATAGGGTATTCGATTGTCTTCTATGAACCTATAACTAACAACCATCAACTTTCAAAAGATGTCAGAAAATTGAAAACCTCTCCCGCCCGGAAGCCATTCCATGGCGGCAACTGAACGACCTACGGCAGCCGCAATGCGGTGGGCCAGAGGAGGCGGTCGCCCCCATGGAATGGTTAGTCGTGGAGAGGTCCAGCCTGGAAGGCTTCCGGGCTATCGAACAGCCCTGTCTATAGTACTAAACTCCGTCCAGGTGAATAACGAAATTTAGTAAAAGCAACAGGCGATGGGAATAAGCTACTAGCCCAAACAAGGCCCAGATACATTCTGGCCAACCGCTAGGTCTTCTGCATCCACTCCATAATCTGAATCACCTCACAGGCTTCCCGTACATCATGCACCCGCAGGATCTTCGCTCCTTTTTGCAGAGCAATCGTATTGAGCACCGTCGTACCGTTGAGAGCTTCGGCGGGAGGAATACCCAGTTTTTTCCAGATCATACTCTTGCGGGATAGGCCAATCAGGAGCGGTAACTGAAAAATTTGCAGGGCTTCGGACTGAGCCAGCAACTCATAATTCTGATCCGCATTTTTGGCAAAACCAAAACCGGGGTCCAGAATAATATCCTTGATGCCGGCCTGCCGGGCCAGGTGTACCCGTTGAGCCAGTTCATCGATGACCTCCGTCAGCAGGTTTTGGTATTGATTCAGACTGCCCATCGTCTGGGGTGTCCCCCGCATGTGCATGAGTACGTAGGGCACGTTGAGTTCGGCAACAGTGGTAAACATCGCCTCGTCCAGTAAACCACCTGACACATCGTTGACCAGTACTGCTCCCGCTTCAACGGCCCGGCGGGCAACGCCCGAACGGAAGGTATCCACCGAAATCAATGCTTCGGGAAAGGCTTCTAAAATGGTATCTATGGCAAGTACAACCCGACGGACTTCTTCTGCTTCCGAAACTTCGGCCGCACCGGGCCGGGTGGAGTACCCGCCAATATCCAGAAAAGTAGCCCCTGCAGACAGCATCTGCTGAGCCTGCTGGCGAATCCGATCCGGGTCTTCAAAACGGCTGCCCGCGTGGAAGGAATCGGGCGTAATATTGAGTATTCCCATCACGACCGGCTTTTCCAGTGAGACGATTCGCCCCCGGCAATTAAGGGTAAATGGGGTAGAAAGGAGTGCTTGCATGGCGTAAAATTACGATCAGAAGGGTCGAAAAAGGGCCTATCATCCAATTCTGACAACTATATAATAGCTATTCAGGAATTTTCCCGGAAATATCCAATATTGACTTTGGCAATCCGCGAATCGTGGGCTATTTTTGCGGGCAAATTTGCAATCTCCCAGTAACTACTCATATTCAATGGCAAACGCAGTCAATAAAGGTAAGATTACCCAAGTGATCGGACCGGTTGTGGACGTGAGTTTCGAAGAAGAAGGTTCGTCCTTGCCGGCAATCCTTGATGCCCTCGAAGTAACGAAACCCAACGGTCAGAAAGTCGTCCTGGAAGTACAACAGCACTTAGGCGAAGACCGCGTACGTGCGATCGCCATGGACGCGACCGAAGGTTTGTATCGGGGTATTGAGGTGCTTCACTTTGGTTCGACCATTGTAATGCCATCCGGCGATGCCATCCGTGGTCGCCTCTTTAACGTGGTAGGTGATGCCATCGACGGTATGCCACAACCCAGTGCACAAGACAGCCTCTCCATTCACCGGAACGCTCCCAAGTTCGACGAACTGGCTACTTCAACGGAAGTATTGTTCACGGGTATTAAAGTAATCGATTTGCTCGCTCCTTACGTAAAAGGAGGTAAAATTGGTCTGTTCGGTGGTGCCGGTGTAGGTAAAACCGTATTGATCCAGGAGCTGATCAACAACATTGCTAAAGTATACGGTGGTTTGTCCGTATTCGCTGGTGTAGGTGAACGTACGCGGGAAGGAAATGACCTGCTTCGCGAGTTTATTGAATCAGGCGTAATCAAGTACGGCGAAGCCTTCAACCACTCCATGGAAGCGGGTGGATGGGATCTGTCGAAAGTAGACGACGAAGCGTTGAAAGATTCCAAAGCTACGCTCGTGTTCGGACAGATGAACGAGCCTCCGGGAGCACGTGCACGGGTAGCCCTATCGGGTCTGACCGTAGCTGAGCACTTCCGCGATGGTGACGGCGAAGGTCAGGGTCGCGACATCCTGTTCTTCATCGACAACATCTTCCGCTTTACGCAGGCTGGTTCTGAAGTATCGGCTCTATTAGGCCGGATGCCTTCAGCCGTAGGGTATCAGCCCACGCTGGCTACCGAAATGGGTGCCATGCAGGAGCGGATTACGTCAACCAAGCGTGGTTCCATTACTTCCGTACAGGCCGTTTACGTACCTGCGGATGACTTGACTGACCCCGCTCCGGCAACGACGTTTGCTCACTTGGATGCTACCACGGTATTGAGCCGTAAACTTTCTTCGCTGGGTATCTATCCCGCCGTGGATCCGCTGGATTCAACCAGTCGTATCCTGAGCCCGGATGTATTGGGTGATGCTCACTACAACTGTGCAATGGCCGTGAAAATGATTCTGCAACGGTATAACGAATTGCAGGACATTATCGCCATCCTTGGTCTGGACGAATTGTCAGAGGAAGATAAACAAACGGTATCACGGGCTCGTCGCGTACAACGCTTCCTGTCTCAGCCCTTCCACGTAGCCGAGCAGTTTACGGGTCTGAAAGGCGTATTCGTTTCGATTGAAGAAACCATCAAAGGCTTCAACAAAATCATGTCGGGTGATTACGATCACCTGCCAGAAGCGGCATTCAACCTGGTAGGTACGATCGAAGACGCGGTCGTAAAAGGGGAGAAACTGCTGGCAGAAGCTTCTAGATAGTTTACAGTTTTTGGTTTTCAGTTGACAGCGAAAGCTTGGTGAGCCTTTACAGTCAACTGAAAACCGCAAACTGAAAACCGCAACGGCGGCCGCTGTAAACTCAAAACAGAAGACTGACTATGTTCATCGAAATCATTACTCCCGATAAGAAAGTTTTTGCCGGAGAGGCTACTTCGGCTTCATTTCCGGGTACGCAGGGTTCCTTTCAGATCTTAAACCATCACGCCCCCCTGGTGAGTACACTGGGTAAAGGCGAAGTGATCGTAGAATCAAAAGAGGGCCAGAAAACGTACATCGTAGATGGGGGCGTAGTGGAAGTACTCAACAATAAGATTCTGGTTCTGGCCGAAGCCATTTTATAAGAGCTGTGCTAACGTTTCGTGCGTTAGTCGCTGATAGTCCCGCAAGTTTTAAAACCTGCGGGACTATTTTTTTTGCCGTTTATCCGAAAGCGGGAATTTGGTAGTTTTGCTCCGAAAATATTTGGATGAAGTTCGGCGTTAACGAAGGTATTTTAAGTACAACATTCCATGAAAAAGCGACTACTTTTTAGTTTGATCGGGGCTCTGTTGCTCGGAGCCGTGCAGGCCCAGGTGACAGTGAAACCCCGGGTGGAAGGGCAAACGGCCGCGGATGTGTTCATTACCAAGGTAGAGCTAACCAGCCAGTTTACCATTGTGTACATGCGGTACGAAGATCCGCCACTGAATATTCAGGACCGCTGGTTGCGAAAACTGAATCCGCAAATGCAGGAGACGTCGTACAGCAACGTCGCCGTTGATCCAGAGAGCGATTTACGGGTGAATCAGAAGGGAAATTTGTACTCATTCAAGTTCATCAAGGCCGTAGGCATCCCGGTAAGACCCGATAAACGGGACGTACAGCCGGGGGACGTGATCAGTTTCGCGGTGTATTTCGAACGTCTCGAACCCGGCATGGAGGATTTTGATCTCTTCGAATGCCGGGATCGGGCAAACGGTTGGCGGTGCTGGAATTTTTATCACATTCATATTAAAAATCCAGCGGACAAAACGAAAAAGGATACAAAAGCTCCAGCGGTTGCTCAGGCCTCTAAAAAAACGCCTGAAGTCGCCACGGTGTTGCTGAGTGGTCAGGTGTACGACGCCGTAACGAAAGAACCGCTGGAAGGGAAAATCGCTGTATTGCGGGCGGGAGCGAAAGCAGATACGCTTCGAACCATTGGTAGTACGGGCGTTTTTCGGAAAAGCGTACGACCCGGAAGTTATCAGCTTTCAACGGTAGTACCGGGTTACGAAACGATGACGGCGACGGTAACGGTGAAGGATAATGCCGTAGAAAAAGACTTCTATTTACGTACGGGGAAAAGACAATCTGCACCCGCCGTTGCTCCGCCCGTAGCGACTGCTCCGGTTAAGCCAACACCTCCACCCGCGACTACATCATCGTCTATGGAAGATTTGAAAGCGGAAGTAGGCTCCAAGATTGAATTGAAGAACATTCTCTTTGAAACCGGCAAAGCCGTACTACTCATCGAATCGCAGGAAAATCTGGCTCAGGTGGTTGCGTGGATGAAGAAAAATCCGACGGTTGAAATCCGACTCGAAGGCCATACGGATGCCATCGGCGATTCGCAGAAAAACATGGAATTATCCATCGAACGGGTGGAAACCGTTAAACGGTACCTCGTCACTAATGGGATTAACGCCTCGCGTATCGAGGCGAAAGGCTTCGGTGATACGCGGCCGCTGAGTACTGCTAAAAGTGATCAGGAACGCAAGGTCAACCGACGGGTTGAACTCATCGTAACCAAGAAGTGATAGATCAGGTAGAGACGCGATTATCGCGTCTCTACTGCTTTAAAACCTTCCGATAAAGTGGTTCCCCGCAAACGCAGCGAAGGATTATAATACGGAGAGCAGGGCAGGGCCGCATCCTGGCAACTACTCCAATACCCCTTGATGCCGTGAATCACGCGGGGATCGTCCGTGGCGACGTACATTCGCTGGCCCTGTAACGGGTAGGAAGTCAGCTGAGCCGCTGGATACGCATCAGGAAATACCAGCGGACTGGCTTGCCGCTTGAAAGAGGCATACAGCAGGGCCAAACTCAATACGCCAACGATTCCAAAACGGTACAAAGCGGGGACGGCCCTTGGATAGGGAAGATACCCTACGACCAGAGCCGCGATGATGAAACCCATACCAAAGCGGAATTCCGGAGCCGTGATAAACCAGAAAGCCACTCCGGCGTACGCCGTCACCAGTACCCAAAACCAGTTGGGATACTGCATCAGAAAAGCAACCGTCTTCTTCCAGCGAAAACTGGCAAATAGCGGCCAGCCAAACAGGCATACCAGCAGCAATTGATCGGGTACGAGTTGTTGGGTAAACCAGTACGGTACCCAACTGAAATCGAATAGTCCCTGCACCGGACTAAGTTTCGTACCGCCCGAAAGATTCAGTAATCCTTGTTCAATGACGATTTTAGGTACTTTCCAGTCGAACGAAAACCAGTCGAGTAAGGGGGAAGTCGTAGGGTACAGGATATAACCCGTCAGAATTACATTGGCCGTCAGCCACCAGAGCAGCGGGAGCAGTCCTACTGCAATCAGGCGGGGCAGGAAGGCGTAATCTTTCTTGCGAAACGCATCAACGAATAAAAGAAGGGGAATGAGTAGAGCGACGAGTGTACTCATTTTGATGGTAAACGCCAGCAACGTCAGCCACACCATCAGCAGGCGTTCGGACGGATTGGCGGGGGCTTCCATTTGCCGGATCAGCAGGAAAAAAAGTAAACCCACCAGCAACTGAGCCGGGTGGTCGGGACTCGGCGAAGCGAGCCGCCAGTGCGAATGCCACAGGTACCATACCCCCAGTACTACAATGAGTACTTCACTGGGTTTGAAGCGTACGTTTCGTAAAAGGAGCAAGGCCCAGCACCAGACTACCGCCATGAGCCAGCCATTGAGCACGTGAAAGGCATCGCCCCCCAGAAATCGCAGGCTGAAAAAAGCCTCGGTCAGAAAGGACGCGTTGTTGAAGCCAAAGCGATAGTTTACGTTAGCCAGCCCCGGTACCACGGCGTATTCCGAAATCCAGCGAATCATGGGAGCGTGGTAGCCACCCGTATCCGCTACGCGGGGCAGGTGCGTTGTACGGGTCAGAATGACGAGAAAACCAAGTAAACTCACTACCCAGAAGAGCCAGGAACGCGGTAGCTGTAGTGTCCGAACGACGCTAAGCCAGTAGTTTCGACGAACCCAGCCGCCTATCAATAGTCCTGTTAATACCAACAGGTGAACCGCTTGCCCTACGGGGACCAACAGCCAGCCATAGCCCAATCCATTCATCAGACCCGCCCAGCCGAGTATTGCCAGAAAAGGAAGCGGCACCTCCAGAGAAGTACGGCCCAGTTTCTGAAAGCCCATTCGTACCAGATCTCCCGCCAGAAGACAAAGCAGCGAGATGTACAGCCAGAGCAGCAGGGTAATCAGCATGAGAAAACAAGGTTAAACCGGGGTAACACAAATGGCTGATGCAAGCACCAGCCATTGTTTAAAAATAGTACAAAGATACGCTTACTTCCGTCGGGAATCAATGACTACGCCCGCGACGATGAGCAGGATCAGGGCAATGTTGCTGATCAGATCAATCGTCATCCCGGTTTTCCAGACGGGGGGATCGAACTTGAATTCAATCGTATGCGTACCCGCCGGAATGCGTAAACCGCGTAAGAGGTAGTTCACCCGGATGTGCGGCACTTCCTTGCCATCGATGTAGGATTTCCAGTCGGTATTGCCTTTGTAGAAAATTTCCGAAAATACGGCCAGCTGTTCGCTCTTCGCCTTACTCTCGTACTTGAGTTGATCGGGTTGGTAAGCAACCAGTTGAATCGTATTTGTAGAATCGTACTGAATAGTCGTCAGACCTTTCAGATCACCCGCGTACCGTTGATCAATCACGGCCGTTTGTTTGGGATTGAGCGTTTGCAAAGCCGTCATTTCCGCATTGGCATCGGGAACCAGACGGTAATTTTGCACGAACCAGGCATTACCCAAAGCTTCGGGATTCTGCTGGGCGACGTCCTGGTTGCTCTGCGGATCGCGTTGAATAACGTACTTGGCGTTGAGCATGTTAATAACGCCCATGAAGTTTTTGGGCAACGCATACTCCATCAATTCCGAGTATCGCTTGAGTTTAGCCGCGTGGTATCCGCCCAGGGATTTGTGGAAGTACGAAGCAGTAGCATCGCTCATGAAGTTACTACGGTTATCCATGACCCGGTAACTCAGACTTTTATCCTGCAAAATCTGTTCGTCCACGGGCGAAGGAGCAATCCGCTCCTGTGCCTGCCGCTTGGTGGTAAAGTCGTCGTTATTGAAATATCGCTTGTCGATGAAGAAGAGATCGAAGTACGTTAGTGCAATCAGAGCGACGACCAGTACCATTTCTTTTACCTTGTTCGTCACGTACAACCACACCAAACCTGCTGCCAGTACGATAAAAATCAGGGTACGCAACGCATCGGCCCGAAGAATGGAACCCCGATCTTCAATCAAAGCCCGCAAAATGTCCGGACCAAATGCCGGATCGCCGAACATTTGTCCGAGCATTGTGCTCTCGTTAGGCTTACGTAGTTCGAGGATGGAAGGGCCCACCAGCCACAACAGCAGAGCCAGACCACCGGTAAGGGCAAAGCTGGCGATGAGTCCGGTTTTGATTTCGGCAAAGCTGGGCTTTCGTGTGAGTAAGACCTCGATGGCCAGCACCGCCAGTAAAGCCAGCAGAAACTGAATGATACTGAGCGTCATGGTAACCGCCCGGAACTTGTTATAGAGCGGGAAGTGATCGAACATGAAGTCACCGAAGGCCGCAAAGTTTTTACCCCAGGCAATGAACAGCATCAGGATCGTAGCTCCCAGGACCCACCATTTGATGCGATGCTGAACGATAAACATGCCCAGAACGGCCAGGAAAATCAGTACTGCACCCGCGTAAGCCGGACCACCATTGATGGGGAGATCACCCCAGTAGGTGTACATGCCATTTTCGACAATCTGCTTGGCCTGAGTCGGATCAAGTCCACGTTGTACCAGGAGTTTATACGTATCAGATCCATCCGTCAACGGTTCAACGGTAGCTCCGCCGTAGACGCGGGGAATCAGTAAAGTCAGGGTTTCTCCGACTCCATAACTGTATTCAAACGCATAGCTGCGATCCAGACCGTTTTGGGGAGCGGTAGTTGCTTCTGCCGTTGGAGCCGCCTGGCCGGGTTGGGTAGGTTTGGCCAGGGTAAGTTCGGTTTTGCCACGAGTGGTTTCTTTCGTATAGTCCAGCGTGACCAGCAAACGGCCACCGTAGCTGCCGATACCAATAGCCGCCGAAACCGCCAGGACAATACCCGTCGTGATCAGGTTTTTGAGTCGACCTTCCTTAATCTGAACCACGGCTTCCATAATAATATAGGGAACCAGGGCCAGACCGAAATAGTAGGTAATCTGTAAGTGATTCGAGGCTAGTTCCAGACAGAGAAACAAGGCCGTAACCGCTCCGCCGATCCAGTATCTGCCCCGTAAAGCCAGCATTACCCCAGCCAGAATACCCGGCATATAAGCCAGAGCGTACATTTTGGAAACGTGTCCGGCTTTAATGAAAATCATGTTGTATGAACCGAAGGCAAACGCTACGGCTCCAAGTACCGCCAGCCAACGGCGTACGCCCATGGTAGTCAGCAGTACGTACATACCCAGCATCATCAGAAAAACGATGCGGATGGTTTCGGGAATGATGAGTAAGGTAACGGCTACAGTCTTACCGACGAAGGTGTACGGGTAATCGCCGGCCACCATGTAGGCGGGCATCCCACTGAACATGGAATTGGTCCAGAGAGCCCAGCGGCCCGTTGCTTTGTAAAATTCATTGAGTTCCTGAGCACCCGCCTGGGCCTGCTGAATATCGTGCATACCCAGCACCTTGCCCTGCAAATTGGGCGAAGCGTATAGAGCAGCGAGTACAAACAGAACCAGTAGGGCGAGTAAATGAGGGAGTAACTTGCTTAGCGTGGATTTCATGCGTGCAGAGATAGAAACCACAAAAATAGAAGATACGGCAGACTGTGAAGCGTTGCAGGAGAAAAAGGTTTACTGGACGGAGACTGTAGCAGGAATAAATGTACGACGTACCCTACAGAGAACGGATGAACCAGATAGAAATCATGAGCAAGCGGAAGGGGGCAACAAAAAAAGCTTACTCCACTAAAGAAGTAAGCTTTTTATAGGGTCCATACGAAACTATTCTTTCGTCGAATTTTCGATATTCTCCCGAATTTCTTTAGATGCATCCTTGAATTCACGGATACCTTTACCCAGCCCCCGTGCGAGCTCGGGAATTTTCTTGGCTCCGAAAAGCAGAACAAAAGCCCCAACGATAAGGGCGATTTCGGGTCCTCCCATTCCAAACATAGCGATGGTCGTTTTTTAGTGAATAAAATTGCTAGGATAAAAGTACATACTAAAACCATTGCTTGTTTAGTGCACTTGTCCTATTAGCTAAGAATCAGCCTAATTAGTTTCAAAAAAATGAAAATTTAAGGTAATCTTAATCGAAAACAGCCCTATTGTTGCGGATTTCCACCGGCGGCGTACAGACTGTTAGCCCAGGCTTTCGCGTACTTCGCCCGCAGAGACTCCGTCTTGATTTGCATATCAATCAGCTTGCTTTCCTGCGTATTGACTAAGAAAAGGGTACTCTCTCCGATGTCAAATTTCTGCTGTTCGGCCCGTACCAGCAGCAACTGATTGGCCGTTGCCTGACCTTGCGTCTCGGCCTGTTGCTGCAAAGCCCGGGCTTCATTGAATACCTGCCGAACAGTGATCGTAATCAAACGCCGGGTCTGTTGCTGATCAAATCGCATATCGGCCTGTTTAATGCGAACCTGCTGGAGTTTGCCCCGTTCCTTTCGTAGAAACAGCGGGAAACTCACTTCAGCACCAACTTTGTAATTATTGGTAAGCCACCAGCCCGCGTCATACGATTTGCCGACCGCTACGGGTTCGCGAATGAAGTTATAATTGACATTAACCGTCGGTAAAAGCTGATTTTGCCGGAATCGTCGCTCAATGTCCAATTGCTGGAGTTTGAAATCCAGCTTGATCAGATCCGGATGTTGTCGGTTCGCCCGAGCCAGTAACTCGTCGAGCTGCTCCTGAGTAGGTTCGGGAATGGTTACACCCCCCGGAATCGCGTTTTCGGGCAATTCTACGGGTTCGTTGTTCTCGTTCCAGAGATTATTCGAAATGCCCAGTCGGGTATTCTGGAATTCCAGCAACGCGGCCTGATAGGAAGCCAGACGTTCTTGTACCGTGATTTTAGCCTGCACGGAATCAATGGCGGCCAGGTCACCAATTTCCACGCGTTGCTTGACCGCCCGGTATCGAATATCAGCCAGATTGAGCCCATCCGCCGTAAATCGAAACTGCTGGTAGGCAAAATACCAGTCCCAGTACGTCTTGGCAGCATCGTACATGGTTTTGTTGATCAACTTCTGACGATCCGCTTCGGCAATATTCTGGAGTAGCTTGGCCTGCCGTAACGTTGAGCGGCGAGCATCAATCAGCAATCCCTGAGCCAGGGGTACGCTCAATCCCGCATACACCAACCCAGCATCGGGCGTGTAATACTGCGGATTGATGTATGGCCCCGTGTTCCGGTCATAACCCGCTTTCAGGTCAATACCCGTCCAGGTCGGTATTTTCAGCGAATTTTCCCAGTGATTATAGTATTCCTTGTCCTTATACTCTTTCCGACTGAAATCCGAGGCCAGTTTCGGATCGAACATGCCGCGGGCCTGTAGCAATTCGGTACGGGCGTCGGCTGGAATCAAGTCCGCCTGTTTTACAATGGGGTGGTATCTTAAAATCAAATCTGCATAATCACTGAAACTAAAAATGCGTACTGAATCCTGAGCCCACAGTGGAGCGGCAACGGCTGTCCAAAGGAAGAAAACCAAGGTAAAAACGCCAGTTCTGGGCGGCAAGACCGTAGGGATACGCCCCCCAGACCAGCGAGCAATTAGAAACCTCATTTTTTCGCCCCCTTTCCGGCGTAATCGCCTTTGGGCTCCTCTTTTAAGCTAGGTGGGAAGCCGTTAAGTTGTCGCCAGATTTCGTACCACACCGGTACGCTGTCGAGCATGACCCAACCGTACACACCCGAACCCAGTCGCAATTGAGCGGGCCAGGGGTGATCCCGACGTTCTTCTACTTTCTCCGTCACCAGAATTCGGTATTCGCCACTGGTCGAGTTTACCTGGTCAATAACGGCTACACGACCCCCGAAGGTACCCACACTGACGGAAGGCCAACCCGAAAACTGCAGGGCGGGCCAGCCATCAAACTGAATTCGTACTTCACGACCTTTCTGAATCAGCGGCACGTCCATGGCTTTGATATACAACTCAACTGCCATTTGAGGATTTTGCGGCTGTAAGGTACAGATGGGTTCCCCTTCTTTAATGGTTTCACCAACCCCGGCTTTCAGGGCTTTCACCACGATACCCCCCTGCGGAGCCCGTAACACGTACTGGTTGCGGCGAACATTGACGTTGGCTACTTTATTCCGTAGTTCCGAAAGCTCTTTCTGACCATCGCCCAGCGATGAAACAGCTGAACTTCGATCGGATAATGATTTGGCAATTTCCTTCTGATAATCAGCCTCAATCGAATTAAGCTCGATCCTGGAGTTGATTAGGTCCTGTCGGGAGATATTGAGTTTATTCTGAGCAGAAACCACTTTTGCCTGAGCCGCCTGAAAGGTAAGTTCACGACCTTCAAGGTCCGTTTTCGAAAACAGACCCTGTTGGTACCCTTGCTGAAAACGCTCAAACCGTACTTCAGCAATTCGGAACTGAATACGCTCATTGGCCAGGTCAACGCTATCTGACTGAACTTTGGCCTGTGCCTGTAGCACTTTGTTACGGGCCTTTTCCAGACTCAACCGCAGGGCGTTTCGTAGGGCAGTCAACTGGTTTTCTACGGCTTCAATTTTGTTCTCGTACCCATCCACGGCCGTTTCTTTGGCATCGACCTGTTCGGACAAACGCAGGGGTAGATTCGGATCAAAATATTCATCCTTGATCTCCGATAACGTTAAAATGGTGTCGCCTTTTTGTACGGCCTGTCCCTCGCGAACGTGCCATTTTTCGATACGTCCGGCAATAATATTTTGTACCGTCTGCGGACGATCCTGGGGCGTTAGGGCCGTGACCGTACCCGTTCCATTGATATTCTGCTGCCAGGGCATGAACAGTACAATGAAGAGTACGGACAGAATACCCACAATCCAGCGGGCCAGCTTCCGACCCGTCCGGTGGGTAGAAAGCGTTTTGAGGGACTGAATTTCGTTTTCCGAAAGATCCGGGTCCACTCGTTTGGGAGATATGTTAAGCATGGTTTGAGTTGAGTTAAACGTTTTCAGCAGCTGAAAACAAATGACTAATACGGTCCGTCACTGACAATTTTTCCATTTTCCAGAATCAGCACGCGATCGCAGGCGGCCAACACTTCCGGATCGTGCGAAATAGTGATAAAGGTCCAGGGATGAGCTTTGTCGCATACAAACTTGATGAGTTTCAGCTTTTCTTCCCGGTCCAGTAAGCCATAAAAGTCCGTAAACATCAATAGTTTAGGGCGTTCTACAATACAACGGGCGGCTGTAACTTTCGCCTTAAAGCTCTCAGAAAACCGTTGACCCTCGGCCAGCATTGGGGTGTTAATACCATCGGGAAGCTGACCGATTTTATCCGTCAGACCGAGGTTTTCAAGCGTCCAGCGAATATCATCCAGCGAAATATTCGTACGGCCCATCGTAATGTTTTCGAAAATGGTTCCGTCAAAAATTTCATTGGGTGCTACGTTTTTCGCCACCGCATTCCGAAAATCGTTCAGATGAATGTCTCGCAACGAAAAGCCATTAACTGAAATACTGCCATCGTATTCCGTCATTAAACCACTCAGTAACGTTAGCAGTGTATTTTTACCGCCTCCGTTCGAGCCCGTAATCGCCACACGTTCCCCCTGTTTGATGGAGAAACTCAGGTTTTGCAGAACGGGACGTTTGCCATCCGGGTAGCGGAATGAAAGGTTGTGCACCTCTAAAGCCAGATTCTGTTTATTAATCGGCATCCGTAAGCCTCCTTCCCGTTCGAGTGGCAGATCGGTAACATTCCCCATCTTTTCGGTAGCCGTTACCAAATCAAAGATGGTATCAATACTCGTGATCAGTTTTTCTACGGAGTTGACGATCAATACAATAATAATGTCGGAAGCAACAAACTGACCGAGTGTAATCTGCCGGTCAACCACCAGGAAAATACCCAGAATCAGTAGTGCTGCGATGACCAGAGTTTTGAAGGCCACCATATAGTAAAAAATCCGCAACAGAATTTTGAAGTGTTTCTGCCGGTAAAGCAGGTAACGACTTACCAGCTCATCCATTTTCTGTACGGGCAGGTTCGTATTGCCAATTACCTTAAAGCTGAATAAGGTACGGGCAATGTCTTCGAGCCACTGAGCAACCTTGTACTTGTATTTGGATTCATACAAACTGGTCTCCAAACCTTTGCTGGCATTAAAGCGAAATACCAGAAAGATGAGTAAAATTGTCAACAACCCAAAAACAATGAACATGGGGTGATACGCAAAGAGCAGTAGCAGACCAAAAGCAATCTGAATGACAGCTCCCGTAATATCGATAAGGATTTTAGGTAATGCCTTTTGTACGGTCAGGATGTCAAAAAAGCGGTTCATTAGCTCTGGAGCATAGTACCGGTTGAGTGCTTCCACTTTAATCCTCGGAATCCGGTAAACAAACTCAAAAGCTGCTTTTGCGAAAATGCGTTGTTGCAAAACTTCCACAATTGATACCTGGACGATCTGTAAAATCCCCGTAATGAGTACCTACAATAACCAGAGCCGCCAGCAGGTACACGGAAGAAAAGACCAATCCCCCCTGAATCAGTCCGACGATCGCCTGGCTACCCAGGGGTAAGCTCAGAGCAATCAATCCGGAAACGATGGCGTAGAGGTACAGATAATAGATGTCCCGCCGTTCGTTTCTGAACAATTGCAGCGTACGCTGCCAGGGCGTCATGTGCTTTTCGTTCGTGCTGGAATCATCACTGGCCAGAGGCTGAATCGGAAATGCGGTTAAAAACAACACTTTTCCGTTGTCGTTCTTTGCGGGCGTCAGGCCTTCGCCACTGATAAGTTCGGGGCCATGGTCATTAATGGCGTAGTGATAGGGTTTCCCTTTTTTCAGATCCCGGCCCGCAATGATGGGACGCATCCCCTCGGATGTCTGGTCAAAAAAGACAAATGGATGCTCGCTGTTTTCTTTCCAGTCCCAGAATTCGTTTTCAGCTTTCTCGTGTTTCACCAGAGCCAGGTTCACACTGAAGGCCTGTTCGATCAGATCTCCTACGAAAACTTCTAGTGTTTCGGGTTCGTAGGTGGAGGCAGAATGATTGGAAGAAGCAAGCGTTGGGGTTTCGGGGAAAAAGAGTTCGGCTAGTTTCCGAACAGTATGGTCTAATACGGGAATGGTCATATAGTTAAATATTCAAATGAGGGGTCACTTGAAAAGGGAAATGGGTTTAAAGTTTTAGGGTTTTTAACCCATCTATTTCTTATAAATCAATGCCAGCATAGTGCTTCACCAACAATGACTAACGACAAAACTAAATCTGTGGGTTCCTGAAGAAAAGATTCTCATTAACTTCTAATAATTTCAGTCTCTACACTTTAGCGAGGGAAACGAAAAAAGGTACGGAAACTTTGCTTCCGTACCTTTTAAAAGATGTTTGATGAGGAGAACTACTTCGAAACGAGTTCGTAAGTTTTTCCTGCCTGCGTAGGGAATGAGAGTAGGTAATACGAACCTGACTGTTCGGCCTGCGTACGTAGTCCTTTAACGGACAGGGGCTGAGCCGAACGAATTTTGCAGGGTTCCCCATTCAGCGATTTGATCGTAGCCGTCGTTAACTTGCCGTTTTTCCACTGCATGGCTAATTCAAAGCCTCCACGAGCCCGCAGACCCTGCACCTGACCGGCTTTCCAGGCGTCAGGCAGAGCGGCCAGGAGGTGAATGTCGTCCAAATGACTTTGGACCAGCATTTCAGTCATACCTGCCGTACCGCCGAAATTACCGTCGATTTGGAAGGGCGGGTGAGCATCGAAAAAGTTAGGATATGTACCCCCGCCGCGTTGATAAGCAGTTCCGTTTTCTCTCGTGTAACGAAGGAGCTGCCGAACCAGCGAATAGGCATGGTTCCCGTCGAGCAAACGAGCCCAGAAGTTGATTTTCCAGGCTTTACTCCAACCCGTACCTTCATCGCCGCGTAACTCGAGGCTACGGCGGGCGGCCTGAGCAAACTCAGGCGTGCTCAGCGGGGCAATCTGCCGTCCGGGATGCAGGCCAAACAGGTGTGAAACGTGCCGGTGGTGAGGGTCCTGATCCTCCCAGTCCTTGTACCATTCCTGTAGGTTGCCTTTATGACCGATATGGAGCGGTAAGAGCTTTTTCTTCTTTTCGATCAGCAGGTTGCGGAATTCCGTATCCGTCCCCAGGGTTTGCGAAGCTTCAATCAGATTGGTAAACAAGTCCCAGATAATCGACATATCCATCGTGGAGCCAACCGTTACGTAAGCCGGTTTGCCCTTGGAGTCCAGGAACGAGTTTTCGGGAGAAGTCGAGGGCGAGGTAATCAGATAACCATCCTTATCTTCGACCAGATAGCCCAGCAAAAAAGTAGCGGCTCCTTTCATGAGCGGATAAGCCGTTTCTTTCAGGAACTGGCGATCACCCGTAAAGCGGTAATGTTCCCACAAGTGCTGCGAAAGCCAGCCTGCCGCTTCATTCCAGTTGGCCCACATCGGATCGCCATCGCCCATATCGCCCACGGCGTTGGACAACGCCCAGATGTCCGTATTATGGTGAGCCACCCAGCCCGGAAGTTTATAATAGGTCTGAGCCGTTTGCTTACCCGTTTTGGATAAATCTTTAATGAGTTCGAACAGCGGCTGGTGCAGTTCTGAAAGATTAGTCACTTCAGCGGGCCAGTAATTCATCTGCGTATTGATGTTGATCGTGAAGTTTGAACTCCACGGGGCCCGCATATGCTGATTCCAGATGCCCTGTAGGTTGGCTGGCGTACCACCGGGCCGCGAACTCGAAATGAGCAGATAGCGACCGTAATGGAAGTACAGCGTTTCCACCCCTGGATCGTACGTACCCTTGCCGTATTGCTCCAATCGCTGATCGGAAGGTAAAGCCAGGTTGGGGTTGGTACGGGTAGAATCCGTTAGCGTGAAGGAGAATCGGTTGAAATACTTTTGATAATCAGCTGTATGCTTACTCAATAAACGATTGTACGGCTGTGTGGCAGCTTGATTGAGGTACTGAGCGGCCAGTTTGGCTTCGTCTTTGCCCTCTTTGTCGGGGCATTTGTCAAAGCCGTTAAAACTGGTGGCTGCGGATACCAGCAAGACCACTTCCGACGCATTACGTACGTGAATGCCTGCCGTATCCGTCTGTACCTGTCCCTGCACGGGCAGAGCTTTGATCCGAAACTGGTACCGCATGCCATTGCAGCCCGCCGGATCGTCGTAAATGATGGGATTTCGGCCGGGGGCGTTGTAGTAATTCGGATCAACGTGGGCCGGAGCTTTGCCTTTCACAATCAGCTCATTCGTACCCTGCGTCTGCTTCTCGAATCGTAGCTTGCTGCTGCCTTTTACGTCAAAGTTAAGTTGACCGGACTTGCTGGCTTTCAGGCGAATGACAAGTACCTGGTCCGGAGCAGAGCTGAACACTTCCCGGGTATACTCGGTGCCGTTGACTGTAAAACGCGTGGTAGCCAGAGCCTTGCTCAGGTCCAGATCACGCGTGTAGCTGGACGGTTGTTGTCCCTTTAAATCCTGTTGAATGAGCAGATCGCCTAGCGGCAAATACGTTTGGGTATAACGGCCCTGCATTTTCTTCAGCAGTTGTACTGCTTTGGGATACTCCTCAGCCGCCAGAGCTTCCCGCACCTGGGGCAAGTACGTATAGGCGTTAGGGTTTTCGTTTGGTTTGACGGGGCCTCCCGACCAAAGTGTACTTTCATTAAGCTGGATGAGTTCCTGAGCGGGGCGTCCAAAAACCATCGCACCCAGTCGACCATTGCCTACAGGAAGGGCTTCCGTCCAGACTTCGGCAGGTTGTTGGTACCAAAGTTTGAGATTTGACTGACTTAGAGCAGGAAAGAAGGTAAAGGCAAAGAGGAGCGTACCAGCCAGTTGCTTAATCATGCAAAGGTTATTTTGAATGAAGTTCAGAGAAAGGAACGTGAGTCATCGACAGACGTCCTTTATGAACATAAGAGGGCTAGCGACTCGCTTGATACTCTAGGAAAGTAAACTATTTTGTAAAAAACAGGCAAGAAAACCAGGAGAAGTGTACTACTTCTCCTGGGAATAATCAAATTAATTAGTACGCCCGGGCAAAAATCACGCGGCGTTTGGAAGGCTTACCGGAGAATACGCAGGCACCTTCTTCTTCGGCAGCATCCAGGGGAATGCAACGAATGGTGGCCTTGGTAGCTTCCTTGATTTGCTCTTCCGTTTCGGAGGTTTCATCCCAGTGAGCCAGCAGGAAACCACCTGTTTCAATTTTCTCCTGAAACTCCTCCCAGGTATCCACTTTGAACGTGTTTTCTTCCCGGAATTTCAGGGCTTTCTGATAGATGTTGGTCTGAATTTCTTCCAGCAAGGACTGAATTGTATCGGCTACACCTTCAATCGATACGATCTGTTTTTCTTTCGTATCCCGACGGGCCAGTTCAGTCGTACCATTTTCCAGATCACGGGCTCCAATGGCCATCCGTACGGGTACGCCGCGAAGTTCGTACTCGGCGAATTTCCAGCCGGGTTTTTCGTTGGTAGAATCGTCGAATTTTACCGAAATTCCTCTGGACTTCAGATCTTTGATGATGGGTTCCAGCCGGTCGTAGATGGCATTCAATTGTTCATCATTCCGGAAAATGGGAACGATCACGACCTGAATCGGAGCCAGTTTGGGAGGTAGTACCAAACCCTGATCATCCGAGTGAGCCATAATCAAAGCTCCCATCAGACGCGTAGAGACGCCCCAGCTCGTTCCCCACACGTAGTCGAGTTTATTATCTTTACCCAGGAATTGTACGTCGAAAGCTTTCGCGAAGTTCTGCCCCAGAAAGTGGGAAGTACCCGCTTGTAGTGCTTTTCCATCCTGCATCATGGCTTCGATACAGTACGTTTCTACGGCTCCGGCAAAGCGTTCGTTGGGCGTTTTTACGCCGCGAATGACCGGCAGAGCGAGCCACTCTTCGGCGAACTTGGCGTACACTTCCAGCATTTGTTCCGCTTCGGCTACCGCTTCTTCCGAGGTAGCGTGGGCGGTGTGGCCTTCCTGCCAGAGGAATTCCGCCGTACGCAGGAAAAGCCGCGTACGCATCTCCCACCGAACCACGTTGGCCCACTGGTTGATGAGTAAAGGCAGGTCGCGGTAGGACTGTACCCAGTTTTTATACGTGCTCCAGATGACCGTTTCTGACGTAGGCCGAACGATGAGTTCTTCCTCCAGTTTTGCCTCAGGATCAACGGTTACACCCGAACCATCCGGGGCGTTTTTGAGACGATAGTGGGTAACAACCGCACACTCTTTGGCGAAGCCCTCAACGTGGCTCGCTTCTTTTGACAGGTACGACTTGGGAATGAACAACGGGAAGTACGCGTTGACGTGCCCGGTTTCCTTGAACTTATCGTCGAGAGCCCGTTGCATTTTTTCCCAAATGGAGTACCCATAGGGCTTGATGACCATACAGCCCCGTACTGCTGAGTTTTCGGCCAGATCGGCTCGTTTCACCAGATCAAGGTACCACTCGGAGTAGTCGTCAGTGCGGGAGGTAATGCCTTTGCTCATGGAATTTTTTTTAAGTGCTCCGTGTTAACTAAGAAGAGATAGTTAATTGATTTTCAATTACTAATTTCCTCGATTCTTTAACACGTAGCGTCAAATGTTAAAATTGTCGTTAATAAAAGTTAAAGTCTTTTTAGAGGATTGCAAAGATACATTTTAGCCTTAAGTTTGTAACAGTCACACTGAATACTGTCACACACAAGGGCAAATTCAACTTGAAAACGTCTACGATTATGAAAATGAGGAATGTTTCTAAATACCTGGCTGTCGCTGTATTGGCAGGTGTTTGGGGGTGTAGCCCCAAAGCTACGCAACGTTCCTACGTGTATGATGACCTCTATTCTTCTTCTTCGGATGTCCGGGCAATTGCCTACAGTAACAAGCAGAACGACGTAATTGAAGAGCAGACCAAAGGGGAAAACCTCGCGGAGAACGAATATTACAACCAATCGCTGGCTGATAAATATAACAACCGGCGTTACCTGGGTTCGACGTATGACAACCTGGTAAATGGTAATGCGTATAACAACTACGCCTATAACTCAGGCTACGGCAACTGGAATCCTAATGGATGGAATTCCTGGAACAGCTGGAACAACTGGGGCTTCCCGATGTACGGTGGTTTCAATGGGCTGGGTGGTTTTGGCCCTGGTCTGTCCATTGGTTTAGGCATCGGCAGCAGCTTCTATCGTCCCTGGAGTAACTTTGGTTACGGAGGCATGTGGGGTTGGAATGATCCCTTCTACGGGGGTATGGCCTATAATCCTTACTACTACAATTCCTGGGGATATTATCCTTCGTACTTTGGTGGTTTGGGTGGTTATCCCTACTATGGTGGTTACTACGGTGGCGGCTATTACGGAGGTGGTGGAGTTGTCGTTGTGAAACCCGGTACGGGCGACAATTCAGGTTCGTCTTATGCTCGTCCACGAAACACGAACTATGGCCGTTCACAGTCTGCCTATAATAGCAATTTTAACCGGAGTCCTATCGTAGGAAGCTCAGCGGATTCACGGGGCGGTCGGACCAGTGCCTACAACAATGCTGCGTCGGGCAACAACAGTTATTACTCACGTCCGCGTCGTGAAGCGGCCAGTTATTCGGATTATAACTCCGGTAACAGCAATTCATACCGTAGCGGTAACGGAACGGTAAATCGTCAGAACAATACGTATTCCCGGGGCTGGAATAGCGATAACAACTCGCGTTCGAACAACTGGAATAATAACAGCAATAATTCTTTTAATAATAACTCGAACATGAGCCGTAGTTATTCAGCTCCTGCCTCTTCTGGCGGTGGCGGCGGCGGTAGCATCGGTGGTGGTGGAGCTCGTTCACGTGGACCACGCTAGTTCGCTTAACAAACTTTAACGCTTAAAAAACCCCGTCAATCGGCATGATTTGACGGGGTTTTCGTTATTTAAGAGCGGAATTAACCGCTTTCGTTACTGGCATTGCTTTTTGGCTTAGCCTTACATGTACT
This sequence comes from Siphonobacter sp. BAB-5405, assembly GCF_002872335.1. Classification (GTDB taxonomy): domain Bacteria; phylum Bacteroidota; class Bacteroidia; order Cytophagales; family Spirosomataceae; genus Siphonobacter. The sequence continues at coordinate 110,796 of NZ_NJAG01000012.1, read as the reverse complement.
TTGATCGAGTCTCTTACTGCTGACCATGAAACGTCTTACTTATTTAGCAACTCTGGTATTACTTTCAGGAGCTGCCTATGCTCAGGACAATAATTACGAGTCATTGTCCCGAATGTTTTCCCAAACGAATCCACAAGGCTCTGCCCGGATGCAGGCCTTGGGCGGTAATCACTCAGCAATTGGGGCAGATGTCTCGAACATTAGTGGAAACCCGGCTGGTTTAGGGTTTTACACGCGATCGGAACTCAGCATTTCACCCATGTTTAGCACGAGTAACAATGCGTCTCAATACATTAACAATACGCAAAATGCCAGTGCTAATCAACTCGCTTTAGGCAACCTCGGCGTTGTATTTTCGAGTAAAAACCGAAATCCGGTTCGCTCGGGCGGCTGGCAGGGTGGTTCCTTTGGGATCAGTTATTCCAGACAGAATATCTTTAAGAATACCGTCCGTTTTGGAGCTCGCAACGAATTTAGCTCCATGTCTGACTTTTTTGCGGAATACGCCAATCAGGAAGCAACCGGATCGCAACAGGGGGTAGTTGTAGGAGATTTCAAAAATGATTTATACAACAACGGGACCGTATTTGATTTTCCCACCTCCATGTACTACTACGGTCTGGTGATCGATCCGCAGCCCGGCAGTCAGATTGGTTATCCCTACAGCGGCATAGAGGCAGGAAAGACCGCCAACCAGAATTTCGTGTCTACCAGTACGGGACACACCAGTGGCTGGAATTTTGCCTATGGAGCCAATTACATGAACAAACTGTACATTGGCGTGGGCTTTTCGCTAGCCCGGATGAATTATACCAATACAAAAACCATGAATGAGGATTTTGACAATGCAGGGGGCGTCAGTGGTTTCTCGTATACGAATGATTTATCAACGAACGGCAGAGGCTTTAATTTATCCGGCGGGTTAATTTATCGGCCCAACGACCTGTTACGAATTGGGGTTTCGGTGACTAGCCCAACCTGGTTCAACATTACGGAATCGGCGGGACAAGGTTTACAGACCCGTCTGGCTCGTCCTTTTGAGGTAAGTGCTGGTACGTTCCCTGAATATAGCTCCGATTTACCGGATGTTTTGCGTAGAAACGGATACGGTATAAATACCAGTAATGGCGTCAACTACATTACGGGCGTCCCCAGCTTATCGGTATTGCCTTTTGAGTCCAGCTATCGTCTGCGTACGCCAACCAAACTGACCGGGGGTGTTGGCTTATTTTTCGGTAAAAATGGCTTCATTTCGGCGGATGCTGAGTACGTGAATTACACGGGAATGAAATTGTCTTCGGATGATCAGAATGCTTCCCAGGACTTGAGAGATGGCTACAGTAACTCTCTGATTCGAAATACGTATCGCAACGTAGTGAACCTGAAAGTCGGGGGTGAATATCGGATCGATAAAGTTAGTCTGCGGGCGGGGGTAAGTTATTACCAGGACCCCTACAAGCAGATTGCCCAGTTCAATTCCTTAGATCGTAGTCGCTACATTTATTCTGCGGGCGTAGGGTACAAAACTGACCGCTTTTACATTGATGCGGCTGTTACCCACGGGCAGCAGACGACTGCTTACTCTCCTTACATTTTAGCGAATACGAACGATTATGCGTCGGCTAAAATTAAGAACCAGACGACGAATGCGATTTTAACGCTTGGCACGTACTTCTGAGTAGGAAAGTCTGAATCAAAAAGGACGCTGTCTGTAACAGCGTCCTTTTTGATTGCATATGCGTTGGGTTAGGAAATAACTTGCAAATGACGAAGAATTTCAAGCAGATTTTGGACATCTGTTTCGCCAGCAATGGTTACATCGGCCTGTTCATAATAGCTTCTTCGATGGCCAATTTTCTTTTCCAGCGTTACCAGCAATTCCTCCGGATTTTCAGCACTCAGTAGAGGACGATCGTTTTTCCGGGTATGTAAAATCCGGTCGGCCAGAACACGCGGTGGAACGTCCAGAAAGATGCTAAACCCCTGTTCTTTGATGTAAGCCATATTGTCGTGGAAACAAGGTACGCCGCCACCCGTCGAAACGACTAGTCCGGTATCCTGGGGTAAGCTACGCAAGAGGTCACTTTCTACCGTACGGAAATAGGCTTCTCCCTTCAGATTAAAAATTTCGGCAATGGTGAGCAATTCGCGGATTTCGATCCGTTTATCCATGTCCACAAATTCATAGCCAATTTCACGAGCCAGCGTTCGCCCCAGTGTACTTTTCCCGGACGAAGGCATGCCGAGTAGAAAAATATTCTTCATATACGTTTTTTAGGGAGGGAGGAGGATTTAAAAAAATAATCGGATTTAGTAACGGGTGGGTTCAGTAAAGCCCGATAATTGAAAGGGCCATCAGGCTCCTGATGAAATGAGTAATGAATAGGAACGATCCATTGTCCAGAGCGAAAGCCGTATGAATGTGAAAATCAGTAGCTACTGATAACCTGCCCGGCAGCAGCTGTTCCCCGCTCTGGTAAAAGAGCAACATTAGGGAGCTACTTTTTCCAGAATGGTTTCTTTGGAAGGAACGCTCGCATAACTCCACTTACCGCGTACGGTGCCCTTTGAAAGCAGCCACAAACCGGGATTACTCCGTACAATAGTCTTGAGAACTTTAAAATCAGCGAAAAAATAAGGTACGGCCAATTGATGTTCATGGCGAAATCGATTAAAGTCTTCCTCGGTTGAAGAAGTCAGAATGGCGGGTTGAATGCTCGTGCCTTCCAAACTTTTCAGTAACGTTTTAATTTCGTCCAGTGTACCAAGATGGGCTTTATTGACATCCTGAATGATCAGAAAGAAGTGATTTCCCTGAAAAGAAGCCTGCGTGTAGTCCGTATCGCCATTCCACAAACGGTAATCGGTAATGCGGGGGCCCGCATCCGGATTCAGTGGGCCAACCATTTCTTTAAACAAGTAGGTCGTATCACTGGGATACTCGTCGAACTCGCTTTCCTTGCCATCTTTTTCCATGCGATACTTAAAACGGAAAGGCTCGCGATTCTTCATGTTGTTGGGAATATTTTCGCCTACGGCATACGCCAGTCCATCGTAGGGAGGCAGATAGCGAACGGCATACCAACCCAGCCCGATGCAGAACAAAACGGCAATCAGCATAATCCCCGTGGTATGGGTATCCCGAAATACCGTACGTTGCCACAACACAACCAACAGTAAAACCAGTAAGACAATGTCTTTCCAGAAGGAAGTCCAGGGTTGCAACTTGATCATTTCCCCAAAACAGCCGCAGTCAGTCACTTTATTGAAATAGGCTGAATAAAAGGTAAGGAAGGCGAAGAAGGTACACAGCAGCACCAGAAACCAGGCTGTACGCCGAAGCTTCCACTGCACCAGCAGGGCTACCCCTGCGAGAATTTCCAGGGAACAAAGTACGATGGAGAAGAACAGGGCATACGGTACCAGAGCTTCCCAGAATCCCGCCATGAACGAAAAATCCTGAGCAAAAACTTCAAAGTACTCTTCCAGCTTGATTTGGGTACCAACGGGATCATTAAGCTTAATTAAACCTGAGAAGATGAAAATGATCCCGACCACAATTCGGCTCAGGTGAGCAAGTAATTTCATAGGCCAACACAAACAAGTGAGGAGAGCAATGATATAAACCGGTAGAACTCGACCGCATAGACAAAGGTAAAAGGCTAAGCGAAGAGTATAAAGGGTTTTTATGGATGATTCAGGAAATTAGGTACTGATAACTCTTCCTTGAAAAATTGTGGAATATAATACTCACATTGAGGTTTTTTTGAAAATAACTTTGAAAGTATTCCCCAAGTTGTTGCCTGTTTCTGGAATGGAGTATCCCTTTTGAGTAATATAAGTAGCTATAAGCCGCGGTTGATGTAAAAGGTATCTATGAAGATAAAAAAAGTACTAAAAATTACACTGTTGTCCATTGGGGGGCTATTGATTACGATCATAGCCTTCTTACTGGTATTGGGGTTAACGGACTGGGGCCAAACGTTTGTAACCCGGCAAGTCAATCGGTATCTGGCTACCAAACTTAAGACTCCCTTTGGCATTGGCCGGATCAGCTATCAGATTCCTGATTGGATTCAGCTCGAAGATGTATACTTCCAGACCCCTAAAGGCGATACACTACTCAGTGGGGGGCGGATGCGGGTAGATCTGGATATGCTGGGATTGATTCAGGGCCGTATCGCTCTAAACGCGATTGAACTGGATAAAATCCGGCTAAACGTAACCCGAACTTTACCCGACACGGCTTTCAACTTCAACTTCCTGATTAATGCTTTTGCTTCGGGCAAACCCGCTGATCCAGCAGATACTACCTCGGCACCCCTTCAACTGAGCCTTTCGGAAGTAGGACTCAATGACGTACGTATTCGCTATGTGGATGACATCGCCGGAGCCGATGTACGGCTGGTGGTAGATACCTTACGTGGAAAATTTGATGAAATAAATCCGGCCGAATCCCGGTATCACGTAGCGGAGATTAAATCCAGCGGCCTAACGGCGTATGCCCGCCTGTACCCAGGCATCGACATTCCCAATAAAGTAAATGACGCGGCTACGGTACCCGGCGATACGATGGATTTACGCATGGGTGACTGGCAACTCAGTCGCACCAACTGGGACGTAAACGTCGAAACGGCTCAGTTCCGTACCAAAGGCAAAGTAGGCCAGTTGAATCTGGCTGGCGATCAATTGTATTTAGAAGGACAGCAGGCTCTGATTCGGTCGCTGGAACTGATGAATTCCGAAATCACGGCTACGCTAGGCAAATCAGCTCCCAAGCCGGAAGCTCCGCCCGCTCCCAATAATAAAGAAAAACCGCAGGACCCCAACGCTGGCTGGAAAGCCTCGCTGGGGCGAGTTCGTTTTGCGAACAATCATATCAAATTCGATAACGAAAACGCTCCACGCCAGGCCCGGGGACTGGATTATGGGCACATGGATATTCAGGGCTTTACGCTGGCCGGTGAAAATCTGGTATATCAGCCCAACCTGATCAAGGCTCAGTTGCGGGGTGGCAGTTTCAAGGAAAAGAGTGGCCTGAATCTGCAACGCTTTGCGGCGGATGTCTTTTACAGTCCGCAACAAATTGGACTGACCAATTTCATTTTACAGACACCGGGTACCTTACTCAAAGATCGGCTCGTCATCAAGTTTGATTCGCTGGGACAACTAACGCGGGCGGCCGAAGCCAAACGTGTACTGGTGGATGTAAATATGGTGGAAAACAAAGTTTCGTTTGCCGATGTACTGACGATTATGCCTACGCTGGCGAACACACCGCCCCTGAAAGGAAACGAGCGGGCGGTAGTTAATGCGACCATTCAGGCGAAGGGTACACTGGCGAATCTGAACCTGCCCCAGGTGGAGTTTTCTGTACTCTCAGCTACCCGTATCAAAGCCCGTGGACGGGTTTCGTATCCGACGGATCCCGCCAAAATGGGACTGGATATTGTGCTGGAAAACGCAACGACTAGTTCGGCGGACGTGAAAAAACTGGCTCCCAAAGGCTCACTGCCCGATTCCATCAGTATTCCTTCCCAACTGAAACTAACGGGCCAGGCGAAAGGCCGTCTGAACAATATTGATCTGGATATTGCCCTCAATACTTCCTACGGAAACGTGACCTTTGACGGAGCCCTGAAAAACTTCGTAACGGGTAAAAATCAGGTATACGCCGGAAAAGCTACCCTGGATCGCCTCGATCTGGGCAAGTGGCTGGGGCAACCTAAACAGTACGGAGCGATAACGGCTACCGCTACAGTAGATGGACGTGGAATTGATCCGAAAACGATGGCCACTTCGTTCGATCTGAACGTTCCGGAAGCTACCTATAATGGGTACACCTATCGACAGTTTGCTGCTAAGGGAAGTCTGAATCAGGGGCTGCTGGATGTACAGGGTGGCATCAACGATCCCAATGCCCGGTTGAATCTGAATGTCAACGCCAATATGAAAGAAGAGTATCCCAGTGTGAAGGGTACCCTGGCGGTTCAGCAACTGGATTTGTATGCCCTGAAACTCTACGCGGAGCCTTTCCAGGTACAGGGCAATGTGCAGATGGATTTTGCCTCGACAAATCCCGAAAAACTGATTGGTACGCTCCGAACGGAAAATCTTAACCTGCAACTCAAAGGCCAGAACTATCCCGTTGATTCACTGTATCTGACGGCCAATGCCGAGGGTACCAGCAAAACCATCATGGCCCGTACGCCCTTTGTCGATCTGGACCTGGGCGGAAACTTCCAGTATGCCGACCTGGCTGCTGCTGCCATGACGGAAGTGAATAAATACGTAACTCTGCCTGATACGACCATTAAGGCTCCCAAATCAGCGACGGACTTTACGTTGCGAATGCGGGTACGCCAACATCCGCTATTACTGGCGTTTGTACCGGGTTTGTCCCGGCTGGAGCCCGTGAAAATCGAGGCTACCCTTGATAGCAAACGGGCGGATTCGACGCTTAACGTTTCCGTAACTGCCGGTACCATTGAATACGATACCACGGTAGTCTCGGGAGCGAATCTGAAACTGAGTGGAAATGGGCGGCAACTGGTACTGGACGGGCAGGTAGGGGAAGTACGGACGCAGTCTATGCACTTGTATCCCACGAGTATTTCCGCTTCGGCAGCTGACAATCAGGTACGCTTCAAAGTCATCAATAAAGATTCGGTGAATGCCGATCGTTTCGGAATTGCGGGTCGGGTAGCGATTCAACAGAATGCGTATGAATTGCACCTGGATCGGCAGGCGTTATTGACCAACTATCGATACTGGACTTCCGATACGACGGGCTATATCCGCTACAGTAAAGAAGGGGTACTGGCCGAAAACTTCGTGCTGGAAACCAATAATCAATCACTGGCGATCAACAGTACCGAACCGCGTCCGAATGCCCCTTTGCACGTACAGCTTAAAAACCTGATTCTGTCCGATCTGGCAACACTGGCCAATCAGGATAGTACACTGGTAGGAGGTACCCTGAATGGCGATGTGGTGGTGAAAGACTACCTGGGTACGGACAAGAAACTCAGCTTTACTGGCGACTTAAAAATCGACAGTCTGGACGTGATGCAAAAGGCTTTGGGAACTTTGGAGGCCCGTTTTGCTAATCAGGATGACAATCGGATTGGAGTTGAAGCCAACCTGAAGGGAGCGACGAACGACTTGCACGTAGGTGGTTTTTACAATCCTTCTTCGACCGATAAAGCTCTCGATCTAAAGGTAGAGCTGCGGCGACTGGATACGCGAACGATTGAAGCCTTTAGTTTTGGACAACTACGGCAGGCCAAAGGCCAATTACAGGGGGAAATGACCGTGAAAGGAGCCGTTGCCAAACCTCGCCTGAATGGACAGATCAGCTTCCAGGACGTTGGATTCAACCTGGCTTTCGTAAATGCTTCCTATCAGATTGATGATGAAACGATTGTGTTCGACGACGAAACCATCCGCCTCAACAAATTTGATTTAAAAGACAGTCTGGGTCGTATGCTGACTACGGATGGAACGGTAAACATCGCCAATCTGCCCGATGTGAAGTACAGCCTGCAGGTAACGGCCAATCAGTTTAGTGTACTGAATGCCTCCCGCCGCGATAATGATCTGGTGTACGGAAACGCCACGCTGACGGCTGACCTCCGCATCCGCGGTACGGGCAGCAAACCTTCCATCGTGGGTAACCTGAAAATTGATGATGGCAGTGATGTAACGATGATCGTTCCTAATTCAGGGCCCTCGGCTGAAGATGCCGAAGGGATCATCACCTTTATTCAGCCCAATGATACGACCGCTCTGGCCCGTTACTTAATACGGCCCAAACGCGATACGCTCAATACAAAGGTTCGCTTCGACCAATTAGCCAATTCCAGTATTTCGCTGAATCTGGAAGTAACAGAGGCCTCTGAGTTTAGCGTAGTGGTGGACGAGCAGAGTGGGGATAATTTACGCGTGAAAGGAAACGCCCGTTTGAACGTAACCATGGATGAATCGGGCACACTGGGCATTTTTGGTCGCTATGATGTAACCGAAGGAGCGTATTCTTTGACCTATCAGGTACTTAAACGGAATTTCAACATTCAGAAAGGAAGTAACATTGTTTTTGCCGGTGACCCTTTAAAAGCGGACCTCGACATTACAGCCTTATACCGGGTGAATGCACGAGCATCCGAACTGATAGAAAACGAAACCACTAATAAAGAAAAAGGTAATGCACAAGATGAAGACTCCAGTAAGCCATCTGAACTGGAAATGCGTAATGCGTACGCCAATAAATTGCCATTTAATGTTGCTCTGAAAATGCAAGGTAATTTGGCCGCACCAGAATTAAGCTTTGATATTGATCTGGTCGAAAATGCACTGGGTATCGATGCTCAGATTCGGGAAGCCGTAGAAGGCAAACTAACTCAATTCCGCCAGGACGAATCTGAAATTAACAAGCAGGTTTTTGCCCTGCTGGTACTGGGTAACTTCCTGCCGCAGAACTCATTCGACTTTTTCTCAGGCAGCGGGGGAGGCTTCAATGCTGAAAGCCTGGCCCGTAGTAGTGTTAGTAAAATTCTATCACAACAGCTCGATCGACTGGCTTCTAATGTGATTAAAGGGGTGGACCTCAACATTGGCCTCAACTCTTCCAGCGATTATGCAAATAATAATGAGAAGGCCGCCGCAGGCTCTACTGCTACTAGAACGGACTTAAACGTAGGATTATCGAAAAGTTTCTTTAATGGTCGTTTGTCAGTAAGTGTAGGTAAAAACTTTGTATTGGAAGACAACACGGGTATTCAGAGAGGTAATGCTCAGGTTTTCGACAACCTGTCCATTAATTATAATATTACCCGTGATGGCCGGTACATGGTTCGAGCGTATCGCGTCAACGAACTGGAAAATGTTATTGAAGGCTACGTGATTGAGACGGGTATCGGTTTCGTAATCAACCTGGATTACAACACGTTCCGGCAAATATTCGGCAAGAAAAAAATTGAATAACAGATTCGAACCACTTTAACCATATCATCCCTTGAAGTATTCGGTTTACAAAAGTCTCTTTGCACTGGTCATTACTACTCTGGTTGTGAGTTGTAATGTGAAAAAGTATATACCGGAAAAAGAACGATTATATAGCGGCACTGAGATTGAAATGTTGCCTTTTGAAGGGGTCAGTAAAAAAGATCGCAAAGCCTTACAGGGGGAGCTGGCTGGTTTAGCCCGGCCCAAACCCAATAGCCAGATCTTTGGTTTTCCGTATCGTGTATGGTTATACTACGTCATTGGAGAGCCTAAAAAAGACTCCAGCTTTAGAGCAAGCTTGCGTCGAAAATTAGGACAAGAGCCTGTATTTGCCAATTCTCGATCCGTCGTTACGAACGCCAACATTTGGAAAGCCTTTCTGCAAAATGAAGGATATTTTCACTCCGAAGTAGCAGGAAAACTGGAAGAGAAGGGGTACAAAGCGAAAGGGATTTATCAGGTACGAGTTCATCGTCGCTATACGCTTGACTCCGTACGTTTCGTTACGGATACCGCTCTGGTGGGAAAAGATTTTAAGCTGACTCAGGAGAAGACTTTACTAAAACCTCCGGTACCGTATCGGTAGATAATCTAAAGCTGGAACGTGAGCGAATCACCCAGGAGATGAAGCGAAAAGGGTACTATTACTTTAACCCAGATTATGTTGCTATTCTTGGTGATACCAACACGAATAACTACAAAGCCAAGCTTTATCTAGCTCTGAAACCGGAAATGCCCGAGGCGGCGGCTCGACAGTATTATATTCGAAATGTGTATATCTATCCTAATTATACACTTAATAATGCGGTACAGGATACCAATCGGCGGGAAGCTTTTCGTACTACTGCGGGTTTTCAGGTAGTAGATTCTTCCAGAACCTACGATGAACGACTATTCCATAATGTTATTGGATTTAAGCCAGGTCGGCGGTACAATAGCCGTGTTCAGGACATCACACTATCCCGACTCATTAACTTAGGAACTTTTAAGTTTGTGCGTAATCGTTTTGCACCTGATACCCAGGGTGACTCTACGGTCCTGGATGTCCACTACTATCTGACGCCTTATCCTAAGAAATCGCTGCGAGCTGAAATCGCAGGTACTTCCAAATCCAATAGTTTGGCCGGTTCTCAGTTGACGCTGAGCTGGCGAAACCGTAACTTTTTCAAACGGGCTGAACTATTAACCATTAATGCTACGGGTGGTATTGAGGCTCAGTTAGGGGCAGGCGGACAAGGGGTATCGAACTTCAGCTACGGACTGAATGCTACACTTACATTCCCACGACTGGTTAGCCCTATTGCCATTGATTACGATCGACGGCAAGTACTGCCTAAAACCAACCTTACCTTAGGTTATCAGGCGATTGTACGGCGGCAGTTTTACCGGTTGAATTCATTTACGGGCTCCTTCGGCTATGCCTTCCGGGGAAGTAGTAAGGTAGAACACACGCTTATTCCCTTAAGTCTGACTTACGTGTATGTTCCTACTAATAGTTTGGGCGATTTGTATTATGAAGCCATCACTGACCCAGCATTAGCCAGTCAGTACATCGCTATTGTACAAAATCAGCAACTTATTCCGAGTAGCTTGTATACTCTGCACTTCAACTCCTCACCGCAAAGTCAATCTCGGTATTCCCAACAGTTGATTTTTAATTTTGAACCGGCGGGTAATGCAGCAGGATTACTATTTAAAGACGGTAATGGAGATGGGCAAAAGAAAGTATTCGACGTGGCCTTTTCTCAATACGTGCGTGCTGATATTGATACCCGGCATTATTTGCGTCTTACACCATCGACTACCTGGGCTTCTCGGGTATTTGCTGGAGCGGGTCTTCCCTATGGAAATTCCTCAAGCTTGCCTTTTGTAAAACAGTATTTTGTGGGGGGAAGTAATAGTATTCGTGCCTTCCGTCCGCGGGGTATTGGGCCAGGTCGGTATCTGCGACCCGCTGGCCGGACCGTTCTGCTGCAAGATGGGGGAGGTGATATTAAAATGGAAGCGAATACGGAGCTGCGAACCAAATTCAACAAGTTTCTGCAAGGAGCCTTGTTTGTCGATGCCGGGAACGTCTGGATGTACAAAGACCCAACGTTGTACGGAGAAACGGCCGTTTTTTCTAAAGACTTTCTCAAGGAAGTAGCTATTGGGGCCGGGATTGGCTTACGTTTAGACGTAACCTATTTCGTGTTACGCTTTGACTTGGCTACGCCGTTACGAAACCCCGCTCTGGCAGAAAATGAACGCTGGGTACTTGATAAAATCAATTTTCGGGATCGTGACTGGCGGAAAGACAACCTGATTCTAAATATTGCCGTCGGTTATCCCTTCTAAGTTTCTGTAACGTCCCGAATTGCTTCGGGACGTTTTTTTATAGAGGCATTACCATCGCTACGCCGTAGGCTGATCCGGAATAGTAGGGCATCAGGGCCATGTTTTTCTGCCGAAATAGTTTTCGTAATATCTTCCGTTGAATCCAGGGATAAATGCGGTACACACCTTCCGTTGCTGCGATACTGAGGCCTGCACTGAAAAGGACATCCGCCAGCCAATGTTCGTTATTGATCACGCGTAAAGAGGCTACGCCCGTAGCTACGCCGTAACCGCCGATGCTGTACCAAATGCTTCGTTCGCCATACTCTTTAGCCAGAACGGCCGCCCCCGTAAAGGCAAACGTGGTATGACCGGAGGGAAAGGAAAGGTTATCTTCTCCATTCGGACGAGGATAACGTACCAGATGTTTCATGCCCTGCGTAACACTCTGAGCAACTCCCTGGGATAGTACCATCAGAATCAACTGATCCTTCAGAGCGTGTTTCCCCTTTACACCTAAAGCCCCTAAACCCAGAGGAACCAAGGTAGGAACGTATTGCAGGTAATCGTCAGCGGGTGTATGAAAGTTGGGGAATGCCGAGCGGACCTCTCTTCGCACCTCCCGACTGATCGCTCCCTGCGTCACCAGTCCGGCCGTCATCAGCGTCACCGGAGCTATAAACGATTTCCAGACGGGTTTCTTGCGAGCAGTAGAGTCAATTTGAGCATAAACGCCCGTGTGTAAACCCAGGTATAGGCAAAGCAAGAGTAGTAAACGCAGCATACAGTGGGGGGTGGTTAAGGGAAATCCGTTTACTGCTCGGCTTGAGCCTGGGACATCAGAATGAGGCAGAAAACCGAGTAATTAATCATATCCCGGTAGTTAGCATCCACGCCTTCGGAGACGAGCGTTTGTCCACCTAAGTCTTCAATTTGCTTGGTACGCAGCAATTTCATCAGAATAATATCGGTCATGGAAGCCACCCGCATCATTCGCCAGGCTTCACCGTAATCGTGGTTTTTATCGAGCAACAGGTGAATGGTTTCGTTCACTTCCTGATCGTACAGGGCCGAGAGTTCGTCCGTTGGAATCTCCATGCGAGGGTCATCCGCCAGGCGAAGCTGAATGAGAGCCATGAGGCAGTAATTGATGATGCCGATAAACTCAGGCGTAATGCCTTCGCCTACCCGCGAAACGCCCGTTTCCTGCAATTGTCGGATTCGCTGGGCTTTGATGTAAATCTGATCCGTCAGACTGGGTAGCCGCAGAATACGCCAGGCCGTACCGTAGTCGCGGTTTTTCTTCAAAAAAAGGTCTTTACACGTAGCGACAACGTGCCGATATTCTACTTCCGTCTGAGTCATGAGCATACACAAATAAAACAATAAACAACAAAGGTGCAGGGCACTTAGCGTTTTCGCAACAAATGATACAGGTTGTTTCCGAAGATCAACGCCAATAAAGTCACGGCCAGCCAGTAGGCCCAGCCCCAGTGGATGGTAAAAAGACGGATGAATTGCAAGTCTTCCTTATTGAGAGGATTCAGATCGGCTGAGGCGGTATCAAGAATGGTATCAAAATCGGAGAGGTGGTAGTGGAGAATTCCTAAAGCAACCAGACTAAGTCCTGACAGAAGCAGGCTGCCCAGCGGAGCCATGCGTTTGGGAGCCCAGGAAACGCCTAATCCTAAAGCACAACAGAGGATGACCGCGGCCGCGGCGGGTTGCATCGGAACACGGCGGGACTGCGTCAGAGCAGCATTTCCGTTCTGACCAAACTCTTCAATATCGGCATTGCTCAGCCCTTCCGTCCATTTGGGAATAACGGGGTCCGGCTTTCCTCCTTTCACCAGCGTCCAGCCCGAAATGGTAGCCACGGGTTCATCATTGCAACTGATCGTCATGAAGTTGAAAAAGAAACAGAGCAGTACGAGAAGAAAACCACTGGAACTGAAGAGCTTTAACACTGATTGGGATGAAAACATACAAATGGAGGAGGAAATTGAAAAACAAAGTTCGCGATCCGGAGGGCCTATAGTCAATAGAAACGTTCTTTGTATCGTTTTAATTTCATCTCATTTATTCATAATTACCCACCGGAAGCTCCGGAACTTTACCTTGCTATGCAAGCAACTACTTTTTGGCGTGCCTGGCCCCGGTCGTACCAGAGGCTATTTTATGTAAGTCTTTTCATCTTCATCGCAGCTCTGCTCGGATGGGCTTTCTTTGCCTTTCAGGGCGTTGATTCGGTTATTCACTGGGACGTATTGAGCGAACTAGGCGAGATGCCCTTTGTCTTTGATCAGTTTCAGGCCGGAGGCTCGTCCTTTCAGATTCCGGCCACGGCCTACGCCCTGACCGAACAGTTTGTGGCTTCGCCCATGTCGGTATTGCATCCCGTAAACGACTGGATTTGTCTGGGCTTGGCCCTGCTGGGCTGTATACTGGCCTTGGCCGCCAGTACGGCTTTGCCACGGTTGTGGTATTTCGGAGCTACCACGGTGTTGATCATCCTCCTGAGTACGCTGCAACTGGATGCCGTTTGGGGCCGAACGGATCGTCTGGTTACCATGCTGGTCGTAGCACCTTTAGTGGGCCTGAGTTTCTATTTTCATGCCTTTCGTACCTACGCCAGTTTGACCGTACGGGTTGTAGCCTTTGCCGTATTGAGTGGGCTCATACTGACTCTATTCTGTACCCTAGGAAAAGCTACCCCGGCTGATCTGCTGGCCTTTGGCTATCCCGCCGGAATGGTGCTGGTAGTGGCGTTTTCCTTCTGGATCTCTTTCGAAATTATGATTGGTCTGGTCTGGTTAGCGACGAGTCAGTCGGGTCGGAATAGCCTGCCTAACTTTGCTTTTCTATGCCTTTTTTATCTGGGAAACCTAGTTCTGACGCAGCTGCACAATACGAAAATGATCGACTGGAATCTGTTGTACGTGAGTCCATTCGTAGTCTTTGGGATTTCAGCGATTCTGGGCATCTGGGGACAAAAGAAACGCGATGATCAGGAGGCCGCTTCCTGGCCCTATGCCCCGCAGGGGTCGCTGCTGTACCTGGGACTGGCCGCCGTCAGCTTCTCCGTACTGGCGTACGTAAACAGTACCGCCAATGATCCGGCCATTGAAGCCCTGGAGGATGCGATCAGCTATACGCACCTGACGGGTGGTGTCTTGTTCTTCTTTTACGTGTTTTTCAATTTCGGAACGCTCATGCGGGATGGAAAGCCAGTATATCGGGTGTTGTTCAAACCGGCGTATTTCAATCGTTTTCACGTCCGTGGATTATCCGTTATTCTAACCATTCTTCTGTTATACAACAACCATTTTTTCCCCATTCAGCAGGCCGTAGCGGGTTATTACAACACCCAGGGCGATTTGGCAACAGCCCGGCAGGATTATCGCCTGGCCGAAACCTTTTACCAGCAGGGCGTAACCTTCGAATTCCAGAATCATAAATCCAATTACGGATTGGCTTCACTGGCCTGGATACAAGGCGATTTTGCGTCAGCGGCCCGGTTTTTCCGGCAGGCTCTGGCCAAGCAGCCCTCGCCTTATGCCTACGCGGGTCTGACGCGGAGTTTGATGAATGAAGATTTGGCTTTTGATGCTTTTTTTACCGCTCGTGAAGCCCAGCAACGGTTTCCCAGTACGGGTGAACTCCTGTCAAATCTGGCGTATCTGCACGCCAAAGCCAATGGCCTGGATTCGGCTCGTTACTACTACGAAAAAGCGATTGATTTAACCAATCAGTCGGGCGTACCCACCACGAACCTGATGGCTCTGTACTTGCGAAAAGGAGACTGGAAAGCCGCCGAAACCTTGGCGGAGCAACGGGCTTCGGCGTATGTGCCGGTGCAGGTCAACCAGTCGGCTCTAGCCTTGATTACGGAAAAAACGACGGAGCCCTCACTTTCCGTAAGCCGTGATTCCGTACTAACCCTGGCCGAATTCGCCCTACTTTCCAATGCGTCGCTGGCTCAGCTCAAAGCCGAGAAAATGCCCTTCGTAACGGAGGCTGCCCTACAAACCTTCATTCAGAAAGAAGACAACGTCTCGTATGCGGACGATTTGCAGTATTTGAGTGCCCTGCTTGCGTATTACCACGGCAATAAATTGCAGGGACTTGACTTGCTTTCGGCCCGAGCCATGGCTGATACGGCAGCCAGCGGCGATCGTTGGCGAAAACCACTGGCGGCGTTCCTGAACCGGGAAATTTCGCTCGAACAGGAAGCTCCAAAAAGCTGGACGGGCGACGGTTCGGGAGAATTGCTGCGAAATCCGTTAAACGTGAAAGTATTACAACGATTCACGGCTGAAGCAAACCGTAGAAATCAGCCCCAACAGGCGTACAATGCGTTGTTCAATGCTCTGCGTTACCGGGAAGATTCTCCCGAGATTGTACAGCTTTACATCATCCAGTGTCTGGATATGGGACTGACCAACTATGCGGCCGATAAGCTACGTATTCTTCAGGAAAACAATCCCGCGGCTTACGGACAGTTCTTACCTACGTATCAACAAAAGCTGGCTTTGATAGAAAAACGGCGGAATGATTTTCAGTAAGCAAGCGATGGCTGTCAGCGTATAGCTACTTTTTGCTGAAATAAAGTGCAGATTCAAGGTAAACAGCCCCGTATGACAAGCGGGGCTTATTTTTTAATTTCGAAGCCCCGTTTCGTCCAAGTATTCGTATCTGAAGCGTCGGTACCGTAACATTATTTTGCCCTTTGAGTACCGTTTATTTTATAACTACGGCTGGTACACGTATTTTACAGAAAATTAACCGTTGTTCATTCCCTTAACTCGGAAATCCGGTATTACTCCGCCACGTAAAAACCGTTGTAAATGATCATAAGTAGGATTACCAGTGGACTTGGAAATCAGCTTTTTCAATACGCTGTAGCCCGGCATCTGGCTTTGAAAAACCAGGCTCGCCTGTACCTGGATCTGAGCTATTTCATGCAGGAATATGCTACGGATACACCCCGCAAGTTCAAGCTGAACCATTTTTCGGTTCCGCTCCACTTGTTGCAGGATTCTCCCTTGCTGTATGTCTCAAAGGCGACGAAGTTATTGCCAAACCGGAGCCTGCCACCCCTGTTCCGTTTTCTGAAAGAACCACATTTCCATTTTGACCCTACGGTACCACAAACCCGGGGTGCCTGTATTACGCTCGATGGCTTCTGGCAGTCCGAACGATACTTTGCGGAGAGTGCAGCGGTGATCCGGCAGGATTTAACGCTCCAGACGGTACCGAGTCCGGAGTTTGAAGGATATGAACAGCAGATCAAAACCGCGGCTGCCCCGGTTTCTGTACACGTTCGACGGGGTGATTACGTACATCACCCGGAGTTCAGTCAAACCTTTGGTTTTCTGGGATTGGGCTATTATCAGCGGGCTTTAGCTCAGTTGAATCAGTATGTGGCGAATCCACAATTTTACGTATTCAGCGATGAACCGGATTGGGTTCGCGAAAACCTGAATCTGCCCGAAACGGCTGTGTTTGTGCGTAATACCGGCCCAAATGCCGATGTGGCTGATTTGGTACTGATGAGTCGCTGCCGGCACCACATCATTGCCAACAGTTCATTTAGTTGGTGGGGAGCCTGGTTAAATCCTAATCCGGCTAAGCAGGTCATTGCTCCAGCCCGCTGGTATAAAAACCAGCCTACCTGGGATACCAAAGATCTGGTACCAGTTAGTTGGATTAAAGTATAAACGCCTCCGTTCAGCAAACGCAGGCATTGGTACGCCTCCTTATGTAATCGCTTACTTTCTCCGCCAGGAACCCGTATGTCCACCTTATTTATTGATCATCAGAAATTTACTACGCAGAAATACGGGGGCATAAGTCGCTACTTCGCTACCATTCTGGAAGGCATCCGGCACACGGCTGATATGCAGTATCAGCTCGGCGTTTTGCATACCAAAAACCATTACCTGCATCAGGAACCCCTACCCATAAAAGGCTCATTGTACGACCGTCTATTTAGCAAAAAGCCCAGTTACGATTATCAGCTCAATCAATACTATTGCAAGCAATTACTGAAGAAAAACGCGTTTGATGTTTTTCATCCTACCTACTACGATCCTTATTTTCTGCCCTATTTGAAGAAGCCGCTGGTTGTTACGATTCACGACATGACCTACGAGCGGATGCCGGAATACTTCTGGGCCCAGGACCCGCTAACCCAGCAGAAGCGGCTGAATATCGAACGGGCCGACAAAATCATTGCGATTTCCGAAACCACGAAAAAGGATCTGCTCGAACTGTTTCCCGTCGATCCGGCTAAAGTACAGGTCATTTACCACGGGATCGAAATTGACCAGCCGCTTGAGGTACAGGTCCTGCCGAACCTGCCGGAGTCATACGTATTGTTCGTGGGTGACCGGAGTGGCTATAAAAACTTCTATCTGTTTTTCAATGCATTCAGGGAAATAGCTTCGCGTATGCCGGATCTGCATTTAATTCTTACGGGGGGCGGTCCCATTCAGGTGGCCGAACGCGAGCTGATCCAGCGATTAGGCCTAAGCGACCGCGTACGACACATAAATGCCACTGATCAAGAATTAAATTTTTGTACCAGAATTCGCAGTTATTTGTGTATCCATCGCTATACGAAGGCTTCGGACTGCCGATTCTGGAAGCATTTAAAGCCGGTTGCCCGATGCTACTTAGCGATACGGAGTGCTTCCGCGAAGTAGCCGCTGACGCTGCCGTATACTTTAAAGCGACCGATCTTGAAGATCTGATTCATACCTTGGAAACGACGCTGATGGATACCGAATTGAAAAAACAGCTTGTAGCTCGCGGAACAGAACGATTGAAACGTTTCCAGCTACGGGATTGCATTGATCAGACGCTGGCCGTATATCGGTCACTGGCGTAAGCCTGTACATGTCCCATGAACATCATCGAAACCAGACAAATCCGCAAACGCTACGTAATGGGCACCGAAGTAGTGGAAGCTCTCAAGGAAATTACCATTGCCATTGAAAAGGGCGAATACGTGGCGTTTATGGGGCCGTCGGGTTCGGGCAAGAGTACGCTGATGAACATCGTGGGATGTCTGGATACGCCTACTTCGGGTTCGTATATTCTGAATGGGCAGGATGTGAGTCGCATGGGTGAAAACGAATTGGCCGAAATTCGGAATAAGGAAATCGGCTTTGTTTTTCAGACGTTCAACCTGCTGCCCCGGCAAACAGCCCTCGAAAACGTGGCTCTGCCCTTGATTTATGCGGGATACTCCAAAGCGGATCGCATCGAAAAAGCCATGTTGACGCTGAAAGGCGTAGGGTTGGAAAACCGGGCTCATCACCGCCCGAATGAGCTTTCAGGTGGACAGCGACAACGCGTAGCGGTAGCTCGGGCCTTGGTCAATGATCCTTCCATTCTACTGGCCGATGAACCTACCGGAAACCTGGATACGAAAACCAGTTACGAAATCATGGATTTGTTCGACCAGTTGTACTCCAAAGGCAACACGATTGTCATGGTAACGCACGAAGAGGACATTGCTCAGTATTCGCACCGCATCATCCGGCTTCGCGATGGCGTCATTGAGAGTGATCTGGTGAATGAAGACGTACGTAAGCCCAAGTTGCTGTAAAGGATTGTCTTCGCTTGAACTCTATAAACGTCTGAATGATGAAAAACTGGTTACGTTCCGAGGAAGTCATCCAATTTTTGATTTCCATTCTTGTCTTCAGCCAGATGGAATTTGCCTGGTGGGTATTTCCGGCAGTGCTGTTGATACCAGATCTTTCGATGCTAGGGTACGCAATTTCGACCAGAATAGGAGCTTTCACTTACAACTTAGGTCATCATAAAGGGTTGGCACTGGCAGTACTGACGTTAGGCTGGTATGAGCAGCAATCCACTGTGGAACTGGCCGGCTTGATCCTCTTTGCTCATTCCTGTATGGATCGGATGCTGGGCTACGGACTAAAGTATACGGACGATTTCAGGCATACCCATCTGGGCTGGCTGCCCGGCGGAGCTAAACCTCATCACGCCAGCAGGGACTCAGCGAAGCCAGAACTTCGGTCAGACGATTAAAATCACTCGGTTTGGTAAGAAAACCCATCGCTCCCAAAGCCAGGACTTTCTCTCTTTCACGCGTACTGCTGGAAGTAGTCAGGATAATGACGGGAATTTCACCCCACTGCGGGTTGGTTTTGAGTACCTGAAGGGTTTCAAAACCGTTCATGCGGGGCATGTTTAAATCCAGAAAAATAAGGGTAGGAAACTGCCAATCAGACAGGCGTTGTAAATGATGAATCAGTTCTTCACCATTCGTAAAAAAGTTGATTTCACAATCGGCGTTTTCACTCAGACCCTGTTCGGCAAAAAACCGGTCATCTTCGTCATCATCAACCAGGTACACACGCTGTTTCATATAGTTTTTGGGTAATAAATGGTATGCCCTAAACTACAAAAAAAGACGGAAAGTTCGGTGTGAAAAACCGCGGGCTACGATTATACGTAACCTGCGGTTTTTTTTATCTAATTAGTCGACGCTAACCAGTTCAATTTCAAAAACCAGATCCTGTCCAGCCAGTGGATGATTGGCATCTACGGAAATTTTGTCTTCCGATACGCTCGTCACCGTTACGGGTACAACCTGACCTTCGCCATCAGCGTGCATATTGAGCTGCATACCTACTTCGAAAGGAATATCTTTAGGTAAATCACTGCGATTAAATTCGAAAACCAGATTTTCATCTGACGGGCCGTACGCTTCTGCTACCGGAATGTGAACCGTTTTCTTTTCCCCCACCTGCATCCCTGTAATACCTGAATCGAAACCGGCGATAACCATTCCGCTACCCAGCGTGAATTCCAGCGGTTCCCGTCCAGCAGATGAATCAAAAACGACTCCACTGGTTAATTTTCCTGTGTAATGAACGCGAACTTTGTCGCCCGATTTAGCTTGCATGATAGACAAGTTTTTTAAACGATGAAAAAAATAAAGTCTGAAATGGACACTTCAGTACGCCTTTCAGACTACGTATAGGAGCTATAACAATCCTAAAAAAGATAGACCACTCCGGGTGGTGTGGAAAACCCGGGCAAAGGTAGCCTAAATTTTCATTCCGGCCTTTTCTGTGTACTTTTGAAGCCATTAGGTGTGCTCTATTAGACCCGTCATGAAAGGTATTTATTTCTGGTATAGCTTATTCGTGCTTTGGATTGGACTGGTTTCCTGCCGCCTGGAACTGGATCCGGCTCTGGATGTAACCACGATTCAAATCAAGATAGAACTGGAGCCGACGTTGAAAAACGCGGGACTTTCACCCCTGGGTACCGAAGTCATCCTGGAAGACCGCAGTGGCAAAGGACCCTGGCGGGCTATCGCCAATGCCGAAGGAATCGTCCGTTTTGAGGAGATGGTGGGAGGCACCTACCAGGTAAAAGCCCGCCGTCTGATTCAAATGGATGAATACCGGGCTCATACGGGTATTCCCGTAGATGAAGACGTGATCCTGATGGATTCGCTGATAAATCAGGACTTTAGTCTGGCCGGACCACAGCAGGCTACCCTAATGTTAAAAGTAAATCCGCAGGGGGGCTGGCTGATTAAGCAGGTTTATTACGCGGGGTCGGATACGCTGAACGGAGCCGGCATTCGCGATCAGTTTGTGGAGTTATACAACAATTCCAACGCCGATCTGTACGCCGATAGCCTGTGCATTGGGTTTCTGAGTGGCGTGCATTCGAAAACCATACCTGACGAATACCTGGTTGCCGCAACGGGCCAGTACGACTGGAGTAAATCACTGAATATTCCGGAATCCTCGAAAGCAACGGCCAATACCGAGTATAGCTACGCTCATACCGTGGTTATGATTCCGGGTACGGGCACCCAGTACCGCGTCCGACCGGGCGAAAGTATCGTTATTGCTCAAAACGCCCAGAATCATAAAATAGGTTATACCACGACAGATGGCAGGAAACTGGTCACCAAAAGACCCGAATTGACGGTTGATTTGAGCACCGCTAATTTCGAAGTAGTAGTAAACCGGCGAACGACGGATGTAGATAATATCGCCGTACCCAACCTGCAGGTAATTTACTGTGCCCATCTTGCCTGGGAAATGAACCCGGGCGGAACCGACGCAATCGTCCTGTTCCGAACCAGAGCCAACGTTTCACAATGGCCCAAAGTACCCACACCGAACGTACGTATCGTAAATAGCAGCACCACGCTTCAGGTACAGATTCCGAATCAGTATATACTCGATGGTGTGGATTTGCAGCAGGGCAGTACGCTTGTGTATCCCAAAAAACTACCCCCCACCATCGATGCTACGGGTCAGTATGTACCGAAAGGAGCGTACTCTTCGCAGTCACTCATTCGTCGAACCAGCAAAACGATTGGCTTGCGGCGGGTTCTTATGAACTCACAAAATTCTAAAAGTGACTTTGGTCATTTTGACGTGGCTCAGCCCCGGAGTTTTCAGTAAAGCTATATCGCAAGCGAAAGCTCAGGCGTATGCTCAAAGTCGGGCAGGGGCAGGGCTTCCAGTAACTCTTCTTCCAGAACAAAAGCCCAGGTTTGCAGATAGAGCATCACATCTTCCCGAACATTATGCCGCATTTGGTTCCGGCGTTCCAGCGGAATCCGGTTCTTGACTTTTGGATCTGAAAGTCGTTCCAGATGTTGTAAATCAGTTGTGGTAAGCCCGTATTGCAAAAGATCAGCAATGAGCAAATCCATGGGTAGACCGCTCGTGGGGCAAAACTCTTCCACTTGTTCCCGCCAGTCGCCACGGCCCTGCAGGGCATACGCATGAATATCGGCTTTGGTGAGCTGCGTTAGCTCCTGAGCCAGATTGCCGCAATTACAGGCTCCCATATGACCCCACATGTAGGGTTTACCGCCGTCCAGATTCCGTGCCGTTCTTCGCAGGGCTGCAATCAGAGTAAGATTAGCCGTCGCCATACCTTTTTGGGGTTGATTTCGTTTATATAAAATTAAGACCGTTTGGAATTAATCGGTTCCAAACGTGTTAAGAATTTGTATTTTTACTCCGCATGAGTAGCTGACAATCAGGCTACAGGAGCAAGGATTTTTCTGAAATGACTTTACTATTCTCCGAAAAAAGGTACGCCATTGCTGTTAATCTATTGATGCGTAAAACTGTATTCCGGCTATCTATGAAAAGTCTGATTGGTTTGTTGCTGATTGGAATAGGCCTGTCAGCCTGTTCTCCGCGATCGTATTCGCCCCAGCGTACGTATCAGCCGCAACAATTACAAAAAGATTTTCAAATCATGCGAGCCAGCCTGGAGGCTGGGCATCCGGGCTTGTACTGGTATACTCCGAAAGCAAAGCTCGATTCGGCTTTCGACGCGACGGCTCAAAACCTGAATCGACCCATGACGGAAGTTGAATTCAGACGTCAGCTTGACCCTCTGGTTGAGTTGATTCACTGCGGCCACACCAACGTGCGGGGATCGAGAAGTTTTGAGCGTTGGCGAAAACGCCATACGCCCAAGGATTTTCCGTTGAGTGTGTTTGAAATGACCGACCGGATTTTCGTCTCGTCCAATTTCAGTAATCAGCCGGAGCTTTGGAAAGGACAGGAAGTCGTAAAAATAGATGGTCGTCCCGCCGGCGAAGTGTACCATACCTTACGTAGTCTGGTGATTTCGGACGGCTATAATCAAACCTTCAAGAACACGACGATCCTGAATAATTTCCCGATGTATTACCGATACTGGTACGGCGAAAAAGAAAACTACGAGGTAACCGTGCTCGATTCGCTGAAGCAGGAAAAGACGTATCACGTTCACTGGAGAAAAGAAGAGAAGGCCAAAGGGGTCGTGATTCCGTCCGTTCGGCCCGTTACGGGACAGGTTCGGCCTGCCAGCGTTCCTGCTCCGATGAAATTATACGGCAATCGACACGCCCGGCTGTCAATTTCTTCACGGGATTCCAGCGTTGCTATTCTGGATTTGAATACCTTCAGTATTAATAATTATCGGCGGTTGTTTCGTCGATTGTTCCGGCAAATTGAACGCAACCATGTTCAACACCTGGTGCTGGACTTACGCAACAACGGGGGTGGTCGCGTAGCGGCAAGTAACCTGCTGATGCGGTATGTGATGGACCAGCCCTTTCAGGCGTATCAGTCGGTAGAGAGCTTACCACATTCCTCTACCTATAACCGCTATACTAACGAGCGACTGGCCCGTACCGTTATGATGAAAGTGGTGGCTAAAAGGCTGCCCGACGGTCGCCGGATTATTCGTCATGCCACGCGTACGCAAAAGCCGATTCGCAGGTATGGATACCGCGGCGATGTATACATTCTGACGAATGGAGGATCGTTCTCGGCGTCTTCCATTACAGCGGCCAATTTACAGTTCTGGAAGCGGGCCGTCATCATTGGTCGGGAGACGGGCGGAGGTCGTAATGGCTGTACGGCCTGGACTATTCCCTATCTGACATTACCGCAAAGCCATCTACGCATCCGGTTTCCGCTGTTCAAAGCCTTAACGGCTGTAACTGATCCGAACGAAGGGCATGGGGTGATCCCCGATCACCCGATCACTTTTACTGCGATCGACTTCCTGGCCAATCAGGATCCGGATATGGAGAAAGTGTATGAGTTGCTGCGAGGGGGACGGCTGGTGAAGGAGTAAAGATGTTGAGTTGCGTAGTAGTGAAACGAATAGCTACCAAACAAACGCACGGAGTGGTATACCCCTCTGCCGGCTTTGTTTGGTAGCTAAGAAACGTTTTTTATTCGATTACACGAGTCGGTATTTTCTCATTAAAAAGGAAATACTTTTTTTCGGAGCCAAAGGTCAGATTTACAATGTTTTGCTGATCATCAAAAATATCCGTTAGAGCCGATTGCTGAAGTTTGCAGCCTTTAATGGTCTCCGTAAAGGGCATTTCCACAAAAATCCAGGTGGCATCGACTTCATTCTGTTTTCCGACGTACTGATAAGCTTTCGCCTGACCCGCCGCGTTTAAAAACTTGTAGTGCTTACGGATGTACGCCTCAACCAGCCGATCGTTCTGATCCTTGTCCTGAATACGGATTTTAGCTCCCGACCGACCTTTATTCAAGGCCGTTTCCAGATCATCGGTAAACAGCTTGATTTCTACTTCAAATACCTTGTTCCGAACATCATAACGCATTTCGGTCAGGCTGTTGTGGAAATCATGTTTATTCCGGTGAAAGGCAGAAAACAACGGTACACAAACCAAGATCAGTACTACACTCAGCCAGGGCCGCAGGTTTAGACACTTCATCATTTACTTAAACAAGTCATTACCAATCGCAAATACCATCAGACCTAGCAATAAAATGGTACCAATTTGCTGAGCCCGTTCGAGGAATTTTTCCGAAGGAGCCCGGCGGAAAATCATTTCATAAAGCAGGAAAATAACGTGACCACCGTCGAGGGCCGGAATCGGCAGGGCATTCATGAAGGCCAAAGCCATCGAAAGCAGACCCGTTACCGTCCAGAAGTGGTTCCAGTCCCAGATATCACCGTATAATTTACTGATTCCTACGGGGCCGCTAATGGCATCGCTGGCGGCTACTTCACCTTTAAAAATCTTACCAAAACCTTTTACGTTTTTCGCCACTACGTCGAAAGCATCGTACGTACCCGCTGCTACAGCCTGACCGAAATTATAATCCACGTGAGCTGGCGTCTGTAAGGGCGTCCGGTTCAGGAAAACCATCAGTTTACCTTCGGGAGTTACGCGGGGTTTAAGCGTCAGCATCTTACCTTTCCGATCAACCACCACGTCGATAACTTTGCCTTTATTCGCCGCTACCGTTTGAGAAAATTCGTGGTAATATGTCAGGGGCTTACCATTAATACTAACCACTTTGTCGCCTTCCTTCATACCCGCTTCGTAGGCTGGTAGGTTCTGCTTTTTCTCGCCTAGAATCTTGGCAAACAAACCCGGTTTTTCCGGTTCGGCTACTTTTACCACTTCGCCCAGAGTGGCGAAGGTGCTGATGAAACGTTCGGGGTTATTATCCCGAGCCAGCAGACCCGCCAAATCGTTCCGGATGGGAATGACCAGCTCTTTGCCATCCCGTTCGACGGTGTAATTGCTGTTGGATTCAAGCAGAACCTGACCAACTACATCCTGACGGAAGTCTTCAATCGGCTGACCGTTTACCTTCACAATTTTATCCCCCGTACGTAGCCCGATTTCCTGAGCCAGTTCGCCCGCTACAATCCCGTTCTTGTTTACCTCGGACACGGGAATGTAATTGTATCCGTTCTGATACGAGAGGGATGAGAAAATGATAATTCCCGTGATGACGTTGACAATGATTCCTCCCAACATGACCAAGAGACGTTGCCAGGCGGGTTTGGAGCGGAATTCCCAGGGCTGGGGTTCAGAAGCCAACTGATTGGCTTCCTGCGTTTCATCCACCATCCCGTCAATCTGAACGTAACCTCCTAAGGGGAACCAGCCAATACCATATTCGGTATCCCCAATTTTCTTCTTCCAAAGGGCGAAGTTGGCAACGTTAGGCAGGGGGAAAAGGAAATCAAAAAAGATATAAAACTTGTTGACGCGGATTTTGAAAAGTT
The DNA here is from genome assembly GCF_002872335.1 of Siphonobacter sp. BAB-5405. Classification (GTDB taxonomy): domain Bacteria; phylum Bacteroidota; class Bacteroidia; order Cytophagales; family Spirosomataceae; genus Siphonobacter. The sequence goes on along the minus strand of NZ_NJAG01000012.1, from coordinate 84,891 downwards.
TGGCAAAGAAGAAGTGACCAAACTCGTGTAAACCTACCAGTATCGAAAGGCCCAGCAATAACTGCCCGGCCATAATCCATCCACTCATTCGATTTAGTTTTCAGTTTTTAGTGTTCAGGTTTGCGGTTCTCTCATGGAACGATTCACAGCTCCATAATCGTCTATGCTTTCGGTCAGGATAGGAAGGGTAGGTAAAAAAAACTACTACTATCTTAAACAAATTGAAAACAGACCATTGCAAACTATCTATATAAACACAAAGATAGGGGGAAAGGATCGGCTTTAAGAAAAATTTAGATAGAAGGAAAGCTCTAAATGACCGGAAGCCGGTGGGGTTCCGGCTTCTGGCGATAAATTGGGAAATGAATCTCACCTACTAATCAGCTTTGTAGCCTTTAATGGCAAAAAACACGACATAAGCAAAGCAGACAAAGGGCACCAGCAAGGCCATAGCAGCTCCGGAAGGAAAAAGTAAACCCGCTACCAGGGGTAACACCGCTCCGCCCACGATACTCATGATGATTAAAGAGGAGGCCATCTTTGCTTCAACGCCCAGATTTTTGGTCGCTAAGGCGAAAATGGTGGGGAACATGATGGACTGGCAGAAGTACGTCATGCTCAGGCAAATCACGGCGACCAGACCACCCGCAAGGCCAGCAACGGCTACGAAAGCCACAGCGGCTACGGAGTAAATCGTAAGTACACGTTGGGCGGGCATTCGGGTCATGAGGGAAGTACCTACAAAGCGACCCAGCATAAACAGTACCAGTGCAAACGAAGCGTGGAATCCAGCGATCTGGGTATTGGAAAGCGAAGAGGCGTCCAGTCCACTGACACTGCTGATGATTTTCATCCAGCCTTCGGCCAGAACCCAGTGAGTTTCCCGGGAGAAATCCAGCTTGAAGTCCACGAAATAGCCCCAGAGTACGGACTGAGCACCCACGTTGGCGAATTGAGCAATAATGCCGTATACCAGGTGTTTGTGGCGGAATAGGTGCGTAATGGAGATTTTTCCGGCTGATTTTTCTTCTTCTGCCCCCACTTCTGGCATTTTCACTACCGCAAAGATCAAGGCTACAAAAGCTACGATGGAGCCAATGGCCAGATAAGGTCCCTGCACCGAAAGAGCTTCCTGTACCCGTATGGCCTCTACCTCGGCAGCGGGCATGGCCGCCAGCATTTCAGGCGTGTACTCGGTTTGGGAGAAGATGAACAACGCTCCGATAATGGGACCTAAGATCAGACTGATCCCGTTGAAAGACTGGGAAAAATTCAATCGCCATTCTGACGTTTCCGGATCGCCCAATACCGTTACATACAGGTTCGCTGCCGTTTCCAGAAAGGCAATGCCACTGGCAATCATGAAGAGAGCAAAGAGGAAGAATCCGTACACGCGGGCACTGGCGGCGGGGTAAAACAGAAAGGCTCCGGCCGCGTACAGAATCAGGCCAAAGAGAATGCCTTTCTTGTAGCCGAACTTTCGCATGACGTATCCCGCCGGGAGAGCCATGAAGAAATAGCCCAGATAAAAAGCGAAATCAACAATACCAGCCTGAAAACGGCTTAAGTCCAGAGCAATCTGGAATTGTTTAATCAACGAGCCATTCAGCGAGTTGGCAAGTCCCCATAAAAAAAACAGGCTCGTAACCAGAGCAAAGGGAATCAGATAACTGCCAGAAGCCGAGCCATCTTTAATTTTTACTTTTTCAGACGATGGTCCAAGTGCCATGAAAGGAAGGATTAGAGGGAGAATTAATTACTAAGGGTGAGGAGGTGGTGACGTCTAGGATTGCAGGAGGTGTAAAAGGGCTTGAAGTTGGAAACGTGTAAGGTTTGATAAGTGTGAAGGTTGAGGTTTGACGCGTGCCGCGACTATGGATTTACGGCAGGATACAGCCTCTAACCATTTGTCAGCAGGTATTACCCTGGAACATTACTAAAAACAGTCCCATCGTTTCAGACCGCGAGTTCTTTCAAACCTTAATCATTAAACTTTTCAAACCCTTCTTAAACCTTTCAAACTCCCTAATTAAGCATTTGCCAGAGCCCGGTCCAGGTGTACGTATCCACCGTCCACGTGAATGAGCTGACCGGTGGTATGACTGGATTTGTCGGATAACAAAAAGGCGACCGTAGTACCAAGTTCTTCGGTGGTGGTCATGCGTTGCTGTAAGGGAATGTTGCGGGTAATTTCCTTGAGTTTTTCTTCCGGGTTGGGTAAGCCATTGATCCAGCGTTCGTACAGGGGCGTCCAGCTTTCGGCTACAATCACTGCGTTGACCCGAACATTGTATTTGAGTAGCTCAACGGCCCATTCGCGGGTAAGTGCATTCCGGCCACCGTTCGCGGCGGCATAGGCAGACGTACCTCCCTGACCCGTTTCAGCCGTTTTTGAGCCAATATTGACAATGGCTCCCTGCGATGCTTTCAGAGCAGGCAAGGCATACTGAGCCATCAGGTAGTAATGAATCAGGTTTTTGTGCAGTGAAGCTATAAAGTCTTCATAGGTACCATTTTCCAGACCTACTCCATCGTTTACCCCGGCGTTGTTGACCAGTCCATCGATGACACCAAACTTCTCCAACGTCAATCGAACAGCCTTTTCACATTCGCTGGGCTGGGTCAATTCGGCAGGTACCTGAAAGGCCTGACTGCCCGCCGCTTCAATGGCTGCTACTGTTTTCAAATTATCGGACTCACTACGACCAATAATGACCGGAATCGCTCCTTCGGCAGCCAGCACTTGACTAATTCCTTCGCCAATGCCTTTGGCACCGCCCGTAACAATGATGACTTTATTGGATAGGTTTAGATTCATTACGAATGCGTTAAATGTTCTTAAGGGATCTGTTGCTTAGTAACGATACCAAGCCTGACTATACCAAAAGAGCCTAATCGTAGTAAGATAACCTTATAAACTATAAAATTCAGTAGCCGTGATTCCCCAGAACTGAGCTTTTTCAGTTTCCGAAAACGGTTCCATGTATTCGTTTAGTATCTCTACCCAGCGTTCGTAAGCGGAAGCAACCAGACAAACGGGCCAATCGGAACCAAACATGGTACGGGAAGTACCAAAGGATTCGAAAATAACGTCCAGATAGGGGCGAAGCTGTTTAAGCGACCATTTTTCCCAGTCGGCTTCCGTCACCAGTCCGGATACTTTGCAGCAAACATTTTCGCGTTTACCCAGCGACTGAATATCGGCGGTCCATTTTTCCAGTTCGCCCTGTTTAATCAGGGGTTTCGCTCCGTGATCGACCACGAAGCGGTTATAGGGCAGACGCGTAGCGAGTTCGCGGGCGACGGGCAGGTGCTTTGGATAAATCAATACATCATAGGTATAGCCATACTCACCAAGGGTCCGTACGCCTTCCATAAACTCCGTCCGAAGCAGAAACAGATCATCCGGCTCTGCTTGTACGATATGACGAAAACCTTTGAGTTTAGGAAACGCCCGAAACATTTCAAGGCGTTCACTCAGAGTCTCTGACCGTAAATCCACCCAGCCTACCACGCCTTTGATAAAATCGTGTTGTTCCGCCAGGGAAAGCAGAAATTCCGTTTCAGCTTCGGATTGATCGGATTGGACGGCTATCGTGCCATCAATGCCCGTTTTCTGAAGGAGTGGCTGGAGGTCTTCCGGAAAAAAATCCCGGCGGATGGCCTGCATGGCGGGAGTAATCCAGGCATCCCGAATAGGATCATACTGCCAGAAGTGCTGATGTGAGTCAATTTTCATGTGTCTAGAGAGGAATAGCTAAAATCAGTATAGGCAAGGATGGTAAAAATAAAGAAGGAAAGCGTAAAACCTTTGGATTGGGTACAAAAAAAGGTCGTTCTGTACAGGAACGACCTTTAAAAGGGAGTAGCTCAAGGCTATTTTTTCTTTTCTTTGATTTTGGCAGCCTTACCTTGTTTGCCACGCAGGTAGTACAGACGAGCACGACGTACCAGACCGCGACGTACCACTTCGATTTTGTCGATGTTGGGCGAAAGAAGGGGGAAGATACGCTCTACGCCAACGCCATTAGATACTTTACGTACCGTAAACGTTTCGCCATTCGTACCAGAATTTTTGCGTTGAATTACCGCACCAGTGAAAACCTGGATACGTTCTTTATTTCCTTCACGAATTTTTACGTGAACGTTAAGCGTATCGCCAGATTTGAAATCGGGGATGTCGGTCCGGCGAGCTGAATTATCAGCTTCTACCAGTTTGATCAGATCACTCATGATCTCTGAAAGAGTTTTGTTAAAATGGTCTAACTCATTGATAGATCGGCAACATCGAATCCCACAGGTCGAGCGGTTGCCGAAATGAGCCGCAAAGATACGGATTCTTTTGGCAGGTACAAAAGTCCGGTATTTTTTAATTCGCTATGCAACAAATCTTTAAGCGAAAACATCTTTCCGTCCTACACTCACCATGAAACCTTGTCAGCCGTGATGAATACCAAACACGTAACCTCCGTATTCTTTTTCCTGAGCCTGCTAGTGGCTACCTCAGTAGGAGCACAGACCAGAAAAACATTCAATCTAAGTAATTTTGACCGTCTGGATTTAGGATCAGCCTTTATCATTGACGTAAAGCCGGGTAGTTTCAACGTAGAAGTGGAAGGCGAACAGAAAGACCTCGACGAGCTGGAGGCCAACGTCAGCAGCGGTCAGCTTCGGATTCGGTACCGGGAAAGCAATCGGCGTTCGAATAATCGTCAGCGTGTACACGTCCACATCACCATGCCCGCCCTGACGGGTGTACGATTCAGTGGAGCTTCCCAGGCCAAAGTAGCGGGTTTCGGTAGCCAAAATCGGATGAACATTGATATTTCCGGAGCTTCTCAGGTCAGCATTGATACGCGGGCCAAACAGGTACAAATGGATTTGTCCGGTGCTTCTCAGGTTACTTTAAACGGAAATGCGGAAAGTCTTGACGGAAAAATTTCGGGAGCTACCATCTTTAAAGGCGAAGAATTTAAAGTTAGTCAGGCGAACGTAAATGTTTCCGGAGCCAGCTCGGCCCGCGTCTACGTAACCGAAAAATTAGTGGCCGATGCCAGTGGAGCCAGTCAGGTGCGATATCGGGGCCGTCCGTCCGTAACTGCCAATACCTCAGGAGCTAGCCAGGTTTCGAACGAATAAAAATTCCTTTCTGTATACGACTGAAAAGAGAAAAGTCAGACCGGCTTTCTCTTTTTTTATGCATTAGAATTTTATTAGAAAAGGGGAGGAAAAAGCCGATCAATGCCGATTGAATCGAATTTTAAAACCGAAAAAAAAATTTAATAAACGCTCGCTCTGAAAAATATGTTTGACAATCTGCATTCAAGTAATTTTCTTTGCGACGTTTTTTGAACCAAATCACTCAAACACAATGTCAGAAATCTCGGCTAAAGTCAAGCAGATTATCGTTGACAAATTGGGCGTGGAGGAGTCGGAAGTGACGCCGGAAGCTAGCTTTACGAATGACCTCGGGGCTGACTCGCTCGATACCGTGGAACTCATCATGGAATTTGAAAAAGAATTCAATGTGTCTATTCCCGACGATCAGGCTGAAACGATCACGACGGTCGGTCAGGCTGTTGCCTATCTGGAAGAACACGCCAAGTAAGTAACATCTATCAGCGGTGCTAATTTGGAAAAAGGCATTTCGGTGCCTCTTTTCGGATTAGCACATTTTTTTGATTCTGTTGGTTCGGATTTTTCTTGCTAAACAAACTCTCGATACAAGAGGCAAGTCAATCACTGAACCTGATTATAAAACTATTACGCTATGCAATTGAAGCGAGTTGTTGTCACTGGACTAGGAGCTCTTACCCCCATAGGAAATACGGTAGAGGAATACTGGGACGGACTGACCCGAGGCGTCAGCGGTGCCAATCTCATTACGCGGTTCGATGCCACCCGTTTCCGTACCAAATTTGCCTGTGAGGTAAAAAACTTTGACGTACAGGCGTACATTCCTCGCCAGGAGGCCCGCAAGATGGACTGGTTTACCCAGTACGCCGTCGTAACCGCCGATGAGGCGATTGCGGACGCGGGCATCGATAAAGAAAAAGTAGACCTTGATCGCGTAGGCGTAATCTGGGGTGCCGGTATCGGTGGACTCAAAACGTTTGAGGATGAAGTACTGAATTTTGGCGGGGGCGATGGAAACCCCCGGTTCAATCCCTTCTTTATCCCCAAAATGATTGCGGATAGTTCCGCCGGACTGATCTCCATCCGTCACGGATTTCGCGGACCTACCTACGTCACCGTATCGGCCTGTGCTTCTTCAGGAAATGCCCTGATCGACGCGTTTAATTACATCCGTTTGGGTAAGATGGATATTTGCGTATCCGGTGGATCGGAAGCGGCTGTTACACAGGCGGGTGTGGGTGGTTTTAACGCCCTGAAAGCCCTTTCCGAACGCAATGACGATTTCGCCACGGCTTCCCGCCCCTACGACAAAGACCGCGAGGGTTTTGTATTGGGTGAAGGTGGAGCCGCTCTGATTCTGGAAGAGTACGAGCATGCCGTAGCCCGTGGAGCAAAAATCTACTGCGAAATCATGGGTGGCGGAATGTCATCCGATGCGTATCACATTACAGCTCCCCATCCGGACGGACGTGGTGCCTATATGTGTATGAAGCTGGCTTTGGAAGACGCTGAATTGCCTTTAGAATCAGTCGATTACATTAACACCCACGGTACATCTACGCCCATCGGCGATCCGCAGGAACTAAAGGCCATTGAGCGTTTGTTCGGCGAACATGCTACCAAGCTGAATATCAGTTCCACGAAATCCATGACCGGTCACCTGTTAGGGGGAGCGGCTGCGATTGAAGCGGTAGCTGCAATTCTGGCGATTAAAAATCAGTTGATACCGCCTACGATCAACCATTTTACGGACGATCCTGATATTAATCCAAATTTAAACCTTACCTTCAATGAGCCCCAGGCCCGGAAGGTAGAAGTGGCGATTAGCAACACTTTTGGTTTTGGCGGACACAACACTTGCGTTGTTTTCAAGAAAGTATAGTCGGGTTGAGCCGTGGGTTGCTGACCTACGGCTCAGCCAATAAATGTTTTACACTGTGCTGCTACCGCTATTCGTTTCTACGGTCTTTGACCCTCTGACCCAGTTTTTCAGATCACCGTCCGACAAGGATAAAAAGCTGAAGAAAGCGGTAGCTACGCTTATCGGTACCCGTCCGTCCAATGTGGAACTATACCGGCTGGCGTTTATGCATACGTCGGTGAGTAAGCCCGTCAACGGCAAAGATCTCCGACTTTCCAACGAACGGCTCGAATACCTGGGCGATGCGGTGCTGGGTATGGTCGTGGCCGAGTATCTCTTCAAAAAGTATCCGTACAAAGACGAAGGTTTCCTGACCGAAATCCGCTCCCGGATTGTCAATCGCGAATCGCTTAATCTGGTGGCTCGTAAACTGGGACTGGATACGCTGGTGGAATACGACCCGAATCGCCGGACCGTACTGGCCCGTACGTCCATGTACGGCGATGCTCTGGAAGCATTCGTAGGAGCAATTTACCTGGATAAAGGATTTCAGTTTACCAAGAAATTTATTTTGAAACGACTGCTTTCCAGTTATTTCGATCTGGATAAAGTGGTAGAAACCAATATCAATTACAAGTCGCAGATCATCGAATGGGCTCAGCGGGAAGGTCGCGACCTTCGCTTTGAGGTAACGGAAAAAGGATCTGCCCGACATAAGGAATTCATTGCCGAACTCATGGTCGATAACGAAGTATTCGCCACGGGTACCGGGTTCAATAAAAAGAAAGCCGAGCAGTCGGCTTCCGAAAAAGCCATCGAAAAACTGAACCTGGTTAAGCCAGTCAGTTAAGTTGGTACTTCTTTTTTTGTGAAAAAGCTATCCCGAACGGATGGCTTTTTTTATTTTCAGGCCAATAACCTCTAAAAACGTATGGAAATTTTATTAGTCATTCTGGGCGTACTGGCCCTGCTCGTTGGTTTGGCCGGAGCCGTTCTGCCTTTGCCCGGTCCACCGCTGAGTTTTTTAGGCTTGCTACTATTGCACTGGTCAGGGCGGGCCACGTTTTCTTCCACCACCCTCATTGTTCTCGGGATCGTTACGTTCATCATTGCCGTACTGGATTATCTGGTACCCATTTGGGGCGTACGAAAATTTGGCGGTACCACCTACGGCACGTACGGCACTACCATTGGACTTATCCTGGGTTTAATCCTGCCCATTCCCGGAGGGATGTTTGTGGGAGCCTTTGTGGGAGCGATGGGCGGAGAAATGTACGGCGGTATGGCTTCAGGCAAAGCCATGCGGGCTGCGTTTGGCTCCTTTCTGGGCTTCATGGCGGGTATGTTTATGAAGGTCGTTTTGTGTCTGGTTATGATTGGGTACGCCATCGCCGCTTTTATCAAGTAACCTCGAACGATTTCAACTTTTCTGTCCTTCTCAAACCGTAGGAGCCGTACCTTTGCGGCAGTTTTTCACGTATCCTGTAGTAGCTATGCATATATTACGTCGTCCCCGTCGGTTGCGTACAAGTGCCGCGGTGCGAGCGTTGGTTGAAGAAACGAGCGTTTCGGTAAATGATCTCATTCTGCCGGTTTTTGTGGTAGAAGGACAAAATGTAAAACGAGAAGTAGCTTCGATGCCGGGTGTGTATCGACATTCGCTGGATAATTTGCTGGATGAAATCGGCCAGTGCCAGGACTTAGGCATCAAAGCTTTTGATTTATTTCCCGGTTTGGATGAATCCAAAAAAGATAAGTACGCCAGTGAAAGCTGGCGGGAGGGTAGCATGTATCTGGAAGCCATTCATGCGGTGAAGAGTAAGTACCCGGACGTAGTAGTCATGACGGACGTAGCCATGGACCCTTACAGCTCGGATGGGCACGATGGGTACGTAGAGAATGGTGAGATTCTGAACGACGAAACGCTGGAATACTTAGGCAAAATGGGTGTTGCTCAGGCTCAGGCGGGTGCCGACATTCTCGGGCCTTCGGATATGATGGACGGTCGGGTCGGGTACCTGCGGGAGAAACTCGATGACGCCGGATTTTCGAAAGTAGCGATCATGTCGTACACAGCCAAGTACGCGTCGGCTCTGTACAGTCCTTTCCGGGATGCCCTGGAATCAGCCCCCAAGTTCGGCGACAAGAAAACATATCAGATGAATCCGGCCAACATCAAGGAGGCTTTGATTGAAGCCGAACTCGATTACGCCGAAGGAGCCGATTATTTGATGGTGAAGCCCGCCATGCTGTATCTGGACATCATCAAGATGTTGAATGATAACTTCGCTCTGCCCATTGCTGCGTACAATATTTCGGGTGAATACTCCATGATCAAAGCCGCCGCCCAGAAAGGCTGGATTGACGGGGATCGGGTGATGCTCGAAACGCTGACGTCCATCAAACGGGCGGGAGCAAAGATTATTCTGACGTACTTCGCGAAGGAGTTTGCTCAAATCCAGCAACAACGATAAGTTCTTTTGAATACTTTCCGGATGCCCTGTCTGCTTGCATACAGGGCATCTTTTTAGCCAGACCTTCTTATGTCTTCACTTCTTATTCTTAATACTCAGCTGGTCAACGAAGGACAGATTCGCCCGGCGGACGTATTCATCAAAGATGGGTTCATTGAAAAAATCGGTACGGGCCTTTCCGGACTGAACGCCGATCAGGTCATTGATGCCAAAGGCCAGTATCTGTTACCCGGTGTCATTGACGACCAGGTACATTTCCGGGAACCGGGCCTTACGCACAAGGCGACCATCCGATCGGAAGCCCGGGCGGCGGTTTCCGGTGGCGTGACGAGCTTTATGGAAATGCCTAATACCGTTCCTAATGCACTCACGCAGGAACTGCTGGCCGATAAGTACGCGATTGCTAATCGTAGTTCCCTTGCTAATTACTCCTTCTTTATGGGAGCCTCGAACGACAATTACGACGAGGTCATGCGGACGGACGCTACGCAGGTTTGCGGTGTAAAAATTTTCATGGGATCATCGACGGGCAATATGCTGGTAGATAACCCAGTCGTACTAGGAAAACTTTTCGCCAACGCACCGTACCTAATTGCTACGCACTGTGAAGATGAAGCCACAATTCGGGCCAATGTAGCGGCCTATAAGGAACGGTACGGTGACGATGCCCCCGCCCGCGTACACCCCGAAATCCGGAATGAAGAGGCGTGTTACAAATCCAGCTCCATGGCGGTAGAACTAGCCAAACAGCACGGTACGCGTTTGCACGTTCTGCATCTTACGACTGGCGAAGAAACGGCCTTGTTTGACAAAGGCTATTACGGATATTCTGATGCCGAAAGCGTAAAACGCAAACACCAGAAACACATTACGTCGGAAGTCTGTGTACACCACCTCTGGTTTGATGCCCGCGATTACGAACGCCTGGGCAATCAGATCAAGTGTAATCCGGCGATTAAAGCCGATGATCACAAGCAACAACTGTTACAGGCTCTGCTCGATGACCGAATCGACGTAATCGCTACGGACCACGCTCCCCACACCTGGGAAGAAAAACAACAGTCGTACTGGCAGGCCCCCTCGGGTTTACCGCTGGTGCAGCATCCCCTGCTACTGATGCTGGAGTTTTATCAGGACGGAAAAATTTCTTTGGAAACCATCGTTCGAAAAATGTCACACGCCGTAGCCGATTGTTTCCGGATGGAAAAACGGGGCTACATCCGCGAAGGCTACTGGGCCGATCTGGTGCTGGTGGATCTAAATCGTCCCAATGTGGTTACGAAAGAAAGCCTGAACTTTCAATGTGGCTGGTCGCCGCTGGAAGGATACAACTTCCGCTCCGCCGTTACGCATACCATCGTATCGGGTCACGTGGCGTACGCGAATGGAGCATTCAACGAAGAAAAAACGGGCGAACGCCTGACGTTCATCCCCGCGTAACGTATAGCGGGTAGATGAATCTAGCGTATCCCTTGGTAAGAATGCTTTCTTATGCAATAAGCATTCTTCAATATTCTGATTATAAATACGTTACCTAAGAAACAAAAATCCTCGTCGGAAACCCGACGAGGATTCTGATGTCCCTAAAATCATCACAAACTATTCTCTGGCAAATCGCAGGCGACGGAAACGGACCGTAGCAAAACAGCGACGTAAAATGCGGTAGTATATTTTACCAAACAGGGTATAGCACCATTGTTTGAGTTCTTTAACTTCAGCAGGAATCAATTGGCGTAAGGCTTTACGCAGTTCTTTTTCGAATAAATGAGCGTCAAAACTTACTTTCTGGAGAATGATCTTGACATATTCCAATACCGTGATGGACATGGCATAATTGGTTTAAGGTTTAACAAATGGCTGGGCCATTAGTTTCGGCCTATCTTTGTAACGATGAAGGCACGACAAATATATTTAATTATCCTACTTTTTTATTGTTCTTTTTCAAGAATTTTTGTTTTTGCCCAGCAAAACGCGATTCGCATTGAATTAGGGCCTTCTTCTATACCTGCCGGCAAGCCCTATACGATCACCGTAGTCATCACGGGGAGCGAACAACGCGAGTACGATCGCTTCCCGGATGTCATGGGAATGAGCCGCCGGGGCACCACCACTACTACTTCCAGTACCACCGTAGGCAATCGTACGGAAATAGTACAACGCATCACTCAAAATTATATTCCAAACCAACCGGGAAATTACGCTGTCACGCCATTTACCATGAATGTAAATGGGCAGACCGTTCAATCGATGGGTGGAATTGTCATTGTGACCGATGCCGTTGCCAAAGAGACAGTGTCAGAAGAAGAGGAGGAAGCCGTTGAACCCACGCCTGCGGATGCCAAAGCGTCCGCGTTTTTACTCCTCAGTTCCAACCGCAGTCAGGTCTACGCGGGCGAAGGCTTTAACCTGAGTTTGGGCTTTTTTGTTGCGGATGATAATCCCCTGGAAATGGGTTTCTATGCGTTAAACCTGCAATTAGGGGCTATTCTCAAGCAGATACGACCCGCAAACTGCTGGGAAGAAAATTTTGGTATACGCGGCGAACCCCAGGTGTTTGAAACCACGATTAATGGCCGAAGGTACACCGAGTACCGGCTCTTTCAGGCAGTATATTTTCCGTTGAATACGGAGCCGATCCAGTTTCCTGCCGTAAGTCTGAAAATGAGCGTGACTGATGAAAAGTCGAAAAAACAGTCTTTTCTGACGTTTCATAGTAAACCTCTCGTCATTCGTCCCGTCCCGCTGCCCCAGGATGCCCGCCGCAATCAGGCCGTTACTGGGGAATATTCGGTACGGGAACAACTTAGTACCCGGGTCGTACAAACGGGGAAAACGATTCAGTACAAAATCACGATAAACGGCATTGGTAACCTAACCCCGATTCTGATTCCAACGCCCGAAAATGATAACTTTTTTGATTTTTACCCACCCACCATCCAGCAATCCATTACGCGTCGACGGAGCCGGGTGAGTGGCGAAAAAACTTTTACTTTTCAGATCATTCCCAAACAGGCCGGAAACTTCCCGTTAAGCATGTATTTTCGCTGGATATTTTTCAATCCACGAACCGGCCGCTACGTCAACTGGCAGTCGAATATGGTTCTGAAAAGTCAGGGTGAAAAAATTACCAATACCGATTCGGATGCACTGGCGGGTTCGCTCTTCAGTAATCTTGAAAACCTGGACAGTACGAAACCCTTCGTGAATGTTCAGCATACCATTCTGAGTTTGGCGAATGGGCTACTGGCGATTATGGCTTTGGGAATGGTGTATATTTTCATACGAGGGAAACGCGGCTAGCCGACCCTCGTTTACGGTTTTGTCTTCTATTTCGGATGGCTGACTACGGTCAGCTGATCCTCAAACAGTACGAATTTATGTCCAGTACATACGGTACGTTATTTAAAATCAGCACGTTTGGTGAATCCCACGGAAAAGCGATCGGTGTCGTAATCGACGGTTGTCCGGCCGGAATCACCTTCGATGAAGCCTTTATTCAGCAGGACCTGGATCGGCGTAAACCCGGCCAGTCCCGCATTACTACGCAACGCAAAGAATCCGATACGTTTCAGGTCCTGTCGGGGGTATTCGAAGGCAAGACAACGGGTACACCCATCGGCCTGATGATTCCGAACGAAGATCAGCGGTCCAAAGATTACAGCCACATTTCCGAGCAGTTCCGGCCTTCGCACGCGGACTACACCTACACGGCCAAGTACGGCGTTCGCGATTACCGGGGTGGGGGACGTTCGTCCGCCCGCGAAACGGCGGCTCGGGTGGCAGCAGGAGCCCTGGCGAAACTGGTACTTCAGCAATTGGGTGTATCGATTCAGGCCTACGTATCGCAGGTGGGAAAGCTGAAAATGGAAATTCCCTATCAGCAGTTGAATCTGGCTCTGGCGGAGGAAAACGCCGTACGTTGCCCTGATCCCGAGGTAGCCGAGCAGATGTTCGCGTACATTGACGAAACCCGTAAAAAGGGCGATAGCATCGGTGGCGTAGTATCCTGCGTGTGTACGGGCGTTCCGGCGGGCTGGGGCGAACCCGTGTTTGACAAGTTGCACGCAGAATTAGGCAAAGCCATGCTTTCCATTAACGCCGTGAAAGGTTTTGAATACGGTTCTGGCTTTGCGGGTGTTGAACAATACGGCTCAGAACATAACGATGAGTACTACACCGACGAAACGGGCAAGGTACGCACGCGGACCAACCTTTCCGGCGGTATTCAGGGGGGTATTTCGAACGGGGAAGACATTTATTTCCGCGTAGCTTTCAAACCCGTAGCTACGATTATGCAGGATCAGGAATCGGTGGATGTCCACGGAAATCCGGCCGTCGTATCGGGCAAAGGGCGACACGACCCCTGCGTGGTACCCCGGGCTGTACCCATCGTAGAGGCGATGGCGGCCTTAGTATTAGTGGATTTTTATTTGTTGAATCAGGCGAGGAAGGCATGAATTATTTATCCGCCGAAGGGCTCTCGAAATCAACGGGAGAACGCTGGCTTTTCAGAAATATCACGTTTGGCTTAAGTAAGGGCGACAAAGTTGCCCTGGTGGGTCGAAACGGAACGGGTAAAACGTCTTTGATGGACGTACTGGCTGGTTTACAGACTGCCGAAGAAGGAACCGTCAGTATTCGTAAGGAAGTACGGGTTGGGTATCTCAATCAGCAACCGAATCTGGATGAAAACCAGACCGTACTGGATACGCTGTTCCTCGGCGACACCCCCCTGCTGCAGGCCATTCGGGCGTATGAACTGGCTCTGATCGATGGCACGGATCAGCAACTGGCCGACGCTGCCGAGCAAATGGAAGTACAGAAGGCCTGGGATTACGAATCGAAAGTAAAGCAGGTACTGGGCCGACTCGGCGTAGCTGAATCCAACTTTGACAAGCAGGTAGGACAGCTTTCGGGGGGCCAGCGGAAGCGGGTGGCTCTGGCTAAAGTACTGCTCGACGAGCCGGATTTACTTATTCTGGATGAGCCTACCAACCACCTGGATCTGGAAGCGATCGAGTGGCTGGAAAATTACCTGGGTACGGCGAATATGACGCTGTTACTCGTGACGCACGACCGCTATTTCCTGGATCGGGTGTGTACGGAAATCCTGGAGCTGGACGAGGGAAATATCTACCGATACAAGGGTAACTATTCCTATTTTCTGGAACGCCAGTCGGAACGCCATGCATCGGAATCCGCGAGTGTGGATAAAGCCCAAAACCTGCTCCGTCGCGAACTGGAGTGGATGCGGCGGCAACCCAAGGCCCGGGGTACGAAAGCCCAGTACCGCATTGATGCCTTTTACGACTTACAGGATAAGGCAAATCAGGGGCGGAAGGAGTCGAACGTGGAGCTGAACATTGGCATGGCCCGGCTGGGTAGCAAGATTATCGAGCTGGAACATATCAAAAAGGCTTTTGGCGATCTGAAAATCGTCGAGGACTTTGAATACGTGTTTCGCCGTCGCGAGCGGGTAGGGATTGTGGGAAAGAACGGGGTGGGGAAATCTACGTTTCTGGACATTTTGACGGGAGAACAGCAAGCCGACTCCGGCGTGATCAGTGTCGGAGAAACGGTTCGGTTTGGTTATTATACGCAAAGTGAACCGACGTTTAAGCCCGGACAGCGAGTCATCGACGTAGTAAAAGACATTGCGGAGGTCGTTACGCTGGGTTCCGGTGAGACGATTACGGCCAGTCAGTTTCTGCAACATTTTTTATTCGATCCGAAGAAGCAATACACCAATGTAGAAAAGCTTTCGGGGGGTGAAAAACGTCGCTTGCAACTGTTGCAGGTCCTGATTCAGAACCCGAACTTTCTGATTCTGGATGAGCCCACGAACGATCTGGACATCCAGACGCTGAATGTACTGGAAGATTATCTGCTCCAGTTTGCGGGCTGTCTGGTACTGGTTTCTCACGACCGCTATTTCATGGACCGTCTGGTAGAGCACTTGTTTGTTTTTGAAGGTGAAGGAAGAATCAGGGATTTCCCCGGCAACTATACCGATTATCGCGAAAACCTGAGTAGTGCCCCTGTTGTTGAACCGACAAAACCCAAAGTCGAAGCTCCTAAACCGGCTTCTACGCCAGCTCCGGTTTCCACGAAACGAAAGCTGAGTTACAAGGAACAGCGGGAATTGGAAACGCTCGAAAAGGAAATTACCGAACTGGAGGGACAACGGGCAGCTATTACTGAACAAATGAACGCCGGCGAAGGCGATTATCAACAGATTACGCTGTGGTCCAAAGAGATTGAGGAAATCAACGTTCAGCTCGAAGAAAAAGAATTTCGCTGGATGGAATTATCGGAATAAGGAAACGGACGGTTCGCCGTCCGTTTTTTGTTTGTTCACCAGCGATGGGATCGGTACTTCAGCCGATACCGGGCGATTTCCGGAATGTCTTCATCCGCAAATCCCCAGCTTTTCCGAATGCCCATGGAGAAGCCCCAGCTTTGCGGATAAACGTCACCGAAATCGGCAGCTCCACTAGCCAGTAGTTCAGAGCCTTTTAGAAACCATACTGGTTTGCGTAATTCCAGCAGTAGACTAACTTGTTGCTTTGCCCGTGTGTACGGGGATTCGGGCGTTCCGTCGGAGTGAAGGTAGGTAAATCGACCGTTGAAGGTATAGCCTTGCCCCAGTGAACCATCCAGGCCCAAGTGTACCGCTGAGAGTAGATTGTCTTTGGTGAAAAGCCCTTCAGCCGCACGAGTTGGGGCCAGAAGTGGTGTACCTAGGGTTCGTTCACGATAGGACCAGCCCTGTTGGTACTGTCGGTGGTTAAAGTAGTTCTCTTCCCAGACGGGCCCTTGGCCAAAGGGCGAACCTTTTCGTCCCTGATTTTTGGTGTACAGAACCTCCACCACGAGCTTACGGATGACGGGAGTGTCGGTACCATCGGTAGTGATACTAACGCCAGTAAGTCCATCCCGCCAGTTGGCTAAATGCAGCAGCGACGGCATTTCGTAGGGCTGTTGGCGGTAAAAAAGGAAGCGATGCCCGTTCGTTTGAAGTTGAAGGGCGGCATCAACGGAGCCTACATGATTACCTACCCGTTCACGAAAATCATACGGATTATACGCGGCATTTTTCCCTCGCCCAGCCGTTACTACGCTCCAGAAAGCTGCTGCGTCTTTGGGAAGGGAGCCGTTGGGTTGAAAGTACTCCGTTTGCGTGGGTGAAGGACTCGTACGCAGGCTGGGAGCATAACCTCCCCACTGGACCTGATGGTTGATGCCCAAAAAGGTTTGCAAACGGGCGGTAGGCTTTCCCAAACGCAGATAAAACGTTTTCTGATGCAGGTACGACCGGCGTACAAAAGCAGTTCGGTCGTCGAGCCAGCCGTGTGCCCAGACGGCCTGAAAAGCCAGTCGATCATTTAGGAGAGACGTCCAGTTAGGAAAGCCGATCTGTATCTTGGGTACGGGCATCGCGTTACCCGACCAACTGTACGGACCCACGCCCAGCGTAGAATCGGCCAGTCCAAACGTTTCTTTCCGTTTTCCGATGTACACTTCCAGAGCACCCCAGCGGGATTTGAGGTACAATTCAGGCAAGAGAATCTGATTGGTGGCTCCGGCATTCGTGGTCACGTTGACACCGTATCCCCAGTCCCAGGACTTACGTCGCAGGTAAGGTCGGGTTTTACTGGGTCGCTGGTAATCCGCTGCGATCGAAAAGCTGGCTTGAGTTACCGGACCTTGTGCAGGAATGGTACAGTATTGACGAGCCTGCATCCAGAAAGGGAGGTTTCCCCCCGCCAGAAGTTGAAGCCTTGCTGTATAGGTTTCATTGTCTTTAAAAATACCCTGAGCGAAAAGACTGGTTGGAAGCAGAACAAGAAGGAGAGAAGTACGGAACATAGATCAAGTAGGTGGATAACTTGATCTAATGTATAAGTATATAGTACTGGTTTTTGATTATGGATAGCTGTACTTATTTATCGGCAGGCTGGATAAAAGAAGAAGGTCATGAACCCATCTGGTGAACGGGACCCATGACCTTCTTCAATACTGTTAAACGATTTAATGTAATTCGAGCGTAATGCTTTTTTCGGCGGGTTCCGTACCCGGTTCCAGCGACTGGGCCGTCACATGGCCGCGACCCGTGTACAGAACTTTGTACCCCCGATTCTCGAGCACATACAACGCATCCCGCAGGCTCATGCCTTTTAGGTTGGGTACCCGTTGCGTACTGCCCCGGGGCACTTCATCCCAGCCACTAGCCGAAGTTTTAACGTTGAAACTCCTGGCAATGGATTGCAGATCCTGGGGATGGGAACTGGCCAGTTCGTCCTGCCATTCGCTGCTGTGCTGAGCTTTGCCGCGTA
The DNA here is from genome assembly GCF_002872335.1 of Siphonobacter sp. BAB-5405. Lineage (GTDB taxonomy): Bacteria > Bacteroidota > Bacteroidia > Cytophagales > Spirosomataceae > Siphonobacter. The sequence continues at coordinate 67,084 of NZ_NJAG01000012.1, read as the reverse complement.
AGGTGCGGTGCATATTCAAATCCAGAGCGTGTACCTTATCCGCAATTTCGCGGAATACTGGAGCTGCGGCCGTGCCGCCGTACGCCGATTGTCCCGTCAGCGGATTATGCGGTTCATCCAGTGATACCAGAATGGTGTACTGCGGTTTTTCTACTGGGAAATAGCCAATGAACGAGGAGTAGTAGTTATTCGTTTTCAGCTTCCCGTTGAATTTCTTGGACGTACCCGTTTTTCCCGCAATCCTATAGTTGGGATTACGAATGCTACGAGCCGTTCCGTGAGCGTCTTCGAGTACATCCGTGAGCATTTTCTGGACAATCTTGAGGGTCTTTTCCGAACAAATGGGCTTCGAATCCCGACGCTGGGTCTGCGTGAAATCTTTTTCGACCAGATCGCCGCGTTTCGCCGTTTTTACGATGATGGGCTGAATCCAGTATCCATTGTTGGCAACTGCATTGTAGAACGACAACATCTGCAAGGCTGAAAGTCGCATTTCCTCGCCAATAGACATGGTCGGCAGCGTTTTCTTGCTGTACAGGCGGTGCGTCGTCCGGTGGAACTCGGGTAGTTCATTACCACGGCTTACCTCTACCTGGAAGCCGAGTTTGTCGGCCAGGTGAAACTGTTCGAGGTAATCGATGAATTTATCGGGTTTACTGGCGAAATGCTGAACAAGTACTTTGGCCATCCCCACGTTCGAGGAACGAATAAACGCATCATGGATGGAAATGACGCCGTACCCTGAGTTGTTGGAATCGTGCAGGTGCAGGTAGCGACCGCCCGTCGTATTGACCAGATCATTGGGCGAAATGTTGGTTTCCTCAAATACGGCCATCATCGTAGCCAGCTTGAAGGTCGAACCCGGAGCAATCCGGAAGTTCACCGCAAAGTTCTGATCATCCACGTACGTACTATCCTTCACGTGGTGCAGGTTGGCAATAGCCTTGATTTCACCCGTTCGGGTTTCCATGACAATCGCTACGCCGTACTTGGCTTTGTACTGCTTCACGGCTTTCAGTAAAGCGGCTTCCGTAACATCCTGCATGTTGATGTTCAGGGTGGTATGCAAATCCAGGCCGGGTACGGGATGGTGCTCTTCGGATTCGTTGAGGGGTCGCCAGCTGCCGCGAAGATTCTCGAACCAGCCGTGTCCTTCCTGACCCACCAGTAGTCGGTTAAAGCTCTTTTCGATGCCCGTTGATCCCCGCATGACGGCCACGGCTGAACCGTTGGGGTCTTTTACCAGGGAGTCGTCGGTTTTCCCAGAATACGCGAAGCCGTATTCCGGAAGGGTTTTTCACGATTGGGTACCAGCTCAAAGTTCAAACCCGTAGCGAAAAGCTTGACGCGGTGCAGGGGCTGCCATTTAAAGCGGAATTTTCGCCGATTCAGGGCTTTATCTTCGGCCCGTTCTTCGGGCGTAGCCTTGCGAATACTCGCCCACTGCGTTTGCTCGAAAAACCATTTTTTCTTCTCGTATGCGATGGGCCGGGGACTGATCGAAAGGTACCGGGGTTCGATCTTCCACAGGGCCGTATCGGTCTGAGCCTGGTTATAGGCCATCACTTCGAGCAGTCGACTTCGAGCGGTGAGGATGCGTTTGCGAAGGGTGGAAGCCGGTTCACCGAGCATACTACTCAGGTGAATCGTAAGCGAATCCAGGTTTTTATAGAAGTGAGCCGAATCGGCGGAGTGCCGAACGGTCACACTCAAATCAATGCCCACCCGGTATTCGGGTACGGAGGTAACGAGTAAGCTTCCATCGTCCGAGAAAATGTTACCACGGGTGGCCGGAATGATGCGGTAACGCGTATTTTCTGCCCGGCTTTTCCATTCGGGGCCTTCTACCTGCTGCACGTAAACGATACGGGCCGCAATGGCAATACTAAACACCAATAGCCCCGCCGAGACGATCACACTGCGGAAAAAAATCCGGCGTTTTAAATTCAATGCTTCAGCCATGGAATGAAGGTTGCGTTAGATAGGTCCGATGATTGCGTACTGAAATCTGGGAAAATTATTCGGGTTGAACGGGCTTTTTCGTGGGTAAAACGACTTTGACGGGCGGTTGTTCGTTGCGGTAATCACGCAGGCCCATGGGGGTTACTTTCTGCACGATCCGCGACTGCCGCGATTCCTGCATCAGCTTGGATTTTTCAAACGCCAGTTCGGCGTTGAGTTCACTGATTTCCCGACGCGTACGGTCCGTATCCCGAATGAGCGATTCACCGTGCAGTACCCAGGCTACGTAACTAATCATCAGTACCACGACCAGACCTGCATTGAGCAGCTTCTGATTGGCATTGGCCGGGCCCGCCCACTGACTCACCCGGAGCAGTTTAAAAATGGGCTCTAAGAAATGCGAGCGTTTACTTTTCTCCGAAGACATACCTCCAACAATCGGGATTCAAAATCTGGTAAATAGCTTTTCTGACGGGATTTATTCCAGTTCATTCGGCTCGGCAATGCGTAATTTGGCACTGCGGGCCCGGGGGTTCAGAGCTAGTTCTTCCTCGCTGGCTTCAATGGGCTTGCGGGTGACGGAGCGGAGTGGCTTGAGTTCATTCCCGTAGAGGTCTTTCTCGGCTTCGCCCTGAAATTTACCCGCCCGAATGAAGTTTTTAACCAGCCGGTCTTCCAGGGAATGATAGCTCATCACGACCAGCCGTCCACCAGGAGCGAGCACTTCGGGTACCTGTTCGAGAAATTCTTCGAGTACCTTCATTTCTTCGTTCACTTCAATGCGGATGGCCTGGAAAACCTGGGCGAAATACTTAAACTCCTTCCCACGGGGGGCGTACTTCTGTAATACGGATTTTAAATCCTGTACGGTTTCAATGGTCTGATTCTGACGGGCCGCGAATACCGCGTTGGCCAGCGTACGGGCATTTTTGATTTCTCCGTATAAACCAAATAGTTTATGAAGCTGGGCTTCGTCGTATTCGTTGATGACCTCCTTGGCCGAAAACTCCGCCTGCGGATTCATTCGCATATCCAGCGGACCGTCGAAGCGGGTTGAGAAGCCCCGTTCGGGTACGTCGATCTGGTGGGAGGAAATACCCAGATCGGCCAGAATGCCGTCCACCTGACGAACTCCGTGTACGCGGAGGAATTTTTTAAGATAACGGAAATTGGCATCAATAAACGTAAACCGCTTATCGTCGATGTGACGGGCCTCGGCCTTGGCGTCGGGGTCCTGATCGAAACTATAGAGCCGTCCCGTAGGCCCCAGCTGCTGTAAAATGGCTCGCGAATGGCCTCCACCACCGAAGGTCACATCTACGTAAGTGCCTTCCGGCCGTAGGTGAAGCCCTTCAAGACACTGGCTGAGCATAACGGGCTGATGGTAGTCGGGCGTAGGTTGTGAAGGCATGTACTGACGAAATGCTGTAAACGAAATGAATGTAAAATACGTCTGATATAAACCCGGAGAAGAGCGAATCTTCCCTGAAAAAGTAAAAATTCTTTAAAAATAAGGCTTAGGTTCTTGTGATGGAACTTTCCTTCGTACTTTATGCCTTTTGCTAACGATTTTATGGGCGGGTATTAAGTTACAAGATTAACAAAATTTACAATTGTAAATCAACGCTCTGGTAAATCAATTTTTAGAAGACGTATTAAAAGGATTTAAATCGCTGATAATCAATCTTCCCTCATGAAAAAAATCTTCTTACTGGGCTTAGGACTTTGGGGCACGCTGAATGGCTTTGCTCAGACACCAGTAAAAAAAGGAATTTGGCGGGCTGAAATCTTTAACAAGGGTGGAGCCCTGCCGTTCGGTCTGCAAATCGAGACTGCCGGAAAAGCGAATACGTATTCCGTGTGGGCCATCAACGGCAAAGAGCGACTGAAAATGGACCAGTCGACCTTGCAGGGCGATTCGTTGCATATTCCGATGGATTTGTTCGATGCCGAACTGGTTGGAAAAGTATCCGGAAATCAGTTGACGGGCGTTTACAAGAAAAAACGCGGTAAGCAAACCCTCACCATTCCGTTCCGGGCGGAGTACGGGAAAACCTACCGCTTTGCGGCTCAGCCTCAGCCGACGCAGTGGAAAATTGCGGGCAAATACGCCACCACTTTTGGCGAGAGTTCAAAAGCCGTCGGCATCTTCGAGCAATCGGGTAGTCGGGTCGCCGCCACGTTCTTAACGCCTACCGGGGACTATCGGTACCTTGACGGCGATATTATCGGCGATAGTCTGTTTCTGTCGGCTTACGACGGTTCGCACCTGATGCTTTTCAAAGCTAAACTGGAAAAAGATAAAATTGCAGGGCAGTTGTTTAGCGGGATGAGTGGGCAAACGCCTTTTGTATCGCTGAAAGATGAAACGGCGTCTTTACCCGACGAAAAATCGCTGACCTTCCTGAAGCCGGGTTACGACAAAGTATCCTTTAGCTTCCCTGAGGCAGAAACGGGTAAACCGCTGACGCTCGACGATCCACGTTTCAAAGGCAAAGTGGTTATTCTACAGATCATGGGTTCGTGGTGCCCGAATTGCATGGATGAAACAAACTTCATTGTACCCTGGTACAACAAGAATAAAAAACGCGGGGTTGAGGTAATAGGCCTTTCCTACGAACGCAGCGGCGAGTATCAGGTGGCTAAGCCCAAGTTGATCCGTATGATTGACCGCTTCAAAATTCCTTATCCGGTGGTACTGGCTGGGGTAGCGGATCAGACGGCTTCTGCGAGCTTACCGATGCTGAATAAAATCATGGGTTACCCCACGACGATTTACATCGACAAAACGGGCAAAGTCCGTGAAATCCATACCGGCTTCTCGGGTCCGGGTACGGGTAAGTACTACGATCAGTACGTCGAAGATTTTAATCGTTTGATGGATAAACTGCTGGCTGAATAGTCCGAACGATTCGGTTTGAAAAGCGTCGCTGAACTACCCAAGTTCAGCGACGCTTTTTTTATAATTTGGAAAACTTATTCGTGCAAATAACCCCAGCGGATCAATTCATCGGGGTGTTGAATCAGATAGGTTCGCTGGTTGGCAAGCAAGTACAGCGAATCGCTGATGGAGGTGATCGAGCGGTATCGATGATCCGTCAGAATAATACCTTTTCGTGTTTTTTCCTGTTGAAGCAATTCATGGAGCCGTTCAACCGCTACGGGAGAAAGAAAGGAAAAGGGCTCATCCAGCAACACAAAAGAGACGGGGCGGAAGAGCACTAAAAGGGTTTCGATTAACCTTCGTTCGCCGCCCGATACTTGGTCCATGCGTTGGGAAGACAAAGGCTTTAATTCAGGCATGAGATTCTGTAGTACCTGAATATTAGTATCGTATAGATCAAATACGGTTTTTACCCGGAAGGCGTCCGGTACAAAGGCCTGTTGGGGCAAGTAGGCCGCCAGGCCTTTTACGGAAAGTAAATCAGGTACCCACTCGCCATTTACCCGAACCGACTTGAATTCAGCGGGAATAGCTCCAAAAATGGCTTGTAGAAAGCTACTTTTTCCGTTCCCGTTTCGGCCTAGTAAACCGGTAATCTTTCCGGTTTCTGCATGAATAAAACCTCCACTGATGACTACTCGCTCCTGAAACTGGATGCGTACACTGTCGGCCGCTACATGCTGAATCATAACCAGAAAGAAGTGAATTGAAGGAGCAGGAGAAAACCCGTAAAGTCAATCAATAGTAAGGCGAGCAGAATCTCCCATTCGTGCAGATTCAGATTATACAGGAAGAAGAAGCGGTGCCGATAGGTATAACGGTACAGGATCAGGCTCAAACTTCCTAAAAGTAGTTTCAGGAAGCAAAGCACACCCCATTCATGCGTAGGGCTAAAAGCCATAAGACCGCACAAACCCAAAGAGATAGCGACCGGAAATCCCGCCAACTGCGTATAGAAAAGAAGGAGAGCGTGTAGTTTTCGTTGCATATGGAAAGCTACGGTCTTTTTCAAACGTTTGCTTACGTCTTAACAAACATTAGCACCAGCAGTACGCAATCGGGTAACTCCAGGAATGACGATAAAAGAGGCCGAAAGTAGAGTCATAGCCTATAGTGATAACCGTTAGAGGTACCCGTCTATAAATTCTTTACAGGCAAGATCTTTTAGGGCTTTCTGGAGAAATTCCATCAAAAATTTACAACAGAGCAGCGGGGATGAAAGTTGTAAGTATAGATGGATTGTTAATACATGTATCCGTTTTAGTTAATTATTGACGACTTCTATAAACTTTTTTATAAGATGCTATCAAATTTAAGGCTTCCCTTATGGTCAATGCTTAGCCCGGTTGCTGCCTGGGCTCTTTATTTTGGTGAAACGTTGGGATTTGGATTATGGTATGATTTGCTACTGGCTGTGGCCTTAATCAGTACGGTTTTGGCGGCTGTTCAACACGCTGAGGTCATTGCCCATCGTGTGGGCGAACCAGCGGGAACGCTCGTGTTGGCTGTAGCAATCACCATTATTGAAGTGGGATTGATTGTTTCGCTTATGATTGCCGGCGGGTCCGACTCGGGGGCACTGGCGAGAGACACGGTTTTTGCCGCAATCATGATTATTCTAACCGGAATCGTTGGGTTATGTCTGTTGGTAGGCGGGGTTAAGTATCAGGAACAACAGTTTGGCCGCTATGGGGTTAGTACGGCACTTGTTACGTTATCGGCCATTTCGATCTTAACTCTGGTTTTACCCAATTTCACCATCAGTATTCCCGGCCCCTTTTATAATAATAGCCAGCTGATGTTCGTAGCGGTCATTTCGCTGGTGTTATACGGTACATTTGTGCTGGTACAAACGGTGCGACATCGGGGGTATTTTCTACCGGAAGATATAGAACATATGGTAGAAGAACCCGTGGAAGAACCTTCAGGAGCTACGGCTCTGGCTAGTGTTATACTGCTATTGGCTTGTTTGGCTGCTGTGGTTTTCATTGCGAAATTACTGGCCCCTACCATTGAACAGGGCGTGGTTCATATGGGGGCTCCCGAATCAGTAGTTGGTGTTATTGTAGCCGCCATTATTTTGCTGCCGGAGGGATTATCAGCCTACCGGGCCGCCCGAAGAAACCAGTTGCAAACGAGCCTGAACCTGGCCCTGGGATCCGCATTAGCCAGTATCGGTCTGACGATTCCTGCCGTTGCCATCGTGGCCATGTGCACGGGTCTGACGATCACGCTGGGCATTGATATGAAATCAACCGTACTGCTTATCCTGGCCCTTTTCACGGTCACCTTATCCTTCGGTACGGGACGTACGACCATCATGCAGGGGGTGGTTTTACTGGTTCTTTTCGCTGTCTATCTGTTTACGACGATTGTGCCCTGAGAAAGATTAAAGCAGTACTCCGTTTAGTAGTATGATTAAAAGCAAATAGGCCCGCGACGAAATCGCGGGCCTATTTGCTTGTCAGACTTCAACCATTCATGAATAGTAGCAACATTCAATTAATGCGAATGCCCATGCTCACTGTTATTCATCACCGAAAGCAAATCATACGCCCCTTTCACCACAATGGTATTGGGCTTGACGGCCTCCGGTAGTTTTACTTCCACGAAGCCATTTTGTGCCAGTCCGGTTTGAATTTCCAGGCGTTTAAAGGGGTAATGCGTACCGCCTTCTTCTTTGTGGGCTCCCTCGGAAACGAAGATGTACTGCTTATCACCGGAACGAACGATTGCCGATTCGGGGAGGGTAGCCACCTCCGTACTGCCGCCCGAAATCTGAGCCGTCAGGTACGTGCCGGGTACCAGTTCGCGGCTGGTCTGATCCAGTTTGCAAAGGACTTTCACGGCTCGCTCCGGCGTAATTTCCCGCCCAATCAGTAAGACCGTCGCCGTTCGCGGGGTGGTTTCATGGCCGAGTTGTAGCTGGACTTTTTGTCCCGTACGAAGTTTGGAAAGATCCTTTTCGAAAACCGTCAGTTCGGCCTGCACGAAACGCGTATCCGCTAGTTCGGCCAGCATTTCGTTGGCTTGTACAGCCTTTCCCGTATTCACGTTCACGTGGGTCACGTAACCGCTGGAGGAAGCCCGTACCGCAATGCGATTCTGAATGCCTTTGCTCACCGCTGCGGGCGTCAGTTGCAGCAAACTTAACTTCTGACGAAGTCCCTGCAAACGGGCCTGTAGACCCTGTAATTCAGCACTGCTTCGTTGAAATGTCTTTGCTGCCGAAACGTTTTCCCGGCTTAATTCAGACTGCCGCTGGTTTTCTTTTTCAGTGTAAGCCAGCTGACTTTGAGCTTCCAGGTACTCCTGTTGCAGGGTGATAAATTCCGGATTTTCCAGCGTTAACAGCACTTCGCCTTTGTTGATCCATTTTCCGGGAAGCAGCGTAGTACTGCGAACAATGCCGCCGTAGGGAAACGAAATACTGATTTGCTGTTGCGGCGGCATGGACAGTACACCCGTCACCTGAATGGTACCGGCCATCGCTTTTTGTTGTACTGAACCCAGCGTAATCTGAGCGGCTTTGTACTGCGTTTCGGTCAGCTCGGCTTCTTCGGCTTCGTGACCTTCTTCTTCATCGTGGTGATGATCGTGATCACCGTGATTATGGCCCTCATGATCATGGCCGGCCTCGCCGTGTTCGTGGGCATGACCCGCGTGTTCCGTTTCGGAAGTTTTTTTCTGACAGCTACCGAGGTATAATCCCAGGGTCAGCAACAGGAGAAAACGATAGGATTTCATAAGTAGAATACGTTTGAAGAGCGGTCTCAATGAGAGCCGCTGTCTTATTTAATGCCCAGGACGAGTTCGAGCCGAAGGACGTTTTGATTGTACTCCTGAATGGTCTGGATGTAGCCGATTCGCAGATCGTTTGCGGTACTGATGCCCTGCAAATACTCGACGTAACCCATTTCACCCGCCTGAAAGCCCCGGTTTACCTGTCGAATGATTTCCTCGGCCTGGGGTAAGGCAGCTTCGGTATAGTAATCCAGCGTTTGCTGGAGTTTCTGAATTTCCTGCACCAGGGACGCCAGTTCGCCCTGAATATTCTTCTGTTGCTGATCGAACTGCTGTTGCTGGGCCTGCATACTGAGTTCAGCCGCGGCCACCCGCGAACGGTACGCCTTGCCAAACAGCGGGAAACTAATGCCCACCTGAGCGGCGTGAAACCGATTGGCACTTGAGGCCGCATCCGTCGTAGGTGCTCCCAGCTTTACGGCTCCAATCAGGCTTTGATTGGTATAGGCCAGCGAAAAATCCGGCAAACGATTGGCCCGTTGCAGCTTGCGTTCGGCTTCGGCCAGCCTGATTTGTTGCGTATACCAGGCAAGTACGGGGTTATTTGTGATCTGAGTGGTATCGGGCAAGTTCTTGGGAGCAAACGTCGCTGCTTCAATCGTGACGGGCTGATCGGCAAAAAGCAGCGTCTGTAAGCGGCGACTGGCAATCCGGATGTCGGCTTCGTTCTGGGTTCGCTGGGTCTGTACCTGACGTAACCGCGTCTGGGCAATCGTCGATTCAAGCGAACCAGCTTCCCCCGTCCGTAAGCGAACCTGAGACGCACGCAGAAAATTGGCATACAGCGAATCCTGCGTTTGCAAGTACTTCCGCAGTTCCAGCAGGTAGGACAACTCGTACCAGGAAGACTTGACCTGATACGCCAGTTCGTTTTCCGAAACCAGCGTCTGAGCTTCCGCCGTTCGGGTCTGATTTTCCAGCACCGAAGCACGAGCCCGAAATACCGCCGGGTTGGGTATGGTTTGACTGATGGTGACGTTCTGGTCGAATTTGTAGCTGTTGTACTGTCCGAGCAGAGCCGTAACCTCGGTTTTGGGCATTTCGCGGGCCGTTTGCTGAAGCGTTTGCCGGGCTTTTACTTCCAGTCGGGAGGCCGCCAGGGAGCGATTGTTTTGCAGGGCCGTTTGTACGGCCTGTTCGGGACTCAATGGGGTCTGGGCCTGACTCAGTAGTGGCGTAGTAAAAAGGAGCAGGAGTGCCGCTAGCCCCTTCGTTTTCGGTCGAAAACCTTTTTCCAGATACATATACAGAATGGGAATGACAAAAAGCGTAAGCAGCGTGGAAGTAATTAGTCCACCGATGACGACCGTAGCCAGCGGTTTTTGTACCTCACCCCCCGCACCCGTCGAAAGGGCCATAGGGAGGAAACCAAGGGAGGCAACCGTGGCAGTCATCAAAATGGGACGTAGCCGGGTGTTCGTACCCTGAAGAATAACCTCAGTCAAGTCTTCAATCCCCGATTTTCGCAGGTAGTTAAATTCTCCAATCAGTACGATGCCATTTAGTACCGCCACGCCAAACAGAGCAATGAAACCCACACCCGCCGAAATACTGAAGGGCATATCCCGCAGGACCAGAGCGAAAATGCCTCCAATGGCCGCCATCGGAATGGCCGTGAAAATCAGTAAAGACTGGCGGATGGACTGAAACGTAAAGTACAGCAACGTGAGAATGAGACCCAGGGCGACGGGTACGGCGATGGACAAACGACCCGTGGCTTTTTGCAGGTTTTCGAACTGCCCGCCGTAGGTGACGTAATAGCCCGTCGGGAATTTGACCTGCTGTTCGATTTTCGCCTGCAACTCTTCCACGACACTTCTGACGTCCCGACCCCGCACGTTGAAACCAATGGTAATCCGGCGTTTGGCGTCTTCCCGCTGAATCTGATTAGGTCCCAGTTGCAGGGAAACATCCGCCACCTGTTGCAGGGGAATGTGATTACCGTTGGCTGCCGTTACGAACAGATTCTGGACGTCTTCAATGCGTTGCCGGTTTTCGGGAGCGAAGCGTACGACCAGTTCAAAGCGTTTTTCGCCTTCGTACACCAGTCCGGCCGATTCGCCCGCGAAGGCCATACTCACCGCCTGATTGACGGTAGCAATGTCCAGACCAAACTTGGCGAGTTTATCCCGGTCGATACGGACGATGATCTGCGGTAAGCCGGAAATTTTTTCCTGATATACATCCTTTGCTCCATCGACGCTCCGGACCAGACCCACCACCTGCTGTTGCAGGCGGGCCAGTTCGTCCAGATTCTCACCAAAGATTTTGACGCCCACATCCTGCCGGACGCCGGAAATCAATTCGTTGGATCGGAACTGGATGGGCTGAGAGATGCCGAAGTTCACACCGGGAATGTCTTCCAGAGCTTCCGTCATCTGGTTGGCGAGGTCTTCACGCGTGCGGGCGGAGGTCCATTCTTCCTTGGGTTTGAGCTTAATTGTTAAATCACAGGCTTCCATCGGCATGGGATCGGTGGGGATTTCGGCCGCTCCGATTTTTCCAATGACCTGCGTGACTTCCGGAAAACGCTTGAGCAGTAAATCCGAAGCCTGCGTAACCTTATCGACGGTCTGGGTGATTGAACTGCCCGTGAGCAACATGGTTTCGGCCACGAAATCACCTTCTTCCAGGGTGGGAATGAATTCGCCCCCTAGTCGGGTAAATGTCCAGACCGAGACCGCAAATACGCTTAACGAAACGAGCAATACGGCAACCCGATGACGTAATGCTCCGCGAATCAGCGGGGTGTATTTTCGGTGGAAGAAGGCCATCAGTCGGTCGGAAAGCGAAGGCTTATGCGTAATGTTCTTACTGAGCAGCAAGGCCGTCATCATGGGCACGTAGGTCAGCGAAAGCAGAAAAGCACCCAGAATGGCAAAGCTTACGACCTGAGCCATAGGTTTGAACATCTTGCCTTCAATGCCCGAAAGCGTCCAGAGGGGCAGGTACACGATCAGAATGATGATTTCCCCAAAAGCCGCCGAACTCCGGATTTTACGAGCCGATTCGTACACTTCTTCATCCATTTCGGTCTGGGTCAGTCGGCCGGGCTTACGCAAGCCAAAATGGTGCAACGTGGCTTCCACGATGATGACCGAGCCATCGACAATTAGTCCGAAATCAATGGCTCCGAGGCTCATCAAATTGCCCGATACGCCGAGCCATTTCATCAGCGAAAAGGCAAAAAGCATGGAGAGTGGAATGACCGAAGCTGTGATGAGCCCCGCCCGCCAGTTCCCCAGAAACAGAACCAGTACGAAAATGACGATGAGTGCTCCCTCGACTAGGTTTTGCGTGACGGTACCAATGGCTCGTTCCACGAGTTCACTGCGTACCAGAAAAGGATCGATGACGACGCCTTCGGGTAAGGTTTTCTGAATCTGCTCGACCCGTTTTTCGACTCGCTTCACGACCTCGTTCGAGTTTTCCCCTTTCAGCATCATTACCAAACCGCCCACGGCTTCTCCTTCACCATTCCGGGTCAGAGCCCCGTACCGATTGGCGTAACCGAAACGTACCTGAGCCACGTCACGAATGAGAATGGGCGTACCGGCAGTAGTATTCCTGACGACGATCTTTTCAATATCTTCCAGCGTACCTACCAAGCCTTCCGACCGGATGAAAAGAGCCGTAGGTTTTTTGTCGATATACGCCCCGCCGGAGTTCTGGTTATTCCTTTCCAGAGCCGTGAAAATGTCGCTGATGCTGAGGTTGTAACTGCGAAGTTTTTCGGGCTGAACCGCCACTTCGTACTGCTTTAGAAATCCGCCCCAGCTATTGACTTCCGCAACGCCGGGTGTACCCAGCAGTTGCCGCCGTACGTACCAGTCCTGAATACTCCGCAGGCTCATGGCGTCGTACTGCTTTTCGTAACCTTTCTTGGCATGAAGGGTATACTGGTAAATTTCGCCGAGTCCGGTTGAAATGGGCGATAGTTCCGGGTTGCCTACGTTTTCCGGAATCAGGGTTTTGGCCTCGGTGAGGCGTTCACTTACCTGCTGCCGGGCCCAGTACAGGTCCGTTTCTTCGTGAAAAACGACGGTAACCACGGACAAACCAAACCTAGAAATGGAGCGTACTTCCTCAATTTCCGGAATACTGGCCATGGTTTGTTCAATAGGAAAGGTAATGAGCCGTTCGACTTCGGGAGCCGCCAGCGAAGGCGTCAGGGTAATGACCTGCACCTGATTATTAGTAATGTCGGGAACGGCATCGATGGGCAAGCGACTTAGGGAGTACGACCCCCAGCCAATCAGAGCCAGAATGACCACGCCCACAATGAGTTTATGGTCAATCGAAAACCGAATGATTTTATCCAGCATGGAAAGAAAATACTAAAGATGAACGGTAGAATGGGAGGAAAGGGGAGCAAATACCGTACGCCTAGCGAAGTACTCTCCGGTAGTACCAAGCGACGTATGTGTACGGAAAAATCATCCGTTTCCTAAGGAAAACGGATCGTATGGGCACACTGCTCCCGGCTTAGACCTGCAGGGGCGGTTGCCAGATCGAAAAAGCATAGCCTTGCGGCTGGGCGAGGATGTACCAGAACGAAGGTTTGTCTGGCGAAAGAGAAAGGGAGGTACTGGTAAACTCGGGTACGGTCAGGAGCGTAGCTACAAAGCCACCCGTACAATGGCAGACGCAAAAGGGCGAACACAGGGCGTGTTCGTGCGAATCTTCATCGTGATCCTGCGTCTGGATACTTACCTGTGTCGTTGTTGAGGCCGTACGTACGTGGTGATGCTCGGTACAGGGAGCTACCGAAAGAATCAACGTGTACAAAGCCAGAAACAACGCAAGGATTCGCATGCGGCAAAGATAAAGAATGGCTGAGGGAATATGTTCTTTGGGGGAGATGAATTTTGTGCGGGCAGACGGAGAGTTGATAGGTACTAGTGGTTGGTTGATAGTGAATGGAATCTCGGTTTTAAAATACAAAGAGCTGGTAACGCCATCGTTGCCAGCTCTTTGGTTTGCTTACGAAGCAATCCTTATTCAATCACCACGCGTTTCACGGTGCCGTCTTCGCCCTGCGTAACGGTCACGAAGAAGGTACCTTTTTCGGCTTTTTTCGTCAGCGTGATCTGACCTACGAAATCACCCTCAAAATCTTTTATTACTTCTTTGGCTACTTCACGTCCTTTTACATCCGTGACCAGAATCGTTACGTCACCCTTGACCGGAGACGTAAAACGTAAATTCAGGGTTTGATTAAAGGGCCGATTCGGGTATACGCTCAGGCTGCGTACGGTGCTGGACGAACTGCCCCCTTCCCAGGTCAGTACCTGCGGAGCCAGGTTCAGCTGTCGCTTCAATTGCGGAGCCCGGTACCGGAATTCGTTGCCGAACTTCTCCCCAAAATCTTTACCCCAGCGTTCCATGTCCCGGCCAAAGCGTTCCATTTCCTGATCGAACTTCTCCCATTCGCCCCGGGCGAGTGGCTCGTCGTTGCGGTAGGTGCGGGGAGCTTTGGGAGCCTTGGGTGGTTTGGGGGTACGGAAAGTCTGGACTTGATAGTCGCCCTTCTCCAATCGATTCAGTACGTCAGCTTCATCACCGATGATGATTCGGGTACGGCCGCCCGGAGACTGGGTATTATTCAACGAATCAACGAATCGGTCCAGTTGTTCCTGGGTGTCGAACGTGCGGTCAATCTGATGACCGTAGTTCCCATTCGACCGTTCGTAATGAAGCCGAAGCTTTTCTTTTTCTTTCTTGGAAGTACTTTTTTCCTGAGCGAAAGTCGTGCCCGCGGATACAAGAATCACCGCAACAAGTAAGGATGGCAAACGCATAAACGAGTTGGTTTGGTTTCGTGAGCTAAGGACAGTTGAAGCGGAAGCAATGTTGCACGATCGGGCATGATTTGTTGGGACAAATGAGCCGGAGACTTGTTAAAAATGCTTAAACTGATAACTTTGGCATCTTCCGGGGAAGAATCTGGGTCATACCTTCGTTAAACAGTCAGCATAAAACAGGTAGAGAGACCCGCGAAAAGTAAAAATGACGCAACAAAAAATCCGTTGGTTGGTGGCTTTGATGTCGCTGGCTCTTATTGGGCTGGTGGTGTTTCAGGTATTTGGGATTCGGGAAACGCTGAATGCCAAGGCCGATCAGTTTGACGGGACTGTAACTGAGGCCATGGATGCCGTGGTGCATAAACTGGAAAAAGTGGAGGTAACGGTATTGACCAATCGGCAGTTGGCCGCCGAACGCCGCAAGGAGCAGCTACAGCATCTGGCGATTCCGCAGAAAACCGTAAAAACGCCTCAAATTGTAAAGAGTAAAAAACAGCAGCCGCCGAGCAAGCCCGTCACCACTGCGGATCCGGCAACCATTACCCGCAAGTATGCTTCCCAGACGCCCATTGTGCAGCAATGGGAATTTTACGGTCGGGTAACGGCTCCGTCCGATGTACTGGGTCGTCCGAGTGGTCAACTGACGGAAGCGGAAATGCATTATATCGGTGAGTATTACCGCAATGATGGTCCAAACAATACGGCCGACCGTTCACGGGAAGAATTAGAGAAACGGTACGATGAAACCATGTTTCGCAACCTCCGCCGGGATGTAGAAACGGCCAAGCTTCGGAAAGACTCGGTCAGTCGTTTTCTGTCGAGTCGCGTAATAGGTTCAAAGAGCAAAAATACGGCGACGAAACCAGCGAAGACGAAACCTCGAACCGTGGTGGTCAAAGAACCCAAACGGTCCCTGCGGCGGGTAGATAGTAGTAAATCGCGTCCGCTGACGGAGTACGAGAAAGCCGAACAGAAATCGAGAGTGATGCGGGAGGTATTCCTGGATTTGCTCACGAATGATCGTCCGCTGACGCAACGGGTGGATATGACTATACTGGACTCGTTGCTGAAGTACGAATTTCAGCTACGCGGCATCGATCTGCCGTTTGAATATGGCTTGCGTTCAGATGACAACCCGCACGATTTTGTCTTCACCTCTTCGCCGGGGTACCGCGAAGATCGTCTGCTGGCGGGGTACAGTATGCAGCTCTTCCCTTCGGATTTACTGGCGACGGACAATATGCTGTTTGTCTATTTTCCGGAACGCCAAAGTTATCTGGCCGAACAGGTCTGGACGACGCTGATTAGTTCCGTAATTCTGATTCTGGTGATGGGCGTGTGTTTCTATGTGGCCATGAGTACCATTGTTCGACAGAAAAAACTTTCGGACATGAAAAACGACTTCATCAACAACATGACCCACGAGTTTAAAACGCCTGTATCCACCATTTCGCTGGCCACCCAGATGCTGGAGGATAGTGCCGTAGCCGCTTCGCCAACCATGTTGAAACGGTACTTAGGCATTATTCGGGATGAAAATCAGCGTCTAGGCTCACAGGTAGAGAAAGTTTTGCAGGCCGCCCGTTTTGATCGGGGGGAAGTTCGCATGAACCGCGAACAGACGGATATGCACGAGTTGATCGAAACCGTTGTACACAGCTTAAGTCCGCAGGTAGAAGCTCGGAACGGTATTCTGGAGACGCATTTACAGGCCAATCCTTCGATCATTACGGGGGATGAAGTACATTTAACCAACCTGATTTTTAACTTGCTGGATAATGCCATCAAGTACTCAGGCGAAACTACGGATGTCAGCATTCGTACCGAAAACGCCACCGGTGCCTTGAAGATCACCGTCAGCGACAAAGGCATTGGCATGAACAAAGAGGCTTTACGGCATATTTTCGAGCAATTTTACCGGGTTCCAACCGGAAACGTGCACGATGTGAAGGGCTTCGGATTGGGCCTGAGTTACGTAAAGAAAATTGTCGACGAACATAAAGGTAGCATCAAAGTAGACAGCACGCCGGGCAAGGGGAGTACCTTTGAAATAACCCTTCCGTATGTCTAACCGACGCTCCGATTTTTAGCATTGAACGTAAAGAGCAACAGAAATGAAAATCTTACTCGCCGAAGACGATCCGAATTTAGGAACGTTATTACAGGAATATTTAACCTTGAAAGGATACCCGGCCGACTTGGCCCGCGACGGCGATGAAGCCCTGAATCAGTTCGTGAAGCAGTCGTATGATCTGTGCATTTTTGATGTCATGATGCCTAAAAAAGACGGCTTTACGCTGGCGAAGGAAGTTCGTCAGGCCAATGCGGATATTCCCATTATTTTTCTGACGGCCAAAGCCATGAAGGAAGATACCCTGCAAGGTTTCCGACTCGGCGGAGATGATTATCTGACCAAGCCTTTCAACATGGAGGAACTGGTGGCCCGGATGGAGGCCATTCTGCGGCGGAGTCAGCGGAATGAACAAAAAGAACAGAAGTCCAACCGCATCTTCCAAATTGGTACCCTTACGTTCGATGCCGAACGGCAAACGCTCACCCACGGCGACGACGTGCAGAAATTAACCAGTCGTGAAGCCGAGCTTCTGAAAATTTTCTGTCAGCACCTGGGCCAGCCGCTGAGCCGGAGTTACATTCTGAAGGCAATCTGGGGAGACGACAGCTATTTCAACGCCCGCAGTATGGATGTGTATCTGACCAAAATTCGTAAGTACTTGCGTTCCGACGAACGGATTCAACTCATCAATCTCCACGGAGAAGGATTTAAGATGATTGTGGATTAACCGATTACTTGTATCAATTATGGCCCGAAGGTTCTAACACTTTCGGGCCATTTTGTTTGAGGATGATTACGCTGGTCGAATTATGAATCCGGACTAGCGACGTACGAACCCCAACGGGGTTCAATTTCACTAGCCTGGGGTTTTACCCCAGGATTCTTTCGGATGTGTAAGCCGTAACCATGAAACAGTATTCCCGTTTAACCCACAGAATCCGTTACTTTCCCCCGCTGCCGAAACACCAGCGATCCGCCCCACATCCCTACGCCACTGGCCAGTAATCCGTACACAATCGGGTTTGTCGCGGTATTCAGATAAGCACTTAACATCCAGCTAAGCAGCCCCAGACTCATGGAAAGCAGACAACCCGCGAGTGAAGCCCGTTTCCAATATAGTCCTGCCGTCATCGGAATAAATAGCGATACCAGACTAAAGGCCGAAGACTCGCTGACCAGCTCAAATACGTCCTGTTGTTCCAAGGCCATCCAGACTGCTGCCGCGGTGACGCCCAGTACCGAAAGCCGAATGGATAGCAGAAGTTGCTGATCGGTCAGCTTTGGAAAAAAAGGGCGAACCAGGTTTTCGCCTACCACCGCCGCCGGGGCCAGAATCGCCCCCGACGTGGTACTGAGCAGGGCCGAAATCAAGGCTCCGAAAAACAGAATCTGAACGGCCAGCGGAGCGTGTTGCAGTACCATGTTGGGAAGAATCAACTGCGGATCACCCTGCAATAATTCGGGATGAAGTCGTACGGCCAGCAACGCAATGAGCAGTGGAAAAAATGCCACCGTCCAGTACAGAAAACCAGCCGTAACGGCGGATCGTACTGCGGTATTGGCATCTTTTGCTGCCATCACCCGCTGAAATACATCCTGCTGGGGAATGGATCCTAACCCAATCGTAATCCAGGCAACGACGTACTCGGTGGAGTCGTGCCAGGAAAAACGGTGCGGAACGACGCGAAAAAAACCATCGGGTTGTCGGGCGAATACGGCACTTACGCTATCGGTTTCCATCCATAAAATGACTAGTAGAATGACCAGTCCGGCGATCAGGATGATATTATGCAGAAAATCGGTAATGGAGACCGACCACATCCCGCCCGTCAGCGTATACACCATGACAAGGCCCGCTCCGGCCCAGATACCCGTGGACATGGGTACGTCAAAAACGGTTTGTCCGATGATACTCATGGATACGAGCTGGGCGGCAATCCAGCCGAAATAGGAGGGAACAATCAGTAAGGCCGAGAGCAGTTCGGCGGACTTTCCGTACCGTAATCCGAAAAAATCGCAGAAGGTGATGATATTCCAGCGGTAAAAGATCCGGGCGTAAAATAGTCCAACCAATACCAGACACAAGCCCGCTCCAAACGGATCTTCGATCACGCCCAGAAAGCCTTCCCGTACAAAACGTCCCGGTGCTCCCATCATCGTTTCCGACCCGAACCAGGTGGCAAAGGTCACCATCGAAGCCAGGGCAAAATTGAGTTTTCGCCCCGCCAGTACAAAGTCTTCCGTATTCTTTACCCGTCGAGACGCCCAGAGGCCAACCCCCAGATTCAGGAGTAGATACACGACGATGGCAGCGATGAGCATACGGATTTGTTTAAGGATTGAAGGGATAAAAATACGCGGATAGCCGGGAAATCACGCCGGAGAAGTAGAATTTATAGGATTATATGAAAATATGTTCATATATTTGATCGATCATTCAAGACCTCGTATGACGATCACTGAAAAAAATCAGAGTAAGGAGAAACTCGAAAAAGCGGCATTCATTCTAAAGACTGTCGCTCACCCGACCCGACTCGCCATTATCGATTTACTCGGCACCCAGGAACGGATGAGTGTAAACGAGCTGGCCCGTGTGCTGGAATGTGAGCAGTCGTTGCTTTCGCACCACTTAATCAATATGAAGTTGAAAGGCATTTTACGGGCCGAGCAGGAAGGACAGAATCGCTATTATTCGTTAAAAGAACGGGACGTACTCAAGCTGATTGCCTGCATTGAGAACTGCGAATGCCGCATGTAGTATGGAGATTATAGGTTTTGGTTTAGCCATCTTTATTGGCTTATTACTCAGCTTGTTAGGCGGGGGTGGTTCGATTCTGACGGTACCCGTGCTGGTTTATATTTTTAAGCTACCTCCGTCGATTGCTACGGCCTATAGTTTGCTTATTGTCGGCTCAGCTTCGTTGCTGGGTTCGGTCGATTACCTGCGGCGAGGACTCGCCAGCCCCAGAACGGCGTTGTTTTTCTCGTTTCCGTCGTTTATGATGGTGTTTATTTCCCGCAAGTACCTCGTTCCGGCCTTACCCGAAGTCGTGATGGAAAGCAACGGCTGGGTGGTAACGAAAAGTACACTAATGATGCTGCTCTTTGCGGTACTGATGGTGTTATCGGCCCAGTCGATGATTCGCGGACGGCGGGAGCGGGTCGATACGGGTGAAGAAATCCGAAAGCGGCTAAACTATCCACTCATCTTCGTCGAAGGGCTGCTGGTGGGTACGCTTACGGGCTTTGTGGGCGTCGGGGGAGGTTTTCTGATCATTCCGGTACTGGCCAACTTCGTACGGCTGCCGATGAAGCTTGCCGTGGGTACTTCGCTGATGATCATTGCCATAAACTCCTGCATTGGCTTTCTGGGCGATCTGGGACAACATACGATGGATTGGAAATTTCTTGGGGAATTTACCAGTCTGACTTTACTGGGCGTGGTGGTAGGTACGGGGCTTTCCCGACGCATTCCCGGCCAGGTACTCAAGCCGGCCTTTGGCTGGTTTACCTTACTGATGGGAACGGGTATTCTGTTAAAAGAGTTAGTATTCTAAACCCGGACTTTCGAAACAATTTAGTATAGACAGAAGACTTTTATGAACGGAACATTTGAAGAAATTATCGCCTCGGACGAGCCCGTACTGCTCGAATTTTATACCGACTGGTGCAAGCCCTGTAAGAAGATGGCTCCCGAACTGGATACGGTGAAGGACATTTTCGGCGACGATCTGACCATTATTAAAATTGACGCCGAGAAGAACATGGGCCTGAAAAAACACCTTAAAGTAGATTCCGTACCGACCCTGATTCTGTACCAGAAAGGCAAGCAACTCTGGCGGCAGGCGGGTGGCATTTACGCCGACAAACTCGAACGAGTCATTCGGGAAAAGGTACGGTTTTAGTAGGAGCGTTTAGAGTTGAGTGTTTGGCGTTCTGGGTTGTTTTTCGCCAAGAACGAAGCAGAAGCAAAGACGCGACGTTTATAACTTAATGTACCTCCGTGCCAAACTTTGAGTACCTCTGTGGTTAAAACGGAACCCTGTTGGGAAAACTCAAAACCCTGAACTCAAAACTCTAAACCCAAAATACACTCATCCATGAACGGAAACTTTCAACAACTCATCGCCTCGGATAAACCCGTACTGATCGATTTTTTTGCCGAATGGTGTGGACCCTGTAAAATGATGGCTCCGTACCTGAAAGCAGTCAAGGAAAAACTGGGCGATCAGTTAACGGTCGTCAAAATTGACATTGATAAAAATCCGGCCTTGGCTCAGCAACTGCAAATCCAGTCGGTACCAACGCTGGCCCTGTACCAGAACGGCCAGCAACTCTGGCGACAATCGGGCGTACTGACGGCTCAGCAAATGGAGCAGGTCATTCGTCAGAAAGCCAGTATGTAAACGCATTGATTACGTAAAAGCTTTCCCCCATTTTACTTCAACAACACGACGAATCGTTATGATCATTGAGCAAATTTATACGGGCTGTCTGGCTCAGGGAGCATATTACCTCCAGTCGGGCACCGAGGCCGCTATTATTGATCCCCTGCGGGAAGTGCAGACGTATCTGAACAAAGCTGCCCGTAACGGAGCAACGATCAAGTATATCTTCGAGACCCACTTTCACGCGGATTTCGTATCGGGTCACGTGGATCTGTCGGCGAAAACGGGAGCACCCATCGTCTACGGTCCGAATGCTGCTCCGGCTTTTGAAGCCCTGATTGCCGAAGATGGTCAGGAGTTCACACTGGGCGACTGCCGCATTCGCGTGCTGCATACGCCGGGTCATACGCTTGAGTCAACCTGCTTTTTGTTACTGGACGAAAACGGCAAAGAAAATGCCGTCTTTACGGGCGATACGCTGTTTATTGGGGATGTGGGTCGCCCGGATTTAGCCCAGAAAGCCGACCTTACGCAGGACGATCTGGCCGGTATGCTCTATGATTCGCTGCGTTCCAAGCTGCTGCCTCTGCCCAACGACGTCATCGTGTATCCGGCTCACGGAGCGGGTTCGGCCTGTGGCAAAAACATGAGTAAGGAAACTTTTGATACGCTGGGTCATCAGAAAGAAGTAAACTATGCCCTGCAACCGCAAAGCAAGGAGGATTTCATTACGGCCGTTACTGATGGACTAACGCCGCCCCCCGCGTACTTCCCCGAAAATGTTCGCCTGAACAAAGCCGGTACGGAGCCGGTCGAAAAGGTACTCAAACGGGGTAACCACCCGCTTTCACCGGAAGCGTTTGAAGTCGTCGCGAACGAAACGGGAGCCCTGGTACTTGATACCCGAAAAGCTCAGGAATTTGCCCAGGCGTTCATTCCCCGGAGCATCAACATTGGCATCGACGGCGACTTTGCTCCCTGGGTGGGTACGCTCATCACCGACATCAATCAGCCCCTGTTACTGGTCACAGCACCGGGTCGCGAAGAAGAAGTCATTACGCGGCTTTCGCGGGTGGGTTACGATCAGGTACTGGGCTTCCTGGAAGGGGGTATGGAAAGCTGGCGAACCGCAAACAAAGAAGTAGATCAGATTGAATCGGTAGCGGCGGAAACCTTTGCGGCTGGTTTTGATCCCGAAAAAACGATAGTCAAAGACGTTCGTAAAGCCACTGAATTCGAAGGGGGCCACATTGCGGGTGCCGATAACGTTCCCCTGGCTTCCCTGAGCGAACAGATGGCTGAATTTCCCAAAGACGAACCTTTTTACGTACACTGTGCGGGTGGTTATCGCTCCATGATTGCGGCTTCAATCCTCAAAGCTCGCGGCTATGATCAGGTACGGGAAGTGGCGGGTGGCTTTGGAGCAATTGCCAAAACCAATATACCGACGGCTAGCGGACAACTGGCTGAGTAAGATTACGAAAAACTCGGTTACGCATTCAGGAAGATCGTGGATGCGGACTGAGTTTTATTCGTTCAAAAGAATACCTTTTGAGCGATTTTCATCCCTGTATGCAGGGATGAAGCTTTCCCTTCAGATTAAAACCTCTGTATTTTTTCGTCTCTTCATGGAATGGCTTACGCAACCCTGGCCCTGGTACGTGGCAGGTCCGCTCATTGGACTGACCGTGCCGATTCTGCTCCTGTTGGGCAATAAAACCTTCGGTATTTCTTCGTCACTACGGCACATTTGTGCAGCCTGTCTACCCGCGGGAATTCCCTTTTTTCAGTACGACTGGAAGAAGGAAAGCTGGAATCTCTTCTTTGTGGGCGGCGTATTCGTGGGTGGCCTGGTGGCGGGTACGTTTCTGTCCAATCCCGCGTTTATTCAGATTGCTCCGGCGACGAAACAAGCCCTGGCTGCTCAACACGTAACGGACTTTCGTGGGCTCATTCCACACGACTTATTTTCCTGGTCCGCTTTGCTTACCCTTCGCGGCTTCATCCTGATGGTGGTAGGCGGTTTTCTGGTCGGTTTCGGTACCCGATGGGCGGGAGGCTGTACTTCCGGTCACGCCATCATGGGCCTATCCAACCTGCAATGGCCCTCGCTGGTGGCAACGGTTTGTTTCATGATCGGCGGTTTTCTGATGACCTGGCTCGGTCTGCCCTGGATTTTGTCTTTGTAACTTCTACTACGTTTTGAATACGATGAAAACCGAATCGGAAGAATTTATCCCTGCCGTATCGAACGACCCAAAAGCCCGCCTTTCGCTGGGTTCGTTAGTACCATATGCGATCGTCGGAATGTTTTTTGGCATTGTTTTTGTGAAAGCTGAGATCGTCTCCTGGTTTCGAATTCAGGAAATGTTCCGGCTGGAAAGTTTTCACATGTACGGCGTGATCGGCTCGGCTGTATTAACGGGCATGGTATCCGTATTTCTGTTGAAACGATTGAAAGTCAAAGCCTTGACGGGTGAGTCGATTCGAATCTCGGATAAGGTGTTTCAACCGGGACAAATCTACGGTGGATTACTATTCGGTTTTGGCTGGGCCTTAACCGGAGCCTGTCCCGGCCCGTTGTTCGCCCAGATTGGAGCCGGTTATTCCGTGGTACTAATCACCCTGGTAGCGGCTCTGGCCGGAACATGGACGTACGGTGCCCTACGGCGTTTTTTACCCTAAACTGACCAAAGTCATTACACACGGAAGCGATTTAGGGTAGACTTGTAAGGGAATCAGGAAGAATGGAAAGTTGGTAAGGTTAACAGAATTCGTTTACATACACGCAATGGTTGGTGTGAGTAAGGTTTTCGACTCTCTCAGCCATCTAAATGGGACGAAAGAAGGACTTCTCAAACAAAATAAATACATCATCACCTGACCCTATAATCACTTGTTACCTATGAAACGCAGTAAACTCGAAGCCGTAGCGGGCGGCTGTTGCCCCCGTTGCCGGGAAGGAAAAATGTTCAAGTATCCCCTGTGGCAGGTTACCAAGTTTGACCAGATGCACAAGTACTGCCCCGAATGCGGCCTGCGGTTTGAACGCGAACCGGGCTTCTTCATCGGAGCCATGTACGTAAGTTACGGCCTGACTACGGGTATCATTCTGGCCACGGCTATGGTGCTGTTTTACCTCTTCAACGACCCTTCGCCCTTTGTATACATTGGCGTTTCGATTGCCCTGATTGTCATATCGGTACCCTTTACTTTTCGGGCCTCGCGGGTGCTGTACATTCATTTGTTTTCGGGCGTAGACTACGAAGAAAATCCCGAAAAAATTCTGCACGCTGATTCCTAAACTACAGCCCCTGGCCGATGGATTGTCCGGCAATCCAGCCCGTAGTCCAGGCGGCCTGAAAGTTATACCCACCTGTAATCCCGTCGATGTCGAGCACCTCGCCCGCGAAGTACAGACCGGGGATCGCCTTGCTTTCCAGGGTTTGCGGGTGAAGCTGATTCAAAGCGATACCGCCGCAGGTAACAAACTCTTCCTTGAAGGTCGTTTTGCCCTGTACCTGAAACGTTCCGTTGGTCAGATTTTCCAGTAACCGGTTAAAAAGCTTACCGTTTAAATCAACCCAACGAACCTGGTCTTTGATTTCATTTTCAACGAGTAAGGCCCGCCAGAGGCGGTTGGGAATGCCGAACGGAGCAACCGTAGCCACGAACTTTCCGGCATTCATCTTTTTGAACGCTTCCAGTGAGGTACGGGCAGCTTCCGGTTTTTCATTCGTCCAGTTCACCAGACTCGTAAACTGGTAATTGGTTTCCGCCAGTTCGCGGGCAGCCCAGGCCGAAAGTTTCAGTACCGCAGGACCGCTTAAGCCCCAGTGGGTAATCAGTACGGGGCCTTCCTGTTGCAGTTTGGAACCCGCCAGTCGTACCAGAGCGTCGGAAACGGAAAGACCGGGCAACTCGCGGGTAAAAGAATCAGGAATATTGAATGTAAACAACGAAGGCACGGGCGACAGAATGGAAAGCCCCAGTTCGCTTAACCACTGATAGCCCGTAAGTTGCGGATGTCCGCCCGTCGTCACCAGCACCCGATCCACAGCGAAGATTGTTTCATCCGTTCCAACCAGTTCAAAACCGGCATCCACGGGACGAATCTGGCGGATTGGGGTACTCAACTGAAGTTCAACACCCGCTTGCTGAGCCTGCTGTTGCAGACAGCGAACGATGGTTTCGGAGGAATCCGTAGTTGGGAAAATTCGGCCATCGGCTTCCGTTTTTAATTTCACTCCCCGCTGCTCGAACCATTCGATGGTATGCTGATTGGAAAAACGAGGAAAGAGGGGTTTGAGAAACTTCGCTCCCCGGGGATACCCCTTGAGCAAGTCGGCAACCGTAGCGGCGGCATTCGTCACGTTACAGCGACCCCCGCCCGAAATACGAACTTTGGACAGCACATTCCGTCCTTTTTCAAACAAGACCACCCGGGCCTGCGGATACGTTTCCGCTGCGGCAATCGCTCCAAAAAAACCGGCGGCTCCTCCGCCAATCACTGCAATCGTTTTTTTCACGCGACAAAAGTACGGCTTAATTTTCTGAGCATTAGCTAATTTCTCCGGCAGAATCAGAAAGCGGCGAGTCTCGTTTCCGGCATTGAATCGGAAATCACTTCATCGTTTGTATTCACTTTTCAATTGAGCCCGTATTTTTGGCACCTAAACGGGCCTGATGCCTATTCCGTATGCTTCTCAAAGACATTCTCTATAAAGTTTCACTCGAGGCAGTGGCAGGGTCCACTGATCTGGAAATCAGTACCCTCACCTTTGATTCCCGAAAAGTCGTTCCCGGTACGCTCTTTGTGGCCATTCCCGGTACCCAGGTCGATGGTCATGATTTTATACCGAAAGCCATTGAATTAGGAGCCACGGCGATTCTGTGCGAGCGTTTACCCGAAACGTTACAGGAAGGAGTTACTTACATCCAGTCGAAAGATGCGTCCCGTGCGATGGGTTTTGCGGCGTCGAATTTCTACGGACAACCTTCATCGAAACTCAAACTCGTGGGGGTGACGGGTACCAACGGAAAAACGACGACCGTAACGCTGTTATTTCGATTATTTCGGGCCCTGGGCCACCGCTGCGGACTGATTTCGACGGTACAGAATCAGGTGGAAGACGAGATTATCCCATCTACGCATACCACGCCCGATTCACTGACGCTGAATGCCCTACTGGCTGACATGCTCAATAAAGGCTGTACGCACGTGTTTATGGAAGTTTCCTCGCACGCGGTGGTACAGCAACGCATTGCGGGTGTTCAGTTTGCGGGAGGTATTTTCACGAATATTACCCACGATCACCTGGATTTTCATAAGACCTTCGACGCCTACATTAAAGCAAAAAAGGGCTTTTTTGATCAGCTACCGAAAACGGCCTTTGCTCTGGTAAACGCCGACGATCCCAGGGGCCGCATCATGGTGCAGAATACCGTAGCCCGTCGCGAAACGTACTCGCTGGAAACGGGAGCGAGCTTTAAAGGTAAACTGCTGGCCGATTCGATTTACGGACTGGAAATGGAAGTTGATAGCCATCAGGTTCACTTTCAGTTAATTGGAAATTTCAACGCCTACAATTTGCTGGGGGTATACGGAGCGGCAGTTCTCATGGACGAGGATCCGGCAGAAGTACTGACCGAACTTTCGGCACTGCAACCACCTCCGGGACGCTTCGAACAGGTGATTTCGCCCGATCATATCGTCGGAATTGTGGATTACGCCCATACGCCCGATGCCCTGAAAAACGTACTCGAAACCATCGCCGAACTGCGGCAGGGTAACGAACAGATTATTACCGTGGTGGGTTGCGGCGGCAATCGGGATGCGACCAAACGCCCCGAAATGGCCCGGATTGCCTGTCAGTTTTCGGATCACGTGATCTTGACTTCGGACAATCCACGGAACGAAGAACCGGAGGCCATTCTGGAGGATATGAAGAAAGGCGTACCGAATGATACCCCAGCCGAAGTAACGGTACTGGTGGATCGCCGGGAAGCCATTGCCCGGGCTGTATCATTAGCTCAGTCCAAAGATGTAATTCTGGTAGCGGGGAAAGGTCACGAAACGTATCAGGACGTCAAAGGGGTGAAAAATCACTTTGACGATCGGGAAGAACTACGGGCTGCTTTTCAAAAAGGATAGAATTCGCTCAGCTTTGGCGAAAGTGGAGGACAGAAACGGTAGGGATTTCATCTAGCTTTGAGACGTGAAAAAATTACTCCTGTTCGTTGGGCTTGTACTGGCGGCATTTAGTACGCAGGCTCAGGCTCGCAAGCTCATTTTTCAGCAACCCAAAATGGGTTCGATGTTTACGGTACAGGTCTGGACGGCTGATTCCGTAAATGCTGCTCAGGCCGCTACGCAGGCTTTTGCAGCGGTCGATTCACTAAATTTGATTTTCAGTGATTATCTGCCTGATTCGGAATTGAGTCGCCTGAGTCAGACGGCCGGGTCGGGGAAAGCCGTTCGGGTATCCCCGGCGTTGTGGGATATTCTCTGGACTTCCCGGATGGCCTGGGAGAAAAGCTCGAAAACCTTCGATGTAACGGTAGGCCAACTCACGCAACTCTGGCGGCAATCGCGTAAAAGCAAACAATTGCCTTTGCCGGCCGTACGCCAGAAAGCCCTGGCGACCACGGGAACGCAGTACCTTCAGTTCGATGCGAAAAACCATACGATCCTGCTGAAACGTCCGGGTACTAAACTGGATCTAGGGGCAATTGGTAAGGGCTATGCCGCCCAGCGAATGCTGGAAATCATGCAAAAGGCGGGTTTTGCGGAAAGCTTATGTGACGCCGCGGGTAATATGGCCATCGGGAAAAATCCGGAAGCTGGCTGGACGGTTGGCATCGAACTGCCGAACCAGCAGGGCGAATTACTGGCGAGTTGGTTAGTACTGCAACAAATGGCTATTTCCACGTCGGGCGACGCGTACCAGGCCGTTCGCATGGGCGGTAAAAATTACTCGCACATTGTCTCACCCAAAACCGGACTAGGTGTGACCTATCAGCGACAGGTGACGGTACTATCCAAAGACGCCGCTCAGGCCGACTGGCTATCGACGGCCTGCTATCTGTTACCCGTACCGCAGGCCCTGAAACTGGCGGAATTGGAACAGTCTGAAATCTTAATTCTGGATAATCAGCCTTCGGGTTTGAAAACCTTTACTTCCCCGGGATTTAAAAAATTCTTCAAAGAAGAGTAAGTTTCCCCTGTATTTTTCTATTAGTACTAAAGACGTTTCTGTCGTTAACCTCTTAATCAACGCATTGTGACTTTCCGAAATACGCTTGGTACGCTTACCTTTTCTATACTTACATCGCTGGGGCTGGTTTCAGTAGCTCAGGCCCAGGCTCAGGAAGGCAAACCGTATGAACAGGATTTTGCCGGGATACCCGTTAAAATCAGTATGGTTCCCATTCCGGCGGGCGAATTTCTAATGGGAAGTCCAGTAGCGGAGGCCGGACGCCAGGCGGATGAAGGGCCGCAGGTCAAGGTGAACGTAGAGCCTTTCTGGATGTCGGCCACGGAGATTACCCACGATCAGTTTTTCCCCTTTCGTTTCGACGAAAAAGACGTAAAACCCAAGCCAGACGCCATCTCACGGCCCACGGCTCAGTATATTGATCTGACCTGGGGTATGGGAAAAGAAGGCGGTTTCCCGGCCAACTCCATGCAACCCTATACGGCCATCATGTACTGCAAATGGTTATGGAAAAAAACGGGTATCTTCTACCGTCTGCCTACCGAAGCCGAATGGGAATATGCCTGTCGGGCGGGTAGTAAAACGGCGTATCCTACGGGCGTACAGGCTGCCACGTTGGCTCAGTTTGCCTGGTACGGAAGCAACAGTAAAGATGCGTATCATAAAGTAGGGCAGAAGAAACCCAACGCGTATGGTCTGTACGATATGCTGGGAAATGTGTCAGAGTGGACGATGGACATGTACGATGCCAAGTATTTTGAGAAACTGGCCGCCCGTCCTGAAAGCGGTTTTATCATTGAACGTACGGCACCGCGGGCGTATCACACGGCCCGTGGTGGTAGTTTTAAAAGCAAAGCTGCCGAGCTACGTAGTGCGGATCGTCTGGCTCAGGTTGAAGACTGGAATCAGCGGGATCCGCAAGTGCCCCGCTCAAAATGGTGGCTTACCGACGGCGATTTTGTAGGTTTCCGAATCGTCCGACCCGTCAAACAACCCAGCCCCGAAGAAGCGGAAGCGTTTTTCAAGAAAATGCTGGGACAGTAGCGTTTAGGGTTTTGAGTTTAGTGTTTGGAGTTAACGTTGTTTATTATCTGCTAGTTATCAGATGAAAGGTTCATAAAAGCAGCATTCAAAAACACCCAACCCTAAACTCAAAACCCTAAACCCTAAACTTGCAACTCATTACTCTAAACTCAAACCCTTTTCTATGAACAAAGATTTTCAATCTCGCCGGGATTTTGTGAAAGCTGGCTCGTTGCTGGCTGGTGGATTATTAGCCGTACCGCTTACGTCGAAGGCCGACGGTTTTTTCAATTCAAGCGTAGCGGATGAAATCAAGATCGCTCTGGTTGGTTGCGGGGGTCGCGGTTCGGGAGCGGCAGTACAGGCCTTGTCGACCAAACAAAACGTCAAGCTGGTCGCCGTAGCCGATGCCTTCGCGGATCGTATGGAAGGTGGCCTGAAAAATATTACGGAAGCCCTGACGGCTTCGGGTTCTGCCGACAAAATCGCAGTAGGGGATAATAAATTCGTGGGTTTCGATGCTTATACGAAAGCCATTCCCCTGGCCGATGTAGTCATTCTGGCGACACCTCCGGGGTTCCGTCCCATCCATTTCGAAGAGGCTGTTCGGCAGGGTAAGCACATTTTCATGGAAAAACCCGTAGCAACGGATCCGGCGGGTGTGCAAAAAGTATTGGCTGCTGCTGCAGAAGCCAAAAAGAAAAAGCTGAACGTTGTGGTAGGGCTGCAACGTCACTATCAGAATTCGTACCGGGCTTTGCTGAAAAACAAGGCCATGATCGGCGACATTGTTTCCGGAAACGTGTACTGGAACAACGACGGCGTGTGGGTAAATCCGCGTAAAGACGGACAAACCGAGATGGAATATCAGATGCGTAACTGGTACTACTTCAACTGGTTATGCGGTGATCATATCAACGAACAACATATTCACAACATCGACGTATTCAACTGGTTCAAGGGATCGTATCCCGTTCGAGCCAAGGGTACGGGTGGCCGTGAAGTGCGAAAAGGCAAGGACTACGGCGAAATTTTCGATCACCACCACGTTGAATTTGAGTACGCGGACGGTACGATCCTGAATTCCGAGTGCCGTCACATGAAAGGAACCTGGGCCAAGGTGGACGAAACCATTCTGGGTACGAAAGGAAAAATCCTGTGTGGCGACGCGAAGATTGTCGACTACAAAGGCAAGCCCCTGTTCCAATTCAACAAGAAAACGGAAAACAACCCCTATCAGGCCGAGCACGATGAGTTGTTCGCGGCGGTCGCCAAAGGGGAATACAAATTCGCCGATGCCGAAAATGGAGCTAAATCCACGATGACGGCCATTCTCGGACGTCTGGCCACGTATTCGGGTCAGGTAATGGAATGGGATACGGCCCTGATGTCAGGTCTGAGTCTGCAACCCGCTGAGTATAGCTGGGACGCGAAAATGCCCCTCAATCCGGATTCCAATGGTTTGTATCCAGTGGCTGTACCGGGCGTGACGCGGTTTTTTGTATAGAAATTTTATCTCATTTTAGGGGTCTGGACTCGCAAGGGTCCAGACCTTTTTCTGTCTATACCCCCTTTGCCGGTGAATTCTAAAGCGTTCTATTATCTCTTTCGTCATTCGTATGCTCAGTTAGGATGGTGGATTGGAGCAGGTGTTTCGGTACTCCATGTCTTGTTCTATCAATTTGCTGAACTGATCTGGGACCAGTGGACGCCGCCGAAGCCCGAAACCTTAACACCTACGATTGCGTATGGTCTGACCGGTTTATACACCAATCAGACCGAGCCGGATGGCATTGAAGCGTTTGTTTTACACGGCAGCATGTGGGTATTAGTAGGATGGGGACTGATAAAAACGGTCTATCTGAAAAACTGGAGCGTGTGGCCTGCGGTGGGGCTGTGCGTACTGTTTTTCTTTCGGGCGGGTTTTCATCCACCCGCCGATGGGTTCTTATTTGGAACAGGTGTTCGGTATTACCCAGTGGTTTTAGTGGGACTCTCGGCGTTTGTAGCGGGGGTGATCTGGCTTTCCAGCCACTATAAACCCTGGCACGCCTGGTTGTGGCTGGCTGCTCTGGCAGTGCCTTGTTTTATCGCGGGAGGCCGTCCTTCCGATTGGGATTACTCCTTTGTCTTCGCTCCGGCCTATGCCTTAGTCAGTGGTATTTCAATTAAAGATATCTATTTTCAGTATGACTTACTGCTTTCCGGGCTGGCCGCTTTGTTCTTCAAGTGGCATATTGACCTGAATTACTTTCAGGTACTAGGGCAAGCTTCGGTCTGGATTTTCTGTGTATTGATTTTCTGGTGGGCGAAGGAAGTTTTTCAAGCTAAACAACTGGCTCTTTACCTGTTAGTAGTCGTATTCATCATGCGGCTTTTTCCGTACTACACGGATACCTACGCTGAATTTCAGATGAGTCCGCTTCGGCTGGACTGGTGGATTGTCGTAGCCTTACTGGCCTGGAAAAAAGGGACGGATCACTGGAGCGTGGGATTGTTACTAGCGTTTCTTCTCGTACTCCACCGCAGCTTCGGCATTTTCTACTCCATTGCCTACGTTGAGTACATAGTTCTTACGATGGGTAGCGAACTGCTGGGGCCGTCTGGTCAGAAAACGAAATTTCTTCCCCTGGTTCAAACCTATGTACGACGGTACGCCATCAATGTAATCCTGCTGGGAACAGGACTTATCGTGACGTACCTCATCTTTGGTAACGTACTCTCACCGGGCATGAAAATCTACCAGAGCTTAAAGATCGGCTTCATGCGAGTAGCTCCGACTTCCTTTTTCTGGTACATCATTGGCATTATTGCCCTTACGGGAGCTACGTTGTTTCGATTCAAAGAAGAAGTCTCGCTCCAGTACCGGGAAGCCGTCTTTCTGTTGATGGCACTGACGATCTGTAATCTCTTTTACTTTCTGGGTAGAAGTCACGAACATAACCTGCCGAATACTTCCGGTCCGGTATTCGTCTTGCTATTCGTCTGGATTGATTCACTCTGGCGAAGAAAAATACCCGTACGATCGATCCGTAGGGTGCTCTATTGGTTACCCGTAGGCATACTCTGGTTTTCGGGACTGGCGTATATGGTGGGAATAAAAGATAAGCTTTCGGGGATGGCTACGAATGTAAGACACCGACGAACAATTTATTCCTTTCAACACCCCAGTTCAGCAAAAAGAGCTATGATTCGTAGGCTCACGAACCATAGCTCTAAGGTGTATTTTTATGATGAAAGTCTGGGTAAAAATTTCTGGTACACGCTGGATGGTCAGTACCCGCCGGTGGGTTATTACCAGCCTTATTCGGCCTGGCCTTTACTGACCGAACTCATTCCCTTCTTTCAGAACCTACTGGACGAGGGTTATTATCTGGTTACAGAAACACCTTCGGAGGCTGCTGCCATCTTACCGCATCTTCGCTATACCAGTAAAGTAACGAAAGATGGCTTTATTGTTGTTCATGCTATTTCTGAACCGAATCGTTCTCTTTCCACCAGCGACTCCCCGAAAACGACCAGTCACTGATTTCGTACCCAAGAGCCGGGTACCGACGCGGATCGCACTCGTGTAACATTTCGTAGGCTACATCGAATACATCTTCCGTATTGGGTTTCGAGAAATAATCGCCGTCGGTGGTATAAGCCGGACGGTGCGGGTGAGCCGACATCGTACGCGGTTCTGAATCCAGAAAACGGAATACCTTCTGCTCATCCAGAATTTTGTGCAACATAAAAGCCGAGGCTCCACCGGGCATATCTTCGTCGGCAACCAGTAAGCGATTCGTTTTTTGCACCGATTCAGCGACCATGTGTGGCAAATCGAAGGGGATGAGCGTTTGTACGTCAATCACCTCGGCTTCGATGCCTACCTGAGCTAGTTGCTCGGCGGCTTCCAGTACGATGCGGCACATCGAGCCGTACGTTACAATCGTAAGGTCGCGGCCTTCGCGTAAGATTTCCGGATGACCCAGGGGCAGGCAGAAGTCACCCAGATTCGTGGGAAGCCGTTCCTTGCTACGGTACATATTCAGCGGTTCAACCACCAGAGCCGGATCGTCACCGCGTAGCAGGGTATTGTAAAAGCCAGCAGCCTGCGTGAGATTGCGGGGTACAATCATGTGCATCCCGCGTAAGGCGTGCAACAGAACGGCCATCGGCGAACCCGAGTGCCAAACGCCTTCGAGTCGGTGACCCCGCGTACGAACAATGACGGGAGCTTTTTGTCCGCCCGCCGTACGGTAGTGCAGACAGGCCAGATCGTCGGATAGGGTAGCCAGCGTATAGAGCATGTAATCCACGTACTGCACTTCTACGATGGGTCTTAGGCCCCGCAAAGCAGTTCCAATGCCTTGACCAATGATCGTGCTTTCCCGGATGCCCGTATCCGTTATGCGAAGCTCGCCGAACTTGGCCTGTAAACCCGCCATACCCTGGTTAACATCCCCAATCTTGCCCACGTCTTCACCAATGGCGAAAATGCGGGGGTCTTGAGCAAACAGGGCTTCAAAGTTTTTGTTGAGTATTTCTCGACCATCCAGAAAAGGGGCGTCTTCGGCGTACTGCGGAGCTACTGGCGTAACCCGCAACGGTGATTCGTCGGACTGGCTGTATAAAAAAGTATTAAATCGTACCCAATTCTCGTGCTTGGTACGGTTAATCCAATCGATCAACAGTGGTTTCGTTGGCGTTTCTTCAAAGCGTAAGGCTCGAATGGCTTGTTTAACCGCTTCGATTACGTCTGAACGCAGCGGATTCTGCGTTTTTTGTAAGGCCGAACGCAAGGCCATCACTTCCTCGCCGGAACGACTCTCGCGAGCGGCCTGAGCGAGTAAATCCATGGCGGCATCGAAATCAGGCTTTAAAGAAGCCAGATACGCCTGCCAAGCCGCATCCCGACCCGCTTTCGCAACTTTTGCAGCATCGTTTTCAATGGCGGTAAGTTCTGCTTCCGTAGCATAGCCGTTTTCCAGAATCCACAACCGGAACTGGCGGTTACAATCCATTTCCAGCTCCCACTCAAGGCGTTCCTTCGGTTTGTACCGTTCGTGAGAACCGGAAGTCGAGTGGCCCTGAGGCTGGGTAACCTCTTCAACGTGTACCAGACAGGGAACGTGTTGGGTACGAGCCAGTTCGGACGCTTTCTGATACGCTTCTACCAAACCTGGATAATCCCAGCCTTTCACCGTAATAATCTCTAAGCCTGTTTTTTCCGCCGTTCGCTGAAAACCAGCTAGAGCTTCAGAAATACTCTCTTTGGTGGTCTGATAACGGATAGGAACGGAAATACCGTAACCATCATCCCAAACCGAAAATACGACCGGAATCTGTAATACCCCTGCTGCATTGATGGCCTCAAAAAACATCCCTTCGGACGTAGAAGCATCACCAATGGTGGCAAAACAGACTTCATTTCCCTGTATGGAAAAATCACTGAACTGCTGTAAGTCCGGATTCTGACGGTACAACTTGGAAGCGTATCCCAGGCCAATCGAACGGGGAATTTGTCCGGCCGTGGGCGAAATATCGGAAGCGTTATTATACCGGGGCGTTTGCGGAAGCCAGTGGCCCTGTTCATCCAGGTGCCGCGTGGCGTAGTGACCATTCATCATGCGGCCACCCGTGTTGGGTTCCGCTTCCAGATCGGTATGGGCGTAAATCTGAGCGAAATATTGTTGCCAGGTCAGTTCCCCCAACGCTGCTACTACGGTTTGGTCCCGGTAATAGCCTGAACGCCAGTCGCCTTTGCGAAACGCCCGGGCCAGGGCAATCTGAGCCAATTCCTTACCATCACCGGTGATGCCAAATTTTGCTTTGCCCATAAAAACTTCTTTACGAGCGAGCAAGCTGGCATGGCGACTTTCCCAGGCAATCCGGTAGTCGATGAGAATTTGCTCTTTAGTAACTGCAACGCTGTCAAGGGTGGCTTGTTCCATCGAAAAAAGCGGTTAATCGAGTGATACAACGCAGGCAAGTAATTCGTATACAAATGAATACTCGCCTTCTTTACATCATGAACTGAGAAAGAAATTCCTTCAGAGACGGAATTTTTATCCATGTGTACGATGTTTGTCAGGGTAAAAATAAAGCAAAAGCCGCGAGCAATCCAAACGCGGGCGGGGCCGCTCAAATTCCATTAACATATCGTTAACAAGGTACTGTTTTGCTTATAAAAAGGTTCCCACTACTTTTGCTACCGTCAAATTTTCGAAACCAAACAAATCCTATACCAACCAATGAAAAAGCAACTTTTCTTTTTACTGGCTTTTTTCCTGATTTCTGCTGGAGCCTTTGCTCAGGGTAAAATTAAAGTAGATTCGGAAACGAAAGATTTTGGTAAAATTGCTCAGGGTACGCCCGTTACGCACGAATTTACGGTAACGAATACGGGCAAAGCTCCGGTAGTCATCAGTAATGTAACGGCTTCCTGCGGTTGCACGACGCCGAAATGGTCACAGGCTCCCATCCTGCCCGGTAAGACCAGCAAAGTAAGTGCTACGTATAATGCAGCCTCCGTAGGCCCTTTCAACAAACAAATCACGGTATACAGCAACGCTGAAAACAGCACCGTGACGATGTTCCTGAAAGGCGAAGTACAGCAAAAAGCCGCTACGAAAGGCGTGAAATAACCATTGCTCTTCTTTAAAAAGAGATTCCTGCAAGGGGAATCTCTTTTTTTATGGCCTTAGGGAGGGGCAGACGGGTAGCTGGTGGTTCAGGGCAATCCGGTTTGAAAGATTGGATTGAAAATTAATTATTTTTTTATTGAAAATTAATTGTCTGATAATCAATGAATTAATAATATTTTTAACTTTTTTTAAAAAAATCATCCAGGAATAAATCCAGGTGATAGGCAAATCCCGTAACTATCTCTGGACAACCGAAACTGCTCAGACTATACCTTTTGTATCGTTTGAGTAGTAAGTTAAAGGTGTGGGTTAATTCATTTCCGGTACAAAGGGCTTCTCCATAGAAGCCCTTTGTCTTTTCGGTACCCACTGTCCATCCGCCACCCAAACCAATTCATATCAGCGACCCAAGGCACAATCTGAAAACTGAGGAGTTATTGAAAAATATCTATCATCCTGTTAGTTTTGTTCCAAAATATTTAAGTTCTGCCTCCTTTGGGAAAAAAACGCATTGTCGTCGCTGAAAAAGATCTGGTTGGCTTGCTCCGTGAGCGAGATCAACGTGGATTTACTATCCTGTATGATAATTATTCCTCGGCTTTATACGGGGTTATTTTGAAAATCGTCAAATCGGAAGAAACGGCTTCGGATGTTATGCAGGAAGCCTTTGTAAAAATTTGGCGAAATATTGAATCTTATGAACGTTCGAAGGGCAGTTTATTCACCTGGATTTTGAACGTTGCCCGTAATACGGCTATTGATAAGTTACGATCTCAGGACTATCAACAAAATACTCAAAACCAACCGCTTGAGTATTTCGTAAGTGTAGTTGAAGAAGAAAATCCAGTAGAGCATCAGGTAGATGCCATTGGAGTTCGTAAAGTGGTCGATCAACTTCGTCCTGAATATCGTTCTATCATCGATTTGGTTTACTTTCAAGGCTACACGCAGGCAGAAGTCGCCGACGAACTTGAAATACCCCTGGGTACGGTGAAAACGAGGGTAAAAGCGGCCCTAGCTCAACTCCGAACATTGATTAGTATTCTGATTTTGTTGTCGTATTTCACCACCTACATTAATTCGTAACAAATTGAATGAGCATGAAATAGTTTCGTCTGGCTTGCTGGAAAGCTATGTGCTGGGAATTACTTCAAAAGAAGAATCCACGTTAGTGGAGAGTCTTTTAACGAATCAACCTGAATACCAGGCTCAAGTAGAGGCCATACAGGATAGCCTGGAAGCCTACGCTTGGCAAAATGCTCAGGAACCTCCGGTGTCGGTTCGGGAAAAAGTATTGGGAAGTATCCAGGAGTTGGCAGCAGGCCAGGGCGTTCCGGTGGCAGAGTCGCCTGCGAACAACCTGAGAATCCAACGCCCCGGCATTCCGGTTACCAGATCTTTGGTAACGTCCCGTAACTGGGTGGCTGCAGCTGTAGTCATCGTAGTTCTAAGCGTAGTAGGTAACGTATTTTTATTCAAGCGATTGAAGGCTTCCGAGGAACAGTTAGCCTCGCTGGAATCACAAAATACGCAGTTAGCGAATAATCTGGAAGCTCGTAAAGCCAGCTTTGAGAATGCCCGTCAGGAGATTGCTGTCTTGCAAAATCCGGGAACCAAACTCATTAAGCTAAAAGGCGAACCCATCGCTCCAACGGCGTTTGCGATGCTGTATTCGAACAATTCGAAGCGGGAAACGTACATGGCTAACGTCCAGTTACCCGCTGCTCCGCACGGTAAACAGTATCAGCTGTGGGCGATTGTTGACGGCAAACCCGTAGACGCCGGGTTGTTCGACAAAAATACTAGCTTACAGAAAGTAAAGAGTATTGACGGAGCTAACGCCTACGCTATTTCACTCGAACCCGAAGGCGGTAGCGGTATACCGACTGGACAGGTGTATGTGAAAGGGAACTTGTAAAGGAAGTTTAGTGAGTTAGTCCAATAAAAAAGGTGACCTGATTTGTCAGATCACCTTTTTTATTGGACTAGTAGTTAGCGTGAGTTTGAAACGCTCAACTCACACACTGTATTACTTGCGTTGGAAATCATCCTGTACGCGAACGATATCATCTTCGTCGGAAGGATTGGTAGCGTCCGTGTGTTGCCAGATTTCGGCGACGATACCCCAATTATCCAAACCAATCAGTCGGTGACGCTCGCCCTGTTGCAGCGTAATTAATTCGCCGGGTTCGTAGGTACGGGTTTCGCCTTCTTCGTCGGTCGGACTGGTCATCACGGCTACAGTACCCGCAACCACTCGCCAGATTTCGGCCCGACGGAAGTGATACTGCCACGAAAGACGTTTTTCGGGACCAACCACCAGGATTTTCGGACTCAATTTAGCGTAACCTTCCAGATCCGTCATTTGAATCGTAGGGAAATACGTGCTGACAAATTCAGCCGTTTGAGCTTCATCGATAACGAAGAAGCCACCCCAGGGACGGGTTTGATCCTGCGTAGCAATGTTCAGCCCGTGGCTGCCCAGCTCAGTGGCAATTTTTTCGAAAAGTTCGGCCTTAGAAGTTTCAGCAGAAAAAGACAGATTCATGATTTGTATTCGTGATTTACGGTGATAGTATCGAAAGGAGAACACGACCTTGGCCGCAAAGTACTAAAACTTTTAGGGTCCCCGCCATCGCATCAGACCAGAAATTTCTCGAAAAAGATATACCACAGCGTTCCGGCATTCTGATCCCGGGCAATTGCTGTATCTTTGACTTATGCGAATACCACAGGAAACCGTCCAGCTCATTCAGGAAACGGCCGACATTGTCGACGTCATCAACGATTACGTGACGCTTAAGAAACGCGGAGCCAACCTGATTGCCTGTTGCCCGTTTCACAATGAAAAAACGCCCTCGTTCAACGTTAATCCGGTACGGGGTATTTTCAAATGCTTCGGTTGCGGCAAAGCGGGTGATTCCGTGAAGTTTATCATGGAAATTGAAGGTATCGGTTACCCCGAAGCCTTACGGCATCTGGCCAAAAAATACGGCATTGAACTCAAGGAAACGGAGCAGACGCCCGAAGAAATTCAGTCGCAAAACGAACGGGAAAGTCTGTACATCGCCCTCGACTACGCCAAGAAATTCTACCAGGAGCAACTCCTGCAGTCCGACGAAGGCCAGTCGATTGGCCTAAGTTATTTTCAGGAACGGGGCTTCAATCGGCAGACCATCCAGCAATTCGAGCTGGGTTACGCTCTGGAAAGCTGGGATGCCTTTACGAAAAATGCCCTTCAGCAGAAATTCCGGATTGAAGTACTGGAAAAAGCGGGTTTGTCCATCCGGAGGGATTTGGATTCCCGCCCCGACGCCCGCGTTTTTGATCGCTTTCGGGCTCGGGTGATCTTTCCGATTCATAACGTTTCCGGGAAAGTGATTGCCTTTGGGGCCCGGATTCTGAAGGCTGATAAAAACCAGCCCAAGTACCTCAACTCGCCGGAAACGGAAGTCTATCACAAGTCGAATGTCCTGTACGGAATCTATCAGGCGAAGAATGCGATTCGTAATGAAGACGTCGCTTATCTGGTGGAAGGTTACACGGACGTAATTTCTTTGCATCAGTCGGGAATTACGAACGTGGTGGCTTCGTCGGGTACGGCACTGACGGTCGAACAGATTCGACTGATTGGTCGCTTTTCGCAGAATATTACGGTGCTGTACGACGGCGACGCGGCGGGAATCAAGGCCTCCTTACGCGGACTGGATCTGATTCTGGAAGAAGGTCTGAACGTGAAGCTTTGTACTTTTCCCGAAGGCGAAGACCCGGATAGTTACGTCCGCAAAATCGGGGGCGAAGCCTTCCGGCAGTACATCAAAACGCAGGCGGTTGACTTCATCCGTTTCAAGGCCGAAGTACTGCTGCAGGATGCGGGTAATGACCCCTTCCGCAAAGCCGGTGTGATTAAGGAAATGGTCGAGAGCATTTCCAAAATTCCGGATGCCATTACGCGGCAGGTATTCTTCCAGCAGACGGCCCGGCTGATGGATTTGCCCGAAGAAACGCTGGTGGCTGAAGCCAACAAACGCGTACGCGAGCGAATCAAGAACGATACCAAAGTCCGCGAAAAACAGGAACGAAAGTCCGAACCACCGCTGGATTTGCCACCAGGGGTAGGGGCTTTTTCGCCGGACGATGAGCCGGATTTTGCGGAGTTAATGGCGGCTGAACAAGGTCAGTCCGCCCCCGTTCCCGTATCCAAGCCGAAGCGTACGCCACTTTCGTACCAGGAAGAAGCCTTTTGCCGATTGCTGATTTTGTACGGAACGACGGTGATAGAAACGGAAACTCGGGAAGACGGACCACACGACATTACGCTGATGGAATACATGGTGAGTCAGACGTATGACCTGGATTTCCAGACGCCTCTGTACCAGCAATTCATGGATATTTTTCGGGCGGCAACCCAGCAGGAAGCTTATCCGGATACTAATTTCTTCCTGAGCCATTCCGATGCGATTATTCAGGAAGCCAGTATTGACTTTGTGTCGGAACGGCACCCGCTCAGCGAAAACTGGGAGAAAATGCACGAAATTTATATCCCGCACGAACGCGATCAACTGGATAAAGTAGCTCACCGGTGTGTCCTTCGATTGAAAAAATCATTCAACGATCAGCGGATGCACGACATTAAACAACGGTTGACGGAAGTGACGCAGGCCCACGAGCAGGAAGAATTATTGATGCAATTCATGAAAATGAAACGGATCGATCAGGCTCTGGCGAAAGAACTGGGAATTGTGGTAACGGGCTATTGATACCGTAGCCTAAGTATTGCGGAGCGGTTTTCAGAAGCCAAACGAATTCGGCGTAGCTTGGGGACTTTACGACCAGGCTATGAAAAATCAAGTACTGAATCAGCTTGCTCATCTGCAACGTAAGCAAACCGTGCTGTATGGGTGCAGCCTGGGGGTTACGACTCTGAGTGGAACCGTAGTACTGTCGCAGGTAAAATTCCCTGTAATTCTGACTACCGATTTGATGCTAAATGCCAGCATGTTACTGTGGACGGGGTACGGAATTTACAGTCTATATTATTCTCGGAAACTGGCTTTGGGCGTGACTGTACTGGGACTGATTGCTCTCTGGATTAGCGACCATTGGGAAAAGCAGTTCGTAGCGATTAGTTGGGCAGTCGTGGGTGTATGTATTGGTAGCGTTATCCAACTGAGTATGGTTCGAAAGTTATTGGCCTTACTAAACAGTCCACTTACGTTAATACGACTGATTTTTAATCGAATAGGGGTAGAAGAATAAGGTATAGAATGGGTTTTATTAAGAACTGTTCTAAAAAAGTCTGAGCAACGACTGTCCGAAAGGGCGGTCGTTTGCATTTGACGTGTACTTTTGTAGATAGAGTAGATCGACTGTTCATTATTCCGGAACTCGTCAGGGGGGGAAGGAGTTTACTTCGTAGTAGATAAAGAAAATCAGTACATGCAGGATCAGAGCTACTGGGGGACCATTAAACGTGGCATACAATCCAGCCTGAAAGGACTTCAAATTTCCCTGCGACATTTGAAAGACTCCACGCGGCGGCGTAAGCCCATTTATGTAGACGACCCGAATTATTTTGAACAAGACACGGGAATGGTAACCCTACGGTATCCGTACGAAGCCATTCCGGTTCCCGATAACGGACGATACCGGCTTCACAATGAAATGGACGACTGTATCGTCTGCGATAAGTGTGCGAAAGTTTGTCCGGTGGATTGCATCGAGATTGAACCCATTCGAGCCACGGGCGAGGTGGGGAAAGCCTCCGATGGATCAGCGATTCGCTTGTTTGCGGCCAAATTTGACATCGACATGGCTAAGTGCTGCTATTGCGGCCTGTGTACGACCGTCTGCCCGACGGAGTGCCTGACCATGACGAAAACGTACGACTATTCGGAGTTTGACATTCGGGATATGGTCTACCATTTCACGAATCTTACGCCCGAAAAAGCCGAAGAGAAGAAACAGCTTTACGAACAATTCGTGGCCGAAAAAGAAGCGGCCAAGACCAGTAAGCCCGTTGTCGCGAAAGAAAAAGAAACGCAGCCCACAGCTCGTCCGGCCTTTAAGCCTGGCTTGAAGAAAACCACCGAAGACGCAACTCCGGAAGTACAGGCGGAACGAAGCGAAGAGGCGAAACCGGCCCGACCTGCGTTCAAACCTGGATTCAAGAAAACGGCTGAACCTACGGAACCGGAATCAACCGAACCGAACGAGGCGAAACCGGCTCGACCTGTATTCAAGCCTGGGTTTAAAAAAACTACGGAGGAACCAGCGGTACAGCCCGAAGCAACCGAAGAAGATCGACCCGCTCGTCCGGCATTCAAACCTGGATTCAAAAAGCCGACGACTGAACCTACGGAATCCGAACCCACGGAAGAGGCAAAACCTGCCCGCCCGGCATTCAAGCCCGGATTTAAGAAAACACCCGTAGAAGCCAAGGCCCCGGAAGAGATTCCGGAGAAAACGGAAACGCCGGCGGAACCCGAAGACGAAAAAACCGACGAGTTTTAAACCGAACTTTAAGCGAAAAGAAGCCGAGCCGACGGTAGAAGAACCGATTCAGCCGGAACCTGCCGCAGCGGCAAAAACCTCTGACGAACCACCGATAGCCAAAAGCTTTAAGCCGGTATTCA
Organism: Siphonobacter sp. BAB-5405; assembly: GCF_002872335.1. Lineage (GTDB taxonomy): Bacteria > Bacteroidota > Bacteroidia > Cytophagales > Spirosomataceae > Siphonobacter. The sequence continues at coordinate 24,604 of NZ_NJAG01000012.1, read as the reverse complement.
AGAAAAAAGCGGCGGAACCCGAAGAACCGAAGATAGAAGAACCAACGCCCGAGGTACCCGCGGAACAGCCTGTAACGAAAAGTTTCAAACCCGTCTTCAAAAAGAAAACGGAAAACGAGCCGACGTCCGAACCGCCCGTTTCGGAGGAACCGAAAGTAGCGGAGCCGAAGGCCGAAGCTCCCGCCGAAGAAGCTCCTGTACAAAAGAGCTTCAAGCCCGTGTTCAAAAAGACTGCTACGCCTGCAGCCGAGGTGCCAAAAGTTGTAGAAGAGCCCGCCGCACCGGAGCCTGAAGAACCCAAAGCAGAAGAGCCAGTACGGAAAAGCTTTAAGCCCGTCTTTAAAAAGAAGGCCGATGAACCCGCCGCTGTGGAACCCCTAAGCGAGGCTCATCAGCCGGAAGAAACGCCTGAAGTGAAGCCCGAAGAACCCGAAACGCCCAAACCCGGCGGCAAATCATTCAAGCCCGTATTCAAACGCCCCAATCAGGAATGACCGCTTTTTTGTTTTTATTTTTTGTTGTGCTGACCATCGCGTCGGCAGCGGTGGTGCTGATCAGTCGTAACGTGCTGTATTCGGCGTTTAGCCTGATGGTCACGTTTTTGGGTATTGCGGCACTGTACGTATTCGCCGGAGCCGATTTTCTGGCCGTTACGCAGATTATGGTGTACGTGGGGGGAATTCTGGTACTGCTGGTATTTGGCGTTATGCTGACCCGAAACAAAGCGGATCGGGGTACAGGCCAGGCCAACGTTATTCGAACCGAACATAGTCGTACCTTTTGGGGCATACTAACGGCTGGAGGCATCTTTGCCATTCTGTCAACGATTCTGGCCAAAGCTCGCTTCGATACGGTCGAACGTAATCATTTCGAGCTGATCGAGCGTAAAACAACGATTCAGGAGCTGGGAATTGGCTTACTTACGGATTACGCGTTGCCTTTTGAAGTCGCTGGTATTTTACTGATGGTGGCTTTACTGGGAGCGGCGTACTTATCCGGCAAAGCAAAAAACTTCGGTACGAAAGAATAACACCCGTATGCAAATTCCACTTTCTTATTTCCTGCTAACGGCGGCCTTTCTGTTCAGTATCGGCTTGGCCGTAGTCATTGTCAAGCGAAATGCCATTGTCGTACTGATGGGGATTGAACTGATGCTCAACGCGGCTAATCTCAATCTGGTGGCCTTCAGTCGCTTTGATACGGATTTGACCGGGCAGTTTTTCAGTCTCTTCGTGATCATTGTAGCAGCAGCCGAAATTGTGGTAGCTCTGGCGATCGTACTGAAAGTTTTCCAACACTTCCAGACCGTACAACTGGACGAAGTCTCCGAATTGAAAGACTAGACAAACATACAGTAGCCCTTTCGAACGGATGCTATGCACCGAGGATTGAGGTAATAAAAAAAGGCTGGTATTCATAGACCAGCCTTTTTTTATTGGGTACGAATCGGGACCGCTACTTCCGTATGATCCCAGTGGAGTACGAGATCAGTACCACCCGTTTGGGGTGTAAAGCTTATTTCGAAAAGTTCCTGTACTTCCGGCACCTGATGCGAAGGGACGGCGGCTCGAAAGAGGTCTTTGGATGCATCATATTCCGTACCCCACTGACCCGTTTCCTGATTGATGACTACTTGCCAGTCCTGTGGTCCCGGGATGGTCCAGAGCGTATATTCACCCGCTTTTAAAGGATGCCCGGCCAGCGTTACATTGTGATTAACGATCAGCTTCGTGGCTTCATTGGCTCCCGTACGCCAGACTTTCCCGTAGGGAACCAGGGCACGCGTGGAAGAATCACCAAAAATGGTTCGTCCTTTTTTAGCAGGCTGGCAGTAGGTAACCTCCAGGCGAAGTCCGTTCTGGTTGAAACGAGCATGAGCCTCCTGACTTAAAGGCTTGGCGTACTGCTTGTACAGAAACGCCGAAAGTGCCGCCAGTCCACCTACGACAACCAGTGCAATGATTACTTTTTTCATAAGTTGTATGCAAAACGTTCAGTGAACGCTAAATGCTCAAGACTATTTCAGTCCGAAGAGCCTTATACTTGGATTAGAGTAGATTAGGTGAAAGACATACTCATGGAAAGCCTAAAAAATTTCACCTGAAAGCCATCCAAACCGTAAACACTCAATTTCAAAAAGCGTAACACAGGTCTTTAAATCGTTCCCAGTACGCAACGTTCTCCGGTCAGCAAAGGTAAATTCTCTTCGACAGCCAGACTGGTTTTTGCGTTATTTAATTCATTCTGATACGCTTTCCGGATTTCTTTTCGCTTCAAGGCTTCCAGAAAACGACGGGCATCTTCTCGGGTTTCCAGTAACAAAGGCGGCACCAGCGTGGGCTGGTTGGTTTCTTCATCTTTGGCGACCATGGTAAAATAACTGGTATTCGTATGGACCTTTTCGCCCGTCTTGATGGATTCAGCAATGACCTTAATGCCCACAATCAAGGAGCTTTTGCCAACATAGTTAACCGAAGCCAGCAACGATACCAGTTGCCCCACTTCGACGGGCTGTAAAAACTCCACGTGATCAACGGCTACTGTAACTACGTACGTACTGGCATGTTTGGATGCACAGGCGTAGGCCGCTTTATCCATTAATGACAAAAGAATACCGCCGTGGATCTTGCCGCCGAAATTGGCATAGCTCGGAATCATCAGTTCGGTAATGGTAGTCTGGGAATACGAAACAGATTTAGGTTCCACGGGCGAGTGCGTTAAGAAGTGATTGGGAAGTTATTTGGAAGAGTTCTAAATAAATTTCAAAAACAAGTGCTTTTGTCTACTAATTCAATTGGTTTTCCCGAACGGAGAACGGATATTTGCCGACGAATTAACAAGATTTCTGCCATACTCTTTTCGTAGGTCTGATCGAAATCGCTTCCCAAGTATTGTTACATGAACCCCGAACTACTGCTCTGGATCACCTTGCTTTTGCCGTTCGCTGGGTTTTTACTGCTTATACTTTCGGGGAAAAAAGCCAATACAGCAGCGGGCTGGCTGGGGTTGGGACTTTCTGTATCAGGACTGGCTCTTTCCTATCTGCTGACGGATCAGGACGTTACGGCCGTTGCTTATCCCTGGCTTACGGCGAAACTCAGTTTCGGTTTTCGCGTGGACGCACTGACGGTACGGATGCTGCGACTGGTATTGTTCATCGCTTCGCTCGTGCAGCTTTTTTCCATGGAATACATGCGGGAAGACGCCGCCCGCTTCCGGTATTTTGGCTTTTTGCAGTTGTTTGTCGGCTCGATGCTGGGCATTGTACTGGCCCATAATCTACTGGTTTTATACGTCTTCTGGGAATTGGTAGGGCTAAGCTCGTACCTGCTGATTGGCTTCTGGTTCACGAAAAAAGAGACCATTGCCGCTTCCAAAAAAGCTTTTCTGGTCAACCGAATCGGGGACGTCGGGCTGGCTCTGGGCGTATTTGGGGTCTACCATCGCTTCGGGACCCTCGACTTTTCGACGTTCGCGGGGATGGCCGAAGGGTCCGATCCATACCTGACGGCAATCGGACTGTTGCTGTTCTGCGGTACCGTAGCCAAATCGGCTCAGTTTCCCCTGCACGTCTGGTTACCCGACGCCATGGAAGGGCCAACCCCCGTATCGGCCCTGATTCATGCGGCTACGATGGTAGCGGCTGGCGTATACCTGCTGGCTCGCATTTTTCCAATCCTGACGCCCGAAGCCTTAGTCGTTATTGCCAGTATCGGAACCATTACGATGGTAATGGGAGCCGTGTACGCCCTCTCGCAAACGGACATTAAGAAAACGCTGGCCTATTCCACCATTTCCCAACTCGGCCTGATGGTACTGGCCTTGGGGGTAGGGGCTCCGCAGGCGGCTCTGTTTCACTTGTTTACGCACGCTTTCTTTAAAGCGGGCTTGTTCCTGTCCTCGGGTTCGGTCATTCATTCACTGCACCACGCAGGGCACGGGTTCGACGCTCAGGACGTGCGTCTGATGGGCGGTTTACGGAAACAGTTACCCGTAACCTTTCTGGCTTATACGGTTTGTGCGGCGGCTCTGGCGGGATTGCCCCTGACGGCTGGATTCCTTTCGAAGGATGAAATTCTACACGAAGCCTTCACGCATACGGCTCATTCCTGGCAACTGATTTTTCCCATTCTGGCTCTTATCTCAGCGGGTTTAACGGCCTTTTACATGACGAAGCAGTGGCGGATCGTCTTTTTCGGGAATTGGCGAAACCCAATCCTTTCACTGGATCAGGTCCACGAATCGTCCTGGTTGCAGAAAGGCCCGCTGGTAGGGCTGGCTTTATTGTCGCTGCCTTTTGCGTTTTCACTCAATCCGCTGGGCGAGCATTTTGCCCCGCTGGTAGCCCTGGGTTCGACCGCCGTGGCCGTAGGAGGCATTGCCCTGGCCTGGATTCGTTACCGGTCTGTACCCGATGCGGAATCGCTACGGGATACGCCGCTCACGACCCTCGATGCCGCTTATCAACGCTTTTTTGTACAACCCGTACTCAAGTTCGCCCAAATCTGTACCTGGCTGGATCGGGTTGTGGTGGATGGCATCGTGGATGGAATTGCTAAACTACAGGTCATTCTGGCTCATCTGATGGGCTGGTTTGATCGGAATGTCATTGATGGATTTGTAACCGCTTTGGCCTGGTTGAGTCGAACGTTGGGCGATACGACCCGTCAGGTACAGAGTGGAAAAATTCAGTCGTACATCGTAGCGATGGTCATGGGACTGGCGGCTTTGCTGATCTGGTGGACCTGGTAGTACGAATGAAATTTTAGTCGGAAAAGGAGGATTACTTTTCCATTGTATACGTAGAAAAATGCCGATACTGACTACCCTTATAGCTTTACCTTTTCTCGGAGCGGTGCTTTTGCTACTGCTACCCGAGGCAGTCCGGAACGCCTGCCGCTGGCTTACGGTGCTGTTGTGTACCGTCCATCTGGCCTTGAGTAGCTGGCTGTGGTTTCAGTTCGATCCGCAACTGGTGGGGTACCAGTTCGCCGAAAATCACGACTGGATTACGATGGCTCTGGGGCAGTTCGGTATTATTTCCATTGATTATTCCGTAGGAACGGATGGGTTGAGCTTACCGATGGTCTGGCTAACGAGTCTGGTGATGTTGGTGGGAGCAGTATCTTCCTTCGAAATCAGGGAAAAAGAACGGGCGTATTACGCCTTATATCTGTTGCTGATGGGTAGTGTGGTAGGCTGTTTCGTCGCTCTCGACCTGTTCCTGTTCTTCCTGTTCTTCGAATTCATGCTCCTGCCGATGTACTTTCTCATCGGGATCTGGGGTGGACCCCGACGCGAATACGCCAGTTTGAAATTTTTCATTTATACGCTGGCCGGTTCTGTATTCATTCTACTGGTAATGATCGGTTTGTACCTCTCCGTGATTGATCCGGTGGAAACGGCTCTGAATATTGGACTGGTACAGGATCGGGCCCAGATTACGGAAGACGTACTGGCCGAGGTACAATCGCTGGTGAGCCAGTTGCAGATTGATCCGGCTCAGCTCGTTCATACGTTTGAAATCCCGTACCTTACGAATCCCCGCAACTTTGTACCCGAGTCTCTGCTGAGTACTATGGCCGGTCACGAAATCTTCGGTTTATCGGCCCGTTTGCTGGCTTTTCTGATGCTCTTCATTGGTTTTGCCGTAAAGCTGCCGATGGTGCCCCTGCATACCTGGTTGCCCGATGCCCACGTGGAAGCTCCCACGCCGATTTCGGTCGTACTGGCGGGGATTTTGCTGAAAATTGGCGGGTACGGATTCTTCCGGATTGCCTACGAAATCTTCCCCGACGGAGCCATTTATTTTGCCGACTGGATTGCCGGGCTAGGCGTCTTGAGTATCGTTTACGGAGCCTTTAATGCCCTGAGTCAGAAAGACCTCAAACGGCTCATTGCCTATTCTTCGGTTTCGCACATGGGCTTTGTGTTGCTGGGCTTAGCGGCCCTTACGCCCGAGGGAGCCAATGCGGCCATCTACCAGCTGTTTTCGCACGGAATTCTTTCGCCCATGCTGTTTCTGGTGGTGGGTGTGGTGTACGCCCGAACGCACGACCGGAACATTGACCATTACCAGGGGCTTGCCAGTACCATGCCTGCCTATACGGGTTTGACGGCCATCGCCTTTTTTGCTTCCCTGGGCTTACCCGGTTTCTCGGGCTTTATTGGAGAGTTTTTTAGTCTGATGGGAGCCTTTAACTCGCTGTACATTCCCGTATGGATGGTGGTAGCGGGGGGCTTTGGTTTGATTCTGGGAGCGGGCTATTTCCTCTGGACTTTCCAGCGGGTGTTTCTGGGAAAACGCTGGTCCACGCACGACGCCCAGTTGCTGACGGATCTCAACGCCCGGGAAAAACTCATGCTGGTACCCCTGGCTCTGCTTTCCCTATTTTTCGGAATACTCCCGGGCACCGTATTCGCCATTACCGAAGGTTACGTCCTGGAGTTCATGAAACACTTTTAACGCAATGAAAAGGACCTTGGTCCTTCGTCCATAACAGCCTGCCGCCTGGAGCGAACGGCCTATACGTACCATGCTTCAAAAACTCGACCACATCCTGGCCAGTCTTTCCGGCTTCACTCCCGAAGTTTGGCTGGTAGTGGCTTTTGTGGGAATTATTACCTGGGATTTGATTGCTCCCGAAGTACACGCCGAAAGTCGGGGGGGATTCTTTCACGGACTGACCTTTCTGGCCTTTGCTTTTCTGGGAGTATTGCTGGTGCAACAGTGGCAGATACAGCCGCGGGGCGTCCTGTTTGGATCCATGCTGCGGCTCGACGACCGGGCTATTTTCTTTAAGCTACTGGTGACGCTGACCGCTCTAATTACCATTTTACACAGTTGGGTGACGGGACGGCGGTGGTCGGGCGAATTTTTCTCCGTACTCATCGGGACGGTATTCGGATTGCTGGTACTGTCGATGGCTACGAACCTGCTGATGGTGTACCTTTCCCTGGAAGTCGTATCCATTTCCAGTTACATCCTCACCGCCCTTCGCGGCGACCGGAAAAGCTCCGAGGGGGGTATGAAATACGTGCTGTTTGGGTCCGTCGCATCGGCCCTGATGCTGTACGGAATGAGTCTGTTGTATGGCCTGACCAGTACGCTTGATTTCACCAATCCGAGCTTTAGTCGGGCATTGCTCGAAACCGATCCGCTGGTATCGGCATCGGCCGTTTTACTGGCAATCAGTGGGTTACTTTTCAAGGTTTCGGCGGTACCCTTTCAGGTCTGGAATCCCGACGTATACGAAGCGGCCGACACACCCGTCGTTTCCTTCTTTTCGGTAGCACCGAAGGCGGTGGCTTTTCTGGTTTTGATGCGTTTGTTTAGCGTACTGCCATTGAATTTCCAGCCCGTACTAGCGGTGCTTTCGCTGGCCACCATTACCGTAGGCAATTTCTCGGCTCTATGGCAAACTGAAGCCAAGCGACTCATGGCGTACTCCTCCATTGCTCAGTCGGGTTTTGTGCTGGTGGGTTTGGTGGCTTTTTCGGAATTGGGTCAGCAAACAGCTACGTTCTACCTGGGGAGTTACGTCTTCGCCAGTATGGCCTGCTTTCTGCTGATTGACATTTTATCGACGTCCCGTTCGAAAAATGAAGTACCCATTCAAAGTTTTAGTGGGGTAGGGCGGCAACAGCCGTTACCCGCTATTTTGCTCAGTATCGCTTTTATTTCGCTGGTAGGCTTGCCGCTAACGGTGGGGTTCTCGGCCAAGCTACTCATCTTTAGTTCGCTGTGGGAGGCGTATCAGCATACGAACGCATCACTGTTCCTGATACTGTTTGTCTTTGGCTTGCTCAATACGGCGGTTTCCCTAGCCTTTTACGTCAAAATTCCTTACGCTCTATTCTTCAAAACAGCCGAACCGGGGCAACCCCTGGTATCGCTCCGCTGGCCGCAAGTGATCCTCGGTCTGGTGCTGGTGATTCCCATTATTGCCCTGTTCCTCCGGACGGACTGGCTGATGAACTGGATTGCGGGATTTGTGAGCTAGAGAGGGATTAAATTAGTTAGTTTGTGGTTACGGATTCTTAAGTTCTTACTTCAATTTTGGGAATGGCTAATCAACTATTCCCGGTCGAGTTTTTAGAAAATTCCGTCGAGGCATATATACCGCAATTGACTTTGCGGACCCGCTTACTATATACTTCCTGCCTTTTAATACTTGGTGTTGCCAGTATTGCTCTTCCTTTCATTTATGTAGATATATCCATTCAGAGTGCAGGAATCATACGTACAGTCTCTGAGAAAACGGAAATCAAGCCGCTTTTTTCTGGGCATATTCATTCTTGGAATATCAAGGAAAATCAGCGAGTGCATCGCGGTCAGACTCTTCTTGTGATAGAAACAGCACAACTCGATAGCAAACTAAAAATAAATCTTTTCCAACAACGAGAACAAAGACGGTTTCTCTCGGATCTGAATGCATTAACAGAAAAGCATATTGAGAAGTTGCAAACTCCCCTATATAAGCAGCAGTGGTATGAATTTCAATCACAATTAATTACGCTGCAAACAGAGAATACCTTACTACGCAGAGAATACGAAACAGATCAACAACTATATGCTGATCGAGTAATTGCACGTCAGGAATTTGAAAGGAAAGAAAATGCTTATCGCAGAAAAGAGACTGAAATACAGGCATTAACTGAACGACAATTAGCCAATTGGGAAATGGCTAAAAAGGATCATTACTTAGCATTGATTAACTTGCAGGGGGAGGAGAAACAATTACTTGCAGAAAAAAAACTTTATACCTTATATGCACCCGTAGCCGGTACGATTCAGCAGGTAATAGGTAAATATCCAAATGGGTATATACAAGCTGGAGAAGTTGTAGGAGAGATATCTCCTGATTCGAGCCTATTAGCCGAGTGTTATATCACTCCACGAGATATTGGATTTATTAAAAAGAGTATGTCGGTTCAATTTCAAATTGAAACATTCAATTATAATGAATGGGGTTTAATACCAGGAAAAGTAATAGATATAGGAGATGATTTTATTTTAATAGATAAACATCCCACCTATGTAGTAAAGTGTACATTGCAGAAGCATTCGCTAAAATTGGCAAATGGATATATTGGGCAACTAAAAAAGGGTATGACGTTACAAGGGAGGTTTACAATAGCTCGCCGAAGTTTGTACCAACTTTTATATGATAAAGTAGACGACTGGGTTCATCCCAAGTTGAAATAAATGATTAGCAACCTCGATCATTGTTCATCAATCGTAATAAGTGGATGATGCAATCAATTTTTTCTTCTAATAGATCTATTCTCTGATTCAGAAAGGCGGGTAAAACTTGTTCATTTGGATTAATCAATTCATGGATTGGTATTCCAAATACTTCGGAAATACGCTGAAGATGGATCAGATCAAGTTTAACTTTACCTAACTCAATACGACTGTAAGCAGTTTGGCTAATCCCTAGCTCAAAACTCATATACTCCTGAGAATATCCTTTGCTATGTCGGATATTACGTATTTTTTCAATAATATATTTCATACATAGTAAAAATAATTGGTTTAATATAGTCTATTATAGAGTAGTAAACAATGCAAATGTAGGTCTATATTCGTACTAGTTAGTACCATTTACTCATTTTGTCTCGAGAAGAATGAATAAGGGTATAGCTTCAGTCATATGTTCAACTTTTAAATTTGTACGGTTATGAAAATGCTTGATATTGCCGAGTATGGGGTAGAGGAAGTAAGTAATATTAACGAAATATGTGGAGGATCTTGGTATGATGATGTTATTAAGGATGGCTTACATTGTTGGCATGAAATAAAGCAAGCTGTCAAAGATGCTTGGAACGGAAAATATAACCCGCCATCAGGTAGGGGAGGTTGTTAGATTGGTGATTTTTACTATAAATTCATTCATTTTAAAGACTAATCATTATGAATATTGATAACTATTCAGTTGAAATTTTAAATGTTGAAGATTCGATTAACGTCACGGGGGGTGGAGAGTGTCCATGTGAAGCTTGGTATGACAGTATATGGACAATAGCTACAGGTGTAAAAGCTTGGTGTAAAATGGCTATAGAGGCTGGCCGTTACCAATCTTCTCTACCTTCTCACCTTAAGAAATAACTATATTTCTGAGACTAAGTAGTTCCAGAAATTTAAATAATCTGTTGTGAATGATCAATTAATTATGACATAATTTGACAGATAAATGGTTGTATTTAACTAGGTAAACGGAGTGTAAAGGTAAGTTTGTCTTATTTGACAATTCATTGAATGTTAAATACAATCTGTAATTTATAGTCTAAAATGATCATTCACAACAGGTTTAATTAATATGTAATATGTTTTCTAGAGCTAATGGATTAATAGTATTATATACGTATATATATTGTTTAGCTTCAACATTGATATTTAGTTTTTTTATTCATTTAGCAAAACTAGATATTAGGTCATTGTCATTTGATAGTAAAGAAGAAGAAATTTTAGTTTTGATTTTAATTTCTCCATTAATAGAAGTTTATTTTTTTCAAAAACTAATTATTGATTTTTTAGTAAATAAAAAAATCAATTGGTTTATAGATATAATTGTTTCTTCCTTGTTGTTTGGTATTGCTCATTCAAGTACACCTATTCAGTTTGCAAAAGGATTTATAAATGGATATTTTTATGCAAATGGATATTTAAAACTAAAAAAAAATAGCAGTTATCCTTTTACAGGGATTTTTATAGCACATGCTCTTCATAATTTAACAGTTTTTATGATTTCAGAGATTGGACGAAACTTATAAAATACAATTACTTATTTTATGAATTATAAGTAGAAAAAGAAATTAGTATAATCTGTTGATTGGATTAAATGAAGAGTTTGTTGTTCTATAATTTGTTGATTATTTATATTTATTTTTTATGGCCATAATCATGAATCGACGAATCCTAAAATGCTGCGAGGATTTTATGTATTATTAAATCATGATAAAAAACTGAGTTTAATGAGATTCTATGAACTTAATCAATATAATGTATTAAACATACTTGACTTGTTAATCAAAATTTCACTACAATTATGAAATAGTAAAAACCCCGGTAATGATCTAAAAGTGTAAATCAAAGAAAAATCGATTAATGAATAGCCCTATGACTGTATCGTGCATGAGCTGAGATTTAGAAAATGCGATGGTTTTACGTGTCAAACGTTTTATTCTAGATCGAAGAGTAAGATGCTTTCTTTCAATTGATTGCATTTGTGACTTATCGATTATTCTTTTATTTTGATCCAGACAATCAAAGTAAGTCCACCAGGCATCTGTAATCCACTGTTCTATCTTTCCCTGAGCTTCTTCTAATCATAATAAAAGCTTCTTGAATGTTGCGTTAGTACGCCTTCCAAAGGTAAAAGCGGCAATTTTTCCTGTAGAAGCATCTTCTGCCCACCAAAGCCAACGAGGTTGTGAGTTTTTGCCAACATAACTCCACATCTCATCTACTTTCAAAACCAGATGGTCAATAGTTTTTGAGCAGTAGTCCGGGTTTAAGTTAGTAATGTAATCACTTTTTTTTCAAATATTTAGCTACTGTCATTGGACTTATACCAAGTACTCGACCTGTTTGACGAACTCCACTACCATTTAATGCCATTTCTATAATCTTTTCTTGAACATCCCGCTCATGACCTCGATTAACCTATTTATTAATAAATGTCTTTCCGCATTCATAACAACGGTATCGAGGTTTTCCTCCAGGAGTTACACCGTGGCGTTTGACAGATTCAGCCTTTCCACAATGTTTACATACTATTGCTTCATAAACCATTCACAAATATAAACTGTTTTACACTTTTATACCACTACCAAAACCCCTATTAAATTTGTAACTCAAATTTGGCTCAAGATTTTGAGTCATTTAAATATGATTAGTTTAATCGAAAATAATTTTGGTTAAACTAATTGCAGTTATTTTTATTTATAAAATCATTATATAATATTTAATTAAATAAAAATAATATAAATTGTGATTTACATACGTAATCAGAAATTTAATGAGACTTTATGAAAAACCTTGATTATATATTTGAGAAAATACTTCTTATTATTGGACTAATTTTGGGTTTATTTAGTTTGTACTACGATAAAGTAGGACTATTGAATATATCATTACTAATGACTAGTTCGGGTCTTTTACTCAAAATGAAAAATAACGAACAGGATAGAGGAAATTTTTTCAATAGTTTTGTGAGAGGTTTTGTATTATACATTATTTTATTTTTTTTTATGATAATCGTTTCATATGATCCTGTTAATAAAGTTAGTAAGTTTAGTTTTATCGGGTTCGCTTGGGTTTTATTAATGTATAATTATTTAAGAAGTCGATTAAAATAAAGACGATTAGCGATTAAATTACTTTATTATCGTTTTAAATAAATAACAGTTTTGGCTGTAGCTTCGGTTCTTTAAATTAGAGATATGAAGCGTTCAGTACGAATTAAACAACATGATATTACAGATTGTGGTGCTGCCTGCCTAGCTTCAGTTGCAGCTCATTATAAATTACTTCTACCTATTGCCCGAATTCGTCAGATAGCTTCGACAGATCAGAAAGGGACAAACGTACTTGGCTTAATAGAAGCAGCTCAGAAAATAGGTTTTCAGGCTAAAGGCGTAAAGGGAAGTCCTGATAGCCTATTGAAAATTCCTAAACCAAGTATTGCTCATGTAGTTACTGCCAGTGGGCTACATCATTATGTAGTTATCTACAAGGTTACCGCTAAATCCATTGTGATAATGGATCCTGCGGATGGCCGTTTATACTACAAAAAGCATAAAGAATTTCACCAGGAGTGGAGTGGTGTACTAATCCTATTGCTACCAACAGAGGAATTTCAGTCAGGAAATGAAAGAGTTTCTACTATTAAAAGGTTTTGGACTTTACTACAGCCGCATCGTAGTGTATTAATCCAAGCTTTATTTGGGGCATTAATTCAAACCTTACTAGGTCTTTCTACTTCTATTTTTATTCAAAAAATTACGGATCATGTTTTATCAGCAGAGAATAAAAATTTACTCAATCTGCTTGGCTGTCTAATGATCATTCTATTGCTTTTCCAAACGTTTATCGGGGTGACTAAAAGCATATTTGCCCTATATACGGGTCAACGGATAGATGCTCAGTTGATTCTTGGCTATTACAAGCATCTGCTTCGCCTTCCTCAGTCTTTTTTTGATACCATGCGAGTAGGGGAAATCATTTCAAGAGTAAACGATGCGGTTAAAATACACGTATTTATCAATGAGGTGGCTCTAAATCTGGTGGTGCAGGTACTGACCATTACCTTCGCTTTCGGCTTAATGGTTACTTATTACTGGAAACTTGCTTTACTTTTACTGCTCTTAATACCTCTGTATGGAATTCTATATTGGCTATCTAATCGCTTGAATCGTAAACAGGTCCGAAATTTAATGGAAGAATCAGCCCGTTTGGAAACGCAGTTAGTTGAATCACTTCAGTCCGCAGCAACGATCAAGCGGTTTAGTTTGGAAAACTTCATGAACACTCAAACAGAAACTCGTTTTATCGGACTTTTGAGAATAATTCGTCTTTCAGGTCTGAGTGGTTTGGGTATCGGTACGGCTTCAGGCTTCATAACTAGTCTTTTTACGATACTGATTTTATGGATTGGCTCTTATTATGTAATTGAGCGGGAACTTACCCCCGGCGAGTTACTTTCCTTTTATGCTCTGATTGGATATTTTACAGGGCCTATATCAACGCTGATTCAGTCCAATCGAGCTATTCAGGATGCTCTAATTGCGGCTGATCGACTTTTCGAGATATTGGATTTGGAACGTGAAAACCAACATCCAACAGCAGACATTCAGCCAGAATTAATGGGTGATATCCGATTTCATGAAGTAGCTTTTCGCTATGGATCAAGAATTCAGGTTTTCAATGACCTCTCATTAGTAATCCCCGGGGAAAGTTAACGGCTATTGTTGGCGAGAGTGGTTCGGGTAAATCAACCTTACTCTCCCTCTTACAAAATCTGTATCCTTTGCAAAAAGGAACCATATTTCTGGGGCAACAGGATATTCGTTACTTAAAGCCCGAAAGCTTACGGACATTTGTAGGGGTAGTACCGCAACAAATTGACTTATTTGCCGGAACTGTTCTTCAAAATATTGCTGTAGGCGAGTGCAATCCTGACTTGCAGCGAGTTATTACTTTATGTAATGCGTTAGAGATCACATCATTTGTTGAAAAACTTCCAGGTGGATTTAATGCCTTACTAGGGGAAAGAGGTGCCAATCTATCCGGTGGTCAAAGGCAACGTCTGGCCATAGCTCGAGCTTTATATAGAAATCCAGAAATCCTAATCTTGGATGAAGCAACTTCAGCTCTTGATTCCATTGCTGAACAAAGCGTACAGCAGATGATACGTATGCTTCAAAAAGCTGGCAAAACAATCATCGTCATTGCACATCGCCTTAGTACGGTCCGAAATGCTGATCAGATTATTGTATTAAAGCAAGGACAAGTTCAAGAAATTGGAACTCACGATGAGCTTTTGCAAAAACAAGGTAATTATACAGAGCTATGGCGGCGACAGATGGATATACTTTGATAATACATAAAATATGACGCAACAGGACAGTTCATCTATTTAAAACAACACCAAACAAACCGCCGGTACCAGTACCAGCGAGGCTATGGAAGACAGGCCAACCAGCAGAGCTGAGTTTTCTTTTTCGGTATCCAGATTCGTGGCAAACACGACCAGATTAGCTGCAATGGGGAAACTGGCAAGCAGTAGCATCAGCTTACTCTGATCTTCATCCAGTCGGCCAATCAAACCCTTTTCCAGGAAAACCAGAGCGACCAGGATGATCGCTCCCGCGATGTAGCGTACGCTCAGAATCTTGGCAAAGGTGGCGTAGGGAATTTCCTTGAAATCGATCTTTTCCAGCGTAATGCCAATCAGTAGCATGCCTGAGGCCGATACGACCCAGCTAACTACGTCGCCCACTACTTCCATACTTTCGGGTACTTCTACCTCAAGTACGTTCAGGACAATCGCCAGTACGCAGGCATAAATAGCGGGGATCTTGAAAACATTCAGTACGGATTCCTTGACGGGAATATCCTTGGTTCGCGACATCAGATAGTAACAAACCGTGTCGCCGTACAGAGCATTTCCTACGTAAGCACTGATGATCAGCGGCATTTGTTCGTCTCCAAACAGGGCCATCACCACGGGTATACCAAACCAGCCAATGTTGTAGTACGAAAAGCTGCTTTTCAGCATGTTCGGATTCAGATCCTTCGCCAGAAAGCGGGTCGTTAGCAGAGCAGGAAGGTTCATCAGGCAGGCCAGGATGAAAACGATGGCTCCAATGACTGCCGTTTCGGCCAGGTCTGCTTTCAGCAGATTCTCAATGATGATCAGCGGAATCAGGGCATACAGCATCACTTTCGAAATCCACTTGCTTTGGAGACCCCATTTGCGGGCGGCAAAAAAGCCCAGGATAATAAACCCGTACAGCGGCAGTACCTTACGTAATAATTCCTGTAGTATCTCCATCAGCTGATCTTTTCAAGCAGGTGATTCGTAAGCAAATCCGCCTGTTCCACATTAAACCAAAGAGAATTTACTTCGTGCTGGATGCCTGCCAGGGGTTGCCCGATGGCGTACAGATTTCCGGCAGTCTGATCGGCTACGACCTGCATGGTACGCAGATCGACCACGATACCACCCGCTTCGTAGCTACGGATCAGGTCTTTTTCCAGCAATTGCTTGAGCAGGGGTTGGTCAACCATTTCATCAACCGTAACCGCCGGACCGGACGCATTGATGACAAAATCTGCGTACTCGGTCGATCCATCCTGCATTTGTAGCACAAATCGCTTGCCATCCCATTCCAGATCCTTACTGCTGCCCGTAATGCTTAGCTGACCCTGTTTGAGCAAAGCGGCGAGCTTCTCTCCGTTTTTAATGGGAATGGAGTGCCGGTTGATGTCGTAAAAGGGTTTTACCCACGATAAGAAAAGGAGTTTCTGATCGGCGGAAAGCAATTGCCAGATGGGATAAATGTCATCCCGCATGTCGTACAGAATATTCTGGTAGAGGTTACTACCTGCATAGGCCTGTTGAAGATCTTCCTCCAGCAAGGGAAGTGTATCCTTTGCCGTACGCTTTTCAATCGACCATTCGGGTTTCAGGGGCTGATGTTCTTCCACCTCTTTCTTGAAAAGCCGGATCAGGTCCGTGACTCGCAGAGCCCTGCGTTTTTCACGAATACACTGCCGAATCATGGGGAGCGTCAGGTGTTTCCGGTCGAAAGGCACTTCCTGAGCGGCCTGTACGCGGGGAAGTAACCCGGTTTTCGAAAAGAAACGAATCTTGCCTTTATGCTCATTGGACACCAGCGTAATGAGGGCATCAATGGCTGTCAGGCTACTTCCGATAATGGCTACGGAAGCTTCTTTGTCGCGTATGGTTTGCAGAACTTTTTTGGAGGGCCAGGGAGACATCAGAAACTGCGGTAAATCTTTGAATTCCTGAAAAGCAGAGGGAGCCGGATTGCCCGTGGCCAGAATGGCGTAATCGCACAAAAAGGTTTCCCCCTGAGTGGATTGCAGTTCAAAACGGTCGTCATCAAGCAATTGAGCATCAATGATTTCGTCCTGAACCTTTTCTATTTCAATGTCATGCTTTGCCGCCAGATCGGTATATTCCTGAAGCATGGCCTTCACATAACTACCAAAAAGCATGCGGGGCGGGTATGAATCCGGACTAATTTCCAGATCGGGATACTCTTCCTCAATAGCGGCTTTGTTGGCATGCAGCCAGTCAACAAAGTGCAGCCGTTCGCCGGGTACGATTCCCATCAGGCCTGCTTTCGTATTGAGTAAGTGTCCTTCCTGACCCGTACCATAGGCAAGGCCAGGACCAAATTCCGGTTTACGTTCAAAAAGTAACAGACGGAGAGGTGTAGTACAGCGGTTGACAACGTATTTCAGGACGAGCTGGATCAGGCAGGTAGTGCCGCTGGCTCCCGCTCCAATAATGGCAATGGTTTGCCGGTAGTTCTGATTCATCAGTGTGGGTTTTACTCGACTCTTGATTTCCCCCTGGCTGGGGACAGAATTCGAATGGGATATCAGTTTATAAAGAACAGTCAGTACTACTCAAGTGGAGAAAGCCTTCAAAAGGATTAATCACACCCCAGTTTTGTAGTATTAAAAATTCATTAAAAAAACATGCCCTGATTTTGAGGAGGTAGGGATACGAAGGCACTGAAGCGGATAGGAAAAGTCAACGTATATACAATACGTCAATATGTGACTTTTTATTTATTAGGTGATTGATTGAACTCGCTATCCAATGATTTGTTACTGATACATAGACGCCATGTAAATATTTGGTAAATCGGGGGGATAGGTTCTATTTTTAGGAAGATGGCCCGATTATTTTGGATGAATTCATCGGGGATAAGGCATACGCAGAAACCAAAAACCAGTACGTTAACGTAAGTACAAGAGAAATTGAACAATTCCAAGTCCGATTCGGACGTTGATGCGAGTGTGAATTTTTTGTGAACTTTTGTTGAACCATTCCCGGCTTAAAGTTGTAATTTCGGTTCAAGGAAATTTACTTCATTAAGCGAGCAGTCAAAACGACATCCTAAATGTCCGACGAAATCAAACACGAGTGCGGGATCGCTCTTCTCCGCCTCCGCAAACCGCTCCAGTATTACATCGACAAGTACGGCACGCCCTTATATGCCGTAAACAAGATGGCCCTGCTCATGAACAAGCAGGCAAACCGGGGACAGGATGGGGCAGGCATAGCGAACATCAAACTCAATGTAGCTCCCGGGTATCGCTTCATCAGTCGGTACCGCTCCGTGGAGGCCAAGCCCATCGAAGACATCTTCGAAAAAATCAATAAAAAGTATCGCAAGGCCGAGAAGGAAGACTCGAAAAAGTACCTGAACGCCGAATGGTTACAGGAAAATTACGGCTTTACGGGCGAGGTCTGGATGGGACACCTGCGGTACGGTACGCACGGTAAGAATGAAATCGAAAACTGCCACCCGTTTCTGCGTCAGAACAACTGGCGGAGTCGGAATCTGGTCGTAGCCGGTAACTTCAATATGACCAACGTCGATGAGTTGTTCGATAAGTTGGTCTCCCTGGGTCAACATCCCAAAGATAAGGTGGATACAGTAACGGTGATGGAAAAAATTGGCCACTTCCTGGATGAGGAAGTACAGCGTCAATTCGACCGTTTTAAACCTCTGTTCCCCGAAGATAATCAGCAACTGACTTCCCTGATTGAAGAAAACATTGACGTAGCCCGCATGTTACAGCGGTCCTGCCGTGATTTTGATGGTGGCTATACGATGTGTGGCATGTTGGGTTCAGGAGCGGCATTCGTAGCTCGCGACCCGGCAGGGATTCGTCCGGCGTACTATTATGCGGATGACGAAGTGATTGTCGTGGCTTCTGAAAAGCCCGCGATTAAAATGTCGTTCAATTGTGATTACGACGAAATTGCGGAAATCGGACCGGGCAACGCTCTGATCATTGATACAAACGGCGAGTACCGCGAAGAACAGTTCCGCGATCCGCTGGAGAAAAAATCCTGCTCGTTCGAACGCATCTATTTCTCACGGGCTTCCGATCCGGACATTTACCGGGAACGGAAGAATCTGGGTAAGCTGGTGCTGCCCCAGATTCTGAAGGAAATTGATAACGATCTGGCCAATACGGTCTTTAGTTATATTCCCAATACGGCAGAAACGGCCTTTTTCGGTTTAGTTGAAGGGCTGGATGAACATCTGGTGAAGGAACGGAAGAAACACATCCGCGAAGGCGTTCTGTTCGAGGAAGATCTGGATCGTCTGCTTTCCTTCCGTCCGCGTACGGAGAAGATCATTTCAAAAGACGTAAAACTGCGTACGTTTATTACCAACGATACCCACCGGGATGAAATGGTGTCGAACGTGTACGAGACGACTTTCGAAGTAATCAAAAAGAAAGAAGATACGATTGTACTGATCGATGATTCCATCGTACGGGGTACGACGTTAGAGCGTTCCATTTTGCGGATGCTCGATCGGCTGGAACCCAAGAAAATTGTGATTGTCAGCTCTGCTCCGCAAATTCGTTACCCCGACTGCTACGGCATTGATATGTCGAAGATGAAGGATTTCGTAGCGTTCCGGGCCGTACTGAAATTACTGGAAGAAGAAAACCGCGAAGAGCTGCTCGAAGAAACGCTGGCCCGTTGTAAAGACGCCTTGGAGAATGGTTACGCCACGCAGGAAAACTACGTGAAAGCCCTCTACGAACCCTTTACGGACGAACAGATTTCCAAGAAAATTGCTGAAATCGTAACGCCGAAAAACTGTCAGGCGGAAGTTTCTATCATTTACCAGACCGTGGACGACCTGCACAAAGCATGTCCGAACCATACGGGTGACTGGTATTTCACCGGAAACTATCCAACACCGGGCGGAAATAAAGTGGTAAACCGGGCTTTTGTCAATTACATGATTGGCAAAGGCAACGAACGGGCGTACGGAGCTTTCTAATATTCTTAGTATGATTAAGTAAAGACCAGCTTTAAAAAAGGCTGGTCTTTTTCTTGTGTTCCAAAGATCTGAATTCGAGTACGCTGGTTTATAAAATAGACCAGCAACCCCGTAATTTCGACGGGCTATAGTACTGCCATAAAGGGCTCGTTGTATCTTCGCAGCCTCAATGAGCAGATGAGGTATGATTTTTTATCAAACCATCTGACAACCTTTAGTCGCCGTGAAAATCCTCCAGAGTACGTTCTGAGCTTTCAGATCTGCTTTCATAGACCATCCTATCGAATGAATAAAACTGATACCCAAGATGGCAGTAAACGCCTAAGCCGGATCAATCGCTTTTTCTTGGATTTGCATGACGTCTTTCTGTTTGTTATTCGAATTTTTAAGGAAGCGTTTTTGCCTCCTTATGAATTCAAGGAAATCGTTAAGCAATGTTTTGAGGTAGGCGTGAAGTCACTTCCCCTCATTTCGCTGACTGGTTTTATTACGGGTATCGTTTTTGTGAACCAGTCGCGTCCGTCACTTTCTGAATTCGGGGCTGTCTCCTGGCTCCCTTCGCTCATTGCCATTGCCATTGTGCGGGCTCTGGCTCCGCTGGTTACGTCGCTGATTGCGGCTGGAAAAGTCGGGTCGAACATTGGGGCTGAGCTAGGTTCCATGAACGTAACCGAACAAATTGACGCGATGGAAGTTTCTGCTACGAATCCGTTCAAGTTTCTGGTCGTTAGCCGGGTCATTGCCACCACAACGATGATTCCGATTCTTACGGTCTATACAACGATTCTGGCCTTGCTCGGCGGTTTCATTAATATTCACCAGCACGAAGCCACCAGCTTTCAGACCTACTTTACGCAGGTTTTTAATACCATTACGTTTACGGATGTTTTTGCCTCGATTACCAAATCGTTCGTTTTTGGATTCACGATTGGAACGGTAGGCTGTTACAAGGGCTACCATTCTTCCAAAGGAACGGAAGGGGTTGGAAAGGCGGCCAATACGTCGGTAGTACTTTCCATGTTTCTGATTTTCATTGAAGAGCTGCTTTCGCTGCAAATTGTCATGGCACTACTCCCCGGATGATCTTATGAAGAAACAGGCAAAAATAGATACGAGTAATAAAGTCATCGACATTCGCGGACTGAAAAAGTCATTCGGTAGCCTGACGGTACTGCGAGGGGTTGATCTGGACATATACAAAGGTGAGAACCTGGTAGTACTGGGTCGGTCCGGTACGGGTAAGTCCGTTTTGATTAAAATCATTTCCGGGTTACTAAAAGCCGACGAAGGGTCGGTGAAAGTACTGGGCGAAGAAGTAGGGACGCTCAATTCCAAGGAACTGGACGCTTTACGCCTGAAGATTGGCTTTTCGTTTCAGAACAGTGCTCTCTACGATAGTATGACCGTCTATGAGAATCTGGAATTTCCTTTGATTCGCAATGTACGTAACCTGAGTAGAAAGGAAATCAATGCGGCCATCGAAGAAGCTCTGGAAGACGTAGGCCTGTCGCAAACGATTCATCAGATGCCTTCCCAGCTTTCGGGTGGTCAGCGGAAACGGATCGGTATCGCCCGTACCCTGATTCTGAAACCCGAAATCATGCTATACGATGAACCCACGGCGGGTTTGGATCCGATTACTTCCGCAGAAATCAACAATTTGATTAATCAGGTTCAGGCTCAGCACAACACGACTTCCATCATTATTACCCATGATCTGACCTGTGCGAAAACTACGGGTGACCGTATTGCCATGTTACTAGACGGTCAGTTTCAGCGTCAGGGTACGTTTGAAGAAGTATTTGCCTCGGATGAAGAACGGGTGAAACAGTTTTATGAATATAATTTTATTGACTAATGAGCACAGGAGAAAACAAACGATCGGTTCAGGTAGGAATTTTTGTATTCCTGGGCGTCGTCATATTTGTGGTAGGTGTACTGTTTTTGGGCGGACAGCAAAAACGCTTCATTAAAAGTATTGAAGTATCCGCCGTTTTTGACGACGTTGGAGGCTTGAAAACGGGTAACAATGTCTGGTTTTCCGGGGTGAAAGTCGGTACGGTCAAACAGGTACACTTCTACGGGAAATCGCAGGTAGAGGTGACCATGAACATTGAAAAAGAAGCCCAGCAGTATATTCACAAGGATGCCCGGGCGGCCATCAGCTCCGAGGGCTTCATTGGTAATAAAATTGTAGTGATTGAAGGCGGCTCTCCGCAGCTGGCCATGGTAGACGACGGCGACATTATCCAGGCGAAAACCGTGCTGGGTACCGATCAGATCATGGAAACCTTGCAGGAAAACAATAAAAACCTGCTTAAAATCACAACCGACTTTAAAGGACTGGTATCAAAAATTGCTCGTGGGAAAGGTACGGTTGGAGCCGTACTGACGGATTCGTTACTGGCCGAGCAATTCCGTTCAACCATTAATAACCTGGAACGGGCTTCGGCTAATGCGAACCGCATGTCGGGCTCCCTTTCCAACTACACTGCGAAACTCAATACCAAAGGTAGTCTGGCCCATGAACTGGTAACGGATACGAGCGTGTACGCCAACATCAAAACGTCCGTGCGTCAGTTACAGCAGGCGACTTCGTCCGCCAAAGAAATTGCGGATCGGGCATCGGTAGCGACCAACAATGTGGTATCCGCCAGTAATCAGCTGAAAAGCACCGATAATACGTTGGGGCTGTTGTTGAATGATAAAAACACGTCAAACGACGTAAAATCGCTTTTGAAAAACCTGGAAAGCAGCAGCCAGAAGCTCGACCAGAATATGGAAGCTCTGAAGCACAATTTCCTATTGCGGGGTTACTTCCGTCGGGAAGAGAAAAAAGCAGCGAAAGCGGCGAAGGATTCCCTGAAAAACGTACAACCTTAGTGCGTTTGGAGTTTTCAGTTTAGGTTTTTCTGTTTTCAATCAATGGTCTGAGGAGAATCAATAGAAACCGAGCGTACTACTTTTTTCATAAATAAAAGATCCCGGATGGAAACATCCGGGATCTTTTGTTAGGTAACAACAAGTAACTAACTACCAACAACTAAACGTAGCGATTAAGCTTTTTTCTTCTTGCCAGAGACTTTCTTCTTCAGCTCATCTACCGAGGGTAGTTTCGCCTGAATGTCTTTCAACCCATTTTCGATCTGGCCTTTGAAGAATACGTTGAAGGCATTGTCCGGGTTGGCGTTACCCAGAGCCAAAGCTTTCTGAGCTACGGGTAGGGCCTCTTTGAAGTTGGAAAGCTTCATGAGCAATTGAGCCTTCGTCCAGAGCTTCTGGTAGTTTTCACCCGCCGCCAAGGCTTTATCGATCAGCGTCAGGCCTTTCTGCAAATCTTTGCCCTGACCCAGGTAATAGTTCGCTGCCCGTTGGTTTACGGCTGGATCTTCGGGTTTCTCAGCCAGCGATTTAGCTACGCCTGCTTCTACCAAAGCCGATGTCTTCACGGCTACTTTCGTAGCGACCATCGTTTGATCCCAGCCGAAGTTGAAATGGGCTGTACTGTCCGTCAGATCCGAAAACCAGATCGTGAACGATTCCAGTTTGCCATGATTTTGCGGAGCTACGTTTACGCGTAAAGCGTCATCTTCGGGTTTGTAGCTTTGTTCCGTAGCGTTGACGTCTTTGTTGAAAATAACCGTCCAGTTACCCGATGCTGCTGGGATACTAAACAGAGAGTACGTACCCGCCGGTAAGTTCTGTCCTTCAACGCTAGCGTCCGTACTCAGCTTAATCGTGGTAGCGGCATTGGCTCCCGTACGCCAGACTTGTCCATAAGGGCGAACGGTTTGGGCATCAGCAGCGGCTCCGAAGGCAGCACGGCCCTTCAGGCCTGGACGTGAATAGTTTACCTGGAAATCCGTTATACCAACCGTTTGGCTGAGGCTAGCGGCCGGACTAGGCGAAGGCGTACGCTGGGCATGGCTCTGAAAGCCAATGAGTAAGCCCAGAGATAAGGCTGCAAAAAGAGATGATTTCATGTGTGTGATGCAAAAAACAATGGATAATCGGGAACAAAGTAGGCATATTTGCCCGGGGTTTCCAAGATTCACCCCTGCTTATGAATCGACAAAGATTACTACAGTTACTAAATGGTTACGAAGCCGACCCGGCGGAAGAACAAGGGATGAAAACGGAATTGACGGCTTTCGTCCAGCAACACGAAGAGTGTTTCGAGCGAACCTTGCTCGTGGGTCACGTAACGGGATCGGCCTGGGTTTTGGATGAAACCCGCACGCAGGTTTTACTGATGCACCATCGCAAACTCGATCGCTGGTTTCAGCCCGGTGGCCACTGCGATGGGAATCCAGACGTACAGGAAGTGGCTCAGCGGGAAGCCTGGGAAGAAACGGGTGTTATGGTAAAACCTGTAAGCGAGGCCATTTTTGATGTGGACATTCACACCATTCCCGCCCGGGGTCAGGAACCGGAGCATTTGCATTATGACGTCCGCTTTCTGTTTGAAGCCGACGCGACGCAGCCGATCGTCATCAATCAGGAGTCGAAAGACATTCGCTGGGTACCGCTCGCGGACGTGACTACGCTTAATGATGAAGAGTCCATCGCCCGGATGGTACGCAAAACCGTACGGTTGTAAGAGCATGTTCACGACAAGTCCAAGTGTTAGATCACTTGGACTTGTTAGTTAAGAATAGTTTTGGATGGGACTGGGGTGTAATTCTGATTTGATACGATTAAGACCTGTACCCTTTGTCGAAACGGCCATTCGTTCTGCCATTTCAATTCCAACTAGGTACGATTAAGACTAGAATCGGGTCTTTTTCTAACGTCGATGAACTTTATTTCAATTCCAACTAGGTACGATTAAGACACCGTTTACTGATGTCGATTGTATGCGTAGTAATGTATTTCAATTCCAACTAGGTACGATTAAGACGAGCCTGAAACCGCCCAGACCTACCATGAATTGCTCATTTCAATTCCAACTAGGTACGATTAAGACAATGGTGACTGGCTCCGGACTCAATACCGATAAAACATTTCAATTCCAACTAGGTACGAT
>NZ_NJAG01000063.1 GCF_002872335.1 Siphonobacter sp. BAB-5405 | reverse complement strand
ATAATAGAATATTATAGTGCTTTGTGCTAAACAATGTATTCGATCTTGGAAACAATGAGCCGCGAAACGGAAATAATTCTAAACTTTGAGCAGTCCGAGGCGTTTCCTTCTCGGACCCCGGAATCCCCTATTACCAGAGATTTATTCCGGATTCCTTGTCTAACGGTTGGACTAGGCTACTTTTGCACTTTCTCGTGAAAGCAATCATTGCCGTATGAATTACCATTTAAATCAAATTCCCGAGCGTACCGAGAAGCCCCGGCAGTCTGGATTAACCATGGCTATGGACAAAGGGCTAAGTATCAGACAAGCAGAAGATTTTCTGGATGTTGCTGCCGATCATGTAGACATTGTAAAGCTGGGATGGGCGACGTCTTTCGTAACGCCCAGGCTGCTATTTATTCCGATGACGGCAGGACTATATTGGAAACGGGCTTCACTCGCGGTTGTCTGCTTCATGAGTCTGGGCTGCTTAGCTGGATGTTAAGTGCTTATCTGAATACCGCGACAAACCCGATTGTGTACGGATTACTGGCCA
>NZ_NJAG01000062.1 GCF_002872335.1 Siphonobacter sp. BAB-5405 | reverse complement strand
CGCTTTGCCATGACGGCCCACTCGTCCGTAGGTTACAGCCGGAAGCATTCGACGTACAGCGGATTGGCCCCATTGCGGGCGATTTGCCGACAACGACCTGGATCACGCCGACCCGCTGGGAGCCAACCACGACCGGCTTCGCTGAGGGGTTAAGGAAATCGCTCTTTAACTACATGCACGGCGTTTGTTTTGAGTTTCCTTTGCAGGAATGGTTTCGTAGTTTCGGGTAACCGAAAACGACGATTCCGCCGAATTATATTCAGCGAGTGGAAGATCAGGAAGAAGACATTCGTCCCAATGCCCTGACCGTCTGGTTGGGAAAGGAGCCTTCGCTGGCTTTTTTGAGGAAAAACGCGGGAAACACCGGGTCGATCTGGCCGAATTGACCTTCTACGATCGAAAACAGGAGTGGGGCTTCGTAACGGATGCGGCTACGGGTCAATGGCTAACGGATACGTTACCGACCATTCAGGTAACCGAACCGGCGTCGTTCGAAAAAACTAAAACAGTCCTACGAAGCWGAAGGCTTGGGTACAAATCGGGATCCATTTGGGGTCAGTTTTCAGGCCTTTTTATCGTCGGACATCGGCGGTAAATTGCGTGAAAATGGTTTGCTCATTGTATAACTAGGCTTGTCAACCCCGAAGGGGTTCAATATAAATAGACCCGTATGCAATGCGGGCAAAACTTAATACACAGGAATAAACTAGTATGAAA
>NZ_NJAG01000011.1 GCF_002872335.1 Siphonobacter sp. BAB-5405 | reverse complement strand
ATGAATGGTACGTGTAGAAGCCTGGGAGAACTTGGACAGGCTTGATGACAGCCATTTTTTTTGTAGAGAAGAGCCTTCGCTATTTTAATACTACTGTTTATCAAATCTTTAAAAAAATAAGCGAAGGCTATAGCGACGAACGAACGAATTTTTTTAGAAGTAGTAAAGAGAAAAGCTTCCCTTTTTACGTAAGTACCACAAGTGACTAATCATACACAAGGGAGAGTTGGATTATAAAAAGTAGTTTTTAGATCCTACGGATAATTCTACACATACGTTAAGAAAAAGCTTTTGTACTTGCTAAACGTATGGTAAGTTGTGTATGCTTAGTAGATCCAACCTACCCGCACCACTCAGACGTATGCATTCAGTACTGAAAACCCAAGACCTGGTCTTGAAGAATCGAGTACCGATTGAACGTGTCGCTGCCTCCAATGGCCTTAGGTAGCGATCATTCCACACCATTGATTGTATGATGAATGAGTCGTTCGCCACGACTTGGGCTGCCGCGTACGCTCAGCCATATCTATATCTGTTAGCGTCGATGCCAGCGGCGTCGAAAAGCCAGAAAATCAATGCGGATAAAAGAGCTTTACCTGGGGCTTTGGATTGGAATTACTTTAGGACTTTCAAAGGCAAACCTCGCTTTTGCCCAACAGAGGCCCTATACGCTCAGTGGTTTCGTAACGGATGGAGCCAGTGCTCGTCCCTTGGCGGGGGTTTTGGTATCGGTTCGGAATCAGCACATGCGTACCCGTCCGGACGGGTATTATCGACTGGAGGTACCCGCGGATACGGCTCTGCCAGTTGCGTATACTTTATCGGGTTATCAGAATCAGGAGATCGTGCTGCGATTATTGAGTGATTGCCAACACCATGTAATGCTGAACGTTCAGACCAAAGAACTGAAGGAAGTCGTGGTAAAATCAGCTTCGGTACGGGCTTCGGAGTCGGTGCAGATGTCGGGCCTGTCGGTGCCGATCGAGCAGGTTAAAGCAATGCCGACGCTTCTGGGAGAAAAGGACGTCATCAAGGCGTTGCAACTGCTACCGGGCGTACAGAAGGGCTCGGAAGGATCGACCGGATTATATGTACGCGGCGGTGGGCCGGATCAGAACCTGGTACTACTCGATGACATTCCCGTTTACCACACTTCGCATGTATTCGGCTTTTTCTCGCTCTTTAACGGGGACGCGATTGAATCCGTGGACTTGACCAAGGGTGGTTTCCCGGCCCGATTCGGGGGACGACTGTCTTCCGTAATCGAACTCAAAGCCCGCGATGGCGATCGGGAAAAGTTCCACGGTGAAGGCGGAATTGGCCTCATCTCCAGCCGAATGACGCTGGAGGGACCAATTGCCAAGGGGAAGTCTTCTTTTCTGATTTCAGCCCGTCGGACCTACGCCGATTTATTACTGAATCTAATTCAGTCGGGAGCTTCGGATCAGAATGGGTATTTCTACGATCTGAATCTAAAAACTACCTTCGACATCAGTCTGGTAATACCCTTTCTCTGACGGCTTATACGGGAGAAGATCGCTTTATCTACAACACCAAAGGTACCATCACGAGAGAAAACGGGAAGGCCAACTGGCGAAATGCGGCGGCGGCTCTACGGTGGAATCACCGCTTCAGTAATCGCTTGCAAGCCACAACGGCTCTACTCTACACCCACTATAATTCCACCGTTAATCTGGTGCGTCATGTGGTACGGGATACGGAACGGGCTTCGTATCGCCTGCAAAACAAATCGTACATCGAGGATTTCAGCCTGAAAACGGATTTCAATTGGGCATTGGGTGAAAAACATACGATCCGGACGGGGCTGATTCTAACCGCCCACCATTTCCGACCCAGTACCTACACCAGCGTAGATGAGGCCGTTCAGGGCCCTGAATCCGTACTGATGAACCGGGATACCTGGGAAGCGGCGGCTTATGCGGAAGATACGTACGCTCCCTTTCCAGCTTTGAAAATCAACGCGGGCATTCGGTACAGCGGCTTTCGGACCGGAACCAAAGACTACCTCCAACCGGAACCCAGGCTGGCGATTGCCTATTCGTTGCCCCGGAATTGGGCGATCAAGGCCTCGGCCGCTTCGATGAGTCAGTACGTGCATTTGCTGGCCAACTCCGGCTTCGGCTTACCAACGGATTTATGGATTCCATCCACGCAACGTACCAAACCGCAGCTCTCTAAACAGGCGGCATTCGGCGTAGCGAAGGACTTTCGTTCGGGCGTCACGTTTACGGCGGAAGGCTTTTACAAAACCATGGATCGGATGGTGTCTTACAAGGAAGGGTCTACTTCGCTGGCGTACACGATTTCGGGCGGCGGTAGCTGGGAAGACCAGATTACGCAGGGCAGGGGCTGGAGTTACGGAGCGGAATTTCTACTACAGAAGAAAACTGGCCGATTTACGGGCTGGGCGGGGTATACCCTTTCGTGGACGAAACAACAGTTTGATAAGCTCAATTTTGGTCGCTGGTTTTATGCCCGGTATGACCGCCGCCACGATCTTTCCCTGGTCGGCATTTATCACCTCAACGCCAACGTTACGCTTTCCAGTACCTGGGTGTACGGTACCAGTCCGGCCCTGACCATGCCGCAGGGGCAATACTGGATTTCGAATAATTCCGGACTGGATTTACTGGGGAGCGACAAAGCGTATTACACCGGACGGGTATTTGAAGAGTACGGTCGGCGGAATGGTTTCCGGGCAGCTCCGTATCAGCACCTGGATGTGGCGGTGCAGTTTCACAAGAAAAAGCGTCGCTTCGAGCGTACCTGGGAAATCAGCGTCTATAACCTCTATAATCAGCAAAATCCCTTTATCTATTACTTCGATACGGTAGATGTTTCCACCGATCCGAAAGTTAAGAAGTACGAGAATCGTCTCAAGCAGGTGACTCTGTTTCCCATCATGCCGAGTGTATCGTACGGGTTTAAATTTTAGTGGCGAATCAGTAGCCGCCGCTGGGATTAGTCGATGAAAGTCAATATTTCCTTTCGTAGGAATCAATGAACAGTGAAATCTTTTTTCC
Source organism: Siphonobacter sp. BAB-5405 (assembly GCF_002872335.1). Taxonomy (GTDB): domain Bacteria; phylum Bacteroidota; class Bacteroidia; order Cytophagales; family Spirosomataceae; genus Siphonobacter. The sequence goes on along the minus strand of NZ_NJAG01000011.1, from coordinate 337,589 downwards.
CATCAAACGTATCAACCCATGAAGACTAAACGATTACTGCTCGCTCTGCTGGGCATGTCGAGTTGTACGCAGGAGCTGAATGACCTCTCCATCGAAAGTGATCGAAAGCTGGTGATTGAATGTTATTTGAACCCGGCCAGTCCGGACATTCGGGTGCTGGTCAAACAAACCAAACCCATTCAGGGTGCAGGAAGTGGCGACCGTTCGCCGGGCCCATCGGTTACGAATGCAAATGTGTTACTATCGGACGGCAAGCAGCAGATACGAATTCCTTTTGATGATAATAGCGACCAGTATCGGCTTGAGGCAGTGAAGTATAAACTGGTGGCTGGGCGTAGCTACACGCTTCGGGTATCGGCGAAGGGTTTTCCGGAAACTTCGGCCTCCTGTACGATTCCGAAGCCGATGAGTACGCTGCAATCCAGGGACGGAAAACTGACCTACATTCCCGACGATAATAAGTTATTCAAAGTGTATAAAAAACGGACACTTTCCTGGAATATCACGCAGACCAATGCCACGCATTATTATCTGGTGGGCAGCGGCGAAGGAAAGCTTACGCCTGTACAATTAAATGGCCGGGATTCGGCCGTGGTAGCACTGGAAAAAACGCAGGTAGTGGCGTTTTTGACCAATACCGGCAAATCAATTTCAACGCCGCAACTCGATTTTTTACTGGGGCAGGCCAGGAAGGTGAATGATCCGCAAATCATCAGTGAGGCCCCGGTATATACCTTTGTGTATCATGTCGATCCCAATTACTATCAGTTTATGGAATCCGTGAAATTACAGCGGGAGGTAGGGGACAACCCCTTCGCCGAGCCCGTCCCGATTTATACGAATATAAAGAACGGGCTCGGCATTTTCGGGGCGGCGGTAGTGCACGTAAAAAAACTCGAAAAGTAACGCCGCTCACCCCGATTGGTAACCGTCATGGAATGATCGGGGTGAGCGAAATGCTATCTACAAACGGTCCGGCTGATAAACTTTTACCGTACCATCGCCTTCACTGCTAACAATCAACATACTACGACCATTTGGGCTTTTGTCGGGAGCTACGAACAGAATTCCTTCGGGAGCGTCGCCCGTACGTAACAATTGCAGAAACTGAGGAGCTTTGGGATTACTCACGTCGTAAATAGCCACGGCATCGGCCCGTTCCAGAGCGATGAAAGCAATCGGTTTGCCATTCACCATACCCACGGTAACGCCTTCGGGTTCGACCCCTTTATCATCCGAACGGCTATCGTCGTAGGCACCCGCTTTGACTACTTCTTCCTCCATACTCTTCCCGGAATTGTAAATCAGTTGACCCGTAGCGGCCTCCCGAATACTGAACCCACGGCCACCAAAGGCGTACAGTTCATCATAATCACCGTCCTTATCCGTATCACCCAGGGTCTTGGTTACGTACAGACGACCCAGCTGCTCTTTCTTTTGTAAAGTTGCCGCATTCGGAAATTTCACGGGGTCCAGCTTTAGCGTGCTAATGCGGGCCTGTTCCACAAAGGCATCGTACTCGCGGGCATCGCCTTCGTTGGCTGTGATGAGATAACCGGCGTTATTCACGTTGAAATAGGAAATGGCGTCGGGCAGATACAGTGATTTGATCGGCCAGGTGGCAAAGGCAATTTTACCGTCTTCGTTGGAAGGATCAATCGCGTTTTCAGCTAAGCTTACATCCACCGTACCCAGCGGATGCAGTTTTATAATCGCACCACCCAACAGATCTACTTCCGCAATACCATTGTTTTCCTGGAGTGTTACCCAGGCTTTTTTAGAATCCTGCGAAATGGCTACGTACTCCGGTTCAATATCCTGAGCAAAGCTGGCATTTGGCCCAAAAATCCGGAAACCACCGTTTTGCAGCTGAGCCTGTAGCGGAGCAAATGAATCGAAGGTAAGCGTACGAATGCTGTAATTGTTGGTGACATCAATGATGGAAATTGAGCCTGCCGGATCGTTCGTATAGCTGGCATTGGGTTCGCCTTCATTGGCCGTTACGATGTATTTGCCGTCGGGGCTGAAAGTCACCATGTCGGGCAGTGCACCCACGGTAATCTGCTTCAGCTGCGTCAGAGTTTTGGTATCCATCACGATGACGCTACCGTTAGCCTGCTTGTTGGTGGCTTCCAGAGCAATCGCTAGTTTGCCTTCCGAGACCGACACGCTATTGGCTACACCGCCCAGGGCCGAGATGTCGATGGACTGAATCTTCGTAACTGTGGGTAAGGCCGAAAGGTCCAGTACATCCACCAGAGCTTTGGCTTCGTTGTTAACGGTAAAGAGCCGTTTGGTTGCCGGATCGTAAGCGGAGATTTCAGCCGCCGCTTCACCACCAATTTTAGTGGAAGACACCTCGCGGAAAGCCGCCGGGTTTTCAGTAGGATCAGGTTGGGGATTGTGATCTTTTACGCAGGCCTGGAAAGCCACTGCCAGTACGCATAAGGCGATCCAATTCTTGTTCCGTAACATGCTTGTGTAGAGTGTAGTGAGAGGAACAAAAATAGAAGCCGGGTCCGGGCGATACAGGGCTGAAACCGAAGCGTAATGATTATTTAATACAAGGTCAGCAGGCTTAAAATAACGGTAATATTCGAACGGTTTTGGGCTAGAAATGGTACCCTGCGGTTAGCCCCAGCATGGAGCTGATAGCGGTATCTAAGTTGGCAAACGTAAAGCGGGCTCCCAGACTTACGTTGACTTTGGGAATGCGGTATTCATAGTCGGCGGCTAATTGATAACCCAGCGAGTGACCTTTGACGTGATTGACCTCAGCCAGGTAATAAAGAATGTGGCCAGTGTCCAGCACCCGATACTGAGCACGTCCCAGAAGTTCTTCATCGCGGTACCAGAAGGCGGGGCCTCCACCCAGCCGGAAGGCATGGTTTGGGTGTTTGAGTACATCAAAAAAGATACTCGCCTCCACCATTACTCGCTCCCGTCGCTTTCCTTCCAGAACCAGATCGGATGCGTGTAGGGTATGAGGAGTCGATAGATAGCCCATACCGCCTTCCAATGTCCAGCGTTGGGTGAAATGCCGATTGTACCGCACCATCACGCGGCGAGCCGTACCGTCCGGAGCATCCAGACTCAGATGATCTACACCCAGACGAATACTGTTTTTAGGAAAGGAATTTACGACAGGCGTTTGAGCTTGACTGGAAAAACAAATGCCCCATAAAAACAGGCTGCTCAGTACAATTAATTTCATGCGGTTAAAGGCGTTTTTAAGTACTTATACTTTGTTGTTGCCACTATAAATCAATGAAGAAAAACAAAGCTATTAAAAAGCAGAATAAAGGTTTGTTAAAAACCATTAAAAAAGCAACGCGTACAAAAAAAGGACCTTCTGGAATCCCTTTTTGTACGCGTTGCTTACTAGAAAATGATGAAAGTAGATTCGAATATTAAATCGTTTCAATCTAACGTTTCATCGTTTAATATCGTCCTTCCGCTAGTGCTGTTTTAATCTGTTTGATTCGTTCGTTAAACGTAATATTTACATAATCTACACCTTCAACGGCTACGGTTTGTAAGAAGCGATGAATATCTTCCTGATGCGGAATAACTTTTCCCGTAGCAACCGAGATGTATTTGGCCGTTGACCACATGACGTTTTTTAACTCCGTTTTATTTTCATTCGTCATGACGTATTCCGTCACCATCGTACTTTCATCGAAATAAATGATGCTGGTAATAATAGTCACCCATTCACTGACGCGGGCTGGCCGAATGTATCCAATCTGGTGATTATACACGACCCAGCTTGCGTTGTGTTTCTTGAAGGTATAATCCATCGTAAAACCGTACATGGAGAAGACATGATCTTCGCGAGCGTTGAAATAATAATCCAGATACTTGGCATTATTCAGGTGCTGTAAGGGGTCGCAATCCTGAAAACGAATCAATGAATGCGATTCCGTTTTTTTCTGATAAGGCCGTTCGGGGTCTAATTGAAACATAAATTTTTTAAGTATAGATTTTGCAGAAGAAGTGTTTAATGCGTCTACCGATCCACTTCGCCCATAACCAGATCCAGGGAACCAATGACGGCAACCAGATCGGCCAGTAAAGCTCCGCGACTGATTTCGGAAATGACGGAAAGGTTATGAAACGAAGGTCCCCGCGATTTCATCCGAACGGGTACGTCGGATTTCCCGTCGGTACGGATGTAGAAACCCAGTTCGCCTTTCGAGCCTTCGCCCCGTACGTAGCAGTCCATGGCTTTCGGACGGATTTTCTTCGGTACAAAGGCCTGCGGATCAAAGTCTGAGGTACGTTTGTGCGTACTGGTCAACTGAGCCAGGCACTGCTCCACAATTTTGAGCGATTCCCAGCATTCCAGCACCCGTACGTTGTTACGATCCCAGCAGTCGCCTACCGTACCCATTTTGCCTTCTCCCATGGGAATGTCAAAATCAAGTTCAGGGTAAACGGAATACGCATCCACTTTTCGCAAATCCCAGCGTAGACCCGAGCCGCGTAGTACCGGACCCGTGCAGCCGTAATCGATCGCCGTGGCCAGGGGGAGTACGCCGACATTCGCCGTCCGACGTACGAAGATTTCGTTCTCAATGACCAGTTGCTGTAGTTCTACCAGCTTGGGTCTGAGGTACTTGACCAGATCGCGGCAACGCTCCTCAAAACCCACGGGCAGATCGTAGAACAAACCACCAATCCAGATGTAATTGTAGAGCATACGGGCTCCGCAAATCCATTCCAGCATCCGCTGAATGTGTTCCCGATCCCGCATGAGCCACAGGAACGGGGTATAGGCACCAATATCCAGGGCGTACGAACCAATGGCGACAAAGTGCGAAGCCAGTCGGTTCAGTTCGGCCACCAGTACCCGGATGTATTCCACGCGTTTCGGAATTTCCTTGTCGATACCCAGCATCTTTTCCACGCCCATTACGTAGACGTGTTCCGAATTCATGGCCGCCAGGTAGTCCATCCGATCGACGAAAGGAATGGTCTGGTTGAAGGGCAGGTTTTCGGCGTGTTTTTCAAAACAGCGGTGCAGGTAACCCAAATGCGGGACTACATCCACAATCAACTCGCCGTCGCTGATGATCTCCAGCCGGAGCACCCCGTGCGTCGAAGGGTGCTGCGGCCCCATGTTCAGGATCATCTCTTCCGACTTCAGATCTTCCAGTTTATACTTGTTCGGATCCGAGCGGAAGTGGTTTTCAGGTTTGTATTCGTATTGAATAGCGGGCATAGTGTGAAGTGAAGAAACGTGGTGTCAAAAGTAGGCGTCAAAGGCCGGATCGAATGAAAAAAAAGCAGAAAACTAGGTGCCGGAAGACGCCGTCTTTTCCGCCTGTTTTTTCACGTACCATTGTTTGCCCTCTGGATAGTCCTGTTCCAGAAAGGCTTCCACGTGCGTAATGATTTCCTCCACGGAAAGGGAGGGATCAAACCGCATGGGTTCTTTAAAGGTGACCGAAAGAGTAGTGCCCCGTTTTTTCAGTAAGAGCCCTTTTTTGTCAAAAGCCCGACGAAAGCCATTGATGACGACGGGTACCACAATCGGCTGGTGCTCCTTGATCAAATGCCCGGTACCTTTTCGTACGGGGGCGTACGGGCTGGTGGTACCCTGCGGAAAACTCACCACCCAGCCATCCGAAAGGCCTTTACCAATTTTATCACCGGCGGATTTGTCTACTTCCCGTTTCACGTCATGCCCCTTCGCCCGCCAGGAGCGGTTGATGGTAATCCCGCCGGCCTGAGCAAAAATTCGCGGGACCAGGCCACTGTCTTTCATGGTTTCGGAGGCGGCTACGTAATACATCCGGGCCCGGGGAGCCAGCAGGTAAATGGGCAGTCCAATCCAGTTTCGGAATCCCCATTTGACACTACAGAAGATGTGGTAGAAGCAGATCACATCGGCAAAGTAGGTCTGGTGGTTGGACAGAAACAGTACGCCGCTTTCCGGGAGTTTTTCCAGGTGTTCGGTGCCCTTGATAACCGTTTTGTTGGTCCACATGTACCGGGCCCAGGTCAAAGAGCCCAGCGTACCAATGAGAACGCGTTTGGTAAATACGAGATTTCCGAAAGGATCACGCTCAAAAAAGCCGAAGACATCGACCATTTCCAGAAACTTCCGTAGAATGGATTTCATGGGTTGAGGTTAATTATAATTTATCGACGTTAGTTGCAACATTCAGTCGGGGTTTCGTCCTGCAAGCACGGCTGTTCGGTAGCCCATGAGCCTCTCCACGCCTAACGACAGCCTGCACGATGCCACCGCATTGCGGCTGTCGTAGGTCGTTCCGCTGCTCATGGGCGGGAGGGGTTTTCATCTTCAAATACTAGCTGTTGGCTGGTTGGTTGATGTTTCATAGGTATTAAAATACAGTCGAAAACCTTCATGGGCGGCATAAAGCCGAACCCCGCATGGAATGCATACGGACTAAAAAATCAGCCATGTTTGCGGGACGAAGTACGTACGAATGAAACTATCATTTTACATCTCTAACCAGAATAAGTCTATGCCAAAGACCCTAAAACCTTTGGCGAAGCCTTATCCGGTGCGGGGCAAATTTCAGATTCTTTCCAGAATTAAACGCGTACTTTGGTACTTTTCCGAAGCCTCATGAAAATTCTATTGATTGAAGACGAACCCGGATTATACGAGACCATTTCCCGCTTTTTGGGCGAAGAGGGTCACGTATGCGAGCTGGCGACTACCTACGACGAAGCCGAAGAAAAGCTGGCCTTGTACGCGTACGATTGCGTACTGATCGACATTATGTTGCCCGGTGGGAGTGGACTGGACTTGCTGCGACAACTCAAGGAAAGCCATAAATCCACCGGAGCCATTGTGATCTCGGCCAAAGATTCGCTGGAGGATAAACTGACCGGACTGGACCTCGGAGCCGACGACTACCTGCCCAAACCCTTTCATTTATCGGAACTGAATGCCCGGCTGAAGTCGGTACTGCGGCGGTTGAAATTCGAAGGCTCAGATACCATGCAGGTCGGTTCATTAACGATTGATACGGAGGCCCGAACGGTTTTTTTCAACGGGGAAGAAGTATTGCTCAACCGCAAGGAATATGACCTACTGATGGTTTTTGTAACCAATCAAAACCGCGTAATCAAGAAATCAGCCCTGGCCGAGCACGTCTGGGGGGATAACTCCGATCAGTCGGATTCCTACGATTTTATTTATTCCCAGATTAAAAATCTCCGCAAACGGTTCAGTCAGGTTGGCTACGAACTAACCATTCAAACGGTATACGGCATCGGCTACAAGTTTTCTCCCCACTGAGTATGAGACTTCTCAATCGCAGTACGCTGATTAGTACCCTGCTGCTGTTACTGGCTCTGGTCATCAGCGGGCTGTACATCTATGATCAGGTGAGTGAGGAAGTACACGACGAAATTGATGAGGAACTGCTGAACCGGAAACTTGAAATTCTCGCCGGAGTGCAGTCGCAGACCGTCGTGGAAAACCCACCCCTGTACGCGGGCTTTACCATCGAACCCATTTCCAAAAGAGAGTACAAACACCTCAAGGAACATTTTGAGGACATTGAATTATACGAACTGATCGAGAAAGAGCACGAGCCGCACCGCCAGCTCGTAACCAAGTTCAAACACCGCGATCAGTACTACCGCCTCCGCATCGAAGCGTCCCTGCTCGATCTGGAAGATATGGGCGAAGTCATTGCTTACAGTACGGCCTGGGTATGTGCCGCCCTGGTTTTATTAGGCTTTCTGGTGAATTTTCTCCTGCAAAAACGCTTATGGCGACCTTTCTACCAGACCCTTGATCAGTTGAAACACTTTCGGGTCGATCAGCCCGATGCCCTGCACTTACCGACGAGTACAATCCTTGAATTTCAGGAACTGACGCAGGTGGTCAGTACACTGGCGGAAGTCAACCGTCGGTCGTACCAGCAGCAGAAGCAGTTTGTGGAGAATGCCTCGCACGAAATCCAGACGCCGCTTGCCATCGCTTTGCACCAGGCCGAAGAACTGATCCAAAACCCGGATTTGCAGGAAAAAGACGCCCGGGCTCTGGGCCTGCTGACCGAACAACTCGAACGTTTGTCAGCCCTAAATAAAGCCCTGTTGCTAATGACCAAAATCAGTAATCAGCAGTATGCTGATGTTGAAAATGTGGCAGTAGCTCCCATCGTACGACGACTGGTAGGGGAGTACGAATACCTCAGCGAGGAAAAGGAATTACAGCTTGATCTGCAACTGGATGAAACAATGCAGGTACGGGCGAATGTGCATCTGATTGAAATTCTGGTTCGGAATCTGGTCCGAAATGCGATGTTGCATGCGACGGAAAACGGATCCGTACAAATTCATGTAAGCGATCAAAAGCTCAGTATTGCCAATACGGCCCGACCCATTACGGGTAAAACCGAAGCCCTGTTCGAACGCTTTGTTAAGGAAAGTCCTCAGCGGCAATCCCTGGGGCTGGGTTTGGCAATTGTCAAGTCCATTTGTGAGGCGTATCACTACACGCCCGTGATCGAAACTACTGACCATCAGTTTCAGATTACGATTCAGTTTATTCCAGATTCCTTCCAGAAAGACTCCGGAGCTTTGTGACGTAATCGTTCACAAAGCCATGAAATATCTACTGCTTATTGTTCTTTGCGGGAAAGTCTGCACCGCCGTTGCTCAGGATACGACGCAGGTTGCACCGCCCGTAAAGCCCGTCAAAATTTCCCACGCCGAACCCCTGTATCTGGACTTGGTACGCGACCTCGGAGCCCGTAAAGGCGAGCGGGAGTGGAACGTAGGAACCAGTTTTCAGCGAAAGGCGGGCGTTTCGCAGTGGCACCCGTTCATTGAATACGAATTTGCACCCATCAATCGGCTAGGGCTGGAAGTGGAAATTCCCTTTCAGGTACAAAAACCGCAATTTGAAGACGGACGGCGTTCAACCGTTTCCGTACAAAGCCTGAAAACCTCCGTACAATGGACCTACGCCGTGATCGAACGCTGGCAAACTTCATTGGCGGTAGGCTATACCAACGAGCTGGAACTGCAACGGGGCATCTCCGCCGAATGCGGATTTCCCTTCGCCGTAGCCGCGAAACGCTGGGGCTCGCACGTACATACGCTTTTGTACACGGCCTGGGGTGGCGAGAAGCAGGCAGGACAGTCGCTGCGATCTACGGGGTATCAGGTAAACCTGGCCGTGCATTACGTCGTGGGTAAGGCCTTTGTCGGGGCGGAATGGTACAATGACCCCGCCGAGCATATCCTGCGGCCGCAGGTACGGTTTGCTTTGAAGAAGAATCTATTGGTTGGGTTGGTGAGCAGTATCTCCCTGACGCACAAAGCTCCGGTTAGTTCGTTCATTCGGATCATCTACGAACCCAAACGTAGAAAGTAAGCTTAGCGAATCGCCGAAACCGGCAGGCTGGGGGCTAGTTCCCAGGGAATCATGGCATTGAACCAGCGAATTTCCTTAAAGTACCGCAGATCATCGACGGATAAGCGTTCGGGAATTAACTGACCACTCGCTAGTAAAGCCGCCCGCCGCGTGCCTTCCAGCAGGGGTTGATGAGGCGTATACCACTCCTGACCGTCGGAAAGGGCAATATTGGCGTAACTGGTATCGGTAAGCAGACCGTTTCGCACGATCAGAATTTCATCCGCCGAAGCCGCTTTCGTCAAGGACTCCAAAGCCGTACGATCGGCAAACTTGTAAGCATAGTTCAAATCTGAGGCTTCCATTAACTGGAAAGACTGAATCGCACGAATCGTATACGGAATAAATTCTACCTGCTCAATTCCTTCCGCTCCGTACAAAACCCGACAGCGGTAGATGGTCTTCGCATCCAGGGTATCGGGTACAGAAATTAGCTCTTCCAAATCCCAGCGATCCGTCACTCCAAACAAATCTTTTCGGCTTTTGTAGACCCGTTGCTGATGGTAAAACAGGTTTTCCAGTTCGCCCTCGGCTACGCGGATGGTTTCGAGTAATTGCATAGGTTTGGAGTTTGAGGGTTTGAAAGTTTAATGTTTGAGCGTTTGAAAATTAGTAGGTAGATTAATGAAATGGAAGAATTGATCGTTGCACCATGTCTAAAATTAATGACTTGTTTTAGACAGTAACAGGTCCGTCCCTGTAGATATTCGATTGTTTTCTGATAACTATTGCCAGAAGAAGAAAACCTCTCCCGCCCATGAGCAACGGAGCGACCTACGACAGTCGCAATGCGGTGGCCTAGTGCAGGCTGTCGTTAGGCGTGGAGAGGCTCATGGGCTACCGAACAGCTAGGCTTGCAAGACGAAATGCTATCTGGTGAAGACGACATAAATGAACGACCTCTTACGAAAAAGGCAGATACACCTTATCAATCAGTTCCTGGTACTCTTTTTCGGCTTCACTCAGAAAAGTAATACCGCCGCCGGAACGGAAGAACGTACCGTCATTAGTCTGTTCCAGAAAACGAATCAATACGCCGGAATCCAGATTTTCGCCGTCAAAAAGGCCTACAATTCCGGTATAGTAGCCGCGGGGTTCCTGTTCGGCCTGCTGGATAATTTCTACGGTTTTGGGCTTGGGAGCTCCCGTGATGGAACCGGCGGGCAATACTTTCAAAAGCAGCGTACCGAGCTGGCTCTGCCAGTCTTCGGGTAAACGACCCTTGATTTCAGAACTTACCTGCAAGAGCGTTTTCTCGTGCGTGGGTACTTCCTCCACGTATCGAAATCGTTCGACCCAGCGTTCGGTGGTAATCTGGGCCAGATCGTTGCGAATCAAATCGACAATGGTGGCGTGCTCAAAGCGTTCCTTCGCGTCGGCCAGTAGCTGTTCACGGGCGTTGGGGAGGGAAGCATCCAGCGTACCCTTCATGGGGTGACTGGAAATCAACCCGTCCTGAATACGAACGAAGATTTCGGGAGAAAAACAGAGTACTTCCTTCTGAAAAGGCGGCCCGGCTTTTTCTAAGAGCGATTTCGAAAGCCAGAGCTTGTAGCGAGCCTTACTTCGCTGAAAAATGTCCTGAAAACCCAGTGAAGTATGAACGCGGGTACGGGCGGTCAGGTTGGTTAAAAAGGAATTTCCATTTTTCAACTCCTGATGAACGTACCTGAATTTTTCTTCGAATGCCGCGAAAGGCAGGGGCTCTTTTGTAAACGAAAAACCAGTTGAAACAGTAGGTTCGGCAGAAACGTTAGTCCGACCGTTTAGATCGTACCAGACGTCTGCCTCCGGTACGTCGTCCAGCGGCCAGATCAGCGGGTACTGATTTTCAAAGTCAAGAATGAAGAGGCAGGGACGCCGTTCGCGTCCGTACGTATTGAGTTGCTCTTCCAGGGATTTCATGGCATACAAAAAAAGAACGCGGACGAATGGTTCCGTCCGCGTTCCAAACTCTAAAAGGCCTTATACGCGTTCAGCCACCTGTTCCGCCAGAATGGCGATTCCTTCCGTGAAGCTATGCGGTTCGTAACCTAGTACGTTGCGAGCTTTGTCGAGAATGAAACCCGTCCGCGGCGGACGCTTGGCGGGTTGCGTAAAGGTGCTCGAATCGGCTTCAGTAATGAGTGATTTATCGAGATTGAAATACTCCGCGGTGGCTATGGCCATCTCGTAGGGCGTCATCACTTCCTTACCGGAAATGTTGAAAATGCCCAGGGCTTCCTGTTTGGCAATCAGCCAGCAACCCATCGCCAGGTCTTCGGCCAGCGTCGGTGAACGGAACTGATCCGTAACCACCTTGATGGTTTTGCCTTCTTGGAGTGATTTTTTCACCCAGAGGATAATATTGCTCCGGCTCATGTCCGCCGCGATGCCGTACACCAGCACCGTACGGGCAATCGCCCAGCGAATGTTGGAACGTTTTACGACTTCTTCGGCGGCGTACTTGCTCCAGCCATAGAAGCTTAGCGGACTGGGTTGAGCCTCTTCAGGATAAGGCCCGTTGACGCCGTCAAAAATGAAGTCCGTGGAAACGTGGCAGAGGAACGTATCGTAGTTCTGACAGGCTTCGACGAGGTATTCTACCGCCAGTACATTCATTTTCCAGCACAGCTCTTTTTCGAATTCGCACTGGTCCACGTTGGTCATCGCTGCGGCATGAATGACGGCATCGGGGCGTACCGTTTCCATGACGATAGCTACCTGAGCTGGATCGGTAATGTCCATTTCGTGGTACTCGTAGCCATCCGTAAAGGGCAGACGATTGGCTCCACGAGCCGTAGCAATCAGTTGAATGTCGGGATTTTGATGTAAGAGAGTAATGAGTTTCTGACCAAGCAGACCGTTCGTGCCGGTAATCAATATTTTTTTAGGCGTCATGACGAAGAAAGAATAGATAGGAGTGGCGGTGTACAAAAGTAGAAGACTTACTTGGGAAAAGTGTAACCGTATAGTCGAGTTATTTTTTTCTTACGCATTTTTTTACTAGTCACCTTTAGCATCGCCACATTCGTATCGGGGCGATTAGCTTCGTTTCGGGGTTGAGCAGCAATACTATCTACGGCCGCCATACCCTCGATGACCTGCCCGAAAACGGTGTAATTTCCATCCAGCCAGGGAGTACCACCTTTAGTTTTGTACACCTGTTTCTGAGCGTCGGTCAGAACTCGTCCGGCCCGGCGGGCCTGGGTTTCGAGCGAAGTATCGTCGTAGGTTTTTCCCTGAACAATGTAAAACTGACAACCCGACGACGCTTTCTGCGGGTTATTGTCGCGGGCGGCGGCAACGGCTCCGCGTTGATGAAAAAGCTCGGGTACAAACTCCGCTGGAATGGTATAGCCGACATCGCCGTCGCCTAGCATTTCATCCGCCGTTGCCTGTTTCGATTTTGGGTCGCCGCCCTGAATCATAAAGGCTGGAATGACCCGATGAAAGAGTACACCGTCGTAGAAGTGCTCTTTTGTAAGCTTGAGAAAATTAGCCTTGTGCTTGGGCGTCTGATCGTGAAGAATCAGCCGGATGGGGCCGTACTTCGTGTCAATCGTAATCAGGTTCTCGCGTTTTTGAGCGAAGGAACAAAAGGAACAAAGCAGTAACACGCCGATCCATTTGCTCTTCAAAACAGCGTTCGATAAGGTCATAACGTATGCTTCCAAAAGTTCGTTGTGATGGATTATTGAGCCAGGCCCGCCCGGATTTCTCGCAGAATATTGCCACCGCCCTGAGCCACCAGCTGATCGGCCAGGCGTTGAGCCATCAGGTTTGCCTGAGCTGTATCGGCAATTTCCGTACGGCGTAATTCCTGCGTACCATCGAGGGAAACCAGACCCGCCGTCAGACTAACCCGGCCATTGAAATGAGAAGCCAGACCAAAAACCGGAATGCTACAACCACCCTGTAAGGTTGCCAGGAAGATCCGTTCGGCCCGAATGCAGCTTTCCGTTACCGGGTCGTTTAGCAATTCCCGAATCCGGGCTTTTTTAGTGGCGTCGAGACCCACGGCACATTCGATGGCTACGCTACCCTGACCCACTGCTGGGGTGAAGACGTCCGTCGGCAAATGTTCGGCAATGTACTCTTCGTAGCCCATCCGGTGGACACCGGCGTAAGCCAGCAGCAAGGCATCGCAGGCACCATTTTTCAGTTTTTCGAGACGGGTTTGCAGATTCCCCCGCATATCTACCACTTTGATGTGCGGATAATACCGCTTCAATGTAGCTACCCGACGCGTACTAGAGGTTCCCACCACAAAAGGCTCGCCTGACTCCAGCGAAAGTTCGGTATTGAAGCTGACCAGTACATCGTTGACGGCTTCGCGGGGGGTAAAAGCCAGAATTTCCAGATCATCTGGCAGGGAAGACTGTAAATCTTTCGCAGAGTGCTGGGCAATATCAATGGCACCGGTTCGGAGTTGTTCTTCCAGTTCTTCGGTGAAAACGCCTTTCGATCCAATTTTTGAAAGAGAGCGATCCAGTATTTTATCGCCTTTGGTATCAATAATTACAATTTCAGGGTCCATGCCGCCCTGCCGTAGCTGTTCGGCTACGTATTCGGCCTGCCATAAGGCCAGTTTCGATCCGCGTGATCCTATTCTAACTTTCATTGTGAATCTTGTATAAGAATATAGGTTTGAATGGGTTTGATATAGGTTTGATAAGGTTTGAGACAGGTTTAATGGTTAAGTCGTCTTGTTCATACCCTCAAACGGGTTGGAGCTACGTTTGAAGTTTGAATGAATGTTTAACAATTAATCATCTTGGCCTGAATCATCAGAGATTATCCTGAATCATCAGATATTATCCTGAAACTTCAGACGCCCGCAAACGTCAAACCTCGTGAAACATTCAAACCCACTCAAACTTTATCAAACCTTAAACCAAACACTTCCCTGACTTACTTTCGCATCAACCGGGCGAGCGTCAGGGACAAATCCATAAAAATCATTTTGGCCCGAACGTTCCGTTCCAGGTGAAAAAATGCCGCATTTAATTCCTCCGTAATCAGCGGGATACGTTCCGGAGGAATGACTTTCGAGAAATTCTGCACAAAGGTCAGTTCTTCCCCGTCGAGCCGGACTAGTTCCTGAGCCCCGTTCTGCCAGAGCATCAAATCCCGAAACAGGTTCAGGCTGTACTCCATCAGGCTTTTTTGTTGTTCCTTCGGTTGCGTATCAAACTCGTCCGCCAGCTTGATGAGGTCACCAAAGGCTGGTACGCCCCGGTAACAATGCCGCATCCACTGAGCAAACCAGGGTTGGTCATCGTTGCCCTCGCCCTGAGCGAGTTGCAAGGCGTATCCCAGATTTCCTTCGGCCAGATAGGACAGATGGCGGGCTCGTTTTTCCTCCGTTCCCGCTTTTTCCTGTAAATACCGGCTTACTTCTTCTTCCGTAAAAGCGGGAACCCCGACGCGTTGGGTCCGTGAAATAATGGTCGTTAGAAGCCGGTTGGCATCCGTACAGACCAGCAGGAAAATCGTTTTAGCGGGTGGTTCTTCCAGAATTTTCAGCAGAGCATTGGCCGAGTATACGTTCAGCAATTCAGGCTGCCAGAGCATCAGAATTTTGTATTCGCCTTCGTAGGCTTTCAGCGAAATTTTCCGAATGACGTTACGGGCTTCCTCCGCCGAAATGTTTCCCTGTCGATTGCCTTCCACGCCAATGAACGTAAGCCAGTCGGAGAGCGTACCGAAGGGCTGAGCGGCCACAAATTCCCGCCATAAGGGCATGTATGCATCGGATTCGTTATCCTTGATTTTTTTGGTAATGGCAACCGGAAAGATATGATGTACGTCGGGGTGAGCCAGCTTCTGCATTTTTACGCAGGAAGCACAACGACCGCAGGCATCCGTAGCCTGCCGATCTTCACAATTCAGGTACGTGGCATAGGCCAGAGCCAGTGCCAGGTTTCCACTGCCACTCGGGCCGTGAAACAACTGGGCATGAGCCACATGCTGATTCGTGACCGACTGAATCAGCGTTTCTTTTAAAGCTTCTAAACCGGGAACTTCTCGAAATAACAAGGACGATCAACAGTAAGTGAGTACCGCAAAGATACACCCCAGCCCCGTCAAAGTCGATAGGAGCTAGCGACATCGGTATAAGGCTTTTTCAAAATTAGCTGTTTCGTTAACAAACGATTCTTCTCCAAAATAGAGAAGGAAAACCCGTTTTGAAAAAAATAATACTACATATAGTACATTAAGGCTAAAGAATTCCCGACATTTGCACCCCATTTGAGGAAAATGGCCCTAAAAGTATGAAAATGAAAGACCTATAGAAAATAATCTTTGTTTAGCGGATTAAGGTTTTATTAAGATATTACACTAAAATTTAGACATTAAAAAAAATTATATTTTACCATCGTGCTTAATTGCCGTATATTTGTGAAATTTGTGAGCGAAAGTTAAGCTATCCACCAAATAATATTTTCGCCCTCTGCGTATAGCATATGAACACACTTCAGAAACTCGATCACATCGACCGCAAAGTTCTTGAAATACTTCAGTCGAATGCCAAGATTACGAACGCTCAACTTTCTAAAGAAATTGGCTTGTCACCCGCACCAACCTTGGAACGGGTTAAAAAATTAGAAACTTCCGGAATCATACAGAGCTACCACGCTCAACTGGATCGGGAGAAAGTAGGTTTAGGCGTAACGACCTTCGTACAGATCACGCTGGTAGGTCACAAAAAACAGGTAACGGATTCTTTCGTAGAGAAAATCAATGAGATTCCTGAAGTGGTAGAATGTCACCACATTACGGGTTCCGGCGATTTCCTGCTGAAAGTAATTTCAAAAGACATCGCTTCATACCAACGCCTGATGCTGGAAAAAATCAATGAAATTGAAGAAGTAGCCAGCACCCAAACGATGGTTATCCTGTCTACGTTCAAGGAAAGCAAAGTGCTGCCTATTCCTTGATTTAGAAAAAATTTAGAAAGTCGTTACCCTGGAGTCCAATCATTCGGGGTAACGACTTTTTTTGTACCTCTAACTTCTACTTTATATGCGTACCTTACTAATCCTATTCAGTCTTACAGTCATGAGTCTGGCCGCTTCAGCTCAGGAAAAACTGGGCGTTATCAAACACAATCACCTGGCTTTGCAGGTGAAGGATTTACCGGTTTCGACGAAATTTTATTCGGAAATTCTGGGCCTCGAACGCATTGAGGTACCCGATAATCTGAAAGCGATTCGCTCGTGGTTTAAAATCGGACCGGATCAACAGATTCACCTGATGGCCGGACGAACAACGCCCGTATACAATGACAGAAACGGAAGCCACTTTGCCATTTTTGTGGAATCGATCGATAAAGCAGAGGCTTTTTTGAAGAGCAAAAACCTGTCCTACCATTCGCAGGTGCGTTTTGATGGCGTGAAGCAGATTTACGTACCCGACCCTGATGGCTATCAGATTGAACTAAACGAGTGGAAAGAGTGAACGAAATAAAGCCAGTAACAGGGATAAAATTGCCAGTCTAAAGGCTGGCAATTTTTGTTGATGGAAGCTGAAACAGAGCAGGGTTTTAGCTATTTGCCTGGCTTTCTGCGAAGAGTTGCAGTACTACCTTGCTGATACGGGTTAAATGGCTTCCATGACCATAAAAAAAGTAATCAATGCACGAAGTCCACTAATTCCTGCCGAATGCCTCTCCAATGTTGATTCAGATTGAGTGTGTGTACCCGAATCTGGTGTGACTCATCCGTAAACGTTGCCGATACGGATTCTGTAACGGTGGGATATAGTAAGATACCCGTAGCAGAAGCGGGCTGGTTTTTCAAATACGCAAACAGTTGATATAAGTGCGGCGAATGAATTTTGCGGCTCTCAAAACGCCGCTGAAAGGTATCCGCGTAGTATTTCGTATCGATGATGATTTTTCGATCGTCTCGTTCCAGCGTTAAGTCCGTTTGCATGAGCGGTAATAACGTCTGATCCGTTTCATTGGCTTTTAGTTGCCAGTGAATGGTTTCCCGGCGTACCCGCCACTGTGGGAGTTCATAGCGATAAAAGTTGCGAACGAAGGCTTCGAACAAACCCGCCATCTGTTTTTCATCCCGCCAGAAATCCTGAAACTGATACTGACCCGTTGCTTCGTCCACCAGTAAGTTCTTATGAATCAGCTCGCATACGTTTAGTAGAAAACGGTAGGGTAATTGCGTACGGGGTAAAGATGTGTGGCGAAAGACCCGATCGGTTAGTCTGATCTCATCGATGCCTTGCATACGCGTGTACAGATGCCGTACGGAAGACTGGAACGGGGAGGTTTTAAGTTTGAGTAGGCGACGAAAGGTACTTTTCAGAATTTGATGGACTGTGTGGTTAGGCGTATACTGATCAATCTCACATGAGGCCCGTCCGTACCTGAATTCATTTTTCTGAAGGCTTTCCGTAAACAATAATTTTCCGCGTATAGTTGGCATCGTAACTTGCTCAGGTTCATAGGTATGAACCATGCCTTGCTTAAAAAGTCGCGAGCTTCCTTTCACGAGTACCTGTGTCAGTAGTTCAAGCAAGGATGTCTGATCGGTAGCCGATACTGCCACTAAATCCCGCTCTTCCAGTTTATCCCAGGCGTAGCATAATAGATAGTACAGGTTTTGAATGGGAATTTTCACGGCTTAAACCATCAGGTGAACACAAAGTACATAAAAAAAGCTACCACAACGGGTAGCTTTTTACGGTAATCAAAGGGAGTTTTATTTTTTGAACAGGCTTTCTACAAAAGTCTGTTTGCTGAACACCTGCAAATCTTCAATCCGCTCACCAACGCCGATGTACTTCACCGGAATCCTGAACTGATCGGAAATACCAATTACGACGCCACCTTTGGCCGTTCCGTCGAGTTTGGTAATGGCCAGAGCCGTCACTTCCGTCGCTTTCGTAAATTCCTGAGCCTGGATAAACGCATTCTGGCCCGTAGAGCCATCGAGTACCAGCAGTACTTCGTGCGGAGCTTCCGCCGAAAACTTCTGCATCACCCGCTTGATTTTCGCCAGCTCATTCATCAGGTTTACTTTGGTATGCAGACGACCCGCGGTATCGACAATCACTACGTCGGCTCCGGTTTCCGTACCTTGCTTCACCGCGTCGTACGCTACGGAAGCGGGGTCCGTATTCATTCCGTGATCGATCACGGGTACACCCACGCGTTCCCCCCAAAGTTTAAGTTGATCTACGGCGGCGGCCCGGAAGGTATCACCCGCACCGAGTACTACTTTCTTACCGGCTTTATGGTACTGAGCGGCCAGTTTTCCGATCGTAGTGGTTTTGCCCACGCCGTTCACACCGACTACCATGATGACATAGGGTTTGACGCCTAGTGGCGTTTCGAAATCACCCGATACGTCAGCGGATTTATTTTCAGACAAGAGAACCGCGATTTCTTCCCGCAGGATGCTATCCAGCTCACTTGTACTCATAAACTTATCCCGGGCTACGCGATCTTCAATGCGACGAATGATCTTTACCGTAGTCTCAACGCCTACATCCGAAGAAATGAGAATTTCTTCCAGTTCATCGAGTACTTCTTCGTCCACTTTCGATTTACCGACAATGGCCCGGCTCAGTTTGGAAAAGAATCCATCTTTGGTTTTTTCCAATCCTTTGTCGAGCGATTCGGCCTGCTCCTGTTGGATTTGTTCCTTTTTCTTACTGAAAAAATCGAATAAGCCCATTTTTGAGATTACGTTATCGGGGTAGCTAGTTATCGGTTTTATGAACGTACTGGGTCACAAAGCAACAGGAATATAACGAGAGCCTGGAGTCCCAGCCGATAACGACGTTCAAATCTACAACAAAAAATCCCCCGAAGAATGTTCGGAGGATCAGAACAAGACTTTTAAAGTCAAGCAACTAGTTTTTCAGAGCTGCCTGAGCTTCGTCCTGAAGAACGATTTCTTCTTTGAAGGTATAGGCACCCGTCGTCGGGTTTTTCACCGCTTTGATGACTTTAGCGTATTTAACGCCACCTTCTTTTTTCAGGGTTGCTACTACTTTCTTTGCCATTTCAGTAAAATGTTATACAGTGGATCACTAACCAGTTGTCAGTTATCGCCGGTTAGGAGCCACCTAACGAATAACTGGGGCCTGAAATTACTTGATTTCCTTGTGAAGCGTATGCTTCTTGAGGAAAGGGTTGTACTTCTTGAGTTCGATACGAGCCGTGGTGTTCTTCCGGTTTTTTACCGTTACGTACCGTGACATGCCCGGAACGCCTGAAGTCTTTTGCTCGGTGCACTCGAGGATTACCTGAATGCGGTTGCCTTTCTTAGCCATGAGCTTATTGCGTTAAATAATCAGTGCTTTTCAAAATTGGAACGCAAAAGTAGCGATATTTTACGAAGCTCACAAACCTAGCTCCTAAAATTGTTTAGATTTTGGTTAAAGCAAGGCAATAAATTTTTGATAAGCTGGTTTCATGGCTGTAATCGCTATCCATTGAATGAGCATTTTTACGAAAAGATGGTCCGTAATACTTCTAACGATCGTACTTCGCCCATGCCATCTACGTGCAGCTCATAGAATTTTAACAAAATTTCCAGTAAATAATTCCGTATCGGGCGACTTACTCTAGCATCAGGATCGGTTCGTAGGTCATCAAGACGACTGAGGGCTTCTTCATCGTATACCCGATACCCGGCGTCGGTCAGCTCCTGACTTAATTGCTGGGCGGATTGGGGTTCAAAACCCAGATAAAAACTCAGCCGCAGCAGAAACCAGACGTGAAAGTTTTCGTAGCCCGTTGCCGCCTGATCGAGCCAGAGTAAACTTTCCCGTAAAAAGCCAAACAAGGGTGGATTACTACTTTCTTCCTTGAGGGTCTTGCTCAGAATTTCGGTAATGAATAACGCAATAGTCGACTTGGTCACATCGAACGGAATACTCTGGTAGGGATGATTGACCCTGAGTTCGGAAATGCGTTGAATGCCCGCACTTTCTTTAAAGTACACGACCAGATCGAGCAGGGTAAGGGGTTGAAAAAGGGCAATTTTGTTTTTGCCTTTACTACTCCGAACGCCATTTTCGATGTACGTCTGCAGACCAAATTCTTCCGTATAAATTTTAACGATGATGGACGTTTCGCGGTAACGCAGGTAATTGAGTACTAAACCCCGGGTTTTCTGAAGCATTGAATCGAATGAGTTACTAGCATCCTGAATATACGCTTTTTTTTTGAGAAAACCTGAAGGAAACGATAAGGTTTAGCAGTTATACGTGGGTGTTTGATGCCATAAACGGATTATTCGCTGCTAGGCAAGCTTCAGGCCCGGGAATGGTTTGCCCAGCACAGCGGCGGAATCAATTCCCAGCCAATGGTCGAGTAGGGTAGCATAGAGATCACGAAAATCGACTTTGTATTTCAGGTCACCCTGATCGAGATCGCTTAAATCGGGAACGGCCTGATACTGGCGATCCAGGGCCAGGTTACCCCCCGCCAGAAAGACACAATTAGCCGTACCGTGGTCGGTACCATTAGAGGCATTCTGTTTGACCCGACGGCCAAATTCACTGAACGTCAGTACCAGCACCTTGTCCAGTTTATGCTGGGCTTTCAGATCTTGCATAAAAACATCGAGTGCTTCGGCGTATTGTCTGAGCAACTGTTCCTGTTTGGGCTGCTGGTTCACGTGCGTATCGAAACTGCCGTGGGAAACGTAGTAGACGTTAGAATCAACGCCGGATCGAATAAAGTCCGCCACGGTTTTCAGGCGGCGGCCTAGTTCGTGCGTTGGATAAGAACCTGTTGTGCCGGTGACATCGGTTTTCGCGTGGATGTACGCCGATGAAGACAACGTTTCCGCCAACGTTTTATAGAGGTAATCAACGTTCGCGTATGCTTCGTGATTAGCTCGGGCCAGCTCCTGATAAAAGGGGTTTTTCGTTTGCTGATACAGACGTTTAGGGTCCGATACGGCTAACCCTTTAACGCGTTCACCCTTCATGGACAAACTGAGCTGATCGTCAATTTCCAGGGCCTGATACGGTTGGCAGGTTCCCGAACACTGAGCATCCAGGTAACGTCCGATCCAGCCCGTTTGCCGGTATTCGCTGGCATCGCTGGCGGTATGCCAGATGTCCATCGAACGAAAATGCGAACGATCCGGGTTGGGGTATCCTACGTTGTTTAGAAAGCGGAAATATCCCTGATCGTACCAGGAGCGAAGTTTCTCAAGGGCCGGGTGCAGGGCCAGTTCATCCGTAAGTTTCAGGACTTTGGTTTCGGGGATGGCCAGTTTGGGACGTTCGCGGTAATAGATGTCGTTTCGGAACGGGATAAGGGTATTCAAACCATCGTTACCACCCGAGAACTGGATAATGACGAGCACCTTATCGTTCGTACGAAACGTGTTGAGTTGATCGCGTTCGTAGGCTTTCACAAAGTCCGGAATCAGCCAGGTTCCGACCGCAGCCAAAGCCGAGCGGCGAATAAATTCGTTTCGATTCATACGCGTAGGCATTTTTGAGGGGCGTTAACAAAGCTGATACTCGGGCAGGGTCAATAGTCCTAAAGTGAAGTCCTGTAAGTCGTTATTTTTACGATGCTTCAGTAACAAATCTCGCTGCGAGGGCAGGAGCGGGCGGGCCAGTAAATAGGTACTCAACGCATCCAGCAAAGCTTCCGTCGACAAGCTGGCAAAGGGTTGGGCAAAGGCTTCCCAGTCGAACTGCGTTTGGAGGAAAGGTTTATTAGATCGCTTCGCCAGATAGTCCGTGTTGACGTCGCCATCAGCTTTGGCTTTAAAATTCAACTGAGCGGCCTGAAGAATGATTTCGGGCAGCTTCATCCGTAAGAGTAAACTGGAAGAATCAATCCAGGTAGCACCGCCCGGCCAGCCCGCCACGTTGGGCGGATAAAACAGGACCTGATCCAGGGCTTTCTGAACGTAGAGGACCGCCTGTTTCTGTCCAAAATTCAAGCCCAGTTGACGCTGGAAACCTACCAGTAGTTCGACCGGGGATTTGATATTCACCCCGATGTTTTCGGGACGATAAAACCAGTCGGACGTGAGAATCTCATGCATTAGCCAACTGATGTCGTAGTCCTTTTTACGGAAACCAGCGGCCAGTGGCTGAATGATCTCCGGGTCGGGCCGGTCGTTGACAAAATACCGATAGATTTTAGTGACCAGAAAAGGAGCGGTCTCGGGACGTTCCAGAATCAGCGATAAGGTATCCGTACCATCGAAGGGGCCCGTTTTCCCGAAAATGGTTTTTGTACCGGCGTCGTGCTGATTTTTCCGGATTTCGAAGGTTCCTTCCCGGTTGAAGCCCCAACCCGTAAACGTACGAGCGGCTTCCTTAATGTCCTGTTCGCTGTAATGACCCCGGCCCAGCGTAAATAATTCCATGACTTCACGGGCAAAATTCTCATTCGGACTTTGCTTCCGGTTCTGCTGGTTATTCAGAAACTGAAGCATGGCAGGGTCCTGAGCGATGGCCTGAAGTAAGTCGCCAAACTTGCCCAGGGCATGTTGACGAATGGTGTTATTCTGTCGTTGTACGAACGCAGGATTCAGACTTCGGCAGGCGAAGTGCCCATGCCAGAACAAAGTCATTTTTTCGCGAAAGACGCTGGTTCCGGATGCCATTTGCGTAACCCAGGCATAATTCAGATCCCCGATCAGTTCCCGGTTTCCCTGATCAATTTGCCGGATATACTGCTTCTTCTGTTCCTCTGAAAGGGGGTCTTTCTGCAGGACCATTTCCAGTAATGCTTTCCGAGAATAGCCTACTCGCTGTGGATCGACTACGTGCAGGGGAAGCGGGGTCTGAGCGTCCTTAAAAAGATCCTGTACCGCACGCCGAACGGAATGGCGACTGGCTTGCTGTAACGTAGCAGGACTTGCTCCAAAGCCCGCCCGCTGATACAAATGCTTCAACTGAATAAGCGTGTTTTTCATCGGATGAAAAGACGGATGGAGTAAAGAGTTCACGCATACACCGTAGAAAGATCAGTAATGGGATGGGGTTGAGGGGGGACAGGTTTAATGAGAAAAGAGATTTTAATTTCGGATAGACTACTTAGTACGAACGCTTTAACAAAAAAAGATTACCCTCCGGAGGAAGGTAATCTTTACAAGCGTAGGCAAAGCCTTATACCCGTGGACAGCGTTTGAACTCTTTGGTACGGTCGAACAGATAGCGATACGTAATAAAGGTTTTTTCAATTTTGGTCCCCAATTGCGAAACGAAGCGGTTCATTCGCGGATTAAAATCACCTACCCAGTTCATGTCGATGGTATGGTACTGATAGTCTGGATTGTCACGGCCTGCCTGACGGAAACGCAGGGCAATGGCCGACTCGACGCCCTTGCCTTGATAGTCTGGAATCACACCAAAGATCAATCCGCAGGTACGGGTGACTACCTTTTTCCATTTAAGCAAGTACAGTAACTTGAGTTTCTGTACCAGACCAAACTTTCCGTTGAGGTGCTTCACGATCTGGTTCAGGTCTGGAATGACAATAAAGAAGGCAATGGCTTCGCCGCCTGCGTAGGCAAACCAGATCAGTTGTTCATCCAGAATAGGTTTCATGGATTTCACCAGTGAAGCGGCCTGCTCGCTGCTCATCGGTTTGACACCTGGAAATTTGGCCCAGGCTTTGTTATAAATGCTGCGGAAGTCCTCCGTATACTGATCGAGTTTGGCTTTTTCGATGTGCTGAAAGGTGTATTCCGGATTGGCATAGATCCGCTGGGCTTTTTCTTCCACCGCCGGAGCAACCACCACTTCCCGAATCGGCGAGGTATAAACAAACTGCTTGAAGTAGTCCTGGAAGCCGTATGTTTCGAAAAAGCGAATGTAGTACGCTTTCGTCCAGGGCATTTTGTACGTGGGTTCGTGATCCCAGCCCTGTACCATCAGTCCCCACCACGACTCGCGTTCGCCGAAGTTAACGGGGCCGTCCATCGCTTCCATACCTTTGCTTTCCAGCCATTCCTTACACGCTTGGAAAAGAACAAAGGCGGCTTTTTCGTCCTCAATACACTCAAAAAAGCCCATTCCGCCCGTAGGCTGCTCTTCCAGGTGTGCCTTATCGTGATCAACGAAAGCGGCTACCCGACCAATGGTTTGTCCGGCGTCGTTCTGTAAAATCCAGCGAATGCATTCCCCGTGTTTGAACATTTTGTTTTTCTGCGGATCAAAGACTGACTCAATGTCCTGATCCAGCGGACGAATCCAATTCGCGTCGTTTTGATACAGACGCACGGGAAACATCAAAAATTCACGTTGGGCTTTCGGATTGGTACCGACTTCGAACAATAACATGGTGTATCTGGGAAAGAATCTTTAGTCAAAGATAGGGGAGTTTTCAGTTTTGGGTTTTGAGTTTTGAGTTTTGAGCGGCAGCCGCCGCGTTTTTTACGTTTCCGTTTTGGTAGGATAAAATCCGGTAAAGGTAGCGAGGCGGGTTGTCCGTAGTATGTACTACGGACGCAGAAGCTGGTAGGCTGTGCCTACCGAGCGGGACGATTCCCGCATTGCATACGGGGCAAATGACATTGAATCCCTTTGGGGTTGGTGAGTCAGGAGGCAAACCTAGATTAAATAGGGGAAGTATGACCGTTTAACCCTAGAGGGGTTTTATGTGAATAGCCATGGTCATTGCCTTCGGGGCTGGGGCGTTCGACTGAGGAGAGACTCAAGTAGTGTAGGTTTTTAATTCTGCATTCGTCACGCTCATACCGATCGTAATGGGTAATCTTGAACAGCCTAAATTGCAGGTCAGAAATTAGGAAAGAAGAATCATACCGCTCTTGTCGGATTTACAATCCGAAAGCTACCTGTGACGGATTTGCAATCCGACGAATCGCAACCCATCACTGAAAACTCTAAACTGAAAACTGCAAACTCGAAACTCTTTTCCTTACTTTTGCGGCGAAACCCTGTATCACGTGGCAACTGTTTCTTTTTCTTCCCGCGTATTTCGATGTTGGAACGGTCAGTAATCTTCGACTGTTTCACTTTTTTGCGTACTGAGCTTTCGGTACCAATCTCATTCAATTCCCTTCGTTCATGCAATCCCTGAAGATTTATAATACCCTGACTCGGGAAAAAGAAGTTTTTCAACCCCTGCATCCGACCCACGTGGGCCTGTACGTCTGCGGGCCTACCGTCTATAATTACGTGCACCTGGGCAACGTTCGGACGTTCCTCACCTTTGATGTACTCGTACGGTATCTACGGCACATTGGTTATCAGGTTCGGTACGTTCGTAACCTGACGGATGTGGGGCACCTGACCGGCGACAGCGACGAGGGCGAAGACAAGATTGGTCGTATGGCCCGCCTCGAAAAGCTGGAGCCCATGGAAATTGTGCACCGCTATACGGACGATTTCCATCAGGTTTTATCGAAATTCAACTTCCTGCCACCGAGTATCGAACCAACGGCTACGGGTCATATTGTCGAGCAGATTGAAGCGGTGAAAGCTTTGATTGAGAAAGGCTTAGCCTACGAATCCAATGGATCGGTGTACTTTGATATTGAAAAGTACAACCAGAATGGACAGGATTACGGAAAACTTTCTGGTCGTATTCTGGAAGATCTACTCAGCGAAACCCGCGATTTGGATGGCGTCGGTGAGAAGCGAAACCCGCTGGATTTTGCCCTCTGGAAAAAAGCCGCTCCCGATCACCTCATGCGATGGCCAAGCCCCTGGGGACTGGGCTTTCCAGGCTGGCACCTGGAATGTACCTGCATGAGTACGAAATACCTGGGGACACAGTTTGACATTCACGGGGGCGGGATGGACCTGAAATTCCCGCACCACGAATGTGAGATTGCTCAGGGTACGGGCCTGAATGGCGTTTCGCCGGTGAAGTACTGGATGCACTCGAACATGCTGACGGTAAATGGTCAGAAAATGTCGAAATCGCTGGGCAATTCCTTCCTGCCCAATGAGTTGTTTGCCGGTAGTCACCATTTGCTCGAACAGCCGTATTCGCCCATGACGACCCGGTTCTTCATGCTCCAAAGCCAGTACCGTTCCACCCTCGACTTTTCCAACGAAGCACTCAAAGCGGCTCAAAAGGGATACAAGCGTTTGTTGAATGGACTGCGTTTACTCCGCGAAATGGAGTACGTGGCCGATGAAAGCGTAAGCATTGATCCGAAACAGGTGGAGGAAATCGAGAAAGCCATTGCGGGAGCCTACGATGGTATGAACGACGACCTGAATACGGCCGTCACCATCGCAAACCTGTTTACCCTGTTGAAGAAAATCAACCAGTTGTACATGGGGCAGAGTCAGTTTGCCCAGCTGGGAGCGGAGGTTTTCGAAAAACTCAAGGCCACCTATCTTACGTTTTTCCTGGATATTCTGGGTCTGAAAGAAGAGCGTAACGAAGCGTTTGAGCCACTGGTCAATGGTTTGCTGGACCTGTACCGTGATTTCAAAACACAGAAGCAATACGACAAAGTCGATCAGATTCGTTCCGTATTTAAACAAAATGGCCTGGTCATTAAAGATCTGAAACAACGGATCGACTGGGCGTATGAAGAATAGATTTAGTTGTCAGTTGATGGTTTTCAGTTTTCAGTAAAAAGAGCAAGACAAGGGCTAAACAAACTGAAAACTGAAAACCGCAAACTGAAAACTGCACAAACTACCTATGAAACGTACCCTCACCCTGATTGGGCTGCTGTTGATGGGCGGCCTATTACTTGAATCCTGTAAAGAAAAATCGAAAAGTGCGGAGAGTACGGCTACGGAGGAGACGAAGCTGGCTCCAGCTCCGGTGTTCAACGCGGATTCGGCCTATGCTTTTGTCCAGAAGCAGGTTGATTTTGGCCCTCGTATTCCCAATTCAAAAGCCCATCGGGCCTGCGGCGACTGGATGGTAGCCAAGCTGAAAAGTTATGGATTTGCGGTGACCGAGCAGACCTTTACCGAGACGGCTTTCGACGGTACCAAGCTCAATGCCCGTAACATCATCGGCAGTATTAATCCCGACGCTGCTAAACGCATTCTGTTAACGGCTCACTGGGATACGCGTCCCTTTGCGGATAAAGACACCGTCGCTCAGTACAAGAACAAACCTTTCGACGGAGCGAATGACGGCGGTAGCGGCGTTGGCGTACTGTTGGAGATTGCCCGCAATCTGAAGGCCCAGCCGCTACCGAATGTTGGTATCGATATTATTTTCTTTGATATTGAAGATTGGGGCGAGAAAGAAGGAATGACGCCTGCTCAGGGACGATCCAACTGGGCGTTAGGTTCTCAATATTGGGCGAAAAATCCGCATAAACCGGGTTATTCGGCCTATTACGGGATTTTACTGGATTTAGTAGGAGCCAAGGGGGCTCAGTTCCCGCAGGAGAGTTACTCCCTGCAATATGCTCCGAGCGTTGTACAAAATATCTGGAATACGGCGAGCCGACTGGGCTATAATCAGTACTTTCTGCCGGTAGCTGGTGGTGGTCTGACGGACGATCACGTAGCGGTTAACGAAGTGGCAAAAATCCCGATGGTGGACATTGTGGAAATGAAGGTGAACAACCCGAAAACCTTCGGCGATTATCACCACACCCACAAGGACAATATGGAGGTCATTGACAAAAACGTCATGAAAGCCGTAGGCCAAACCGTAACTCAGGTATTGTATCAGGAAAATTAAGACTCTGTTAAGCATTTAGCAGTTTTGGGTTTAGCGTTAATTGGAGACCAAGGACACGAGGGTATGGATGTGCTATTTCAATAACCCTAAACTCTAAACGCCAAACCTTCAAACTTTACTTATTCGAATGCGTTTTCGTACCCACTATTTGCTCTATCTGGTGTTAGCAGTAACGGATGCCTGGTTGCTTTCGCATCCCAATCTCATTGGTCGGGTGGGCATCTGGCTGTATCGCTACTCGTACATTAAAAACTTCCCGCGGGCTTTAGTTTTCGTATTGCTGGCGGTAGTCTTTTCGATTTTGATGAGCGAATTAATCAAGAAGTTTTTTCCGGTACGTACGGCGGTGTTGTTGCTGGCTTTGTTGCTGGTCATTGCTTCGATGGCCTTCATGAACGTATTCATTCAATTTTCGTCGGGTACGTATCAGTTTACGGGCAAAGCCTTCATCTGGGGGGCTCACTTGCTGCCTTTTATTCTGATTCTCATTTTTATTCAGAGTTTGTACGAGGTATTCCGAACGGGAAAACTTGATCAATAGTAAGTACCTGTAAAAGAAAAGGCTCGGGAAATTCTCCCGAGCCTTTTCTTTTATAAGGTGAGCTGTATCGCTTTTATTTTCCACCCGCCACTACTTCAATCATCGAATCCCATTGAAAGTAAGTCTGGGCGGCTTGTTGTACGTCCTCGGGAGTTACCGCCCGAATGCGTTCGATATGGCGTTCGTAGTAATCGTCAGGTAATTGATTTAAAATTCGGATTTTATGCCGATCGGCGATTTCAAAAGCCGTATTCAGGGAACCCACGAATTGCCCGATCATGAAATTCTGAGCCGTTTGCAACTCTTCAAGCGGCACGGGTTCGGTTTGCAGCCGTACCAGCTCTTTCTGAATTTCATCAAGGGTTTGCTGGGTAAATTCTTTGTTGACGTCCGTACCGATCACCAGCTGACTCGCCTGAGCAAAGTGATTGAGTTGGGAATAAATGCCGTAGGTAAAGCCTTTTTCCTCCCGGATGTTTTTCATCAGTCGCGAACCAAAATAGCCACCAAAAATCTCGTTCGTGACCAACACCTTGTAGTAATCAGGATGTACTCGATTCACGCTTCGTTTACCCACTCGCAGCGTCGACTGCATCTTATCTGGCATATCCAGGAGCAGAGGTTTTTCGGGCGGAGTCGCCGGAAATTCGTAGGCTGGTCGGGGCTTCGCACCCTGAACGCTCTGCTGACCAAATACCTGATTGAGTAGCTGCACTTCCGTTTCGTCTACCTGACCAGCCACGAATACCCGAAAGGCTTGCCCCGCCAGGTGCGATTGATGAAACGTCACTAAATCCTCCCGGGAAAAGGCTTTCAGGTTTTCCTGGGTCTGATTTTTTCCGTACGGATGCCTTTTCCCAAACAAGGTTTCGCGGAAACCCCGCGAAGCCAGGAAAGACGTTTTTTCTTCGTTGACCTGTAAGGTCTGTAAGGCAATGGTCCGTTGTACTTCCAGCTCTTCGGCGGGAAAAGTGGCTTCCTGGATCAATTCCTGAATTCGGGGCAGCAGTACGGGCAGATGTTTGCGTAAGGCGTACAGCGTTACCGTCGAGCGGTCCGAAGAAGCCTGTAATTCCAGAAAGGAACCATACTGATCGAAGAATTCGGCTAATTCGGCACCCGTGTGTTGCTGGGTACCTTCATTGAGCATCCGCAGCGTAAAGGTCGAAACATTGGGTAAAAGCTCATCCCAGCCACCGGCTTCAAAAATCCACTCGATGCGTACGACGGGTTGCTGCCCAGCCGTTACGACGTATACAGGTATGCCGTTATCGAGTGTGTGGATGACTACGGGAACAAACGAAACAATATCGGTAAGCTGAAAATCAGGAGCTTGGGTG
Organism: Siphonobacter sp. BAB-5405; assembly: GCF_002872335.1. Classification (GTDB taxonomy): domain Bacteria; phylum Bacteroidota; class Bacteroidia; order Cytophagales; family Spirosomataceae; genus Siphonobacter. Next base: position 307,674 of record NZ_NJAG01000011.1, on the reverse strand, counting down.
CGGTTCAGTGTCATCATTCATCTACAATTGCATTCCCGGGAAGACATTACTGGCCGGGAAAACGGAGTTTTCATACGGGCAAACCGCCAAGGTACTAAAAACGGAACGGTACAAAACTACCGGAGTGGAAATAAAAAATGGCACTCCTTCGAATGCCATTTTCCTGCTGATACAAAGTTTGTATTAAAAATCGTCGCGGGGAGCTTCCTCGATGCGTTGTTTCTTATCAAAGAGGAAAGACAACGATACGCGGAGCGTGTTATTCAGCGGATTCTGCTGACCGCCGCCCTGGAACAGGTACGAAAAGTCGAGTCCTACTTTCTGATATCGTACCCCAAAACCAGCGGAAATGAAACTACGATTGCCTTTGTTCGGGTTTTCGTAGAAGTAACCCAGACGAGCCGACAGGATTTTATTCCAGTTGTATTCCAGACCCGTTGAAATCGTTACTTCCTGCAACTCTTCTTTTAAACCATCGGGAGCATCGGCGAATGAGCCAAAGACGCCTTCAAATAAACCTTTCTTATCAGGATCGGAACCACGGCCTGGAATAATGGCACCCGTCGCATCACGTTCGGGAGGCGTTGGAACCATGAGTTTATTCAGGTCGACCGTCAGCGTCAAAGAGTTTTTCTCGTCCAGACGATTGGTGATCGCTGTACCCACTTTCAGGTTGGTGGGAATGAAATAAGGCGTTTGGGCCGTACCACCGTAGTTGATTTTACCACCCAGGTTTTGAATCATGACCCCGTAGTTGGCGTACCATTTCTTCTCGGGGCTGTAGCCGTTGCTAAACAGGGAAATATCACCCGCTACGGTTTGTCCGGGACGCAAGGCAACGCCCGCTACTACCTGATCACCGGTCAGGTTAGAGTTAATATATTTCAGGTTCAGGCCCAGTGCCAGTTTATCCGACAGCTTAAGGGCGTATGAACCACCAATCGCGTATTCTTTGGAGTTGAAGTCGCCCGTAATGGTTCCTGATTCGTTAGTAAAGAGAATATCGCCGATGTTGAAATATTGAAGCGACAGACCAACGACCTGATTTTTGCCAATTTTCTTATAACCCGTCACATGCGTCAGCCACATATCGCCGATTACGTTACGTAGCCAGGGCGTATACGAAATACTGGCTCCGGCATCGTGTTCCGCATAGATGAGCTTTGAGGCATTCCAGTACGTACCGGCCGCTTCAGTGGGGCTGAGAGCCACGCCTGCATCTCCCAGAGCCGCCGAGCGGGCATCCGGAGCGATATTTACAAAAGGAACAGCCGGAAGAGGAACGCGGTCACCATTGACGCCTGTAATCCCACTACCATTTTGTGCCCATACGAACGAAGAGGAACCTACTAGAAAGGCAAGGGTAAAAAATCGGGTTTGAAGTCTTTTCATCCGAGATTGGGTTAAACGTTGAGGGTCTGTGTCCAGGCCATCCAAAACGGGGGATACGGGAGTAGTGCCTCTGCTGAGGCAGTTTAAAGTGAACATTCGTGGGATGTATTTAATCGCAAAACTAACAAAAGTCACTTGATGTGAGAAATCTTTCCGCTCCCACTTGCCGTGAGACCGGTAGTTAGGGACCGCACAAAAATACGATAAATGTACAAACCCGTATTTAATTCCGAATTTTCAAGCTGTAAATCTTCGTAAGGGGAAGGGGTACTATAGCTTTGGAAGGTCTGCTGGTGGAGCAAACGTCCGGTAAGATCATACAGATAGAAAGTAATTTCGGTGTCATCGTCCTGAAATTCATGTTCGAAGGTGAAACGTACGCGTTCCCGAAAAGGATTGGGCATTGCCCTAACGCTGCGAAGGTTTCTTTTCGTATAGGGCTGTACGGAAAATTGCAGGCTTTGTTGACTTTTCTTGCCAAAACCGTCAAAAGCCTGAACTTGAAGCTGATACAAACCTTGCGGTAAATTGCGGAACGGATAACGAATTTGGCCCGAACGGGCATCTGTAGCCGTAAAATAAGTATTTAAATTTAAGGTGAGTGTATCGTTAAGCGTAGCCAGCATCGGTTGGTTTTCGGTGTAGGAAAGGCCCGTATCATCCGATAAAAAGGCGAGTAGGGTAGGATTCGCATCGGTGGTACCACCACTTTGAAACTGCTCATCGTTCATGTACAAACGAAGAACAGGAGGCTCCAGATCGGTGACTGGCTGAAGGGCGATCCCGCCTACCCAGGGGTGGCCAATACCGAGGGCTGTGGCAGAGTTACTGTTGGCATATACGTGCACTACTCCGCGTCCGATGCCAGCGTTTAGGGAATGAGGAACTACAAAACGAGTGGAGAACGCTCCCGAGCGGATCGGAGCCGTGCCCCTGTATAATAAACTTTTGCGATCCTGATAGGTAAACTTGGGATTTTCATCGCCGAGCGTCTGGTACGAACGTGCCTGATCATACACTTCAATCCAGGCAGTTCCATCGAAGGGGACCGTACCACGAATGGTGACTTCCGCTCCGGCTCGCAACGTGTCCGGATACACGAGCTGAATGGAATCCTGCGGGTAAGCCAATCGCATGGATGGATCCCCGAGCAGAGAAAAATTCCGGTTGACCCGACCCGCCAGACTGTTGTTTTTGGTTTGTCGAAAGATGTCACCCAAGCGGGGCATCTGACCGTTAACGGGCTGAAAAGCGGCTTTCATGAACGCTTCACTGACCAGAGCGTTCGAGCTGGCAAACACGGGTCGGGTAGTAGTCAGCAAGGCAATGGCTCCGCCCTGGGCACTGAGTAGGGCTAGCTCGGCTCCTGAAACTACGCCGGGATTGTCGTATCGGCCAAACTCACAGGTCGCCGTTAACAGCAGGGGTAAGCGGTCATAATTACGCCAGCCCAGAATGTCCCGTAAACTCAGGATTTGTTCCTGCGTCCAGCCCGATACGCCGCCGTGACCGGCAAAGGCAATCATCAATCGGCCCTCGCGAACGGCATTGGCCAGGGCCGCCTGGGCCTGTGGACTTTTCTGATCCGTACCCGAACCCGTTTGCGGATAGGCATCGAGGTAAATTTTTTCGGAATGATAAGGGGTCGCCGCCGCCAGATTTACCAGCCGTTCGGCGTCTTGGGTATGAATATTGAAGTCACCATCATCCGCCACAAAAGACAGGCGGCTTTGCCAGGGGCCCCGGGTAGTAGCCCCTTCGTAATGAATCAGCTTGTCTACCATCTGACGGGCTTCGGTGAGGGTCTTGACGGGCAGGCGTCCAATGCCCACATCAAGCGTATGATCTCCGGCGTATGTTTCGGGCCATTCACCTTCGGTATTTTCCAGAAAAGCGAAGTAATCGTCCGAAGAGTAGCTGTAAATAGGATGCAGGGATTCACGACTTTCGTACGTAGGCACATAGGAACCCTGATTTTCCTGAAGAATGTTTTTATAATCGAAAGTGGCATCTCCGAACAGCAGAACGTATTGTAATGTACCGGGTTGCTGTTCAGCGAGTTGTCTGATGAAATCCCGTAATGCCGTCGGATCCTGCCGACCGGAAGAAAACTCATTGTACACTTCAGTCGTACTAACGACTAAGGGTGTCAACTGATCGTGTGATTGCCGGAACGCCGCCAGCCGTTCCGCTTCCGAACGGAAAGCTGGAGGGGTGATAATGAGCAGTTGAGGCGTATTCTGTTGCTGAAGGTTCTGATTACCCGTGGGTAGAATCGATGCTGGGGTAAGGGCTTGTTCGGGTAAAAACGCCACAAATTCGTGGATACGTCCCGCTGGGGTATAGCCAAACGTTCCGTTACGCAGGGTCATTTGCTGAATGTTTGATCCTGATACCTCCCAGATTTGCAGCGAAGCCGGTGCATTAGCCAAAGTCATTTGTACCTGCGGCAGGGTACGGCTGGCCAATGAGCGGAACCTAAACCCCTGGTCCAACCAGCTCAACGATCGTTGTACCTGCAAGCCCAGGTAATTCAAAGCTCCCTGAGCGGCGTTGTCGCCGTTGCGGTTGTAGGTAAGCGTGACCGCAAACGTTCCATCCGCTGGAAGAGCGGGTATAGTTCCCGGAAAAGTGGTCGCTACCTCCATGCCTTTGAAATCATAGCGATCATATGAGGTAGCCGGTATGGTTTGACTACCCAGAGGCTGTCCATTTACCTTCAAACTGAATTGCGTCGCTACGGAGCTATAGCCCATCGTGGCCGAAGTCAGCTGATAAGGAGTATTGGGAAGGGCACCCGGTATTTTGAAAGGAATGGTACGTTCGGAAGTGACGTAAAAAACTTCGCCGTACCAGTTCCGTCCCGAGGTAACCCGGTTGATTTCTTCGTTTTCGTGGAAAAGATAGTCGTCGTAGCTGGTCAGACTCGTACCCTGCGTAAGCAAGGGGGCCGTCGTCAGGCGTTTCGGCGAACCCTGGGTACTCCGCGTCAGAAAATAATAGGTAGTATCCGTATAAGGATTCAATGCATGGGAAAACCGCCCCGTCAGGGTATCCAGCCGAATTTCGTGGGGGCTTGTTCCGTAGAAGTAAATGCCATCTTCGACATCTAGCCGACCGTCAGTGTCTCCCGTGATCCAGAGTGCATTTTCCCGTAAATCCCGTTGGCGAGGTATTGCGTTGGGTTGCGGAAGGGCCGCTCCGCCATTTCCGTACAGGCGAAGCTGAAGCGGATCGACGGTAGACCAGCCCGCTTTTCGCAGTTGGGCCGCGTCGAGTTTGTATACGCCATCCTTCGTAACCCCGATTTTTAACCAGGAGCCTTCCGCCAATACCGAAGCCTGCCCCTGGCTTTGCAGCGGAATCCAGAGCAGCAATAGAAGCCCAATAAACGTTTGTTTCATGTAATAACCGAACCTGCACTAATAACGTGAATTTGGCTCAATCCGTACCTCAAGTAAGCGAACCATTGCTTCCGCAGGAACCGTATACTGCCGACCATTTTGCTGATCAGTACACAAAAAGCGGGTACGGCGTTTCTGGTGTTTAATAAACGTACGGCCTCCCAGTTCGAAAGACTGGTTTTCGGGGACTTCGACGAGTCGCAGCGTGCCTTCCGGATGCTGATCATAGCGGCGAAGAGCCTGGTATAAAGGCTGGTGCGAAGCCGTGGCCGCTTTAGGGTCACGGGCGTAGTCAAGCAGGGGAAGGAGAATATCAGCCGGAAATACGCCTTCGGTCAGGACGGGTTGTAGTAATTCCCGAAACATTTTTTTCCAGGAACGTCCGTGCGGATCAACGCCAGTACCAAACCGGATGCAAACCCGCTGATGGGCTACTTCGTGCAAATACGTAATGAGGAAGGCGTAACGGTTCATATTTCCATTGATGGAAATCCGGTGGCCTTTGAGGGAGCAGTAGGCGTAGTCGCCAAATTTACTGCGACGGGGGCGGGTAATCTGAAAATGGAAGGGATGTTGTTGCCAAAGACTCAGACAGTAGGCAACCGTATCCGAAGGCAAGTGTTGGTGTAAGAGCGACTCCATCCTACAAAAAACGACAAAGCCTTGCCGTAAGGCAAGGCTTTGGCTTGGTTCCTACCAACGAATTAACGCATCGTGTCAGCAGCAGCCGTATCAGCCGTCATAGCCGTGTCAACTGCAGTCGTCGTGTCAACCGTTACAGCAGCAGAATCAGCAGTTTCAGTAGATTCAGCTTTCTTTTCTTGGCAAGCTGCCAAAGAAACCATTGTGCCTAGGAGGAACAGGGCGAACAATTTTTTCATTTTTGTGATGATTTTAGGGTTTATTGCCGTGGCAAAGTTGGGCTTAGATTTTCAATAAAACAAGTGTTGCTTTAAGGTTTTTTTAAGTTTTTTACTCGATTTCTTACTTTTATCCTAATTAGTCCTATATTTTTTGGATAAAATTATATTTATAGATAAAAAAAACCTTAAAATCCTCTGTAAAGAATTTTAAGGTTTGTCAATAAGATTGGAATTAGCCCTATTCGGGAATGCCTTTGAGATAATCTTTGATTCGGTCGTAAAAACCGGTTGATTTGAAAGTAAAGGTCTTGTGTAGAATATAGTTACTCGTAAAGCTCAGACCCATACCGACGAGCAAACCGCCAAATTCCTTCACGTTGATATTCCGGGCTTTTTCGGGTAGAAAGGACAGCGGAAATTCATAAAAGTAAGGCTCTGGATGCATCACATTAAAAATGTACAAAGCCAGACTCGAACCTCCCAACGTAATAAAGAAGGAAAGAACGGCCACCATGCCAAACTTAACCATCTCACGACGGGTTTGACCGGAACTCTTGGCATCAAAAGCAAAAAGTTTGGTTAGCACGAAGCCGACGATGAACGAAACAATGTAACCCAGCGATACAGAAGCGTAGTAGCTCATGTATTCCCGAAAAAAGCCGCCGGCAATGATTTGAACGGCGGCTCCTGTACCGGCTACAAGAAAGTAGGCAATTAAATCACGGGTGTTGAGTAGCTTGGATTTCTTCGTCTCCAAAGGTTGCTGAAGGGTCTGCTTCAAGGGTTGAATGTGTTGTAAAACCTAGAATATGTTCTTCACCAGGTCAGGAAAAACACCCAAAAGAAGTGTTAATGCTGTAGTGAGGAGCAAAGTTAGTTTAAATCCGTTGCTAACGATAACCGGATTCTCGTCACTAGGTTTTAAATACATCGAAATAATCACCCGGAAGTAATAGTAAATACCCACGCAGGACATCAGTACGGCAATGACTAACAGGGAAGTAAGATTCGCCTGTACAGCCGCTGAGAAGATGAAAAATTTTCCCCAAAAACCTGCGGTCAGCGGAATTCCGGCGAGCGAAAGCATTGAAATCGTCATGACAAAAGCCAGCAGAGGATTGCTTTTAGCCAAGCCATTGAAGGCCTCGTAACGTTCGTCGGCACCCCCTTCATAGAGTTTTTTCTCTGAAACGACCATCAGTACCCCAAAGGCGGAAACGGTAGCCAGGGAGTACGCCAGTGAATAAAACAGAATAGCCGATGGGGAAGCCGAAACATTCGCTACCACACCCAGGAGCAAATAGCCCGCGTGTGAAATGCTCGAATACCCCATCATGCGTTTGAAACTGGTCTGATACGCCGCAGTAATGTTTCCCACGAGCAGAGTCAGTACCGTAACAATGGCCATTGTCTGAGCCCAGAAGCCGTAAGCTCCCCCAAAAGCTACCGAGGCCAGTTTGTACAGAGCCGCGAAGCCAGCCGTCTTTACAACGGTAGACATGAAGGCCGTGAAGATCGTAGGAGCTCCTTCGTATACGTCGGGCGTCCAGAAGTGGAAGGGAGCCGCCGAAACTTTAAAAAGCATGCCGATAAAGAGTAACAACAAGCCTACATACAGCAGGGGCGAAACCGAACCGTAGCGGATAGCAACTTCCACATAGGTGGCAATACCGCCCAGTTTGAAGGAACCCGTAGCTCCGTAAATCATGGCTACGCCAAAAAGTAAGATACCCGTGGCGAACGAACCCATCAGAAAATATTTCAAAGCAGCTTCGTTCGAACGCAGGTTGCGTTTATCCGTACCGGTGAGTACGTACATGGCTACCGACAGTACTTCCACGCCCACAAAAAGCATGATCAGGTTTTCAAAACCAATCATCATCAGGGCTCCAGCTATCGAAAAAAGTAAAATGGCGTAGTACTCAGCTGGGTGCGTATGTTCATCATCGCCCCCGAAAGTGCGGGAGAGACCCACCACAAAAAGCGAGGTAACCAGAACAATTGCTGAGAAGTTAACAAAGAGGTTATTCACCCGTAGCATGTCGCTGAAATACAGAGCCTGATCGTTCCAGTCGAGCGAGTTCAATACGAGGGCTACCAGTAAAAAAAGCAACGTAGCGGGCAGGAGTACCTGCCGGGATTTCAGGAACCCTAAGAAGAGGTTCAGAATGCCAAAAATAGAAAGAGAAATAATGGAGAGCATAACGCTGGAAAGGTCACGGGTGGAAAGATCATTTCATGGCTCGCAGCAACTCAGCTACGGCAGGTTCGGTAAGTTTCAGGAATCCGTTCGGGAACAGGCCGATCCAGAAGACAAACACCGCCAGCGGGGCCAGCACCAGAATTTCGTTGAGATTCAAATCGGTAAACTGTTCAGTAACGGTAGTTTGGAGACCGAACATGGATTTTTGTACCATTCGAAGCATATACACCGCTCCCAGAATAATTGTCGTACCGGCAATAATGCCTAGCCAGGTATTGTAGGTAAAGACGCCTTTCAGTAATAAAAACTCGCCGATGAAACCGTTCGTCAGGGGCAGGGCCACGCTACCCAGTACCATGATGATGAAAAACACACTGAGTACGGGTGAATTCTGCGTAATACCGCCAAGTTGAGTCAAATCGCGGGATTGCGTGCGGCTGAAAATGATTTCAACGATGAAAAACAGACCAACGACGTTGATCCCGTGGGCCAGCATCTGAATAAGCGAGCCCTGTAAGCCGTCGAGCGTCAGGGAAAAAATACCCGCCGCCATCAGTCCGACGTGAGCAAACGACGAGTACGCCACCAGCCGCTTCATATCCTGTTGCTGGATCGCAATAATTGAACCGTACACAATGCCAATTACGGCCAGAACAATGGCAACGAGTCCCCATTGTTGTACACCTTCGGGTACGATCGGCAGTACGATACGGATGAGTCCGTAGGTTCCCATCTTCAGCATAATCCCCGCCAGTAACATCGTGGCGGGCGTAGGCGACTCGACGTACGTATCCGGTTGCCAGGTGTGGAAGGGGAAAATGGGCATTTTAATGGCAAATCCAATGAATAAGGCCCAGAAGAGAAAACCTTGTTGCGAAGCTGACAGATTCAGGCCGTAAAAAGCGGTTAGCAGAGAACTATGCGTACCGGGCGTTTGCAGGTACAGATACACCAGTCCCAACAGCATGAACAGTGAACCGAAAATGGTGTACAGAAAGAACTTGAACGTCACCTTAATCCGATTTTCACCGCCCCACAGAGCCGCAATGAAGTAAATCGGAATCAGGGCTGCTTCGAAAAAGAAGTAGAACAAAAACGCATCTTTCGCCACAAACACCCCAACCAACGCCGATTGCATGAACAGAATCAGGGCGTAGAAGGAAGAGGGATTACGGTAACTATGGTTGAATGTCGATAGAATAATCAGCGGAACCAGCAACGTACTCAGCAAAACCAGTAAGACACTAATGCCGTCGATACCGATGGCAAACTGTACGCCCGCGGATTTAATCCAGTGATAACTTAAGGAAAATTGACTCGTTGTATCGGGTTGAAAGGACGCCAGCACATAAACGGCCAGAGCCAGTTCAGCCAGGGAGGCAATCAGAGCTACCCGTTTGACCGCCCCGCCCCGCAGGGCCAGCAACACCAGAGCAACGAGTAGTGGAATGAGTATGAGAACAAGGGTGAGCATAGATCCGTTAAGTCTTAGTTACCAAAAATGAGCGTACGCAGGCTGTACATGAGGATGGCTGCAATGCCCATAACCATGATGAACACGTAGAACGAAGTAGTACCGGTTTGCAGCAACCGGAATTCATTCGACAGGCCGCGAACGAAATTACCCAGCCCTTCTACGCCGAAACGATCAATCAGGATTCGGTCCGTAACATTGTAGAACACGCGGGAAAGAGCCTGAATCGGTTTAACAAACAGCGAATCGTACAGCTCGTCGATGTAGTATTTGTGATACACCAGCTTGGGTAAACCCGTTATTTCAGCATCTGGAGCAGGTACTGATTTCCGACTAACGTAGAGCACAAAAGCAATGACGATCGCCAGAACGGCTCCGGCTACGGATACACCCATGAGCATGAATTCCGTCGAGTGGTCGAGGTGCGTCTCGGCGAAGGCTTCGGGGTTTACCTGTTTTGAATAAGCGAAGATCGGGTCCAGATACGCCGAGAGTTTCGCCGAACCACCCAGTACGGCGGGTACGTTCAGAAAACCGCCCAGTACGGATAATATCGCCAATACGATCAACGGCAACGTCATCGAAAAAGGCGACTCGTGCAGGTGATGTTCCTGCTCGTGCGTACCCCGGAATTCGCCGAAAAAGGTCAGGAAAAGCAGACGAAACATGTAGAATGCCGTCATCATCGAACCGATTACGGCCAGTCCCCACATCAGTGGACTGTGCTCGAAAACGTGAGCCAGAATTTCATCTTTGGAGAAGAAGCCCGCGAACGGCGGAATCCCGGAAATCGCAATGGTACCGAGCAGAAACGTCAGGAACGTAATCGGTAGCTTCTTGCGTAAGCCACCCATGTACCGGATATCCTGTTCATTGCTCATGGCGTGAATAACCGAACCCGCTCCCAGGAAAAGAAGTGCCTTGAAAAACGCGTGCGTCATAACGTGGAAGAAGCCGGAAGTATACGCTCCAACGCCCAAGCCCAGGAACATATAGCCTAACTGCGATACCGTAGAGTAAGCGAGTACTTTCTTAATATCGTTCTGGAACAGACCAATCGAAGCCGCCAGCAGAGCCGTAATCAGGGCAATCCAGGCGACGAGGTGCAGCGTATCCGGTGCCAGTGTGTACAAGACATTCGAGCGAACAATCATGTAAATACCCGCCGTTACCATCGTCGCCGCGTGGATCAGAGCCGATACGGGTGTTGGACCGGCCATAGCGTCGGGGAGCCAGGTATACAGGGGAATCTGAGCGGATTTCCCCATCGCTCCGATGAACAGACAGAGCGTAATCCAGAAAATACCCTGATCGCCTACACTCAGCTGAGCCGCCGCCGGAAACACGCTTGCAAACTCCAGACTTTCGAATTGATTCAAAATCAGAAAAATACCGATCAAAAAGCCCAAATCACCAATTCGGTTCATGACAAACGCCTTGCGGGCCGCGTAGCCGTACGAAGGATTCTGATTCCAGAACCCAATGAGCAGATACGAACAAAGGCCAACGCCTTCCCAGCCAATAAACATGACCAGATAATTCGAGCCCATGACCAGCAGCAGCATGAAGAACACGAACAGGTTAAGAAAGGCAAAGAACTTGCCAAACCCTTCGTCGTGGTGCATATAGCCGATGCTGTACAGGTGAATGAGCGAACCAATTCCCGTAATAATCAGCATCATAATCAAGGAAAGCTGATCGATCTGAAAGCTGAAGGAAATATTCAGCGAACCAACCGTAATCCAGTCGTACACGGGTATGTGCTGAGCTTCACCCGAAAAATTCAGGAAAAGACTAAGCACCAGGGCAAAGGAAGCGACTACAGCTCCGGTGCCGATGATGCCAACCAGAGATTTAGGAATTCGCCGGAATCCTAATCCGTTAATTAGAAAACCGATAAAGGGCAGTAGAGGAATAAGCAGGGCTAGATTCATAGGGACTGTTAGCCGTTGGCCGGGAATAGAGAATAGACCATCGATTGGAGGCGATGATTAGAAAATTACCACTTCAGTTTATTAAGCAAGCCAATGTCAAGGGACCGAACGTTTCGGTAAATCACGACGATGAGGGCAAGGCCAATGGCTACTTCAGCAGCCGCAACGGCCATAATGAAGAAAACGAATACCTGTCCATTGGGGTCCGAGCGATACACCGAAAAAGCGATTAACAACAGGTTGACAGCATTCAGCATCAATTCAACAGACATAAAAATGATGATGGCATTTCGGCGGGTCAGTACCCCCACAATTCCAATCACAAACAGGGCTGTAGCAAGATAAATGTAGTACTGAAGCGGTATGGTCTGAACAACTTCGGGGATCATGCTTTCGCTAATTGGGTGAGTACGATCGTTTGTTGCAGCAAGGTGACCTGCAACGCATCGTAGGGTTAGGGTATCAAATAGGCTTATGATCCAAAGGAAGACGTTAAAAAAAGAAATTTTTATAAACACCCTTTGAATAGTACTGAGGCAAAAATAGTGGTTTTCGGCAAACCGTTGCAATGATTCAGCCGGTTAAAACGCATTAATTTTGTAGGAGAGCAAGATTTGAGTGGATATTAGAAAGATTCTAGAAAAGAAATTTACCAGCTCGTTTGCAAAAAAAAGAAGGGGTTTGCAGACCTCTGCAAACCCCTTCTTGATATAAAAATCTAGTTAACTGATTGATTATTCAGCCAGTACCAGTTGGGAAAGAGCGTCGTTAATCTGCTTCATTTCCTCGCTCGAAAGTTGAATCTGAGCGGACCGAGCGTTCTGAATGGCTTGTTCCGCGTTCCGGGCTCCGACCAATGCTACGGTGATACCGGGCTGCTCAATGGTCCAGCGAATGACTAATTGCGACAATGTCGCCTGTTTTTCATCGGCTATCGGGCGAATTGTATCCAGAAAAGCGTTGATTCGTTCAATATTTTCTGGCTTATAGAACTTCGTAGTGGGGCGGTGATCCCCTTCGGCAAAGGCATGGCCGGGCTTGATTTTACCTGTCAGAATGCCCCGTTGCAAGGGACTATACGCGATAATGGCCGTCTGCGTTTCGATGGCATAGGGAACAACGTCTTTTTCAATCGTCCGCTCTACCATGCTGTACGGTACCTGATTGGAAGCCAGCTTAAGCGTCTGATTCGCTTCTTTCATCTGATCCAGGGAGTAGTTACAAACCCCCGCCGCCCGGATTTTTCCTTGCTGGAGCAGCGTTTGCAAGGCTTCCATAGTCTCATCAATCGGCGTAGTGATGTCGGGCCAATGGATTTGGTACAGATCGATATAGTCCGTACGCAGGCGACGCAAACTGTTTTCGCATTCTTCGATGATACTATCGCGGGAGGCGTATTTGTAGATGTCCAGTTCCTGTCCGTCGTTGTCTTTGGTATGGAAGGCAAAATCGCCTTTCTGTACGTCCCAACGCATCCCAAACTTGGTCAGGATTTGTACTTGATCACGGGAAATGCCCGCCAGAGCTTCACCCACAATATCTTCACTAACGCCCTGCCCGTAAATGGGGGCCGTATCAATCGAAGAAACGCCCTCGCCGATGGAGGCCCGAATGGCTTCAACGGCTTCTTTGCGGTCGGCTCCGCCCCACATCCAGCCCCCAATCGCCCAGGCTCCAAACGTAATGGCGGAAGCTTTTACTCCTGATTCACCTAATGCTCTATATTCCATGATTCGTACAAGTGTTAAAAAAGGAATTGATCAAAGAATAATGCCTGGAATTACTTCCTGGCGATTCGAGTACTAGAACTAAGCAAGCCCGGCATCGGTTTAGCTGCGTTTACTGTATTTCCCGCAGATCCAATTGTTGAATCAGGGCGGGTTTCTCCGGCGAAAGTGTGAAATAGACCTGTACTTTTCCTTTTTCACCTTCCATGATAAAAGCTCCCCGCAGCTGGTTTTCTGGAACCAGTTCGCCCACTTTTACAATCTTGCCGATTCGGGCAAAGAGTTCATCCGAGGCTTTCTTGCGGATGGCCTGTGAATGATCGGGGAAGAAATTCTCCGCAAAAATGGGGTATTGATTGGCCCGATTCCAGTCCCGCAAAACCTTGATGATTTCCTCTTTACGTTGAGCCAGTACTTTCGATACGGGCAATTGTCGCTTGTGAAAATCGGCCTGTACCCGAAGCAGGTCAATGATCTTCGTGTTGAGGGCGTTGGCGTTGGCATACGTGAGGTTCATGTAACTCACCACACCAATGCCATACTCGGGCAAAATCCGCCAGTTACTGCCGAAGCCGGGTAGGCCTCCGCTGTGTCCGACCGTCATAATATCGTCCGAATCTTTGGTCCAACGTAAGCCATATGCGTAAGCCGTAGCGATGCTGTAGGGCTTACCGTCGGCCTTCGTATTGGTAACAAGACTGGCAAAATTAGCGGGCTGGTGCATTTCGCGTACTGAACTCCGGCTAATTGGGCCAGAGCCTGCTTCACTACGAGGCGGCCAGGCAGCCTGATGAAAGGCCATGTACTTACTGAAATCTTCAATGGATGTAATCAAACCGCCCATCGCTCCGTAAGCTCCATCGTGTAGCAATTTTTCTTCGGACCATTTTTCGTTTTCCCAGCGGTACCCGTGAGCCAGCAAATCAGCCGGAGCTTTCGCGTATTCCCAGAAGGTCTGCGTCATGCCCAGCGGTTTGAAAATGTTCTGGTCGATGTAGGTTTGATAGGGCATTTTTGTCACCACCGTAATGATGCGGCCCAGCATGGCGAAACCCATGTTGCTATATTCGTAAGCAATGCCCGGCGGATTGGAAAGACTGACCCCCTTGTTGAGCATTTTCAGAAAATTCATATCCGAAATAGCCAGTTGGCGATCCCCCCAGGGATTGTCTTCCGGAAATCCCGCCGCGTGCGTTAGCAGATGCCGGATCGTAATGAGCGGGGCATCGACCGTTAGGGCCGGGGTTTTCCTGAGTTCCGGAATGTACTGCTGCACGGGATCGTCCAGGCGAAGTTTGCCCTCATCCCGTAGCTTCAGTATAGCCATCGCGGTTACACTCTTGCTCATGGACGCAATCCGGAAGAGCGATTTTTCGCTGGCGGGCGTCTTGCGGGCAAGGTTGGTGTACCCCAAACTTTTGGTGTGAATCAGTTGACCATCCACGACAATGCCGTAGGTAAGGCCCGGAAATGTATTCTTTTTGAATTCTTCTTCCACCAGTTTTTCAACGGCGGGGAGGGTCTGCCGGATTTTTTCCAGCCGCTGGGCATCGGTAAATACGGCGGGTTCGTAAAGGCTTTGGGCGTTCGACGAGAAAAGCGAAGTCGCCAGTAAGAGGGTCAGGTAGTATTTTTTCATGCGAAGAAGACCAAAAATGAATGGATCGGCTAATCTACGAACTTGCTTTTTCGGATTTGCAATCTGAGAGATGGCTGTTAGGGATTTATAATCCTAGTGAATTAGAAATTCACAACTGGTAGGTTCCAGATTGCAAATCTGGAACAGCAAGAGATTTCAGTTTAGGGTTTTGAGTTTACCGTTTTCAATGGCCGCCGTTGCGGTTTTCAGTCAAGTAAACGCGGTAAAGTTAGCGGGACGGGTTGTCCGTAGCATTTGCTACGGACGCAAAAGTTGGTAGACTGTGCCTACCGGGCAGGACGCACTCCGCATTTCACCCGCAGCGAGCCGTGTATAATAAGCGTAAATACGGATTTGTGAAATCAAGTTTTGTTTAACAATACAGGCTAAGAATTCATAAATACATAATTCACAATCTTCGGTGATTGTCTTCGGATGAACTCTCTTTGCGGCTGATTTAAAAATGCGGATGAACACAAGCGTAAATCAGAACGGTCATCTGACCGAAGTAAGCGTTTCGTAACGTATACGCCGTTGATTTCAAGTTATAGTCCCGCCAAGCTCCCAATTTCCTCTTTTCCTGATGAATACTTCGCCCTACTCAGTACCTTCGGAAACTGAGGTCAGGTGTGTTGCCTGTTAAATCCCACGGATTATCTGAATCCTATTGAAAAATCTACTCGTTCAAATTTCCTATGGAAAAAATCTATTCAAAAACCCCCTGGATTACGCTGATGGGCTGTTTTCTGGGATTGGGTAGTTTGGCCGCCGAGCCACAATCTGATCTGGTACATCTGCGGATGGTTCGCGATCGACTGGAGGCAAGCGTATTTCAGGCCGGGCGTATTACGGGCCGCGTGACCGATCAGGAAACGGGCGAGGTTCTGGCTGGAGCAACGGTAGCGATCAAAGGCACGCAAATCGGTGTAACGACGGGTGCCGATGGCCGGTATAGCCTGCAACTACCCGACGGTGACATAACACTGGTGATTTCGTACGTGGGGTACACTAACGTAGAAGTGGCCGTAAAGTCACAAACCAGTCTGGATATTGCCCTGACGCCTTCTTCGAAACAACTGACGGAAATGGTCGTCGTTGGATACGGTGCTCAGCAGAAAAAAGAAGTACTCGGAGCCGTAGCCACCATTCCAACCAAGGAAATCAGCAGCCGGAATTATAACAATGCGTCGGAAGTACTCCAGGGAACCGTAGCGGGTGTGACGGTGGTCAACGAAGGGGGGGATCCTACCGCTTCGCCTACCATTAAGGTACGCGGGATTGGTTCGCTGAACGATGAAAGTCCTCTGCTGGTTGTGGATGGCGTTATTTATCCGGGAACGTTTAGCTCGATTAATCCGAATGATATTCAGTCGGTGAGTGTACTAAAAGATGCGTCGGCTGCCATCTACGGAGCAAGGGCTTCGGCGGGGGTTATTCTGGTAACGACCAAACGTGGTACCAGCGGTCAGATGAAGGTGAATCTGAACTACCAGCAGGGTTTTCAGCAGGTAGCTAAAAAACTTAAACCCCTGAACGCCGCCGATTTTGCCGACGCCATGAATACGGCAACCGATAACGCCGGTTTGCCCCGAATCCCGGCCTTTGATGCGACCATCAATCCGGATTCCCGCGTGACGAAAACCAACTGGATGGACGAGCTGTTCCAGACGGGAAAAATCTACAACATTGATGCCTCAGTGAGCGGCGGTACGGAGAAATCGAACTTCTTTTTCTCGGGCGGCTACCGTAAAAACGAAGGGATTCTGCTGAATACGTTCTCAGATCGGTACACGCTGCGACTCAACTCCGTGCATCAGATTGCCAAGGGCGTGAAAATTGGTGAAAACCTTTCGTATACCGTCAATAATGGTCAAACCGGAAACACGACCAGTGCCTATACCGGAGCCATCGTAACGGCCATTTTCTATCCGCCCAATGCCACGATTTACCGCAACGACGGCTCCGGTCGCTTCGGGGGCGTACCCGAACAGTACGCGGGTTCCTACGGGGATCTGGTCAACCCGGTGGCGTATCTGAAGCGTCTGGACAACCGCAATCCCGTCACGAACGTATTCATCAACCCGTATCTGGAATGGGAAATCATTAAAGGCTTGAACTTCCGGAGTAACTGGGGGATTACACAAATCAAAAACGATTACAAGCAATTTACGGTACGCGTAACCGAGCCGGGTAAAATTTTCGATTTCAACGAACTGTACCAAAGCAGCTACAGCTCCACGGATGTACTGAACGAACAGACCCTGAATTTCAACCGGACCTTCGCCGGAAAACATAACCTCGATCTGCTCGTCGGTCATACGTATCAGCATACCAAAGCCGAAGATTTTGGGGTGAAAGGAACGGGTTTCGACAATGAAGATCCTTCCCTACGGTACCTGAAAAATGCCAAACTGATTCAGTACGACCGCTCGAACGTTTTCGAGCGTGGCCTGGAGTCGTATGTCGGACGGGCCAACTATAATTTTGGTGAGAAATATCTGTTTTCAGCCATTATTCGTCGCGATGGTACGTCTAAGCTGCTGAACGCCAGTCGCTGGGAGTGGTATCCATCGTTGTCGGCGGGCTGGAACATTTCGGACGAAGCCTTCCTGAGTCGTACCAACTGGATCAGTAATCTGAAACTACGGGCCAGCTGGGGTAAGATTGGTAACCTGGCGGGTCTGTCGGACTATGCGTATAGTTTGCCGCTGGCTCAGTCGATGGCCATGCTGGGATCGACGCCCGTCATCAATTACGGATACGCCGAGCGGGCCTTGTCTAACCCCAATCTGCGGTGGGAAACCTCCCAGCAAACGAACGTAGGTCTGGATTTTGGCTTCCTGCAAAACCGCCTGTTTGGCTCGATTGACGTGTTCTCGAAACGTAACCAGAACATGTTGTTTCAAGAGCAACTCCCAGGCGTAGCCGGTACGCCCGATGGCCGTACCATCAATGCTGGCGAAACCGAAAACCGGGGAATCGAAATTGGATTGACGTATCAGCAAAGCTTAGGCGACTTCAAGTACGATCTGAGTGCTAACGTTTCGTTCCTGAAAAATGAAGTAAAATCATTGCCGTCGGGTCAGGAATTGCTGCCCATTGGATCGCGGGTGCGAAACCTGCCTAACTCCAACTTTCACATGGTCGGACAGCCTTTCGGAGCCTTCTATGGGTACCAGACGGCGGGTATCTTTCAAACAGATGTGGAAGCTGCGGAGTACGTAAACAGCGAAGGCAAACGGTATCAGGCTAACGCCAAGGCCGGAGATTTCAAATTTCTGGATACCAACGGCGACGGCGTAATCAACGATAAGGACCGCGTGGTACTCGGCAATGTATTACCGACGAAAACCTTTAGTCTGAACGGAAATGCCTCCTTCCGGGGCTTCGATCTGAACGTATTCTTCCAGGGATCCGCGGGTAACAAAATCTTCAATTCCCTGCGGAATCTGGCCCTGAACCCTGGTACGTATCCGGGTTATAACATGCTGGAAGAAGTGAAAGACGCCTGGAGCCCGAGCAACCCCGGTGGCACGATTCCCCGGCTGCGGGCGGGTTCGGACCCCAACAGTAACTTCAGCCGTATTTCCGACTTCTACCTTGAAGACGGAAGTTACCTCCGACTGAAAAGCCTGACGCTGGGCTATACCGTACCTGCTACGGTTACCAAAGCCGTAAAAGCACGCGTATACCTGACCGGACAGAACCTGTTTACCCTCACCAAATACAGCGGCATGGACCCCGAAGTAGGGATCAGCAGCTTTGGTCAGGATGTGGCCAAGTATCCCTTGTCCCGCGTATTCATGTTTGGCGTAAACCTTTCTTTCTAATCATCCGTCATGAAAAAATATATTCTTCTGCTGGCTCTGGGATTAACGGCCTGCGACAAAAATCTCGACATGACCCCGCAGGGAGCCCCCACCACGGGTAACTTCTGGAAAACCTCCAGCGACGCTCTGGCGGGTGTGAACAGCATCTACGAACTGTACAGCGACGACGACATGTACGGTCGGGGCTTCTTTTGGCTCAACAACGCCAGCGACGACATCGGTACCAAACCCCGGGATAATGCTGAACGGATCAAGAATTTTCAGGTAACGGGCGACGAATCGGACACGCGGAACATCTGGGCTAAACATTACATGGTCATGAAACGGGCCAATGATGTACTGCGTAATGTGCCGAAAATTACGATGGATGAAACGCTGAAAAACCGCTATCTGGGCGAAGCGTACTTCAACCATGCGGTCATGCACCTGGAACTGGCCTATCGGTACGGCGACAACCGGGCGGGGATTCCTATTCAGGATCGTGACAATCCGGAAAATATTTACGTATCCCGGACAAAGAGCGTAGCGGAGAACTACGCCTATATCGCCGAAGATTTGAAAAAAGCGGCGGATCTGTTACCGCTCTTTTCCACGTATAAAACCGCGGATTACGGGCGGGCTCATAAAACGGCAGCCTGGGCGTATTTGGCCCGGACGTATCTGTACGCCAAAGATTGGGCGAACGCCGAGAAATACGCGGATCTGGTTGTGGCCAGTGGTCAGCACGCCCTGTTGGATAATTTCGAGGACGTTTTCAAAACGGCTAATAACTGGTCGAAAGAGTACATCTGGTCGGTAACGTCGAGTGCGTCCGATACGCGGTTTGGCTGTATTTTCCCCGGTGTATGCCTGGATGATAAGGGTTGGGGATTGTACAATGGCTGGGGTAACTTCTATCCGACGAAAGAACTGTATGATACGTATCCGGCGGGCGACAAACGCCGCGAAGCTACGATTCTGAAAACGGGGGATAAGTTCATGTACTTCGGTCAGGAGCGTACTTATAACCAGGATAACTTTAAGGTAAGCTCAAGCAACCGGACGGGTTACCAGTTCCGCAAGTACATGGAACCCTACGGCTATGCCAATCCAATTGGTACGTACGTGAATCCGAACGGCGATAAGCCTTCTACGTCGCTGAACGTTCCTTTGCTGCGATACGCGGATGTACTGCTGATTAAAGCGGAAGCCAAACTCATGCAGAATAAAAACGCGGATACGGAGCTGAATCTGATTCGTAAACGGGCCGGACTGGCTACGCTGACCAATGCCACGCTATCCGATCTGAAACGCGAACGTCGGTGCGAACTGGCGGGTGAGTGGACCGACCGTCACTTTGATCTGGTTCGCTGGGGGGATGCTCAGGCCGTATACGCTCAGCCGCTACACCACGCGGATGGTCGGGTCATTTACGCCGCCCGGATGTTCAACCCGGCTATTCACCACGTCTGGCCGATTCCTCCGATGGAAATTCAGAATAGTAAAGGTACGCTGGCTCAGAATCAGGGCTGGTAAGTTTGAAAGTGACAATCCAAAAGACCCCGAAAGTGTTAAACTTTCGGGGTCTTTTGGATTGTCGCCTAGGATAAAGGAGTTGAACTGGTGCAGGTTTCCAAACCTGTACCTACCCTCGGGCAGTTTCTAAGGGCCAACCGCCTAACTGATATTCCCCGCATTGCATGCGGGGCTAATGCGGTTGAACCCCTTCGGGGTTAGCAGCTCGGTTACAAAAGACAGAGACAGGTATGCGTACCCAAACTTGCACCAGTGTTAGCCGTTTAAAGGTCAGGATCCTTAACCCCGAAGGGGTTCAACGATGATTAGCCATGGGTACAACCCATGGGACGGGACGGTACGTGTATCAACAATGCCTTAACCCTGCCGCTCGCTCAGACGGTACACCCGGCCGTGCTCCAGAATTTCGGGATCAATTTCCCGTTTCTTCAAAATGATATTGCTTGGCACAATCGGATTAAAATCGCTCATGCTTCGAATCTTATCCAGTTTCATCCGGGCGTGCAGACTGAATTCAATCAGATTGATTACGTGCGTATCGTTCTGGAAAAAGTCGTCCTCCAGCAGGAAGTTATGTTCCAGTAATTCGCGTAATAATTCCGCCAGTTTCTGATTGGCGTAGAGGTGTTCTTTCTTCTGGAAATACTCCTGATTGAGAACCATATACTTCTCCTTAATCCAGCGGGCAGCGGCCAGGGAAGTCACTACCATCCGGTTTTTGTATACCATTACGTTTTCCAGAAACGCATGAATTTCTTTAAGTGTCAGTAATCCTGCCCAGTACAAATCCCGCAGCGTATAATCCAGCCGATCGGCACACAAGTGGGGCAGGGGCTGTTCCAGAATCGGAAACGAGCCCGTCAGCATCTCATCCGCTGTATAACCATAGGCCTCCAGAATAGAGGAAATTTCGGGCTGCCGAAGAAAGTACGCAAACCACTTTTCATGAAAATCTTCTTCCTGATGATTCAGTACGTAATCAA
Organism: Siphonobacter sp. BAB-5405; assembly: GCF_002872335.1. Classification (GTDB taxonomy): domain Bacteria; phylum Bacteroidota; class Bacteroidia; order Cytophagales; family Spirosomataceae; genus Siphonobacter. Next base: position 286,710 of record NZ_NJAG01000011.1, on the reverse strand, counting down.
TCACGTGAGAAAAAGCCGTATGCGAAAGATCATGCAATAGCCCCGCCACCTGCTCTTTTTCCGAACCACCCAGTTGCCGGATGAGTAGCATTACCCCAATGGAATGCTCAAAACGGGTATGCCGTATCTGGGGATTGACCAGGAAGATGGCTCCGCCCTGGTGAATGAATTGTAAGCGTTGGAAAAACGAACTCTGGATTAGCGTTTCAAAGACTCCCGTAATCTCATGCGAACCATACAGTATATCGGAATACAACATATCTCAACTAGCAATTAACAGCACCACCTACCGGGCATGTACGTAAAACCAGTGGTCTGAAGTTTTTACCAAACCTCGTTTCCGGTAAAACGAACGCCCTTTTTAAGACTACGGATACCGGACAAAGTTTCAAACAAATAATGAATACTGAAGGTTAGTTTTGAAAAATTTCACAACCTATGAAAACAAAATCTTTATTCTTACTTCTACTTGGATTCGTTTGTGCCAGTGCCGCTCAGGCTCAAATTCGGCTGGACTTGGAATCAGGCCTCGTGTTCGGGACGCCTTACAACCGGATCCGTATACCCAATCAGGGCGGTACGCTGGTGGATATTGGCAAAGAGCTGGATGTCAAACCTAAGGTTTTTTTCCGTTTACGGGGGGGCTATACCATCAATAATCGGCACACGATTTCTGCTCTGTACGCTCCACTAACCGTTCGCTATGATGGAGCTTTTCGGGAAAACGTTTCTTTTAACTCGGTGGTATTCGAAGCCGGGAAACCCGTGGAGGTAGATTACAAATTCAACTCTTATCGGCTAACCTATCGGTATGATTTCGTGGCTAACGAGCACTGGCGGGTAGGAGCGGGTGTGACGGCAAAAATCCGGGATGCCAAGGTTCGTTATAAAAACGATACGCAGGATACGAATTTCGATAACTTCGGTTTTGTACCACTGATCAATTTCTACGCCTCCTGGCAGCCGGGCAAACGCTGGGGCGTCCTGGTAGAGGGCGATGCCTTGGGTTCAAAACAAGGTCGGGCCGAAGATATTTTTGCGGGAGCCACGTATGCCCTGGGCGAACAGGCCTTTGTTAAACTGGGGTATCGGGTTGTGGAAGGCGGAGCCGACGTAGATCGGGTCTACACCTTCAACTGGATCAATTACGCTTCCGTAGGTCTGGTGGTGGAATTCTGATTATTCCCCAATTACTACGTGCAATCAATGCCGATACGGTTCGTTTACCACCGTATCGGCATTTAGTTTTTGTATACATGTTACGTATAGCGTAAGTGGTTATGGGACGTTAATGGCGTCTGGAACAGGCGTTAACGGCATTGCATTAACTTTTTGTGAAGCCGCTTAACGAAAATATAACTTGGTGAAACCTAGGACTTCGCTACAATTTTGCGGCGTAAAACACATGCATCATATCGCCATGCTTCCCAAGTTTCTGCTATCAATGCCCAACGAAACGGACGTTGATTATGTACTTCACACGGATAACCCTTCTTTTCTGATTCGCGTTGACCGGAATGATGAAGATCAGCCGGTTTTATCGAAAAGATCTATCATTCGCTGGTACGATGCCGAACCTGCTCAGTCGGGCATTCTGGAGGCCGTTTTTGAGGAAATGATGGAGTTCCTGTTGGAAGAATACGACTTTATTTCAGACGAAGAAGAGTGGAACGACTAATCACCAGAACCATGAAACAGCAATGGCTGGCCTGCGGGCTAAGTACCCTCTTGTGCAGTGCCGCTTTCGCCCAGAGTCAGGTGAAAGGCTACGTGTACGACGATCAAAACGGAAACGGTAAAAAGGATAAAAAAGAAGTCGGACTAGCGAAAGTGGCCGTATCCAATGGTCGTGAAGTCGTACTGACCGACGAAAAGGGAGCGTATACGCTGCCGCTAGGACCGGATAATGCGATTTTTGTCATCAAGCCAACGGGGTATCGCCTGCCGGTAAACGAATACAACCTGCCGCAGTTTTACCGCCACCATAAACCTCAGGGATCGCCCAAAACCAAATTTGCGGGCGTAGCCGCTACGGGTGCACTGCCCAAATCTGTAGATTTTGCCCTGATCAAACAGGACGAGCCCGAGACTTACAAAATGCTCGTTTTCGGAGACCCTCAGGTGTATACGCAGGAACAGGTGACGTTCTTTGAAAAAGGGATCATCGACGAGGTAAAAACCAAAACCCAGGACGTGCGTTTCGGCATCAGCATGGGCGATGAAGTAGGAGACAACCCGAACCTGTACGGCCCCTACAAACAAGCCATTCAGAAATTGGGCGTACCCTGGTTCCATGTCATGGGTAACCACGACATGAACTACGACGCTCAGACGGACAGCCTTTCCGACGAAAGTTTCGAAGCCGCCTTTGGCCCGAACAACTACGCGTTTAACAGTGGGAAAGTCCATTTCGTCGTACTCGACAATATTCTCTATCCCGATCCCCGCGATGGCAAAGGCTATCAGGGCGGTTTACGTCCGGATCAACTGGATTTCATCGAAAATGATCTGAAACTCGTACCGAAAGATCACCTGATCGTATTCTGCTATCACATTCCGCCTTTCGAAGAATTTCGTAAGGAAGATCGGCAACGGATGTTCAACGCCCTCAAAGATTTCCCCCATACCTTATCTCTGTCGGCTCATACGCACTTCCAGCTACACCATTTCTTTGGCAAGGAAGAAGGTTTTGCCCGCGAAACGCCTCATCACGAGTACAACGTAGGAACGACATCGGGGGACTGGTATTCCGGTGAAATGAACGCTCAAGGCGTACCCGTTTCGATGATGCGGGACGGTACACCGAAAGGATACATGTTTCTTTCCTTCAATGGCAACCAGTACGCGTTTGATTACCGCGTGGCGGGTCAGCCTGAGACGTACAAAATCGGTATTCACGCTCCGAAAGTGATTGCCCGTCGTCAGTCCGGAAAAGGAGAAGTATACGCTAACTTTTTCCAGGGTAGCAAAAACGATCAGCTTGAGTATCGGGTGGGTAACGGCGAATGGAAAGCCATGACTTATACGGAAGAACCCGATCCGATCATGGTCAGTACGCGTTTACGTTGGGATGAAGCTGCCGAACCACTGCAAGGTACACGTCCTTCCAATCCGGTGCCTTGTACGCACTTGTGGAAAGCCAGTTTGCCGGGAAACCTACCCGCGGGTGAACACACGCTGGAAGTACGGGCGAAGGATGCCTATGGCCGGACTTTCACCGGAACGCACGCTTTGAAAGTCATTAACGCAGCGGAAAATAATTAACCCATTACCGCTTGATCGTAACAAAGCCGAAGGAAGCCCTGCTTTCTTCGGCTTTCCTGTTTTCTAGCTTGTCCAGATGATACGAACCAGCAATCAAAAGCGTCCACCGTTTCTACGATGGACGCTTTTGAGTATCAGGAAATTTTCGAGTGGTGCTCATACGTCATGTACGTATGGGGAATGCCATCTTCTACGTATTCCTGACCCGTCGAAACAAATCCGAGCGATTTATAAAACGAGAGCAGGTACGTCTGGGCACCAATTTTAATGGAATGAGGACCGAACAACCGGCGGCAATAGGCGATAGAGGCATCCATCAGCCTTTTTCCTAATCCCGTACTACGAACATCGGGTGCCGTAACGACCCGGCCAATGGCCGTATAGCCCTGATAGCAAACGTCCTTCGCAAAGAGTCGCGTGTATGCAATGAGTTTGCCCGTCGTATCGTCCTTGCCCATGCAATGCCAGGCTTTCTGATCGTTGCCATCAATATCCTGATACGGACACTTTTGTTCAACAATGAAAACTTCGGCACGCAGAGCTAAAATATCGTATAGTTCCTGAGTCGTAAGTTCGTGAAATTGCTTGAGTACAAACTGCATAAAAGGCTTAATGAAATGAAGAGATAAGTCAACCGTAAAGCAAATGAAAAAAACGTATGCCTGTTAATCAATAGGGGGAAGGACTGACGCTTGACCAGCCGCCATCGACCACCAGCGTTTGCCCGGTGATATGACCCGCCTCGGGCGAAGTCAGAAAAACGACAGCCGCCGCAATGTCGGCTACACGGGCGGGTTTACCCAGGGGTGTAATACGAGACCAGGTTGGGATGTATTCGGGATCATCGAGCGTACGTTCGGTCAGGGTGGCCCCCGGAGCTACGCAGTTGATGGTAATACCGTGGGGGGAAAGTTCGGCCACCAGCGATTTCGCCAGCATCTGTAGGGCCGCTTTGGTCATTCCGTATGCAGCCAGGTAAGCGTGGGCCTGCTGACCCGTAACGGAAGACATGAGCAAAATCCGACCGCCCTGCCCCTGAGCTCGCATCTGGCGAGCCGCCTGTTGCGTCAGAAAGAAATTACCGCGAATGTTTAGATCCAATAATTTCTGGAGTGACTCGGGCTGATACTCAAAAAAATCGCCAAACGTAGTGATACCCGCATTTCCCACCAGAATGTCTACTGAACCAAAAGACGCTACAGTTTTTGAGACGAGATATTGAATGAAAGAAACATCGGAGGCATCGCCGGGAACGGCCAGACAAGTACCGCCTTCGGCCTGTATTTTTCCAGCGGCTTCTTCCGCCAGCGTTTCATCCACATCGTTGAGTACAACTGAGGCTCCCCGAAGGGCCAGCTGACGGCAGATTTCAAAACCAATTCCCTGGGCAGCTCCCGTAACAATAGCATTCATCAAGTCTAGCGAAAAGAGGCAGGCGTAAAGATAGACATTGTTTAGAGTTCCAAACGGCCAGCCCAGGGGATTGTTTTTAGCCAAACGTTTCCGTGATGCCCTGCTTCTACGACTGAGCATTTGGATTTGCCTAAAAAAACTCCAGATGAAACGGGCTTTCCGAAAAATTAGGCGATGGTGCCGTTTCAGGCAAAGCTTTGACTGTCAGTGTGTAAAAAAGCATAACGCTGCAAAATCAATCCAGTTTCTTTTTGTACTTTTCGACACGTTCTTCGGAATAGACCCCAATACCTCAACCGATTTATCATGCGTACAGTCATGAATTTACCCACCCCTGATGAAGTAGGAATCATTGCTGGCGAAGGCGATCCTGTACTTCGAAACCTGCAAATCACGCAGTGCTATTACGAACTTTCTGCTGCTTTTCTGGAACGCACCGGGCCGCTGGCCAACTGGTGTACCTTTGCTACCTGGGCTTCCAGGCAGGCCGGACAGACCATTCGCAAAGAAGATTTGAAACGTACCCTGGAAGCGGAATTGTCCGCTCGCTTACGCAATGACTCGGCCTTAGCTCTGCTCACCTCTTTACTGAAAGAGATGGGTGCCCACATCAAAACCGAGGAGCTGGAGCATCTGCTCTGGAAAAAAATTATTACTCAAAGTATTGAGCGATCCAGTGAGGCCGTAGCCCGCGGTAATCAGAAGGTTTTTGAAGAAATCGGGTACGAGTTTGCTCGTTTTGAAGGCACTTGCTTGAATGACCTGATCTACACGCCGGAATCCATTGAGAGGTTCTGTCAGAATTTGCGAACTGGTCTTCCACCCGAAGGGCAGCGGTACTTGCAGCAGGCGTTTACGCATTACTACGAATCTTTTTTTGAAACCGATCTTCGGAAAAAGGCTGAACTGCAATTGCTGGCGAATCTGGAAATTGGTTTTCATGAGCAAACCCGTTTGCAGCCCGAAATTCAGGCCTCGCTTGAATCTGTATTGCTGCTGGATACCGAACGTGTAAAGCAACGCATCCGGGAAATTCTTTTTCCGGCGGGAAGCTTAATTAGCTATCTCCGCATGCTAGTCCAGAAAATGCTGGGCCGTAAAGCCGCATTCGAACAAACCCTCGACGATGTAATGCAACGGGTGGTTGGACAAATACGCTTGCTGATTACCAGTCACCTGCTTACCCTGACGGTGCCGCCGAACGTACGTTTGCGGCTGGGTCAGGATTTAACCAGCCTTTTCCCTGAAAACCTGCGTAGCCTTTCCAACGAACGGTTACGGATTTTGTTAGCCCAGATCGATCCAACACTGGACAGTGTACGCGAAAGTGGGGCTCTCGACTGGGCTAATCTTCCCGAACGGCTGCAATTCATTGCCGATTTTTTCCGGTGTTATCAGGAATCCGTTGAATTGCTGGAGGCTCCTTTCACAGTCCTACAGGTACAGACTTTGAAGCAGGGGCGTGTACCGCAGGGACGATTGTAATTCAACGTACGTCAATGAAAAAGGCCGGGAAGTCCCGGCCTTTTGTGTGAGCTACTGTATGGATTAAAACCCGGTTTTCTTTTCGGCGGGCTTTTTCACCGGAGCAGCTTCCTGCGTTTCGGAAAGCGACGTGATTTTTTTCGTCTTGGTCGAATCAGAAAGGGTCGTTTTCTTCGCCGGAACCTGTACAAGTGCTTTTTTGTCTTTCACTTTTTTCAGATCCGTGCTATCGGTTGCTACTGAGTCGCCAGGCATGGCGGTCGTTTCTTCGATGACTACTTCCTGAGCTTTTTTCCTGGGTTTCTTCGCGGACTTCGCGGTTTCTTCCACTACGGGTTCTTCATCCCTAACTTCTTCCGCCGGGAAGGTTTCTTCCACTACCGGTTCCTGAGTCTTTTTCTTCGATTTCTTCGAAGGTTTCGCCCTGGTAGCTGCTACTTTCTCTTCCACCTGCTCCGTAGCGGCCGTTTCCTCGGTACTTACCGTTTCTTCCTTCGTTGGTTCCGATTCCGTTTTCTTCTGAGCTACTACCGGGCGGGGGGCACGGGGTTTGTTGGAAGAACCGGCCCGATACATCGTGCTAAAGCGATCGACGAAGTTGTTTTTGTCTTCTTCGGAAACCAGGAGAATTTTGTTATCCTTACCCGTTTTGGCCTGAAGCTGAGCGTTGAAATCCTGATCGGAGCTGAAGACTTCCGTCGTACCCTGAACCGAAGCAAAGTAGTACCACACGTCCGGGTTAAGTTCCAGATACAGGAACAAGTCATCAATGCCCGTCGGATTTTTACGAATTTCTACGGCTCCATCGAACTGGGCATTAATATCCGTTGCACCCACATTCGCCACGCCAATTCGACCTACACTATAGAAAGCCTGATTTTCGGGATTATACCGCAAGCTCACGTTGGAAAGTACTGCCGTCGCCGCAAATTTGGGCGAAACTGTCGGCAACGCGACGCTGGCTCCATTGGTCGATTTCTGACTGAATTGTTCGGCCACTTTGCCACCGGCAATGTTCGCAATTTTCAGTAACAGGCGATCAAAGTCTCCTTCGGCAGCCTCTTCGCTAATTTTTTCATCCAGATTCGTCTTCACAATTTTATCCGCGGCAACCGCCATGACAGGAGCGGGAATACTGGTGTTGAAGACCAGCATTGTATTGAACAGATACTTGGCCGAATCGGGAACGAGTCGGGCGAATCCCGCCGCTTGTACTGTAGTGGCAGGCGAAAACAGCGTCATCGGTCCTTCAAACGTGATGACTTTCTTGGAGTCGTCCAGCACGTATTTTTTTCCTTCCAGCGTTTCATCGTTAGCCCGAGCATCGCTGGCAATGGTGAGCTGATTGGTTTTAGCATCGTCCCGCAGACTGCCGCTGGCCGTGAAAATATTCGTATCCTGAGCATTGTACTTGGGTGACAGGAAAGTCAGGTACAGCCCCTCGCCGCCGAAATGCAAGCCAGTATACAAAGGCGTTGTGCCGTCTTCGCCCTTCAGTCCATCCACGTGCAGACTCAAACTATCGCCATTGCTGCCTTCGAAGGGAATCCAGGCGGGTTCGGCAATTTTGCTTTTCAGGTTGGTTTGAATCGCTCCCTTGAACTTGAGTCCCGGATCCGCCGCTACCATCGTAATGTCACCTTTATACAACAAACGGGGCGTGAGCAAAAAGCGATTTTCTTCGCTGATCCCTGATTTGGCCACGGTACCATAACTCACATTGGAAACCGTTTCCGTCTTGTTACGCCGACTGGATTTCGATGCTACGGCGGAGGTACTGGTAGTCTCCCGGAACTCAAACGCATCCATTTTCAGATTTGTCGTATCACCTTTGGAGCGAACGTACTGATAGGTAGCATTTCCTTCGAATTTCTTGGCCGATAAAATCTGAATCGTTCCGTCGGACAGGTGGTGAAACTCATTGACCGTATCCGCAATGACGCGAGCCTTTTTGAGCGGTAAGATCTCCGCATCCTGTTTGATCGAAACCAAGCCGTTCGCCGGAATAATCTTGGCATCCGCTGACTTGATGTACGGTACACCTTTGATATTCAGCGTCATTTTGTCCATTTCGTACAAGGCTTCCGCTCCATTGAAGGCTAGCCCTTCCTGCGTCGGATTCATGGAAATAAACGTAGACGTCTTGACATTGCCCTTCATGGAAATCGTTTTCTTGGCAATGTCCCAGTCCGCCCGGTTGATCGTCGTCGTATAAGCCGCGTAAGGGAAATACAGACTCGAAGAATCCTCCAGCGTCGCGTTTTTAGGGGTTTGAATTACCGCATTCTGAGCCACCGTATTGAACGTAACGTCTACTGCACGCCCTAATAAAGCCGGTTTTTCAGCCGTACCCACCTGAATCTGAGCCCGTTCGGCGACGAACTGATCTTTCTTGAAAGAAAAGGATTCGGAGCTGATTTCGGAGTCTTTCCGTTTCATAATGCCCTCTCCGTACAGGCCGGTTGAGCGGACCAGCAAACTGCCCGTCAGGTGCGAGGTGCCGTTGTAAAAGTCGAGTGAACTTTCTTTGTCTTTGATAATCAGACTATCCTGCTTCGGCAACCATTTTACTTCGTAGGATTTCAGAGCTACTTCGGGGAAATAGGTCTTGCCTACCATACCTTCCTTAATCCGGCCCGAAGTACCGCCCGTACTGATGACAGAGTCCGGCGTCAGTACCAGATTTTTTGCTTCGAGAGAGGTAGTCAGTGTAGTTAGTACGCCGTCGGCCCGTAAGCCTTCGTTATCCATGGTTAGCGTACCCGTCACTTTCAGATTCCCCTTGCCTTCGTACAACTTCAGTCCAGCTTCGGGAACCTTGTGGGTAAAGCCCAGCGAGTTATCAGGCATGGTAACGAGCTTGGTCTGAATAGGAGGAAGCACGCCATCTGAGTAAAACGTCCCCGCAAATTCAATATCCTTACTGGTCAGACTGTCCTGATCAATTTTCGGGATCTTGAAGTATACCTTGCGGTTGTACGCACCCGCCAGCCGCGTGGTATCATCGAAGTAAATATTGACGCCATCCTGTACAACGAGTCGTGGTACACTGGGCTTCTTCCCGGATTTATTATTCGGTTTACCCAGGTATAATTTGCCCGAGCCGTACTTCAAATCCTGACCGATTTCCTTCGAGTTTTTCTTCCCCTTCATCTGTTGGGGAATGAAGGTTACCGTATCGAGTTTATCAAGATTGACGTAGAACTGCTCGTAATTGAAATTCAGGTCGCGGCCTTTGAAGCGGAAGTTATCAAGCTTCATTTCGCCGTTGAAAACAAATGAACGGTTTTTGCCCACCCGTACTACTTTATCCGAAGGGCGAATATAGATTTTGAGCGAATCGCTGACTTTAAACGGAGCTACACCGCGGATGGTCAGGTAGTTATCTTTAAAGTTGATGGAAGCATTGGCCAGACTATCCCGATCTGAACCGGCCTGGGTGGAAAGAATCGCCAAGTTGTCAAAATCCTTTTTCGCCAGAGCTACCTGTAAGTAATGCAGACCTTTGGAGCTGAGTTTTACCTGATCGGTATCGGGGTTGTAATCAATGAAGCCCTGTTCGATGGGTAGAATCAACGCGTCCCGCATGAGTTTACCCTCGCGGCGATAATGAGCCGCCAGTTCGTCCACCGTAATGGCCGATACGCCCTTCTGCTTGAGACAGTTCGCGAGTAGCGTCACCGGGTGAAAGCCCTGCGGACTGGTTAGGCGGTCATATTGCGTCGACTCATAATAATCCACGGACTCAAAACGGGCCGGTACAGCGGTTTGGCCGCCAATGATGTCAAACTCCAGGTGCTGACTCGGTAAGCTCCACTTGGCCGCATCCGCCCGAATGGCAAAGCCATGGTAGCTGTCACTGAACGAAGCACTGCGATAGCCGCCGCGTTCGAGGCGAGCCAGCCGCAGATTTTTAGTCTGGGCGTTGTACGTAAGTCGCAGGGCTGGGTGGGTGAGGGAGTCGCCCGTGGGGAAGTAGCCGCTGAACTGAGCATTCGGACTATAAATCAGGGAATCACTTAGTTCAAAACCCTTGCTTTGGGCCCGAAAAGCAATTTTGTCATTCTGTTTAACGGTCAGCGTAGCTCGATGACCATTGGCAGCCGCTCCGTATACTTTTGTTCCAATCACAGCAAAACCACCCCGGTACTCGACGTCCTTGCCCAGATTTTTCAGTTCTACGTCTGCCTTAGCGGATTCAAACTGGGGCTGCGTAACTACAGCGTTCGGAGCACGTTTCCGGCTTTCAAATCGGAAGGTTCCGGGTACGGGCTCTTTCAGCCGTTCGCCGTAAGTTAGTACGGCTTCATCGGCTAAAATTCGCGGCGTCTTGAGCAGCATCTTGTACGACTTCAAATCCACGTTGGCCTGTTTCAAATCACCCATCGGCCAGGTGTACTTACCCGACTGTCCGTACAGCAAACCTTCCTTGATGCCCAGGGTCAGAGTCGCCTGATCTACCACAAAAGAATCCTGAGCTGTAACAATGGCTAATGATACGCCCTGTAAATCAAGCAGGGGGCCCGCCGCCAGTAACTTCGGTTGAGGCAGAGCCTTTATGGGTTCATTGGTCGCTGAAACGGGCGTATCCCAGCCCGAATCGTCCCAACCATTGCCCCAGCCGTCGTCGGTAGGTTCCGTAGATTTGGGTTCTTCATCCGCTGGTTTTGGGGTTGTTGCGGGTGAAGTCGTTTTATCAGTCCGTACATCCAGCGGTTGATCAATGAAGCGGAATTTAAAAGTACCTCCAGTGGTAGGAAGTTTATGGAAGTTCGTAGCGTACAACTGACGCGAAGTCAGAAACAGCCGGACAAAATTCAGATAATTCAGGTACGCCTTGCTGTCGCTGGACTTAAAGGTTTTTTCCGTTACGCTCAGAAAGTTACTCAGTTCTGCCCCGCCCAATTGCTGTTGTGTCGTACCGTGAAGAGCCTGAAACCAGGGAAGCAGGTACGGCGGTTGCTTCATGTTTTTGGCAAACATGGCCCGGGTAATGGCGATGATCTGCGACTGCTGGGCTGCGTTGAATCCTGTCCAGGCCGTCGCGAAGTCGGTACCCACCTGTTTCTGACCAAAAGCGGCCGTTGCCGTTTGAACATCCTGCACAAACTGATCCGGCTGATCCGAAAATTTAACCTGCTGAGCGTACGATAACTGGAACGTCAGTAAGAGTGTAAAAAGTAGTAAAAACCTCATACAAGAAATAGTTAGTAGCGGGTTGGTAGAAGTATCGTTTAGGGAACAGAAAACGTTCCGGCAATTCGTTTTTCTTTAAACGCGAAACTGCCTGCTTTTCGCCAAAGTCGCAACAAAAAAAGCCTCAACTCTACGCTGAGGCTTCTGCTAGCAGGCGAATAGCCCTTATAGTTGGCGAGTAAAACGGGCCGCAGCCCAGCCATTTCTGGTTTTCAGCGAAGTCAGCTGTAAACCTACGGATTGTGCAACAGCTTCGATTTCTGGCAGATCGTGTTCGTAAAAACCGCTGATGACCAGCGTTCCGACGGGCGTCATGTACTCGACGTACGTCGGAATTTCACGAAGCAGAATGTTCCGGTTGATGTTAGCCAGTACCACGTCATATTGGGCGGCGGGTTCGTCCTCAATGGTGCCCTGGCGAACATGTACGACGTCTTCCAGGTGATTTAACTGAACGTTTTCCAGGGCATTTTCCGTCGCCCAGTCTTCAATATCGAAGGCAGATACGTAGGTGGCTCCGCGGAGAGCAGCCATAATGGCTAAGATGCCCGTACCCGATCCCACATCCAGTACCTGTTTGCCACTTTGGTCAATTTCCAGTTGATGAGCCAGCATCATCCAGGTCGTTTCGTGGTGACCCGTACCAAAGGACATTTTGGGATTAATTTCAATGATGTATTCGTAACTGGAAGCGTCCATGTCGTGGAAACTGGCCCGCACTAGTACGCGACCTTCTACGTCGATGGGGGGGTAGTTACGTTCCCATTCCGCGTTCCAGTTTTCTTTCTCCAGGTATTTAATGCTGTAATCGACGGTTCCAGTGATGGACTCGTACTGTTGCATGATGTGCTGCAACGCATCCCCGTTGAAACCCGTTTCCGGGATGTACCCGAGCAAACAGGTGTCTTCTTCAACAAAAGATTCGAAACCAATTTCGGCCAGCTCCGCCACGAAGATGTCGTGTACCCCGGGCGAAACGCAGAGTTTTAGTTCGTAGTAGTTCATAATACGAAGGTACGGCAAAAGCTACGGAGAAGGCCTACAAAAGCTGAAGATACATGTGATTGTTCTTCTGCGAATAGGAAAACTTACACTGGTCGTACTTGGGAGATTTCACCCGCGGACGATAGTTATTGGAAAAGCAATACGGTTCTTTGGGAATGCCTACAATATTAGTATTGAGCTTCCCATCGCCGTTTTCATCCTGAAAAACGGCCACTGCATATTCTCCGTACGGGAGATCGTCAATGAACAAGGTTGGAGAGGATCCGCCGTTGGGTTCAAGTTTGTAGTTTTTGAAAGGCACTTTCGTGAACGGATCACTTTTACGGAATACGCCCACAACCAGAGGAGCCCGAGTATTACGAACATTAGTGAAAGTAATGGCAAGGGGTTCCTGTTTGGCGGGAAGGATAAAATTGAGTACTAAATGACTAATAATGAGCAACGATTTCATAAGCGAACGTAAAAAAGACTATCAACAATTGACTAAAAAAATTGGGCAGTTGCAAAGCCACTGCCCAATAACGTTCAACCTTCAACCTTTGTCTGTTTTGGATTGAATTGGGATTACTCCCAAATCCAACCAGACATCCAGACGTCGTTAGACGCCTGAACATTACAAAAATAGAGAAATTTTGTTAAATACTATTTTTTAGTAAATATCATTGAATGTTATATTTTATTCCAATTATAATGAGCAATTCAAAATAAAATATATGTATTAATGAGTAATGTTTAAGTATAATTCTTTATTTACTAATAAATGTATTGCTAAAATTTTGTAAGGAGTTTACTTGCCGAGCACTATGGATTTAGATAAAATTCAATTAAACAAGGACTTTCGTCAGAACTAAGTCTGCCGACGAAAGTCCTTGAAGTGTCGGCAAGAATCATTATTTTTTAGGCATAGACGAATTTTTGTCCATTTGCGACAGAGTCGTTTCTACCTCCTGTAATTTATTAAGTGCTCCTACTAATTTTTGGCGTTTTTGGTTTAATTCCGTCCGTCGGGCTGCTGAAGGAGAGGCTTTCAGCTCCTGATCTACCGTTTCCAGGTGTTTATTCACCTGACTCATCAAATCTTTGGAGGAATTCATTCCTGTGGTACCACTGGTGGGATTAGCCATTGCCTTTTCCACATTCGTCGAAGTGGCCGTCATTGACTCCGTCGCGTTAACACCGTTTCGCTGACCGGGCGTAGTCATGGCCTGGGTACGTTGTGAGGTATCCGCTGAGGGAGGAGCTACCATATTTTCTGGATTGTTTGGCAACTCCTTACCGGAAGTATTTCCGGAACGAGAAGATTTGCTCAGGTAGCTATTGACAGTCGGTGCTGATTCTTTCGATACACCCGTTTCCCGGCTCATGTCAGGCCGTACACCGGCAGTATTCGTAGTTGTATTGGTGGAATTGGTCGTCGTATTGCCCCGCATGAGTGAATTGTTGGAACCGTTGCTCATCGTTGAGCTGGTCGCTGGATTACCCGTACCGGAAGTAACCGTTGGGTCCGTTGCTGATGGATTCGCCGCATTACTCATCGCTCCGGGGTTTACCACGGATTGATTCGAAATATTCGTCTGATTATTGTTCGTCGCCGAATTGTTTCGATTGGTCCGGTCCCGATTATCCGAACGAGCATAGGAATTGTTCGGAACCATACCGCCCTGTTCTACAATGCCTGTGTTGTTCGTAGCGGGCGTGCTGGAACCCGGTACCGTACTTGAATTGCTGGCGTTGTTCATCCGAACAGAAGCCGTGGAGAGAGAGTCCGTGCGGCTATCGCCAGCAGGAGTAGAGCGAGTACTTTGACAGGAACTTATACCGATAACGGCCAGGGCCGCGGAGAGTACGATGATATTCTTTTTCATGGCTTTTAATGTTGGTTGGAATTTTCTGTTTGGCTGTAGTGAAGAAAAGAACATTCCAAAGAAAAAACTGGGGAGTATTGAGGAACGATTTGAGGAACTTTGAGTAGGGATTGCAAAAGAAAAGCGACTGGAAACCAATCGCTTGTGTAATTATTAACCGTTCAAGAAGCTCAAAATCTGTTTAAACATGAGTGGCTAGACGGATGCCTTCGCCGTAGGTGGTAGGCTGAAAACCAAAGTGTTTCTCAAACTTACTGCTATCAAACAGATAGGTATGTTCGTATTGGTACAACATTTCAATGCTTTCCTTCAAATCAGGAACGAAGAGACCCGCCATCTGAATCATCCATTTAGGTAGCGTGGTAAATTTTGAAGAAACTCCTAATTGCTGGGCACAGGCTGTGATAAATTCCGCTCCGGTAAGGGCGGGAGCCGCCGTCGGCAAGTGCCAGATTTGCCCGTAAGCTTCGGCATTGTTACCGAGTAGAGCCATCGCGTGCCCCGCATCGGGTGTAAAAATGAAAGAATGCTTTACTTCACTATTTACCAGCCACTGGGCTTTCTTTCCTTTTTTCAAATTCTGGATGACGGTAATGTCTATCACGCTGGTCTTGACGTTGGGACCGTAGAAATCCGGAGCCCGGGCAATCACGGCTTCGACATTACCGGCTTTGGTTTCGTCTAACAACTGCTGGGCGATTCGGGCCCGAATTTCCCCTTTTTTACTGATGGGATTCACGGGTGTCTCTTCGGTCATGGTTCCCTGCACGTATCCCAATGCGTAGATGTTGTCCAGGAATACCAGCCGGGCCTGGTGTTTGCGGCAGGCCTGAATGACATTTTGCATGACTACTGGCCAGTGTTCCTGCCAAAGTTTGGTTCGATAGGGTAAACCCACCGTCAGATAAACGATGGAAGACCCTGCAACCGCCGCATCTACCTGAGCGGCATCAAGCAGATTGGCGGGGAAAAGGGTATCGCTGGGGTTGACTCGCTGAGGTGTTCGGCTGACCAGTCGAATTTCGTCAGTGTAGGTACGCAGGTGTTGGGCGAGCGGAACAGCCACGGCTCCGCCAGAGCCAAGAATCGTTTGCATGGCTTGAAGGGAAAAACGGTTGAGAAATAGTTAAGACTGACTTAGACTTTCAGCGAGGTAATCAATAGATCAAGGGATTGGTCCATGAGTTGCTGCGTATTTAAATGCTCCGGAAAAGCTTTGAGTCGATTCCGAATGTGTAAGCAAGCCAGTCCATGTACAAACGACCATACCGATAAAGCGGTAACATATAAATCGTTAGTACGAAGCAGCCCCTGATCCATGTTCTCCTGGATGATGGAGCAAAGCGTATGAAAAGACTGATACCCGCAATCCCAGGTACTTCCTTCCTGAGCTTTTTCCAGAGCGTTCATGGGAGAGTAGGAAATGAACATCAGATCATACATTTCTGGGTTGTTGATTGCAAACTGCACGTATCGATGACCCAGTTGCCGGAATCGCTCCAAGGGGTCAGCTATTTCCTGCAGGGTTTGAAAGGAGGCGAGGAGTGCGTCGAAGCCCAATTCGTGAATGGCAAATAGCAACTGATCTTTATCCTTATAATATAGATAAATCGTAGCGGGACTGTATTCAATCCGGTCCGCAATGGTACGGATAGACGTTTTCTCATACCCTTCTTCAATGAATACCTGCCTGGCCGTTTGCAGAATCAGTTCCCGCATTTCCTGTTTTTCCCGCTCTTTTCGTTCCTGTATACCCATGTAATTTATTTTGATGTAAATTTAATGAACAGTGTTTAGTAAATAAAACATGTTCGGAAATGATTTTTAATTTCTCGTATTGACTTTAAATTAACTGGCTGATTAATAGAATATTATAGTGCTTTGTGCTAAACAATGTATTCGATCTTGGAAACAATGAGCCGCGAAACGGAAAATAATTCTAAACTTTGAGCAGTCCGAGGCGTTTCCTTCTCGGACCCCCGGAAATCCCCCTATTACCAGAGATTTATTCCGGATTCCTTGTCTAACGGTTGGACTAGGCTACTTTTGCACTTTCTCGTGAAAGCAATCATTGCCGTATGAATTACCATTTAAATCAAATTCCCGAGCGTACCGAGAAGCCCCGGCAGTCTGGATTAACCATGGCTATGGACAAAGGGCTAAGTATCAGACAAGCAGAAGATTTTCTGGATGTTGCTGCCGATCATGTAGACATTGTAAAGCTGGGATGGGCGACGTCTTTCGTAACGCCCAGGCTGAAAGAAAAATTGAAAGTTTACAAGGAAGCTGGTATTCCGGTTTACTTCGGCGGTACTCTTTTTGAAGCGTTCGTTATTCGCGGTCAGTTTGATGATTACCGACGCGTAATCGACGAATTTGGCTTGACGCACGCGGAAGTCTCTGACGGCTCCATTGATATGCCTCAGGATGAGAAACTACAGTACATCAGTACTTTATCGAAACAGGTAACCGTACTTTCGGAAGTAGGATCGAAGGATGAAGCGAAGATCATTCCGCCGTATAAGTGGATTCAACTCATGAACGCCGAACTGGCGGCTGGTGCCTGGAAAGTAATCGGTGAAGCCCGTGAAGGGGGTAACGTCGGTTTATTCCGCTCTTCCGGAGAGGTCCGTCAAGGCCTGGTCGAAGAAATTCTCACGCAGGTTCCCGCCGAGCACATCATCTGGGAAGCTCCCCAAAAGGCTCAGCAGGTATGGTTCGTACAGCTCCTGGGAGCCAACGTGAACCTCGGAAACATTGCTCCCAATGAGGTTATTTCGGTGGAAACCATCCGCTTAGGCCTCCGGGGTGATACCTTCTCCCATTTTCTGAATATGGAAAAAGACTGTTAACTTCCC
This sequence comes from Siphonobacter sp. BAB-5405, assembly GCF_002872335.1. Lineage (GTDB taxonomy): Bacteria > Bacteroidota > Bacteroidia > Cytophagales > Spirosomataceae > Siphonobacter. The sequence continues at coordinate 269,624 of NZ_NJAG01000011.1, read as the reverse complement.
ACCCAAATTCTATCTGTCTCTTCTTTTTATGGAAATTATTAAAGGATTGTTGGATTTCCTCATGCACCTGGATCGTTACCTGGACGTGTGGGTAAATGAGTACGGATTGCTGACCTACGGCATTCTTTTTCTGATCGTTTTCGTGGAAACTGGCTTCATTGTCATGCCTCTGTTGCCCGGCGATTCGCTGCTATTTGCGGCTGGAGCACTGGCGGCCCGCGATACCAATGAGCTTTCAGTAGGGGTAATCATTCCCCTGTTGATTGTGGCGGCTTTGATGGGCGACAACCTCAATTATTTTGTTGGCAAGTACTTCTCCAATTTTATTCGATCGAGGGAACGTATTCTGTTTTTCAAACGCGAATACCTGTACAAAACCGAAGAATACTACGCTAAATACGGTGGACAAACGGTGATTATCGCCCGTTTCGTACCGATCGTTCGGACGATTGCTCCCTTCGTTGCTGGAGCCGGTAGTATGACTTACGGACGGTACATTTTCTTCTGCGTAGCGGGAGCCGTACTTTGGGTAACGAGTATTTCACTACTGGGCTACTTCTTTGGTAACCTGGAATTTGTGAAGAAGAATTTCGAGATTGTTGTTTTCGGAATCATCGGTCTTTCGGTATTACCTATCATTTGGGGAATTCTGAAAGAGAAATTTATGACGAAGAAAACGGTATAAAACCTTTTCAAAAGCAAAGCGTAAAGAATTAGTAGAGGTGTCAAAGCCATTACGATTCTTTACGCTTTTTTACTGATACCCTATGAACCTCTACGCCCTCATCGGCTTTCCGCTCGGACACTCCTTCTCCAAACGTTATTTCACCGAGAAATTTCAACGGGAAGGGCTAGCCGAAACACACGTTTACGAACTATTTGAATTACCCGAAGCGAACGAATTACCGGCTTTAGTAGCTCAGTGGCCGGAACTAAAAGGGCTGAATGTAACCATTCCGCACAAAAAAGCCGTACTGCCCTTCCTGACCGAACTGGACCCGCTGGCCGAACGAATCGGTGCTGTCAATGTCATTAAAGTACAATCCGATGGTACGCTGAAAGGCTATAATTCCGATTACTGGGGCTTTCGCTGGTCGCTTGAACGCTGGGAGCCTTTTCAACAATTGCAACCGAAAAAAGCCCTGATTCTGGGGGATGGCGGAGCCACCAAAGCCGTTCGTATCGCTCTGGAGGATCTGGGCATTACGTACAAAACGGTATCCAGGAAAGAGTCCGATGCGTTTCTGAATTACTCGGATTTGAACGCGGATGTACTGGCTGAGTATTCGCTCCTCATTAACGCCACGCCGCTGGGCACGTACCCGAACGTCGACGCCTGTCCGGACCTGCCGTACGCGTCACTGACCGAACAGAACCTGCTGTACGATCTGGTCTATAATCCCGAAGAAACGCTCTTTATGAAACGCGGAGCTGAACACGGAGCTGCCACGCACAACGGATACCGCATGCTGGAATTACAGGCTGAGAAGTCCTGGGAAATCTGGAATGAATAACTTACAGCGGTGCCCATATACTGAGTTCGTCCGTCAACAGACGATCTTTCTGAAGCAGGGTACCGCAGAAATCCGGGGCGGCCAGACCGGAGCCGAGACGAACCGAACTGCGGAAAATCCGAATTTCATCCCACAGATTCTGTTCGATGAAGGATTGCAACAGGGTAGGGCCGCCCTCGATCACCACACTTTGAATGGACCGCTGCCGTAAATCCTGGATCAGAGTGAGCAAATCCCAGGAATCTGGTATCACCCACCGCGTACGTTCCGTCTGGCGAGTTTCGCGTTGATTATACACCAGCGTTACCTGCGAATCATCCAGAAAATGAAAGGTATCCGGTAGGCTCAATGTCCGATCCAGACCAATCCGAACGGGATTGCGACCCGGCCAGAGGCGAGCATTCAATTGCGGATTATCGGCCTGAAGGGTACGTGTTCCAACCAGAAAAGCGTCTTCTTCTGTCCGCCATTTGTGCAACAGTCGCCGGGAAACGGCATTGGAAATCTGGATCGGCTGGCCTTCGCGTCCGGCCAGATAGCCGTCCGCCGTTTCCGCCCATTTCAGGATTAAAAAGGGGCGGTTCTTTTCAAAATACGTGAAGAAACGGCGATTAATGCGACGACCCTCAGCGGCTAAAACCCCCGTTTCGACCTCAATACCCGCTTCCCGTAATTTCCGGATACCCCGACCCGCCACCAGCGGATTCGGATCATCGTTACAAATCACTACCCGTCGCACGCCTTCACTGACAAGCCGATCGGCACAGGGCGGCGTTTTGCCGTAGTGTGAACAAGGTTCGAGCGTTACATATACGGTCGCTTGCGGGAGTAAGTCCCGTTCGGTAACGTCGTTCAGAGCATTGACTTCCGCGTGAGCCTGTCCATACTGTCGGTGCCAGCCTTCACCGATAATCCGGTTTTCGTGCACAATCACACAACCGACCATGGGGTTCGGTGCCACGGTACCCTGTCCTAGCTGGGCCAGTTCCAGAGCCCGTTGCATGAAAAGTTCGTCCATCAATGCGTGTTTTTCACTAGTCAAAAAGCGAATATACGATCATACGCAAAAGACGCTGATCAAACGAGTTCGTTTCACCAGCGTCTTTCCTAAATTCTGACCTTGTTTATTACTTCAACAGAGCTTCAGCCTGCGTTTTAGCGGCTTTCAGTTCGGTTTGAATCTGCTCGATATTTTTCTTGATTTCTTTCTGAATTTCGACGTGTTGCTCGGGCGTTACATCGGGAGCTTTTTTATGCTCGTGGTGGTGATGGTGTTCCCCTTCGCCATGGCCTTCGTGTTCATGCTCGTGCTTATGTTCCATGCCCGGAACCGTCACCAGGTTTTCTTCCCAGGCTTTGAAGTCCGTTTTTACTTTATCCAGAGCGGCTACAGCCGAAGCAAAGGCTGCCGTGTCTTTCGCGGCGATCTGTTTGTTGGCCAGAGCGGATTGCAGGCTATCCAGTGATTCTACTTCGGGCTCAATACTTTCCATGATTTCATGAGCTTCGTTGTGAATAGCTGCCGCTTCTTTCAGCTGGGGATTTTCCTTTTCCTGACAGGAAAACAGCAGCAAACCGACGAGCAGAGCCGACAGAGGGAGAAAACGTTTGATCATAGCAGGGATTAATTAGACTTCGCAAGATTAGGACAAAAGCAGGAGAAAACCATTCGTTACTGGTAGCTGACTTCCGTCAGTTCCAGGCCCTGATTACGAAGGTCCTGCAGCAACTGGTCTTTATTGATTTTTCGAAAATCGTAACGTAAGGAAATCACTCCCGCCTGTACGGGCTTCAACTGCAGGACCCCATCCACATTTTCCAGACTTTTTTCCAGCATTTGTGGCGTCGTATCGTCCGACAGGGCCAGTGTTACTTTCCGGGCGTTGAACACCCGTTGTACCTGAGCCGTCGCCATTTTCTGGTCATTGGACATCAGCCATTCGTGCGGAATGCTCCAGGCCACTACCGAAAACACTACTAGGAACCAGAAAATCGCCCGTTCGTAGCGTAAACGGGGACTAGGCTGATGCTGTACGTATAAATGATAAAAAGACCAGCTCATTAAGAGTACCTGAAAACCAACTAAGTACCAGCGATAATCCAATACCCAGCTCAGTACCGACGAAGAACCGCTCAGGCCCAGTACTGCTGCCAGCAAAGGCAACAGACAGCACAGCCAGTGAGCAATCACCGTGAGTACGGAAGTGGATGCATATACAATCGATTTCATAGCTTTCTGCAACTTGGTTGCAAAATTACAATTTTCTCGGCGAACAAGTTCCGATTTATCCTAAAAAAATCAGACGAAGCCCACATGGGTGACTTGATTTACAGGAAGGATAATTTCGTCAGGTCTGCCCGCTTGCCTTGTGAACCGACTCCTTCCGGGCGTATCTTTGTCTTCTATCCATTGTTTATTTGGTCAGGAAAAAAGCTTGTTCACGGAGCTTTTTACTGACCCAACGACTGAAGTGACTATGGCTCGTCCATCCAAGGAAGGTGCAGGGAAGCAGGAAAAGGAAACCCCTCTGAATCGGCAGTATAATCAAATCAAAACGCAATACCCGGGAGCCATTCTCCTGTTCCGGGTGGGCGATTTTTACGAAACGTTTGGGGAAGATGCCGTACGGGCCAGTAAGATTCTGGGTATTACGCTCACCAAACGAAACAACGGTACCTCGGGCGAAACGCCCCTGGCGGGTTTTCCCCACCACTCGCTGGATAATTACCTGCCCAAACTGGTACGGGCGGGTGAACGCGTCGCCATCTGCGACCAGCTCGAAGATCCGGCTACGGCCAAAGGTATTGTACGGCGGGGCGTTACAGAGCTAGTGACGCCGGGTGTTTCTTTTAACGACAACGTACTCGACGTTCGGCGAAACAATTACCTGGCAGCCGTGCATTTTCAGAAAGACGTAATCGGCATTTCCTTTCTGGACGTTTCGACGGGTGAATTTCTGACTACGCAGGGCAATGCGGCTTACGTCGAAAAATTACTGCAAAGTTTTAGCCCGGCGGAAATACTCTTTTGTAAAAAAAACCGCTCGGAGTTTCAGGGAATTTTTGGAGAGCAATTCAATACGTATCAACTGGAAGACTGGGCCTTCACGCACGATTTTGCGTATCCCTTACTGACGGCTCATTTTAATACCACGACGCTTAAGGGCTTTGGGGTGGAAAACCTTACCGAAGGAATCGTCGCAGCGGGGGTTATTCTGCACTACCTGGCCGAAACCGAGCACCGCGATGTCGGGCATATTACCCGATTGACACGTCTGGAAGAAGATAAGTACGTTTGGCTGGATCGCTTTACGATTCGCAACCTGGAGCTGGTAACGGCTCAGCAGGAGAACGGCGTACCGCTCATTCAGATTCTCGACCAGACGCTGACGCCGATGGGAGCCCGCATGTTGCGGAAGTGGCTGGTACTACCGCTGAAGGAGTTGAAACCCATTCACGAGCGACTCAATACGGTAGATTTGCTATTGCAGGATACTGAACTGGCCGAAACGCTCGATACGCACCTCCGGCAAATCGGCGATCTGGAGCGGTTGATTTCCAAAGTAGCCGTTCGCCGGATCAATCCCCGGGAAATGCTGGCTCTCAAACGGGCCTTGTCGCACGTCGGACCGATTCGGAATTTTCTGCTCCAGCACAGTGCAACCCAGCCCTTACTGCGGAAGTACGCCGAACAACTGAATACCTGCGAATCGTTGCTCGAAAAGATTGAAACGGAATTACGCGAAGATCCGCCGCTGGTGACCAACCTGGGTAACATGATCAAATCGGGCGTGGATAACGAGCTGGACCAGTTGCATCAGATTGCCTATGCAGGAAAGGATTTTCTGGTGAATATTCAGAACCGGGAGATCACGAATACGGGCATCACCTCGCTGAAAATCGCGTATAATAAAGTGTTTGGGTATTATCTGGAAGTGACGAATGCTCACAAGAATCGCGTACCTGCCGAGTGGATTCGCAAGCAAACGCTCGTCAATGCGGAACGCTACATCACGCCCGAGCTTAAAGAATACGAGGATCAGATTTTGAATGCCGAGGATAAAATCTTCGTCATTGAACAACGCATCTTCAACGAACTGATCCAAACAGCCAGTGAGTACGTAAGTCCCATTCAGCAAAATGCCCGAGTACTGGCGGTGCTGGATGCTTTACTAAGTTTCGCGAAAATTGCTCAAAAGAATAAGTACGCCAAACCGGAAGTAAACGAGGGCAAAGCGATTCGGATTACGGCGGGTCGCCACCCGGTGATCGAACAGCAGTTGCCCCTGGGCGAAAGCTACGTACCGAATGATCTGACGCTGGACGACGAAGAGCAGCAAATCATCATGATTACGGGTCCCAACATGGCGGGGAAATCGGCTTTACTACGACAAACGGCCCTGATCGTGCTGATGGCTCAAATCGGTAGTTTCGTTCCGGCCACGGCCGCTGATATTGGATTGGTCGACAAGGTCTTCACGCGGGTAGGGGCTTCCGATAATCTGAGCCGGGGGGAAAGTACGTTCATGGTGGAAATGACCGAAACGGCGAGTATTCTCAATAACCTCAGCGACCGTAGTCTGGTCCTGATGGATGAAATTGGGCGGGGGACGAGTACCTACGACGGCGTAAGTATTGCCTGGGGGATCACCGAATACCTGCATAGCCTTCCGAATGCCCGACCGAAAACGCTTTTCGCTACGCACTATCACGAACTCAATCAGTTGGCAGAGGATTTTCCACGAATCAAAAACTTCAACGTTTCCGTAAAGGAATCGGGTAATAAAGTGATTTTCCTGCGAAAGCTGAAACCCGGTGGATCGGAGCACAGTTTCGGTATTCACGTAGCTCAGATGGCGGGTATGCCGGGAGCCGTAGTCAATCGGGCCAACGAAATTCTGGCTCACCTTGAACAGGATCACATCAAGGAAAACCATACCGAACGCATGCGGGAAGTACCCAAAGCCATACCAGCGTTTCAGATGAGTTTATTCGGGGCAGAAAAAGATCCGCGTTTCGAAAAAGTGGAAGAGCTACTATCACGGATTGACGTCAACACACTGACGCCGATCGAAGCCCTGTTGAAGCTAAATGAGATCAAGCGATTGATGGAATAAAGTCTGGAAACGAAGTTCAATATCCGTTTTCCTAGTAATAAAAAAGCCCGACGAATTTTCTTCGTCGGGCTTTTTCGTGTTTGATCAAGCTATTTTCGTAAGCGATTCCAGGCCCATAAGCTTAAGCCCGCTACCGCCCCGATGGCCAGACCTTTGGCTACCCAGTACGAAATCGGCGTTGGCATGGAAACAATGCCATTTTCATCCGTATGAGCCGGGTGATTAATGTAGCGACTGGAGCCGGGTAGGGCTCGGGTATCAAATTCGTCGGAAAGCTCCTGTAACTGCGACCGCCACTCTTTACCCCGCAGGGCTTTGCCGTGACCCGTACCTACGGCACTGGGTTTAAGCTGAGCTAGTCGGCGGACGGACTTCTTCGCTGCCCGCCAATCGCAGGTAAAGTAGCTCGGTGGTCCGTGTAATTCCAGTTTCTGCGTAGCTACGGAGAATACTGAATTCTGATTAGTCGTTACGAAAGCATCCCCGGCAATCAGAACTTTATCTTTATCCCGGAATAACGATACGTGTCCGGGAGCGTGACCGGGCGTATGGATGAACCGCCAGTCGGGCAGTTCCTCAATAAAACCATCGTGCGGAATGGGCTGCACGCGACCTGAAATGTCGAGCGGACGCGTCGGGAATAAAAACGAAAGGGCTGCCATCGCACCATTTCCCGCCGCTGGATCTGGTGGTGGGTAGTGTGATTTTCCCGTCAGGAATGGCATTTCCAGCGGATGAGCATACACCGGGATATTTCCCCAAGTTTTTAACAAGTCTTCCAGTGCTCCGGTATGATCGAAGTGACCATGGGTAAGTACGATAGCCTGCGGCGGATTGTCTTTACCAAAACGCGTTTCCGCCTCTTTGATGAGACGACTGGCTGAGTTTGGAATCGCGGCATCGACCAGTACCCAGGGATTACCTTCCCCCGGTTTACCAATCATATACACGTTGACAAACACTACCTTAATACCCGCTACGTCATCGGCTACATCGTATTCCGATCCGTGCGTTTGGGTTTTTTCTTCCAGCAGTTCCTTTTCCATAGGTTGGTTTTTTAGGGCAGCTATCCTGAAAAAGCCATACCAATGAAATAGCCCTAAATAAAATAGCCCGCACGCGGCGGGCTATTTTGAGAAGCTGATTTTCAGCCTACTATTTCTTTTGTAAGGCCTTCGCCATTTCCAGGGGACGGTCGGTGGACATAATATCCGCTCCGTTTTTGGCAAAATTGACGTATACCTGATCGCCTTTGGCCTGTGCCATTTTATCGAGGTTACCCAAGGTTCCTAAAATGCAGGAAATACCTTTTTTGTGCAGAAAAGCGTAATGCTCGGCAGAAGGCTCGCGAGTACCCACAAAGGCTACCATCCGATTGTCAGGAATCCCCAGATCGTGGTGACGATTGTATTCGGCCTCGTTCCGGATGGTTACGGAAATCATCAGACTGGGATCTAATTTGTGGACTTTTGCGGCATCCTGGGCATTATACGTAATGACGACACAGTTGTCTTCCGTATGGGTGCGGTGAATCAGGTCTACCACTTTTTCAAAAGGTACCGTGCGTTTCACGTCCAGCGTATAAATCACTTTGCCTTTCCCCCAGTTCAATACCTGCTCCAGCGTAGGCATCCGGAATTTGGTCGTAGTACCGGCGTTGTCTTTCAGATGTAGACTTTGGGTATAGGCGTACGAAACTGCGTTGAGTTTGCCTTTTCCGGTCGTCGTACGGTCCAGTACGTCGTCGTGTAGCATTACGAGTACGCTGTCCTGTGTTAATCCAATGTCACATTCGATAATCATGGCTGCCTGTTTCGCCAGATACGCAAACGATTCAAGGCAGTTTTCGGGATAACCCGGGTAGTCGCCACCGCCCCGGTGAGCACTGATGAGCGTTGGTTTACCGGCTTCGGGTTTCAGGTACTCGGAAAGCCCCTGTTTGGGTACGCGAAGGTACGTTTTTGGAGCACAGCCCAGCAAAAAAGCCAGACAAAAGGCCAGCAGGCCAAAACGGGTAAGCATGGGAAGTTTACAGTTTGCGGTTTACAGTTTTCAGGATGGCATTTCCGTCGCTGTATTCCAATCAATTGAAAATAGTATTAGCCGTTTTATGTATGATTTACAGAGTTAACCTCTCCGTTACTGTATTAGCATGAACTGAAAACAGTAAACAGTCAACTGACAACTAAAACTGAAATCCCCGCCTCAGGTAAGCCGAAAGCGGGGATTGAGTACTAAGTAGGATAGCGTCCTAAACGTCGAGTAACAGACGAGCGGGATCTTCCAGCAGTTGTTTCACGCGTACCAGGAAGCTTACGGATTCTTTACCGTCGATGATGCGGTGATCGTAGCTCAGGGCGATGTACATCATCGGACGAATTACGATTTCTTTGTTCACCACTACCGGACGCTCGATGATGTTGTGCATCCCGAGAATCGCTACCTGCGGAGCGTTGATGATCGGCGTAGACATCATGGAACCGAATACACCACCATTAGTGATCGTAAACGTACCGCCTGACATATCTTCGATCGTCAGCTTATTGTCACGGGCTTTTACCGCCAGCTCAATAATGCCTTTCTCGATACCGGCGAAGCTCAGCTGATCCGCATTACGCAGAATCGGAACCACCAGACCACGCTCGGTTGATACGGCTACGGAAATATCCACGTAGTCATGGTAAACGATTTCATCGCCATCGATGGAAGCGTTTACGGCCTGGAATTCTTTCAGGGCTACGCAAACGGCTTTCGCAAAGAAGGACATGAAGCCCAAACCAACGCCGTGTTTTTCTTTGAATTTGTCCTTGAACTTCGACCGCAGTTCCATGATCGGCTGCATGTCCACTTCGTTGAACGTAGTCAGCATGGCTGTTTCGTTCTTCACGGCTACCAGTCGGCGAGCGATGGTTTTCCGCAGCGAAGTCATGCGTTGACGACGTTCCGCCCGTCCACCCGTAGTGGCAGGAGCCGCCGCAGGTTGGGCAGCCGCAGCAGCCTTGGGAGCTTCGGCTTTCGCCGCAGGAGTCGGAGCTGAAGTAGCTTTCAGAGCATCCGCTTTGGTGATTTTTCCACCTTCGCCCGATCCCTGAATGTCTTTGGGATTGATGCCTTTGTCCGCCAGAATAGCCGCCGCTACGGGCGTTACGCCACTGGCTTTATCCGCTACCGGGGCCGAAGAGCCACCTGAAGCCGGAGCTGCCGCCGGAGCCGAAGGAGCCGCCGCTGGAGCACCTGCACCTACCGTAATGGTAGCTACCACTGCACCGATTTCAAGCGTAGAGCCGGGTTCGGCGATAATGTGCAGCGTACCTGCCGCTTCCGCGGGCAGTTCGAACGTAGCTTTATCGGATTCCAGTTCGCAGAGGATTTCGTCCATTTTCACGAAATCGCCTTCTTTTTTATTCCAGTTGGCAATGGTAGCCTCGGTAACCGATTCGCCCATTACCGGAATTTTCACTTCAATGGTTTTGGTCTCTTCCGCCTTTGCTTCAGGGGCAGGAGCCGGAGCGGCTTCGGGAGCCTGACCGTTGCTGGAGACGGCCGCCGGAGCTTCTTCTTGAGGAGCTTCGGGAGCTGCACCGTCCGTTGAGATCGAGCAGATGGGTGCTCCGATGGCGAGCGTATCACCTTCTTTCGCCAGGATACGCAGCACACCCGCCGCTTCAGCGGGTAGCTCGAAAGTAGCCTTGTCAGACTCTAACTCGCATAATACCTCATCCATCTTTACCGTATCGCCATCTTTTTTATTCCAGGTGGCGATGGTAACCTCGGTGACGGATTCCCCCACGACGGGGACTTTCATTTCGATGATTGCCATGATTGGGTACTTCCCAGGAGGGAGGATTCGTTCGGTTTTATAATCAAATGGCCGAATTCAGGCTAAACGCCACCTGAATTCGGCTTTTTATTGGTTAAGCAAAGGCTTCCTGAATGAGGGCTGCCTGTTCTTCACTGTGTGTTTTGAGGAACCCGGTGGCCGGTGAAGCGGACGTTTTACGCGAAATTACTTCCATACCAACGCCACAACCAAATTCACGTAAGATAAACGACCAGTAGCCCATGTTTTTGGGTTCTTCCTGTACCCAGTACACTTTCGCTTTGGCGTATTTGCCCAGTTCCTGTTGAATCTGTTTTAGTGGTAGCGGGTGCAGTTGTTCAACCCGAACAATCGCTACGTCTTTCCGCTGATCTTTCTGCTGTTTGTCGAGTAAGTCGTAATATACTTTACCCGTACACAACAGGACTTTCTTGACCTCTTTCGGATTCACGTACGAATCGCCAATCACTTCCCGGAAGCCACCTTTCGTCAGATCTTCAAGCGGGGATACGTTAAGCGGATGACGCAGCATGGATTTGGGAGACATGATGACCAGCGGTTTCCGGAAATCCCAAGTCAGCTGACGCCGCATGAGGTGGAAAATGTTGGCGGGTGTCGTCACGTTGGCTACCACCATGTTGTAATCCCCGCACAACTGCAGGAAGCGTTCGGGACGGGCGTTCGAGTGCTCCGGACCCTGACCTTCGTAGCCGTGGGGCAGTAACATCACCAGACCGTTTTGCAGACCCCATTTCGATTCGCAGGAGCTGACAAACTGGTCAATAATGATTTGAGCCCCGTTGGCAAAGTCACCAAACTGAGCTTCCCAGATCACCAAAGCGTGAGCGTTGGCCATGGAGTAACCAAACTCAAAGCCGAGCACACCGTATTCCGAAAGAAGGGAGTTGAAGATTTGCATCTGCTCCTGACCTTCTTCGATGTGGTCAATCTGCGTATAGGTCTTGTTATTCTCGGCGTCGTGCAGAACCGCATGACGGTGGCTAAAAGTGCCCCGTTGTACGTCCTGACCCGTCATCCGTACCGTTTTGCCTTCCATCAGCAACGAACCGTAGGCCATCAGCTCAGCCGTGGCCCAGTTCACCTGACCGTTTTCTTCCAGTAATTTCTTCCGGTCGGAAATCAGTTTGTCGATCTGCTTGAGCGGTTTAAAACCTTCAGGCAGCGTCGTCAGGGCTTTGAAAATTTTATCCAGATTCTCGCGGGAAACGCTCGTATCGGGCGATTGTTCGAAATCTTCCGCCGAACCATAACGCAGGGCTTTCCAGTCCTCGTCGAGTTTGAGCGGATGGAACACGGGAGCTTCGGCCTGCTTTACGCCATCCAGACGATCCTGTAGGAATTGCTTGAATTCGGCTTCCATGCCCTTGGCCAGCTTGGCATCTACTTTACCACGGCTAACCAGTTGCTCGTTATAGAGTTCGAGTACGTTCTTGTGCAGTTTGATCTGCGAGTACATCGTCGGTTGGGTGAACGCCGGTTCATCCGATTCATTGTGTCCCCAGCGACGGTAGCAAAGCATATTGATGAATACGTCCTGATTGAATTCCTGACGGTATTCAACGGCCATTTTCGATACGAACATCACGGCTTCCGGATCGTCCCCGTTCACGTGGAATACGGGAGCGTCGATGATTTTGGCAATGTCCGTACAGTAAATCGCCGAACGACCTTCCGCCGCATCCGTCGTAAAACCAATCTGGTTGTTAATGACGAAGTGAATGGTACCCCCCGTTTTGTAGGCGGGAAGTTTCGCCATTTGCGTCACTTCATACACAATACCCTGACCCGCTACGGCGGCATCGCCGTGAATCAGGATGGGCATAACCTTGTCGTAATCGCCTTCGAAAATTCCGTCGGCCCGGCTGCGTACGAAACCTTCCACCACGGGGTTTACCGTTTCCAGGTGCGAAGGGTTTGGAGCCAGTTTCAGGCTTACTTCCGTTCCTTTGGGCGTTACGTGGGTGCTTGAATAACCCAGGTGATATTTTACGTCTCCACCAAAGTTAATATCGTTGGGGAGGTTGTCTTCCAGTTCAGGTACCTGTCCTACGAAACCGCTGATGATTTCATCGTAGGATTTATGCATGATGTTTACCAGCACGTTCAGACGGCCCCGGTGAGCCATCCCGATCATCACTTCTTTCACGCCCATATCGGCAGAGGTATTGATGATCGTATCCAGGGAAGAAATCGTTGCTTCGCCACCTTCCAGCGAGAAGCGTTTCTGACCCAGGAATTTGGTGTGCAGGAATTGCTCGAACGTAACGGCTTCGTTGAGCTTCTTCAGAATGCGTTCTTTTTCTTCTTTCGTCGGATCGAATACCAGAGCGGCTTTCTCAATCTGATTCCGCAGCCACTCTTTTTCTTCCATGTTCCGTACGTACATGTACTCGAAACCAATGTTGCCCGCGTAGATTTTCTCCAGAGCGGCCATGATTTCGCGTAAGGTAGCCGAACGACCAAGCAAGAAGTGACCGGCTTCGAAAACCGTATCCAGATCTTTCTCGGAAAGTTTGTAATCTTCCAGCGTCAGGCGGGCCTCTACGTTACGATCGTAACCCAGCGGATTCGTTTTCGCCAGCAAGTGACCGCGTGAACGGTACGCTTTGATCAAACTCAGTACCGAGCCTTCTTTCGCAATAAGGCCCGCATCGGCTGGTTTAGCCTGACCATTAGAAGTTCCGTTGGAAGAAACGCCATTGGTGGCTCCTTTTTCACCGTAAATGACGGAAAAATCGTAGCCTTTAAAGAAGTTTTGCCAGCTCGTATCGACACTGGAAGGGTCCTGTTGGTATTTATCGTACAAGTCGGAAATGTAATCCACGTCCGCATTGGCGATATATGAATATTGGTCCATATCTGAAAACTGCTCGAATAATTGGGCAAAGGTAGGGGATGCAAAAGACTGAGAAGGAAAATAATCTCAAATTTCCTTAAAATTTCCGCCAAAAAGGTATAGCTTGAAAAAACACACATTTGTCGCGAGCTCTAAAGCAAGCTTTAGCAGCTTTAAACGACGGGCTAAGGATACGGTTGCATGGGTTGGTGGTTTGATGATTCAGTGCAGTCAAAGCATTGGTTAAGAAGTCAAAGCCTTTCGTCAACGGGAATTTACCGCCGGGAAAAGCCTTTGGTTCTGTAACGTTATACAAATGATTTTGTTCAATAATTGTTGAATAAGCCCCGGTACTTTCTAGCGACCGGTTTCGGGAACCATTCCGGCGACAATACGGGCTGAAAATAAACACAACGGAATTCCGCCGCCCGGATGTACGCTACCGCCCACGAAATACAAATTTTTGATACGGGACGAAAAATTGGGGTGCCGCAAAAAGGCCGCAAACCGATTATTAGACGACGTTCCGTAGAGGGCTCCCTGATAGGAAGAGGTACGAAGTTCAATACTTCGGGGATCCAGTACCGATTCACTCTCAATCATTGGTTCTACGTCTACCCCCAAACTGCGACTTATTTTAGCCAGTACTTCCTGTCGGGTCTGGGCAATGATGGTGTCCCAGTCCTGCCCCTCGTTGGCGGGAGCGTTGATAAGTACAAACCAGTTTTCACCGCCTGCGGGGGCGTCATCCTTCTTGATTTTCGAGCTGATGTGCAGGTATACCGTGGGGTCGTAGTAAATAGTTTTATACTGAAACTGGTGCTCGAATTCGGCCTTGTAATCGTTCGAAAAGAAAATATTATGTACGCCCAGTTCCGCAAATTCCCGCCGTACGCCCCAGTAGAAGATCAGACCTGAGCCCGAACGGGGTTGTTGCAACGTACGTTCCGGGGCTTTCTCGGTGGGGAGCAATTTCCGGTACGTGGGCGTAATGTCCATGTTCGAGACAACTATACTACACGGGATTTCCTGACCCTGCACCACCACACCGACGGCTTTGCCATCGCGTACCTGAATGCGTTCCACTTTAGACTGGTACCGAAACTGAACCCCTTTTCGCTCAGCCAGAGCGACCAGACTTTCGGTGATACTGACCATCCCTTTTTCCGGAAAGTACGCTCCGATGTTGTACTCCAGGTGCGGAATCATGTTGAGCAACGCGGGCGTCTGATACGGATCGGAGCCATTATAGGTGGCGTAGCGGTTGAAGAGTTGTACCACTTTCGCCTGTTGGAAACGTTGCTCATTCGCCTGATTCATGGTACCTAAAACCCCCAGTCGCGGAAAATTCAGGTAGCCTCGCAAGGCCTTCCGACTGAGCCAGGTGGACGCTTTATGCAGGGAATCTTTCAGGAAAAGCTGCTCCGTAACGTCGTACTGAAAGGCACTGTGCTGAAGGAAATTACGAACATGAGCCGCTGGTTCGCCGAGGGTTTGTTCCACTTCCTGAGCAAACTGGTCCGAATTCGCCGAGGCCGTCAGCCGCGTGCCATCATCCCAGAAGTAATGACAGATGTCGGGCAGGCGTTCGTAGGTAAAATGCTCCCTGGGATCTTCGCCCGCCAGTATAAAAAGTTCCTCGACTAGTTGAGGCATCGTGAAAAGCGAAGGCCCCGCATCGAAGCGATACCCTTTTTCTTCAAAAGCCGACAACTTGCCGCCGGGATACGTATTTGCCTCAAATACGGTAACGGGATAGCCCTTCACGGCTAAACGTATAGCGGTGGCAATACCGCCGATGCCCGCTCCGATAACGGCTGCCGTTTGGTTCATGAATTCCTACTGTTTTTGAATACGTAAGCAGAAAACGGGGGGAATGTTTAAAAAAGAATGATCGCGGCTCTTCGCAAACTTATCGCAGTTGTTTTTCTTATGATCGCTATCATATATATGGTGATAAGGGTATTTGGCGAAATATTTATACCTTTAGTGAACGGTACTTCCCAATTTTAGTAAACCTTTTTATTGACGGATATGAAAAAAATTTTCCTCGCTTTACCCTTGATTGGTTTAAGCCAACTGGTATCAGCACAACAGGATGCCAAGCTGATTGAAAAAGCCAAGAAAATTCACGCCAAGGTGTTCACGCTGGATACCCACGCCGATACGCCGATGCGGATGGTCGGAAAAGGCTTTGACATTTCGAAAGATAATACGCCCGCACCCGGAACGGCTACGGGATTTGACTCCAAGATTGACTTTCCCCGCATGAAAAAAGGGGGCGTAGACGGGATTTTCTTCGCCGTGTATCAGGGACAGGGGCCGCGTACGCCCGAGGCCAACGCCAGGGTTCAGCAAATGGCGATGACGATTCTGGATTCGATGTACGCTCAGATTAACCGACATCCGGAAATGGGCAAAATTGTAACGACCCAGGAAGAGGCGATGGCTCAGGAAAAAGCGGGCAAACGGTCGATTTTTATTGGCATGGAAAATGGCTATCAGATCGGAAACGATCTGTCGCTGCTTCAGAAGTTTTACGATCGCGGCGTACGGTACATGACGCTTTCTCACTCGGCGAATAACGATATCTGCGACTCATCGACGGATCCCAAAGGACCGGAATTCAACGGCCTGAGTCCCTTCGGTGAAAAAGTAGTGACGGAAATGAATCGTCTTGGGATGATTATCGATATTTCGCACGTATCCGACAGTACGGTGTGGGATTTAATCAAACTGTCAAAAGCTCCCATCGTTGCTACGCACTCCGATGCTTGGTCGGTACTCAACCATCCCCGAAACCTAAACGATGACTTACTACGGGCCGTTGCCAAAAAAGGCGGTGTCGTACAGTTGAACTTGCTGAGTAGCTATATTAAGGAAGCTCCGAAAAATCCCGAACGCGAGGCGGCCACGGCTGAAATCCGTAAGAAGTATACGGCGGGTGGAGCCATGACGGATGAGCAGATGAAAGCCATGCGGATGGAAATGCGGGAACTGAACAAGAAATACCCTGTACCGTTGGCTACAGTGAAAGATGCAATCGATCACCTCGACCATTTTGTGAAAATCATGGGCGTGGATCACGTGGGCATCGGTGGCGATTACGATGGCGGTGGGTACCTGGCTGATTGTTTCGACATTTCTGAATACGAAAACCTGACGATTGAAATGGTTCGTCGCGGCTACAGCGAAAAGGACCTGAAGAAAATCTGGGGCGATAACTTTTTCCGGGTGATGAAGGACGTCAAGAAAGTAGGCGAGAAAATCCGGAGCGGCGACATGGCTATGCGATAAAACCAGCATTTCAACCCACAAAATATAGAACGTCCCTGACTCCTACAGTCAGGGACGTTTTTGTTACAGGTAAGTATCGCCTAATGGTTTATAGATTCGTAGCGGATGCCACGAATAACAGGTTCGCTCTCTAACCGGATTGTTTATTACCTAGTAGCTTGGTTATAACCTCCTAGTTAATGTGCCACTAACAACAAACAACACTCAACCAACAACTACAAAAACCAGCAGCTAAACCTAAATCAACTTATCCGGCGTAATCGGTAATTCCCGAATCCGTTTTCCGGTGGCGTTGTATACCGCATTGGCAATGGCTGGAGCCATCCCAATAATGGCGATTTCGCCCAGTCCTTTGGCTCCCATGGGGTTGATGTAGGGATCTTTTTTATCGACAAACAAGACATCAATATCGGGAATGTCGGCATTGACGGGTACGTGATAATTAGCCAGATCGTTGTTGATATACCGTCCGTAGCGATGGTCAATCACGGCTTCTTCCTGTAAAGCCATGCCGATACCACCCACGGCTCCGCCCATCATCTGGCTGCTGGCCGTTTTGTGATTCACAATCGTACCCGCATCTGCCACGGCTACGGCGTGTTTTACCCGGACTACGCCTGTCGTGGGGTGGACATGAACTTTCACAAAATGTACGGAGAAGGAATACATAGCAAATTTCTTCCCTTCTTCGCCCGGTTTCGCCTCCTTGGTTACTTCCAGCATCGGCAGATTATTCCGCTTTAGAATTTCCGTGTAAGCAATACTGGCCGAGCGATCGGTAGGGGAGCGAACGCGGCCTTCTTCGTAAACCAGCGTATCAACTTTGGCTTTTTTCAAAGCATTGCCCGAAAGTTCCACCAGTTGCTGACGCAAAGCCATACAGGCTTCGTGTACCGCCGAACCTACCGAGGCCACCGTCGCCGAACCGCCCTGAATAGGAGCATAGGGAAAGGCTGTTTCACCCAATTCAAACTTGATTTGATCGGCGGGCATACCCATCACTTCAGCGGCAATCTGTACCATGGCCGTACCCGTTCCCGGACCAATATCACTGGCCGCACTTTGGATGAGCAAGGTACCATCCGCTTTGAGCTGAGCCCGGGCCGTTGCCTCGCGTCGGTGGGCTCCGAACGTACCCGTTGCCATCCCGTATCCTATCCACATGCCGTTTTCTTTTTTGCTGCGTGGTTCTTTCGGACGGTTCGACCAGCCAATTTTATCGGCTCCCAATTGATAGGCCTCCCGAACGTGGTTACTCGACCAGGGTAAATCCTGCTCGGGGTCTTTTTCGGGATAGTTTTTCATCCGTAAGTCAATCGGGTCCATATTCAGGGCGTACGACAATTCATCAATGGCCGATTCCAAAGCAAAAGCTCCCGTCGCTTCGCCGGGTCCACGCATGGGGATCGGCGTACAAATGTCAAGCGGTACAACCCGATAGGTCGTGTTAACGTTGGGTGAACGATACAGAAACCGCGTCATGCCCACCGTCGCTTCGGTAAACTCTTCGTAGTTACTGTTCTGAACATTGGCCCAGTGGGAAATGCCGACAAACTTTCCGTCTTTATTGGCTCCAATCCCTACTTTTTGATGCGTATGCGGTCGGTAACCCGCGATGGTAAACATCTGATCCCGCGTGATCACCAGTTTGACGGGACGCTGTACTTTCTGAGCCGCCAGTATCGTAGCAATTTCGTGCGGCCATACCCGCAGCGACATCCCGAAGGCTCCCCCCACAAACTGCGAGTGAACGGATACATTTTCTTTCGGAATCTTGAACGTATCGGCAATGACCTGCTGGGTCATCTTCACACCCTGCGTCTTTGCGTACACGGTGATTTTGTCCGGACCTTCCCACTGAGCCAGAATACCGTGTAATTCCATCGGATTATGTACCTCCGTAGGCTGGATGTACTCGGCTTCAATCTTAACCGGGGCCGTTTGATACGCGTCTTTCTTGCCCCGCTGATAATCCTGCAGGGACTTGCTTTTGGGCGTAATCCCTTTATCCAGATTGCTTTTGAGCTCAGTCTGGTGCGAAGACTTTTCGTACTGAGCGGTCACCAGCGAGGCCGCGTAGGTAGCTCGTTCAAAGGTATTCGCTACGACCATCGCGATGGGCTGTCCGTTGAAGTAGACTTTGTTATCGTGGAAGGCTTTCATTCCGGGACCGCGTCCGGAAGAGGTTTTGCTTGGTTCGTCCGTTTGGTACGCGGGTGTTTTCGGAGCGTTCAGGTAGGAAAGAACCGCCAGTACACCCGGAGCACTTTCGGCCTTTTTCGTATCCAGACTTTTAATGGTGCCTTTGGTAATCGTGCTCGGAACCAGTACCCCGTAGACCAGATTGGGTACTTCAAATTCGGCGAAATATTTGGCGGCCCCCGTCACTTTCAGCTGAGCATCGACGCGACTCATGCGTCCGCCAATTCGTTCATCTTTATTTTTCATGAGCTTATGCGGTTAGGCCAGCGGCCATTTTCAAAGCTTCTACAATTGTATTAGGAGCGAGCTTGAGTTTGAAGGCATTGTACTCAAACGCCCGGGCTCCGGCCATCGCCTGCTGAGCAGCCTGTTGAAACGTAGCTTCGGATACGGTTTTGCCCACCAAAGCCTTTTCCACTTCCTGCAAACGCCAGGGTTTATGAGCCACGCCACCCATCGCCAATCGGGCCGACTTAATGGTTTTACCCTCCAGCTCCAACGCCGCCGCTACGGAGACCAACGCAAAGGCGTACGAAGCCCGATCGCGTACTTTCAGATAATGAGCGTGTTGCGTATAGGGCGAATCCGGCAGGGTTACGGCTACAATTAATTCATCTTTTCCCAGCGTATTGTCTTTTTCGGGACGATCGCCGGGCAAGCGATGAAATTCGGTGAAGGGAATGGTGCGTTCGCCTTTGGGACCTTGTACGACTACCGCAGCGTCGAGGGCTACCAACGCTACGCACATGTCACTGGGGTGGACGGCAATGCAGTGTTCGCTCGTACCGAAAATGGCATGCATGCGATTATAGCCTTCCTTGGCTCCGCAACCCGTTCCCGGCTGCCGTTTATTGCAGGGCATTTCGGTATCGTAAAAATAGCCGCAACGCGTACGCTGGAGCATATTGCCACCCACCGTAGCCTTATTCCGTAATTGGGCCGAAGCCCCGGCATTGAGGGCCTGAGCCAGTAGCGGCCACTTTTCCAGGATCAGCTTGTCATCGGCTACCTGACTATTAAGGGACATGGCTCCGATGCGAACGCCATTGGCTACTTTTTCAATTTTATTTAGCGGTAAACGACTGATGTCGATGAGTTTATCCGGGGCCGTTACGCCCCGTTTCATCAAATCCACCAGATTGGTACCTCCGGCGATGAACTGAGCGGAAGGGTCTTTGGCTAATGCTTCGAGAGCCGACTTAGCCGTATTGGCCCGGACGTATTGAAAGGCTTTCATACCGTTTGTCCTCCTTTCTTCACGTCCATAATGGCATCGACAATATTGGGATAGGCTCCGCACCGGCAGATGTTCCCACTCATGTACTCCCGGATTTCGTCTTCGGAATTCGCGTGTCCTTCGCGGATACATGCCACCGCCGACATAATCTGACCGGGCGTGCAGTAACCGCATTGAAAACCGTCGTGTTTGACGAAAGCCTCCTGCATGGGATGCAGGGTATCGCCTTTGGCCAGTCCTTCAATGGTCGTGATTTTCTTTCCTTCTTCGGTGACTGCCAGGGTCAGGCAGGAATTAATTCGCTGGCCGTCGGAATGTACGGTACAGGCTCCGCACTGGCCGTAATCGCAACCTTTTTTGGTACCCGTCAGGTGCAGTTGCTCGCGTAAAAGGTCGAGTAAGGTCGTACGCGGTTCCACGTTCAGCGTATGCTTGACCCCATTGATTTCCAGTTTCAGTGGTACTTTTTCAAAAGGAGCCGCAATTTTTTCATCCCAATTCGGGTCCTTGATCGCCTTTTCGGGGGATAGCACCAAAGCCGACAACACCGACGATTGCTTCAGAAAATCGCGGCGGGCTTCGTTTTCAATAGTCTTTTTGCTCGTTTTCATGAAGTTCTAAAAATGAAGTGTGCTTTTTAGAGGTGCTCTGTTTATTTAAATCGGGTTTCGCCCCGTAAACACGGCTGACTGCTAGACTATAAACACCCTTATGAACTGCTTATCAAAAATTTTGCTCTTTTAAAGCTTCGTTATCCACCTGGACCGAATTTGGTTCTCTTTACTGACTGGCTAGTAGCCCGTAAGCCTTCCAGGCTGGACCTCTCCACGACTAACGACAGCTTGCTCTGGGCCACCGCTGTTTACGGGCGGGAGGGATTTTCATCTTTTATTAATAGTTGTTGGTGTGGTTAGAAGACAGTCGAACACCTGCATGGAGGACATAAAACCGAACCCCGTCTTATCGCGATATGGACTAAATGACCAGCTTTCTCAGCGGGACGAAACAGGTCTTCGTTTAATGCAATACTTCCAATCACAAAATGAAAAGGCTCTTCTTATGAAATCAATACTTTATTCAAATCCTATTCATACAGATTAAAAAACTCTGCCATTCAGAAATTATCGGGCTATTTTCGAAGAATAGCCTTTTCAATCCTAGAGAAAACCAAGCAAAATGAATCATAGATGCCTTGACAGCACTTCATTTTAACCTTTGATCGCTTTTTGCAATAAAAACCTGCGTTTTTCGCTTACTTTAAGGGTTTGATTTCCATTCTATTCACTTCATGAAAAAACTGCTTACGTTGTTGGCTTTGAGTCCGCTGGCTTTCGCTCAGGCTCAGAATCCAACGAAATTCGCCGAGACCATCAAGGCGGAAGATCTTAAAAAACACCTCTCGTACCTGGCTTCCGACGAACTGGAAGGTCGCGGTACCGGAACGCCCGGTCAGCACAAAGCGGCTGAATACATTGCCAACCACTTTAAGAGTCTGGGTTTAAAGGGTATTGGTCCCGGTGGGAGCTACCTACAACCCGTTGAGCTGGTTGAACTGGGTTGGGGTGATGTGTACCTGAAGACCCCCAGCGGTACGAAAGAATTACTGAAAGATTTCTACGTAACGGGGTCGGGGAATTTCTCCAAAGAAGAGACCCTGGATATCGTACTGGTCGGTTACGGAACGGATGAAGACCTGAATGGGCTAAACCTGGATGGCAAAGCCGCGTTGTTACTCGCCGCCGAGCCCCGTAACGCCGAAGCCATGCGTAAGAAAATGGCCGTGCTAAAGGAAAAAGGAGTGCGTTGTGTGCTGACCATTGCTCCGGGTGCCGATGAACAAACGGATAAACTTTACGGTCGGATGCGGGCATACTCACCCCGGATGAATCGTCTGACGTTCAAGGATGAAAAACGTCCGGAATCTACCTTATTGTCCGTACAGGTGAAGCAGGGACTGGCGAAGGAAATGCTGGGTCTTGATGATACACAACTGGCGGATCTGATGGCTGGGAAGACGAAACCTGCTGATCTCAAGAAAACCCTGACCTTGAAAGCCGAAGAGAAGCAGACGCCTATCGAAACGTCAAACGTCGTTGGTTTTCTGGAAGGTACCGACAAGAAAAACGAAGTACTCGTGGTGACGGCTCACTACGATCACATCGGCATTTCGCCCGATGGGCAGATCAACAACGGAGCCAATGACGACGGTTCGGGTACGGTTGGCGTGATGGAATTGGCCGAGGCCTTCTCTAAAGCGGCTAAAGCGGGCAATCGTCCGCGTCGCAGCATTTTGTTCATGACCGTAACGGGTGAAGAAAAAGGGCTGCTGGGCTCGGAATACTATGTAAACCACCCGCTGATTCCGCTGGAAAACACCATTGCCGATTTGAACATTGACATGATTGGCCGGGTGGACAAAGCCCACGAAGGCAAGCCGGATTATATCTACGTGATTGGCTCCGATAAGCTGTCTTCGGAACTGCACGCTATCAATGAAGAAGCGAACAAGAAGTACATCAAGATGGATCTGGACTACACGTTCAACGATCCGAAGGATGTAAACCGTTTCTACTACCGCTCGGACCACTACAACTTCGCGGCTAAGAAAATCCCCATTATTTTCTACTTCAACGGTGTCCACGATGACTACCACCGCCCGACGGATGACGTGGAAAAAATCCAATTCGACAAGGCTGAGAAAACGGCCCGTCTGGTCTTCTATACAGCCTGGGAACTGGTGAATCGGGACAAGCGTATTGTCGTTGATTCCAATAAACCGTAAGGTTTTTAGTAACCCAAAGAAGCCCTGGTTACCACTGGTAACCGGGGCTTTTGCTTTGTAAACACTTGATGGTTAGGAAATGATAAAAAAGGGGCGATAAGTAAAAGAATAGAGAAAGTGATACTCGAAAAGGCCATGTTTTAGTAAGAAATCCTAAAACGTGGAAATAGTTTTAACAGGAAATGCTAGAGGTATGACAGAAAAGTAGGTTGAAGGCGAACCAGCAAAAGGCTAGTTGTCTTTGCTGCGACATGGACAAAACTCAAAGAAAAAGAGAAAAAAAGCAATACCTACAAATGGGTAAGTTGCGTCTCAGGAATCGAAAAGTAACAGAAGGGAAACGGATGAGAGTGCCTTTTTTTGTAAAAAGATGCCTTAAAAGCTGAAAGGAGCGAAACGAAACGTTTTCTCATTATCGCGTCCATTTTTGCTGGAATCATCGGATCGTTTGCTCTGAAATGGGTTATTGCTGAGGAAAGCCTACAAAAAGAAAAAAGGCCAGCGTTTCGGCTGACCTTTTTTGGTACGACGGCAGGTTTTATTTAGCCCACTGCACTTTTGCCGTTTGTACGTCGCTGGAATTGGTACCGATCTGAATACTGAATTCGCCCCCTTCCCAGTCGTATTTCAAATCCGTAGTATAGAATTTGAGCTGTTCGGGTGTAATACGAAAGGTAACTTCCTTACTCTCGCCGGATTTCAGACTGATCTTCTGGAAGCCTTTCAGGTCTTTCACCGAACGCGTTACACTCGCGACAGGATCGCTGATGTAGAGCTGAACAACTTCTTCGCCCGTGTACTTACCCGTGTTTTTTACAGTCACACTTGCCTGTAATGTCTGATTGCCCTTCAGGGTGGTCTGGCTGAGTTTGACCTCGCTGTAACTGAACGTAGTATAACTTAAACCGTACCCAAAGGGAAATAACGGATCATTGGGTACGTCGAGGTAACGGGATTTGAATTTATCCAGTAACACGCCTTCGTAGGGACGACCCGTATTCTTGTGATTGTAATAAATGGGAATCTGACCAACGTTGCGGGGAAATGTAGCCGTCAGTTTTCCGGCAGGATTGTAGTTGCCAAACAAAACGTCTGCGATGGCATTGCCCGATTCGCTACCGCCAAACCAGGCTTCCAGCATGGCATCGGCGTTGTCGTTTTCCCAGGTAAGCGTTAGCGGACGACCGCTCATCACTACCAGTACCAGCGGTTTGCCCGTTTTTTTCAGTGCTTTCAGTAAGTCTTTCTGATTTTCGGGAATACCAATATCCGAACGACTGGAAGCTTCGCCCGACATTTCCTGAGCTTCGCCTACAACGGCCACAATCACGTCTGATTGCCGGGCCACCTTTACGGCTTCCTCGATCATCACTTCCGGCGAACGGGGGTCTACGTCTACGAGTCCGTTCTGAGCGTTCAATCGCTGAATTAGCAGTGTATCTGTGGTGAAGTTGGCTCCTTTGGCGTAATTGATTTTTACACTATTACCCGCTACATTCTTAATGCCTTCCGCCACGGTCACGGCTTTTTTCCAGTCGCCAGCAATATTCCACGTACCCAGCATATTCTTCCGATCATCCGCCAGGGGGCCAATCAGAGCAATGCTGCCGCTTTTTTTCAGGGGTAAGGTCTGATTCGCATTTTTGAGTAATACGTGACTACGGGCAGCCAGATCGCGGGCAAAGGCCCGGTTCTCGGGCGTCAGAATTTCTTTAACCGGACGCGACTCGTCCAGGTAGCGATACGGATCGTCAAACAGGCCCAATTTGTACTTGGCTTCCAGAATCCGGCGGCAGGCCTGATCGATTTCTTTTTGGGTGATCTTGCCTTCGTTCAGCGATTGTTTGAGCGTCGTTAGAAAGCCTTCGCCTACCATATCCATGTCGGTACCGGCTTTCAAAGCCAGAGCCGAAACCTGTTTCAGATCCCCCAGACCGTGGGCAATCATTTCGTTAATGGCCGTGTAGTCGGTTACCACCAGGCCTTTAAAGCCCCATTGGTTGCGTAACAAATCGGTTACGAGCCATTTATTGGCCGTCGCCGGTACTGCGTCGATTTCGTTGAAGGAAGTCATCACACTCCCTACGCCCGCGTCGATGGCGGCTTTGTACGGCGGCAGGTAGTACTCAAACATTTTAATACGGCTCATATCCACGGTATTGTAATCACGGCCCGCTTCAGCCGCTCCGTACAGAGCAAAGTGTTTGACGCAGGCGAGAACCGTATTCGTTTCCTTAAAGCTGGTGCCCTGATACCCGCGAATCATGGCTTTGGCAATGAGCGAACCCAGGTACGGATCTTCTCCGGAACTTTCAGAAATGCGGCCCCAGCGAGGATCACGGGCAATATCGACCATGGGCGAGAACACCCAGTTCAGCCCATCCGCGGTAGCTTCAGTCGCGGCAATGCGGGCACTTTTCTCAATGCGTTCGAGATCCCAGGTTGACGAAATGCCGAGGGGAATGGGAAAGCTGGTTTTGTGTCCGTGAATGACGTCGAGTCCGAACAGCAGAGGAATGTGCAGCCGGGAATTTTTTACGGCCAGTTCCTGAGGTTTGCGTACCAGCGTCGGATCGTAAATGCCGAACAAGCCGCCGACTTTACCCGCTTTAATATTGGCTTCGACGTTTTGGGAAACCGTAGCTCCCGTCGCCGTAAATCCGCCCGGTGTCACCAGATTGAGCTGACCGATTTTTTCATCAATCGTCATCTGGCCCATGAGCTTGGTGACGAAGGTATTCATTTTCGCCTCCGGCGTCTGAGCCTGTACCTGAAACTGGAACAGACCCGCCAGAAGCAGAAGAGAAGTCTTTTTCATGGAATGAATCATTTATTGATTTCTTGCAGAATCAAACGGAGTTTAGTCTCGAAAGCATGTTAACCTATAGATAGCTCAGGAACTAATAACTTGCTTTTTACAGATGCGTTATTCACCTAGACCGAGTCTGGTTCCGTTGGAACGGCTGACTAGTAGCCCAGAAGCCTTCCAGGCTGGACCTCTCCACGACTGACGACAGCCCGCTTTAGGCCACCGCATTGCGGCTATCGTAGGTCGTTCCGTTGCTTCCGGGCGGGGGAGGTTTTCATTTTCCAGCAATAGTGATTATTTATTAGTTTTTATCGAATCGGTATCGTCGACGGACTAAAAGACCAGCGTAACTTGCGGGACGAAAGACTGCATATAGGGTACCAATAATTACCGCAATACCAACTTCATCACCTTCTTCACCGAACCCTGCGTAATCGTTGCTACATACTTTCCTCCGGCTGCGTCGAAAGATTGAATATGTGTACCGGGCGTTAGCGTTTTATTATCCAATACTTTAAGGGTTGTACCATTAATGCCCGTGAGTTCGATGGTAACGGGTTGTGTACCGGCCACGGCGAATTCCAGCGGGTATTTACCTGTGTCGCTGTGTCGCATCAGACTCCATTCGCCGGTAGTCGGGTGCGGCTGGTAGGCGTAGAAGCCCGTCGGGTAGGAGGGGTTCTCAATACCCATTTTCTTCAGTCCCGTCTGAATTTCAGTAATGCGTTCGCCCACTTTCCAAATCAGGCCTGTCCGGTAGTTTTCAATCATCACGACAATCGGACCCTGATCAATCGCCAGATACTGATTGGAGTACCAGTTTTTCGACGCATTGTAGGCATCATAAAAACCATATTCACCAAACAGACGATTGCCGTGTTTCAGATACAGATACCGCAGTGCCTGCCAGGATTCGTAAGGCGTATACGGGAAAGCCGATAAAGCCGCCGTGGGCGTAATCGTACCGTTATCGTTGGTCGGTGAGTGAGCGTCGTAGAAATTGTAATCGTCGCTGGCGGTTAGGCCCCAGTTTTCTTCGGAATACCCATACACTTTAGGAGCTTTTTCGGCACAGTACGCCCAGTTAATCAGCGTATGAGCCTGATTCATCTGCCAGTAGTTCGTATGCTGATCCTGCATCCGTCGCGGGTCCATACTCAGATACGAGTAATGGCTGAAGAAGAGCGGCCCGCCGTAGGGGAAGCCAATGTCGAGCTTATAACCCATGTACTTGTTGCCATTGGTAAAGTGATTCGACTGTTTCCAGGTGTTTTCGTAGACCTGCGGCGTAATGGCGTGCGTGGGCGAACCCAGAGCCAGCACATACGTAATCAGACATTCATTATAGCCTTCAATGGGCATATTCATGTCCCAATTGTACTGCTTGGACCAGTGCCAGCGAAGTTTGCCATCGTGCACGTACCAGTCCCACTCGATGCCTTCCCAGAGTTTGGTAATCTGGTTACGAAGTTTCTTTTCGGCGGCAGTATTGCCGTTGAAGTATTCTCGGGCAACGAGTAGACCATTGGTTAGAAAAGCGGTTTCTACCAGATCACCGCCGTTATCTTTTTGTCCAAAAGGAACGACCCGGCCCGTGTTGCCATCAATCCAGTGCGACCAGGCTCCGTGGAAGCGGTCGGCTTTTTCCAGAAAATCGGCAATTTTTTGTACGCGGGCTACGGCGGCCTCGCGGGTAATCCACTGCCGTTCGGCGGCTACGACCATTCCCATCAGGCCAAAACCCGTACCGCCCGTCGTGACGATATTGGGCGTGGCTGTACGTTCGGCAGCCATGCCCGAAATGGGATGCCCGAAATCCCAGAAGTAACGGAACGTAGCTTTTTGTACAACGTCCATGTATTCGCTCTTCTCGGAAGGCAATTTCTCAGTAGCAAGCGTTTTAGAATGAGTAGTCGGGACGGACTTGGTACAGGAAACAAACGTCAATGTACAAGCCATGACGCCTGTCAGAAGCGTGGAGTATATTCTCATAAAGCAGAAAGAGTAGGGCGGAAAAGAATACCAAATACACCTTGAAGCGAAAGAGGTAATCAGAAGAACCATTCTTTCTGATTACCTCTCGCCTTGTTTTAGTAGCCGGGGTTTTGTTTTAGCTGACCACCGCTTAAGTCGATTTGCGTTTGCGGAATGGGGAACAGATCGTGTTTAGGACTTACGTAAGGCAGACCCAGAGCCCGCAGTACTGTTGCGGCTCGTCCCTGCCGACGCAGGTCGAACATCCGGTCGTGCTCCATTGCCAATTCTACGCGACGTTCGTTCCAGATTTTCAGGCGTAAGTCGCTCTGAGAACCTGCTTGTGCCGCTTGCAATCCGGCCCGTACCCGAACTTTGTTCAGAGAAATCAGGGCATTACCCGACTGACCCAGTTCGTTAGAGGCTTCCGCGTGCATCAGCAGTACTTCCGCAAAGCGTAAAATCCGCATGTTTTTGTTCGTCTCCGAATCGTTACCATTGTACGTTTCAGCTACGCGGCTTACGTACGCTTTCTTGTTGTAACGAGGGTTCGGAGCCGTAGCTAACACCTGCTGACCATCCCAAAGCACTTCACCGGGGTACATGATGGTCGCTGCTTTGCGTTTATCACCGGGTTCATACGCTTTTTCCAGATCCGCTGAAGGCGTATTGAAGCCCCAGCCCCACTGACCGCGTACACCTTGGGTTGCCGAGTAGTTATTAATGCCTTTGTTTGGCGTAGTACCCTGAGCTTGTACTTCAAAAATGGATTCGGCGTTGTTTTCACCGACTTCCCGCCAGATCGTCGAGTAATCGTCTACCAAGGAATATTTACCACCAGTGATTACTGCATTGGTAAGTTCCAGTACTTTGTCCCATTTCTTCTGGTACATCGAAACTTTCGCTAACAGAGCCTGAGCTGCTCCTTTCGTAGCCCGGCCGGTTGCAATGCTACCTTTTTCGGGCAGATTGGTTATTGCCGTGTTGAGATCCGCTTCGATTTGGGAATAAATGGCTTCCGTCGTAGTCCGCGTACGACCCGCCTGTAAGTCGGCTTCGTTCGTTGGATTAGGAACCGTCGTAATCAAGGGTACACCCCCGAACGTACGAACCAGATTGAAGTAAAAATACGCCCGCAGGAAGGTAGCTTCGCCAATCAGACGGTTTTTGGAGGCTTCGTCAATCGTCAGCGTAGGCAAATACGTCAGAGCCTGGTTAGCCCGGGCGATGCCCTGATAATTTCCCTGCCAGATGTCATTAAAGGAACCACTGGTTGCCGAGAACGTAAAGCCGTCCAATTCATTTTTATCTGAACCTGAATCGCCCGGATCACTGCCTTTATCGGCGTCGTCGGAAGCAATACTGGTAATACCGATCCAGGAAAAGGAGTGGATATTCCAGTCGAGCATCTTGTTGTAAATGGCCGTAACGATACCTTCAGCCGATTTCGGATCGCTGGATAAATAATCCGGCGTAAGCTCGCCCTGAGGAGCTACATCCAGGTAATCCTTACAGGCGACTCCGCTCAAAGCAAGACCCGTAAAGAGGCCAGCTCTCAGGATATATTTGTTGACTTTCATTGGAACTATATGTTTTGAGATGGGGCCAGTCGTTACCGCCTGACCCGAATCTTGTCGAATTAGAAATTAACCGTTACTCCCATCAGGAACGTACGAGGCGTGGGATACGCATCCAGTTCGATACCCGAAGACAGCGTACCCGCGGTTTGGTCGGTGCTGTTCGCGAGCGTACGACCGGGAAGCTCAGGGGTAAAGCCCGAGAACTTCTGGAACGTCACCAGGTTTTGAGCCGTCACGTACACGCGAATGCCCTGCATTTTCCAGGAATCCGTCAGCGTTTTGGGTAAGTTGTAACCCAGCGAAACGTTATTAATCCGCAGGTACGAGCCTGATTCGATGTAGTAATCAGAAGCCAGAGCTACGTCATTCGACGGACGGGGATTGTTGCTCGTCGTATTGCTGGGTGACCACCAGTTGGTGACGGAAGCTTCGATATTCTCGTTACCAAATCGTTGAGCTTTTTTACCGTTGTAAATCTGGTTGCCCAGGTTACCCGCTGCCGTAACGCTCAAATCGAAGTTGCGGTAGCTAAGACCACCCGTCAGACCAAAGAAGTATTTAGGCTGATACGAACCTTTGTATACGCGGTCGTTACCATTGATGATTCCGTTCCCATCCGTGTCCACGTAACGCAGATCGCCCACTTTTGCTCCGGAAATGTGCGGATACGCATCCAGCTCAGCCTGTGATTTGAAGATACCATTCGTCTGGTATACGTAGAAGCTACCGATGGGTTGTCCTTCTGCTGTCTGCGTTGTGATTTGACCGTTACCCAAGCTACCAGCCTGGATAGGCAGACCACCGTTCACACGCTCAATTTTGTTATTGTTGATCGTGAAGTTCACGCCTACATTGTAACGGAAGTCACCTTTCTTCTCATTCCAGTTCAAACCAAACTCGATACCGCGGTTACGAATGTCGGCGGCGTTGGTCAGATACTGGGAATCGTTATCACCGAAGATGGCATCAATGGGTTTGTAGATCAACGCGTCTTTCGTGAGTTTGTCATAGTAGTTGACTTCCCCGGAGAGACGGTTGTTTAATAAACCAAACTCCAGACCTAAATCCTTCTCCGTCGTTACTTCCCAACGTAGGTTCAAATCCTTAATGTCCTGAATCGTGTAACCCGGAGCCAGTTGACCATCAATCTGATAATCCAGGTTCGAAGACAGCGTATAGAGGAACGCGTTCGGTACAATCCGGTCGTTTCCTACCTGACCCCAGCTCGCCCGGAGTTTCAGTGCAGAGAAGAGGTTCTGACCCTTCATGAAATTCTCGTTGGCAATCTGCCAGGCCGCACCCACGGATGGGAATACGCTGGAACGATTGGACGAAGGAAACTTGCTGGATCCATCCTGACGTACGGTAGCCGTCAACAGGTACCGGTCATCGTAGTTATAGTTTACCCGACCGTAGTAGGAGAGGCGTCGCTCCAGACCCATGCTGCTTTCGTTGGTAGCAGTGGCCTGCGTACCCAGATTCAGGGTCCAGTAGTCCGGATTGTTCGGTACGTTCAAACGGGAGCCCCCGAGGAAGCTTGTTTTGTAGCGTTCACCCGTAACCCCTACCAGGGCATTCAGACTATGTTTTTCGCCAAACGTTTTGGTGTAGGTTAAGGTATTATCCCATACCCAGCGAGAAGCATTATCATCGCGAAGTGTCAGCTGACTGGTATTGTTTTGCTGGTTTCCAGAAACCACGTAGATCGGGTTGTACTTGCGATTATTGAACGAACGGTTTTCCACGGCAAAGTTCGAGCGGAATCGCAAATCACTGGTGATGTTCCATTCCGCAAACAATACACCCTGCAAACGCAGACTTTTCGTATGATCGTTCGTATAGTTGATCTGAGCTAGCGGGTTGGCTACGTTGTTGCGAAGGGTGTATCCATAGCTGCCGTCCTCATTGTATACGGGCACGATTGGAGCCTGCTTGTAGGCACTCGTAAAAGCGGAGTAAGGTTTGTTTTCATTATCTTCCTGAGCCAGGTTTAATGAGGCTCCCACTTTGAAAGACTTACTGACCTGATAATCATTGCTAGCCCGCAAGCTCAAACGACGATAGCCATTGCCTTTTAGAATACCGTCGTCGAACATATAACCACCACTTAGAAAATACGTACTTTTCTCAGAACCACCACTCAAGGAAATGTTATGGTTATGAACCAGGGCGTTACGGGTAATGGCGTTGAACCAATTCGTATTCGCCTTGATGTCGCCTGCGGTGAAAACAGGTTGCTGACCCGCCCGTACCAACGCTTCGTTTGAGAAGTCGATGTACTGCTGCGAATCGGCCATTTTCACCCGACGGGAAGCCTGACGGAAACCTACGTAACCATCGTAGGTTACTTTAACCGCTCCGCTTTGTCCACGTTTCGTCGTTACCAGGATAACGCCGTTAGCAGCTCGCATCCCATAGATAGCCGTAGCCGAAGCATCTTTCAGAACGTCCATGGAGGTAATATCCTGCGGATTGATGTTTCGAATATCGTCCGTAATAACGCCGTCTACGACGTACAAAGGATCTGCACCGGCCAACAATGTACCCGTACCACGAATCCGTACCGTCGGTACGCTACCCGGTTCACCCGAGGCAGTGATTTGTACCCCAGCTAATTTACCCTGCATCGCCTGCGTAGCCGATACAACGGGTTGATTAACGATGTCTGCCGTTTTTAAGGTAGCTACTGCTCCCGTCAAGTCTTTCTTACGGGCCGTTCCGTAGCCAATCGCGACGACTTCGTTTAACGTAGACGCATCCGATTCCAGCGTAATGGTAAGCTCTGTAGCCGCCGCAGTTACTGTTATTTCCTGCGGCTTCATTCCCACGAACGTTACGGAAAGTACATCGCCTGTATTCGCCGCAAGAGAGAATCGCCCCTCGGCGTCCGTGTTTGTACCACGCGTGGTACCCTTTATGGCAATCGTTGCTCCGGGCAACGGTTGGTTATCGTCTGCACTGGTTACTCGTCCAGTGACGCGGCGTCCCTCCTGAGCATACACTTGAGTGACGATCAGTGAAAACAACCATAGACACAGCAGATAAGCTTTCTTCATGATAAGAAATTGTATTATTTGGTGGACAAAATTAAAATATCTAAGTAGATGTAGACAAAAAAACCACTACATCATTACCACATCATTTACAGGGTAAGGCTTGTGTGTACTACATCATTCCTACATATTTGTATTAATTGTTGAAAAAATTGTGGGATTGATTTTAACGGTGAAGCAAGTGAGTACCCAGAACAGGATCGGAAGAAGGATAGGAATCGATACTCGTGTAAGGTTCGTATTCGTAATAGTTTTAGTGCTTGTCAGTGATTTTGCGAAAGCTCAAACGTATACCGATCAGCTACAAAAGCTATGCCTGCCTGAGGTGAGATCGTTCACTATACAGGACTATCAAGCCCAGCGACAGAACTGGAGTATTAGCCAGAGCAAGAACACCCG
Source organism: Siphonobacter sp. BAB-5405 (assembly GCF_002872335.1). Taxonomy (GTDB): domain Bacteria; phylum Bacteroidota; class Bacteroidia; order Cytophagales; family Spirosomataceae; genus Siphonobacter. Next base: position 236,983 of record NZ_NJAG01000011.1, on the reverse strand, counting down.
ATTCATCTACGTTGGGAATTCGAAAGGTCTGCTGGAATACGATGGACAAACCTGGAAAAATTTCATTTTGCCGCACCGTCAGATCATTCGCTCCGTTGCTACGGCGGGTGATCGCATTTATACGGGAGCTTTACAGGAATTCGGCTATTGGCAGGCGAATAGTAAGGGCGTTCTTACGTACCATTCCCTGAACTCCCGGAACAAGGACCCTCGATTTAAACAGGAAGAAATCTGGAATATTATTACATTAGGTGATGCGGTCTATTTCCATTCTTTTGCTTACCTGTTCCGTTATCAGCATAATCAGATAACGACTTTACCTACGCCGGGAAACGTATTTTTTGCCTACCAGGTTGACAATCGGCTCTTTGTGCAGATTATGGATAAGGGCATCTACGAATGGGTAGATGAACAATTTGTATACTTACCGGGCAGTGACCGTCTCGCTCATGAACGGGTACGCTGTGTATTCCGATCCGGACCCAGTCAGTTACAGATTGGTACGGATCGGATGCTTTTCACTTTTGATGGCAAAGGCTTCACTATGCTGAATACCCCAGCAAGTCGTTTTCTAGCGGACAACCAGCTCAACAAAGCCATTCGAGTGGATGAGCGAACGTATGCGTATGGTTCGGTACAAAATGGGATGATTATTACCGATGAATGGGGCCGTATTCGCTACCACCTCAACCAGAAATCAGGCTTGCAGAATAATACCGTACTGGCCCTGCACGCCGACGCGGACAAAAACGTGTGGGTAGGTACGGATAATGGAATTGATGCCGTCTTGCTAAGTTCGCCCGTTCGCCATTTTCGGGATAAGGACGGCGTACTCGGAAGTGTGTACGATGCTACGCTCTATCAGGGCAAACTGTACGTAGGAACGAACCATGGCGTTTTTCAGGTCAACGAAACGGATGGAAAAACCAGTCTACAGATCGTACCCGGTAGTCAGGGGCAGGTTTGGGATCTGGAAGTAATCGACGGAACCCTGTTTTGCGGTCATAACGAAGGCACTTTCGTACTGGAAGGCTCGGGCTTTCGGCAAATTTCGAAGCTGACCGGAGGACTCGTACTTCACCAACTCCAAAAGCATCCGGATATACTTATTCAGGGCACTTATACGGATCTGGCATTGTATAAACAGGTCAACGGTCGCTGGCAGTTGAGTCACTCATTGGCGGGCGATTTTTCACTAACCGATCAAATTATAGAGCAAGATGCCAATACGCTTTTGCTGCGACGAAAATACCGGGGGATCACCCAAATTCGACTTGCGGACGATTTGCGAACCATTCAGCATACCACACCACTCAATGGTCTGCAGGGAGCTAACCTGATTCGGATCCAGGAAAAACCATTGGTGTGTACCGATCAGCAATCGTATTTTCTGGAAGGAACAACCTTGAAAGCCATTCCAGCCCTTGGTAAACAGGGCGTAAGAAACATTTTTCCCATCAACTCCCAGGATTATCTGGTATTACGGATCAACGGAACGCTGGCGTACTGGCGGGGAAATCAATCGATCAGGCCGTTGAATATCAAACATGTGCAATGGGTGGAAGGGTACGAGAATGTCGTACGGCTCGATGAGCAGACGCTGCTGGTCTGCGGAGATGATGGGTTTTCAGTGGTACCGGTTTCTTACTTGCGACAGGGAACGACGGAGACGCAGGCCCACCCGCTAATCCGTCAGATCAGTACTGAAAACTTCGATCAAACGCTTTATCCCGGTCAGCCTCAACCTGAGTTGCAATTCCGATACTGGCAGAACAACCTGACCATTGATTTTACGTCTACCCAGTACGAGGCCGATGTCACATACGACTACTGGCTGGAAGGAAAAATGCCGGGCTGGACGACGTTGTCGAAAACGCACACCCTGACGACGGGGCCTTTAGACCCAGGTACGTATGTGGTGCATTTACGTTCATCCGTTTCCAGCGAAGAAACGACTCTGTCCTTTGAAATACGGCCACCCTGGTACTGGAATCGCTGGAGTCAGTTTCTATACCTGGTGTTGTTAGTCGTGGGTTTCTGGCTGGCGTATCAGTTTTATCGGCGTCGCATTCGGATGCACCAAAGCCGGATTCAACGAAAAATGCAGCTACAACTGGAAGAGGAGCAACTCCGAAACGCTCAGGTATTGGCAGAATTACGGAACGAGCAATTGCGGAAAGACGTCGAACGCAAGTCGGAAGAACTGGCAAATTCGGCCATGAACCTGCTGCAAAAAAATGAACTGCTGGAAACGATCAAGGGAGAATTGGAGAAGTTACGGAAAGAAATTGGTCCGGAAACCGCTGCTACGCAATACCGCTCGCTGGTACAACTCATTAATCGCAATCTGGCCGATGAACATAGCTGGGATATCTTTGAATCGAATTTCAACGACGTGCATGATTACTTTTTCAAAAAGCTGCTCGAATCGTTTCCCAACCTAACGCCTGGTGATTTGAAGTTGGCTGCGTATCTGCGAATGAATTTATCCAGTAAGGAAATTGCTCAGTTACTGAACATTACGGTTCGCAGTGTCGAGTTGAAGCGGTACCGATTACGCACGAAACTCAATTTGCAAACGGAACAGAACCTCAATGAATTTCTGATTAAACTATGAAAAGACCCGGCCTTTCGAGCCGGGTCTTTTTGTTAGCGTAGTTTCAGCGTAACCAGGGTAAATACCGCCAGCAGAATACCGATGATGAAGAAACGCATGACAATCTTCGGTTCCGGTATATTGGATTTCTGGTAGTGGTGATGCAACGGAGACATTTTGAAAAGCCGGTGCAACTGGGCGTATTCAAGTCCTCGTCGTTTTTTCTGGTACTTGAAATAACTCACCTGGAGAATGACAGAAATGGATTCGATGAGGAAAACCCCGCACAAAATCGGAATTAGCAATTCTTTACGTAACACAATGGCCAGCGTGGCGATGACGCTACCCAGCATCAAACTACCCGTATCGCCCATGAAAACCTGAGCGGGATAGGTGTTGTACCAGAGAAAGCCGACGCAGGCTCCGACAAAGGCCCCGCAGAATACCACCAGCTCGCCGGATAAAGGAATGTAGTAGATGTTGAGGTACTGGGAAAAGACTTTATTTCCTGAAAGGTAAGCTAGAATACCCAGCGTGAGGCCGATGATGATGGACGAACCCGCGGCTAGCCCATCAATCCCATCCGTGATGTTGGCTCCATTGGATACGGCCGTAATAATGAAGATGACAATAACGGTGTATAGAATCCAGGTGTATTCATCGGGCAGAATGGAATCCGGAAGAATCTCCGAATAATCAATTTCGTTGTTTTTAAAGAAAGGGACGTTCGTTAGAAAATCTTTGGTATCCGTAAATTTCCGTAGTTCAGCGAAGCCCGTTGGGGTATTGATGCGAGCTTCTTCGTACACCCGGATTTTGATGTCCGGCGAATAGTGCATCGTCAGTCCAATCAACAAGCCTAGTCCGATTTGTCCGACAATCTTGAAGCGACCGGGTAAGCCTTCTTTATTTTTCCGAAATACTTTAATGTAGTCATCCACGAAACCGATCAAACAGGTCCATACCGCCGAAATTAGTAAAAGGACTACGTAAATATTATCCAGCTTGGCGAATAGCAGTACCGGAATAACAATGGCCAGTAAGATAATGAAACCACCCATCGTAGGGGTACCCTTTTTCTGCATCTGTCCTTCCAGGCCCAGATCACGGATGGTTTCGCCAATTTGCAGGCGTTGCAGGTACCAGATGATGCGTTTACCAAAAACAATACCGATAATCAAGGACGTCACTGTAGCCGCCGCCGTCCGAAACGTAAGAAACTGAAAAACCCCGGCTCCGGGAAAATTGAAGGCTTTATCCAGGTAATCGAAAAGATAGTAGAGCATACTAGGCTACAAAAATTGACAATGCGGGTACTAAGTTCTGCAAAAGCCGGGAAAAGCCGACATCTGAAATGAAAATACCCCGGCTTTAGTAAAAAGGGCACAAAAAAAGCCCGCAATTGCGGGCTTTACAAAGAAGGGGAAATGAATGATTATTCGACTTCCAGCTTCGTAATTTTATATACATTACGGTCGATAGTAAAACGACCGATGCCTTCTTCGCCAATAACGTCGAAGAGTTCAAGGGCCCGACGGGCGTTGATTTCTTCTTCAACTTGCTCTTTCACAAACCATTGCAGGAAGTTTTCGGTAGCGTAATCTTCTACGCGACGGCAAAGACTTACCAGACGGTTGATGGAATGCGTTACGTTGATCTCACTTTGCAGAGCCGTTTCGAATACACTGCGGAAGGAAGGATATTCGTGAGGAACAGCTCCTACTTCAGGTGAATAAGCCATTACACCCTGATCTGCCAGGTAATGGAAGATTTTGAGCATGTGCTCACGTTCTTCTTCCGATTGTTTGTAGAAATATTTGGCAGAATACAGGAAACCATTCACTTCGCACCAGGAAGCCATGGCTAAATATTTAGAAGAAGCTTCTGCTTCCATTTTAATCTGAGCATTCAAGGCTAATTCAACTTCCTCTTTCAGTGAGGTGCGGAGGCGTTGCAAATCTTTCATGTTAATCTTATTTTTTTAATGCGATAGTTCAAAAAAATGTGCTCGTTGCTATCGCCCGGGGATTTAGATCGTTGGTGGGCAATACTTTCTACACCACAAAGATATAGGCTCTCGCGTAGAATGCAATACTAACGCATTGAAAAAGAGTAATTTAGAAATAATCTCAGTAGCAAAATAAATAAGGGCTCCGTGGTTTATATGCCAACGGAGCCCTTTATTCAAAAAAGAAGTATTGTTCGTTAGTACGAATAGGTATATAAAACTTCGTGTAACATCGAATTGAGATTCAGGGTAAACTGCGTACCCGCCAGTAAGTCACGTAATTGTACCAGATCGCACAGCGTCAGCACCAGTTTCTGATCGGATTTGGGTGCTTCCAGTACTTCAAAATCGTATTCATCGTCGAGATTAAAAATCATCTCGTGAAGATTCACTCGTTCTGCTTTCCGACGAAACAGAACGAAATCTGCCATTCGGAATGCCATCACCTGATCAGCAAAATTGAGAACAATACGATTCGTTAGATCGCATTGGTAAGTCACTCCTTTCGAAGTACGGTACAACTCGTGAAGAGAAACGTTAAGGCTCATGGAACGGGTACGTGAAAATCTCCTCAAAGATAAAGACAGAAGGGTGATAGAAACAAATTATTTAGAATCAATAAAAATTATTTGAAAATTATTTGGAATAAATCTAAATAAACTACTTCCTTTGCAATGTCTAAGATGGACTAATGGTTAGGGGACAGCTTCATCTTAAGCACTCCATCGTTTTTTTGCTCGTTGTTATTAGAAAAAAGCCTTCGTCTTGCGAGGGCTTTTTTTATGAGGAGCTATCCTCTCTTCTCCATTGCACCCCTCATTTTATTCCCTTCTTCTCCATGAAAAAAAACTATCTACTCTTTCTGATGCTGCTTGGGGCATGCACAAGCCTTTGGGCACAAACGGGCCGTATTCAGGGGACTATCACGAGTTCTGACGGTAAACCGACCAGTCAGGTAACGATTTCGCTCAAGGGTCGTTCGGTCGGAGCTACTTCTAACGAGTCAGGCCAGTATGCCATCGAAAAAGTAAAAGCTGGTACATATACCTTACGCGTGAGTTTTGTCGGCCTGAAAAGCCAGGAGCGTGAGCTGGAAGTTCGTGAAAACGAAACCACGCAGGCCGATTTTACGCTGGTAGAGACGGCGGAACAACTCGAAGAGGTACTGGTGAAAGGCACCAACAAGTTCGGGAATAAAGAAAGTGAATATGTAGCCCGGTTACCCATCAAGAATCTGGAGAATCCGCAGGTATATAATGTTCTTTCCAAAGAGCTTGCTACCGAGCAAATCGCCGTAGACTATAAAAACCTGTTACAAAACGTGCCCGGTGCCGGGGTTGGATTCGGTGGTGTGAACAATGGCGTTACCTACCTGATCCTACGCGGATTCTGGGTAACCAGTCAGATGCGGAATGGCATGGCTTCGCAACAAAGTGCGGGAATTGACCCCATCAATGTGGAGCGGGTAGAAGTACTGAAAGGACCCTCCGGTACGCTCTTTGGTTCCAGTCTAATTTCTTTTGGTGGGTTTTCCAATCTGGTTACGAAAAAGCCATACGCTGATTTTGGCGGTGAGATTTCCTATACGGGCGGCAGTTGGAGCTTGAATCGACTGGCTGCGGATGTCAACACGCCGCTCAATAAAGAGAAAACGGCTCTGTTCCGCCTGAATTTGGCTTCGCACAATGAAAAAAGCTTTCAGACTTACGGCTTCAATCGGAATTATACCGTTGCCCCCAGTTTGTCTTTTAAAGTCAATGATCGCCTTTCCTTACACATTGATGCCGAGTTTTTCCGGACGAACCGTACTACGCTTCCCGCGTATGCCTTTGGCAAAGCAGGATTCAAAAATATCAAGGATACGCCGCTGGCATACGATCAGGCCATCAACAGCAATGATCCGCTCCTGAAAATGGGTACGCACAACGTCTTTGCCAAGGCAGAGTACAAACTTTCGGATCAGTGGACTTCCGCCACGCAGTACGCCTACGGAAACATTCAGTACGATAATGTCAACTATATGTACCCGGCTACCTGGACGAGTGATAGTACCATTGCCCGTAGTCTTTCGGCGGCTCGGAATAGCTACACCCGCTCCATGCAGTTTCAGCAGAATTTCACGGGTGACTTTCAGATCGGCCGTTTCAAAAACCGGATGGTTGTCGGTGTCGATGCATATTACACGGCCAGCCTGACGCAGTCGTACGGCATTGTGAATTACGATGTAATCAATATCCGTAAACCGATTGTACCGATCTCCCTCTCCCGTCTGGAAAACATGGTCGCGAATGCGAACCTCACGAATACCTTCGCTGAACAGTATCGCTATAGTGCATATGTATCAGATATACTGAATCTGACGGATCGCTTGATGGCGATGCTGAGCGTACGGGTCGAAAAATTCGATAACAAGGGCACTTCTGTCAACGGACAACCCGCAGCGGCAGCCGGGGTGTACAGCCAAACGGCCGTTTCTCCCAAGTTCGGTCTGGTGTATCAACCCATCAAAGAGCAACTTTCGGTGTTTGCCAACTACATGAATGGCTTTCAAAACGTAGCTCCCGTTACTCAGCCCGACAATTCAATCCTGACGCCCTTGCCGCAATACGGTAATCAGTGGGAAGTAGGGGTAAAAACGGAGGCTTTGGCCCAGAAACTTACGGCTACGGTGAGTTACTACGAAATTGATCTGAAAAATGCCATACGCACGGATCCAACGCGGCCCGGGTTTTCCATTCAGGATGGTCAGCAAAAAAGTAAAGGGGTTGAGGTAGACATCGTGGCTAATCCCTTACCCGGCTTAAATCTGATTTTGGGTTATGGACACAATGAATACAAATACACCCGGGCCAATGCCAGTCAGGAAGGCTTGAGCAATGGCTTGCCGGCCGATATTGCTAACTTCTGGGCTAGTTATAAATTCACGCAGGGAGCGGCGAAAGGATGGGGGCTAGGCATTGGCGGGAATCACGTTAGTACAATCTATCCCAATAACGTCGGTGGAGGAATCACGATACCCGCCTATACAAAGTTTGATGCGACCGTGTATTACGATCAGCCCCAATGGCGACTGGGAATCAAGTGTAATAACCTGACCGATAAACGATACTGGGGACTTAACTATGATCCACAAAACCCCAGACAGTTACTCGTCAGTCTATCTTATAAGTTATAAACGGGCGTTACCACCAACGCTGAATAAAAAACCGAAAGAGATTCCTGAGCTACAGGAATCTCTTTCGGTTTATAAAGGCTGAAGGAAAAATATTTGAATCGGGACTACTTTTTCAAACCAAAGTTTTTGGAGATGCCAAAGTTTACGCCATCTCCAAAGGTTAGTTTAAAATCATTCAGGTTGCTGGACGAGTTTTTAACCTTGGCCGTACTGTAGCTCAGGTTCCCAAAACCAAAGTTCAGGGCGAATCCATTTTTCATGTTCACGCCGATCGCCGGAAAGAATACGCCCTGAAAGCCGTTGTAGCGAGTATCCGCATCCTGCTTTCCGGAGAGGTAAGTAGCATTGAATTGACCATACACAGCGAAGATGTCCGACAAAGCCCAGGCATAACGGACAAACGGACCTACGGTGAATTGAGAAGTTTTCAGATCCGCTCCACTGGCAGTGGTTGATTTCGTAGAACTCGTGCCTAAGACCAGACCACCCGTCCAGTGGTCATCCCATTGGTAACCCACGGCAGGACTAAAGTTGAACGTATTCGATTTCGCACTCGACCCACTTAATTTCTGAGATTCTAAACCTAGCGTCCCGTACACCAGCACGGTATTTTGTTGAGCAAAGGCTCCGGCCATGCTGAAGGTTAGGAAGCATAGACTGAAAAGTACTTTTTTCATGGATAGGATTTGTAAAAAGTATAGATGATTCGTTGGATAGTGATGTAAAGTAAAATGAGTATATAAGCTTAAATATTATTTGTTAGTTGAATAGTTACTAATTGTCGTCGAATGGTTATTTATACTCGTTAAAGAGATAAATACTTAGCCGAGTAAAGTAGATGCAAAAGTGACTGATGCAGTCAAAGCGTAAGAGAGGGGTAGTGGGGATAGTGATAAGCCAGCAAGCTTTTCAGGACACGCTAACGGCGATTTATATACATTGGTAAGAAAAATCTGCCCTTAGGCCATAAATCAGTTGGAGTTTCGTAAAATTCGGAACAAGTTCGCGTCGTTCTCTGGTACGGGAGTTTTTCTAGAAACTCTCCAAGCATTTGTAATCTTATGTACATATTCTGGTCTCGAACCTATTATTATGCTTTAGCAACCATATTATGTTTGTTGCTGATACAATGTGGCCCTGGCAAAGGCCCTGATCAGCATATTGATAGTGTGGAAGTAGTCCCCCCTCCGAAGGAGATAATTCTATCTCCTAAAAACCTCAAAGCCAAGCTTTATCTGGAAGCCAGTGGCAGTATGTTTCCCTACGATGCGGCGGGGAGTACGGGAGAATTTGACGAAGCTCTCCAGAAACTGCTGACGGAATTTGAAACCCAGAAGTCGGGTTCGACGGAATTGTTCGTTGTCAATGATAACGTGTATCCGATGGGGGTGAGTTTCCAGCAGTTGGTGGAACAACCCAATATTTTCACGCTAACCAAAGGGAAAGGCGACTCCAAACACACTGATTTCAGCCTTATTTTTAAAACGATTCTTTCCGACCTGAAAGAAGGAGAGGTAGGCGTCCTGTTTTCGGACCTGATCTACTCGACGGAATCAACGACCGCCCAGTCGGCAACGAAAATTCTGGCGGATGTAGAAACACTCATGCAAACGACCTTTGCTCCGCAGACCAAAGGAAAGTCGCTTTTGCTGCTGAAACTCAATGGTCAGTTCAAGGGTACGTACTATCCCCACAACGGCGGAGGTAAACCCTACAGTGGTTCGCGGCCGTATTACATTGCCCTGATGGCTACGAACGCCACGATGAAAGCTCTGCTGGCAGATCCTAAATTTGAGTCGCTTTCTCGCTTCTCTGAATTGCCGGGCTTCGACTCTTTCCATTATTTTACCAGTGCCACCGATAACCTTCCATTTTATACGGTGTTATTAAAAGACGCCGAACAGGCCGGGCAATTTGAGCAAAGTCGTCAGGAACGCAAGGAACGCTCCAACATCGTGCATACGCTCGAAAATATTAAGGCCGACCGCAAAACGCGGGGGCTGACCATTGCTCTGGGCGTCGATCTGGGCGGTTTTTATCTGCCGGAATCCTACAAGGCCGATCCCAAATCCTACGAGATTGAATCGGACGAAGGCTTTAAAATCCAGAAAATTGTAGCGGAGAAAGGGCCGGAGGGCTATACCCACAAGTTTTTGCTCACTACGCCAGAACCGCAGGGTGGGGGAAAACGTGAAATTAACATTCGACTCAAACGTAAATTCCCGCCCCGCTGGATTACGCAAACGCATACGCAGGATGATAGTAACCCGAATGCCGATGCCTTTGCGGAAACCACGTTCGGTTTGCTCAACTTTACCCGGGGTATTGAAAAAGCGTACAATCCCCAAAACGCCGACACCTATTTTACAATCAGCCTTACTTTGAATAATTAATGGAAAATCTACTGTACGACTTTTACGCTCTCTTTGTTGAGAACTCCCTGCTCAATGATTTATACGACGAAACGCTGCTGACCTCCCTGACGCTCACCATGCTGGTCTTTGTACTGGTAGGAGTAGCGATATATTATTTCGGGATGAACAAAGTACGTTACGCCAAAGCCTCTACCTGGCTGGCCGTACTGGGTAGCAGTGCCGTACTGACCATGATCGTCGCTATTGTGACCTGTTCGCAAAAGGCGGCTCAGGAAATTCCCCGCCGGAAGGGACACCCCGAGCAGGGTCGGTTTTTTGATCAGGGCGGCAGTATCTTCTTCGGCTTTGGCTTCGAAATGCTGATACTGGCGGCTATTCTCTTTTTTGTACTATCGCTGGTTGTAAAAAACGTAAGTACCAACAACCGGAAAATTCCATTTTGATCAGTTTACTGTTGTCGGTTTTCTGTTTTCAGTGGTCGACTCTTGCATCGTAGAATCATTGAAAACTCTAAACCGCAGCGGCGGCCGCTGAAAACTCAAAACTGAAAACTGAAAACTCCCATGTCTCGACTCTTTTTGTTTGCGATTGGAGGTACCGGAGCCCGGGTGGTAAAGTCGCTGACGTATCTACTGGCTTCGGGCGTTAAGCTCCGTAATACTACGCAGGTGATCCCCATTCTGATGGATCCCCACGCGGAAAATAAAGACCTGAAGCGAACCAAGGAAATTCTGAATCAATACCAGAACGTACGGTCTTCGCTGCAAAATCCGCCTTCGTCGGGACTGTTTGGTACTGACATTCAAACCCTGAAACGTCAGTTGCCCAGTGCCTCCATTGCGGATTCGTTCCAGTACGAACTCAAGGGCGTAAGCGACGAAAAATACGGCAATTACATCGGCCATGACTCGCTGGATGAATCCAATCATGCCCTGGCTGATCTGTTGTTTTCCAAAGAACAGCTGGATACCAAAATGGATATTGGTTTTGTGGGGAATCCAAATATTGGTTCGGTCGTACTGAACCAATTCCGGGAATCGGAAGAGTTCAAAGCCTTTGTCAGCTCGTTCAAGAGAGAAGATAAGGTATTCATTGTCAGTTCCATTTTTGGAGGAACCGGAGCCGCTGGTTTTCCGCTGATTCTCAAGAATATCCGTGGGTACGGCGGCTCGGATGCCAAAGACGTTCGCGAAGCCCGGATCGGAGCCGTGTCGGTTCAGCCGTACTTCGATGTATACTCGGCTGGTGCTCAGGACAAAGCCATCGATAACGCTACCTTTATTTCCAAGACAAAAGCGGCTCTGGGTTATTATCAGAACAGCCTTTCCAACAAAGAATATCCCAAGCTTAACGCCCTGTATTACCTGGCCGAAAGCTACCGGAGTCCGTACGAGTACGATCCCGGAGCGGGTGGGCAACAAAACGATGCTCACTACATCGAAATGGTAGGGGCCCTGTCGGTCGTAGACTTCTGCGAACATGCCAGCGAGCTAGAGTGCACGGTACGCGACGGCCAAATCATTGCCCGCAATCCACGCTACTCGGAGTTTGGTTTGGGCACGAGCAATAACCGACTGAATTTCGCGGATTTTGTGGATCGTACGCGGCAGGTCATCGCCCGACCACTGAGTCAGTTCGGCATTCTGAGCCAATACCTGAAAACCCGGGTGGAACGCGATGGTATTCTGGGCAGCAACAGTGCTCCCTGGACTAGTAAGGAAGCTCCCAAAATTGGTTCGGATTTTCGTCAGACGAAGTTCTACCGGAATCTGCACGACTTCAACGAGAACTTCCGTACCTGGCTGCTGGAGATGAACGATCACGACCGGAACGTCTTCAATAAACGCACCTTCCGCCCCTTCAATCTGGCGACGGAAGATTTAGGGAAGTTTATTCCCGGTTTCGAGCGAACCAAGAAAAACTTCTTTGGGAAAACCGTAGACGTAGAAATCGAGATGAACAAAGGGGAATTCGATGAATACCTCAATGCGGAATCCAAGGGCAAAACCTACGTTACGCCGGAAGACAAATTCCTGACGCTAATGAATACCTGTACGGATCAATTCCTGCAAAAGGAATATTCGCAGCTGTCCGGAAGCTAAGAAGGCATCGCTTTCATTCATTGGAACCCTACGGAGCCATGAACCGGGTATCAGCTCTTTTCATGGACTCCTTCATTCATTGAACTTATGTCAGACCAGTCATTAAAACGCGAACTAAACCTGCACGACCGCTCGGCTTCGGTTGATGGGCATTGGTTTACTTCGCAACCCTATACTACCGATCTGATCGAGGCGATTCAGGACAAGGCCAAAGGGGATACGGAGAAAGATCCGACGTCCATTCCCAGTCCGTTTGCCCGATTTGATCTGGTGAAATCTGCTTTCCGTAATCTGATTTTACGCAGTGACCTGAAAGGATCCTTGAACGACGAACGGCTGGTTTCGGCCTGTTTCGACGTGGGTGAAATCTTCTTCAATTACGATAAATTCAAGTCGCCCCGTGGCCCGGTCCGAATCATTACCTGGGATCGGGAACAGGCTCTGCGTACGTTGCAAAACGGCTCGCGTAACCACCAGCGTCTGGGCAGTGCCCTGGATCTGTACCTTCGCGAAGACGCCGCCAGCTACAACTTCGGCGGCTTGCGTAAGCTGTTTATTCTGCATTACCAAAGTCGTGAAGGAACGGGCGTGATTGGAGGCACTTCGCCCGCTACGCTGTTTTTTACGGCTCCGAACGCTCTGGATTTCGTGGATATTCACTTCGGAAATCACCGCGTATTTGACCGGAATAATCCCGTACCCCTGCACGAACGCGACATTGAGTACCAGGTATTCTGGCACGGATTGAAGCGTTTTATGCCGGGTTTCCGGGAATTGTACCCTGAAGTTTCCGAGTATCTCAGCCGCAGTCTGGAGCTACTGCATGCCCGAAATTATGACACCTGGCAACGAATCGGATCCAATGGCCAAAACCTGCGGGAAGAAGCCTGGAATGCCGATTTTCCGGAGCTGGAATTCGATACCAACTACACCGTCGAATTTGCTTCCACGGGACAGGGACCCGCCTTCAAAATGCGGAAAGCAGCGTCGGGACCGGAAGTCATTCAGGGCCTGAGTCATTTCCTGATTAGTCCGACCGAAGAGCTGGATGAGTACGGCGTTAAAAAACAACGCTACACGGGGAAACCGGCCCCCATGATTCTGTCCAGGGATTTCTTCGAGCCCATTCCGTACACGCGGATTCCCTGGCGGGACACGATTGACGTAAAGCATTTTGTGTCCGAAGACTGGCGTACCAACCAGCGGCAACTGCCCGGTCAGGCGGATTTTTATCCCTACCTGACGACCAGCGATTTCCTGGAACCGCATTTGATTCGGCTGGTCTACCCCATTCATTCCCAACGGTACTTTGACGGTGGTTTGCGGAATGTACAAAAGAGCTACCTGTTACCGCTGAAATCGGATTTCTTCGAGTTTTTCTCCGCTCAGGATCTGATGCGGGGTGGGGAAGTCAACATTCAGATGGAAGAACGGGCGGGCGGTTCGGTTCGCGTGACCTTACAGATTCCGCTGGGAAAATGGGACGTTGCTCAGCAAAAAGTAGTACCCACGGGCCGGACGCTGAAGCTCTCCCGGATGTACTACGATGATCCGACCAAATCGCCCAACGAGGAGAAAAACGAAGGCGTCATTGCGGAACATCAGTTTGGCATGACGGTATTCCCCTTCGTCAAGATGAAACGTCCGCCGCTGGCTAATTTCAAACCCATGTACCGGGTGCATCTGGTGGATCGGGACGTGTCGGCTCAGACATTCAAGAACGAATACAAACTCAGTTTCTTCGATCAGAATAACCAGCTTATTCCCGTGCCTGACAACCGGGTTCGTCCGCGGAGTCAGAAAGATATTGGTACGGGTGCTAAGTCAGAGGTTCACGTTGTGGAGGCTGATTTCGAGCGAATTACGGTTGAAGTGGCGGGTCATCGCGGCGTCATTTTACCGAAGTTCGAAGTACGCGAAATGAAGGATACGGTTTTTACCTTCGCCGTCGATTTCGGTACCACCAATACGCACGTGGAGTTTACCACCTCCGACGATCGGCAACCGCGGCCCTTTACCATCGACGACGATGTACAGATCGCGACCCTGCATGACCCCACTTTCCCCGAGCGGGATGGGTCATTCAACGGTACGCGAGCCATACCCATTGCCGAACTGGTACCGCAGGAAATGATGCCCGAACACCTGGGTGAAGCGTATCTCTGCAAGTTTCCGCAGCGGACGGCTCTGATCGAAAACCGGCCTAATTTTTCGGGTGAAAATCTGTTCGGCTTCGGGGACTTTAATATTGGATTCCTGTACGAAAAGCGGAATATTCCCAAGGATGACTATACCATTTCAACGAATCTGAAGTGGTCCGATTTCAGTAAAAATATCAAGGCTCAGAAGCGGATTGAAGGCTTCCTGCAGTCGCTGTTGCTATTGATCCGGAATAAAGTACTCATCAATGGCGGGAACCTGGCTCATACCGAATTACTCTGGTTTTACCCCCTGAGTATGGTTGAAAACCAGCGGAATTACTTCGAAGGACTCTGGAACAAGCTTTACGCCGAAACCATCAGTCGCGAGCGGATGCCCCGGAAAGTCCCTGAAAGTATTGCCCCTTTCTACTGGTATAGTCGGGGAGGTGGTAGTAGTCAGCCCATTGATTCCAACATTTACCCGACGGCTCTGATTGATATTGGGGGAGGCACGTCCGACATCGTTATTTTTGAAGGAAACCAGCCGAATATGCTGACTTCCGTGCGTTTTGCCGGTAATGCCGTATTCGGCGATGGCTTCGCCCGGGACGGAGCAGCGGCCCGTAATGGCTTCGTCAAGAAATACGATCCGGAAGTAAGCTCGCACCTGTCGGCTAATTTCAGTAACCTGCACCGGGCTTACGAGTCGATCAAGGCGAACAACCGTTCGGAAGATATTGTAGCGTTCTATTTCTCGCTGAAAAACAACCTGGATTTACGGGAAAAAGCGGCCTACGATTTCAACGACCGGCTCGCCAATGACTCCGATCTCAAAATTGTTCCGCTGGTATTCTATACGGCTCAAATCTACCACTTGGCCCGTTTGATGAAGGCGAAAGACAAGAAGATGCCCCGATATATTGCCTTCAGTGGAACGGGTTCTAAATTGCTCGACATTCTGACACCCCGAAACGTGGCTCTGGCCGATCTGGCCAAGCTGATTTTCGAAAAGGTATACGAGGCTCCTTACCACGCCGACGGACTCGACATTGTACGTGAACGCAATTCGCCCAAGGAATCGACTTGTAAGGGTGGTTTGAAAATGCCCGGACTGAACTTCTCCCGTGAAGACGACGGCACACTGGAAGCCCAGATGGACCGGATCAAAACCGTTTTGCTGGGTACGAAGGAAGATCGTATCGTGGTACGTGGCGATACGTATCAGCACATTGACGGGGAGGTACTGCAGGGCGTAGCCGATGAAGTGAAAGCGTTTGTGGATATGCTCTTTAGTCTGGAGATTTCGTTCAGTGGAAAGTTCGGTGTGAACGAGGGCCGACTGGATCAGTACAAGAACATTCTGCTGCGAAACCTACTACAAAATGTGTACAGTGGTTGGGAAATGCGTCGGGAATCACTCGAAAACCTGAACAGTCCGGTTGAAGAAACACTCTTTTTCTATCCTCTGCTGGGAGCTTTAAATCAGTTAGCCTGGGAAGCGGCCAGTTAGAGCCGTTTGGAAATTTTTATCGACGCGGGCCCGTAGTAGGGTCCGCGTTTTAACCAACCTTGAATCTTCGTATGCGTCGAGTCATCATTCTTGTTTTGTGCCTGTTCTGGACGGTTTCCGGATTTGCCCAAACGGCTTTGGCCCGTAAAGAGAGTACGTTTCAGGAAGCTGGCGGTGTGAATACCAAAGCTACCTACGCTGATTTCTTTAAAAAATTGATGGATTTTTTCCTGGACAACAAGGCTACGCCCAGTGTGGCGGTAGTGTTGCGTCAACTGGAGCCGTATCTGAGCCGACCGCTGACCGACCAGGACAAGACGAAAGTCAATAAGATTCTTACGGAACTGGAGAATCTGAAAGAACCCGATCCAAAAACGGGTGAGAAGGTGTCGATCCTGAAAACCCGGGTAGCTCTGGGCAGTTTTGTAACGAACCTGCGGACTGAAATTACGGAATCCGAAATCATCGACAGCGGCGATACAACCGTAGCCGATGGTACGGAAGTAATGCCCGATACAGTAGCTCGGGAAGCCCTCGATGGCGTTCCGGTTTTGCCGAATAAATCAGGTGATTCACCCTGGATTTGGTGGATCATTTCGGGAATAAGCGTACTCGCCGCTGCCGGGCTGGGTTATTTGTACCTGGACGAGAAAAAGAAACGGGAACGAATTGACCGGCAAATGCTGAATACTTCGAGTCAGGCGAGCCAGAGTTACATCAAAATGCAACAGCTTGAAAAGCAGGTACCGCAGTTGATTGAAAAAATCAAAGAATACGAGAAAGCACTGAAAGAGTACGACAAGGCTCTGAAAGACGCTCAACAGAAGAACGAAAACGAACGGAACCGCTGGTTACAGGACATGCAGAGTTTACAGGCGGCAGCGGCGAAGGAACCGGAGCTGGTAAAAGAACCCGAACCTGTAGTGGTGCCTCCCCAGCCGCCTCAACCCCCCGTTGCTCTGGCTCCCGAAGAGCCCGAACCGATGCCGGAACCTGCGGCGATTCCAGCTCCGGTAACTATGGGCGGACTTGAGGTATTCTATCTGTCGACGCCCAACAAAGATGGCTCGTTCCGGGATATTCGAGGAGCACAGTTTGATCCTTCCCAGTCGCTGTATCAGGTACGTCTGACGGGCCCGCTGGATGCGGAATTTGAATTTGTGGATGATCCGGGTTTGGTTAGCGAAGCCCTGCGGTATCCGGAAACCTTCCTCGATCCGGTGTGTGATTACGGCGGAGGCATTGAGTACGGAGCCCGCCGGATTATCACCGTTGCCAAAGGGAAACTAGCCAAAGCCAGTGTAGATTCGGATCGGTGGGAGTTGCAATACAAGGCAATCATTCGATTCGAAAATTAAAAGCGATGAGGGTTTGGGGTAGTTACGTGTCAGTACCTTCGGGTGCCTACACGTAACTACCCCAAAGCCTAAGTATCAAACGAAAATCCCACATGACCCAACTAATAGAAATCGTCATTATCCTCGGAATTCTGGTAGCTCAGGGCTGGGTATGGCTGGATACACGGGGTAGAATTAGTCGATTTCGCGAATTAATTCCTGAAGGTTCCGTCTTTAGCCTTCGGAGGTACCGGATACTGCGGCAGGATCTGGAACAGTTGTCCACCGCCGAAGTACTCAAACAGATTGAGAGTCTTTCGCAACGTACGCACGTAAACGATCTGCAACTCGAAGAATTGACCCGTCGGGAAGATCAACTGGTCGTACTCCTTTCCAAAGAGCTCCACGAGGTCATGCGGGCGGAAGCAGAGGCGGAGTTACAGCAGATACGCCAGGACCTCTGGAATTTCAAAACCATGAATCCGGGTCGCGAAACGCTGGAGTTGCCTCTGATTGTCTCGACGGATAAAACCGAGGGCATCGGCAAAATTCTTGAAAGCATCAATACCTACCTGATCCGCAATCGTACCTCGTTGGCGGATTTTAATTTGTTACGCGACATTACTGAACGGAATCTGGATGCGGAAGAAGAAGGCATTAATCTGACCATGCCCATTCCCCTGTACCTGGGTCTGATGGGTACCATGGCGGGTATTGTGATCGGTCTGTTTGCCATGCCAGCCGTAGGGTCGGCCAGCTTTTTACAGGGCGAAGGTGTTAATAACCTCATTGGCGGCGTGAAAATTGCCATGTTGGCGAGTTTAGCGGGTCTGCTGCTGACGGTACTTAATTCCTGGACGTTCCGCAATGCCAAAGCTACCTTGGAGAGCCGTAAACAGGGCTTTTTCTCTTTCCTGCAAACGGAGTTATTACCCATTCTTTCCGAAGGCGTAAACGCGGGCATCTTTGCGACGCTTAACCGGAGTATTCAGGACTTCAGTACCACCTTTCGGGACAATGTGCAGGAACTGAGTGGCATGGTGGATAAAAATCACGCGTCATTGATGGCCCAGCAGAAAGCCCTGGATACCCTGCAAAAAGTAGATCTGAATCGAGTCGCCAGCTTTAATATTCAGGTGCTGAGTCAGTTGGATAGTAGTCTGGATTCGTTGGAGAAATTCGGGTATTACCTCAATCAGCTGAATGGATTGGTGGATAATACGCAGAAAATCGTCGAACGTACGCAGAACGTCGAAGACATTTCCGTACAGATTTCCAAAAGCCTCCAGCAGTCGCAGGATCTGTATCTATACCTGACGAGCCATTTCAAGCAACTCGATCAGCATGGGCAGGCTTTCAACAATAAAGTAGGGCAGTACGATGACTTGATCGATCAAAGTCTACGAGCACTGGATCGTACCATCCACGATCAGTTGAAGAGCATCGAAGACATCAAGATTCGGGAAATCAACGCGACGGATCAGTACTTCACCCAAAACCGCGATAAACTGAGCAAGCTCGATTACCTGGAACTGCTCGAACGCAATGCCGAGGTGTACCAGAAAGAAAACGCCCAGCGGCAGGAGCAGATTCGTCAGCAACTCGAAGCCTTAGGCCGTCAGCAGGGCCAGACCCTGCAACTCATCGAACGCATGGTGAAGCGGATGGAAAAAGGAGCCTGGAGCCGCATGTTCTCAACAAAGAGTTAGCCAGCTCATCCCGATTTATAACCATCATGGAATGATCGGGGCGTTTTGGTCAAGCGTCTTAGACGCGAAACCATTCTCCACCCCGATTACAAATCGGGGCGAGCGGATTCTTAACGCTATTAGTCAATCAAATCATTGAAAACCAGACATACCGATTTTTTCTGGCCGAGTTATACCGATCTCATGACGAGTCTGTTTTTCGTCATGCTGGTGCTGTATGTACTGACGGTCGCTATTCTAAAGTCAAAAGAGGAGGGGTATATCAACGATGCCCTGAAATACCAGAAAATTCAGACCATCGAGCGGGCGTTGCAGGAGTTAAACGGAACCTATTTTCGCTATGATGAAAACAACAAACGGTTTCGATTGGGGGTGGACGTTAATTTTAAACCCAACCGGGCCGATATGAGCGAACTCGACGCCCGCACCCGCAATGGCTTACTCGAAGCGGGCAAGGTACTATTCCGAAAAATCAAGAACGTAGCCAAAGAAAACCCGGATGTCAGTTATATGGTTGTGGTAGAAGGCAATGCCCAACGAGCGAATGACAACTGGCAGAGCAGTTTCGGGCGTCAGAATGGGTACGAACTCAGTTATCGCCGGGCCCTGGCTCTGGTGGATTTCTGGAAGCAAAATGGCATCAACTTCGATCAGTTCAAGAATTGTGAAGTCCTGATTGTAGGGAGTGGCCATTTTGGGAAATCACGCGATCCCCGGAACGAAAACGCCAATCGCCGGTTTACCATACAGATCACTTCAAAAGTGGGTAAATCGCTATGAAATTTTATTGTTTACTGCTCTTACTCGGCCTGGGGCTGATGAGTTGTGCCGGTTGTTCCAAAAGTGGCAATCGCCGTCACGACCGAGATACGGTTCGCGTAGCCGAAGAACCGAGACCCTAGCCGGCTTCGTTTAAAAACTAGTATGGTTGCTTTTCCCAACGCCAAAATTAACCTTGGCTTATACATTACCGAAAAACGCTCGGACGGGTACCACAACCTGGAGTCCGTGTTTGTACCCGTAGGCTGGAGTGACGTACTCGAAATTCTGCCCGCTTCCGAAACAAGCTTTCGCAGTACGGGTTTGCCGATTCCAGGTGAAACTTCAACCAACCTGTGTTTACGGGCCTATGAACAGCTGCGAAAGGATTTCGATCTGCCTCCCGTACGAATTCACCTGCATAAAGTAGTACCCATCGGGGCCGGACTCGGAGGTGGCTCTTCCGACGCTGCGTTTACGCTGAAAGTACTTAATACGCTTTTTGATCTGAAGCTCAGTACGGAAGCCCTCGAAGCGTACGCTCGGCCGCTGGGCAGTGATTGTGCCTTCTTTATTCAGAACGAAGCAAAATTCTGCGTTGGAAAAGGCGATGAGTTTTCAGAAATCATGCTTAATTTAGCTGGAAAGTCGATTCTATTGGTTTACCCAGACCTCCATAGCTCAACTGCCGAAGCATACGCGGGCATTCGTCCACGGGCGGCTCAGGCTCAATGGACGCAGGTATTACAACAACCCCTTCATACCTGGCAAGCATCCATAACGAATGATTTTGAGCAGTCGTTATTTCCCAAGTATCCCCAGCTCGCTCAGATCAAACGCCAGCTTTACGAAGCCGGGGCGGCTTATGCCAGTATGTCGGGATCAGGTTCGACCGTGTACGGGATTTTTGAAGGAGAAGTACCAGAGGCTCTGTTTCCACAGCTTACCACCTGGCAGGGAAAATTATAAGTGAGTCAACGGTTTTTAGTTGCCATCGGCAGTTTTGTTACGCCATTTCTTACATGCCCATGAGAGACCAACGCAGACAGCTAAAAGCCGGGGACCGAAAACGTCCATCTGAATCTATGACCTGGCTTAGTAAACGCCGCGAGCCTTTTGGATTTATGTTACGCCTGGCCATGTTCGGCAGCGTGCTAATCTTCGTTTTTGTTCTGCTGGCTTACATCCTGCGGCGACACGGGGATACGAACTGGGACAATGTCACCCTGCCTCGTATTTTCTGGCTTTCGACGGCTGTTATTCTCGCCAGTAGTGCTACCCTTCATTCGGCCAAATCAGCGTTCAGGAAAGAACACTTTCTGAATTACCGAATCATGCTCGGTCTGACGCTGGCTCTGGGCTTTACCTTTGTCGTACTGCAGATCATCGGATGGAATGAAATGCTGCACCGCGGTATATCAATGCAGGAAAGTCCGGCCGGGGCCTTTATCTATATGATTTCTGGCCTACACGTGTTGCACATTCTGGGTGGACTCTTTTTTCTCGCCCGTGGCTTCTGGGAAGCCCTTCGGAATCATAAATACCTGGATGCGTACGTCTACAGCGTCAATCCACCTAATCAGCTGAAGCTGAACCTCATGACCCTGTACTGGCATTTTGTCGATATCCTCTGGATTCTGCTCTTTGCCTTCATGGTGTACAATCATCGACGATAGTGATCAGGCTAAAATCAGGAGCGGCGGAGACTGTAGAGGTGCTCGTCAACCACTACCTGATTTTTAATCATAGCCTGTTTTAAAACCGCTTCTTTCTCAAAACCCACTTTCTCCAGTACCCGCATCGAGGCCGTATTAAACGCAAAAACGCCCGCCCATAAGCGGTGTACCTCCGGGAACGTCTGCCAGATTTGCTGTATCCACAAGTCAAGGGCCGTCGTCATGACACCTTTCCCCCAGAAAGGCTCGCCTAACCAATACCCAATTTCTGCACTTACCCGATGAATATCTGTTCCCGGAATCAGACCTACGCAACCAGCAAAACAATTATCAACTGTGATGGCGGCATTTAGCGTCGGCTGACTGCGGCCATAATCAATCCATGCCCGAGCATGATCAAGGGTATACGGATGCGGAAAAATATCTCGAACATTATCATAAATCGAACGGTTATTAGCTAGGAATGCCAAAGCTATTTCGTCTTCGGGTATAAGCGTTCGAATGTGAATGTGCATTGCAAGACAGAGACAGGTGAAAATCAGGCGTAAAAATCAATTAAAAGAATAAAAGTTCGATCCTTTTTCAAAGAATAGCCCGTAATCTTATCGTTTTTATGAGTGATTTACGCTTGTTTACGCCCCTGACGCTGGGAGATTTAAGCCTCAATAATCGCATCGTTATGGCTCCCATGACACGGAACCGGGCCAGTGTCGACCATATTCCTACCGAACACATGGCTCTGTACTACGCTCAGCGGGCATCGGCGGGACTGATGATTACGGAAGGAACCAGCCCTTCCATCAACGGGGAAGGCTATGCCCGTATCCCCGGTATCTGGAACGAAGAGCAGATTTTAGGCTGGCGAAAAGTAACGGAAGCCGTACACGATCGTGGCGGGAAAATCTTCGTACAGCTCATGCATACCGGACGCATTTCGCATCGCCTGAATATGCACGAAGGAGCCTTGATTGTTGCTCCCTCGGAGGTACGGGCCAAGGGTAACATGCGTACGGATCAGGAAGGGGTACAGGCCCATCCCGTACCCTACGCCATGACCGAAGGCGAAGTGCACGATGCCGTTCTGGAGTTTGTACAGGCGGCTACCAATGCCATTACCGCCGGTTTTGACGGCGTCGAACTACATGCAGCCAATGGGTACCTGATCGAACAGTTCATTCGCCCTACGACCAACCAACGGACGGACGCGTACGGCGGAACCACCGAAAAATACGCTCATTTTGCTCTAGAAGTAGCCCGACAGGTAGCAGAAGCCATTGGGAAAGACCGCGTAGGTATTCGTTTGTCGCCCTACGGTGAAATGAACGATATGCCCTATCAGCCGGAATTCGATGAAATTTATCGGTATCTGGCTGACCAGCTGGGCGAGTATGTGACCTATATTCACCTCATTAATGCAAGCGAGGAAGAAGGCTATACGGCCCTTCGACAGTATGTACGACAGGTTTTTCCGGGTACACTGATTCTGAATCGAAGTTATACAAAGGAGCGGGCGGAAGAAGACCTGCAAAGCGGAGCGGCGGATTTGATTTCATTTGGAACTCCATTTATTGCGAATCCGGATTTACCCGAACGTTTCAAGCAGGAAGCTCCGCTGGCCGAAGGCGATCCCAGTACCTTCTATTCCCCCGGTGAAAAAGGGTACACGGATTATCCGAAACTGGATGAAGAATAGCGTAGCGTCCTTCGGTGTGAGCAATTCCATAAAAAAGCCCCGAACCTTTTTGAGTGTTCGGGGCTTTTTTATGACTACTGGGCCATCTGACTGGCCTGATACGCTAGTTCCAGGGAACGTAAGCCGTTTTCTTCCGTACTTTTTCGCTTGGTAACGCGACCCCGCAAATAGTCCGATTGCTCGGTGAAGAAATCCCGAAGCAAATCCCCGTAGAGGTGTTGTTTGTTTGTTTCATCCCCGAAATGAAGCTCTATTTTCTGAAAGGCTTCAATGTCTTTATGGCGTCCTCGCTGTTGCCGATCCGGACCGCCGTACGAGGCTGAAATATCCAGTCGGGCTCCCGGGAAAATATCGAGTAGCTGCTGGGTTTGTTCTTCGTTGACAATGCCCCGCAACGTCAGTCGGGTGGGCACCCATTCTTCGAGTGTAATGTCTCCATGCTCAAATACGATTCGTAATTCCTGGCGATCCAAGCGGCCCGGCTGCGTGAAGCCGTGGTAAAAATTAACGAGTATGTCGTTTTCGTATTTCACAATGGCCTGTACCTGTTCTTCAATACCGCTTTCGGGCCGAAATACCCGTTGGGCGGCCACGACCGTTCCGGCTCCCAGCCAGTATTCGAACAAATCGAAAAAGTGAACGGCGTGTTCGATGAAAATACCGCCACTAATTTCCCGATTCCAGAACCAGTGGGTAGGAGCCAGGCCTTCATCGCTGGCGTAGTTTTCGAAGTAACCGTGAATGGGTTTTCCCAGTAAATTACGCTTGATGATCTGCTGAACCCGGCCAATCATGGGATTATACCGTTGCATCAGATTGGTAATAATGACTAGACCCCGTTCTTTAGCGAGTGCCAGCATTTCCCGGCCCTGGTCGGGCGTGAGTGCCAGTGGTTTTTCACAAATGACGTGCTTGCCGTTTCGCAGACAAAGCATGGCCTGTTCGTAGTGTAGGGAAGGAGGCGTGGCCAGATAAATGACATCTATATCCGTACGGGTTGCTAATTCTTCGGGTGTTTCCAGCAGATCGGCTTTAAACCGGCGGGCGGCTTGCTTCGCCTGTTCGCGGAAGGTCCCGGCAATAGCAATGAGTTGGGTATCAGGAACCTGTAAGAAGTGTTGGGTAGCAAATAGCCCAAACCCGCCCATGCCAATAACGCCGAGGCGGAGAGTTTCGTAGGGAAGCGATTGCATTGACTGGAAGGTTGTTTCAGTTTTAGTACCAAAAAACCTGTACCGCTAAACTTCCGGCAGCGTCTCAATTTGTACGATGGCATCCCGGTTGAGCGGACCGTATAGATGAGGGAAGAGTTCGCCCCCGGTAGAGGCTTCGTAGCGTAAAGGGGCTGAAAATCGGGTTTCGTCCAGGTGTAGTACTAATAAAGGTCGCACGCCCGCGTAATAGCGTTCCAGTACACCCGCTACCTGTTCCTGTGTACTTAGGTGAATGAACCCTTCTTCCGCAAAGGTTTCGGGGGTGTAGGGATTTGCTTCCTCTAGTGCCGACCAATAGGCTGGCTGAACAACGTGATATAACATGAGCAGTAAAGATGTAAGGCTGGATACCGAAAAAGGTACTAAACCAGCCGATTGTATAAAGTTTTATTTTTTGACGGATGACGTATAGTTTGGCATGGTATTCCTAAGTTTTTATATAACTATTCATTAATTATTATACAGCCTGGAATGCTCGCTTGACGCCTTAAGTAGTTTTTAATGATTCATTAAGCTCAGCCTAAGGCTTCATGCCTACGTTTGTTCAGCACCAAACCAGTTAGACCATGATAGTAGAACCCATTCATGTATTAGCCTGGTCAAGGCTCCGCCGTCGCAAATTACGTCATCTTCGCTTGTTACCGAATTTCGAAAATGCTCCTTTGCTTGGCATTGGTACCTTAGTCGCCGGAATTGCTTACCTGCTTATTATGGGAGGAGTCGCTTAAAGCCTTCCTGCTTTCGCTTCCTGTTTGGTCCGAACCAGACGATTATTTTATCGAAAGGACCCATTTATTTTCTGAAACGAGCCGTTGCGTTCGCGGTTATCTTCCCGTTTTGAGATGCGTATACCTGTTCTTTTGAACAGTTAAGCATGCATTCCTCGGGGAGACTGTCGTCGCTCAATGTCCGGAAAAACTGGAAGTCTATTCCTCGTTTTTCCCCAGCCCAGCCGTTTCTTCACTCCTAGGGCGGGTTTTTGTAAGGAATGCCTATGAATCTGCCACCGAACTCTATGAAACGACTTTTCATAATTTCCAATCGATTACCCATTCAGTTAGTACGGCAGGAATCAACCGTACAATTGCTGGAAAGTGCGGGTGGCTTGGCTACCGCATTAAAAAGCTATCTACAAGCTCAGGACCGCTCTTCCTTTGAACCCGAAGAAGTAGTATGGGTAGGCAACGCTGATTTTAGTCGTGAGCTTTGGGAAGAATTTCAACAGAGCAAACGTTCGACCGGAACATTTAAAATTGAGCCACTTTGGCTCGATGATGATGTGAATGATGGTTTTTACAACGGTCTTTCCAATTCAACCATCTGGCCGCTCTTCCATTATTTTCCATCATTTGCTGAATTTAAAGAACCCAATTGGCAGGCGTATCAACAGGCAAACACTGTGTTTGCGGATCGTCTGGCCGAATTATATCAACCTGACGATGTCCTATGGGTACAGGATTACCACTTGATGTTATTACCGGCCCTGCTACGGGAGCGTTGCCCGGAAGCGACCATTGGTTTCTTCCTGCATATTCCTTTTCCATCGTTTGAAGTGTATCGCATGTTGCCCAACCGCTGGCGGGAAGGATTACTGCAGGGAATGCTGGGAGCCGACCTCATCGGATTCCATACTAACGATTACGTACAGCATTTCGAAAAATCAGTTCAACGGCTGTTAGGGATTGAAAGCAAACTACGTTTTGTTCAGATTCCCAACCGTCCGGTACGTGTTGATCTCTTTCCCATTAGTATTGACTACGATCGGTTCAACTCCTCTTATCGTCTGCCCGGAGTTGTCGCCGAGCGGGAAGCCATTCATCAGCAGTTACAGGGAAATAAACTTCTCTTTTCGGTGGATCGGCTTGACTATACGAAAGGCGTCTTGAACCGATTACAGGGATACGAGAAATTCCTGGAAAACCACCCGGAATGGCACGGCAAGATCAACTTTGTTATGGTTGTAGTACCCTCCCGTAGCGAAATCACTTCGTACGGTGAACGGAAGCAGATGATCGAAGAAAACATCGGTCGGATCAACGGGCGTTTTGCTACGGTCAGTTGGCAGCCGCTGGTCTATCAGTATCGCAGTCTTTCCTTCGAGCAACTGTGTGCCTACTACACGGCTTGCGATGTGGCATTAATCACCCCAATTCGGGATGGTATGAATCTAGTAGCCAAAGAGTTTATCGCCTCCCGCCAGGACGAACAAGGCGTATTGATTCTCAGTGAAGTAGCCGGAGCCGCCGCTGAATTAGGCGAGGCTTTACTTATTAATCCTACGGATCGGGTAGGGATGGCTTTAGCTATTGAAGAAGCCCTGTCCATGCCCGTTAAAACGCAGGCTGAGCGAATCAAACGCATGCAAACCCGTATTCGGGACTATGACGTGGTCCAGTGGGCGGATGATTTTTTAACCCAATTATTTAATGCTAAAGCCCAGCAAAACCAGTGGGAAGTACGCCTGCTGAATGTGGCATTACGCAAAGAACTTATGGATAATTATCAGAAAGCCCAAAAGCGGCTTTTATTGCTGGACTACGACGGTACGCTAGTTCCCTTCGCTAAGTTTCCCGATTTAGCCCGACCCAGTGAACGAGTGATTGAGTTGTTGAGCGAGTTGGCTAATGTACCCCAGAATCGCATTGTCATCATTAGTGGTCGGGATAAAAAGACGCTGGAAAACTGGTTCGGATCGCTCTCGATTCAACTGGTTGCCGAACACGGAGCGGCGGTACGATTGCCGGATGGAAACTGGCAGGAAAACCCGGAAGCTTTTCTGCCCGAATGGCGAAGCAATATTCAGCAGGCCATGAATCTGGCCGTACAACGTTGTCCGGGAACCTTTGTGGAAGAGAAAACGCACTCTCTAGCCTGGCATTACCGGAATACCGGAGCTGATCTGGGTTTTGCCCAGTCCCGTGAGCTCATTGATACCTTACATGGACTGACGGGCCATCAGCTACAGGTAATTGATGGAAACAAGGTCGTAGAGGTACGGGTGACGGGTGTAGATAAAGGAAGCGTTGCTAGCCGTTTAGCCTCGGATGATCAGTATGATTTTATCCTGGCCATTGGCGATGACCGTACCGATGAAGACATGTTCCGGACACTGGCCGACCGGGCCATTACTATTAAAGTAGGGCAGCAGAAAACGCTGGCTCGCTACAGTCTGCCAGATACGGGAGCTGTCTTAAGTTTCCTGCAACGCTTCACCAGTATGGACACACCGCCCAATGTAGAATTAACACCTAATCCGCATCTGGCTTCTGCTTAAGGCAGCGTCAGTGGGTAGTAAAAATGGGAAGAGCTAGGCTCTTCCCATTTTTTTTGTGCTCCCACGTATCGGCTTGAGAGCCCCAGCAGCTACCTATCTAAAATCCCCGGATTGGTCGCAAATACCTATCGAAATTGTATTTTATCTGCTTTATAACTTGAAATTCTAATTAAAATTTAATTCCTTTGAAGTAGTTAATAGCCAGATTTTAGTTAAAGAGAAGTTGACAAACAGAATAATAATGCGAATGTATCTCTGTTTGATGGTATTTTTTCTACTAGGTACCTCCGCCTATGGTTTACCTTTCTGGGTGGAAAATAATTGTACTTTAGAAAGAAATACTTCTACTTTTATGGCAGACAAAGATCCGGATTGTAAGAAAAAAATCCGGTATTGGAAGAGTGACAGTATGCCAGATGACGAACACTGGGATACGAATTCCGGGGAAGAACATAGCCACCATGTTTCCGACTTCCATCACCTCGACGCTGCCCTATTAACTTCTCAGTCCCGGCGTTTCTGGCTGATTCTTCTCAAACAAGCCGGTTTATTTCAGTATTGCAGCCATTATCAATCGATTGATGGCGTTTTGATTAGTCCACCCCCGCAGTTGGACTAATTTCCTCCTTTCCATTTCTCAGCTATTTCTGGCTGGGCCAGTTGCTTATTCTTTACTGAAACCAATGGATACACAGGGTAGTCCTTGTTGTATCCCTGACCGCTATGATCGATAAAATTATCGCATTCAGCGTCCGAAGTCCGTTTACGATTGGACTTCTGGTGCTGGTAATGGCCATTTGGGGTGGCTATTCATTAAAAACACTACCCATTGACGCAGTACCTGATGTAACCAACCAGCAGGTAGATGTAATTACCAATTCTCCGAATTTATCTTCTCTCGAAATTGAACGATACATCACCACGCCCCTGGAAATGGCCATGGCCAATATTCCGGGATTGACGGAAGTGCGTTCCTATTCCAAATTTGGTTCATCCGTGGTAAAACTGATTTTCACGGATGATACGGATATCTACTGGGCTCGTCAGCAGGTCTTTGAACGCCTGACACAGGTACAGGCCGAAATTCCGGAAGGGGCCGGTACGCCCATCCTGGGACCCGTATCGACGGGTTTGGGCGAAATTTTTCAATACGTTATTCGTCCGAAAGACCTCAATAACAGCCCCTATACGCTGACTGAAATCCGTACCATTCAGGATTGGGTCGTACGGCGTAAATTACTCGGTTTGCCCGGCGTGGCCGACGTAAGTGGTTACGGAGGATACGCCAAAGAATATCAGGCTCAGATCAAAACCGACCGTATGCGGGCACTGGGCGTTACGGTAGATGAATTATACGAAGCTCTGAACAAGGGCAACAGCAATACGGGCGGTGCCTACATTGAAAAGGAAAACAAGGCATTTACCATTCGCGGTATTGGTCTGGCTGCTTCACTCGAAGACATTGCCAATGCTGTAGTGAAGAAAAACGGCAATGTACCCATTCTGGTCAAAGACGTAGCCGATGTAGAATTTGGCCACGCTTTACGTTTCGGAGCTTTGTCCAACAACGGTGAGGGCGAGGTCGTCGGTGGTTCCATTCTGATGATGAAAGGAGCCAACGGAAACGAAGTAATTTCCCGTTTGAAGGAGCGTTTCACCGAAATTCAGAAAGAATTGCCCCCTGGACTCACCATCGAGCCTTTCCTGGATCGCTCGAAACTGGTGAACGCCGCCATTGCAACAGTAGCAAAAAACCTCGTGGAAGGGGCCATCATCGTCATGATTGTCATTCTGATCTTCCTGGGCAATTGGCGGGCCAGTTTGCTCGCGGCTTCGGTTATTCCGCTGGCCATGCTCTTTGCCTTTATCTGGATGAAGGAATTTGGGGTAGTTGGAAACGTGATGAGTCTGGGAGCGATTGACTTTGGTCTGCTGGTCGATCCGGCGATCATTGTCGTCGAGTCCGCCGTACTTTTCCTGGCCCTACGTATGAGTAAATTCCAAGGCAAGAAAATGACTTTCGCGGATCGGCAGGAAGTTGTTATTTCGGCGGCGGCGGAAGTAAAAAAATCGGTGATTTTCGGTGGCCTGATCATCCTGATTGTATACGTTCCCATTCTGACCTTACAAGGAATTGAAGGAAAGATGTTCTCGCCCATGGCCAAAACGGTAGCCTTTGCCATCATCGGAGCCTTGTTACTGGCGGTTACCTACGTACCGATGATGTGTGCCGTCATGTTACGACCGCCGAAGTCGGCACACCACGATGGCTTCTCGGAAAAAATTGTTCAGTTCTTCCTAAAAGGGTTGCGTCCCGTGGTACGGGCGGGCTTACGCGTGAAGTGGGCGGTGATTCTGTTTGCCCTGGCAGTACTGACTGCCGGGATCATCGGTTTCGGGAAAATCGGGGGTGAGTTTATGCCGCAGATTCAGGAAGGCGACATGGTCGTGGATATGGATTTGCCCGTGGGTACGCCACTGACGGAATCGATTCGCCAGAGCCAGATTTTTCAGGCGGGGATTATGAAAGAATTTCCGGATGAGGTCGAAGGAGTTGTCTCAAAAATTGGTACGTCCGAAGTGAAAGTCGATCCCTTGCCGCTGGAATCGCAGGAGGTATACGTCGAGCTGAAGGATAAAAAGCACTGGACCAAGGCGACCAATCAGCAGGAACTGGCGATCAAGATGAATGAGTATATGTCGCAGTTCCCCGGTCCACTCTACGCCATTTCGCAACCCATCGAAAGCCGGGTCAACGATATGATTTCCGGAGCCCGGACGCAGGTAGTGGTACAGTTATACGGAACGGACCTGGATACGCTGGTAAAGAAAACCAAGCAGATCATTCAGATCGTACGCAATGTACCCGGAGCCGTAGACGTGAAAGGGAGCAAGGTATTTGGTCTGCCGCAGTTGAATATTCACTACGACCGGCAGCGGATGGCCGTATACGGAATCAAGGTTGAACAGGTAAACCGGGCCATTCAGATGGCCTTCGGGGGTGCGACGGCGGGTGTGGTCTACGAAGATGATCGTCGTTTTGACGTAACGCTTCGACTGACGGGCGAAGACCGGACGCGTCCCGAAAACATTGAAAACCTGCTCATTAACGATCAGAATAATAACCCGATTCCATTGCGGGACATTGCCACCATCTCGGAAACCATTGGACCCTCGGAGATTGTACACGAAAATATGAAACGGGTCGTAAACCTGGGCTTCAACGTCCGGGGCCGTGACTTGCAGTCGGTGGTAAGCGACGTGATCAAACAGGTGGACGCCAAAGTAAAACTCCCCAAGGGATACGAGATCAACTACGGAGGCGACTTCGAGAACTTTGGACGGGCGAAAGACCGGCTTTCGATTGTCGTACCGATTGCCCTGCTCGTCATCTTTGGCCTGTTGTATCTGACCTTCCGCAATTTCCGCGACAGCTTCCTGATTTACGCCGTAGTACCCTTGTCGGCAGTGGGAGGGGTATTCTCACTGCTGATTCGGGACATGAACTTCAGTATTTCCGCCGGGGTTGGCTTTATCGCTCTGTTTGGGGTAGCCGTATTGAATGGAATTCTACTGGTCAGTCACTTCAACGCCCTGGGTGATGAAGGGATCGACGACCCCAACGAGCGGGTACTGAAAGGGATTGAAGAACGCTTCCGCCCGGTACTGATGACTTCGTTTGTGGCGGCACTCGGCTTTATGCCCATGGCCTTGTCAACCAGCGTCGGTTCAGAAGTACAGAAGCCCCTGGCAACGGTGGTGATTGGGGGTCTGCTGACGGCTACGGTTCTGACTCTCATTGTCTTACCGATTCTGTACGCCATGTTCGCTGGGAAGCCGAAAAAAGGTGGGTTGACGGGTGGTGTAAAAGCTAAAGCGGTACCGGTTACCACTACCATTGTTCTACTACTCGCTACGGGTCTGCTGGCTGCTACGGCTCAAATCACGCCTAACCAGGCCATTCCTACGAAACCCGAAGTAGGAGCTGTTGAAGATGTACGCGAACTAACGCTGGATCAGGCTTTGAACTTAACCAGACAACACAATCCCCAGACGCGTCTGGCCGATCTGCGAATTGAACGGGAGCAGGTACTCCTGCCAGCAACGCTCAATATTGAGCCACCCCGTATTTACACGCAGGCTCCGAGTGGCGAGAACTATCGGTTGGGTTTTTTCCAGACGATCCAGTTTCCTACCGTTTACAGCAACCAGCGAAGAGCTCAGAAACAACTGGTGAAAGTAAATCAGGCGGAAAAGAACGTGACGTTTAATGAACTCTCGTATCAGGTTCGCTCGGTTTTTAACGACATTCTGTACTACGAGCGGGTGATTCAGAACTTCGAAAAGCAGGATAGTCTGCTTTCGAATTTCGTTCGGGTGACGGACGTACGCCTGAATGTCGGACAAATTTCTCGAATTGAACGTCTGAACGCTGAGTCTCAATACCGCGAAAACCAGATTTACCTCAAACAGTCGCGAGCCCGGCTTCGCGGCTCCCGTATCCAGCTCTGGATTCTGACGGGGCTGGCTCCGGATAGTACACGAAAAGTCAGAGGAGATTTTAAACGACTGAACTACGCTTCGACCATTTCAGCGTCGGATACGTCTTTTTCTTCGAACCCTCGGGTAGCGTATTTCGAAGAAAATCGCCGGTACAATGAAAAGTTACTGCAAGTTGAAAAAAGCCGGCAATTACCCGGTATTTCATTAGGCTACATGAATCAGGGCAGCAGGGAAACACCAGCGGTCTACCGTTGGGAGTTTGGTCTGACGGTACCGCTCTGGCAGTGGCAGTACCGTTCCCGTCAGGCGGGGGCCCGTAAGGATATTGAAATTGCCCAGCAACAGATTTCGCTAAGTGGCTACGAGCTACGGGGTGCTTATGATAAAGCGGCGTCGGATTACCGCACCTACCGGGAGTCGCTGGACTATTATGAAACCTTTGCCCTCAATCAGGCAGACGAAATCGTCAAAGCCGCTCAGGATAGTTACCGCCTGGGAAGCATTGGCTACTACAACTTTCTGCTGAACCTGCAGCAGGCGTTCCAGATCCGGGCCGAATACCTGGATGTTGTCCGGAACTACAATAACTCGATCATCACGATTCAATACCTCAAAGGAGAATAATCCATGAAAAAGAACTTTTTGCCCCTGTTGGCCCTGCTGGGCCTGAGTGGCTTCTTAAGTAGTTGTTCGGATAGTGACGCGGAATCCAAGGCGGAAGAAAAACCGGCCCAGGTAAGCGTAAGTGCGGATTCCTTGCAATTATCCATGAAGCAACTTGAATCAGTTAACGTTGATCTGACGGGTTTTGAAGATCGACAACTGCGTCCGGTTATCAACGCCAACGGAAAGATTAAACTGTTCCCGGATAGCAGATCCGAAGTACACAGTGAAGTGGAAGGTCATGTCGACCAGATTTACGTGCGGGAAGGCCAGTTTGTGAAGAAAGGACAACCCTTGATGAAACTGACCAGTGGAGAGTTTCTGGAGCTGAAAAATCAGTACATCACGGCGAAAAGTGAAGCCGACTTCCTGGAAATTGAATTCAAGCGGCAGGCTGAATTGCGGAAAAGTAACGTCGGTGTACTGGCTGATTATCAGGCTACGGAAGCCAAGTTGAATGCGGCCATTGGGCGGGAAAAGGCCTTCAAAGCCAAATTGGCTCTGCTGGACTTCAATGCCACTCAACTCAACGATATTCGCAAAGCCGTCGTCTCACCCGAACTCATCATTCGTGCTCCCATTAGCGGTTCGATTTATAAAGTGCATCAGAACCTGGGTAAGCTGGCGACGCCTACCGACCCACTGGTAGATATTCTGAATACCGAACAATTACAGGCAAACGTATACGTGTACGAGAAAGACGCGGAGTTAATTCAGGTTGGGCAGAAGGTGGAATTGACCTTCCCAAACTCGGAAATTGGAGCTGTACAGGGAACCGTCGCCAGCGTAGCCCGGGCTCTGGATGCCGAAAATGGAGCGATTACGTTGTACGTGAATTTCAAACGCCCGCATACGAATGACATCATTTTCTCGGATATGAACGTTCGGGCGAAGATTGTAGGAGCCAGCGAGCGGAAAAGTTCGAATACACTGCCGCGTACGGCCATTCTGGATGACGGAGAAGGTACATACATTTTCGGTACCAGTCAGCCACAAGCCGCCAAGATTCCTTTACGAAAACTGAAGGTAGAAATCCAGAATGAAGGCGAAGAGTATGTGCAGGTGAAAGTGCTGGAAAAGGTACCCAATACGATTAAGGTTGCGTATAAAAATATACTGGCGTTGGAAGCCGAACGCAAGAAAAACGAGTAAGGATTTATGTAAGGATGTAGTAAAAAAGCGGCTCTTGTAGGGCCGCTTTTTTAGTGATTGTATCGATTTGTCCAGTAAATCAGGAGAATGAGAGGGAAGATAAGGCAATGAGAGCAATGATGATCAGCAGAAGACCAAAGAAGCCCAGTGATAAACCTGTAATCGCAAACCCACGACCTTTGTATTCAGAGCTATGACGGTTAATCTTGCTTAATCCGACAAACCCGAAAACAATAGCGACAATCGCTCCCAGTAAAAATAAAAGCCCGCTACCGATCAATAAGACGTCCAGCAAAGCCAGGAAGCCAGCGATGAAAGAGACGACAGAAATGGGTTCCGTACGTCGGGAATCAGCCGTACGCTTCGCTTTAGCCTGAAGCTTTTGAACCTTCTTCGTAACCATTTTCGTCAGTAACCGTTGACGAAACCCAACTTTCGTCTGCTGACTGGCAGAGGCCTCGGCTGATGTTACGGCATGGGCTGGGGTAGAAGTTGCCAGACTGGGAACTGCTGAAAGAACAGGAATGGCCGAAGCCAGTAATTCTTTTTTAGGAATAAGCGGGATAGAGGTGGTGTCAGGCTTAGTAGCGACTTTCTTACGTTCAATGAGCGGTGGGGTAGATTTGGCGAAGTACGCGTAGTTGGTTTTTTGACACGAGGTTAACGCAACCAGACTTAGTAAAGTCAAGGTAAATAACTGTTTCATACTTGATGGACAATGGTGGATTAATTACTAACAGCGAGCGAAAATGAAAAGAATATTTTTGATTTCCTAATTGAGATTTCATCAAAAATAAAGGGAAGCGAAGCATAAAAAAAATAGCATAGTTAATCCTAATCTTTTGATCAAATTAATTCTTATACAAAGAAAAAATAGTTACAGGTAGATAATTGATAGTAAAAATTAGTTTCACTTTACTAACTATTTAAATCCTTAAGATTAATGATTTATCCTCTGAATCAGAATGAGTTAAGATGTGTAAAAACGTTCTTGTACGGATATTTATTTTGAACCTAGAATATACGTAAGTTTAACTGGGAACGAGTATGTACTAATTAGATAGTACGTGTGCTTAATGTAGGAAGCTAAAGATAAAAATACGATGTATTCGAGTAGGAGATAAAAACAAAGCAGGCGGCCCGTAAGAGTCGCCTGCTTTGTTTTTAAGAATTTTTCTTGGTTTTGGTTGCCGTTTTGGTGGTGGTCTTCGTATCACCATTGGCTCCTTTCACAGTCGAAGTTTCTACCTTCTTCGAGACGTTTTTGCTACTTCCTTCAGAAGCTGGGCTCGTCGTTTTTTTGCTGGAAACGTGTTCCGTTTTTTTCTTCGTTACCGTTTTTTTGGTTACAACTACGGGCTGTTGAGCGAATGAACCGAAGCTAAGAGCGGTCAGTAACAGAGCAATGCTGAACGTTTTCATGGTATCAGGGTGAAAAATGAATAAAATACGAAAGCTTATTCCACAAGGGATAAAGCTATATCCGTACTCAAAATTTTTGTACCGCTGATTTACAAAATGCTTTAAATGGGGCTTTTTTAATTCCCATTTAATCTTTAGTACAGTGTCAGCATTACTTCAAGGCCTGCTTAATTTCATCCATCGTACTTCGGTATTCAGCCAGTTTCTGAGCCTTCCTGTAATACTCCCGAGCCTGATCTTGCTTGCCGGAACGATCCGCAATACGGGCGAGTCCGCAATAAGCCATGGCGTGGTAATCCTGCGTATACTGTTCGCTTATTTTGTTTTGCAGGGCTTTATGGTAATAAGAAGCAGCAGCGGCATCGTTTTTCTTTCCTTTTTCTAGAATCAATCCCAGAAAAACTTCACCCGATGATTTAAAAACCACTTGTTTTTTCTGGGCTAGTTGCTGAGCCAGTGGTTCGGCGTCAGCGTATCGGCCCGCCAGCGTAAGAGCTTCCGTGTGTCGCGTCAGGTAAACCGGATTGTTTGGATATTCTTTTAGTAAAGGCGTCGAGTAAGTCAGAGCTTTTGCTGGATTATTTTCATGTTTGATCAGGACATAGACCAGATAATACGCGGCTTCCGTTTTGGTGAAAATGCCTCTCTGGTAACCCGTTTCCATCTGTTTCAACCCCAGCGTTTTATTGCCATTTTGAAAAAAGACCATGATGGGTTTTACGATGGGGTGATCCTGCGGATACTGTTCGCGGTAATAATTATAGAGGCCCGTTGAAAAGAAAAATTCCGGGTTTTGTTCCGTCAGCTTGAATCCTTTCTTCATATAGTTATAGGTACGCTTGGCTTCCGAAGTGGCTTTCATAAACTCGCCCCGGTCCGATTCCAGCATCGCCAGGTAACTATGGGAGGCCAACAGAAAAAACGTAGCTTCTGTATCATGTTTATCAGCGGACTTCATCTGTTCCGCCTGTTCCAGCGACTGATTCAGATACGACTGATACCGACTGGCCGCCGAAGCGTTCTCAGACACGGGCAGGTACTGCCAGTAGGTCTGAATCGCCAGTAGTAACGCATTGACCGGGTGATTCGGATATTTGGCTTTGATCTTTTGTTGGAAAGGTTCGGCCTCTTTGAATTCGAAATTGTAAATGTTTTTGAGGGCTTCAATGACTTGCTGCTGGGTTTCGCGATCGTTGAGAATCTGAGACTTAGCGGAAGGGCTTTGGAAAATAAAGAACGAAAGCAGCAGAAGAAGGCGTAAATAGGTATGATTTTTCATGACTGGGGTTTACAAATGGGTATGCAAAAAGTGGGGTACTTGCTGGAAATTTTAAAAACATTGAGCCGTTAAAGATAGGGTGCATTTAACCCATAACCGTAGATTTGTCGGAAGGAAACGGATGCGGCGGACTAACCGTTCGCCGAAATACGTCCGGTTGAGGACTATGATTCATTATCAGACTTTTACTCTGGATAACGGCTTGCAGGTATATGTGCTCGAAGATCACACCACGCCCATGGCAGCCGTCAATATTTTGTACAACGTGGGTTCGCGGGATGAAAACCCCGAAAAAACGGGCTTTGCCCACCTCTTCGAGCACCTGATGTTTGGCGGCTCGAAACACATTCCCGATTACGATACCCCCCTGCAACGGGTAGGTGGGGAGAATAACGCATTTACGTCGCCCGATATTACTAACTATTACATCACCTTACCGGCGACGAATCTGGAAACGGCCTTCTGGCTGGAGTCGGATCGGATGATGTCGCTATCCTTCGATCCGCAGGTGCTGGAAGTACAGCGAAATGTGGTGATTGAAGAATTCAAACAACGCTACCTTAACCAGCCCTACGGTGATGTGTGGCTGAAGCTTCGACCCCTGGCGTACACAAAACACCCGTATAGTTGGGCGACCATCGGCAAGGAAATCAGCCATATCGAAGAAGCAACGCTGGAAGATGTGCGGAACTTCTTTTTCCGGTATTACGTGCCGAGCAATGCCTTGCTGGTGGTAGCCGGAAATGTAACCGTAGAACAGGTAAAAACCCTGAGCAAAAAATGGTTTGAACCCATTGCCGCCGGTCAGCCGTATCAACGGGCTTTGCCTGAGGAGCCCTTACAAACCGAGGCCCGTTTTCAGGAAGTTGAAGCCAAAGTACCCCTGGACGCTCTGTATAAAGTTTATCACATGCCGGGTCGGTACGAGGCCGGGTATTATCCGGCCGATTTGCTGGCGGATATTCTGGGCCGGGGAAAATCGTCACGCCTGTATCGCAAGCTGGTGAAAGAACAGGCTTTGTTTAATTCCATCAATGCGTATCCTACGGGTAGTCTGGAACCTGGCTTATTCGTCATTCAGGGTAACCTGAATCAGGGTGTATCAATTGAGGAGGGCGAAAAGGCCATTCAGGAAATCATTGATGAACTGCTGGCGAAAGGACCGATGGAATCGGAAGTATTAAAAGTAAAAAATCAGGCTGAAGCGACCCTGGCCTTCTCCGAAATCGAGTTATTGAATCGGGCGATGAATCTGGCATTTGCGGCTAACGCCGGAAACGTCGAATGGGCCAATATGGAAGCAGAACGCATTCAGGCCGTATCGGGCGAACTGATTCAGGCGGCGGCCCGTAACATTCTTCGTCCCGAAAACTGTTCAACCTTGTATTACCGGGCTTCGGCTTAATGTTCAGCGTTTCGGGAAAGATTTGGCCCGGAACGCCCAATCCTTACTATCCATGTTACAGTCGATTATTCAACAGGAATTATCAGAAGCTCAACAAGTACTGGATCGCTTTTTAAACGATCCTAAACATAGTCAGCACATTGAAGACGCTGCCCGCTTACTGGCTGTGGCGATTCAGAACGGCAACAAAATCATTTCCTGCGGAAACGGCGGTTCGCATTGTGATGCCATGCACTTTGCCGAAGAACTCACGGGTCGCTACCGAAACGATCGCCGATCACTACCGGCCATTGCGATTTCCGACGTGAGTCACTTATCCTGCGTATCCAATGACTACGGCTACGATCACGTATTTAGCCGTTTTGTGGAAGGCATGGGCTTTGCCGGGGATGTACTGGTTGGAATCAGTACGTCCGGAAATTCGGCTAATATCATCAAAGCGGTAGAAGCCGCCCGTTCCAAGGGCATGAAGGTATTGATTCTGACCGGAAAAGATGGAGGCAAACTGGCCGGACAGGCCGACGTGGAAATCTGCGTACCGCATTTTGGCTACGCGGATCGTATTCAGGAGATTCACATTAAAGTGATTCACATTTTAATTTTATTGATTGAGAAGTTAGTGGTCGAACAAAACGACTAACGTCCCTTCTTTGCGTCTGTTAAAACACAGTATTTCACTTGTAATAGTGAATACTGTGTTTTATTTGTGAATGGGCATTGGATGGGGACGGATATCCCCTGTGGGCAAGATCAGACATAACCCTCTAAACTGAACACTGAAACATGCAAGAAGAAAAGAAACTCCGTTCACAGGACTGGTTTGGCAAGACGGGCAAAGACGGTTTCATTTACCGGGCCTGGATGAAAAATCAAGGCTTTCCGCACCATGAATTCATGGGCAAGCCCGTCATCGGAATCTGTAATACCTGGTCGGAGTTAACGCCCTGTAATGCCCACTTCCGCGAACTCGCCGAGTGTATCAAGCGGGGCGTGTGGGAGGCCGGAGGCTTTCCCGTGGAGTTTCCCGTCATGTCTTTGGGCGAAACCCTCATGAAACCTACGGCCATGCTGTATCGCAACCTGGCCAGTATGGACGTGGAGGAATCCATTCGCGGAAATCCCATCGATGGCGTCGTGCTGATGTGCGGTTGTGACAAAACAACGCCCTCCCTGGTGATGGGAGCAGCGAGCGTGGACCTGCCCAGTATCGTCATCTCGGGCGGACCCATGCTGGCGGGGCACTTCAAAGGCCGTAAGATCGGTACGTCGGATGTCTGGCGTTTTGCCGAAGCCTACAAAGTAGGGGAGATGTCGCAGGAGGAATTTATTGCCGCTGAAGGCTGTATGGCCCGTAGTGCCGGGCACTGTGCGGTGATGGGCACGGCCTCCACGATGGCATCCATGGTCGAATCGCTGGGCTTGACTTTGCCCGATAATGCGTCCATTCCAGCGGCGGATTCCCGCCGAAAAACCATGGCCCACATGACGGGTCGCCGGATCGTGGAGATGGTTCGCGAGGACCTGACGATGTCCAAAGTACTAACCCGAAAGGCCTTTGAAAACGCAATCATGGTCAATGCCGCCATCGGGGGCTCTACCAACTTTGTCATTCACTTAATGGCGATTGCGGGTCGGATTGGCGTGGAGCTGGACTTGCAGGATTTTGATCGCTTGTCCGAAAATATTCCTTTCATTGCCAATATTCAGCCTTCAGGCGAGCACTTCTTTGAAGATCTGTACTACGCGGGCGGCTTGCCCGCGGTAATGAAAGAGCTTTCCAATTCGCTCAACCTGGATGCTCTGACGGTAACCGGGCAAATGATGGGCGAAAACATTGTTTTATCCAATGCTCATAACCGTGAAATCATTGCTTCCGTCGATAATCCCTTCAAACCCAACACCGGGCTAGCCGTACTGAAAGGCAATCTGGCCGTGAATGGAGCTGTACTTAAGCCCTCGGCGGCCAGTCCGCACCTGATGACGCACACGGGCCGGGCGGTTGTCTTTGAAGACATTGACGATTACAAAGCCCGGATTGACGACCCGGATCTGGACATCGACGAAACCTGCGTCATGGTGTTGAAATACGTTGGTCCGAAGGGATACCCCGGTATGCCGGAAGTAGGAAATATGGTTTTGCCGAAGAAGCTCCTTGAAAAAGGCATCCACGATATGGTCCGTATTTCCGACGGTCGGATGAGTGGTACCGGTTTCGGTACGGTCGTCCTGCACGTTTCACCCGAAGCGGCCATTGGAGGCACACTGGCTCTGGTACAAAATGGCGATCTGATTACGCTGGATGTACCCAATCGTAGCCTGCACCTGCACGTATCCGATGAGGAACTGGCCGAACGTAAAAAGCTCTGGGAGCCGCTTGAACTGGGTTACGAACGCGGTTATACCAACTTGTATCTGAATCACGTCCAGCAATCGCACCAGGGAGCTGATATGGATTTTCTGGTTGGAAAATCCGGAACCTGGAAATTGCGGGAATCGCATTAGAAACAAAACACCCGGCTTGGATTCAAGCCGGGTGTTTTGTTTTCGTACGGATTTAGAGGTTTACTTACAGGCTGTATACGCTTCGGCAACCTCCTGAAGATTGATCGGCGTCTGACTGTTGGCGTACTTGGTGCCGATAGCCGGGCAGTCACTCAAATACTCCAGCATATTTTTCCGGGCATTGAGTAACGTTGAACGTACGCCTTTTTCATCCCCTTTTTTCATCATCAGGTATTCCGTATTTCCCGGAACGAGCGATTGATACACCACCAGTTTCGGCGATTGATACGTATTTTGTAAAAGGTAGTAGGTAGCACCACCCGTAATCGCTGAGCCAAACTTCCGAATCAGGTATTCTTTACCATTTTCGTCCTGAAAGGATTTGATGGTAGAGCCCCATACCCAGGTTTCAGGGCCATTACCTGTACTGGGCAGACATACTGACAAATCAGTCGTGGAAGGCAGTTCGACCATGCCGTTTTTTTCCTTAGACTGATAGTAGGGTTCACTCCGGAATACCTTGACCAAGCCTTCGTAAGTACCCGCGTTGCGACCGGATTCGATGACAATTTTAGTCTTTGGGATCAGATAGTACTTATAGCGGTCCATCACTTCCGGGGTAGAAAGCACCGCTAGCTGGCTCGCTGTTTCTTCCTGGAGTTCGGGTGTGAAGGCCCGAATCATGGATTCCAGCTCTTCACTATTCTTGTAGGAAATCAAACCCATCATTTGCCGGATCGACTTGTCAATGGGTTTATATTGTTCAACGTAAGCCATAGCTTCTTTGTAATTTCCCTGCAACAGGTTCGTAACGGCCAGGTTTTGCAAAGCCGCTCTTCTTACTTCGGAAGCATTTCCTTCTCCCTGGTAATTAGCCAGCGTCTGCCATTGGGAAAGGTAAGGTTTAGCCTGCTCCAGATAGGCTTCAATACCGTTCTTTTTAAGCGTACTTTGCAAGCCATTAATCTGCTCTTTTAACTCCTTCAATTCAGGAAATTTCTTAACCCCATTCAGGTACGCTAAACTTGTACTAAACTTTCCCTGATAACCGTAAATCTTATTCTGTAAAGGCACGAGACTTTCCGTAATTGCCTTCTGGGCAAAAAGGGCTAAACTTGCTCGTTTATTGTTTTTGAAGTCGATGGAAGAAGCGGGTACGGCAACTTGCGAAGATTCGTACGGATTGATAAATACTTTACGTCCGTAGCGATCATAAACGGTGGTATGCACGGCTACCTGAGCAAGGGATTGTTGAGCATTGTAGGGATTAGGTCCAATGAACTTAAAAGCCTGAATGAGAGCAATTACGTGCAGATCACCCTGATCATCTACCTGGATTAATTTGCCAAAATTAATAGCCAGGGTATTCCCCGTGAAAGCCGCTTTTAAATCATCCGCGTGTTCTTTACTGATAAACGCGTTATTGATTTGACTGGTAACAATTCCGCGAACATCATACGTATGGTCTTGCTGAAGGGCTGGTAAGGTAGCGGGAACTTCTCGTGAAAAACCGATGGATTCGTAATTTACTTCCTGAGCTTTGGCGAGTGAAGCAGTAAGCAGAAGAATACTGCCAAGGGTGCAAAAGGATTTTGCACGCCGAAATTTGATGGACATAAAGAAGATGATAGATGGGGTATAAAACTAAATTTCAGCTCAAATATAGATAACAAAATAAAAAAGGGATAAGAGAAAATTACTTTCTCTTATCCCTTTGTAAATCAAAATTATAAACGTTAATAAAGCCGCTAATTCGTATCCCTTTCTTCCTTAGCGGGTAGATGAATTGTTTTCGTCGGCTCGAAAAGTGTATCTCCACGAATGGTATCCGAAGCTACCGTACCGGGAAACATTGTTCGTTTTTTATCTTTTATAAAAATAAGACTACCGCCAATTGCAACGACCATCAGCACCACTACAATAAGCACCGCCCAGCGGATAAGTGAACTGATTCGCCACCATTGTTTCATTTTACTCCATGAATTATTTGTATCGTTCGTTGATTCCATAGCTGTTCCAAATGATTCTACTGCTTATAGGTACAAAAGAATTATCCCTTCTGCTCTGGAGCAGTGACGTGTGGTCTACATGCCCAATCTGCGGACGTTATACCCCTGATTGGTAGGCTTTTCGAAGACATGACTTGAAAATACGCAACAAGTGGTACAGGCTTTTCATACCTTAACGGGTCCCCCCGCTTATTGTCCTGATAGTGGGTTATCGTTC
Organism: Siphonobacter sp. BAB-5405; assembly: GCF_002872335.1. Taxonomy (GTDB): domain Bacteria; phylum Bacteroidota; class Bacteroidia; order Cytophagales; family Spirosomataceae; genus Siphonobacter. The sequence continues at coordinate 194,262 of NZ_NJAG01000011.1, read as the reverse complement.
CTCTTACTTGTGTAAATACCCACATGAACAGAATCTTAAAGCCCTCACCACTTGCTGTCAAAATACTCGTCGGTGTATTTGCCCTTTGCCTGCTGGTTGTCTTAAGTATATGGGTTGTGGGGACTTTCTTCCTCAAGCCTTTTGCAGGTCAAAAGATTCAGCGTGCCGTTTACGAGAAGTCAGATCAGCTGTATCAGATCCAGCTCAATGAGCTTACTTATAACCCTTTTACGGGTAAAGCCCGCATTACGGACGTCAAACTACAGGCTGACACCGCACGACGCCGACAATTAGGCAAGGAGGCTCCTGATTTAATTTTTGAAGGGAACATGCCTGAAATCAGCGTACAGGGTTTTCAGCTGTTTTCCTGGTTATGGGGAAAGAAACTGTCCGTGGAAGCAATCGTGCTCAATCAATTCGATCTACGGTTAACCCAGTTTCCGAACACAAAACCGGATGAGCCCGAAGTACAAAAAACGCCTTATGAAATGCTGAACAAGCAATTCGAGCACGTAAAGATTGGTCGGATTCAGGGCGATAACTGGACGGTTAAACAGGTAGACCGTCGAACGAAAAAGGTCCGTACGCTAAGTGTCCAGAAACTTTCCTGGAAAGTAGACGACCTATTGATCGATGAGAAGGGCCATCTGGATACGACCCGCCTCTGGTATGCTAAAGCAATTGAGGTAAACCTTGATTCACTGGTCCTGCCCAATCAGGACTTGAGTGCATCCGTACAGGTGAAGAAAATTCAGTTGTCAACGGCCAACAAACGTCTGCAAATCGAGGGACTGGGCAGCATTCCTTCGTATCCACGTATGGAGTACGTACGACGCACGGGAAACACCAGCTATACAAAGGCTGTCGTGAATCACATTGAACTCGCCGGACTGGACTTATCAAAATACTGGCTTCAGAAAAAAGTAAAAGTGGAAGTAGTGACGGTGGAAGGAGGTCTGGTAAACGCTTTTGAAGTACGGAGCCGATCTTCCAAGATGGATGGACCTCGCAAACCCTTCCCGCACCAGCTGTATCAGCAATTGCCTTTTCAGTTAGACATTGACTCGGTGAAAGTGCGGCAGGTCGATATTGTTTACGATGAGCTAAATCCGAAAACGAACCAGACTGGAAACGTTAATTTCCGACGGATAAAAGGCGTAATCGTTTCGCTGAGTAATGATTCACTCCGGAAGACCAATGTGTGTAAGGCTGATTTTCAGGCTTCGTTTATGGGGGTGAGTTCCTTGCAAACGCATTTTACATTCGACATGCGGTCACCCCGGGGGCAGTATACCTGTGCGGCTGAACTGGCCACCCTGGATTTACGGGTCTTGAAATCCACTTTCAAACCATTGGCCCTCATGGACATAGAAACGGGGATAGTAGATCGGTTTCAGTTCCGTTTTTCCGGCGATCAGGTGAAGACTTCAGGCAGCGGAACGCTTCTGTATCACGATTTGAAAATAAAGATTCTGAAGCCCGACGAGAAGAAAGGGTTTAAAATCCGGGACCTATTTACGTTTGCTGCCAACAAGGTTTTGATGTACGAAAGTAACCCTATGCCTAAAAAAGAAGTACGGCAAGGAAAAATTTCCTATGAACGCATTCCGGGGGAAAGTTTCTTTGGGATTCTCTGGCGGAGTATCCGTTCTTGCCTTTCTGATTCAGCCTTGAAAACCTAGAAAATGCAGGAATTTTTTTCAAAAGTTTTTATATATACAAAAGGGGCCTGCAGCCCTATTAAAAAGTTTATTTCAAAATAGTTAAGTCTATTCAAACCAGATACATCTATAATACGTTTATATGTATGTAATAATTATTGAATACCCGCACCTGTAAACATTTTTCCACCGTTTGGACTTTATTATCTTACGATTCGCTGAGAAAGGCAACTCTTAAAAAGCCCTTAATTTTAGCAATTACTCTATAGAGCGATTAGAGAATATGGCAATTGCCAGTATCTTTGTTTTCCACGCTCATAAAAAATTGTTGAACAATTTTCAAGCCACTTTCATTTTTTAAGTATCTGAAATGACCTTAAGCGTATTGTTTGCTGGCCTGTTGGCCTATTTTTTAGGTTCAGTCCCTACGTCCGTTTGGTACGGACAGGCTTTCTTTGGAATCGATGTTCGTGAGCACGGAAGCGGCAATGCCGGAGCAACCAATACGTTCCGCACTTTAGGCAAAAAAGCAGGTACGATCGTACTGCTCATCGACGTATTGAAAGGATGGTTAGCAGCGAACCTGGCTCTCATTCTGTTCTATCTGAATGAAATTACGCTGGACGAACGGGTACCCATGAAGCTTGCCTTCGGAATTATCGCGGTCATTGGCCACTTGTTTCCCGTTTTTGCCCGTTTCAAAGGTGGTAAGGGCGTGGCTACGTTGCTGGGTATGGTACTTAGCATTCACCCGGAAGCGGCTGGCGTTTGTATTCTGGTTTTCATACTGGTAATGCTTTCGTCGCGGTATATTTCGCTGAGTTCCATTGTCGCTACACTGGCATTCCCCCTGATGATGGTGTTTAACCTGTTTGGTCCGGAACACAATCTGCTGGTGATTTTTGGATTTATTCTGTTTGGATTAATTGTGTATACGCACCATAAAAATATTGGTCGATTACTGCGGGGCGAGGAAGCTCGTATCCCCATCGGTCGTCGTCGGAGCCGTTAATACTTCGGTTTTACCCGTACTTTTTTCTCAACCCGGAGCCTCAGGTTCCGGGTTTTTCTTTTGCCTTTGGTTCGCTGCTACGTACAAGCTTTGTTTACTTTTGCAAAATCAGTCAGGACGATCCAGCCGGGTTGGTGTTCGAACCGGACTGGCGGAAAGAGAACAAGTCCTTTCATTCAACATGCTACACTATGCAAGATTACTTAGAGGCTAATAAGGGCCGCTTTCTCGAAGAACTGCTGGAATTGTTACGCATCCCTTCCGTTAGTGCAGATTCAAAATTCAAAGGTGATGTACGACAGGCTGCCGAATACGTTCGGGAAAGTTTAGCCAAAGCCGGAGCGGATGTAGCCGAGCTGCACGAAACCGCCGGCCATCCGATTGTGTACGGAGAAAAGATCGTTGATCCGGGTAAACCAACGGTACTGATTTACGGTCACTACGACGTTCAGCCAGCCGATCCGCTGGAACTTTGGACGTCACCACCGTTTGAACCCGTCATCAAAGACGAGAAAATTTATGCCCGGGGTTCAGCCGATGATAAAGGCCAGTTTTTCATGCACGTGAAAGCGTTTGAAGCCATGATGGCGACGAACTCGCTGCCCTGTAACGTGAAATTCATGATTGAAGGCGAAGAAGAAGTTGGCTCCAATAACCTGGGTACTTTCGTTAGCCAGAACCGTGAAAAACTCAAGGCTGATGTGATTCTGATTTCGGATACGGCGATGATTTCTAACGATACGCCGTCGATTGATACGGGCTTACGTGGACTGAGCTACGTGGAAGTAGAAGTAACCGGACCCAACCGTGACCTCCACTCAGGGGTATACGGAGGAGCCGTAGCGAACCCGATCAATACGCTGGCTAAAATGATTGCCAGTCTGCACGATGAAAACGGGCATATCACGATTCCGAATTTTTATGATGATGTCGTAGAATTATCGGCGGAAGAGCGTGAAATGCTGGAATCGGCTCCGTTCAATCTTGAGGAATACAAGGCTGATCTGGCGATCGACGATGTACAGGGAGAAGCTGGCTTTACAACCCGGGAGCGGGCCAGTATTCGTCCGACGCTCGATTGCAACGGCATTTGGGGTGGTTACATTGGCGAGGGAGCAAAAACGGTACTGCCGTCTAAAGCTTACGCTAAAATTTCCATGCGTTTGGTGCCTAATCAGGACTGGAATAAGATTACGGATTTGTTCGCTGCTCATTTCCAGAGCATTGCTCCCAAGTCAGTGAAAGTGACGGTAACGCCCCACCACGGCGGTCAACCGTACCTGACGCCCCTGGAATCGGCGGCGTATAAAGCAGCCGAGGCCGCTTTGACGGAAAGTTTTGGCAAGAAACCCGTACCGACTCGCGGCGGTGGTAGTATTCCCATTGTGGCTTTGTTTGAAAAAGAACTTGGTCTGAAAACCGTATTAATGGGCTTTGGTCTGGATTCGGATTCCATTCACTCGCCCAACGAGCACTATGGTTTGTTCAACTTCTATAAGGGAATCGAAACCATTCCTTTGTTCTTCAAACACTTCACGGCTTTATCCTGATACTTCATTCAAAAACCGGAGCTTCTCACAGAAAGCTCCGGTTTTTTCATACCGCCATGCGTTCGATCTTTACCCTTCTGGGGCTAGGCTTCCTGCTAATTTCCGGAGTTCAGGCTCAAACCAAAACGGAATTTCTGCCCAAGGGCCATTTATTTGAACCGATCGTTCTCGATCCGCTGGAAGCTAAAACCAGTGCCTCCTTATTGCGGCGTACAGAAGATGGCGTAAGCAGGGACGGACTGTTTGCTCCCTTTTCAATCGGTTTTCAGAAAGGCTTTTTCCGCTGGAGTCGGGACGAGCGTCGGGCTTCCGAACTAGCCCTGGATGTCGTAGCCAATACTCAGTTTGAAATGTTTCACGATAGTCAGGAAGATAAATTCCGACGCTATCTGTTTAACGTCGATTTTCGCGTAGGGTTGCTTTATAATTTGAAGCGGGGAAATGCCAGCTGGCGATTCCGGGTTTATCACCTGTCGTCGCATTTGGGTGATGATTATCTGGTTCGCAATCAGATCAATTATTTCTTGCCCAATGCCGTTAATTACGAACAGGTGGATGCTTTGTACGCGTATCAGTGGACGAGTGTACGCTTGTACGGAGGCCTGGGCGTCGGACTGCGACCTGCTTCGGAGCGGAAGCGGTTGTATACGCAAATCGGTACCGTCTGGAAGCAACCGAATCGGGAGAAACTTCGCTGGTGGGCGGGCGTAGATGTTCGGATGATCGAACAAACGAACTTTCATCCGGGTGTAACTGCGGCCGTGGGAATTGAATTAGGAGCGATTGAACGAAATCCACTAAGTCTGGCTGTACAGGCCTTTCATGGACCCTTACCCTATAGTACGTTTGAACAGCATATCAACAATTGGGTAGGCGTAGGGTTCTTCCTGAATCCGTTTTAGTTGTTAGTTTGTCGTTTTCAGGTGTAATGAATATATAAATCTGTATTCGGGATCTACTCGCAATTACCCCGCATTGCATACGGGGCTATGTACATTGAACCCCTGCGGGTTGGTAAGATCCAACCCCGCAGGGGTTCAATAACCGTAACCATGGGTACCACCCATGGAATACTTACTCCAATTCCAGCACAAATCCCTGCCAGGGTGTAGGACCTTCTTTTCCTTCCAGAAGCGGACTCTCGCTCAGATGAATTTCATAGTTACTCTCGGGAATCTGAATACTCTTCTCCCAGTAATTTTTCATAAAATTAATCACCTCCGTGAAAAGCTGTTGCGTATGAACTTCGTCCATAGTAGAACGGTCTGGATCGATAATCTGAATATTCCGTTCATGACCGGGATCACCAGACAGACTTTTATAGGTAAAAATCAAGTGTGTGCCTGAGCCTTGGGTATCAACCGGCGTGCAGGCCGTGAATTCGTAACGGGGCATAGTAAATAAATAAGTTAGGAGACGCCAGTTACTGGCTCAATGTTTACGTAATGATCCAGTTTTTTGAGTTCGTAGTCGATTCCATTGACCGTAATCGTCTGAAAGGGAGGACCTGGCTCAACGAGTGGATCGAGTTGGCCCTGTAATTCATTAAAACGGGCATCCAGAGCTTCGGCTACCTCTGGCTTTTTACCCTCCGGCGTTAAAATTTTTTCCTGAATGCCTAAGATTTCTTCGACCATGTTTTGCAGGCTTGCCATACGAAAAGAGAAATAAGGTGATACGTTTCGTTCTGGATGCAATCGAGTAAAACCCTGTGCCTACAAGACTGAATTTCTACTGAAGAGTAAAAGGACTTCTTTACCGAAGAGCAAATACGAAAAGGTCTAAAAACAGAACATCCCGAAAGCCTAAACTTCCGGGATGCGTACTGAATGTCGATACTCAGGGGAATAAATCCGTCGACTACTTAGAAAATTTCATTTTGTAATCTACTCGTACTTCCCCTTTCGTAATGTTAGAAAGTTTCTTCTTAAGCAGGGTACGCTTCAGCGGAGGCAGGTGATCGGTGAACAGGATGCCTTCAATGTGATCGTATTCGTGCTGAATGATCCGGGCGGCAATGCCATCGTACTCGTCAATGTGCTCGTTCCAGTCCAGATCGTAGTATTTAATCTTGACCCGTTCGGGGCGACTGACATCCGAACGAATACCCGGAATGGATAAACAGCCTTCTTCGTAGGCCCATTCTTCGCCATCTTCTTCCAGAATTTCGGGATTGATGAAGGCCTTTTTAAAACCTACCAGACTCGGATCAAAATCTTCACTGTCTTCCTCTTCTCCGTCGATGATCGGCGTACCGTCTACGACGAACAAACGCAGGCTCATGCCGACCTGCGGGGCCGCCAGACCGACACCCGAGGCTTTGTACATCGTTTCAAACATATTATCGACCAGTGCTTGCAGGTCGAGATCTGTATCTTTTTGAATGTCGACGGCTTCCTTCCGCAATACCGGATCACCGTAGGCGACGATGGGTAAAATCATAATCTCTGAAAAGTAATCCGCTTACGTTACGCGGTTTGTTGAGAATGAAAAGACAAAATTCGTGAAAGCTGGCGGCTTTTCCGAACGCCAGCGTCATTATCCCATCCGTTGACTTTTTTCTGCCAGTATTTCCCGTCCGTATTCATCCTTCGACTTAGCTAATACCTGCTGCGTTTTCGTCTGACTGCGTGTATGAACAGTTCATCACACTGTATTGTCAATTCATCCCAACACCGCTGGTACGACAGGGCATAGACGAGCTAATTTTCCATCGTATTTAATCGTTCAACCAATTGTATTCAAGCCAATCATGAAAACCAGTGCTATACTTTTCGTCCTGTTGAGTGGAATCGTTACATCGTGCGGATGGGTGAGTGCCGCGAAAGAAACCGCAGACGGTTACCAGCAGATGACCCAGGCCGCCCGGAACGTCAGTGAAGGTACGGAAGCGATTAACAAAAAAGTAGAAGAACGCCGGGCCAAAGGAGACACCCTGGCCCTGCCGTTTCGAACCTTAGCCCAGTTTATGCCTACGGAAGTAGAGGGCTACAAAACAGATGGCGAACCCTCGGGACAAACGACCAACAACGAAGGCTTTTCGTATTCCTCTTATGAACTAAAATTTAAAAAGGGTGAGGATTCAGAAGTGAAGATCGAGCTGGCTGACTACAACGCTTCGGCGGCTTTGCTAAGCATGGCTACTGTGGCGATGTCCTCAGGAATGGAGATCGAAAACGAAAATCAGATTACCAAAAGCTGGGCAACGGGAATGGAATCCGTAAGAGGCTACGAAGAATTCTACAAGAAGGGTAAACAGGCTAAAGTAACCGTTAGTGTGGGCGAACGCTTTCTGGTACAGGTTTCCGCGACGAATCAGGAAAACACGGATTTGGTCAAGGAAATAGCCCAGTCTTTAAAATTGAAAGAATTAACGCAGTACTAGCGTTAATTACCCGTCTGTTACCCAAGTAGAGGCCAATGATTGCAAGAAGGACCGACGAAAAGCCAAGTCATTCCATAGACCTCTTTTACATTTCCTTTTTATTCTCCATTGTATAATCTATGAATCGTCGGAAGGCCTTAAGCCATCTTTCGCTAAGCTCCGTTGCTTTATTGGGCGGCTGGGGTTTCACTAAAACCTGGGTAAAAGCTTCGCCGGTTCAGGAGCAAGTATTCCCCCTGGTCATTCAGAAAGGATCCGTTTTTACGGAAGGGAAACTAGAACCGCTAAACATAGGCGTTACCGATGCTGGGTTGTTGCATCTAAGTCCACTGGAGCTACAGGGAACGCAGGTGATTGACGCCAGTCACCATATAGTCAGTCCGGGTTTTGTTGATATTTTAGCCGATGGACCGAAAAACCTGACGAACGATTACCACGTCTTCGAACGCTTCAAACTAACCGATGGCGTAACCACCACCTTGCAGTTACACGGCGGACGGGAAAATCCGGAAGAATACCACCGCTTTTTTGATCCTAAACCGCATTATACTAACTACGGCGTAGGCATTTACGTGATGGGCATTCGGCTTGCCGCAGATTTACCGCACCGACTCAAACACGTGGAAAAAATGCTGGCGGAAGGAGCCTTAAGCGTATCGCATAGTCTGGAATATCAGCCTACACCTTACGAGGAAGTGAAGGCGTATGCCCAACTCGCTAGGCGGTACGAACGCCCGATGTTTCTACACTTACGGTATTCGGATAAAGAACATGAACTGGAGGGTGTAAAAGAAGCCATTCGCCTGGCCCGAGAAACGGGCGTCCGGATGCATATTGATCACCTGCACTCCACAGGCGGGACCTTTCATATGGCTGAAGCTCTGGATTTGATTCACGAGTCCCGGCAGTCGGGCTTGGATATTACCACCTGCGTATATCCTTATAGTTACTGGGCTACGTATTTGCATTCCAAACGCTTTGACGAAGGCTGGAAAGAACGATATAATCTGGACTACAGCGATCTGCGGCTGGTGGGTACTCAGGAACGAATCAGCAAAAAAACGTTTCAATATTACCGCCAGCATCCCGGCTATCTGGTAGCCGTACCCGAGGGAGCTATGCCCTTTGAGACCACGATTGATCTGGCCTTGCAAACGGATTTCTGTATGATTGGATCAGATGGGGGAATTGCTTCCCTAGAAGCCGCTAACTCGCATCCGCGTGGAGCCGGCTGTTTTGCCACGGCTCTGCAACACGCTCAGGCGATTGGTATACCGCTGGAAAAGATGTTACCGAAGCTGACGAGTATGCCCGCGGATTTGATTCGTCGGGCCGTACAGAACCGGGGTGAAATCAAAGAAGGGGCCATCGCCGATCTGACGATTTTTAATCCGAAAACCGTACAGGGCCTGGCTACCGTTGAAAATCCCAATACCGATTCGGCAGGAATCAAAGCCGTCATTCTAAACGGAAAACTAGCCTATCAGGAAGGAAAGATTCTGGCCGAACAGGGTCTGCCCATTCGGAATTCAGGGCGGAGGGCTTGATATAATTTTGAATGAATGATAGAATGAGTAAATGATTTTTATGATCCTTATTCACTCATTCTATTATTCATTCTATCATTTATTATACCGTAAATCCTGACAGTTTTACGAACTCCTGTACGCGAGCATCTACCTCTTCTTTGGAAAGGCCGAGCAGCCGTTCAGTACCAAATTTCTCTACGCAGAAGGAAGCCAGGGCTGACCCGTAAATGATCGCCCGCTTCATGTTTTCAAAGCTGGTGTCATTAGTAGCGGCGAGGTAGCCGATGAAACCACCCGCGAAGGTATCGCCCGCTCCGGTTGGATCGAAAACTTCTTCCAGCGGCAGGGCCGGAGCAAAGAAGATTTCTTCGCCCTGGAACAACAGGGCTCCGTGCTCGCCTTTTTTGATGATGAGCGTACGGGGTCCCATCGCCATAATAATTTTCGCAGCTTTGCGTAAGCTATATTCACCGGAAAGTTGGCGAGCTTCTTCGTCATTGATGCTCAGCACGTCGACGCGTTGGATAACCTTTTTAAGATCATCCATAGCCACGTTCATCCAGAAATTCATGGTATCGAGTACCACGAGCTTCGGACGATTTTTCAGACGATCCAGTACCGTCATTTGTACCTGAGGGGTTAGGTTACCCAGCATCAGGTATTCGCAATCTTGGTACGATTCGGGAATAATGGGATCAAAGTCAGCCAGTACGTTCAGTTCGGTCACCAGCGTATCACGGGTATTCATGTCGTTGTGATACTTGCCCGACCAGAAGAAGGATTTTTCTCCCGCCTTCACTTGCAAACCTTCCGTATCAACACCCTGATTTTGCAGCAGTTGGATGTATTCCCGGGGGAAATCATCGCCGACTACGGCTACAATATGGATGGGTTTCGTAAAGTACGACGCCGCCAGGGAAATGAACGTACAGGCTCCGCCAATGATTTTATCCGTTTTGCCGAAAGGGGATTCAATGGCATCGAAAGCCACCGTACCGATTGCTAAAAGACTCATGTATTGATGTTTACAGTTTATTCGGTGTGCTGTTTCTGATGAATAAGTTAAAACAGGTATCCTGAAAATCAGGCAAAAATACGGAATGATACGCACATCCACGAAAAAAGCCCCGATTCGAGTCGGGGCTTTTCAAACCTTGGAAAGGTTTCAGCAGGGGGTAAGAAACGGCTGAAAGGCCGAATCCGAAACCGTGCTGGTCTTATTTTTTCTTCGCGGGAGCGTTAAGCGAAACGATCCACTTGGCGATTTTCATGGCATCTTCCTTGGGAACCTGCGTCATCGGAGCCATTGGAGGATAACCGGGCCAGTTCGAAGGCTTCGGTTTGTAGATCAATTCAACGATTTGCTCCGGCTTGTATTTCTTCTTGGCGACATCCGTGTACGCCGGACCTACCAGGCGTTCGTTTACTTTGTGACAGGTAAGACAGATGTTTTTCTCAAGCAGGGCTTTGATTTCAGCCGGAGGATCAGTTTTACTTTGTGCAGAGGCGTCGGTACCTACGAATAAGGCGGCCACCAGACCCAGCAGGGGAAGAAGCGTTTTGTTCATAGTAAGCTATAAAAAATTTAAGAAAATGCTCGTTTTGTTTAATCGTTAGAACGCAAAAGTACGTAAAATTATACGGACGCTTTGTTAATAATTGCAAAAGAATCGATGGTAATAACTCGCTTTTCTAAGGATTGTTACCGGCTTCTACTGCTTTTCGTACACTACCGTGGCGGGCAAGCAAATCCTCGGCTTTCTCGCGGGTGGTATTGAGTTCAGCCATGACCATCTGGATAGCCCGATTGACGAGCTTGTAGTTAGACAACTGCATATCCACCATCCGGTTGCCCTTCACCCGACCGAGCTGAATCATCGTACTCGTCGAGATCATATTCAGAATGAGTTTCTGAGCCGTACCCGATTTCATTCGCGTGCTACCCGTTACAAACTCAGGGCCTACCACGGCTTCTACGGGGTATTCAACCGCCGCAGCGAGAGGACTACCGGCATTACAAACGACGCAACCCGTCAGAATGCCCCGTTCGCGGGCAGCTTTCACGCCACCAATGACGTAAGGCGTTGTACCCGACGCAGCAATCCCAACGAGCGAATCCAGCTCGTTGATTTCGTATTCCTGCAAATCTTTCCAGGCCTGTTCGGCGTTGTCTTCGGCATTTTCAACGGCTTTCCGAATGGCGGTATCGCCTCCAGCAATGAGCCCGACGACCAGGCCAAACGGTACGCCGTAGGTGGGCGGGCATTCCGAAGCATCGAGGATGCCCAAACGGCCACTGGTACCCGCACCAATGTAAAACAAGCGTCCGCCCTGCTTCATGCGGGCAACAATCTGCGTAACCAGGGCTTCAATCTGCGGCAGTGCTTTTTCAACGGTCAGCGGTACCGTTTTATCTTCATTGTTAATGCCTTCCAGTAACTGCCGGACGGTCATTTCTTCCAGATGATCGTAATGAGAGGAGGATTCGGTTGTAAGCATAAGGGATGGATAAATACGAAGGCGTATAGAAAAAGAGTCCCTAAAGGTAACGAGTTTTCGGCGGTATGCCGTCGGACAAACGGCTTTTCAGTAGGAGTCCGGATAAAAGAAAAGTCCCGACACAACGCCGGGACTTTTCTCTTCTGTAACGGAATGAAATTATTTAAACCAGTAGCCAAAACGAATGACCAGCGGACTACCACTGGAAGAATACGTATTGGGATTGGAATTGTAATTGGCATGGTACAGAAGCGTGATCTGGAAACCAGGTTCGCCCGCCGGTACGCCATAACCGCCTCCTATCAGAAAGCCAGTATCATATTCGTATCCCGTGATTTTGGCTTGAGAGTTTTTGAGGGACAGCACTTTATACTGCTCGGCTTCACCCCACAGGAATAAACCTGGTACCACGTTCTCCAGGAAACTCAGGTGTTGCTGAATGAAAACTCGCCCGCCCAGCAGGCTTGCCTTTTGACGGCCCTGGCGTCCCGCAGAGTTAATGTAACCATCCGGTTGACTGCTATAGCTGTAGGTAATTCCCAAACCCGTGGTGGTCGTGGGCGTAACCCGGATACCGGCCATGGGGGAAATATCAAAGCTGAAGAAGCTGCTTCCACCAAAGAAACTTAGCGATGGCGTCGTAATATTCAACCCATACCGCAGCTTATCCTTAAAGGGGCGGGCTTTCCAGGGCATTTCCTGTTCTCGCTGGTAGTTCTCATCAAGGGGCTGCTGCTGAATAATAACGGGTCGCTCGGCGGGCCGGGGAATGGAATCATACTGGGCAGAAGCAAAGGGGGTGACCGCTAGGATCAGTAAACAGGCGGCCAGTACAGATCGAATCATGGATGTTATGTTCATGGACAACGTAAAGAAGTCAGGTCAGCAAAGAACTCGACGGGCCTGAATTTGGTTATCTCTCTGGCACCAACGTCTACCTTTTTTCGCTAACATTTCCCAAAGTAACGGTCTTCGCCGCAAATTCTTGTATGAAGGAGTCAAATCCAGTGCTGGAATGAACCTTTTTAGCGACGTAGGTGCCCGAATGTGAGCATTCGGAAAACATTGAAAGCCACCATTTCTTCCAACCCCGAAGCGGGTTATCTTTGTCGAATGAATTCAATTGAAACGCTGGGTCGCCCGTCGGTCGAAACCCTCGATCCGAAGCAATACATCCTCATCAAAGGAGCACGTGTCAATAACCTTAAAAATATAGACGTTTCTATCCCCCGTAATAAGCTGATTGTCATTACTGGATTGTCGGGTAGCGGGAAATCATCGCTGGCGTTTGATACGCTTTTTGCGGAAGGTCAGCGGATGTACGTGGAAAGTCTGAGCAGTTACGCCCGGCAGTTCCTGGGCCGGATGGAAAAACCGGAAGTAGACTGGATCAAAGGCGTATCACCCGCCATCGCCATCGAGCAGAAAGTGAGTACGAAAAACCCCCGCTCGACGGTGGGTACTACTACCGAAATTTACGATTACCTCAAATTACTCTTCGCCCGTATTGGCCGCACGTACTCGCCCGTATCGGGTCAGGAAGTACGAAAAGATACCGTAACGGACGTCGTAGACTATATTCTTTCGCTGGAAGAAAACGTCCGTGTACTGATCACTACACCGCTCATTCGTAAAAACAACCGGAGTCTGGCCGAAGAATTGACCATTCTGGTACAAAAAGGCTTTACGCGGATTGTGGCCGAAGACGAAACCATTCAGATTGAGGAAGCATTGGAAGATGCCGCAACGAGTCAGCGGATTGCGGACCTGCCCCTGCATATTTTGATTGACCGTCTGGCGGTAAAGAAAGAAGACGAAGAAACGCAGTTTCGTCTAGGGGATTCCGTGCAAACGGCTTTTTTCGAAGGCGAAGGCTCTTGTTTCGTGCAGGTGCTGGGCGGCGAGCGGCGGCAGTTTTCTGACCGTTTCGAACTCGACGGTATCGCGTTTGAAGAACCTAGCGTCAACCTATTCAGTTTTAATAACCCGTACGGAGCCTGCAAACGCTGTGAAGGATTTGGTACCATTCTGGGTATTGATCCCGATCTGGTATTCCCGGATCGTAACCTGTCTGTATTCGAAGGAGCCATTGCCCCCTGGCGTACGGAAAAAATGGGCGAGTGGCTCACGCCGCTGTTACGCAATGGCATCCGCTTTGATTTTCCCATTCACCGGGCGTACAAAGAACTGAGCCAAGCCGAAAAGGACTTACTCTGGAAAGGCAACAAGTACTTTGGCGGTCTGGATGATTTCTTCAAAATGCTGGAAGGCGAATCGTACAAAATCCAGTATCGGGTGCTATTGAGCCGGTACCGGGGCCGTACGGTATGTCCGGAATGCCGGGGTTCGCGATTGCGGAAGGATGCCGGATACGTAAAAATCAACGGTAAATCCATCGTTGATATCGTCTTACGCCCCATCTCCGAAATCGCTCAGCTCTTCCGCGAAATGGAACTGCCGGAGTATCAGGAAAAAGTAGCCCGCCGGATTCTGACGGAAATTCAGAACCGACTGGATTATATGGAACGGGTAGGGCTGGGTTACCTAACGCTCAACCGATTAACGAATACCCTGTCGGGCGGAGAATTCCAGCGGATTAAACTGGCGACTTCTCTAGGTAGTGCTCTGGTAGGATCGATGTATATTCTGGATGAACCCAGTATCGGATTGCACCCCCGTGATACACAACGATTGATTTCAGTATTAAAGTCTCTTCGTGATCTGGGCAATACGGTAATCGTGGTAGAACACGAGGAAGAAGTCATGAAGGCCGCCGATGAGATTATTGACATTGGCCCCGAAGCCGGTACGGGCGGGGGACAGGTTGTTTTCCACGGCGACTGGAATACCATTGAAGATTTACGCCTGGAAGGGCCACGCGAAGCGACGAATCAGTCGCATACGCTGGCTTTCCTGACGGGACAGGACGTGATTCAAACGCCTAAATTCCGCCGTCGGCCTTCGGGTTGGCTGGAACTGAAAGGAGCCCGGGAAAACAACCTGCGGGATGTAAATGTCCGTTTTCCGCTCGGTACGCTGACAGTGATTACGGGCGTGAGTGGCTCCGGAAAATCTACGCTGATCCGGAAGATTCTGTATCCAGCCCTGGGTAAGATGTTAGGAACGTATTCGGACGAATCGGGTAAGTATACCGAACTGGTTGGCGATCTGAAAGGATTGTCAGCGGTGGAAATGGTCGATCAGAATCCGATCGGAAAATCCAGCCGTTCGAACCCGGTTACGTACGTAAAAGCCTACGATCACATTCGTCAGCTGATGAGTGACCAGCAACTGGCCAAAGCCCGTACCTACAAACCGAGTCATTTTTCCTTTAACGTGGATGGCGGTCGTTGCGAGACGTGTCAGGGCGAAGGGCAGGTGAAGATTGAAATGCAATTCATGGCCGACATTTACCTGACCTGCGAGTCCTGCGGCGGTAAACGCTTCAAGCAGGAAATTCTGGAGGTCAAGTACAAGGATAAAGATGTGGCTGAAATTCTGGATATGACCGTTGACGAAGCCGTCACTTTCTTCCGGGATGAACCGAAGATTTATGAAAAGCTGATGCCCTTACAGGAAGTAGGTTTAGGTTACGTAACCCTAGGTCAATCATCCAATTCGCTTTCGGGTGGAGAAGCTCAGCGGGTAAAACTGGCGAGCTTCCTGGGAAAAGGGAATCCGAACGCCGGGAAAACGCTCTTCATTTTTGACGAACCTACGACTGGACTCCACTTCCACGACATCCGCAAGCTGCTGAAATCCATCAACGCCTTGGTAGAACAGGGCGACTCGGTAATCATTATCGAGCACAATACGGAAGTCATCAAGTGTGCCGATTACATCATCGATATTGGACCAGACGGGGGCGAGGCCGGTGGGCAGATCACCTTTACGGGAACGCCGGAAGAGATGATACAGCTGGAAGATGAGAATTATACGGCTCAGTTTTTGAAAGAAAAAATGGCCGAGTAAGCAGATAAGTGATTGCAGTATAAGGGGTCCGTTCAGCGACGGGCCCTTTTTGCTTTTGGCCCAGCTTGTTTTGGGCTGAGTGACAGGGCTGATCGGAAAGAAAATACTTGATTTTTCTGGAAAATAGGGAGTAAGCCTTTGAATTTCAGTAATAAACCCGCTATATTTGCACTCCCTTTTTCAGCTATGATGCCCAAAAGTATCTGAAAATCAAGAGGAAACATTCAAAGATAATTAATCGTGGACCAGTTAAGCTACAAAACTGTTTCAGCCAATCCAGCGACCGTAACTAAGGAGTGGGTCATTGTTGACGCTGAAAACGCGATCTTGGGTCGTCTGACCAGCCAGATCGCCGCTATCCTGCGGGGTAAGCACAAAACCAACTACACGCCTCATATCGATTGTGGGGATAACGTGATCGTAATCAACGCCGACAAGATTCGTCTGACGGGTAACAAAATGACTGACAAGCAGTACGTGCGTCACACGGGTCACCCCGGTGGACAGCGTTTTGCTACGCCTCGGGAAGTTTTGGAAAAGATTCCTGCTCGGGTTATCGAATATGCCGTAAAAGGTATGTTGCCGAAAACGCGTCTGGGTCGTCGCCTGTTTACGAACCTGCACGTGTATGCTGGCCCTAACCATCCGCACGAAGCTCAACAACCGAAGAAAATCGAATTGTAATCTTTCGTTGCTCGTGAATGGTTCGTGGGGGTTCAGTACAGATGTACACTGAGGTTCCAGAAACTAGGTTACGATTAACGGTAAATGAATACCAAACCAATGGCAGAAGTAATTAATACGCTCGGCCGCCGGAAAACTGCCGTAGCTCGCGTTTATTTGACGCCGGGTAACGGTACGATCACGGTAAACGGCCGCGATTTCAAGGAGTACTTCCCTTCTGAAGTTCTCCAAATTGTTGTAAACCAGCCTTTTACTACTACCAACACCCTGGGTGCTTATGACATTAAAGCAAACCTGGATGGCGGTGGAGTAGCCGGTCAAGCCGAAGCTCTTCGCATGGGTATCTCTCGTGCGTTGGATCAGGTGAACCCTGAATTCCACACGGCTCTGAAGAAAGTTGGCTTCCTGACGCGTGATGATCGTATGGTGGAACGTAAGAAACCAGGTCGTCGCAAAGCTCGTCGTCGCTTCCAGTTCAGCAAGCGTTAATTTTCTCAGTCTGCCGTTTTCAGTTTTCAGTTTTTGGATTGTCCAGAACTGCAAACTGAAAACCGACAACTGAAAACTCATTCGCCTCTGATTCAGGCTTGCAGTGTCCGACGCCGAATCATGCTTTTTTTACATCCTTTTTGACTTAACAACAAAATGGCACAAGTAAGCTATAAAGAACTCCTCGATGCCGGTGTACACTTTGGTCACTTGACCCGTAAGTGGGACCCGAAGATGGCTCCTTACATCTTCATGGAGAAAAACGGCATCCACATTATCGATTTGAACAAAACGGTAACCCTTCTCGATGAAGCGTCTACCGCCCTCAAATCAATCGTTCGTTCAGGCCGCAAAATCATGTTCGTAGCTACGAAAAAGCAGGCTCAGGAGATCGTTTCGGAAGAAGCTCGTCGCCTGAAAATGCCTTACGTAACCGACCGTTGGTTAGGTGGTATGCTGACTAACTTCGCGACGATTCGCAAGTCGTTGAAGAAAATGACTCAACTTGAGAAAATGCTTAAGGATGAGACGACGTCAGCGAACCTGAACAAAAAAGAAAAACTGGTCCTTACTCGCGAAAAAGATAAATTGGAGCGTGTACTTGGTGGTATTGCTGACCTGACTCGTCTGCCCGCAGCTCTGTTTGTGATTGACGTGAAGCGTGAGCATATCGCTGTGGCTGAAGCTCAGCGTTTAGGTATTCCGGTATTCGCCATGTGCGATACCAACTCTAACCCCGAATTGGTTGATTTCCCGATTCCTGCCAATGACGATGCCTACAAATCAATCAGCCTGATTACCCTGGCGATTGGTAAGGCTATCGAAGAAGGTCTGATGGAGCGTAAGCAAGATAAAGACGATGCTCGCGTTCAGGAAGAAGAAGAAGCCAAACGGGCCGTTGATTCAGGTGCTGACGTAGCTGAAGCTCCTGCGGCAACGACGGAGGAAGAAGCCTAATCTTAGGTTAGATCTTTGATCCCTGTGAATAGCCCGGAGCTTTAGCTTTGGGCTATTCCGTTTAGAAGTTTGAAGAATGGTTGGATGGGTAGGGGGGGTGAAAAGGTTTAAAGCGAGGTCTCGTACGCGGGTCAACGTTAAACTTCAAGCCACTGAAACGCATTCAAACCAGATATGCTTCGCTCTTCTTAACAAAAGCTTAATTTCATAATCTGGGACAATTGTCCCTACTTCACGGTAAAAACAAACTCACTACAATGGCTGCAATTACCGCTGCTGACGTGAACAAACTCCGCCAAATGACTGGTGCGGGGATGATGGATTGCAAAAAGGCTCTGTCTGAAGCCGATGGCGATTTCGAAAAAGCGATTGAAATTCTCCGTAAAGCGGGCCAGAAAGTGGCTGCGAAACGGGCTGACAACGCTACTTCCGAAGGACTCATCCTGGTTAAACTGAGCGAAGACGGTACCAACGGTAAACTGGTTGCTCTGGCTTGTGAAACGGAACCCGTTTCTAAAGTAGAAGACTTCCGGAACCTGGCTAACGCCATCATCGAAACAGCCGTTGAGAAAAACCCTGCTACGATCGAAGAATTATCAGCTTATACCTTAGCTGATGGTCGTACGATCCAGGAAACGATTACGGAACTGGTTGGTAAAATCGGCGAGAAAATCGTTATCGGTGCTTACGAAAACGTAAATGCTGAACAAGTAGTTAGCTACATTCACTCAAACGGTAAATTAGGCGTACTGCTGGCTTTCAATAACGTTCAGGGGGCTGAAGTACAGGAAGTAGGCAAAGACATCGCGATGCAAATTGCTGCGATGAAACCCGTAGCCGTAAGCAAAGACGAAGTAGATCCTACGTTGGCTGAGAAAGAACTGGAAATCGGTCGCGAGCAGGCTCGTGCCGAAGGAAAACCCGAAGCCATCCTCGATCGGATCGCTCAGGGTCGTCTGGAGAAATTCTACAAAGAAAACACGCTGCTTTCGCAGGAGTTCGTAAAAGATAGCTCAATCACGATTGCCCAGTTACTGGAAAAAACGCAAAAAGGATTGACCGTAAAAGAATTCAAGCGTATTGCTTTAGCTTAATTCTGTAGCGTATCGTTTTAACGGCTTACGGGGTGATCCGTAAGCCGTTTTTTTATATAGTTTTTAGAATAATCATAAGTATTTATAAGCATAAACGTGGGCTTATTTAAGAATTATAAATATTTTTGCTCATATCCTATCTAATGTTTTCCTAATCCATGGTATCTAAAAAAGTAATCTATCTTCTACTACTATTAAGCTCATTTTCTTTCTTCGCTCAAGCCCAAACAGAGCCCATCCCCGTAAAAAAAGACACGACGTACTGGCGAAAGAAAAAAGAATTCGGCCTGAATTTTAACCAGGGTTCGTTTAGCAATAACTGGCAGGGTGGGGGCGTCAATAACCTGGGTTTAGGGGCTTTTTTTAATGCCAAAGCCGAATACCGCAAAGAGCGGGATAGCTGGGTGAACGATTTTCAGAGTCAGTTTGGCTTTCAGAAAATCAAGGATCAGGAGTTTCGAAAGAGCATTGATCGTTTGTTTTTTGACTCAAAATACGGCCGGAAATTAGGGCAGGATACCATTTGGGCTTTTGTCGCTAACCTCAACGTACTGACCCAGTTTGCCAATGGATTTGACTTTAATTACGCTTACGCCAATCAAACGTATCCACACATATCAGGTCTGATTACGCCTTTCTTTTTAACGGAAGCGATTGGTATTGAGTGGCGACCCACTTCATTTTTCAATCTGAACTTTTTACCGGGCTCCGTACGCCATACCATTCTGGCTGATAAAGATTTGTACCGGGAAATTGACGCTCGCAATGCTACCGAAGTAGAAGCGGGCGGCACACCTTATGAGTTCAAAAACTACGGCGTCAAGCGGGGCAACCGAGCCTTAACGGAAGTAGCCCTGATGCAGCTGGTAGCTAACTTCGATAAAGACATTTTCAAAAACGTAAACCTGAAGTTCCGTTACCAGGCCTTTGCCAGCTTCAAAGATCTGGCGGCAATCGATAACCGACTGGATGCAAAGATTACGGCTAAGATCAACCGTTTCCTCAATTTTAACTTCGATCTGATTGCCCTATACGATCAGGATCAGGTTACCAAAATTCAATATGCTCAATCCATGGGATTAGGATTTTTGTATACCTTTAAGTAATCTTCTGGTAATCTACTCAGTTATCGTTTGCACCTTAAAACCTTACCGTCATGCTAAAGGAATTTAGAGAATTTATTGCCAAAGGAAATGTTCTGGACCTGGCCATCGGGGTAGTCATTGGAGCGGCCTTTGGAAAAATTACTACAGCTTTGGTAAATGATATTCTGATGCCACCCATCGGCTTATTGTTAGCGGGAGTTGATTTAAAGGATGCCAAATGGGTATTGAAAGCAGCCAATGAAGCGGCCAAGCAACCCGAGGTAGCTATTACTTACGGTTCTTTTCTACAGGTGGTGATTGAATTCATGATTATCGCCTGGGTATTATTTTTAGTAGTAAAAGCAGCCAACCATACGGGTTTGATGCAGAAGAAGGAGGAGTAAGTGGATTGCCTTACTACCAAAAAATAGTCTGATCTTCGGGTCAGACTATTTTTTTGGTAGTAAGGCAATCCTTTTCGAATGTGATCCGGATACTCATCATGTGAAATACAGGATTCAGCCCTTAAATTCGCCTCAATAGATCGTATACAGACATCATGGCAAAAAAGATTGTGGTTTTGGGCGGCGGCGAAAGTGGGGTAGGTGCCGCTTTACTCGCTCAGGCTAAAGGGTACGACGTTTTTCTATCCGATAAAAGTGAACTCGGTGAAGCGTATCGCAACCAACTACTTGAACACGGCATTCCATTCGAGGAAAAACAACATACGGAAACTCGAATTTTCGAGGCGGATGAAGTCATCAAAAGCCCCGGCATTCCTGATCATATTCCTTTAATCAAAAGCCTGCGGGAAAAACAAATTCCGGTCATTGGGGAAATTGAGTTTGCCGCTCGCTTCACGAAGGCCCGTCTCATTGCGATTACGGGCTCGAATGGAAAAACCACCACTACGCTGTTGACGTACCACCTCCTAAAAACGGCAGGACTGAACGTAGGTCTGGCCGGAAACATTGGGGATAGCTTCGCCAAACAGGTCATTACGGATTCCTTTGACTATTATGTGTTGGAAATCAGTAGCTTTATGCTCGATTCAATGGTTGAGTTCAAGGCTGATATTGCCATTCTGACCAATATCACGCCCGATCACCTTGACCGCTATCAGTACGATTTTCAGCAGTATATCGATTCTAAGTTTCGTATTCTACAGAACATGGGTCCGGCGGATACGTTCATTTACTGGCAGGAAAGCGAAGCAATCGCTCAGGAATTGGGCAAACGCACTATTATTTTCCAAACCTTGCCTGTTTCGACCCATACACAGCTAGCTAAGGGAGTGTCTATCACTGATACTCAGCTCATCGCTCGTACGGCGACGCAGGAGTTTGAAATAGCATTAGCGGATTTGCCCATTGCGGGTACCCACAATGCGTTGAATGCAAGTTGTGCTGTTTTGGCCGCTCTTTCGCTGGAGGTCTCCAATGAAGCAATTCGCGAAGGCCTGCGGACGTTTCAAAATGCTCCGCACCGCCTAGAGCCCGTAGGAGAATTGAAAGGTATCCGTTTCATAAATGATTCGAAAGCGACCAATGTTGATTCCGTATTCTTTGCTTTGGGCAGTTATACGGAACCGCTGATTCTAATCATGGGAGGTGTCGATAAAGGCAACGATTACACGCAAATTGAAAGTCTGGTGGTCGAAAAAGTTAAAGTGCTGATTTGTCTGGGTACCGACAATACGAAACTCCAGACATTCTTTAACGGGAAAATACCCTTCATTCTGGAGACGCAACACATCGAACAGGCCGTTGCGTGGGGATATGAATACGGCACTGCTGGCGATGTGGTACTCTTATCACCCGCCTGTGCCAGTTTCGACTTATTTAAAAATTACGAAGATCGGGGTAACCAGTTCCGCTCGCAGGTACAGCAACTGATTCAGAAAAATAGCTAGAAACAATGAAAACATACGGCTGGATTTTCGCCTGCATTTGGGCTGTCCCGGTCTGGGGGCAGGTAAACACCAATCAATTCGGAACTAATCAAATTGAAGGCGGTAACCAGATTGCGGTGGGAGCCTATACCGAGTACGAAAATCAGCCGTATCTACTGGAAGACTGGTCCAAAGGCTACCTGAAGGCAACGACAGGAAAGTGGTATGCGGCTGAAAAGCTGAATTATAATGTATCTACCAATCAGCCGGAGTTTCAGCAGGGAGAAAAGCGGTTCAATCCTAAACTTGATTTAGCCGCTTTTACGCTCGGAGATACCGCCAGTGGCGTATACTTTCAGAATGGCTTTCCAGCCATCGACCAGCAGACAGCGAAGAGTTTCTATCAGGTATTAAGCAAAGGCTCCGTAAAGCTGCTGAAATACACCAAAGCTGCGTTGCTAGACGTAACGAGCTTTAATTCAGCTACAAAAAAGAAACGCTTTGATTTTAATGAGGCGTACTACGTGTACCGACCCGACCAGAAAATCATACGCGTTAAGAAAGATAAAAAATCAGTACTGGAAGCCTTGCCTGAGCAGGCCACCCGAATTGAGGAAATAGCTGGTCAGCGAAAATTGAAACTGAAAAACTGGGAAGAGATTCGGCAGGTGCTGGCCGAACTGTAAACCTGCGTTCGTATCAATAAAATAAACCCCGGCTTGATAAGGCCGGGGTTTTCTATGTAAAGCATACGGGTGTTGTTACAAATTCTTTACCTGAACGACGTAAGCTCCAAATACACCCAGACCATTCTTGATGTTGGAATAAACGGGTACCGCTTCAGCAAACGGATTATCGCCTACTTCTCGCTGTAATTTAACGGTACGGAAGAATTCGTAGTAGTTACGATCTACGTGGTATACAAACGAGTACATAGGGGCCGAACTCGTGATCTTTGGATCAGTTTTGCTGGTGGATTTACCGAGCAGGAAACGCATTGTGCCCGTCGTAAAGTGCTGATCCGTGGTCTTTGAATCATCCAGAAACGCAATGACAGCGGCATTTTTCAAACGAACGCAGGTAGAGTCACCTGCAAGTGTTTTAATTTTAACGTTGGTGCCTTCGCCACTACCCACCATGTAATAATTCGTCTTGTTAGCTTCCGTATTGGTCCAGCTTAAGCTTCTTTTACGATAAACATTATACGTTGAAGCGTCAGCCAGTTCATAACTCAGGTCGCTGTCTGTTGCATCCAGCGTACGGATCATCTTCGGGATTGTGCAGGTAGCTTCCGTTGCAGGCAGTCCCGGAGCCGTTACTTTTAACGTGTATGTACGTCCAGCGACCAGCATAAAGTCTTTAGCCTGAATCTTATACGTACTATTTTTATTATTCGTAAGCTTTACTTCCCTGTTTCCATCGGATAGCAGAACCGTAGCATCCAGTACAGGATTGCTGATACTGCGACTGCCGCTACCTTCACCCGTAATCGGACGATTTTCATTCACAATAGCCGTAATCTCAGTATCTGTAGGGTTTAGGTAGCATTCTACGATCAATTTGGGATCGCTCGTAATCGTAATATCGTCAGATTGTTTAACGCAGGAGGTAAGTCCGAAGACAAGTAGAAGGGCGGACAGGACGGAGAAAGCTTTCATGATTCTGTTTCGACAAATCGTTAACAATGAGCGGTTAGGCACTAGTATTCCTGACAGACTTGTAGGGGAAGTCTGGAGAGTTTTAAATGATTATGAATGACTTGGCGGAATACGCGATCAGCTTCAGTGGTCAGACTGAGGCCGAAACACAACTAGTAGCGAGAGCGTAGCGGTCTCTGGCAGGTAGCAGTTGTTTTTAATCGAAATAAAGCATGGGCATGACTCGCACCGAGACCGTCAGGTCCCTCAGGGGAATCATCACTTGGCGGAGTGTTTGTCGCTTAGTTGGGTGGGATCACCCTGGCGGAGAAAAAAGCGAACGATTTCAAATAATGTGACGCTTCATACTATAGTCTTGAAACGTCCTGACATGGCATCGGTACTGTAGCGGTTACCAATTATCTACTTTAAAAATAGTTGTTGTCGTTTGACATTACAAATATGGCAGATTGTTATGTTTTATATTTTTCAATTCGATCAAGTGTAAAATATAGTCTGTATTTGGTAAATGTATAAGGTTGTTTGAACTTGATATTTATCAAAACTGCCCTGAATGGCTTCAAATGCCCTTTTTTTAACAGGAAAGGAGTAGTGAAAAGTAGAAGTAATACTACACGAGAATTCAAGTATTACTACAAAACTGAGCTATGTTAAGGGCGGATTTGGAGAAGCAGCGAAAAGGTACTACTCGTACCTACGAGTGCTGGATACGTATAAAAACAAAAAAAAGAGAGTGGAATATCCTCTCCCTTTTCCGTAATCTGCTCTATTATTATGAAACTGCTTTTATTAGAATTTGAAGTTGTAGGAAACGCTCGGCAATGCCGGGAACAGCGTAACCTGCTTCAGTGTGTTTACCGTTTTCTTCGCCCCGGCTACGGTAGATGTATTCGTAGCGTCGAAGTAGTAGAAAAAAGGGTTTTGGTGGTTTGTAGCGTTGTACAGGCTAATTTCCCAGATACGCTCGTGGCCGTTTTTAGCTTTATGAAATTGTACGCCTACGTCTAAACGCTGGTAGGCAGCTGCCCGAAAATTATTCCGTTGACCGTATTCATTAAACACCCGTCCGGTGTAGTAATTTTTTGTATCGCCTAACGTTTTCACCGACGAATTTCCCTGAATCCAGTACTGCCCCTGAGGCAACGTCAGAGCCTGACCGGTTCCATAAACGTAGGTAGCGGATACAGTTACCTTACTGTTCAGGTGATAAATTCCTACCAGCGAAACGTCGTGGCGGCGGTCATAGCGAGCCCAGAATTTTTTGCCAAAATTGAGTTCGTCAAATTGCTGCTGCGTCCACGAGAGGGTATATCCTGCCCAGCCCGTAAAACGTCCGGTTTTTTCTGCAGTAAAAACTCAGCACCGTAGCTCCAGCCTTTTCCCTGGGTAATCTGATTTGCCCAGTTTCCTGCATTTGCTGTACCGAACGAAAGCGAGCTGGCTCCTTCTTTGTACGCAACCATATGATCCATGGTTTTATAAAAGCCTTCGGCCGTAAAGCTCAGACCTGAACGCATATCTTTCGCCACACCCAAAGCAACCTGTTGCGAAAACTGAGGAGCGATGTGATCGGAAGCCGGAACCCACAAATCCGTGGGAAGTCCAATTCCTGAGTTTGTCAGCAAATGAACATACTGACTCATGCTGGCGTAGGAGGCTTTTACCGCCCAGTTACGGGGCATGGTATAGGCAATGGCCAGACGGGGTTCGGGCTGTACGTACGTTTTACTTTCACCCTGGAAGCCGCTTACGCGTAACCCTGCATTTATTTTCAGTGCTGGAATGGGGCTGTAGGTGTCTTCTACATAAACGGCCCCTTCTGTACCATTCAGCTGGACGGCGTTTCCAATGATGGGGTCATTTTGGGTGCCTACCGTCGTTTTACTGGAGGGCGTAAACAGGTGGGAAGTCGCCGTTATTCCCGTTTTGATTACGTGTTGAGCACTGGGAATCCAGGTTAGGTCCGATTTAAAAATCAGATCCCGAATATCAGACTGATTATTGAGATGGTACGTCGTGGTTTCCTCGTCATTGACTAGATCCCGATTCATGCGGGCCAGTGAACGGTACTGGGAGTATACCGCCGATGTCGTCAGGGAAAGACCTGGATTGAACCGGTGTTTCCAGCGTAAGGTAGCTGCGGTGTTGCCCCAGTTCAGGCTTCCGCTTTCGTTAGAAAGCTTGCTGTTGGTTTTGTATTTGAAATGATCGTTTCCAGTGTAAGCACTGATGCTTACGTAATCATCGGGCGTTACGTCGAAACTGGCTTTCAGGTTTAGATCGTAGAAATAACCCGTATTGTTTTTCATTTCACTAATGAACGGGCTCAGCACCAGGTCCGCGTAGGTACGGCGTCCGGATACCAGAAAAGAAGATTTTCCTTTTTTGATTGGTCCGTCAAAGGTAAATCGGCTGGAAATCAAACCAATGCCGCCTTCACCGTGTAACTTATGCTGATCACCATCTTTCATTTCCATTTCAATGATGGAAGATAACCGACCGCCCTGATGAGCGGCAAATCCACCTTTGGTCAGGTTAACGGATTTAATGGCATCGCCGTTAAACAGCGAGAAAAAACCAAACAAGTGGGAAGTGTTATAAATCGGAGCGTCGTCGAGCAAAATCAGATTTTGATCGGGTCCGCCACCGCGTACATACATACCCGTCGAACCCTCCGCACCTTTCTGTACACCCGGCATTAATTGCAGGGTTTTAATAATATCTTTTTCGCCTAAAAGCGTAGGAATCTCTTTGATCTGCTGAATGGGTACGGAAACGGAGGACATTTGTACCGATTCAGAAATTTTGCCTGAAGTGCCGGATTGGCTTTTTACAACTACTTCCTTCAAAGTGGTATTTTGAGGCTGCATTTCAATGTTCAAATCCACGTTGGAAGTAATATCGGTAGCCATGCTTTCGGTTTTGTAACCAATAAAGGAGAAAGCGATTTTTACGAACGGCCGACCGGGTAAGGCGATGGAATAATAACCATTCATGTCCGTAATGGTACCGAGGCCTAAGTTGGCAATGGATACCGTTACGCCGGGTAAAGCCGATCCTGTTTGAGCTTCCCGCACGTAGCCCCGAAGCGTCCGCATGTTTCTATCGGTTGAGGCTAATTGCTGTGCGTAAGCAACTCCCATACCAATCCATACAAATAGAGCTATACTTCCAATATGAATACTTGATTGCAGCGGTTTCATAAAAACGATAGAGCAAATGAGCGGTAAAAACGATTGCGTGACTCGTATTTTGACCTTGCGGCCCGGAACGATTTCGCCTGTAAAAGCCGGTGGGGTTCTTGCCGTTTGACTGTACAAAGATGAAGGCAAAATGAAGGGTAGGGGGGCGTAATTCGATCAACCGTACTAAACAGCGGCTGACCTGCAAAAGCAGCGGGATTTTGAAAAAACGGCGTTCGGGAAAGTATTTCTGGACGTTTCTATTTTACGTTTTTTTCGGAAAAAAGGCGGAACAGATCTACGAAGAATGAGCATAAACGGTACCGGTTCAAAACGGAAGATGGGAAAGGAATGGAGCAAAAAAAAGAGGAGCCTTGAAAGGCTCCTCTGGGAGTGGTTAGCAAGCTTTGTGTTTACACATCACAAATCAGGACACCCTGCTTGAGGGACTCCAGCATGCCGGCTTTATCCTTCGGCGTTGGAACGAATTCCTGACCAATATATCCTTTATAACCCGTCGCCACGAGTGCTTTGACGATGGCGGGGTAATAAATTTCCTGTCGATCATCAATTTCCGTACGGTTGGGCATGCCACCCGTGTGGTAATGGCTAATGTACTGTCCGTACCGCTGAATGTTACGAATGTGATCACCGTGCATGGATTGCATGTGGAAGATATCGTAGAGCAGTTTAAAACGCTCGGAACCTACGGCTTCGCATAAGGCCGACCCCCACTGGACGGTATCGCACTGGTAATCCGGGTGGGAGTGGCGGGAACTGAGCAACTCCATGGTAAGGGTGACCCCATTTTTTTCCGCCGTCGGCATGATCCGCTTGAGTACTTTCTGGCAATTCAGAATGCCCTGGTAATCATCCAGACCATTCCGGTTTCCTGAAAAACAGATCAGGTTGGTAACGCCAGCTGCCTTTGCTTCGGGAATAAGCTTTTCGTACAAATCAACCAGCTTATCGTGGTTTCTGAGGTTATTAAAAAAGCTCGTCAGTCCTGTACCGTCGGGCCATTTGTCGGCTTGGCCTAAGGCAGAAGTCAAGCCGTATTTGGCCAGTGTAGGCCATTCACTTGGGCCAGTCAGTTCAATGGATTCAATACCAATGTTTTTACAGGCCTGAGCGAATTCATCGAGTGGAATGGAGCCAAAGCACCACCGCGATACCGAATGTTTAATATTGCCTTTTAACTTAAGCAGGGGTGAGGCCGCTGCCTCCAGAGAAGTACCCAAAGTAGGAAGGGCTGCTACCGTGGCTGCTGAAGCCGTTTTCTTCAGCATGGAACGTCTATTCATAAACAGGTTTTATACAAGAGAGACGACGAATATACAGAAAACCCTAAACAGACCATAGGGTAAGGTAGAAACGATTAGACATCGGCTTGCCGGAAGGGTTTAATTTCAACCCGATCCCAGACTTTCTCCAGTAGGTAAGGTTCAGTTTCCAGCCATTTCATCAACATGAATTCTTCCGGGAAGTCCATAATTACCACCGATCCGATCATTTGCCCGGTATCGGATAAAATGGCTCCACCCATAATGAAGTGACCCGCTTGTTTTAATTCCCGCATGCGTTGCAAATGGGCCGGCCGGGCCTGCATGCGGCGATTGAGGGCGTTTTCGTCCGTAAAGTCATACGCCTGAATGTAGTACTGCATAGCTCACACATTAGCTCTGATGCGACTGGCCGTAGCAGCCAGTTCATCCGGGGAGAACTGTAGTTTGGGGTTCGAAAAATTCATGTCCCGCATGGACTGCATGGGAATCAGGTGGACGTGGGTATGCGGCACTTCCAGCCCAATGACGCTTACGCCAATCCGCAGACAGGGACAGGCTTTCTGAATGGCTGGAGCCAGTTTTTTAGCAACCAGCATCAGGCCCGTCAGTGTGTCATCGTCCAGGTCAAAAATGTAATCCACTTCTTTCTTGGGTACCACCAGGGTATGTCCTTCGGTGAGCGGCGAAATATCCAGAAAGGCCAGATACTGATCGTCTTCGTATACTTTATGAGCGGGAATTTCGCCCTGAATGATTCGCGTGAAGATAGAAGCCATGGTAACGAGGTTTACGTAAAATAGAATAGGTATGCCGTTCAAAAATAAACAGAACAGCGTAAAGTAGCCAAAGGTGACGGTTTGACAAGGGGCGAAGGGCATAAAAAAACGAGGTTTGATACCAGATCAAACCTCGTTTGCAGTAAAAATCAAGTTTTACCTAGCGGGAAATTTCGAGTACTTCAAATTCCGCTTTTCCATTGGGTAATACTACTTCGGCCATTTCGCCCACTTGTTTACCCAGCAAGCCTTTGCCAATCGGTGATTGTACGGAAATCTTACCCGTTTTCACGTCAGCTTCTGTTTCAGCTACTAATGTATAGGTTGCAATCATGTTGTTCCGCTTGTTTTTAATTTTCACAGTTGACATAATCGCTACTTTCGAGCTATCAATAATGGACTCGTCGAGAATACGGGCATTAGCCAGCAATTGCTCAAGTTTTGCAATTTTCAATTCGTGCAAACCCTGAGCTTCTTTCGCTGCGTCATATTCTGCATTTTCGGACAAATCACCCTTATCACGGGCTTCCGCAATCTGATGAGCAATATGCGAACGGCCTTTGGTTTTCAGTTCGTGTAATTCGGCTTTCAGCTTATTGAGACCTTCTTCCGTGTAATAGGCTATATTTCCCATAATCAGTAATCTAATTTTATAGGTTTAACGTTTTTTACTAGCTCTCTGCCAAGAGGCTACTGGTTGAGTTAGAACGAGTAAGCACAGGATAAAAATCAGGCAGTGTAGTGAATAACGGCCTGATCTTCAGTATGCCTGTGCTTGTGACTTCTAACGTAACGACAAAAAAAAAGAACGGTGACAAGATCGTTCTGCTGACAAACCCCCTGGGTTTACTTTACAGAGTCAATCTTCTCGCCGAAGTTCCAACAGCAACCGCTTCTATCTACTACCTAGCAGCTGCTTTGTTATTGGATGAACAAAATTAGCACTTTTATCGCCAAAAGCAAGTGAAATCGTAAGTCTTTTCGGAAGAGGAAGCGGCCCAATAGCGATGCGAAAGCCTGAAGCGGTCCGTTTAAAAGTGCTTATGTTTGTGCAGAAAAAAAGTGTTTTATGCCGACAGGATACCGATTGTCGGGCACTCTTTTAGCTTTTTTGTACTTAGACTTTAAAGACGTACGCACGCATGAGAATTATATTTCTGGGAACGCCCGAATTTGCCGTCGAAAGCTTACGCACCCTGGTGGAAAACCAGTGCGAAGTAGTGGCGGTCGTGACGGCTCCCGACAAGCCCGCCGGGCGGGGCCAGCAATTACAACAATCGCCCGTGAAGCAATACGCCGTATCGGTGGGATTGCCCGTGTTGCAACCCGAGAAGCTGAAAAACCCGGAATTTCTGGAAGAACTCAAAAGCTATCAGGCCGACCTTCAGGTCATCGTTGCTTTTCGGATGTTACCCGAAGTGGTATGGAATATGCCGCCCAAAGGTACGTTTAACCTACACGCCTCGTTATTACCGCAATACCGCGGAGCTGCTCCGATTAACTGGGCCTTGATGAACGGTGAAACGGAAACGGGCGTAACGACGTTCTTCCTTCAACACGAAATCGATACGGGTCCACTGATTTTTCAGGAAAAAGAACCCATTAGCGAGGACGATACGGTGGGATTGGTGTACGAGCGACTGATGAAACGGGGAGGTCAGTTGGTACTGAAAACCGTTCGGGCCATTGAAGCCGGCGAGTATCCGCAGATTCCGCAGCCGGAAGTTGAAGAAATCAAGATGGCTCCGAAGATTTTTAAGGAAACCTGCGAGATCAACTGGCAGCAATCCGCTGCTTCCGTTCGGAATCACATCCGGGGTTTGTCGCCGTACCCGGCGGCCTGGACCACGCTTCTCGGCAAAAACTGTAAAGTATACCGGGCTTCCTTTGCTGAACCAACGGAAGAAGCCGAACTCGGCAGCTACCGTACCGACCACAAAACGTATTTGCAATTCCGGTGCAGCGATGGCTGGCTGGCGATCGACGAGCTACAACTGGAAGGCAAAAAACGCATGGGCATTGAAGAGTTTCTCCGGGGGATGCAGGGCAAGCTTTAGTTTCGGATTCGTACGCAGTTTTACACGTTCTATACTACTTCATCGACATACCTGACGGTATATATGATTACCACCTCTGTATTTGACCTATTTAAAGTAGGACCGGGCCCTTCGAGTTCGCACACGATTGGTCCCATGAAAGCAGCGTACGATTTTCTTCAGGAAATCCGGAAAGAAGAACAGTCCGGAACTTCCGTAGAAATTCATTTATACGGGTCCCTCTCGGCGACGGGCAAAGGACACGGTACGGATCGGGCCATTCTGGGCGGATTGCTGGGCTGGCTGCCCGATACCTGCGATCCGAAAGCCCTGCTGGAACTAATGACCAAGCCGGACCAGACGTATACTTTGCCCGTACCCGGCGAAATTCGGGTAGGGGAAGCCGACTTTATCTACCACCGGGGAAAAACGGACTTTCCGCACCCGAATACGATGATCCTTAAACTGACGGATGCTTCACAGCAGGTGTTGCTGGAACATGAGTACTATTCGGTGGGCGGCGGCTTCATTCAGCGAAAAGGGCAACCGATGGAAGGGACGCGGGAAACCGAAGCCCGTTTTCCCTACGAGCATATGGAAGGCTTGAAAGCACACCTTCGTACGTCGGGATTAACGCTGGCATCGCTGATGATTCAGAATGAAAAATCACTGACGGGGCTAACCGAAAAGGAAATCAACCGGAAACTGGATTTCATTATTGAAGCGATGGAAAAGGCCGTGAAACGCGGCTTACGGGCGAAAGGAACGCTACCCGGAAAAATCAAACTTCAGCGGAAAGCTCCACTGGTGTACGAACAGGCCAAAAAACACTCCCTGACTTCCGATAGCTTTCTAATGTTTCTGAACGCCTATTGTCTGGCGGCTTCGGAGGAGAATGCGGCGGGGAGTATTGTCGTCACGGCTCCTACGTCGGGAGCTTCCGGCGTATTCCCCGGATTGACGTATCTGATGAAACATCACTTTCATTATTCGCCCCAGAAAATGCGGGAAGGCTTACTGGCCGCCGCCGCCATTGGCTTTCTGGTGAAGCACAATGCGAGTATCTCCGGAGCAGAAATGGGTTGTATGGGCGAAATCGGGACGGCTTCGGCGATGGGTGCTGCGATGTTGGTATACGCGGCGGGTGGCAGTATCGGTCAGGTAGAGGCCGCCGCCGAAATTGGGATCGAACACCACCTGGGCATGACCTGCGACCCGATTGGCGGGTACGTACAAATTCCCTGTATTGAACGCAACGCGATGGGAGCCGTAAAGGCTTACAATGCGTATTTGCTAGCGATGGCCAGTGATCCTTCGTACCAGAAAATATCCCTGGATAGCGTACTGAAAGTGATGCGGGCCACGGGCCGCGACATGTCGCAGAAATACAAGGAAACTTCAGAAGCCGGTCTGGCCCTGAGTATGACGGAATGCTGATTGTCGTTGATGGTTTTTAGTTGTTCGTTGATGGAGTATAAGAGAAAGGTATCACAATCTAAAACCAACAACTAAAAACCATCAACCAACAACTAAAAACAAAAATGATACACCTCGTCGTAGCGGTGGCTGAAAATGGAGCCATTGGAAAAGATAATCAACTGTTATGGCATCTGCCGGATGATTTGAAGCAGTTTAAAAAACTCACTTCGGGCCATACCGTGGTGATGGGTCGGAAAACGTATGAATCCATCGGAAAACCGTTGCCCAATCGTACCAATGTGATTATTACCCGGAATGAAAACTACGAGGCATCGGGCTGTATCGTCGTCTCTTCCTTGGAACAGGCGATTCGCACGGAATCCGACGTGTACATCATTGGCGGAGCCGAAATCTATCAGCAGGCGTTACCGTTCACCGATCGGATTCATTTGACGGAAGTACAGGCATCGGTTGAAGGTGATACCTTCTTCCCTAAACTGGATTCAGCGGAATGGCATGAACTCAGCCGGGAGACGCATCCCACGGATGAAAAACATACATACGCCTTTGATTTCGTTGAACTGGAACGGAGTACCATCGAAAAAATAGAGGCTTAGCCAAGCGGCTATTCCCGGAATAAGGCAAAGGCAAATCAACCTTTGTCCCGGAGAATGTCTACTTTTGCAGGCGTACAAATTTCCCCGAAAAAGGGAAGTTTGCTGAACAGTGAAAAACCGTAAAAACAGAAAACAATAGATTATGCCAGGTACCGAACTATACGGAGCAGAAGAACGCCAGGAAATTAATGATGTACTGGAAACCGGAATGTTCTTCCGTTACAACCACGACGCTCAACGCAATAACATCTGGAAAGCCCGCGAATTTGAAGCGGAGGTATGTAAACTCGTCGGAGCCAGGTACGCTCATGCCGTATCTTCCGGCTCAACGGCCGTACAATGTGCCCTGGCGGCGGCGGGTATCGGTGCGGGTGACGAAGTAATCGTTCCGCCCTTTACGTACATCGCCACGGTGGAAGCCGTACTGATTGCCGGAGCTATTCCCGTGTTCGCTGAGGTGGATGAAACGCTGTGTATGAGTGCAGAAGGCATCCGTAAGGCTCTGACGCCGAATACGAAAGCCATTTGTCTGGTACATATGTGTGGTCAGATGGCCGATATGGATTCCATCATGGAAGTGGTAAAAGAGCACAACCTGATTCTGGTGGAAGACGCCGGACAGGCCATGGCCGCCAGCTACAAAGGTGTATCGACGGGCCTGTGGGGGGTAGCCGGAGCCTATTCCTACGACTTCTTCAAAATCGCGACGGCCGCCGAAGGTGGCGTGATGGTCACGAACGATGAGCGGATTTATAAGCTGGCCGACAGCTACTCCGACCATGGTCACGATCACATTGGCAACAACCGGGGGATGGAACAACATCCGGTGATTGGTTTCAACTTCCGCATTTCGGAGTTACACGCCGCCATCGGAAAAGTACAAACCCAGCGGGTACCTTACGTACGCGAAAAAAATAACGAGTACAAAAAATACCTGATGGAGAAACTGGGACAGGTTCCCGGCGTATCCTTCGCCACCATTCCGGACCCTTCGGGCGATTCAGCGACGTTCCTGAACCTGCTGCTGCCCGATACGGAAACGGCGGGCAAAGTAGTGGCTGAACTGAACGCCGCGGGCGTGGGAGGCTTTAACTACTGGTATACCAATATGTACCACTTTATCAACCAGTGGGATCACCTGAAAGAAATGCGTACGGCGGCTCGTCTGGGCGTGGAGAAATTCGGTGCTCCGCAGGACTACGCAAATCTGGACATTCCCAAATCACAGGAAGTCATTGGTCGGCTGATTTCGTTCGGAATCCGCGTTACCTGGACTTACGCAGAAATCGACACGCTGATTGAAAAGGTGTCTGCAGCGGTACAAAAAGTACAGCAGGTAGAAGCCTAAGCAGTGAAGAGTTAGCAACGGAAAGGCATTTAAAGCATATTACGATGTTAAGTACAACCTTGTTATCCGAAATCCGATCCCTCAGTCCTGAATTACAGCAGGAGGTGGAGCACTTTGTCCAGTTTTTGAAAACGAAAATGGACCGGGAGTCTACGCTAAACGAACGGGAGTATGGTTATGCGAAAGGTAAAGTACACCTGAGTAACGACTTTGATGACCCCCTGGAAGCGTTCGAAGAATATTGCTAAAAATGGATGTATTACTGGATACGCATGCTTTACTCTGGTTTTATGGCGGTGATGAATCGTTGCCAGTAAAACTGAGAGAACAAATCAAAAGCTTTGACAACCGATGCTATTTGAGTATGGCAAGCCTCTGGGAAATTACCATTAAGCTGAGTTTG
This sequence comes from Siphonobacter sp. BAB-5405, assembly GCF_002872335.1. Lineage (GTDB taxonomy): Bacteria > Bacteroidota > Bacteroidia > Cytophagales > Spirosomataceae > Siphonobacter. Next base: position 159,729 of record NZ_NJAG01000011.1, on the reverse strand, counting down.
GGAAAGCTTGAGTTAGGCACCAGTCTACGGGAATTTTTCGATTTCATCGATCGGAATAATTTTCAGATCATTCCCATCGAATTTGAACATTTGCTGACTCTTCAACAACTGCCTCTTTTTCATAAAGACCCTTTCGACCGCATCATTATTGCTCAGGCGTTGACTGAACAGCTAACGGTAGCTTCGAAAGATCGTTTTTTCCAGGATTATGCTTTACCTATGGTTTGGGAATAACTTCCCTGAAGCCAGTCCTGAATGATAATTGAACAATAGTACCATGCATAAGAATTTCAAAGGAATTGAAAAAACCGTTTACGGACGGGGCAGTTTCAGTCAGCTGGGAGATATTCTGGCACCCAAGCGGACCGAAAATAATCAGTATTTCGTCTTCATTGTGGATCAGTACTTCAAAGGGAAGGATCTCGAAAACCGCATCCCCGCGGAAGCCAAAGATCTGGTGTACTTCATCGACGTAGACGTTCACGAACCGACTACCGAGCAGATTGATACACTGCGGGACGAAATTCTGGCGAAACAGGGTCTTCCTTCGGGTGTCGTCGGGATTGGCGGTGGTTCGGTCATGGACATTGCCAAAGCTCTGTCGCTGATGCTGACCAACGAAGGTTCTTCGACGCTGTATCAGGGTCTGAATCTGGTGAAAGTACCGGGCGTGTATCACGTCGGAGTACCGACGATTTCGGGTACCGGAGCCGAGGTTTCAATGACGGCGGTACTAACGGGCCCGGTTAAAAAACTGGGTTTGAAGTGTGAGTGGACCGTATTTAACCAGGTGGTACTCGATCCCGAACTGATCGCTACGGTACCAACCGACTGGTGGTTTTATACCGGGATGGATACGTACATTCACTGTATCGAATCCGAAAACGGACACTTCAACAACGCCTACTCACACGCCTACGCCGAGCAGGCCATGAAACTTTGCCGGGATATTTACTTAGGCGAAAATGCCGGACAAACGCCCGAAAACGACGACAAACTAATGGTAGCTTCCCTCATGGGCGGCCTGAGTCTGACGTATTCGGAAGTAGGCGTTTGCCATGCCCTGAGTTATGGCCTGTCGAAAATTCTGGGTACGCGTCACTGCTACGCCAACTGTCTGATCATGAATCACCTGGAGGATTACTATCCCGAGGGGGTTGCCGAGTTTAAGCAGATGGTGAAACGTTTTAACGTAACTTTACCGCAGGGACTGGCCAAGGAATGGGACGACGAAACCATTACCAAAATGGCTCACGTTTCCTACAATCTGCCCCACATGTGGCTGCACGCCATTGGTGAAAACTGGCAGGAAGTGATTACCATTGATGTACTGAAGGATTTATTCAAGCGGCTCTAGTAGTCGTTACCCCTTAAAAATTAAGATTATGTCGCAGAAAATCGTACGGGTTGGCGATATCGAATGTGGATCCGATGAGTTGTTTCTCATCTCAGGTCCCTGCGTTATCGAAGACGAAAAAATCATGATGACCGTTGCCGAAAAACTCAAAGAGATTTCGGAACGTCTCAATATCAAGATGATTTATAAATCATCGTTTCAGAAGGATAACCGCTCGAGTCTGGATTACTATTCTGGCCCCGGTCTGGATAAAGGAATCAAGATTCTGGCGAAAGTGAAGGAACAGTTTGGTTTTCCTCTGCTGACGGACATTCACTACCCCGATCAGGCAGCTCCCGTAGCTGAAGTAGTGGACGTACTCCAAATTCCGGCTTACCTGTGTATGCAAACCATGCTGGTAACGGCAGCGGCCCAGACGGGTCGGGTCGTAAACGTGAAGCACGGTCAGTTCCTGGCTCCGGAAAACATGAAACATCCGGTGAAGAAAATTGAAGATTCCGGCAACGATCAGATCATTCTGACCGAACGGGGGTACACCTTCGGCTACAACGATCTCGTGGTCGATCCGCGTAGCTTCTACCACATGGCTCGTACGAATTATCCCGTGGTGTTCGACGTAACGCACGCCATCCGGAAGTATGGTATTCCTTCCAAAGATTCCAAAGGCGGTGCTCGCGAGTATCTGCCCGTACTGGCTCGGGCTGGTGTGGCTGCGGGTGTAGACGGTCTGTTTGTGGAAGCTCATACCTGCCCCAGCGAAGCTCTGTGCGACGCGGCCAGCCAGCTGGATATTAGCTTACTGGAAGAATTCCTGAAACCCTTACTGGAACTCCACGCCGTAGAAGTGAAGTACCGGAATACGTTAAAGGAGCTGGCTTAAAATCTGGCATAAGAATTTTGGAGAATGGTTGACTTCGAGTCCTGAAGTCAAACTCAGCAAAGCCCTCGGAGCATTCTCCGGGGGCTTTTTCTTTTTTGTCCAGCCAGAGAAATAGACGGAAACGTTACATTTTCTCCAAAAATTGATCAAATTTATGGCTCAACAATCAACCCAACGGCCGGTTATGGAGGAAATCTCCCGCAACCTTACCCCCAATTTTTACATTACGAATAATGACGTTGAAATCATTGATGCCTTAGTTGACAATGGGGAAATGTTCAAAGATTTTTCGCGTAGCCAGGTTACTTCATTTTTGTGGGGAGAAGATTTTGCTCTGGTGTTATTTTTCGCTGACGATTACGATCGCGGCTTTACCATGTACGTAGTGAGGGATTTTTCCGTGAATGTGCGGGACATGGCTCAACTCATCTTTGCTATTGACGAAATTCTAAACCAGGGTTATAACTACCGTCTATTTCACGCGGCCCGTAGTAAAGTAGAAGAAATGCTGTACATGGCCCCGACTTTCCGGGCGATGTGGGATAAAGCCGATCCGGAGGAAGAGGAAGATCAGCAGTATGGGTACTAAAAGCAAAGGTCAGTCGAAACTCGACTGACCTTTGCTGCCTCTATTACTACCGGGAAATCAACCCCACTTGGCCTTTTGAATATTGTCGATACTGGTTTTGATGCATTCCATGGGTGGGCGTTTGCAAACATCCTGTTCCACAAAATACTGCTTCAATCCTGCTTGCTTCGCGTGCTTGAATAAGTCCGCGAAATCAATACTGCCCGTACCTACTTCCGCGAATTCCTGCTGGGGCGTTTTCGCCATGTCCTTAACGTGCCAGAGCGGAAAACGACCGGGATATTTCGCAAAATACTCGGCGGGTTTCTCGCCCGCTTTTTCCACCCAGTACAGGTCCATTTCCATTACTACGGGTGTATTCTTGAGTAACAAATCGTAGGGCTTTTCGCCGTCCACTTTTTGCGTAAATTCAAAATCGTGGTTATGGTAACCCAGTGTTAACCCGGATTTTTTCGCCGTTTCGGAGCTTTTCGTCAGTAGACCGAATAACTGCTTGTAATCGTCCGCCGAGCGTTCGTCGTCCACCAGATAGGCTAGTACTACGTATTTTTGTCCGATCGCCGCTGCATCTTCAACGGCTTTCTCCCAATTGCGGGTCAAACCGTCGCCCGTACCAAACTTCGTGGATCGACCCGTGGTATAGTGTCCACTGACGGCTTTCAGTCCGTTGTCCTTCAGAATTTTGTTATACTCAGCGGGCGTTTTACCAAAAAACTTACCCTGATTATAGCTAAAGTTCTCTACCTGTTTGTACCCTAGCTTGGCTACCTGTTCGAGTACCCGCTCAATGCCCTGCTTCTGAATATCATCGCGAACCGTATAGAGTTGTAATCCAACGGATTTCGCCTGTGTAGCAGCCAGAGCTTCGAGTCCGACTGCGGAAAGAGCACCTATTCCTAAAGATGCCTGAATAAAATTTCTACGGTTCATAAAAAGCAGTGAATAGCTTTCTGTATTAAGTCGAAAAGTAAACGTCTTCAGTGTGTAGACTGAATAAACGAACGAGCTAATGTATGCATCCGTACGTGAAAAATGGAATATGGTAATAATTAATTTGGTTTTAATGCGAAACAGAAGCTCGCTTAAACCTGACCCAAGAGCCGTTTGACGTACTTGCCCACAATGTCGAATTCCAGATTGACCGTATCGCCTTCGGCCAATGCATGAAAGGTTGTATGTTCGTAGGTATACGGAATGATGGCTACGCGAAACGTATTAACGCCGGAATTAAAAACCGTCAGACTGATTCCGTTGATACAAATGGATCCCTTTTCTACAGTTACGTTCCCCAGTGAAGCGTCGTACTCGAAATCAAACAGCCAGCTGCCGTTTTCATCCTGTACCCGCGTACACACGGCCGTCTGGTCTACGTGCCCCTGAACAATGTGCCCATCGAAACGGCCGTTGGCCTGCATGCACCGTTCTAGGTTTACAGTAGATCCGGCCTGTAGACGTCCCAGATTACTTTTTTTCAACGTTTCATCAATCGCCGTCACCTGATGGTAGCCATCGCCTACGGCAATGACCGTCAGACAAACACCATTGTGCGAAACGCTCTGATCTATTTTCAGCTCCTGAGAAATCGGAGACTTGATGCTGAAGGTAACGTTAGTACCTTCAGTGGTAAGTTCGGTGACCGTTCCCAACGCTTCAATGATTCCAGTAAACATATTATTATTGGCTTTTGCCGTTAAGTTGTAGATTTTTGCACTGCTGAGATACAGCAAAGTTGCAATACAATTGGTTCCGAATAGAGCGGAGCTCCGAAAGATTGAAACTTTCATTGTCTAAACGCTAACATTCAGCGTACCGATCGTACTATGTCAGGAAGAAAAATACTCTTATTCGTTGTTGCTGCCGCCATTCTGGGGATTGTGGTCTATTCCTTCAGTAGTAAGAAAAAAGGCTCATACGCCGATGATTTGCGGATGGAGCGGCTGGAGAAGGACCAGAATTACCGGACTTCCAGCGAATCACCCATCAAAGACAAAGCCGGGTTTCAGGGGCTGAAATATTTTCCGGCGGATTCTACGTATGAAGTATTTGCGAAGCTGGAAGAAACTGAAAGCACGAAAACCTTTGCGGTACAGATGACGGGCGGGCAGACCGAGACGTATACGTTATACGGAAAAGTCCGGTTTGAGCTACAGGGAAAATCCTGCGAACTGCTCGTCTTTGAAAGTACGGAGGCGGGTACGCTTTTCATCCCTTTCAAAGATCAGACTTCGGGCAAGGAAAGTTACGGCGGGGGTCGTTACCTGGACATTCCCGAAAGCGACATCACGGGAAATCGGGTTACGATTGATTTTAACAAAGCCTACAACCCGTATTGTGCGTATTCGCCGGAGTATACGTGTCCCATTCCTCCGAAAGAGAATAATCTGCCGATTGCCATACGGGCGGGAGAACTGGCGTACCATGAGTAGTGATTGATTTTAGGAAACTGTTAATGCCTGTATGCGATGAGTTATTTAATTAAGTCAGTGGAATCAGGGTTTGAAATCTACTCGGAGGCTGAAAATCCTGAAGTAACGTTTACCTATGACAGTTGGTTTTCGAGTGTAGGCCAGGCAGAAGTGAACCAGCGGAAATTGAAGATTAAATCCAAAAATGCCTGGGCTTCCAAATTCGACGTGTTTATTGACGGTGTCGATCAGGGGGATATTGTGTTTAACTGGATGGGACAAATCATCATCCGTTTGTCCGTAGATGGTCCCGAAAAGGTATACTTACTCAAAAGCCGGGGGGTATGGAATCACCACTTTATTCTGGAAGATACTGAAGGAATTACGCTCATGCTCATCATTCCGAAGTACAACTGGAGTAATCTGAATTACGAGTACCAACTAAAGATTGAAGGTAACCAAACCGTACCGCTTGAACTGGTGACGGCCTGTCAGTACGCCATTAATTTGTACATGACGATGCTAACCACGGCAGCAGCGACCTAGCAGGATAAGTTGGAAATCGGGCAAAGTAAACCGTTCAAACTTGTTACTTCTCTATAAACTTTAAACCAAAAAAGCGGCCCTAGAAGAGCCGCTTTTTCCATATGCGATAACGTACTTAAACTAATATTTAAAAACTTTAGTACCAGCCATTACTTCCTGGTTTTTCTCATCAAAGGTTACCCGCAGTCCTGTACGGTACGCGGCATTCGACATGATCGTAGCAATGGAGTGTTGGTAACCGGCTTCGATGGGAGCGTTAGGCGTTTTACGGCTGCGTACGCATTCCATCCAGTTTTTGATGTGATTGAACGTCAGGGGATCGCCACCCGTATTCGCTCCCGTTTCGACGCGGGGGCCTTCCAGCTTGCCCGAAGCCAGCAGGTTTGCCTGCATGTTCATTTCAGCGGCTTCGCGGGCCGTTAGGCCTCCGGTGGGCGAAATGTTATTGGTATCCAGATTCAGTTCGCCACCGTTCGAATAATAGATTTCCTTGGTACCGCCCGCTGAGTTACTGAAACGGCTGGCAAAAGATACCTGGAAGCCCGTGGTCGGGTCATTCAGTGGGCCGTAATCAAAGACCACGGTGAGCGTATCGGCGTTTTTACGACCGTCTTTCCACTGATAAATGCCTCCGTTGGCGACGGCCGAACGGGGGTGGGGCAGGCCAGAAAACCAGTGTACCGTATCAATCTGGTGGCTCATCCACTGACCGGGAATGCCTGATGAGTAGGGCCAGAATAAACGGTACTCCAGATATTTACGTGGATCAAACGCTTCGTGCGGACGATTAAGTAGGTAGCGTTTCCAGTCCAGATCCTCCTCTTTACACTGAGCGACCAGGGCCGGACGACGCCAGCGACCCGGCTGGTTTACGTTCCACATCAGTTCTACCATCGTAATCGGACCGAACTTGCCCGATTTAATGAATTCTTCGGCGGCGTGGTAGTTGGCACCACTGCGGCGTTGCGAGCCAATCTGAACGATCTTTCCGGATTGTTTGACCGCTTTCAGTACCGCACGGGCGTCTTCCATGGTTTCGGCCAGGGGCTTTTCCGTGTAGGTATCGCAACCGGCTTTTACCGCGTCGATGGTATGAATGGCGTGCTGAAAATCGGCTGTACTGATGAAAACGGCGTCTACCGATTTGGAATCGTACAGCTCATCATTATTGCGGTAATCTTTAATGGTACCACCTAATTGCTTCTCCAGAAACGCTTTGCCTTCTTCGCGACGGCGTTTCCAGATGTCAGATACGGCCACCATTTCGAAGTTCATTTCCTTAGCCAAAGCCTTGAAGGGAGGTACGTGGGAAGCCCGGAAACGGTCAGAATAACCCACGCAGGCCACACGTACGCGGTCATTCGCACCCACAATTTTGCGGTAGCTGGCTGCCGACATGGCATTCACGCTCAGCATCGATCCGGCTGTAGCCAGCGAAAGTTTACGAAGAAAATCCCTACGGTTTTCCATGAGTTAGAGTTCAGCGGTCCGCCGCTGCGGTTTAGAGTTTGAAACGTTTTCAGTTTGAAGTTTACTGTTTTCAATTCAGAAAATGGATTATTGCTAATTCAGCTACAATGGGTCAAAGCTTTATCGATTCAACCCAACTGAAAACAGACAACCGTAAACTGAAAACTACTTTAGTTCACGAATTTTTATACTGCGGAAACTAACGACATCGCCGTGATCCTGAATGAGGATGGGACCTTTTTCGGCCATGCCAAAACCTTTGTAAGAAGCGTATTTTGAACGTTCCACCAAAGCCTTGAATAAGGGAGAGCCCCGATCGTACTCGACTACTTTAAAGCCATTGAGCCAGTGTTCAACGTGATTGTTGGCATACACAATGACCCGGCCTTCATTCCATTCACCAATCGGCTTCACGGCGGCTTTGTTCGCTCCCGTTTTATCCGCCGGAATCAAGTCATACAAAGAACCAATAGTACGGTTGCCAGCCGCTCCGAGTTTGGCATCGGGGTGACGGGCATCATCCAGTACCTGAAATTCCAGGCCAATGGCGGATCCTTTCTTTACGTAACCATCGGGTACAGTCATCGGTTGACCGGGTTTGAATTCGTGCGTATAGGGTAACCATTCTTTCACGAAATATTTCATTCCCGAGTTGGCTCCTTCCGTAAGTTTAAATTGGAAGGTCAGTTCAAAAGCTCCGTAGGAATCATTGGTCACGATGTCGCCTCCGTTGGTACTTTCGGCTCCGTCGCCTTTATCTACGCTCAGTACGCCATCTTTAATCGTCCAGCCCTTTTCGGGGAAGGCGGTTTTATAAGCACCTCGCCAGCCCGTACTCGTTTTTCCGTCAAAAAGCAGTTTGAAGCCCTGAGCTTTTTCCTGTTCCGTCAGTGTATTAGGAACCAGATTCACGACCGGAGCCTGATCGACGGGAGAAGGTTGAAGGTTTTCGGTTTGAATACGAATATTTTTCCACTGGATGGTTTTCCCTTCCTTACTGGCGTCTTTGCCAATGCTGTGTACCTGCAGTGCAATGTACCCTTTCAGCGTTTGGTCATCGACGACGTTTGAAACGGGAATGCCATTAACGAACGTGCGTAATGAATTGCCAATCGCTTCAATGCGGTACTTATTCCATTCGCCCCGTTTAAAGGCCTTTTTCCCCGCCTCGTAATTCGTGGGCATGGCCAGCCAGCCCCGACGGGCTTCATCATAAATACCGCCACTCCAGCTACGATCCGAGGGGTCAATCTCCATCTGATAGCCGTATACGCGACCATCGTTTTCGCGTTGCAGGCTGCGGAACTGAATACCGGAATTCAGGGAGTTGTCTACCTTAACGTCGCACTCAAAAATAAAATCTCCGTATTGCTGCTCGGTGAGTAAGAAGGTATTGGCGGTATTGGTTTGTGAAATGCCGATAATCTCACCGTTTTTAATTTCATACCGGGCTTTTCCGGAAGCAGAGCCTTCGGCCACTTTCCAGCCCTTCAGGCTTTTACCGTCGAAAAGACTCTTCCAGGAGCCTTTCCCTTGCGGTGGTGTGGCACTGGTAAGCCCGGCAAAAGAGCAGACGACCAGTAGTAAAGGTAATCGTTTCATACAGACTTGTTTAATGATTAGTAAGGCAGAAATACTTTTCGTGTATCCAGTTTACGAAGAGCTTCCAGTAAAAGACCTCTTTTTTAAGCATTACCCTGTAAAAGCGAAAGGATTCCTTCGAAACGTGTCGTACGGCCCGAATCAGCTCATCAGGATTTTCTGATCGAGAAGAAATTTCTTGCTGGTTTCCGCACAGGATAGAGCCGTTTTGCCCGTATCAGGTACGCCGTCAAGTTCAATAATTCCCCAGCCTTTAAACTTGATGTCGTCGAGGGCTTTGAATACGGCGGGTAAGTTGACGTTGCCCTGTCCAAGCTCGACAAACTTGTACGATTTGGGATTCGTGTTGTCGGGGAGGGGACTGCGAACGTCTTTTAAATGCAGGGCGTGAATTCGGTCTTTGTACTGATGGATGGCCTTGGCCGGGTCACCACCGCCCTGGTGGTAATGGGCCACGTCGAGTAATAGCTTCACATACTTGGGGTTCATTTCCTGAACAATGATATCCACTTCTTCCGGTGTTTCCCCGAGTTGGTGCATGTGGTTATGGTAGGCGGTTTGAATGCCTAAATCGGCCGTTTGCTTCCCAATTTCGTTCATCACCTGAGCCAGTCGCTTGAGTTCTTCCGGCGTGGGTTGCCGATCTTTCGGCCGAACATTATTCGTCAGCTGAATGCTCGTTCCGCCCAGGGCTTTCACAAAACTGGCGTGAGCTACGTGCATATTGATGGTACTCTCTTCCTTATCCGGGTCGATTTCTACGTTTCCGCTCGAAAACATAACCAGTTTGAGATGATTGTCATCCAGTAATGCTTTGAGTTCGGAAGGTTTGTTGCGGTACGGACCAAACGCGTTCGCCCGGAGTTGAATGCCTTTAAAGCCCAGCGAAGCAATGTCACGGATGGCGTCGGTGTCTTTTCCGCCCCAGGTAATGGCGGAATAACCAATCTGTAAGCCTGATTTTTTAGCCGCCCAAAGCTCCGTACTACTTAAAAGTGTAGCCGAAGTGAGCAAGCCTGCCTGCTGGATAAAAGCCCGGCGGGAGAGTGAAGATTTCATACGGTTCAGAGTTTAGAAAGAGACGGTAAAAGCCCCTTTTTCCCCTGAAAGGTAATCCGGTTTTAACGAAGATCTACCGTTTCGTTACCCAGTTGCTGACGTTTGGCTTTGCGTTGCCGTACTTTCTGTCCTAGATCCAGCCGAATTTTGGTCTCATTTCCTTCGTCTTTCGCCCGCAGATTGAGCGTCCAGCCCTGAGCTTCTTTGGTGTTCAGACGGGCCAGTTCGTAATCCTTATCCCGTTTCCGAAGGTTAGCGAGCGGAATTTGTACGTACAGGTCCGTTTGATTACCAAAGCTATACGTACCCCCTACAAAGAGCGTCAGAGCGGTCGATTCGATACCCATTTTGTCCATTTCAATTTCACGTCCTTTGAAGCGGAACTGATTGGAGAGGGTGGCAAAACGGATATGATCAAAGTTTCGATTCCTGAATATGAATCGCTGAATACCTTTAATGGGTTTAAAATCAATGAGCTCGCCGTTTCGCAAATTGAAGTTTAAGTAGCCGTCGAACGTACCGGGAATCAGTGTGTAATCGGGTCGCAACCTGACGCTGATTTTTCCTTCGGAGTTCAACAGGCCGCGAAGATTCTGGTGCGTAATTGTCGTTTGCTGAAAATCATCAAAAGCCCGGAAAAGCTCTGGGACATTGGTGTTTTTGAGTACATACGATACATTGACTCGGGAAGGGTTACTGCGGAGATAATCCACCTGACCCGAGAAATTGAAATTGCCCTGGAAGGCATTCATGGCCAGATTCCTGATTTGTAATTTTCGTTGCGTAATTAACATTTCGCCTTTCACCTGCGAGGCTTTGAAATGGCGGTACTGAAATTTGTCGAAGCGTACGGTTACATCGGTTTCCAACTGGTCAATCACCCGATCTACTTTGGCAATCAGGTCCCGACGAGCTTTTTCCCGTAAACGGGGCGACGATTTACGCGAACGCGGCATAAACTGGGTCGCGTTGAAATTCAGATTAGGTGAAGAAATTTCGGCCTTGGCGTACAAACGCGTATTCGGAGAAGTCAGAAAAGGAATTAACTTTTTGATGGTTCCGCGGATCGTAATGGGGCTGGTATTCAACCGGGTCTGGATTTGCTTTACCACCAAATCCCGTTCATTAAACACCGCGTGGACGTTTAACTGGTCAAAATTGAGATGTCTGGTAAGGTATCGGAACTGACCATCTTCTACAATCAGGTTCCCGCGTAGCAAACCCGCCAGTTCGCCCGTTTTGGGGTCAAAGACATTCACAACCCGTCCCCGGTACTGTGCGTTTAATCGCAGTTTGCCGCCGTTCAAAGTATAGCTGGTCGCATTGAGCGTTTCGTTGAGCGTAGACAAATCCGTATCTACCGTAGTGGTTAGAAAGGCTCGCGTGTGCTGCAGGTTATGCAGTACCATCCGGCCGCTGACGGGCAAAGCATCGTCCCAGTCGGCGGAATAATGGCTAAATAGTATTCGGGAGTTGGCATCGCCCGCTGCTAGTTTTGGGTCAAGATGGTTGGTAAAATAGCCTTCTACCCGCAGGTTCGTCAATAAACCCAGTACCGATTCCATCCGGGCGGGACCAGAAGCAAAACGAATATCAAGATGAGGCTCCGAACCGGGAGCCGTTGAACCGCTGATGCGTATGTTCGCTTTTTTGATATCAGGATAGTACTTAAATTTCCCCAGGGCAACGGCTAGCTTCCGAGGCATTAAATCCAGTGTCTTGGAAAAGGCCAGCCCCTGTACCCGCAGGAACAGATTAAGGTCCGGGGGCCGTCGGGTATGGAATTGGAAATGCCCGTGGGCGTGTAACGTATCTTTCTTTTCGAAAACCAGGCGAGAAGGTTGCAGTGTAAGCAGTTTCCGGGCCGTATCAAGCTGAACGTTGAGTTTAAGATCCGTTTCCTGATTCGTACCAAAACTCCCTCTGGAGGAGTTGAAGGCGAGCCCATCCAAATGCAGCGGACCCCGGATGCGGGCTTTGATGCGATTGCCATCCCGGGAGATTTGACATTCTACATCCCGAAATAAACCGCCGTACCATTTATGACGTAGGGAATCACTGAAATGTACCTGAACATTTTCCAGCCGGACTTTCTTGATGTCCACTAAAAATCCATTCGGGTTTTTCTTTTTGCGAATGGAGCGGGTGAGGCTATCCGATTCAAACAAACTCCAGTTGGCGTATCCGGTTTCATCCCGAAATGCCGTTACTGACCCGTCAATTACCCGGATGTGTTTAATCTGTACTTGTCGGCGGAACAAATCAATCAGACTCAGTCGAACCCGTACTTCTCTAACATTCAGGAAATCAGTATGGTGCTGGTCGTGACGGTCATCTTCCAATCGTACATTCTGAAGAATGATCGTCAAGCCCGGAGTGGCTTCTTCCCAGAAAATAACCCGAAAGTTATCCGCCTGAAAATTACCCCGAATCTGGTTACTGATCTGCTGATTGATCTGCCGGAAAAGCCGATCCCGGTACGCATAAATCACAGCCATCAATCCCACTCCCAGCAACAGGCAAAGAATAAGCAAGCGTAAGGATAAGCGTCGGAAGTGATGGAAATTCATACGTAACAAAGATAAAATCGGCGGAAAATGGGGTTATCCAAGCTTCTAAAGATAGCTTAAAAAACGAACTAATTGCTAACCTGGTATGCCCAGTGAATCAGCCGTATAAAGAAAAACGGCAGCAGGATAGTAAAGCTACTGGCGAGGTCGCTGAGAAAACCCGTTTCTGGGCTCTCGTCGCTAAGAATTCACAGAAGATAATTGGAAAAAGACCTTGCCAGTGAAGGAGCACTGGATAAAAAACTTAGAGGAAGGGATGAAGGTTGAGGAAGCTTAAACGTAGGAAGCTTGCCGGGTAAGATTGATAAAATCGGTAGTTTAGTTAAACAAGGGGGTAATTACTCTAGGTGTTTAAAAAGAGGCCGTACGCTGCTTTTTAGTTACGAACGAAGACTGCTTTATTCTTCCCGAAACATTTCATCCAGAATACGGGGAACGTTAGACTCGTGTACTTCGCCCAGCCAGAGGTTACTTGGTTGGATAGCCACGATGGGGCCTTGCTTACAGCGGCTGGTACAGTCCATCTCGACCAGTTCTACGTGTTTTTTCAATCCCCGTTCTTTCAGTTCATGCTTGAAGGTTCGGCGTAAATCATCCTGGCGACGACTGCATTTGCTACCTTCGCAAATCAAAATCATCCAGGGGCAAGTATCGTGTAGTGGTTTCATTACTTATAAGTGCTAAAAAACAAAAGTACAATATAGGGGTTGTCCCACGTAAGGGGTGCCGCTAACTTTTTAAAAGAATCGGGGCGAAGCATCTTTTGTTTTAAAACTAAAATTGTACCAAACGTTAAATGCTTGCCAACGCCCTTTTAACGTTCCGATCGTACTAGTTCAGGTTGTATGAATACAGAAGTAATAATTATGCTGGTCATTGGCATTGTGGCCTTTTTGTATGCTTCGGTGGGGCATGGTGGGGCGAGTGGATACCTGGCCGTACTGGCTATCTTCGGTACGCAGCCCGAATTGATGAAATCTTCCGCACTGGTACTGAATCTGTTTGTATCGATGTCCTCTTTCCTGCAATTTTATCGGAGCGGGCACTTTAGCTGGCCGAAATTCTGGCCTTTCGCTCTGGCCAGTGTGCCGATGGCCTTTGTGGGGGCGGGCATACCCCTGAGTGCGGGATTGTACAAACAGTTACTGGGCGTATGTCTGATTCTGGCCATTGGCCGCATTCTCTGGCGACCTAAAACGACGGAAGATCCGACAGCACCTGTTCCCTTACTCGGTGGATTAGCTGTAGGAGCGGTGATTGGACTGCTCTCAGGGATGCTCGGTATTGGCGGGGGCATCATCCTGAGTCCGGTATTATTGCTGATGAACTGGGCCAAGCTAAAGGAAACCGCGGCGATCTCGGCTTTATTCATTTTTGTGAATTCCGTATCGGGACTGTCGAAGTTACTGACGAAAGGTTACGTACCTGATCAGCAGACCTTGTATTGGCTGGCTTTTGCTTTTGTGGGGGGCTTGCTGGGCGGTTACGCCGGAGCCCGTCGTTTCAACGTGCCCACCTTGCGTTATGCCCTGGCTCTGGGTTTGTTCATTGCTACGCTGAAATTATTGTTTACGTAATCGATACTCTTAAACAAAAACGACCCGTAGCATCTACGGGTCGTTTTTGTTGGGAAAATCGTTTATCCACCGATTGTCGTCATGGATTCATGCACCAGCGACTGGCGGTTGTTTTCGGCTTCGTAGCCGTCTTTCGGTCGTTTCTGGAAGACGTGGATGAATTCCTGTTGTAAGGCTTCGTCGCTGATTCCGCTGCGGATTAAATCCCGAACGTTTAATACGCCATCGTCGTACAGGCAGGTTTTGAGCGTACCCTGAGCAGTCATGCGGATGCGGTTGCACGTGCCGCAGAAGGTCCGCGAGAAGGCGGCAATGATGCCGATATTTCCCAGAAAGCCGGGAATCTGGTAATGATAAGCAGTAGAGTTAAGCGGATCGATTTGCTTCTGAATGTCGGGAAATTCCGTCTGTAAGTGTTCCAGAATCCGGCGGTACGTCCAGTGAAGGGTGGGGTAATGCGAACCTTCCCCATTAAAGGGCATCTCTTCAATAAAACGCACGGATACCGGATACTTTTCCGTGAGTCGGGCCAGCGGAATGAGATCTTCAATATTACGGCCTTCCATTACTACTGCATTCAGCTTCACTTCAAAACCGGCGTCGAGCAGTTCGTAAAGACAGGCTTCCACTTTGGGAAATTCATCCCGCCGCGTAATTTCATAAAACCGCTGCCGATCCAGCGAATCCAGACTTAAGTTGATGGTTTTGACACCAATTTTCTTCAAATCCGGGATGTATTTCTGCGTTAAAACGCCGTTCGTCGTAATTGCGATTTCGTCAATGCCCTCAATAGCGGCGAGCTGGTACAGAAAATTAGGGAGTTGATGCCGTACGAAAGGTTCGCCCCCGGTAATACGCACTTTCCGTACGCCCAGCCCTGCCAACACCGACGTGATGCGAAGCATTTCTTCGTAGGTTAGCAATTGCTTTTTCGGCAGATAGGCAATGCCTTCTTCGGGCATGCAGTAAAAGCAGCGAAGGTTACAGCGATCCGTAACGGCCAATCGCAGATACTGGATGGGCCGTCCGTGATTGTCATAGATTTGTGGGCGATCAATTGGCATGATAAACAAATAAACGAAAAATTTGAACACTTGTTCCGCAAGCTTTATCAACTTTGAAGAATGGAATTAACAATTCATCTGTACGGAATCACCCGTGATATCATCGGGCAGTCGCGATACGTCGTGCAGTTGCCCCCCGGAGCCCGGGTACAGCAACTGCTGGAGTCCGTCCGCACGAGCTATCCGGAGCTGGCGGAGCTGAAGTCGTTGCTCGTAGCTGTCAATGAAGAATATGCCGAGGCCGAAACACCCTTGAGCGAACGGGATGAAATTGCCCTGATTCCGCCCGTGAGTGGCGGTTAATTTTCAACCAAACTTTTACGTATGATTGCTGTCACGGATCAGCCCATTGCTATTGCTGCCTGTATCGACGCGGTACAGGCCGAACGAGCCGGAGCGGTGGACGTTTTTATTGGAACGGTTCGAAATCATAACCAGTCCAAGGACGTGGTACGACTGGAATTCGAGACGTTTGACTCGATGGCTGTTAAGAAAATGAAAGAACTGGCGGAAGAGGCCTCGCGTCGCTGGCCCGTCGAAAAAGTGGCGATGGTACACCGCAAAGGCGTCCTGTCGATCGGTGAGGTGGCCGTAGTCATTGCTGTTTCGACGCCACACCGGAATGATGCCTTTGAAGCCTGCCGCTGGTTGATTGATACCTTAAAACAGGTGGTACCCATCTGGAAGAAAGAAATCTACGAAAACGGCGAGGAATGGCTGGAAGCCCATCCCTAAGTCAGCTTGAAAAAGAATGAGTAACAGGCGTTTTACGCCCTGTGTTTTCTGATGGAAAGTTTATGGATTACCAAGACCGCCCGAAGGCGGTCTTTTTTGGTTTGAAGCCGATCAAAATTTTCGGGCAAAGGCTTGCGGGTTCCGAATCATTTTTACCTTTGTGATTAATTAGATTAAATCTAAATAAATATAACGAAACAGAATTACCCCGTGGCTGTCCTTCGAACCATTAGTGTCGCACTGGCTTTTAGCTTGATTACGAGTTTGTTATGGGCTCAAACGGGTCAGGTGATGGGCAAAGTGACGGATGCACAGGGAGAAGCCGTAGAAGCTGCTTCGTTAGTGATTAAAGGCACAACTTACGGGGTGGCCTCGGATCAGCAGGGTATCTATCGTTTTAAAGAACTAAAAGCGGGTACGTACCAGATTCGGGTGAGTCGGGTAGGCATGGGTAGTCAGGAACTTGCCCTGAACGTAAAGGAAAATGAAACCACAACCCTGAATATTCAGCTTCGGAGTGAAAACAAGGATTTTCAGGAAGTAGTTGTGACGGGTCAGTTTGAACCGCAGTCCCTACGACAATCCGTTTTTCAGGTACGGACGATTGAACTGGAACGCATTCAGGCCCGGGCCGCGACCTCGCTGGTGGGCGTATTGAATACGGAATTAGGCATTCGCTTTTCCAATGATCCCGCTCTGGGCACCTCCGACATTCAACTCATGGGCATGGCGGGCCGCAACGTAAAAATTCTGCTCGACGGCGTACCCATGGTCGACCGCGGTGATACCCGCGAAAGCCTTAACCAGATCGACATTAATACCATCGCCCGCATTGAAATTGTGGAAGGCCCCATGTCCGTTTCCTACGGCTCGGATGCTCTGGCGGGCGTCATCAACATCATCACGAAGAAACCCGGTACCGAACGACTTTCCGTCATGGCCCGTGTACAGGAAGAAAGCGTAGGGGAGGAATATGCTCCTTTTACCGGGAAAGGCTCTCACATCGAAAGTGCTCATGTGACTTGGCAGAAGAAAGGCTGGTCCCTCTCAGCGGGAGGTACTCGTAACGATTTTGGTGGCTGGCAGGGGTACTCGGCTACCCGCACGCAGGACTGGCACGGAAAGGCTCAGGGTTTAGGAAATGGCACCGTAGGTTACACGGGGAAAACCTTCAACATTCGGTATCGGCTTGATGGGCTACACGAAAAAATCAATGCGTTAGGAGCGGTCAATGCCAATACCAATCGGGCTCTGGATCAGAATTTCATTACGCGTCGACTGATGCATCAGGGACAGGCTGAATGGAAAGCAAATGAGCGATTCAGTCTGAATGCGGTAGCCGCGTATACGGACTACAGTCGTCGCACCCAATCGACGGTTATTGATTTGAATACCGGTCGCCGGACGCTCTCGACGGATCCGGGTCAGCAGGATCTTTCGCGTTTCGAAAATGTGATGTTCCGTACGACGGCCCAGTACAAACTTTCATCTGCCGTATCGCTACAACCCGGTCTGGAACTGAACCGCGATCACGCCAGTGGAGCCCGGATCAGCGGAACGCCTTCCATTACGGATGTGGCTCTGTACGTTTCATCCGAAATCCGGCCCGTATCTGGCCTGGTACTCCGTCCTGGCTTACGCTTTATTCGAAATTCGGCGTATGATGCTCCGCCCGTTATTCCTTCGCTGAATACCAAATTTTCACTGACGAAAAAACTCGATGTACGACTCGCGTACGCCCGGGGTTTTCGTTCGCCGGCGTTGCGGGAACTGTACTTCAGTTTCTTCGATGCGAGTCACTCCATTGCGGGGAATCCCAATCTGAAAGCCGAGTACTCCAACAGTTTCAATGGGTCCTTAGCCTGGCTAGCCTTGCAGGAGAAAACCGTATATCTGAGTTCAACGCTTACGGGCTTTTACAACGATTTCCATGATCTGATCGGGTACGGAAACGACCCAACGGACTCCAAGATCATGCGTACCGTCAACATTGATCGGTTCAAAACGGCAGGTTTAACGCTCAACAATGTGCTGCAATGGAAGGACCTTAAAACCAATTTTGGGTATTCCTACATTGGACGCTTTAATCAATTGTCAAGCTCTCGGGATTTGCCGGAATTTGTCTGGTCTTCGGAGATCAATGCCAATGTCATCTATACCGTTAAGCCATCGCGTACGCAGATCAACCTCTTCTATAAATACGCCGGCAAACGCACTTCGTATCAAACGACGGCTGATTTACAGACGCAGCTTGCCGAAACGGCGGCCTACCACTGGCTTGATTTGTCGTTGTCTCAACCCGTATTCAAAATCCTAACCTTACAGGGCGGCATAAAAAATCTGCTGAACGTAACCCGATTAAACAATACGGCTACCGAGGGCGGCAGTGCCCATAGTACCAATGGCCCGATTCCGATGAGTTACGGACGTTCGTATTTCCTGGGACTCACCTTTAACTGGAGTCAACACTAATTCCTTTCCCAATAACCCAATCAAGCAAATCCATGAGTATGCAAAAACTACGCTCTATTTTTCTGCTGTTAAGCTTGACGGCCCTGGTGCCGGCCTGTAAAGACGATGATCCGCCGCTACCCGATAATACGGTACAATTTGAAGCCAGTGAAGTTGGATTTACGGCGAATCAGACCGAGTTAGAGGTGAAAGTAAATCTGGACCGTACGGTGACAGCGGCGACCAATGTTACCGTCGAACTGACCCCCACGGGCGTTGCCTACGGTACGCACTTTACGACGACGCCCGCGGCCACCAACAATACGCTTACGCTGACCGTTCCGGCTAATACCAAGACTACTTCATTCAAAGTAACCAAGGCGGCGAACATCGTACTCAATGGCTCGGAAACGATTGATTTCACGATCAAATCCGTTGGTACGGGACTTGTCGTCGGACAAACGGCTAAGGAGAAACTGAAGTTCTCTTCCATTATTTCCAGCGGTTCTGCCCTGAAACTCAATGGTGGGGCTGGCGGATCGAGTGCTCTGAACTCGGTATTCGTGGATTTCAGCAGCAACAGCCAGACGGCCATTGCCCGGAACAGCTGGGAGTTAGGCTTTTTTGGAGGAAGCGACTTCCGCGTAATCATCAATGCAACGACGGGAGCGGCCGTAAAAGCCCTTACAAAAACGGATCTGGCTCAGGTGACGGCAGCGGATACGGTAGCTCTGGCAAACACGCTGGTTTTGGGTCAGGGTCAGGGAACGTTCGACATTATTGATAATGTCGATGGTGATTTAACCAAGACGGCCATTAAGGAAATCTCAGCAACAGACGCCAACAACCCTGTATACATCCTGAACCCGGGAGCATCGGGTACGGGTCAGAAACCCTGGTACAAAATCCGTATTTTACGCAAGGGAACGGGCTACACTGTACAGTATGCCCGGATTACTGAAACTACGTTTAAAACGCTGGATGTAACCAAAGATGGAAACGTCAATTTCAGCTACGTTTCGCTGCCGCAGGGTAAAGTCGTAGCAGGAGAACCCGCGAAAGCCAGTTGGGACATCGTTTGGGGATTGACGACGTATAAAGCCACCGAAACGATTCCGTATCCATACGCCGACTTTGTACAAATCAACCATTGGGCGGGTGTACAGGCGGCCGAAATGCTAACCAGTACCGTTAGTTACGACGCTTACGCCGAAAGCAACGTGGCGACTACGCCTTTCAAAAGCGATCGTAACGTGATTGGAGGCAACTGGCGTACGTCGGCCGGACCGAATGGAACGCCGGCCGGTGTGAAAACGGATCGTTTCTACGTGATTAAAGACGCTGCCGGCAACGTGTATAAACTGAAGTTCATTAACTATACCTCAACGGACGGTGGTGAACGGGGCTATCCAAATATTGAGTATAAGCTAGTGAAGAAAGGAAGCTAATACGATTCTATCCAAGCGAAAGGCCCGGCTGATCCATCAGCCGGGCCTTTCGCTTAAAGGAATATTCTAATATTCGTAAAGGACCTGTACCGGAAAGTGATCCGATCCCTTAACCTCGCGATGCACCTGGTGACGCAGTACCTTAAAATGATTGCTATGGAACTGATTATCAATGCGAATGAACCAAGGGCTGCGATTGAGCGTGAAACCAAACCCGTTTCCGGCTTCTTCGAAGCTGTTTTTAAGGTACTGACGGGTTTTCCCGTAAGCGATACCCGTGGGTACTTCATTGTAATCACCACAAAGAATAACCGGATACGGACTAGTCTTTACTTCTTTCTGTAGTACTTCTTCAATTTCTTCGTTATGAGCGATAAAACCGGCTTTCAATTGTTGGATAATACTACGCGTTTCAGCCTTGGCGGATTTTGAATTGGCCGCTTTTACCACCTTTCCGACGCGTACTCCCATTGAAAATAAATGGACGCTAATGACTCGGATCGTATCTGCTCCTTTTTTGATGTCGGCTCGCACATAGCCGTTATGCCCTCCAGCATTTTCAAAAACACTGTAACCTTGGTTAATGATGGGATACTTGGAAAAAAGCACAGGTCCCAGATAGCCCGCTTCGCCTGTGCGGGCTTCACCCGTATACCAGTTCAGGTTTTTCAACTGAGCTTTGTATATGAAGCCAGCTTTTTGCAAAAGAGCCGTCGATTTAAACAGATCTGGTAAAGCAGGGTTGTCCCAATTATAGTATTCCTGCATACACAGTAGATCGGAATCGCTGCGTTGAAGCCAGTTCAGCATCGTTTGGGGTAAGCTACGATTTTTAGTATGCCAGTAGGTAGATACAGTAAAAAATGTTGTATTAAAAGTAGTGACGTTGAGTGTTTTATGATTTTTTGAGGCGGCAATAGGGGGCTTAGTGGAAAAGCCAATGGTACGCTGCCAGAAGGGCCAGCCCAGAATCAGGACGAAAAGCGGAAGCCAGGCACGGCGTACGTTTTTAAAAAACCAGAAAAGCGTAAACAGAGCTACCAGAATCATTACCTCGGGCATTCCAATCAGCCAGAATCCTGTAAGCCAGTGCGTCCACCACAGGGTATATCCAAAGAGATAACCAATCAGTAGGAAGGCACACAACACATAGGTAGCTAATGCCAGTAATTTGGTAAAAAATCCTTCAGTGGGATATTGGGAAGCCATTTGGAACTAGACAGGTGTGGGGATGATTCCGTAAAAGACGCAAAATTGTTTCATTTCGCCCAAGCAAAAGCCCTTATTCGGTGAAATACGCGGGGCTGAAGCAACATTATATTGTTTATTATGCGAAAAAAGCTTTATTTTGCATCGGATTTTAACGGAAAGAAGAGGGGCAATAAACTCCTCTTCTTTGTTTATAGACCGTAAGCGAAAATTCCGTACCGCGGTAGTCGTTGATAATTAGGGATTTATCATTAATTTTCAACGCAACTCCTGAAGAGTCGTATGAATGTGAAGGCAAAAATAACAGAGCTGGCTACGGCCTTACTGCCCGATGAAAGTTATTTTCTGGTAGAAGTACAGGTAAGTGAATCCCGTATCAAATCAAAAGTGACTATTTTATTAGACAGCGACGCCGGAATTAGTATTGATGAATGTGCGGTATTGAGTCGGGAATTAGGCCGGCAGTTAGAGGAACTGAATTTGTTCGAAAACGCTTATACATTAGAAGTATCCTCTCCTGGTGTCGATTTTCCACTCACTCAAACTCGTCAATACCAACGAAATGCCGGTCGTAAGCTACGAGTTCAGTTTCTGGATGGTGGGGAAAAAATAGGTACACTGCAGGCAGTAACCGATTCCACCATCACCCTGACTACGGATGGAACCAAAAAGGAACCTTCGGTAGACCTCGTAATACCTTATTCCGAAATTAAGAAGGCACAAGTGCTGGTTTCATTTAAATGATCGCGTAACCGGGCGTTTTTAGCTGACGAGGCAAAGCCTAGCTCCGCAAGTAACCGGATGCCGTGGGCTGGAAAACAACAAAACCAATGACGAACCGATGAACAGTGCAGAACTGATTGCTTCCTTCGCTGATTTCGCGAGAGAGAAGAACATTGACCGTCCGACGATGATCAAAATTCTGGAAGATGTCTTCCGGACCATGATTCGTAAGAAATACGGTACTGACGAGAACTTTGACGTAATTATCAACCCTGATAACGGGGATCTGGAAATGTTCCGGACCCGCGAGATCGTGGATGATGATTCAGAAGATATTTGGGATTACGATAAAATTCCGCTGGCTGACGCTAAAAAAATCGAAAAGGATTTTGAAGTAGGCGAAGAAGTAGTGGAAGAAGTAAAGCTGGAAGATTTTGGCCGTCGGGTTGTACAAACGGCTCGCCAGACCCTGATTCAGAAAGTAAAGGATATGGAGAAGGAATTGCTCTATTATCGCTACAAAGATCAGGTAGGAGAGTTGCTGACGGTAGAAGTGTATCAGGTACTGGGACGGGAAATTATCTGTCTGGATGCTCAGGGAAATGAGTTAAGTTTGCCCCGCGATCAGCAGATTCCCCGGGATCGCTTCAAAAAAGGCGATTCGACCAAGGCCGTGATTCACAAAGTAGAAATGAACAACGGTACGCCGAAAATCACGCTTTCTCGGACGTCCCCAGTATTCCTGGAACGTTTGTTTGAGCAGGAAATTCCTGAAGTAACCGATGGATTGATCATGGTACGCCGCGTGGTTCGTGAACCAGGGGAGCGGGCCAAGGTAGCCGTAGAATCTTACGACGACCGGATCGACCCCGTAGGTGCTTGCGTAGGAATGAAAGGTAGTCGGATTCATACGATTGTACGGGAAATGAACAATGAGAATATTGACGTGATTAACTTTACGGATAATATCGAGTTGTTGATTGCCCGGGCTTTAAGTCCAGCCAAGATTAGCCGCATGAGCATTCACAAGGATGACAAGCGGGTATCGGCCTGGCTCAAGCCCGATCAGATTTCACTGGCTATCGGAAAAGGTGGTCAGAATATTAAGCTGGCAGGAAAATTAGTAGGGATGGAAATCGACGTCTTCCGCGAAACCGAAGGGCCCGTGGACGACGACGACGTAGAACTGAACGAGTTTTCCGACGAAATTGAACAGTGGGTCATTGATGAATTCCACCGCGTAGGTCTCGATACGGCCAAGAGTGTTCTTGCCATGGGTAAGGAAGACTTGGTACGCCGGACGGAGTTGGAGGAAGAAACCATCGATGAAGTACTGGACATTCTGCGACAGGAATTCGATTAATGCAAACGGAGGTTTAACGGTTACGAGCTATGGGATATATAGTGCGTAACCATCTGAACAAGATCCGTTACGCACTATACCGTATTCAAAACACCCTAAACTCTTACTTATAAACCACTCGTTTTGACGAATTCAGACAGTAACATGGCAGAAGAGATCCAAACAATGCGTTTAAATGTGGCGGCACGAAAGATCAACGTGGGCATGGGAACCATTGTGGATCGACTATCGGCCAAAGGATTTAAAATTGACAACAATCCCAATACCAAACTAACCGGAGAACAACTCCAGGTATTGGCGAAAGAATTTAGTGCTCCTGACTTGCTTAAGGAAGGGACTAAGCCTGCTGAACCCGCCGCGACGGCTCGTCCCAAGGCTGATGATGATTTGCCCCTGTATTTCCGTCAGAAGTCGGAAGAAGCGGCCGCTGCTCCCGTAGCTGAAGAAAAGAAGCCTCAGGAGCAGGAGCCAGCCAAAGAAGAACCTCGGCTACAAGGATTAAAAGTGCTGGGTAAGATTGACCTGAGCACGGGTAAACCCGTTGTTCCGGGAGCTTCACCTGTGGAACCTGCGGCACCCGCCGTACCTCCTGCACCCAAGGTGGAAACACCTGCGGCAGAAAAGGTACCGGTCGTAAAACCCGAGGAACCCAAACCACAGCCCGTAGCTGAAAAACCGGTCGTACCTGCCCCCGAACCTGTGGTTGAAAAACCCGTCGTGGCAGAGCCCGTTAAGCCGGAACCTAAAGTGGAAGCAAAGGTGGAAACGCCAGCCCCACAGCCCGTAGTAACTCCTCAACCTGTCGCTGAAATAAAGCCTGAACCTACTGTTGTAGCAACGCCCCCGGTGGCTACGGTGGTAGAGCCTGCCCCTGCTCCCAAGCAGGAGCCTGAAAAGAAAGCTCAAACGCCCGAACGAACGAATAACCCGGCCGGAACGCCTCCGCAAAACCCTCGGTTTGGTGGCGGAAATGAGCGTAAAGATTTTCAGAAGCAAAGGCCAGAAACCAAACAAGAACCAAAGCCAGAGCCAAAACCGGAAGTGAAGACAGAAACACCTCCCGCCACACCGCCCGAATTGATTGAAGCAAAAGCCGATCGATTGAAAGGGTTGACCGTGCTGGGTAAAATCGAATTACCAACGAAACAGGATAACCGCGGCAATAACAACCGTGGCGGCAATTCGAACAACGAGAAAAAGAAACGCAAGCGGATTAAACCCGTCGAGCAGGATCGTAACCAGGCTCGTGGTAATAATACTAATCCGAATGACCCCAACAACCGCCAGAATACTAATCAGAACCGGCAAGGGGGAGGACAAGGCAACCAGAATACTAACAACCAGGATCGGAATCAGGGACAGGATCGCAACAACAATACCAACAACGCTGCGAACAACAACCCGTCTCAGAATAACAACCAGGGCGGAGGTAACAATAACAATAATCGCAACAACAACAACAACCGGAATAATAACAACCGGGGTGGTAACCGTCGCGATGAGCCTTCGAAAACGGAAGTACGTGATAATGTAAAGAACACGATGGCCCAGATGGGCGGTGGTGGTGCCAAAAAGCAAAACTTTGGTGCAGATCGTCGTCGGGAACGTCGTCAGGATCGGGCCCGTCGCCGGGAAGAAGCCGAACAGCACGAACTCGAACAGGAAAAAATCCTGAAAGTAACCGAATTCGTATCGGCCAGCGACTTGGCGTCTTTGATGGACGTTTCGATCAACGACATCATTCAGACGTGTATGAACATGGGGATGTTCGTATCCATCAACCAGCGTCTGGATGCAGAAGCCATCGCGATCATTGCGGATGAATTTGGATTCGATGTTCAGTTCATCTCTGCCGAAGAAGAGGTTGAATCAGCTCTGATTGAAGAAGAAGATGCTCCGGAAAGCTTAGTACCCCGTGCTCCGGTAGTTACGATCATGGGTCACGTTGACCACGGTAAGACCTCTTTACTGGATTATATCCGTAAAACGAAAGTGGCTTCGGGTGAGGCCGGTGGTATTACCCAGCACATTGGTTCGTACAAAGTAAAAACAAACGACGGTCGCGAAATCGCGTTCTTGGATACCCCAGGTCACGAAGCTTTTACCGCTATGCGTGCTCGGGGAGCCAAACTGACGGACGTTGCCATTATCGTAATTGCAGCGGACGACAGCGTAATGCCCCAAACCCGGGAAGCCATCAACCACGCCCAGAATGCGGGTGTTCCGATGGTATTTGCTTTCTCGAAGGTAGATAAGCCCGGTGCGAATACGGAGAAAATCCGTGAAGGCCTGTCGCAAATGAATATTCTGGTTGAAGAGTGGGGTGGACGTTTCCAGACCCAGGAAATCTCTTCGAAAAGCGGTTTAGGTATTGACGAACTGCTGGAAAAAGTATTGCTTGAAGCCGAGTTACTTGATCTGAAAGCCAATCCTAACAAACGTGGCGTAGGTACAGTAGTGGAAGCTTCCCTGGATAAAGGTCGCGGTTATGTCGCAAACATTCTGGTACAGAATGGTACAATGAGTGTGGGTGACGTGATGTTGGCTGGACCGTTCTTCGGTAAAGTGAAGGCCATGTTCGACGACAAAGGCCAACGCGTCAAATCGGTAGGGCCTTCTACACCCGTACAGGTCTTAGGTTTGAGCGGTGCTCCCACGGCTGGTGATAAAGTAAATATGATGGAAACGGAGCGTGACGCCCGTGAAATTGCGAACAAACGTGAGCAATTGCTGCGTGAACAATCCCTCCGTACCCGTAAACACATTACCCTGGAAGAAATTGGTCGCCGGAAAGCGATTGGAAACTTCAAAGAGCTTAACGTCATCGTTAAAGGGGACGTGGATGGTTCTGTGGAAGCACTTTCCGATTCGCTGCTTAAACTCTCGACGGCTGAAGTCAATGTTAACATCATCCATAAGGGCGTAGGTCAGGTAACTGAATCCGACGTAATGTTAGCCTCGGCTGGGGACGCTGTAGTTGTAGCCTTCCAGGTTCGTCCTTCGCTCAACGCTCGTCGTTTGGCCGATCAGGAACAAATCGAAATTCGGAATTACTCCATCATCTACCAGGCAATCGAGGACATCAAGAAAGCCATGGAAGGTCTGCTGGAACCCGAATTCCAGGAAGTGGTTACGGCCAACATCGACATTCGCGAAGTATTCCGGATTTCCAAAATCGGTACCGTTGCGGGTTGCTATGTAACCGAAGGTACGGTGAAACGGAACAACAAAATCCGCGTAATCCGCGACTTCATCGTGATCCACGAAGGAGAGATTCAGGCACTAAAACGTTTCAAAGACGATGTATCCGAAGTGAAATTTGGTTACGAATGTGGTCTGAGCATCAAAAACTTCAACGACCTGGAAGTAGGCGATACCATCGAATGCTTCGAAATGCAGGAAGTAAAACGGAAGTTATAAGGAATCGTTAAGGGTTGTAAGTGATTAGAAGATTCGTCAAAAATTTTCGATCAACGAAAACAAACAACTGAAAACTAGTAACAAAATAAAAGCCTTCATCCAACTTGGGTGAAGGCTTTTTCGTTTATACGCTATATTTTTAGTTATTTCAGGAATCCGACTCTAGGACCTAACATTTCACGGAAGCATCCTCTGGATCGCCTTCCATAGCTGACACGTCGTATTTATGCAGTTTTTGTATCCCGCTTTTCTTTGGGGACTCTTGGCCGCCGCTATTCCGGTACTGATTCACCTGTTTAATTTCCGGCGAGTCAAGCGAGTATATTTTACGAATGTCAGCTTCCTCAAGCAGATCAATACGACGACCAGTAGCTTTCGACGCCTGAAACACTGGCTGATCATGGCGGCTCGTATATTGGCCTTAGTGTGCCTGGCTCTGGCCTTTGCCCAACCCTTTATTCCTGCCAGCCAAACCACGGGCGTGAGCCGGGATGGCATCACCAGCATCTACTTGGATAACTCCTTATCGATGCAGAATTTGGTAGATAACCGACGGCTGCTCGATGTGGCTGCTACCAAGGTAGAAGAGTTATTGGGAAATTTCCCGAATGCTCCCACCTTACAACTAGTGACCAATACGTTTGGGGCGGAAGAACATGCCCTGCAGGGAAGTCAGAAGTTACGGGATCGACTGGCTTCCGTTGATTTTGCTCCGGCGGGTCGCTCGCTCGAAAGCGTGTACCGACGGCAACAGCAATTAGCTTCCGCCCATAGTACGGGTAAAAATCAACTATTCTGGTTCTCGGACTTTCAGAAATCGACTACGGGGGATTTGCAGAAACTAGTACCCGATTCCAGTACCCAGCTTTTTCTGGTGCCCGTGCAGGGAACCGCTACCCAAAACGTCTTTGTAGATACGCTGTGGCTGAATACGCCCTTCATTCGGGAAATGCAGTCTAATGTAGTCACCGTACGCCTGCGTAACTCGGGTACCAGGCCGGTTGAAAATCTGGGCGTTAAACTGTTGCTCGATGAAACGCAGGTAGCTACGCAAATTGTCTCCATTCCGGCTGAAAACTACGTGCAGACTACGTTCAATTTTACTGTACGCGGGAAGGGTTTCAAACGGGGGCGAATCACCTTTGAAGATTCACCCGTGTTGTTTGACAACGATTACTACTTCGTACTCAATGCGGCTCCCCGGATCAATGTGGTTCAGGTATATGGGCAGAAATCAGGCAATTTTGTCGAGAATGTTTTTGCGAACGATAGCCTCTTTCAGCAACAGAATTTTTCCGTAAGCAACGTTGATGTGGGTAAATTTCAGGCCGCCAATGTCATCGTACTCGAAGGCGTAGATCGCGTAGAGGGAAGTCTGCTAACGGAATTGCAGCGGTTTATACAGGGGGGCGGAAGTTTGGTCATTGTACCACCCACCCGGGTCAGCGATGGCTCCTGGCTGAATGGGCTGGGTATTCAGAATGTGGCTTCAATTCAGGGGCAGCCTTCCCTGCCTACTTACCTGGCAGAACCATCCCGGCAGAATCCCTTCTTTAGCGACATTTTTGACGAAACAACCCGCAAGGAACAATTGACCATGCCCACGGCCTCGGCAGTATGGTCCTGGCAAGCAGTAGGAGATAAGCTGCTTAGTTTTAAATCCGGGGAGCCTTTCCTGACGTCTTCCAAATCCGGCAATGGGCACGTGTACGTCCTGGCCGCTCCTCTGGAAGCAACGTATGGCGATTTCGCTCAACATGCTCTGTTTTTACCTGTTCTTTACAAAATAGCAGCCTTAAGTGTACGTCAGGAACCCATTGCCTATTCTTTTGAATCGAAAGATCTTGTACTGGATGTAACCGGCAGCCCCAAGAATGCAGTGTATCAGTTGCGTAAAGACAAACTGGAACTCATTCCGGTACAACGAATGATCGGGACACGAATGCACCTGGAGTTACCGCAGTCGAGCCAAAGTAGTACACCGCTGGAATCAGGCTATTATGAATTGCGACTAAATAATCAACTGGTACGTTTGCTGGCCCTCAACCACGGCCATGAAGAATCGCGGATGCAGGTATATACGCCGGATGAACTGCGAGCCATTTTCAAGAATAGAAAAAATGTACAAGTATTCGACAACGTTACCAGGACCGATGTCGCTACCGCCTATAAAGAGCAACACATAGGAAAAGACCTGTGGAAGTGGTTTATTATTGCGGCTTTAAGTTTCTTACTCACCGAAATTGCTTTAGTACGCTGGATGAAAGGCTAGTAAAGCTCTGATAACTAGTGAATTAAAGACTTGTATAGATTTATATTTTTCCCATACAGAAGGCCTTAATCTGCGGATTGAGGCCTTTTTAATTGTATTATTTTAGCTATTAATTTATTTGATAAGTATTAATATTAAATTTTTTCTTTGAATAGTTTAAAAAATAAGGGTTTGTATAGACAAAAGCGGTCATTTTAGCGATGTAAAGCATCACAGAACCCTTAAACGATAACCTGTACTTTCGTATGAAGAACCTATTACTAAGTCTATTCTTGCTCGGACTTGGTTGGAATGTATTTGCTCAGGATCGTCCCATTAGCGGTCGGGTTACCGGAGACGATACGCAACCCATTCCCGGAGCCAGCGTTTCAGTCAAAGGAACCACGCGGGGAGCCGTAACGAACGCCGAGGGGAGATTCACCCTGAGCGTACCTGAGAATGCTATTCTGGTGGTTTCTTCCGTAGGGTATCTCACGCGGGAGTTTCCGGTGGGAAATCAGAATTCACTGGAACTAGTCATTCCGTCTTCGTCCGCTGAATTATCGGAAGTGGTCGTCGTCGGTTACGGAACCCAGAAAAAGAGCCAGTTGACCGGAGCCATTTCCTCCGTAAGTTCCAAGGAAATTGCTGAACTGCCCATCACTAACGCCCGGCAGGCCTTACAGGGTCGGGCCGCGGGGGTTGATGTCGTGCAATCGGGTAGCCGACCCGGAGCGGGCGTAACGGTACGAATTCGCGGACGTCGTTCGATTAACGCTTCCAATGACCCCCTGTACGTAGTCGATGGAATTCCGTTGGCGGGAGGTATTGACGACCTGAACCCGAACGATATTCAATCGATGGAAGTATTGAAAGATGCGTCGGCAACTGCCATCTACGGGTCTCGGGGAGCCAATGGCGTTGTGATTGTTTCTACCCGTCGGGGAACTACTGGCAAAACCATCGTGAGTTACGATGGGTATTACGGCATTTCACAGGTACTGGGCAAGATCGATGTCATGAATGGTGCTGAGTTTGCCGAGTACAAACGCGAATCGCGGCGGACCTCAGGTCGCTACAATGACTCGGACCCGGCAGCCGATAGTAAAATCTTTGAAGCCGTAGAATTGGATGGTATTGCCAACAATCGCACGACCGATTACCAGTCGTATATTTTCCGTACGGGGCAAATTCAGAGTCACCAGTTAGGGGTACAGGGCGGCAGCGAAAAAACGCAGTTTGCTATTTCGGGCAACTTTTTTCAGGATAAAGGAATCATTAAAACCCAGGATTTTACGCGGTATTCCTTCCGGATCAATCTGGATCACCAGATAACGAAACGGATTAAAGTGGGTACATCTACTTTCGCCGTATACAGCGTTGCGAACGGAAACGATACGTTCTATCCGGGTGGTGGCAATGGCTTTAACCCCCTGGGATTAACCTTACGGGAAAATCCGCTGGGAAAACCCTACGACGAGAACGGTAATCTGATTTTCCTTCCAACGTCCGATGGTTTACAGTCAAACCCGGCGGCGGAAGTAGTACCCGGATCAAACATTGCCGAAACGAAAACGATCCGTATTTTCAACAGCCTTTACGGGGAATGGAACATCATTGACGGACTTAAATACCGACTCAATTTCGGACCAGACTTTACGAACCGTCGCTTTGGCCGTTTCTGGGGTACTTACACGAGTGATCGACGGGGTGGTGATCCCCGGGGTCTGACCGATTACTCGCAGGGCTTTAACTATACGCTGGAAAATATCCTGACGTATCAGAAACAGTTCCGCGAAGTACACGATCTGAATATTACGGCTCTGCACTCCATTCAGCGGGATAACTACGAAACAGCTCGGATCAACGTGAATGGTATTCCCGCTTCTACGCAGGAATTCTACAGTTTGGGCCAGGCATCGACCATTGCCGGCGTGGGTACCGGATTGACTCAGTGGACTTTACTATCGTTCATGGGGCGGGTCAATTATAGTTATAATGATAAATACCTGATCACACTGACGGGTCGGTACGATGGATCTTCGCGTTTTGGTAGAAACAATAAATTCGGGTTTTTTCCCTCGTTGGCCGTGGGTTGGAATATGAGTAACGAAGCGTTCCTGAAAGGCGTAAGCTGGCTCGATCAGTTGAAACTTCGGGGTAGTTGGGGTTCCATTGGTAATACGGCCATTGATCCTTACCAAACGCAAAACCTCCTGTCCCGTACCGTCTACGCCTGGAACACGATCGGGGCGTACGGCTACCGACCCAACGTACTGGGGAACCCCAACTTACGCTGGGAAACGACTACAACGGCAAACGTCGGTTTGGACTACAGTTTCTTCCGGGGACGAATCGCCGGTTCACTCGAAGTCTATCAGGCTGATACCAAGGATTTACTACTCGCCGATCAGTTGCCGTTCACGAGCGGATACGGAAGCGTATTGCGGAACGTAGGCAAAACCCGTAACCAGGGTCTGGAGATTACGCTGTCAACGATCAACATCGATGCGGCGAATGGTTTCCGCTGGTCAACGGATTTGCAGTTCACCAAAAACAAGGAACAGATTCGTGAATTGTTCAACGGTAAAGTAGATGACGTGGGAAATGCCCGATTCATTGGTCAACCGATTACGGCTATCTACGACTTCAAGAAAATTGGTATCTGGCAAACGAGCGAAAGTGAAGAAGCCAAACGCTACGGACAGAACCCAGGCGAAGTAAAACTACTTGACATCAGTGGAAAAGACGGCGTGCCCGACGGGAAGATAGACGCTACGTATGACCGGATGATTATCGGTTCACAGATTCCGAAATTCACCGCCGGTATGACGAACCGCTTCAGC
This sequence comes from Siphonobacter sp. BAB-5405, assembly GCF_002872335.1. Lineage (GTDB taxonomy): Bacteria > Bacteroidota > Bacteroidia > Cytophagales > Spirosomataceae > Siphonobacter. The sequence continues at coordinate 128,164 of NZ_NJAG01000011.1, read as the reverse complement.
TTCAAGGGCGTTGATCTGTCCTTTTTCCTGTATGCCCGCGTGGGAAGTACCATTACCAGTGGTTTCCACCAGACCTTCAACACGTTAGCTGGCCGTTATAACAACCTGGATATTGATTACTGGACGCCTAACAATCCTACGAACGAATTTCCTCGTCCGAACCAAAACCAGGAATCGCCCCTGTACGCCAGTACTTTACGCTATTTCAGCGGTACGTTCGTAAAAGTTCGTAACATCAATGTAGGATACAACTTCACCGAAGGTATTGCCAGAAAACTGGGGATGAGCAGTTTACGGGCTTATATAGCCGCTCAGCAGCCCTTCATTTTCTCGGAATACCGTTCGAAATACAAGGGTATCGATAATGAGACCGTGAATAACGTGGATGAAAATCAGACGCCTTCGGCCCGTCAGTTCATTTTCGGTATCAACGCGAAATTCTAGCAAACGATTCGGAACGCTGTTCCGGTTTCAACTACAGACATTCATGAAAAAAATAGTATATTCTTTATTGATTGCCAGTCTGATGCTGACCGGGCAATCGTGCAGTAACATGCTCGATGAAAAAGCCATTTCATCGGTAGGCGGTGAGTATTACGACACGTCAGCGGGGTTTGAAGCGGGCGTTCGGGCGGCGTATGCCTCGTTACGGGATTATTACGGTCGCGAAATCGGTACCAACCTGACGGTATTCGGCACCGATACGTTTACGATGGGAGCTGACGGCAGCTACAAGTACATGAACCGTTATACAACCGAATTCAATTCGAATGTGGATCTGCTCCGGGATCTATGGAATAACTTCTACGTGGCGATCAACACGATGAACATTCTCATCGATAAAGCCAACGCGGGTCAGGTTTCCGGTTTGACGGATGCGAATAAAAACTTGCGAATTGCCGAATTACGCTTTTTGCGAGCTCATCATTACTTCATTCTGGTGCAAAACTGGGGACCGGTTGCTCTGACACTAACGGGCAATCTGGAAGCAAAAAAAGATTTTACCCGGGCTCCGGTCAAGGATGTATACGCAGCTATTACTGCCGATCTGGAAGCGGCGTTAACGCAGTTGCCGACGACTACCGCTGATTATGGCCGGGTCACGAAAGGAGCCTGTGAGCATCTGCTGGCTCGCGTGTACCTGACCAAAGCAACGTCAGAGGCTGCTGCGTCAGATGATTATACCAAGGCGGCTACCTACGCTCAAAATGTGATCAAGAATTATACATACTCCTTACTGACCGACTTTGCCAGCGTCTACGATCAGGCCAATCAGGTGAATAGTGAAGTTATCTTCGCGGTGCAGTACACGAACGATGCGTTGACGGACATTGGGCCCAGTTCCAGCAATACGGGAACGATTTACAATGGGAATCAAACCCACTTATTTTTTGGAAATGAGTACGACGTTCAGGCAGGGATGAAACGGGATTTGGCCAATGGTCGGCCCTGGAAACGGTATATGCCGACGAATTATATGCTGAACACCGTTTTCAATCCAGCGGATCGTACGAAAGATTCACGGTACAAGAAAACGTTCAAGGACACCTGGTACTCTAACAATCCGGGCACGTTTACCAACGTGTTCGATAACTCGAAAACGAAAGTAACCTTTGCTGCGGGGGATACGGCCATTTTCATCCCTGGTGTGGAATGGACGCAGGCTCAGCGGGCCGCCAAACCGTATCAGGTGCTGGTACCAAGTCAGTACAGACCTACGTTGTTTCCGCCATTGAAGAAGTTCTTCGATCCACTGCGGCAGGATGTAACGGCGGAGTGGGGCAGTCGCGACTGGTTTGTGATGCGTCTGGCCGAGACCTATCTGATTCTGGCCGAAGCGAATCTGAAGCTGGGTAAAATGCAGGAAGCCACCGATGCCATCAACGTGGTACGGGTACGGGCAGCATGGGCCGGTCAACAGGAAGCCATGAAAATCAAAGCTTCGGATCTAACCATGGAATTTATCATGGAAGAACGCGAGCGGGAACTGGCAGGTGAAATGTTTCGCTGGTACGATCTGAAACGCTGGGGTGTACTGGTCGAACGCGTGAAAAAGTATAACCCTGATATCGTGAATCTTCAGGAGTACCATAACCTGCGACCCATTCCACAAACGCAGATTGACCGAACCACGGGTGGCGTTACGGCTTTTCCTCAGAATACGGGGTATTGAGCAAGCACGGCGATGATCTGGTAGCCACGGACCAACGTCCGTGGCTACCAGATGGATCGAGCCTGCGGCTCTGGTACGCAAAAGGTATCGTAGGTAGAGGATTGTGATCCGAACCATTAAAGCGTACTTCCGAACCAGAGCCGTAAGCTGGACCCTTTTCGTAGGGCTGGACTTTAGTCCAGCCCTACTTTTTTAAAGCCTGTTTAGCTTTCCGCTTCGCCTGTAAACGGAAAAATTCTTCCCGTTTCCGCTGTTCTTTCTTCCGGGCCTCCAGTTGAGACGCTTCGTAGTCGGCGATGGGTTCACCCAGCAAATCCCGAATAACGACCGAAGCACAGACGGCTCCGAACGTAGCGGGAAGGTAGGAGATCGTTCCGTAGGCCGAACGTTTAAAATTCGAACCGTCGGTATGCATGAGCGATTCGGCTCGTACCAGCTCCGTCGAGTATACCGCCTTGATTCCCGATTGCACGCCAAGGCGACGCAGCCGTTTGCGTACGTAGTAGGCGAGGGTACAGGACTTGGTTTGAAACAGGTCCGCCACCTGTACCTGCGTTGGGTCAAATTTTCCACCTGCACCCATCGAACTAATGATGCGATACCCCTTCTGATACGCCGTTTCCAGCAGCGTCAGTTTCGGCGTAATCGAATCGATACAATCCATGACGTAATCAAACGGCTGATTCAGAATGTCGCGGGCGGCTTCGGGAGAAAGAAAATCCTTGCGTACGTGCAGTTTCAATTCCGGATTGATACTCAGCAAGCGTTCGGCCATGAGATCGGCCTTGGAAAGTCCGTGCGTAGTAGCCAGGGCGGGTAATTGCCGGTTTCGGTTGGAAGGATCTACCACATCACCATCCACAATAGTCATTTCACCCACACCCGAGCGGGCGATAAATTCGGCGGCGAAGGAGCCTACACCACCCAGGCCAATCACCAGAACGTGGGCCTTTGCTAACAAATCGAGCCCTTCTGGCCCGATCAATAATTCAGTTCTTGATAACCAACTCATCGCTTTAAGGATACCGCTTCAACAGGCCGTGATCCGCTGAAAATTCTGCCAGATTTGATTTTGTAGCTCATTCACAGAACCATTCAGCTGCCGGGAAGCCTCCACAAAGATACGATCAATGGGGAGTCGCTGATCATCCGTTTCCAGAAAAAGTCGGTCTAACGGAATCATTTTCAGACACTTCGAAGCGTTCGATCCTTCTTTTAGTAAAGCATGACCGAGGGAAAAATAGAAATCGTGCTGGAGCAATTGCCGGGCAATCTGCTCATTGGCATTGAAGCCATGTACAATCAATGGAATCTTCAGTTTCAGTCGCTTGACCAACGCAATCAATTCAGGGAACGCCCGTACGCAGTGAATAATGACGGGCATCTGGTACTGATGGGCCAGTAACAACTGCCGTTCAAATACCGATTGTTGCAGGGAAAGCGGAGCTTCCGTCAGCCGATCCAGTCCGCATTCGCCCACGGCAGTCAACTGTTTTTGCTGAAGAGCCTGCTCGATTAGAGCCAGGTGCGAGTCGATGGCTGCTTCCTGAATATACCAGGGATGAATGCCCAGACTGATGCGTTGCCCGGCAGGCGTTGCTTCCGAAAAATGAGCATTATAAATGCTCTCGGTCCCTTCGTTGGGCTCGATACGGTGGGTATGGAAATTCAAAAAAGATAAATCAGCCATCGTTTGTTGGAAGAAAAGCGAATCGTACGCAAAAAACGAAACACGCCGCCTGGAAAACAAGTACCTTTGTCGCAGCAACTGGAGCGGAGCCAGGTTACGAATCGATCAGACCGTATCGAACGCTCGTACATCCGCCATCCGAAACTATTACTATGTCTACTCAAGTTCGCGTACGTTTTGCTCCCAGTCCCACGGGAGCCTTACACATTGGCGGCGTTCGTACCGCTTTGTATAACTACCTGTTCGCCCGCCAGACGGGCGGAAAGATGCTCCTTCGCATCGAAGATACGGATCAGAACCGCTTTGTACCGGGAGCCGAAAACTACATCCTTGAAGCACTGGCCTGGGTGGGTATCACCATCGATGAAGGCATCGGCGTGGGTGGTCCCCACGAACCCTATCGCCAGTCGGAACGGAAACACATGTACCGCGATTTTGCCGAAACGCTCGTGGCTACGGACAAGGCTTACTACGCCTTCGATACGCCGGAAGAACTGGACGAAATGCGTCAGACGTTTGAAAAACAAGGTTCGGCCTTTCAGTACAACAGCATCACGCGAACTCGTTTAAAAAACTCGCTGACGCTGCCGCTGGAAGAAGTACAGGCCAGGATTGCCGCTGGTGAACCACACGTGATCCGTCTGAAAGTACCAGCCAAAGAAGAAATTCGCTTTAAAGATCTGATTCGGGAGTGGGTAAACGTTCATTCGTCCCAGATTGATGATAAAGTTTTACTCAAAGCCGATGGAATGCCAACGTACCACCTGGCGAACGTGGTGGATGACCATTTGATGGGCATTACGCACGTCATTCGCGGGGAAGAGTGGCTTCCCTCGGCTCCTTTACATGTATTATTATACCAGTCTTTTGGCTGGGAACGTCCCGAATTTGCTCACCTGCCGCTGTTACTGAAACCCGAAGGCAATGGCAAGTTGTCGAAACGTGACGCGGATCTGGGCGGATTTCCGGTATTTCCGCTGGAATGGAAAGATCCGGCAACGGGTACCGTGGCCCGTGGCTTTCGTGAGGACGGGTACCTGCCCGAGGCTGTCGTGAACTTCTTAGCCTTTTTAGGCTGGAACCCCGGTACCGAGCAGGAAATGTTTACGATGGACGAACTGATTACGGCGTTTAGTCTGGATAAGATTCACAAAGCCGGAGCCCGTTTCGATATTGCGAAAGCCAAATGGTTCAACCAGCAGTATTTGCGGCAACGTTCGGATGATTCGATAGCTGAATTACTGAAGGCGTCATTTCCCGCTTCTACAGCGGAACAAGTACAGAGCATTGTTCATTTGTTGAAGGACCGCGTCACGTTTCCGCAGGAAATCGTCGAGCAATCGAAGTTTCTTTTCGAAGCTCCCACGCAGTACGATGAGCAGGTGATGAACAGCAAATGGAATGCGGATGTAGCCGGGGTAGTACAGGCTTATGCCGAGGCTTTGCCCGCCGTTGAACCCTTCACCGCCGAGACGGCCAAGGAAGCCTTGCACAAGGTGACCGATGAGAAAGGCATCAAACTGGGTAAGGTGATGCAACCCCTTCGGGTAGTACTGACCGGAGCCGCTGCCGGGCCGGATTTGATGCTTTCCATGGAAATCATGGGTAAAGCAGAAGTCATTAACCGATTAACGAAAGTCCTGTAGCGTTCGGAGTTTTGGGTGTAGCGTTTGGAGTTGGCCCATCCTTTTTGGCAAAAAGTCGAGAAAGTTAGACTGAACGCTAAACCCGACACGCAAAACTCAAAACATAAAAGCCATGGCTAAGAAATCACCAAAAAAGCCCGTTCAACCCGAAAAGCCGCGAGTTCATAAAGACTTGGAAGGCCTGGATATTACGATTAATAACTTTGGCGAGCTGAATATGTCTCTGCCCATCGACAAGATCAACGAATTCCTGAACCGGACGGTAGATGATAAAAAACTTCGTCATCGGGATGACTTGGAAGCTTTGCCGGGTCGCAAACGTGAGGATGAAGAAGAAGAGGAAGATTTCGATTTGCCGGACGATCTCAAACGGGAATTAGGGGAGTAACTACGTTTGGAACGTTTCAGGTTATGGGGTTTGAGTCATCAGCATAAAGCCGTATTTAGCACATTGAATTTTATATAAGTAGCTGGGAAATAGTAGTTTAAAGCAGTGCTTGTTACTGAAAATATAAACGTTTATTTCAGCTCCTGGCCCTTTATCAAACGACTCAAACGCTTTAAAACCGGAACACTACCATGCGTAGCCACGAGATTGATTACAAAATTATTGGTGAAGATATTCAGATCGTTGAAATCGAACTGGACCCCAACGAAACGGTAATTGCCGAAGCCGGAGCCATGCTCTTTATGGAAGATGGCATTCAGTTCGAAACCAAGATGGGCGACGGCTCGGAACCTGATCGCGGCTTGCTGGGAAAACTCCTGCAGGCCGGAAGCCGGAAGCTGATGGGCGAATCGCTCTTCATGACGCACTTTACCAACCGTGGCTACGGCAAGCGTAAGGTGGCTTTTGCGGCTCCGTATCCGGGTACCGTACTGCCCATCAATCTGGCCAATTTACCGGGCCAGGCCCTCATTACTCAGAAAGATAGCTTCCTGTGTGCCGCCCTGGGAACGAAAGTAGCGATCACGTTCAATCAAAAAATCGGCTCGGGACTATTCGGTGGGGAAGGCTTTGTCCTCCAGCGATTGCAGGGCGACGGACTGGCGTTTATCCACGCCGGAGGGGTCGTCATTGAGCGGTATCTGAATAATGAAACCCTACGGGTTGACACGGGCTGTATCGTAGGTTTTGAGCAGCAAATCAACTATTCCATCCAGCGTTCGGGTGGTTTAAAATCCATGGTATTCGGCGGTGAAGGTATCTTCCTGGCGACCCTTTCGGGTACGGGGCGGGTCTGGATTCAGTCGATGCCGATTGTGAAACTAGCGAACGCCCTGGGTTCCATGACCAGTGTCACGGGTAGTGGTAAGGAAAGTGGTTCGGTACTGGGCGGCCTGGGTAACTTGTTTGAGTAAACGAACATTGGGACTCAACTCCTAGGAAAATAATGATAAATTCGCGGGAATCCATCAGTTGGATTCCCGCTTTTCGTTATAGCGTTTACCGTTTTCCTGAACGTAAGGTTTGAAACAGAAAACGGAAAACAGACTACTAAAAAGATGCTCCGAACTCTTTCTTACAGCTTCCTGACCTTTTTGATGAGTAGTATTTTATGGTCTTGTAGTGAAGATTATACGCCCAAACCCAAAGGCTTTCCCCGGATTGATTTACCCCCGCACGCGTATCAGCCCCTCACGGAAAATCATCCGTATACCTTCGAGTATTCCAAAGCCGCAGTCATCAAACCGGATACGTTCAAAGGAGCCGAGCCCCATTGGATTTTCATTACGTATCCGTCCCTGAAAGCGAATGTTCAACTGACTTACAAGCCCGTACAGGGCAGTAAAGAACGCCTGCGGGGCTTTATTTCCGACGCGTACAAGCTGGCTGCCAAACATCAGGAAAAGGCTTATGCTCTAAAAGATGCTGTCGCCTTGGGCAAGTCCGGACAGACCTTTACTCTGCTGGAAATCGCCGGAGATGTACCCAGTCATATGCAGTTTTATACGACAGATTCCACGAAGCATTTTCTACGCGGAGCCATGTATCTGCAAACGGCTACGGAGAATGATTCCCTGGCTCCGGTGGTCGAGTACATCAAGCAGGATGTAATGCACCTGGTGAACACCCTGAAGTGGAAAAAATAACCAATGAGTAATGCGGCTGGGAGCATAGAACCTGGCCTACAATAGCAGTAGCGAATGTCTGTATCTTTTGAATTGATAAATGCCCGCATCGGTTGGGAGCGAGAAACCCTGATCGAAAACTTAAACTGGACGCTGGAAAAAGGCCAACACTGGGCCTTGGTAGGCCCTACGGGTTCGGGAAAGTCTTTGCTGTTATCCATACTGGCCGGAAAACGATCCGTACTGGGAGGCGTATTTCATTCCGATCTGCCGAAAGAAAGCGTCGAATTGGTCCCCAACGATTTCAGTTTTAACCGAAATATTGCGGCTTCGGCCACCTTCTATCAGCAGCGTTTCAATAGTTACGCATCGGTGGAAAGTCCAACGGTATGGGAAGTCCTGCAAAACCAAGTGAAACCCGTAGGTACCGTCGACGCTCACTCGATACAGCTACCGCCGCTGGCTTACGAGGAAGCGTATGTGCAGGAAGTGGCTACACGGTTACGGGTTAGTCATTTGCTGGATCGGCACGTTACCTCGCTTTCCAACGGCGAAACCCGGCGTACGTTGCTCACGCTGAGCTTTCTGAAAAATCCGCAGGTACTTTTACTGGATAATCCTTTTGTCGGACTGGATGTAGCGAGCCGGGCCGCTTTGCACGATATTCTCACGCACATTGCCGAAACGGGTACGACGCTGATTCTGGTCGCTCCGCCGACGGATATTCCCAACCCCATTACGCATATACTTGAGTTACCCGAAGGCAAGTCCCTACTGCGATGGAACTATGTACCTCCTGCGGCAGCCAAGCGGCGGGACCAGATTCAGTTACCCGAACCGCTGACGCCCGCGGCGGCTTTCTCGTATGCCATCCGTATGCGAAATATCTCGATTTGCTACGGAGAAACCCAAGTACTGGACGGAATAAACTGGGAGGTGAAACGGGGCGAAAAATGGGCTTTGCTTGGCCCGAATGGCTCCGGAAAATCTACCTTACTGAGTTTGATTACGGGCGATAACCCGCAAGCGTACGCCAATGATTTTGACTTGTTTGACCGGAAACGGGGTACGGGCGAGAGCATCTGGGATATTAAGAAAAACATCGGATTCGTATCACCCGAACTGCATTTGTACTTTCCCCGCGATCAAAACGTCTGGAAAGTGGTAGCTTCCGGCCTATTTGATACCATGGGTCTGTTTAAAAAACTCAAAGACGATCAGGCCGCTTACGTCGAACAATTCCTGACGGCGTTTGAACTGCAAGCTTATCACGATAAACGACTGGCTCAGCTTTCCACCGGGCAGCAGCGGCTGGTATTGCTGGCTCGGGCCTTGATCAAAAATCCGCCTCTGCTCATTCTCGATGAACCCTGTCAGGGATTGGACACGGATCAGATGGTTCGTTTTCGGGATACGGTTGATAGTTTGTGTGAAAATACGGACCGTACCTTGTTGTACGTTTCGCATTACACGGAGGAAATCCCTGAATGTGTAACCCGTATGCTTCAGCTGAATGGCGGAAAAGTAGCGGAAATGGAGTAGGCTTTTGAGCGAGTAGTAGGGTAGGAAGCGAGAAGCGGGCCTTGGCTGATTTGTTCAGCCAAGGCCGATCATTTTTCGGACCGTTTGAAGCGAAGAGGTATCATTTTTTTGAGAACATGCGTTGTAAACGTACCCAAGCTGGCATTTTATGAGAAAAAGTACCTTCCTGACCACTGCGATACTCGGTTCACTCCTGACGTTTTCCGCCCGGAGCCAGGATTATCCGATTCAACCCGTACCCTTTACGAACGTTAAAATTACTTCGGCTTTCTGGCAGCCCCGGATTGAAACTAATCGTACCCAAACCATTCCTTTTGCTTTTCAAAAATGTGAGGAAACGGGTCGGATTGACAATTTTGCTATTGCGGGGAAGTTGAAGAAAGGAGAATTTCAGGGGCAGCGATTTGATGATTCCGACGTGTTCAAAGTGGTCGAAGGAGCTTCGTACTCGCTGGCCAGTCATCCCGATCCGAAACTGGAGGCGTACCTGGATACGGTCATCACTAAAATCGCGGCGGCTCAGGAACCCGATGGATACCTGTACACAATTCGTACCATTTTGGGCGATAAAATAATGGACCGGGACTGGCGATCCGGCTATACCCGGTTTAATTTCTTAAATGGCTCGCACGAACTATACAACGTAGGCCATTTGTACGAAGCCGCCGTGGCTCACTACCAGGCTACCGGAAAGAAAACCTTACTAAACGTAGCCACCAAAAACGCCGATTATTTATTGAAGGTATTCGGTCCAGAAAAATTAATTGAGGTACCCGGCCACGAAGAAATTGAGTTGGGGCTGGTTAAACTCTACCGGGCAACTAAGAAGAAAGAATACCTGGATCTGGCCAAATTTTTCATTGATATGCGGGGCCGTAAAGACCTTCGCCGGATTCTCATCGTGCAACAACCCGACGGTAGTGCTTCGCACGCCGATAGTTTGTACTTCCAGGATCACATTCCTGTAACGGAACAAACCGAAGTAGTGGGCCATTCGGTACGTGCAGGATACCTGTACGCGGGTATGACCGATGTAGATGCCGTAATGGGAGCCAAAACCTATGGCAAAGCCCTCAATAAACTCTGGCACAACGCCGTAGATCAGCGAATGTTCTTGACGGGCGGGGTAGGAGCTAATCGGACGAACGAAGGATTCGGTGAAGATTACGAATTACCCAATCAGGAAGCCTACGCGGAAACCTGTGCTTCCGTAGCTCAGATGCTCTGGAATTACCGGATGTTTCTGGAGTCGGGCGATGCCGCTTATCTGGACGTCTTCGAGCGAATCATGTACAACGGCTTTCTGTCGGGGGTCTCGCTGGACGGTACGCACTTCTTCTATCCCAACCCACTGGCTGCCGATGGCGTAACCAAGTTCAATGGCGAAGCAACCCGAGTCGAATGGTTTGCGACCTCGTGTTGTCCCACCAATGTTACCCGCGTCATGCCTTCTCTGCCGGGCTACGTGTATGCCGTTCGAAATAATGATCTGTACCTGAATCTGTTCATGGCCGGTACCGCTAATTTGACCCTCAACAATCAGCCGATTACTGTAACGCAGGAGACCAATTACCCCTGGAATGGCTTTCAAAAACTGACGCTCATGCCCGAAAAAACTACCGACTTTACGGTACGAATTCGAATTCCCGGCTGGGCTCAGGGCAAACCCATGCCTGGCGATCTGTACCGGTATCAGAACGCCGAAGCTCAGCCCATCACGATTAAAGTCAACGGAAAAAAAGCTGCGTATCGGCTCGAAAAAGGCTTTGCCGTATTGCAGCGTACCTGGAAGAAAGGGGATGTCGTAGAAATGGAATTACCAATGCCCATTCGCAAAGTACTGGCTCACGAAAAGGTGAAAGCAGATCAGGGTCGGGTCGCTCTCGAACGCGGCCCGATTGTATACTGCGTGGAGGGCGTGGATAATGGTGGTGAGGTCGAGCAAATCTCCGTTAATGAGCAGACGAAACTAAAAGCCATTAACGCTCCGGATTTCATCACCACGAGTGTACTCATCAAAGGGGAAAACCCCGGCGGAGCGAAATTTACAGCTATTCCGTACCACCTCTGGAGTCATCGGGGTGTGGGGAAAATGGCCGTTTGGCTACACAATCGCTAAACTAAAAAGGTTCATCTTCGGATGAGCCTTTTTAGTTTTGAAGGATGCGTTCGTAAAAATCCAGCAGCCGCTGTTGTTCGTAAGCCCAATTGTAACGTTGCCGGACGGCCCGTTTGCCGCGTTCACCCATCTGTGTTCGGACGGCAGGTTGCTCAATTAAAATCTTCAGGGATTCGTACAACTGCTCCGCGTCAGTAGGATCGATACAAAAGCCGCATTCGTTTTCCTCAACTACCGATTGATACAAAGGAAAGTTGGACGTAACCACGGGCAAACCCAAGGCCATGTACTCAAAGATTTTACTGGGATACGATCCGGGGAAATCGCCGATGGGTCGTAGCAGGGCGACCCCACCCAGACATCCAGCTCCCGTTCGATACGCTTCCGGAGCTGGTGTATGTCCGTGAAAAATCAGGTTTTCTTTGACCTCCTCATAGCCGGGTAACTGTTCAATTTCTTCAAAGGAGCGAAGATCGAATCCCGGTTTTCCGAAAATATGCCAGCGAAAATCCGGGTACTCCTTCCGAAGAAGGCGGGACGCTTCAATCATGACATCCAGGCAACGGGCCTTACTGATTTGTCCCAGATAAAAAAAGGCGGGCGGCCCACCTGTCGTTGAAGGAGCAGACGAAGGAAATAAAGAAAGGTCCGGAAAATTATGCAGGACGATGGACGGCTTCTGTACGTCCGTATACGATTCCAGGTACGAATCTTCCGCAAAAATGAAGTAAAACTTCCGGCGAGCGATACGGTCGAAGAGTCGGAAAAACCAGCGAAACAGCCGACCATTGTTGATCTGCTTCCCATCGAGTTGCTTCGCCATATTTTCGTATGCATCGAAAATGACTTTTGACCCCAACCACTGATTCAGCAACGCAATGGGTAAGGCTTCGGGGGCGTGTACGTGTACAATGTCTGCTCGTACTCGTAAACTGTGCCACAAAACCTGTGGATGTACAAACAGCAACCGTTTCAGTAACGAAGATTCGTAGGGAATCGGAAGGAACGTAATGGAAGTATCGGAGTTCAGCGGTGGCGTCGCTAGTACAGTAGTCGGGTAACGCAGGGCCGTACTAACCGCCATCTTCAGGACCATTCGCGAATCATCCCCCCGATGCAGGGTACTCAGGTGTAGTACGTTAGGTTTCATGCAGAAATAACTCCGTTTCTAAAGCAGGCCGGAAAGCTACTAACTGTACGTTCAGGAAATGCATTGCGAACGACTGTTTCCGACAAAGATACTACGGATGCTTTTGTTCTACGGAGGCTAATGCGGAATCTAGAGCGATGAGATTATCTGGGAAATCGTATAAAAATAAATTATAGTTAATTCCTGAAAAATAACATAGGATGCTGCCAGTTTTGTTATTTTTGTGGTAATTTATTGTAATAAAATAATACGTATAGTAAGTTCGAATGAAGCAACTTTTCCTCATCTTACTTCTTCCTATTCTGATTCTTAGTAGTTGTCAGAAAAATAAGCAGGAATATACCCGTCTTACCAATAATCCTGAATTTTTACGAAAGGCTGAACGCAAACTCACGCAGGTAATCATCCACGATGTATTTGGGCCACCCGTAGCTGCCCGTATCTACGCGTATTCTAGTTTAGCCGCGTATGAAGCCTTGTTGCCAGCGTATCCACAGTATCGGAGCATGGCAGGACAGTTGAATGAGTACACAGCTACGCCTAAGCCCGAAGCCGATCAGGAGTACTGCTTTCCGCTGGCCAGTAGCCGGGCCTTTCTGCTGGTCGGTCGGCAGTGGACCTTCTCAGGGGGTATGATTGATGATTTTGAAAAAGATTTTTACGAATCGTTTGAAAAGGCTTTGCCTTCGGACGTCTACGAACGCTCCATGCAGTATGGAGAGGCGGTAGCCAAACACGTCATTGCGTATTCGTTAAAAGACCAGTATAAGGAAACCCGGGGATTTCGCTATACCGTAACGAATCAAAAAGGAAGCTGGGTTCCTACGCCACCCGCGTACATGGATGCGTTGGAACCGTTCTGGGCCAAAATCCGGCCTTTGGCACTGGATTCGGCTACTCAATTCCGGCTTAAGGGTTTTCCAGCCTACAGCGATAATCCTGCCAGTGATTGTTACAAAGAGGCAAAAAAGGTGTACGAGGCCGTAAAGTTCAGTACTGAAGAGGAGAAGGAAATCGCAAATTTCTGGGATTGTAATCCTTTCAAAATGAATATTCAGGGGCACGCTGCGTTCGCTACGAAGAAAATGTCCCCAGGTGGGCACTGGATGAGTATCGTGGGTCTTACCACCCGGAAAACCCAGAAAGATTTCATGCAAACTGCCGAAGCGTATCTGCTTACGTCCATCGCTTTATTTGATGGATTCATCGCTTGCTGGGATGAAAAATACCGTACGGTTCGTATTCGACCAGAAACGTACATCAATAACCTGATCGATGAGCAGTGGCAGCCTTTGTTACAAACACCACCCTTTCCTGAATATCCTTCCGGACACAGTGTCGTTTCCGCTGCCTCAGCGGTTGCATTAACGGCTGTACTGGGAGATCATTTAACTTTTGCCGATTCCTCCGAAGTAGCCTATGGATTGCCCGTGCGGCAATACACTTCCTTTAAAGCGGCGGCTACTGAAGCGGCGATCAGTCGGCTATACGGTGGCATTCACTTTAAAACGGCCATTGATCACGGTTTTGATCAGGGAGAGGCAGTAGGTACCTGGATTTTGCATAAAATAAAGACCAGGCAGTAAAATAAATACTTAGGTGTAAAAAACTCATTTGTAAAAAACAATTTTAAGGGATTCAAATTAGGATTTTAGCTAGGTATAAACACTTAAATTGTTTTTTTTAAAACATTAGGGGCTAAATTGTATTATATGAACTAAATATTGTAGTTTGCGTACCGGAAAGCGGTAAAAATGTATCCATCCAATAGTATACTAGACAAATTCGAGTAGTTTGATTTGTCTTTTTTTGATTAGATGTGCATTTTTCTCTAACCAAGTTTACTAATACAATACATAACCCTTACAAATGATGAAACAGACTTACTTGCAGCGTAGCTCGTTGGGTCAAAAAAGTAAATTCAGACAGTGGTCTACCGCATGTCTGAGTCTTTTAATGATTCTTCTCAACATGACGACCTGGGCTCAGCAAAGAACCCTCACTGGAAAGGTTACTTCAGCTGAAGATGGAAGCGATCTCCCCGGGGTGAGCATCCTGGTCGTTGGCACCTCTAACGGTACACAAACCGCCGCCGATGGAACGTATAAGATTAACGTTACATCCGGTTCTAAACTTCGGTTTACGTCGGTTGGTATGATTTCACAGGAAATTGACATCACCAGCCAGACCACACTCAATGTAAGCTTACAGCCTAATTCTCAGTCGCTTTCGGAAGTAGTAGTAGTCGGATACGGTACGCAGCGAAAAGCGGACGTAACTGGAGCCACCGCTACGGTAACCTCGAAAGACTTTAACGCGGGGGTATTGAACAACCCCTTACAGGCCGTACAGGGTAAAGTTTCCGGTCTGGTTATCAGTGCTCCCAACAGTGATCCTACGAACAACCGTCCTACGATTCGTCTACGCGGAACGTCATCGCTGTCTGCTAACTCCGAGCCTCTGATTGTAATTGACGGAGTAGCCGGTGCTCCGTTAAACAGCGTTGCTCCGGAAGATATTCAGTCGGTTGACGTATTGAAAGATGCTTCTGCCGCGGCGATCTACGGTTCACGCGGGGCAAACGGCGTAATCATTGTTACGACTAAAAAAGGTACCGCAGGTCGTACTTCGGTTGAATACAGTGGTTACATCTCGATGGGTAAAGAAGTACGTCGTCCTGGGTTCCTGACGCCAGACGAATTCCGGGCGAAGTTAGCGGAACGGAACGTCACGGGTCAGGACTTTGGAGCTTCAACCAACTGGATTGATCAGGTCACCCAAACTTCCTGGACGCAGAACCACTCGGTAGCCGTCAGTGGTGGGGCCGAAAAATTCAGCTACCGGGGTTCACTGGTGTATCTGGATCAGCCCGGCATCGTGAAAAACTCTGGATTCAACCGGATTAACGCTCGTTTGAACCTGGTACAGAAAGCGTTGGACGACCGGTTGGAAATTCAACTTTTACTGTCCCACCAGACAAATAACAAAAAATTCGTCGATTACGGAGCCCTGCGTTCAGCGGTACGTTTCAACCCGACGCAGCCGATCTACAACGCCGACGGAACCTTCAACCAACCTCAGGGACAGTTTGAAGTAGAAAACCCGTTGGCTCGACTGATGCAATTGACGAACGAAGGCAAAGAGCGTCAGACCTTACTGAATGCCAAAGCCAGCTACGAAATTGTGAAAGGCTTGAAAGTAGGGGTGAATGCTTCGCAAAGTACGTTTGATTACCTGTATGGTTTCTTCATCCCCAGTTATTTCCGGGGTAGTGGAAACAGTATTTCGCGGGCCCGTCGGGAAACGCAGGAAGTACTGGATCGCTTGATTGAAAGCACCGTTAACTATTCGAATACGATTGATAAACACAACTTTAGCGTTCTGTTAGGTCATACGTATCAAAAGGTTAGCAACGAAGGTTTTGGTGCCGAGCACAGCAATTTCCCCGATGCCTTTGGTTACAATAACCTGGAATCGGGTAACGATAACGCGGACGGATCGACCAACCGTCGGGTAAACTCCTATAAATCAGAAGCGATCCTGGTAGGTCTGATTGGTCGGCTTAACTATTCGTACAACGAAAAGTATCTGTTGACGGCCAATATTCGCCGTGATGGTTCTTCGCGTTTCGGTGCCAATAACCGCTGGGGTTGGTTCCCCTCCGTATCAGCGGGCTGGCGTTTAATTGAAGAGGATTTCATTAAAAATAGTAACCTCTTTAGCGATTTGAAACTGCGGGCCGGATACGGCGTCACGGGTAACCAGGATGGTATTGCGGACTACGCAGCTCGGCGTTTATACGGTTCGCAAGGATCGTATTACACCAACGGTGGATTCCAAACGGCTTACTTCTACTCACAAAACGCGAATCCAGACTTGAAATGGGAAACCTCTGCCATGACCAACATCGGGGTAGACTTCGGTTTCATGAAAGGCCGCCTGACGGGCTCGCTGGAATTTTACTACAAAGACACCCGCGATCTGTTGTTTAACTACCCCGTTGCCATTGGCTCCCGGTATGGTTCACAGCAACTCGTTGCCGGAACGAACAACGTCCTGGCAAACGTAGGTCGGGTATCCAATAAAGGGGTTGAGTTAGCTCTGGATTTCCAGGCCATTAGCAAACAGGATTTCGAGTGGCGTACCACCCTGAATCTGGCTCACAACACGAATAAAATCGTATCGTTGAGTAACGACCTGTTTCAGTACAACACCAGTAACCCTATCCTTTACGGTGGTTTTGGTAGCGGACAAGGCGGTATTGCTTCCCCCATCGTATTGCAGGAAGGCTATCCCATCGGTACGTTCTACGGTCCCCGGGTAACGGGTTTCAACGACCGGGGTGAGTACATTTATCAGGATTTAGGGGGTGGAGGAACGCAACCTGCCGGTGCCGACCGTACTTACCTGGGTAATGCTCAACCCAAGCTGACCTTAGGCTGGCAAAACAACTTCACGTACAAGAACTGGGATTTGTCCATCTTCTTCCGCGGAAGTTTAGGTCAGAAAGTAGCCAACGGAATGTACATCTACTTTGCGAACCCCAACCGGTTCCCCGGCGAAAACTTGCTGAAAGATGCGTTTACGACGGGTATCGGCACGGGCGTATCCTCTGCCTGGTCGGATCTATGGCTGGAAAATGCCTCGTTTGTACGCCTGGACAACTTCCGTTTGGGTTACCGTATTCCGGGCCTGAAGAAAATTCTTCAGAATGCTCAGGTCTACCTTTCCGGTCAAAACATTTTCGTTATTACGAAATACCGTGGAGCTGATCCAGAAGTACGTACCGGAGACTCGCGTAGCCAGTATGGTTCAATCAGCGACGATAACCGGGCGGTGAACCTGTCACCCGGCGTTGACCCTGTGTCTTACTACCCGCGGGCTCGCACGTTGGTAGCTGGTGTTTCATTAACGTTCTAGGCTAGTTGCGAGTAAATTCATTATGTAATCAGTAATAGGCTTTACGCTTATTTATAGAATATCATACTTCTTATGAAAACGCTTAAAATTTTATACGGACTCGGGCTTACAGGGATGATGATTTTCAATCAATCCTGTACCAATCTGGATTCTACCGTATACGATCGGGCCGATGCAAGTAATTTCCCAGCTACTGAATCCGATCTGAACGCCGTTATTGGTTCCTCCTACGGAACGTTACGGTCTTTCGTAGACGATCCCTTCGTGTTGCAGGAAACCACTACGGATGAAGTGGTAGTACCGACGCGGGGACCTGACTGGTACGATGATGGTCGCTGGCAACAGTTAGCCCGCCATCAGTTTACGCCCGTTATTCCATCAAACATTAACGGAGCCTGGGAAGCTTTTTACCGCAGTATTGCTAACGTTAATATCAATATTGGTACTCTGAAAGAGTCTAACGTAGCCAATAAGGAGAACACGATTGCGGAATTGCGGGGAATCCGGGCTTTGAACTACTACTATCTGGTGGATCTGTTCGGTAGGGTTCCCATTCTGACGGAAAATTCTCCTGCCGGAAACCCCCGACAAAGCCCCCGGGATAGCGTATTCTACTTTATTGAAAAGGAGTTGAAAGAAGCGATTCCTCTGATGCGGAATGAAAACAGCGTCGCCATGTACGGACGGATGTCACGCGGGGCTGGACATGCTCTGCTGGCTCACGTGTACCTGAACGCAGGAGTCTTCACGGGTACGCCTCGCTGGGCTCAGGCCGCCGCAGAAGCAGACTCGGTGATCAACTCAAAACTGTACTCGCTATCGCCGAATTTCCTGGACAACTTCGCCGTCAATAACGATCGGAACGGATCAAGAGCCGAGAACATTTTCGTCATTCCTTACGACAAAACGTTTGCTACCGGGAACACCTTCCAATTGCGTACCCTGCACTACGCGTTGCAGCAGAAGTATGGACTGGCCAACAGCCCCTGGAATGGCTACTGTACGTACGCTGATTTCTATTCAACGTTCAGCGATCAGGATGCCCGTAAGAAAATGTGGTTAGCTGGTCCGCAGACGGGTCCCGATGGACGGGTTATCCAGTACGATGACCGCGTAGATGGACAACGGCACGACGTGAATTTTACCCCGGAAATCAATGCTCTGGAACGAGCTCTGGCTTATCAGGGGGTTCGTTTTCAGAAATTCGAAATTCAGGCGAATAACTTGATTACCAGTCAGGATAACGACTTTCCGATTTTCCGGTATGCATCCGTGTTGATGACCAAGGCCGAAGCTTTATTCCGCCAGGGAAAAGTAGCGGAGGCACTGCCTTACATCAATCAGATTCGGAAACGGGCGGGTGTAGCTGATTTTACGGCTTCCGATATGACGCTGGACAACCTGCTGAAAGAATACGGACGGGAATTTGCTTTCGAAGGCCGTCGCCGTACGGATTTGATTCGCTTCCAGTCCTTTACTCAAAAAGCATGGCAGTTTAAACCCGTAACGGATCCCAAGTATAACCTGATGCCGATTCCGGCTACGCAGCGAAACAGTAACCCTCTGCTGGAGCAAAATCCGGGTTATTAATTACAAATGCTTTACCTTATTTTACAGGCTCCTTTCCAGGTTGGGAAGGGGCCTGTATTGATACTAGCCCCAGTAAACAAGTAATCAATGCGTGAGCAGTGTAACGTAGTCCTGAAAGTACTAATCGTAGCGAGTGGTTTCTTACTAGGCTTGACGGCCTGTACATCTTCCCATGAAAAACCCCTGTTTGAAACGCTGGATTCGACCCAAACGGGTATTGCGTTTCAGAATACCGTTATAGACGATGACAGCCTGAATATTGTCGAATACCTGTATTTCTACAATGGAGCGGGCGTAGCGGCGGGAGACATTAACAACGATGGACTAACGGATTTGTACTTCGTTAGCAACCGTGGCAAGAATAAATTATACCTCAATAAAGGAAACTGGAAGTTTGAAGACATTACCGAGCAGGCGGGCGTCGGCGGTTTTGCCGACTGGCAGACGGGCGTGAGTATGGCCGATGTCAACGGTGACGGCTGGCTGGATATGTACGTATGTGCCGTCGGAAATTACCGGGGACTGGAAGGTTCCAACGAACTGTATATCAACAATCACGACGGAACCTTTACGGAAAAGGCCGCCGAGTATGGGCTGGATTTTACGGGCTTTTCAACGCAGGCAGCCTTTTTCGATTACGATCACGATGGCGACCTGGATTGCTATCTGCTCAACCACGCCATTCATAAAGCCATTTCGTACAACAACGTAAATGCCCGGTTTCTGCGGGATAACGAAGCCGGGGATTACCTCTTCGAAAATAAAATCATTGATAAGGAAAATCAGGCGAAACCCTTGTTTGTGAATGTATCCGAAAAAGCGGGTATCTACGGAGCACCCATGGGCTACGGTCTGGGGATTTCCGTGGGCGATCTGGATAACGACGGTTGGGAAGATCTTTACGTTTCCAACGACTTTCACGAAGACGATTACTACTATCACAATAATGGAAACGGCACGTTTACCGAAAAACTAAAGGAGACTTTTGCTCATACCAGCCGCTTTTCGATGGGCAACGACATGGCCGACATCAACAACGATGGCTGGCTGGACGTGATGACGCTGGATATGTATCCCGAAGATGAAACCGTCGAAAAATCATCGGCGGGCGAAGATGCGTTCGACGTTTTTTCGTTCAAACTCAGCTATGGGTATCACTATCAGTATGCCCGCAATTGTCTGCAATTAAACCTACAGGGTAAACGCTTCGTGGATATTGCCGCCCAACTCGGCATGGCTGCTACGGACTGGAGCTGGGCACCGCTCTGGGCCGACTACGACGGCGATGGCGTGAAGGACGTATTCATCACCAACGGTATCGTCCGGCGACCCAACAACATGGATTACATTAAATACGTCTTTCAGGACTCCGTATACGCCGCCTTGGATAAACGGGTGAAAGATGCCGTTCGCAGATCCATTCAACACATGCCCGAAGGAAA
The DNA here is from genome assembly GCF_002872335.1 of Siphonobacter sp. BAB-5405. Classification (GTDB taxonomy): domain Bacteria; phylum Bacteroidota; class Bacteroidia; order Cytophagales; family Spirosomataceae; genus Siphonobacter. The sequence goes on along the minus strand of NZ_NJAG01000011.1, from coordinate 107,819 downwards.
AACGCACAATTATTTATACCAGGGCGTTGCTAAAGGGCCTTTCGATTTCAACTTCAAAAACCGCTCTGCGGACTGGGGATTTGCGAAGGAAAATATAAGTAACGGAGCGGTATACGCCGATCTGGATAACGACGGCGATCTGGATCTGATCAGTAATGATATCAATGAGACCGCGGGCGTGTATCGAAATACAGCCCGTCAGACGCTGGGCAATCATTACCTGAAAGTAAAGTTTCAGGGAGAGAAAGCGAATGTTTTTGGCGTCGGGGCGAAAGTATTGATGCGGGACAGTACCCAGTTGTTTTACCAGCAAAACAGCCCCGTACGCGGGTTCCAATCGTCCGTAGAACCTACGTTAACGTTTGGTTTAGGGAAACAGACCGTGATCGACAGCCTGCTGGTCATCTGGCCGGATGGAAAATCAGAAATCCTGCGGAATGTTAAAACGGACCAGAACCTGACCTTGCGGCATGCTTCTGCCAAAAATCAGGAAGTATCGCAGTGGTGGAAAACCGCCGAAACGCCCGTACTGGAAGAAGTACAGCCCGGTCCTATTCCCTACACGCATTACGAAAACAAAGATTATTTTGACTTTAGCCGCGAACCACTGATGCCTTTTCAGCTTTCGACGGAAGGCCCGCGACTGGCCAAGGGTGACATAAACGGCGATGGCCTGGAAGATATTTACATTCCCGGAGCCAAGCTCAAGGTCGGGCAGCTATTCATGCAGAAACCCGACGGTCAGTTGGTCCGTAGTAAGCAACCCGCATTCGACGCTGATTCTTCGGCTGAACACGTAGCCGCTACGTTTTTTGATGCCGATGGGGATGGTGATCTGGATCTGTACGTTGTTGCGGGGGGGAACGAATACTACGGCGAAATGGGTCAGTTACAGGACCTGTTGTACTTCAATGACGGAAAAGGTTCATTCACCAAAGCCAGTACGGCGTTACCGAAAATGCTGGAAAACAAGTCGGGCGTGTACCCGGCGGACTTCGATAAAGACGGGGATATTGATTTGTTCGTTTCGGGCCGCGTGACGGCTTATGCCTACGGTAAACCACCCCGGTCTTTCCTGCTCGTAAATGATGGGAAAGGGAATTTCAGTGATCAAACAGATCGGCTAGCTCCCGAATTAAGGTTGGCAGGTTTACTAACGGATGCCCACTGGAGTGACTTTGATGGCGACCAGAAACCCGATCTACTGGTGATCGGCGATTGGATGCAACCCCAACTCTTCGTACAAAAAGGTGGAAAATTCACCCGAAAACCCATTCGGATGGAAGAAGCCGACGGTACGGAATCCACCCGTATGAAAGGTTTCTGGAGTCGTATGGCCTGGGGCGATCTCAATAAAGACGGGCGGGAAGATGTCGTACTTGGTAACCTGGGTCTGAATAGTCGTTTTCGGCGAAAAGGCTCTAACCATCTGAAAATGTGGGTGAAAGACATCGATTCGAATGGACAGGCCGAACAAATTCTGGCGTACGAAGATCAATCTGGCTCGTATTACCCACTGGCGGGCAAAGACGAATTGGGCAAACAGCTTCCTTCGGTCATCAATAAGAAGTTTACCACCTACGCTGATTTCGCCGGAAAAACCGTTGAGGACATCTTCAATAAAGGCGAGCTGAACGGAGCGACTGAATTTGAAATCAACCGCTACAGTTCCGTCTGGCTGGAAAACAAAGGCGGCCTTCGGTTTGTCATTCACGAACTGCCAGCCCCGGCCCAATGGTCAAAACTGTACGCGTTCGCGATTGGCGATGTGGACGGTAACGGAACACCGGACGTACTGACCGGCGGAAACCTCTACAGCGTTAATCCGGCTCAGGGGCAGTATAATGCAAACCCCGGCCTGGTACTGTTCAACGACGGCAAAGGGAACTTCCGAGCCAGTCCCGGACCTCTTTCCGGATTTTCGGTAAACGGCGAAATCCGCGACATCCAGGCCCTTCGAACGGCAGCGGGCACCCGCTGGCTGGTTAGCCGGAACAATGATCGGCTTCTTGTATTTAAAACCCATACGCACCCCATTCAGTGAATTCCCTATACCCCATGAAGCAATTGATTCGAATAATGGCCCTGATTCTGATCCTGGCCGCGTGCGGAAAGAAGCAGGAAGAAACCCTGTTTGAGTCGCTCCCGGCGGAACAAACGGGGATTACGTTCGTCAACGAAGTGAAGGACGATAAGGAACTGAACATTTTCAATTACCGAAACTTCTACAACGGCGGCGGCGTAGCCATCGGTGACATCAACAATGACAGTTTGCCCGACGTGTTGCTAACGTCCAACATGGGCGATAACAAGCTATATCTCAACAAAGGCAATTTTAAGTTTGAGGATATTTCCGAGAAAGCCGGAATCAAAGGAAAGCACGCCTGGAGTACCGGAGCCACGTTTGCGGATGTGAACGGCGATGGTCTTCTGGATTTGTACATCTGTAATGCAGGGAATCGTCCCAATGACGACCGGGCCAACGAACTCTTTATCAACAACGGCAACCTGACCTTTACCGAAAAAGCCAAAGAATACGGGCTGGATGATCGGGGCGTATCGACGCACGCCGCCTTTTTCGACTACGACCGCGATGGCGATCTGGACATGTTTCTGCTTAACAACAGCTTCATGCCGGTTGGGCGACTGGGCTATAAAAATCTGCGGAACCAACGCGATTACGACGGCGGTCACAAGTTTTTTGAAAACCGGGTCATTCACAAAGATGCGGCTCCGGTAACCACGCAGTTCGTAGATATTTCAGAGAAAGCGGGCATTTATGGAAGTGTCATTGGTTTTGGATTAGGCATTACCGTGGGGGACGTAAACGACGACGATTGGCTGGACATCTACGTTTCCAATGATTTCTACGAACACGATTATCTGTACCTCAACAATCACGACGGAACCTTCCGCGAATCGCTGAAGGAAACCTTTCCGCACATCAGCCTGTCCTCGATGGGAGCGGACGTAGCTGACGTGAACAACGACGGACGACTGGATATTTTCGTAACAGAAATGTTGCCCGGCACCGACCGCCGACTGAAAACGACCACGTTGTTTGAAAGTTACGAGCTGGAACAGTTCAAGCTCAGTCAGGACTACCATTACCAGTACATGCGAAACATGCTGCACCTTAACAACGGACTGGATGCGAAGGGAAAACTATCGTTCAGTGATGTGGGGCAGTACGCGGGAGTAGCCGCCACCGACTGGAGCTGGGGAGCCCTGCTATTCGACATGGACAACGATGGGCAGAAGGATATTTTCGTAGCGAATGGTCTATATAAAACTATTTCGGATCAGGATTTTATCTCCTTCTTTTCCGACGACCAGACCATGCAACAAGTGGTAACCCAGGGCTTCAATTTTGCGGAATTTCTACCCAAAATGCCCTCGGAACCGATTCCCAATTATGCCTTTCGCAACGAAGGCAATCTGAAATTCAGTAATCAGGCCCAGGCGTGGGGACTCGCTGAACCCAACTTCTCGAACGGATCGGCTTACGGCGATCTGGATAATGACGGCGACCTGGATCTGATTGTCAGCAACGTCAACCAACCCCTGTCGGTCTACCGCAATCACGCCAGCGACCGTAACCACCAGCATTTTTTACGGGTGAAACTGAAAGGAACGGATCAGAACCGGAATGGCATCGGAGCGAAAGTTCGGGTGCACCAGCCTAATCGTACGATACTCCTGCAACAAATGCCGAACCGGGGTTTTCAGTCTTCCGTAGACCTGACGCTGGTCTTTGGCCTGGGAACGGAAACCAAGATTGATTCCGTAACGATTGTCTGGCCGGACGGTCAGCAACAGGCCCTCCCGAAGGTAAAAGCGGATACGGAACTCGTTCTGGATTATCGACAATCAAAAGCCGGGGTACCTCGAAGTGAAGCGACGCCTGCTTCTTACTTCACTGATGCAACGGCTCCCGCTCGCCTGGACTATACCCACGTAGAAAATACGTTTGTGGACTACAATCGCGATCCACTGCTCAAACAGATGTACTCCACGCAGGGACCGCCGCTGGCCGTAGGGGATGTCAACGGCGATGGTTTGGATGACGTATACCTCGGCGGGGCTTCCGGCTCGCCCAAAAAATTATTCGTGCAACAAGCCAATGGTACGTTTAAAGGTCAGGAGCTGATCATGCTGGATACCGAACGCCTGTACGAGGACGTTGCGGCCACCTTCTTTGACGCGGATCAGGACGGTGACCAGGACTTGTACGTGGTGAGCGGAGGGAATGAATTTATCGACGGCTCCGCTGAACTCGAAGATCGTCTGTACCTGAACGATGGGAAAGGAACGTTTACTCGTGACCGTCGCCTGCCCTTATTGTATTTAAACGGCTCCAGTGTCACGGCGGCTGACTTCGATCGCGATGGGGATCAGGATTTGTTTGTGGGAAGTCGCATGGTATCCGGACAGTACGGGGTGTCGCCGCAGAGTCAGTTGCTCGTCAATAATGGTCGGGGAGAATTCAAGGTAATGACCAAACGGTATATCCCGGAATTTTCAAAAATTGGAATGGTAACTGACGCGGTCTGGGCGGACGTCAACCGCGATTCCTGGCCCGATCTGATCATCAGTGAAGACTGGGGTCCCGTTACCATTTTCCTGAATGAAAAGGGGCAACGCCTGGCAAGGTCGCCTCAACTGTCGGAACTGACGGGTTGGTGGAATCGCCTGTACGTGCGGGATCTCGACGGCGATGGCGATCTCGATCTGGTAGCGGGTAATCTGGGTAGCAATAATCGGTACCATGCTTCGGCAGAGCACCCGGCGGAGCTGTACGTCAACGATTTTGACCGCAATGGTACCATGGAACAAATCATCAATTGCTGGACCGAAACCGGCAAAAGCTATCCCATGGTACTCAAGCAGGATTTACAGAAAGCAGTGCCTTCCATCAAAAAGAAATTCCTGAAGTTTACGGATTACGCCGAAAAAACGGTCGAAGACCTGTTCGATGAAAGCTCCCGCGAAGGTATGCTCAAGCGTTCAGCCGTGGAAGACCGGACGGGCGTATTCTGGAACGACGGAAAGGGGAATTTCCGCTTTGAAGCCTTACCCCGGGATGTTCAGTTTTCGCCCATTTATGGAATCAGCAGTGTAGATTACGATCAGGATGGAAAGCTGGATTTGATCCTGACGGGTAATTTCTTCGAGTGCCTGCCCGAACTGGGCCGTTACGACGCCAACCGGGGAGTCGTATTAAAAGGCATGGGACAACAAAAATTCAACGTCGTACCTTCCGCTCAGACGGGTTTGATCGTCGAAGGGCAGGTACGACGTTCGGCCGAGCTAAAAACGCCGCAGGGAACCGGACTGATTTTTGCCAAAAATGGAGCGGCCGCTCAATGGGTGCGTACGCAGCCAAAGCCTCGCTAGTTAACCGGAATCTTAAGCAAAAATTTATTCTGCTCCTGGTACGAAGCGGGCAAATGGTTAATAGCCGTAGGCGTATTGAGATCCGAAGCCGAGTAGGCAGAACCGAACAAATAGCGGCCGTCTACATTTTCGACTTTGGAAGCGTAAAACGGCGTATCAATGTGGAATTCAGTACGAAATTGGGCGTCCGTGGACAGCGTCAGGTAATTACGGAATTTCAGCGGACTGTTCGCTTCTGAAAACTCATAACGCACCAGAGACTGTTTCTTTACCTGAGTCGCCACAATAGGGATATCTATTTGCTCTACAGCGGTAGGCTCTTTCGAAAAACGCCAGGCCTTGCCAGGAGCTACTACGAATTTAGCCTGTACCAGTTTAGTTTTGGGCGGAATAAACGCAATCCGGTCCTCTTTGCGAAGAGTGCCGCTGAATGATCCACCCTGGTAGGAATACCAACGGTATCGATTAGCAGAGGTGCCCGAATATTCTCCCTGAAAGCTAGCCTCATCAACCCAGTAATCAAACTTTTCAGTGTCTTTAATAAAGGCCGAGCGTTTCCAGTCGATGTATAAGGGTACCTCTAGTTTGTTGTAGATGTTCATCCGAACTACACCATTTTCTCCCTGAAAGTTAAATTGAAGGCGGAGCGAATCGGTTTCGTAAACGAAAGCCTTATCCTGCAGAATAACGTTTGGACTGTGTAACGTAACCACCTGAACCTTGGGCGTACAAGACACAAGCCCTAAGGCGAGTAGGAATAGTAATAAACGTAAAGTTTTCATAGCGGTTGATTTTGAAGCGTTAAAGTAAAACAAAGTGAGAAGTGGGGAAGTTAAAAGTTCTTAAAAGCCTACAGGTTGGGCAAAACGATCCCTAGAAGAGTTTCCTGCAAAAGGATGTTTTTTTTAGCAAAAAAGAGAGTGCAAATATTTTGATATTTGTCAAATTATGCGGAGTTTAATACTTTCAAGCAACGTATGCTTACCTTAGCTTAACTCGCTGGTTACGAAAGCAGTACTTCGGATTCAGTAAGTCAAAATCTGGCATTATTTTTTAGATTTTCCTGCCGCTTACGAACCCAGTTCTTCAGAAAACCAAATTTCCATTTAAATACGGCTTCACGGCCATTAACTTTTATGAAACAGTTTTTATTTGTTTTTGCTGTTATGGGCGTGCTATGCTCAGCCTGTAATCCGAAAAGTCTGGTTATCCACTCAGGATATGCTCCCAATTACACGCACCTTTACAATACGTACTGTATTGCTTTCGATCCCATCACTGCTCAGGATACAACACTTCAACACGACATTATTACAGCCGAAATCAATCGGCAAATGCAATTGAGAGGTTTTCAGTATACCACCCAACAACCGGACGTACTGGTCTTTTATTCCCTGCATCCCGATAAAATCAAACTGAACACCTACGTAAAAAGCTACCGTTATCCAGACGTGGATTACGTAGTGGACAAAACGTTTCTGCGGAAAGGAACCCTGCTGATTCAATTTCAGGATACGTTCATGAACAAAACGGTGTGGCAGGGTTACGCGGCTCGCGTATCACCCGAAGGGTTTTTCGATCGAAAAGCCATTCGCACCGCTACCCGAAATGTACTGCTTGGCTATAATACGTTCTCGCTGACGTATCAGGCTCAAAACCGCGAGCGTTCTTCCTACTAACAAGTACAGGAAAGACAAAAGAAAACCTCCGTTGCTGAGCAGCGGAGGTTTTCTTTTAATGGAGTAACAAGCACTAGAGTCCCTTCAAAACGGCTTCTTCAATCACCGAAGGATAATGTTTATATTCCAGCTGGTGGCATTTACGGGCCACTTCAGCGGCGGTATCACCCGGTTCTACGGGGAAGGAAGCCTGAAAAATGATGTTTCCTTCGTCGTAATGTTCATTGACAACGTGAATCGTAATGCCCGATTGCGTTTCGTTCGCCGCCACGACCGCTTCGTGTACGCGTTCGCCGTACATGCCCTTACCACCGTACGAAGGCAGCAACGCCGGATGAATATTGAGAATTCGATTAGGAAAAGCTTCGACCAGCTCTTTGGGTACCAGCCAGAGGAATCCAGCCAGAATGACCCAGTCGATGCGGGCTTCCTGGAGCCAGCTCAGTACCTCGCCGGAGCGAAACTGCTGCCGATCGAATAAACGAAGGGGAATGCCCAGGCGATTCGCCCGTTCGATGACGCCCGCCGATGGGTTATTACAGAGAATCAGTTCGACCGAAATCTCAGCGTGACCGTCGAAGTAGCGGGCGATATTCTCGACATTCGTACCCGAACCCGAAGCAAAAAGTGCTAAACGTTTCAAAAGCAAATAGTAGTTACGCAGGTACCTTCAACGTACCCGAAAAGTCAAAACAGTTGGAACTTACCGCAGGTACACGCCCGCCTCGGGACCTTCCAGTACCACCTCAATGTGGTCATTGAGCGTGGTCATCAGAGCGTAGCCGACGAAATCAGCGGATACGGGGTAGCGGCGGTAGTTGCGATCGACCATCACCGATACCTGTAAGCGTTTGAGCTTCGTCTGAAAAAAGGGCATCAGGCTGTAGGCGAGTGTACGGCCCGTATACAACACGTCATCGCAGACAATCACGCATTTGCCCGCCAGCGTGGCTGAGTCAATGTCTAGTTGAATGGCGTGGGAGGCGGGATCGGTTTTTTGAAGCTGAATGTCAATCTGCTGTACCTTCAGCGGCGAAATGGCTTCCAGTTGTTCTTTCAACAGGGTTGCCATCACGACACCCTGACCTACGATGCCCGCCAGAACGATTTCCCGCTCTTCAAAATTGGTTTCGTAGACCTCAAACGCAATCCGGCGTAACTTCTGCTTGAGTTGTTCCGGATTCAGGAGCAAAGTTTTTTCAGTCGAAATCATGGCCGAATTTACGGGGTCCGCTTCGTACGGAAACCATAGTACGCCGGAAAAATCATAAAATTGACCGTCGATAAGATATTCTCGGAGCCGACATCATTTAGTACACCCGCCTTTTCGTATTTTTGTACTTTCGATGAGAATCGGTCAGCAAGCCCGTCAAGTTTCCCGATTTTCGTTATTTAGTTTTTCACTACTGAAGAAATGGCAAAAGTTCCGGTAAATCGCTACCAACAGCCCTACATTAACAGCGGTCAGATGGGAATGCCCCAGGGTGTTCGCACGAAAAAATATGGCCTTGAACCCAAAAAGTACATTAACCTGGCCCTGCGTGACTGGATTAAGCAGGAATGGTTCTGGTTTTTGATCCCCGTGGCTGTAATTATCATCAACGTAGTTCTGAACGTCACCAATGCGTATCCCAACTGGTGGATTTATCTGGTAGCCGTCTTAGGTGCAGTAGGTTTCGGATTGTTCCGGGCCATGCAGTTCACGGCTACTACGCAGGTGGAACAGAATAAGCAGATGTTTGAAAAATTCGTTTATGAATTCGACAACCGTCAGATCTTTGTCTGGAAAAACCGCGAGAAGAAAGAAGGAGGTCAGTTGCCCTGGAATATGATTCAGTCGGTACAGAAGGAGAAAGATGCGTATCTGTTCATTTTAGGAAAATATCAGTATCTCTACCTTCCTTTCAATGTCTTTAATTCGGAGCACGACATCAAAATGTTCGAGACGATTTTGACGCGTAAAGAACTGTTGAAGTAATTGAAAAGGTATTCCATATAATCAAGCGAAAAGGTCGGTGGCTTGCCATCGGCCTTTTCTTTTAGTTAGCGAATCAGACTACGACACCGCAAATCCCCAAAACCATGTATCAACATCTGCTCAACGAACGACTGGACCCCTTACGTCAGCAGTTAATTGAACACTCCGTCTATCACCGTATTCACTCCATAGAGGCTCTACGGGTCTTTACCCAAAGTCACGCCTTTGCCGTCTGGGATTTTATGTCGTTGCTCAAAGCCCTGCAACGGCAATTGACCTGCGTGCAAGTGCCCTGGTTACCAACGGCTTCAGGGAACACGGCGTATCTGATTAATGAAATCGTAACGGGTGAAGAAAGTGACGTCGATCAGCACGGCGTACGCATGAGCCACTACGAATTGTACCTGCGGGCCATGCAGGAACTACAGGCGGATACTACGGTCATTGAAACGTTCGTAGCCGACCTGCGGCAGGGTAAATCCGTAAGCGAAGTCCTGGAAAATACTGGCATTCCCGAAGGAGCCCGGAATTTCGTAGCCTTTACATTTTCCGTCATTGATCGCAATCGTCCCCACGAAATTGCCGCCGCTTTTACGTACGGACGCGAAGACCTGATTCCGGATCTGTTCATCGAACTGGTACGCAATCTCAACGAACGCTTTCCGGGTCAGCTCGATACCTTCCGGTACTACCTCGAACGACACATTGAAGTAGACGGCGGTCATCATGGTCATCTGGCCGAAGCCATGGTGCAGGAACTCTGTGGTAACGACGAGACCAAATGGCAGGAAGCCATTGCCACGGCGGAAGAATCCATTCGTCAGCGGATTGATCTATGGAATTCCATCACGAGTCGTTTAGAACCCGTCGATCAGAACTAATTCGTAAAATTTTTAAGTAATTGTAGCGTTTCTAAAAGGAGCGTACTCAGGAAAAGCAGTGGCTTTGGAGCAGACATTTTTATTCCAGAAAAGAGTTCTAAACCTTCTTGGAAAAATTCTACTTGCTTCAAAGCCTGACTTCTCTGGAAGTAAGCGTACAAATCTTTACCTTTAAGTTTCAGTACCAACAACGAGTCTATACCTATTTCTTCACGCACTGCTTATGAGCAATTTCCACATCCAGGAAACGCCCGAAGTATTCGATGTCATCATCGTTGGCTCGGGTGCGGGTGGCGGCATGGCGGCTTATCAGTTATCGAAAGCCGGAGCCAAAGTCTGTTTACTGGAAGCAGGAGGTTACTACGATCCTGCTGATCCCAAGTACATTACGCAATTGAAATTTCCCTGGGAGTCCCCTCGTCGCGGAGCCAGTACCACACGTCCCTTCGGCGATTTCGACGCCGCCTGGGGAGGCTGGCAATTGGAAGGCGAACCGTATTCAGCGGCACCGGGTACCGAATTTCACTGGTTTCGTAGCCGGATGCTCGGCGGCCGTACCAACCACTGGGGGCGTATTTCCCTGCGTTTTGGTCCCGACGATTTTCGTCGCGGAACGCTCACGGGCATCGGGGATGACTGGCCGATTACATATGACGATGTCGCTCCGTATTACGATAAAGTCGATAAACTCATCGGTATTTTCGGTTCGAAAGAAGGGCTTCGCAACGAACCCGACGGTCATTTCTTACCGGCTCCCAAACCGCGTTTGCACGAATTGATGCTTAAGAAGGCGGGAAAAAATCTGGGAATTCCGGTTATTCCGTCGCGTCTATCGATTCTGACAAAAAAAATTAACGACGAACGCGGTCAGTGTTTCTACTGCTCGCAGTGTGGCCGGGCCTGTCAGGTATACGCTGACTTTTCTTCTTCGTCCTGCCTTTGCAAACCCGCGGTCAAAACGGGTAATACCCGGCTGATCAACGGAGCGATGGTTCGCGAAGTACTGACCGATCAGAAAACCGGATTGTGTACGGGCGTTTCGTACGTGGATACCGCTACCTTACAGGAGCGGACGGTACGCGGAAAGATTGTGGTACTGGCGGCTAGTTCCTGTGAATCAGCCCGATTGCTGTTGAACTCCAAATCAGCCCGTTTCCCGAATGGACTCGCTAACTCCAGCGGGGTCATCGGTAAATACCTGAATGACTCGACGGGAGCCAGCCGTTCGGCCTTCATTCCGGCTCTGATGAACCGGAAACGGTACAACGAAGACGGTGTGGGTGGTATGCACGTATACACACCCTGGTGGCTGGATAACAAAAAGCTGGACTTCCCCCGGGGCTACCACATCGAATACGGCGGCGGCATGGGTATGCCCATGTACGGCTACGGCATGGGGATTCACGGCATGAACGGCAAGTACGCCTATACCGATGGAAAGTCATTGCCTTCGGGTGGTTACGGTTCGCGTTTGAAAGAAGATGCCCGCCGTTTCTACGGAGCGTACGTGGGTATGGCCGGTCGCGGTGAACCGATTCCCTTGGAAAGTAACTACTGCGAAATCGATCCGAATAACGTTGATAAATACGGGATTCCTACGCTGCGATTCCACTACAAATGGTCGGAAAACGAAGTGAAGCAGGCCCAGCACATGCAGGATACGTTTGAAGAAATGATCCACGAAATGGGCGGTATTGCGTTAGGAAACAAACCGGGTAAAGAACAGAACTACGGTCTGGAAGCTCCTGGCAAGATCATTCACGAAATCGGTACGGTCCGGATGGGCAGCGATCCCAAAAAATCCGCTCTGAACTCGTTCATGCAGGGTCACGACGTGAAGAACCTGTTCGTCGTAGACGCCGCTCCGTTCGTTACCCAGGGCGACAAAAACGTAACCTGGACGATCCTGGCGATGTCCATGCGAACGAGTGACTACATCATTGATCAGGTGAAACAGAAGAATTTATAAAGAGTTGATGCGTTTTGGGTTTAGTGTTTTGAGTTAAAATACCTGGCATGGCTACAGTCAATCGTTTCGAAGATTTACAGGTATGGCAAAAAGCTCGTCTTTTTTCTAAAGCCATTTTCGATCTGACGAGTCAGGGTTCCTTTTCAACGGATTTTGACCATAAACGTCAGCTCCGAAGAGCTGTAGATTCGGTCATGGATAACATTGCTGAAGGATTTGGCCGCGGGAATCGAAATGAATTCGTTCATTTTTTGTCGATTGCCAAAGGCTCTCTAGAGGAATCAAAATCGCAATTGTATCGAGCCCTGGATCGTGGCTATATGAAACAGTCCGTATTTGACGATCACTATAAAACAGCGGATGAAATAGCTGGCATGATTCGTAAACTGATGCAGTATTTAAATCAGTCTACGATCAAAGGCAGTCGGTATCAATCGGGTAATCCGTCTTCCAAAGTAGAAGAACCAGAAATGGCCTATGAGTTAGTAATCGATCAGGAAAGCTCACGCTGACAACTCAAAACCCTAAACTCAAAACTTCAAACACTGACACACATGAAACGTCGCGATACACTTAAATCCATTGCACTCGGGTCGCTGGGCATGGCTACGGTTCCTTCGACGGACCTGGTGGCGGCACCGCCCGAAAAACCGCTACCCATTCCCGGTGGACGGCAGAAATCCGAAGCCATTCGGGATGCCAAACTCATGGCGGAAAAGTTCTTTACGCCGCACGAGCTGAAAACGATTACGGTCCTCTGCGACATCATCCTTCCCGCCGATCAGAAGTCGGGGAGTGCCTCGCAGGCGGGCGTACCCGCGTTCATCGAGTTTATGGCGAAAGACCAGCCCGTACACCAGACGCCCCTGCGGGGTGGGCTGGCCTGGCTCGACAGCGAAAGCCGCAAACGCTTTAACAAGAAGTTCGTAGAACTGACGAAGCCCCAGCAAATCGAAATCGTCGATGACATTGCCTACCCTGAACAGGCCAAGCCCCAGTACTCTCAGGGAGTAGCTTTCTTCAACAAAATGCGTGACATGACGCTCACCGGCTTCTATACCACTCGCATGGGCTTTGACGACCTCGGCTACGTAGGAAACACCCCCAACAATTGGGAAGGTGTACCCGAAGAGGTGCTGAAACAGTATGGCTTGAGTTATGAATAAGATTTGAGGTTTAAAGGTGGTTTGATAGGGTTTGAAGTTTGAGTAAAGTTTGAAGTTTAAGTAGAGTGCAAGGTTGAGCAAAATAGGTTAGTAACATTCATAGCCTAGGTTCATCTGAATGTACTTACAAGCTCCTCTCTCATCTGAAATCCCTATCAAACCTTTTCACACTTGAAACTTTACTCGCACCTCAAACCCATTCCCCAATGCTGATTCGGAGAAATACCGGGTCAGCATTTTTATTTTCCCTACTTTTGCGGACGTTTTAGGTTTCGGTACCTCCCGGTACCGGATTAAAAGGGAACACCGGTGTAAATCCGGGGCTATCCCCGTAGCTGTAAGTTTCGGGATCGTTTCGAGTGTGAGTTTAGCGTTTGGGGTTCTAATGAATAGTAACGCAAAACGCTGAACACAAAACCCAAAACAATCCAATTTCCAGACAATTCGCCACTGTACGCATTCCGGTATGGGAAGGCGTCTGGGATGAAACGAGCCAGAAGACCTGCCTGAAACGAAATCCATTTCGAGCTTTCGGGTGAAAAGTCGTTTAGGAAAGGTAGACTATTGGCGGGTGGCTCTGACGCCCGTCCGTATCGTTTATGCCTTTCGCCTCGCGTAACCGGATTGCTCATCATCTCTTTTATTCAGAAAACGATGAGCGTTTTTACCAAAAGTACCCTTCTCTGTTTGTTGGCTACGACCGCCGTTTGGGCTCAGGAAACCCAGCTGGAACCCGTCACCGTGACGGCCAACCGTACCGATCAGAAACTCTCCCAGACCGGAAAAGTCGTCACTGTACTCCCGGATTCAGTCCTGCAAAAATACGCTACGCAGTCCGTCGGTGAATTGCTTTCGCGTCAGGCTGGCTTCATGGTAGTTGGTGCCCAGGGGCCTCTCGGTACCAATCAGGACGTATACGTACGTGGAGCTGGCCAGGGCAATACCTTGATTCTTCTCGACGGTGTACCCATTTACGATCCTTCCGGCATCAACAATACCTTCGATCTGAACTTACTCTCCGTGGGCGAAATCGAACGGATCGAAATTCTTAAAGGAGCCCAGTCTACCCTGTACGGCTCGGATGCCGTAGCCGGGGTCATCAACATTTTCACCCGAAAAGAAGGCGACCGTCCGTTAGGAGCTTCGGCTACGGTACAGGGCGGGAGTTATGGTACGTTTCGGGGTACGGTGGGCCTGAATGGTTCTTCCAAAGCCGGATACTTCAACGCCCAGTACACGCGGTTACGTTCCGATGGGTTTTCGGCGGCATACGATGCCAAAGGCAATCAAAACTTCGACAAAGACGGTTTCTGGCAGGATAACGCCTTGTTCAACGGCGGAATCCAATTGGGATCGAAGTTGCTCTGGAAAGTACGGGGCATGTATTCCTGGTACCGAAATGAACTTGACGGGGGAGCCTTCAAGGATAGTACTCAATACGACTATACCAATACCATGAAAATGGCCGGTACGGGTTTTGAGTATACGCACAAACTCGGAAAGCTGACGGCCAATTATGCGTTTACGACCTTTGACCGGAAATCCGAGCTGGATCAGTCGAGTTTTGAGGGGAATACCCATTTCGCCGAACTCTACCATTCCTGGAATATACGACCCTGGTTTGATCTCATCACGGGAGCCGATCTTCGTTCACAAAATACCTATCAGGCTAATCCATACGGCCCACCCATTCAAAAAGATACGGCTCATACGCAGTTGATAAGTGCCTACGTAACCGCTCTGTTACGTAGTCGAACCAACCTTGCTCTGGAATTGGGTGGCCGGTATAATCACCATTCGTTGTACGGAAGCAACGTTACGTATTCGATCAACCCTTCGTATCTGTTCAAGGATCGATACAAAGCCTTTGCCAATCTCTCTAGTGGCTTCCGAACGCCTACGCTGTATCAGTTGTATTCGGAATATGGCAACAAAAGCCTGAAACCGGAAACCAGTCGTTCGCTGGAGCTGGGGGTACAATGGTTTAGCAAAGACAAAAAGTCCAATGTACGGGTACTGTACTTTGATCGATTAATTAAACAAGTGATCGATTTCCAGTCACTCAGTCAGCCTCCGTATGGCCGGTATGTGAATTACAATCAACAAAAAGATCATGGGTTTGAACTCGAAGGCTCTTACCTGTCAAACGGCTGGTCGCTGACGGCGAATGCCACTTACGTGACCGGGCAGGTTACGCAGCCCGTGAATGGACGCGATACGACGTTTAATAATCTATTCCGTCGCCCAAAGATTTTGGTCAATGCGACGCTGGGTTATCAGATTACCCCGAAAGTATTTGCTTCCGCTACAGTACGCTCTTTAGGGAAACGTGCAGATCGATTCTACAACGGTGAAACCTACCAAACGGAGCTTGTCGAGCTGAAACCTTACACCACTCTGGACGTTTACGCCGACTACCAGATCAATACTTTCCTACGCGTATACGGCGATGTCCGTAATCTGTTTGATATGCAGTATTTTGACATTTACGGATACAATACCCGGGGCCGAAACTTTACGGCGGGCGTGCGATTTCAGTTTTAATACGAGAAGTACGTAAGTTGAAGGGTCTGGCCCGGGGTGCAACCCCGGGCTAAGCAAATTGAACCCCGTTGGGGTTTTTAGTACAGCTCAATAGCAAGCGTTTGAGTGGAGGCTTTAGCAAATGTGTCTACTTCAAACAGCCCTTAAACCACCTATCAAACCATTCAAACCTTAAACCAAAACACCCCATGACTTTAGAAGAAACGCTTCGTCGAAAGATTGATCTAAAAACCAAACCGCTGGGAGCCCTGGGTCAACTCGAAACGCTGGCCCTACGGATCGGTCTGATCCAGCAAACGGAGGCCCCTGCGTTGAAACATCCGACGATACTGGTATTTGCCGCTGACCACGGGATTGCGGCGGAAGGCGTGAGTGCCTACCCGGCGGAGGTGACGTATCAGATGGTCCTTAATTTTTTAGGGGGTGGAGCGGCCATCAACGTTTTTTGCCGGGAAAATGGTCTTGATTTACGCGTCGTAGATGCGGGCGTGAATGCTGCTTTTCCGGAGCATTCTTCTTTAATCGCAGCGAAAGCGGGCTACGGAACGGCTAGTTTTCTACACGGTCCCGCCCTGACGGTTGAACAGCTGGAATTCTGTCTGGCCAAAGGAGCGGAACTGGTACAAAGCTTACAGCAAACCGGCTGTAATGTCGTCGGATTTGGGGAAATGGGAATCGGAAATACTTCCTCGGCGAGTATGCTCATGAGCGTTTGTACGGGCATCCCGCTGGACCAGTGCGTGGGCAAAGGAACGGGACTGACGACGGATCAGCTATCCCGTAAACAAAGCGTATTACAGCAAGCTCTGACTCGGCACGGTTCGCCCACCGACCCTTATAAAATCCTGCAAACCTACGGAGCTTCGAAATCGCCCAGATGGTGGGAGCAATGCTAACGGCCCGTTCGTTACACATGGTGTTGCTGGTGGATGGTTTTATCTCGACGGCTGCTTTGCTCGTAGCCAGCCGGATACAGCCGGAGGTGTTGGAGAACGTAATCTTCTGCCACCATTCCGCCGAACAGGGGCATGGCTTACTACTGGATTTTCTGCAAGCGGAACCTTTGTTACGGATGAACCTGCGGTTAGGCGAGGGTACGGGCTGTGCTTTGGCGTATCCACTGCTAAAAAATGCCGTGGCCTTTCTCAATCAAATGTCTACTTTCGCCGAAGCCGGTGTTTCTTCGCTCGATGACTGAATTACGATTATTCCTAACGGCGGTGGGTTTTTACACCCGCATTCCCATTCCGGGCTGGGTGGGCTACGGGGCCGAACAACTCAATGCCTCCCGCAAATACTTCCCCCTGATTGGAGCCATCGTGGGGGGAATGATGCTGGCGGTCTATTTCAGTAGTGAACTGATTTTCCCCAAAACGATCAGTATTTTGCTGAGTATGATTGCTGGAATCCTAACGACGGGAGCCTTCCACGAAGACGGCTTTGCGGACGTATGCGATGGCTTTGGCGGTGGCTGGACGAAGGAGCAAATCCTGACGATCATGAAAGACAGTCGGGTCGGAACGTATGGAGTAGTCGGCTTGGGTCTGCTACTGAGTCTGAAATTTCTGATTTTACTGGAAATAGCGGGAGTCTCCTCGCAACTGTTCTGGAGTGGTATTCTGAGTGGACAAATCGTAAGTCGCTTTATCGCCTCCACCATGATTGATACGCACGCCTACGTTCGGGATATCGATACCAGTAAAGTGAAACCGATGGCTTCCGCCCGATTAAAGAGGCCAGCGTTGTTCGTAGGATTCTTCTTTTGCCTGGTATCCCTGCTGACCTTACCCAATTACTGGCTGGGATTGGCGGCAGTATTGGCGTTCGGCAGTAAAGTAATACTAGCTCAGTACTTCAATCGATGGATCGGCGGGTATACGGGCGATTGCCTGGGTGCCATTCAGCAGGTGAGTGAAGTGATTTTTTACCTTAGTCTGTACGCGGGATGGAAGTGTTTGTAATTCGTCATACCGCCGTCAAAGAGGCCCAGGGGCTTTGTTATGGGCAGAGTGAAATGGCTCTGGCCGAAACGTTTGCCGCTGAATCACAGCGAATCGTAGATCGGTGTCCGGAAATCTTTGATGTGGTATTCAGTAGTCCCTTACAGCGTTGTACGCAATTGGCCGGGCAGTTGCCCACCCGGGAAGTACAAACGGATGATCGACTGAAAGAAGTATCTTTCGGGAGCTGGGAACAAAAAGCCTGGAACGACATTACCCGAACGGAACTCGATCCCTGGATGGATGATTTTGTTGACGTAGCCCCGCCGGACGGGGAGAGTTTACGGCAACTGTATACGCGGGTAAACGAGTTTCTGAATGAACTGCGAAACGTACCTCATCAGCGGGTGGGGGTCGTAACCCACGCGGGAGTCGTACGTTGCGTATGGGCGGCTTTGCTGGGTGTACCCTTGCAAAACATCTTTAAAATTGAGGTTTCCTACGGTCAGATCCAGGTATTCGAACTGGGTCCGGAACCCGCCTTTGATCGCTGGATAAGCTCGGTAGTTAACTGATTTTTTGTTTATTTGTGAAGTTCCCGTATCTAAGGGGGGGCCTCGCAAACCTATGAAATCCTTACTTCTGCTTTCGGCAGCCCTGGGGCTAAGCCTGACTGCCTGCCGAAATTCTACGGACCGCCAGACGGCCCAGCAAACCACTACCTCGCCCGACTCAACCGGTACCGACTGGGCCATGCTTCCCTTCGAAAAAGTGGATAGTCTGAATCCCGTTCTGGTACCGTCGCCCGCATTAACCTTCCGTGATCCCATCTGGAAAAAAGACGTGAAGTGGGAAGAAAAAGACGTATTCAATCCGGCGGCGGTGGTACGGGATGGGAAAGTCTATCTGGTATACCGGGCCGAAGATAAACTGGGCAAATACGCGGGCGTTTCGCGACTAGGGCTAGCGATTAGTAGCGATGGCCTGCATTTCGAAAAAGAGGATAAACCCATTTTCTTTCCCGACAACGACGCCCAGAAAAAGTACGAGTGGGAGGGTGGTTCCGAAGATCCGCGTATTGTGGAAAGTCCGCAGGGCGATTACGTCATGACCTATACGGCCTACGATGGAAAAACGGCCCGGATGATGCTGGCCACTTCCCCGGACTTACGGAAATGGACGAAACACGGCCCCGTACTCGGCGAAGGCAAACACCTGAATACCTGGTCAAAATCCGGAGCCATCGTAGCGAAGCAAAAGGGGGATCAGATTGTAGCCGAAAAGATCAATGGAAAGTACTGGATGTATTTTGGCGATACGAATCTGTTTTTGGCCCAATCCGATGACCTGATTCACTGGACGCCGCTGGAAGAAGCCGATGGCTCGCTTAAACCGATTGTGCGGCCACGCCCCGGTAAATTTGACGGCCAGCTCGTTGAACCTGGTCCCTATGCGTTACTGACGGAAAAGGGAATTTTACTGATCTATAACTCTGCCCGCCCCATTCCCGATAAAAAAGACGCACTGGTCTATTCAGCCGGACAAGTGCTGCTCGATAAACAGGATCCGACGCGAATAGTAGCCCGAACCAGCGAACCCTTTTTCGTTACTGAAAAAAACTACGAACTCACGGGGCAGGTCAACAACGTCGTCTTTCTGGAGGGACTGGTTCCCTTTAAAAATAAGTGGTTTCTATACTACGGAACGGCGGACTCTAAAATTGCCGTAGCCGTTCACGAAAACTGACCTAAAGACTCAGGTACGCCTGCAGGCCCCCTTCCAGGTTATGGATACGGTTGAAACCCTGCTTGGCGAGTACGCGGGTCACGCGACTTTGCATTCCCGAGCCACAGATGACGACGATTTCTTCGTTCTTCCAGCTATCGGGAATATCGTGTACCCGCAGCAGTAACTCATCGAGTGGAATATGCAGACCGCCGATGGAAAAGCTTTCCCATTCGTAGGGCGTTCGGATGTCCAGAATTCGAAGGTCTTCGCCTGCATCCAGACGACGTTTTAATTCAAAGGCAGAAATAGCTTCCATAGCTGTAAAAATAAAAACGCTCAGGGTCTATACAGGCCCTGAGCGTTTCGTGTATGCTTACTTCGATTCGATTTCGTTGTACGCCAGAATGCCTCCCAGTACGTTGCGAACGTTCGTAAAGCCCTGACTTTCCAAAAACTGCTGAGCTCGGGCGGAGCGGGCACCAGAACGGCAGTGAATAATGACTTCTTCATTTTTCATCGGCTCCAGTTCGTCGATCCGGTCGGGCAGATCGCCCAGCGGAATTAGCGTACCACCCAGGTTTTGCTCTTCGTATTCGTCGGGGTTGCGAACATCAATCAGGTTTATTTTTTCACCTTTGTCGAGGCGTTCCTTCAGTTCCTGCACAGAAATATCCATGTGTCGTAGCGTTTGGTAAACGGTTAAAAAAGCAAATCGTTAGAGGTTGCTAAGCGGGCCTTTTCTGCTGAACGTTCAGCGAGTAGCCATTAGTATCCCCCTTAGTTAAGGCAAAGCAAGCAAAATGTTCGCACAACTTACTTTTCAACGACCAGTTTTTTCACCAGGGTTTGTTTCCCATTCGAAAGACGCAGCAGGTACAGTCCCCGACTCAGGCCCGAAAGATCGGCCGCGGGTTCCGGCAGGTCGGATTTCGACCAGAGCGTGCGTCCCGACAGGTCCAGTACTTCCAGCGACCGGAAGCTGTCAAGATTCCAGCGAATACGCCCGACACTCGGATTGGGATGAATCCTTAGATCGTTTTCCCTGATTTCCTCTACGCCCGTAACCACTTCGCTCGCTTGTCCACCCATAACCGGACGAATCATCAGAGCTCCTTGTAGATTGGTATTCTGAGCCCATTCATTGCCCAGATTGTAATAAATCTGATTGGAAAATTTCGTACTGTTTTTATCCAGTCCAATCGATATCCGGTTTTGCGAAAGCTGCTGGTAGGCTACCCAAAAGGTGTCACGTACGGCGACAGGATTTTGAAGTTTGAACTCGACAAAACCTTGTGGATCGTCGGGATATCTAATCAGAAACGACTGTCGGGTAAGCGTTTGACCGGGCTGACCGTTGCGGTTAGCCAGAATATGTAAAACAAAAGTATTGTTTGGGGTATCCGTTGGATACCGGATGGTTTGCATCCGTACGGCGGAAACTACGTCAGCTTTTCGCGTAACAAATCGAACCGCTACAAAGCCATACTGCTGGTTGATGCCGGCCGCATATTCCGCCGATCCGTCATCATAGGCAAAGTAATCCGCCAATTCAGTAATGGAAGAGAGCGTATCATTCCGCCGCAAATCTACGCCCGGAATACTCGGGTTCTGGTCGTCCGTGGTGAGAATATCAAACGTGGTCCGAACGAGGGCTCGTTTACCCGCAAAGGCGGGCAGGGGCGAAGGAACTACCCGTTTTTCCTGTGAACGGAGCTGGGGAATGTTCTCGGAAATATTCTGCGTAAAATTCTGAATAGCCTGACCCGTTGTAAGTTCCTGAATCCGGAATCGTAAGGTCGTAAAGTTGTTGTTGTTGAACAGGTTCGTAATGTCCGTACTGATCGTATCTGCCGTTTCAGCCGCCGGATTGACTAAGTAATGAGCCAGCGGCATCGCCCGGTAGTGCTTCAAATACGAACTGATGGACCGGCGGATGGAAACATCCTTAATGTACTGATCGCGAACCGAACGACCCTTGTTCAAGTATACGTAATCAATATGCCAAGCATCGAACTCGCCCGATTGCCTGCCAAAAGTCTGAAACCGAAACTGAAAACCCGCGTGTAAATATAGAGCCGCCCGTACGGCAATGCGAGCCTGGGCGTATTCATTCATTACCTGCCCACCCTTTTGAACCCAGACGGTCTGCCAAACATTGCCAGTAGTAAGAAACTGTACCCGCAATGAATCTTTTGAATCGGGTTGTTCGCCCAGCCCTTTGGTGATCCAGAAAAAACTCAAGTATACCGAGTCACGGGGCGATAGACCGGCCAGATTAATCGGCTGAGAAGTAAGGGAATCCGTTTCTCCAGTAGCTAATGGAGTATTTGAATTATAAGGGATTCCATCGCGGCGAAGGCCATCAAACGAAACGATATTCAGCGAAGGATGATTATTGGTGAGGCTATTGTTGACCACCGTACCACCGCCGGGCATCCACAGTGAAGGATCGGGTATACCCGTTCGTGTAATGGAAAAATCGTCAAAAAAGGGCAGCGATACCGCAGCGGTACGGGCTCCGGAAGACTGCGTAGGTATCGGAGCTGTCGTAATCGGAAACTCTCGGAATTGGGCCTGTACTCCAAAACCTAAGGAACACAGCAGAAGGGTAAAAAGTAATCGCATACAGATACCGGACCAATGAGCCATTGATCGTTGATGGATTGGGTAGGATATTCAGAAAAGCAAACGAAGCGGAACCTGTTTTATGGTTCCGCTTCGGTATTAATTACGCTCGGGTTCGGTGGGGCCTTCACCCGTGTCGGTATCGGGTTTTCCGGCGATCCACAAGTCAATAATTTCACCCACGTTGATTTTGGTGCCAATGCCGGGAGCGGGTCGCTGTTCAACTACCGTACCGGGGGCCGCTCCGGGAACCTGCTTGTAGAGGATGGTGCCCATGCGAAGGTCCGAGCCCTTGATGATGATTTCGGCTTCTTCCAGCGAAACGCCAATCAGGTTAGGTACGTCGAGTTCGGTATTGCCAATCCCGTTACCCACCACCAGTTCGATTTTGGAGCCTTTGGGAACCTGCGTGCCCGGTTCAATCTTCTTGCCCTGGTACCATTGTTCCAGTACGGCATTTTCGGCGATATCGGGAATGTAGCGAATGTTGCCTTCCTGCAAACCCACACTGCGTAAGAGCGACAAGGCACTGCGAAGACCCATGTTCGTGGATACCAGATCCGGCATCCGAATCATGGGGGCCGTCGCCATGGTGACGGTGAGATAAATGTTCCGGCCCTCTTTTACCAGTGAATTAGGAAAAGGATACTGGGAAAGCACCGTAAAAGGCGGTACGCCAGGCACAAAGGTGCAGTCCGAGACAATGTAGTCGAGTTTCCGTTCGCTCAGCGTTGCTTTCACATCTTCCAGGTTCGCTTTTCGTAAATCAGGGACCGTAATACTTTGTCCGTGGTTAGTCGACCAGGGCAGATAAACGAAGAAAAAACTGAGAAATAGAGAAAGAATGATACCGACGACCAGCATCAGGTGAATGATGAGGTCTTTTCGGGAACGGGTATTCAGATAAATGGCCATAGTTGGGTAATAGGGTGCGAAGCCGTGCAGGAGCTACGTACCTAACGAAAATTTCTGCGTCAATTGGGATACAAGTTTACAGAAAATACAGGATTTGCGGGCGTTTACGCTGGGGCTTTTCCGCAGTAGCCACGGAATTTATCTTGAAAACTCCAGCTGACCTTTTTATTTTGTTCGTATTAATTGCTTAATAAACCGAAGTAGATTCTCATGAAAGTACGCCCCGCAGTCGTTCTGGTTGAAAATGACCATGTTTTACTGACTCGCTATGAATACGGTGATCAAACTGTTTTTCAGTTACCCGGAGGCAATCCCGATCCTGGCGAAACCCTGCCCGAAGCCCTTATGCGGGAACTTCGGGAAGAACTAGGCATCGAGATTGAAGTACAGGGCTTGCTGGTCATGGGTGAAGTATTACTCCCTCAGCTCAAACAGGGTGTTTTGCACTGCGTATTTCTGGGTACGTTGGTGGGAGGAATTCCCCGAATTAATCCAGCCGAAACAACGGCTCTGGAAGTTGTATGGCGACCGCTGTCAAGTATCGCTGGACTACATCTGTATCCAAATGTGGGCGTTGAGTTACTGGAACTGGTAACGGGTGTACGAAGCTCCCCGTACATCGGCAAAATTCGCCAGGAATGGTTTGGTTAAAGGCTTTGGGAATATTTACTTCCCAAGCCCCAAAGCAATGGTCTAAGCTAAATTAGTAAGGCTTTTGGGCAGACTATGACTTCGTTCGCATTTTTCTGGAACGAATATACGTCTCATGGCACATCATTTTTTTAAAGGAAGCTTAGTATAAATAGGGGGCATACAAAGCCCACTCATTTTAAACGATAAAAGCCATGATGATCCTACCCATAGTTATCGTAATGCTCCTCGTAATGGCGAGCATGTTCTTAGGTATCCGGGAAAATTTTACGGGTTCCAACCAGGACGACAAAACCGGTTTTGAAGGAAACGTTCGGACGATCCGTACGCTATACAAAGCATCCCCGCACGAGCTCGCTCGTTAATGCGAAAGATGAGCTAACATATCCGATGAGTGAAGAATCGTATCAAAAGGAAAAAGCCCCTCAGAAATTAATCTGAGGGGCTTTTGAAGTTGACCGACAAGGATTCGAACCCTGAATAAGAGAACCAAAATCTCCTGTGTTACCATTACACCATCGGTCATTTCCGTGTTCCGTGGTGCAAATATAGGGGGTTTTTGAAAGCCTTGTCAAGTCGTTCCTGAAAATAAATTTGAATTCAGTGAGCAAATTTTTTTAAATGCCTGAATACGAATCGCTTTTCATTGAAAAAAATTACACACCTGCGGTCTCGGCAGCGGCGTCGATCTTTTTCACCAGTCCTTGTAACACTTTACCCGGGCCGCATTCAACAAATAACGTGGCTCCGTCGGCCCGCATGGCCTGTACCGATTGCGTCCAGCGTACGGGAGCAGTTAGTTGAGCAATCAGATTCGTTTTGATGGCGTCAATCTGCGTAGCGGGCTGGGCGTTCACGTTTTGGTACACGGGAAACCTGGCCGTATGGAAAGGCGTCACTTCGATGGCAGCAGCCAGTTCTTCCCGAGCGGGTTCCATCAAAGGAGAGTGGAACGCTCCACCTACGGGCAAGGGCAGTACGCGTTTGGCTCCCGCTTCCTTCAAGCGTTCGCCCGCAATACGTACGCCTTCGTGCGAACCGGAAATGACCAGCTGACCCGGGCAGTTGTAGTTAGCCGCTACGACGATCTCGCCCGTTTCCTGACGTACCTGCTCACACAACTGAGCTACCTGCTCATCCGGCAGCGAGCTTAGAACAGCCGCCATCGTTGAGGGGTTGATTTCGCAGGCTCGCTGCATCGCCAAAGCCCGTTTGGAAACCAGCCGTACGCCATCTTCAAACGATAAAACACCCGCCGTAACCAGAGCCGAGAATTCACCCAGGGAGTGACCTGCGACCATATCCGGATTGAGATCGGGCGTAATGGATGCCAGGATCACGGAATGCAGGAAAATAGCCGGTTGCGTAACTTTCGTTTGCTTGAGTTCTTCATCGGAACCATTGAACATGATGTCCGTAATGCGAAACCCTAAAATATCGTTAGCCTTTTCAAAAAGAATGCGGGCTTCTTCGGAACGTTCGTACAGGTCTTTTCCCATACCCGAAAATTGCGATCCCTGACCCGGGAAAACATAAGCTTTCATACTGACAAGTTTGATAGAACCGCAAAAATAGAACTTCCCCGGCTTATCCCACAAAACGAAGCCGCTCTTTGGGGCTCGGCAGTCGGCAACTCTCGCGTTTGCCAAACCAGGTATAGCGGTTTCGGGCAATCAGACTGTACACGCGATCACGGATTGAAAGGGGTAAAAACCGAAAGCCCCAGAGCCATTGCCACCCTTTAACGTGGAGGGCGATGCGGAGGGCGGCTTCCGATTTCTGGTAGATGCGACCGTTTTCCCAAAGCAGTACACTATCAAAAGTACGGGAAGGCCGATTCAGTTGTTCAAGTAAGACTGACCATACGCGGATTGCAGGGAAGCAAACTGATGCCTTCCGCCGTCATGATCCATGATGTAGTTGATGGTGGCGTTACAGAAGTTACAAACGCCATCAAAGAGAATGACTACCATGCGTGAAGGCCCTGATGTTACTGGATGAAGACACGGGTAAGGACTGAAACGTTCAGATACAGAAAAAGGAACCGCCCAGCAGTTCCTTTTTCTGTATCTGAATCAAAATAAGCTAGCGAATAATCTGTACCCAGCTCTTCAGAATAACCGGACGATTTTCGTCAGCCCGGTTCAGGCGTTCGTAAGTAACCTGAGCTTCGTAGTAGTACGTACCCGCGGCCAGTTCCTTACCTGCGTCCGTCCGTCCGTCCCACTGAATGAGCACATTGTCATTGCTCTCAAAAACTTTCACTCCCCAGCGGTTGTACACCCGGAACCGGACGTTTTTCACAAAACGAGGACAGCGAATCGGCTCGAATGTATCGTTTTTGCCGTCACTGTTGGGCGTGATTACGTTCGGTAAGGAGTAATCGGGACAGTTGTCTTTGCAGACCGTATTACTCGGCACAGACTCCGTACCAAAACGGTTTACCGAAGTTACGTAATAACACCCAGCGTAACTACCGAGGTTATCGTGCGTAAAGTTGCGGCTTGGAGGCGATTTGGTTTCACCGATTTTCTCAAAGTCACCCGTATCGCCGTAGCGTTTGTAGTAAATGTTATATTGAACAATGTTCGGATCACAGGCGGCACCGTTGGGACCCGTCGTTGCGTCGGTCCAGCTTAACCTATTGCTATACGGTCCTGTTTCGCAGATGCCTTGTACGTACGTTGCACAGTCAAGCTGGTCAAGCGTGAGCACGGGCGGGCAGGGACGAGTCGTATCCGTAGGCGTCAGACACAGGCGTTGCGAGAAGTTGTACAACAGACCGCTGTGAATGCTCGGGTCACCGTACGTGCCCACCGTTTCCACGCGGTAACAATACGTAGAGTCAGCGGAAAGTGTCGTACTGATGTCACCATCGGAGGTTACGTTATCGCGTCCATTATCCGTGTAGGTATAGGTTCCGGGGCCCTGTACGGCTACCTGCTGAATCAGGTTGTACACGCCCGGCCGTACCTGACGGTAAATGCGGTGAGTCTGGTTATCATTGCTCCAGGGTACATTGGCCTGCCAGGAGAGCTGTACCGCACGTGACTGACCGCTTCCGCTCAGACGAACACTACTGGCCGCCTGCGAAGAATCCTGCCGCGTGGTACCGTTGAACACATCTACGCGGTAGCGGTAGGCATTCGCTTCGGTATTCAGTCCACGATCCACATAAATGGTATCGTTGGTACGGGGGGCTGATAAGTTGGTATTGATCGTGCCCACTTGCGTATAGGCCGTACCATTCAAACCCGTAGTCCGGAAAATGCGATACTGCCGGGCTCCTGCACCTTCAGGCCGGGTCCATTTTACGGTAATCTGACCCTGCGTAGTCGAAGTTTCATCGACCGTCACATTGGTAATGTACAGGGCCTGATTGGGTAATCGCTGACAGGCCTGGTTTGAGAACGTACTGTTAAATCGCGTCAGGTTATTCGGACCGGGGAACGAAGCCACAAGCCGGTAACTGTATTCGGTATTGGGTCGTAGACCGCTGGAATTGTCAGTGTACGTTGTTTGCGTAATCGGCACGCGACCTACTTCTACATAACCCGGCGGTGGCCCCGGTTTACAGAGATCAGGGGTCAGGTTCACACAACCCTGTCGACGATAAATCACGATTTGGGCACCCGTAATCTGGCAGGGGTACGCATCCCAGTTGAGTACATAGCCCGGGCCG
The DNA here is from genome assembly GCF_002872335.1 of Siphonobacter sp. BAB-5405. GTDB lineage: Bacteria > Bacteroidota > Bacteroidia > Cytophagales > Spirosomataceae > Siphonobacter. Next base: position 80,664 of record NZ_NJAG01000011.1, on the reverse strand, counting down.
CTGGGTTCAGAGCGTAAGTTTTTGGGAGCGGGAGCTACCACCCGGACTTTCACCGTTTTGCTATCTGTCAAATAGGGTTGAACGGATCCGGGGTGATCCCGTACCTTGAACAGCACTTCGTAGGGCAACTGTCGTAAATGGGTACAGTTGGTTTGCCAGCTAAAAGTACCCGTGGCTGGCGACGCCTGCGGTTGGGTAGGGGTAGTGAACGTCGCAAAGGGCGGCTGGATCAGGTTTATGCCGAGTGAACTTTGCTGATACACCCCGCTCGTAGAGGTAATCGTCAGGCGGTTGCCGTCAGGGTCCGTAGCCCGGACATTGAACGTAGCGGTTGATCCTGCCTCTACGCAAATTTCATCGGGAGCTTCTAACGTAGGCCGTTTATTCTGACAGTCACGAACGATAATCTGCATATCCCGCGTGATCTCGCCAATTTTCACCCCACTTCGCCATTCTTCAATAATAAAGGCTACGTTGTACTGACCGGGGCAGGTGGGAGCATCCCATATTAAATCACCAGTAACAGAATTAATACTATAACCCGCAGGGCCATTGTTGGCTTCGTTACGATCATTACAATTCGGAATGTCGTTGGGGTACACAATACTTGGAATCACAAATCCATTACAGGACTCGCCCACCAGCGTTGATTTGTTTTGCGTCAGGCGATACGCCAGGCTGTCGCCGTCTGCATCAAAAGCACTGGGGTTGTGGATGTATCGCTGACCCGCACAGGCTTCAAAATCAACGGGGGGATTCAACATGACTGGCGTGCTGTTCAGACCCAGGAAGGCGTTGATAGCCAGCGTAGATTCAACAAAGAAAGGATATTCGTCTGATCTGTTATTGGTAATGTTAAGCGTTCCTTTGTTTCGGTTGTCGATGCCAACGGAAACGGTATACGTACCGGGAGCACTGAAGGTATGCGTCGTGCGAAAGATCAGCCGGACCGTACTATTCCCCACATCGACTATGCCTCCACTCGGTAAACCCTGCGTGAAAAGGGGGGTGTTCTGAACGGGGGTTCCATCCCCAAAACAGAATTTTACGCCAGTACCAGCCGTACCCTCGGTAGCCGGACGGCCCTGAGCCCAGTCGCAATAGATCGTAAGCGTTAACTCGTAGGTTAGGCTGGTACTGGAGATCCGGCGGGAGGTAATCTCACCGGCCCGCACGTGGGTAGCCCAGGCCGTGGAGGTTAACCCACAAATGGTAAAAACCAGTAATCCAAATAAACGGTAAAGGGTTCTCATGCTACGCTGGTATAATCAGACAATCAGTTCGGTAGTATTCAAAAAATAGCGGTAATCGGTACAGATGCCTCAAAAACAGGCTTGTAAAGGTACGGGTGTAATGCAGGGCCAAGGTACAGATTTGAATGTTCTTTCAATTCTGAAAACAATTGTTTTTACAACAAACTTTTTCACTGCTAAAGAAGTTTTTTTCCTGGGGGAAAATGTTCTGACAATAAGGTACTGAAACAGAGCTTGACCAGCCTTGAAGCGGGCACTAATTTCAAATGCTGAACGCTTTTCGGAAGCAAAAGGTATTTTTAATTAGCAAAAAATCAGAAATCGACTTTGGCAACCCACCGTTTGTGCCGTAGTTTTGATGCCTAATTAAGGGTTGGTTCCCTACCATTTTTAACTGTTCTTCGAGTCAAAAAACGATGTCCTGGGTCACACAAACTTTTTCGAGTTCGCTGGGCCGCAAGCTCATTATGTCCTTAACCGGGTTGTTCTTATGTACTTTCCTGGTGGTACACGTGAGCGGTAACCTGCAATTGTTCAATCACGATGAAGGCTATGGCTTTAATAAGTACGCTGCCTTCATGTCTACGTTCACGCCCATTCGGGTCGTTTCCTACGGCTTGTATGCATTCATTCTCTGGCATGCCGTCCAGGGTCTGTGGCTGGCAAAAGACAACCGCAAAGCTCGTGGGGCACAGCGGTATGTAGTCGTTCATAACCAAAGTACCTGGGCAAGCCGTAACATGGCCCTGCTGGGTACGATGCTGTTGCTGTACATTGTGGTACACATGCACGATTTCTGGTATGTGTATCATTATGGAGATGTACCGTATCGTCAGTACGAAGAAAGCCTGGTAACGGGTGAAATTTCTTCTACGCCGTATACGGGACAACCGATTAAGGGCCGGCTGGAAGAGTACGTACGTGAAGATTCACAAACCCGTGTTACGATTGTAAAGGATTTGTACAAGGAAACGACCGTAGCTTTCTCTAATCCACTGCTGGTACTCTTTTATGTACTGGGAATGGCGGCACTGGCCTATCACCTGGTGCACGGCTTCTGGAGTGCCTTCCAGACACTAGGCTGGAATCACCCCAAGTATAATCCGCTGATCCGTTTTCTGGGCGTGTGGGTATTTGGTATTGGTATCCCGCTGGCTTTTGCAGCCATGCCGATTTATTTTTACATTAAGAGTTTAGGAGCGTAACCTTTGCCTTCAACCTTAGTGAAGGCGTGTGTATTCTCGTTAGTCATCAGTCCGGAATTATCCGGAGTTTATAAACTGAAATCATTCCATGGCAACATCACCCAAATTGGATGCCAAAATACCTGACGGGCCGCTGGAGACGAAGTGGACAAAGTACCGCTCGACCGTGCCGCTCGTTAACCCTGCCAATAAACGGAGTCTGGAAATCATCGTCATTGGTACGGGGCTTGCAGGAGCTTCGGCAGCTGCAACTTTGGCGGAATTAGGTTATAAAGTAAAAGCGTTTTGTTTTCAGGATTCCCCTCGTCGGGCTCACTCCATTGCAGCTCAGGGTGGAATCAACGCTGCTAAAAACTATCAGAACGATGGTGACTCTGTCTACCGTTTGTTCTACGATACGATTAAAGGTGGCGATTACCGGGCCCGGGAGTCTAACGTATATCGTTTGGCTGAGGTATCAGGTAACATCATTGACCAGTGCGTAGCCGCTGGGGTCCCCTTTGCCCGTGAATACGGCGGACTGCTTTCCAACCGTTCATTCGGTGGTACGCAGGTTCAACGTACGTTCTATGCGGCAGGTCAAACGGGTCAGCAATTGCTGCTGGGAGCCTATTCAGGTCTACAGCGTCAGGTAGGAGCCGGGAACATTGCGATGTATACCCGCCACGAAATGCTTGACGTCGTAATGATTGACGGCAAATGCCGGGGGATCATTGCTCGTAACCTGATTACGGGTGAACTTGAGCGTCACTTTGGTCATGCGGTTCTGATTTGTTCAGGAGGGTACGGAAACGTATTCTACCTGTCAACGAACGCCATGGGTTCCAACGTAACGGCTGCCTGGAAAGCTCATAAAAAAGGAGCTTTCTTCGGAAATCCCTGCTTTACGCAAATTCACCCCACGTGTATTCCGGTATCGGGCGATCATCAGTCGAAACTGACGCTGATGTCCGAATCCTTACGGAATGACGGTCGGATCTGGGTTCCTAAGAAGAAAGATGACAATCGTCCCGCAGATCAGATTCCCGAAGACGAGCGTGATTATTACCTCGAGCGTCGTTACCCGGCTTTCGGTAACCTCGTACCCCGGGATATTGCCAGCCGTGCCGCCAAGGAGCGTTGCGACGCAGGCTATGGGGTAGGGACTTCGAAAATGGCCGTTTACCTGGACTACTACGCAGCCTATGAGCGGTACGGTAAAGGTGAAGTAAATAAAAGAGGTATCCACAATGCCTCAGCCGATCAGATTCTTCAGTTAGGAAAGGCCGTCGTAAAAGAGAAATACGGTAACCTTTTCGATATGTATAAGCAGATTACGGGTGAAGATCCGTATCAGGTGCCAATGCGTATTTACCCAGCCGTTCACTACACCATGGGAGGTCTTTGGGTGGATTACAACCTGATGACGACGGTACCCGGTCTGTATGCCCTGGGCGAAGCCAACTTCTCCGATCACGGAGCGAACCGTCTGGGAGCTTCAGCCCTGATGCAGGGGCTGGCCGATGGTTACTTCGTAATTCCTTATACGATTGGAGCGTATCTGGCGAGCGAAATCCGGACGAAAGCGATTTCAACGGATCACCCTGCCTTCGTACAGGCTGAGAAAGAAGTAAACGACCGGATCACTAAACTGATTTCGATCAAAGGCACGAAATCTCCCGAAGCTTACCACAAAGAACTGGGTAAGATCATGTGGGATAAGTGTGGAATGGCCCGTAATGAGCAGGGTTTGAAAGAAGCCATCCAGGAAATTCGTGCATTGAAAAAAGAATTCTGGTCGAATGTGAAAGTTATGGGTGACGTAGATGAGTTCAACCCAGAACTGGATAAGGCGAACCGCGTGGCTGACTTTATTGAGCTGGGCGAACTGATGTGTATGGACGCTCTGGATCGCAATGAATCCTGCGGCGGTCACTTCCGCGAAGAATATCAGACGGAAGAAGGCGAAGCGAAACGCGACGACGAGAATTACATGTACGTATCCGCTTGGGAATATCAGGGTGAATCGCAGTGGGAGCTTCACAAAGAAGAACTCAACTACGAGAACATCAAAATCGCCCAGCGTTCTTATAAGTAATAGGTTAACAATTAGAGAGTTAACGAAACAATGGAAGGTAATATGAATCTGACGCTCCAGGTGTGGCGTCAAAAAAATAGTAGAACGGAAGGCCGGATGGAAACCTACCAGCTTTCCGGCATTTCCGAGGATATGTCGTTCCTGGAAATGTTTGATGTACTGAACGAGCAACTCGTACACGAAGGCAAAGACCCCGTATCCTTCGATCACGATTGCCGTGAAGGGATCTGCGGAGCCTGTTCCATGTACATCAACGGTCGTCCTCATGGACCCTTACAGGGCGTAACTACCTGCCAACTGCACATGCGTAGCTTCAAAGATGGCGATACGATTGTAGTAGAACCCTGGCGGGCTCAGGCATTCCCGGTTATCAAAGATCTGGTAACAGACCGTGCCGCCTTCGACCGGATTATTTCGGCAGGTGGGTATATTTCGGTCAATACGGGTAATGCTCAGGATGCAAATGCGATCCCGGTTGCCAAAGAAAACGCAGATGCTTCCTTCATGGCAGCAGCCTGTATTGGTTGCGGAGCCTGTGTAGCCGCTTGTAAAAACGCTTCGGCGATGCTGTTTACTTCGGCTAAAATCTCTCAGTTAGCCCTGTTACCGCAGGGTGAAGCCGAACGGACCGCACGAGCCAAGAAAATGGTAGCCCAGATGGACGAAGAAGGCTTTGGAGCCTGTACCAACACGGGAGCCTGTGCTGCCGAGTGCCCGAAAGGCATCAGCATGGAAAATATTGCCCGTATGAACCGCGAATTTTTTGTGGCAGAAATTGGTACAAAAGATTAATTATAAATTAATGATAAACCAGTACTTGAGCAAAAACTTGCTTAGGTACTGGTTTTTAAATCAATAAGTTAGGATTAGAGGATAGAATAATATAGAAATTATTATACGGTATTTGGCCACTTGGCACAGTTATTATATTTATTACAGCGAAGTATCCTTTCGATAAATTATTCTCTGGGAAGTAAACAATGTCACTGGGACTTAGTTTACTTTGTGGAACTGAAAGTCAAATTTCTCCGTATATTTGAGAAAGTACTTCATTGCTGTTGTTTAGCTTAGCGACTTATCAAACAAAAACACACAAACTATGAAGAGTATCTACCGCTCGTTGTGCATGGGGTGGGGAATTTTAGCAATTTTACTTTGTTCAACCCAATTCAAAGCAACAGCTCAGACCACCGATCCGTCAACCTCTAGCAAACGTCTAACGTTACGCCAGTGGCGGAAGCAGGCTTTGAACGCACAAACCTCATCAACGTACATTACTGTTGGTGACTCTCTGACCGCTTGTGACACGATCACGTACATTCCGGTTCTTGGAAAATCACCCTGGCGTCTTGCCATCCCATTTGGTCCAGGTATTGCCTATTGCGGCACTTGGAACGGCACCTTTAACGATCACCGCGATCGCTCCCTGTTTAACGGCTTTGGTCTGAACGTTTCTGTAGGAGCGGATTATTTCTTCAGACCTGAAAATCGTTTCAAATTTGGTTTGGGCGTTGAAGGGGGCTGGCAAACGTTCTTCGTTCGTGGAGCGTACCGTAACTACCTTCTGAATCAACCTGCAGCTGCAAACATTGGTGCAGATAACATCGACATTAGAAAGCGTGCTTCTGAAGACATGTTCCTCTTAGTCGGTCCCGTTATTTCATACGATCTGACGAAGAAACCACAGAGTAGCTTCCTGGAAGCTGCTGTAAAAGGAGGGGTTTTCCGTACACAGTCAGCGATGATTGGTGCAATTGACACCCGCAACAACCAGTTGATTTCAATGGTTTCTCCGACGGACAAACTATTACACCCAGGCGTTAAAGGACACATTGGAGCCTTCTTCCCCTTCGGTAATAACTGGTACGGTGGAGCACAAATCAGCGGTTTCTACACGCAGGTAAACTACTTTACGCAAGATAACGCAGCTCACATCTGGGAATTCAAGCGTAAGCATGGTGGCTGGGCTCTGCAATTAGCTCTTCGCAAATCGTTCAACCGTACGACGCTGGTACAAGTGGCTCCGGCTGAATGCCCCACTTGCGTAGCTCCGACGATTACGGGTGTGACGCTGGGTGATCAAACAATCACGGGTCTGACAGTAAAAGATTCGTTAGCGAACACGTTCTTCCGGGCCGGTACCTATCCAAAAGTTACCTGGACGAGTGGAAGCTCAGAAGCTGGCGAAACGTATACGGTGAATGTTCATAAGAAATCTCCGAACTCGGATGAAATCGTATACTCACTGAAGAGTACGACCGAACGTAGCTTCGAATGGCCTCAGGATTTGAAATTCCCGGGTGACTCGATCGCTCAAACGGAATTCTACTACGTAACGGTTCACTCAGAGCGTAACAACAAGTGTGGACGTTGTATCTCTGAAGTAGCTACGGCAAGCTTCGGTTTCGAAAAAGCAGCTCCGAAAGTTGTTGAAGAAAAAACTCGCTTCCGTCACCGCTTAGTTGAAGTTTCTGCATACTACTCTACGGTAGTAGGCCGTGATTCAGTACAATGCTACTGCTACTGCGATGGAACGCGTCAAGCAAGTGGTACGTACCGCAAACGCACCCTGTACGGAACGTATACGCAAGAACTGGAACAAGCTAAGCTGAACGCTTTCGAAGAACTGAAAGACGATATCGAAATCGCAGTTCCTGCTCAATTCGATGCTCTGGTATCTAGCATGAAGCGTCCAAGATACTTCAAGGCTATCTACGAAATCGATGAAGTGAAAGCAAACGGTGAAGTGGTTCGTCACTTAGGTGATTACCAGGTAACCATCACTCGTTCGAAAGGTAAATACATCATCTCTAAAACCAGTATTCGTCAGATTACGGAAGAAGAGAAACAACGTATCATCGAACAAGAAGGCCGTAAGGCTAAAAAAGGAAAGCCTAGAAGAAGAAACTAATCTTTCCTGAGTAACAAAAAAGGCTCCGCTACAAGTGGAGCCTTTTTTGTTTACAGGTTGCCTGATTAAACGCGGAGTTGTACGTATGGGAAGGTGAGTTTCTTCCTGTACAGCCTGTCAATAAAAAGGCGGATCGTATCTACGATCCGCCTTTTTATTAATTTATGAGTAATGGATGCTAAAGTTCCCGGCGAATTTTGGCAATGGGTATGTTCAGTTGTTCACGGTATTTGGCCACCGTACGTCGGGCAACCGGATACCCTTTCTCCGTCAATAGTTCCTGAATCTGCTGGTCGGTATACGGCGACTGCTTGTCTTCTTTTTCGATGATTTCAACGATGGCCTGTTGGATCTCACGGTTAGAAACCTCTTCACCTTCGTCGTTTTTTACGCCCTCGGTAAACAGGTCTTTCAGGTGAATGATCCCGAAAGGCGTTTGAGCGTATTTGCCCGAAGTAACCCGTGAAATGGTCGAAATGTCCATGCCAATGCGGTCAGCAATATCCTTGAGAATCATGGGTCTAAGCTGCCGTACATCGCCCGTTATGAAGTAGTCCTTCTGAAACTCAATGATGGCCCGCATCGTATTCAGCATGGTTTGCTCGCGTTGCTTCAGAGCATCGATAAACCAGCGGGCCGAAGCCAGCTTGCTTTTAACGAACTGAGCCGTGGCCCGGTCACTTTTGTTGCGGGATTCGGCCATTTCGACTACTGCCTTACTCAGCCGGATGCTGGGTAAGTCGCGACCATTGAGGTTTACTTCAAAAAGACCATTATCGTTCGTAACAAAGTACTCGGGCAGAATATTCTCATTAACGACCAGACTACTGCTTTGTCCACCCACTACGGGTTTGGGGTTCAGGTGAGCAATCACGCCGAGTACTTCCTTCAACTGTTCGTTGTCCAGGTTCATCACCCGCATGATTTTCTCGTAATTTCGTCCTGCCAGTTCGTGCATGTGCCGCCGTACGACTTCTATACTCAACGTATTTTCGGGCGTATGCGGCTTGCGTTCCAGTTGTAACAGTAAACAATCCTGCAGGTCGCGGGCGGCCACACCCGGTGGGTCGAGCGAGCGGATCAGGGGAAGAATTTCTTCTATCTCCGATTCTTCTACCCAGATGTTATTGGTAAAGCTAATGTCGTCCGCGATGTTGTAGGCGTCGTACTTCAGAAAGCCATCATCATCGAGCGAGTCCACGATGAAATCAGCAATCAATCGCTGCCGCTCGGTTAATTCAAGCGTACCTACCTGTTCTTTGAGTTCCTCCCGCCAGGTATTCAGCTGAACGATGGGAGAAGTATAGAAATCCTCGTCGGCGGCAAAGTTATCCGACCGGGTTTTGTATTCAGGAATGTCATCATCGGCAAATTCATCCCAGTCCCGAAAATCATCGGTGGGTAAATCATTGCCTTCGGGTTGGAAGTCATCCAGACCGTCGGAATTTTCTTCTGCTTGTTCGGGCGTTTCAACGCCTTCTTCCAGTACCGGATTTTCTTCCAGCTCATCTTTTATTCGCTGCTCCAATTCCAAGGTATTCAGACCCAGCAAATTCAACATCTGAATCTGCAGGGGTGAAAACTTCAGCGTTTGGCGTTGCGTTTGGGTCAGTCGCTGCATATCTCTTCCTAGTAAAAGGTCCCCATACCCATTAAATGAGTACATGGGGCGGTGATTTCTACAAAGCTAAGGATAGTTAAAAGGTAGCGAAAGAATAAAACCTTAAAATTGAGCAGGTATTTATGCTAACGGAGCAGTCCGCAATGGTTATTTTTGCAGCCAATCCACTGGGTGGATGTATTGTCAACATTCCCTGAGAAGGGTGATATTAAATCATGCAACTTTCTGAACAAGAATTACTCCGTCGTCAGAAACGGGAAGAACTATACCGGCTGGGCATCGATCCGTATCCGGCTGAAGGCTACGAAATCAACGTTACGGCCGCTGACATTCTCCAAAACTACGAACGGAATAAAACCGATTATAAAACCGTTTCCATTGCCGGCCGCCTGATGAGCTTCCGGATTATGGGTTCGGCCAGTTTTGCTGAATTACAGGATGCTACGGGCCGTATTCAGTTGTACTTCCGTCGCGATGACCTGTGTCCGGACGAAGACAAGACCCTGTATAATACGGTTTTCAAAAAGCTGCTTGACATCGGAGACATTATCGGTATTAAGGGGTACGTATTTACGACGCAGACCGGCGAGATTTCCATTCACGTACAGGAATTTACGATCCTGACCAAATCGCTTCGTCCGCTTCCCATCGTGAAACGGGATGAAGAAGGGAACGTGTACGACGGCTTTACGGATCCTGAGTTACGTTACCGGCAGCGATACGTCGATTTGATTGTAAACCCGCAGGTAAAAGATATTTTCGTAAAACGGGCCAAAATCATTTCAACCATGCGGCGAATCTTTGATGATCGCGGCTGGCTGGAAGTAGAAACCCCGATTCTGCAACCCATTCACGGTGGAGCCGCGGCTCGTCCGTTTAAAACGCACCACAATACGCTCGATATGCCTCTATATCTGCGGATTGCGAACGAATTATACCTGAAACGACTGATTGTGGGTGGATTCGAAGGGGTGTATGAATTTGGAAAGATGTTCCGTAACGAAGGGATGGACCGGACGCATAATCCGGAATATACCGCCATGGAATTCTACGTAGCCTACAAGGATTACGAGTGGATGATGAACATGACGGAAGAAATCCTGGAAAAGGTTGCCATCGCTACCAATGGACAAACGCAGGTACAGATCGGTGAGAACCTCGTTGAATTCCAGGGACCGTATGCCCGGCTGAGTATTTCCGAGGCCATTCAGAAGTACACGGGCCTTGACGTAGACGCGTTATCGGAAGACGAACTGCGGGCCGAAGCTCAGAAACTCGGCGTGGAAGTAGATGCCACCATGGGTAAAGGAAAACTCATCGACGAGATCTTTGGTGAAGCTGTGGAGAGCAATCTGGTGCAGCCTACGTTCATCATGGACCACCCGCTGGAAATGTCACCCCTGACCAAAAAGCACCGGAGCAAACCCGGAGTAGTGGAGCGGTTTGAAATATACGTTAACGGGAAGGAGATTGCTAACGCCTACTCGGAGTTGAACGATCCGATTGATCAGCGGGAGCGTTTTGAAGAACAGCTTCGTCTGGCAGAACGTGGCGATGAAGAAGCCATGGCTCTCGATGAAGATTTCATCCGTTCACTGGAATACGGTATGCCGCCTACCGCCGGCATTGGCTTCGGCATTGATCGTTTGACGATGATGATGACCAATAACGCCAGCATTCAGGAAGTTCTGTTCTTCCCACAAATGCGTCCGGAGAAGAAAGCGGAAGTAGCTACCGAAGCCGATTACGTAGCCGCGGGGATCCCTGCCGAGTGGGTACCGGCTATCCAGAAGATGGGCTTTCTGACCGTAGAAGCCCTGAAAGGAGCAAATCCGAACAAAGTATTCAATGATCTGGGTGGACTGCGTAAGAAGCTGAAAATCGAAGCGAAAATGCCGACGCTGGACGAGGTGAAAAGCTGGGTATAGGCTTAGGCGTTTACCATTTTGAACAGGCGAACGGGTTTTCTCAGGGGAGAACCCGTTTCGCTTGTTAAGGGCAAAAAAAAGGCCGTATCGTTGCGAACAGTCCTCATAAAGAGTCCCACGGAAACTGGTTTGTAAAAGAATAGGTCGAGAAACGGATAGTACGATACGTTAATTAGCGAACTATTTTCCTGACTACCCGTGTATCCGTCCATTTATCATGCCAGGGAATATTTTCAAAAAAGATGGAAAGCGTTTCCAGGGGTACACATCGGTACAGGTTGCGTTTGAACAGCGTACTTAAATCGGGTGTCTCGCCTGATTCCGTTACGACCTGAGTTTTTGTAATCCACTTACCCATCGATCGGCCCTGCGTTAGAATCTCCTGCAGAGCCATCACCAACCCATACAGTAGTACTGTGATGATGCGTTGAATTAGTTCAGGAAGAGAATCAATGGTCCGAAATAAAGAATCATTGAGACGTTCATCCACCAGGGTAAGAATAATGCTAACGGTCAGTAGCCCCAGCATTAAAACCAAACCAAAGAAAATCCAATCGATAATGTAGTTGGCAAGACGAGTCCATCTGGACGCATACGTAAGGTCAATACTAGGCAGAGGGGAGTAGGAAAACGGTTCCATTAAAGGGATATGATTCAGGTAGAAAAGGTAAATAGGTAGCTTTTGAAAGATATAAATAAAAAGCGTACGCTCGAATAATTTCCAATCCGTCCGGACAGAAAAAAATCCCGAACTCTGCTAGAGTCCGGGACCGGAGTTAAGACAAGTGACTTAGAAAGACTAAGCCAATTTCTTTACGTTTACTGCGTTCACGCCTTTTTTACCGCTGATCGTTTCATACGATACGCGATCATCCTGACGGATTTGCAATCCATTCAAACCCGTGACGTGAACGAAGATGTCCTGTCCCGTGGCATCGTCAACGATGAAGCCAAACCCCTTGCTTTCGTTGTAAAACTTTACTGTACCTGTTTGCATAACAAATTAAATATTGAAACGGAAGATTTTCCCGAAATAAAAGAGAAATTATTAGGGTTAATACAGTTTTAGCGAAAAAATTTTTTTTTAAACATTGGTATGAATTTTTAAGTTTTCGGGAAGTGTCCGTATTTTCGATTAACAAAAGATCGCCCAATCATGAACCGTTTACGATATCTTGTTGAAAGTCAGGCTTTTGGCGTGTGTTCGTTGGTAGGCGAACGGCTTGGAATCTCCGCCAGCAGCATCCGTTTGTACTTCATCTATACGTCCTGCTTAACGATGGGCTCGCCATTGGTTCTGTACCTGATCATGGCCTTCTGGATGAACTTTGGAAAGCACCTGCGTCGGCATCAAAACCCTACGGTTTGGGAGCTATAGCTTAGGCTTAGTCCACGAACAGGTTCTTACCCTGATAGTAATCGAGAATTTTTACCCGAAACAGATAATCATAACGAGCCTGGATCTGATTTAAGCGGGCCCGATCCAGATTGGTTTTGGCAATGTTGTATTCAACCACGTTCAGCGTACCGGCCTGAAAACGGCTTTCGGCCGATTTCAAGGTCTCATCGAAGTTTTTCACTTGACTTTCCAGAGCGTCGTACCGCATTTTGGCTACCTCCAGGTTAGCGTATGCCTGCTCAATGCCTTGTTTAACCTGAATCTGTACATTCTGAGCCTGCACTTCGTTGCGTTTTTTATCTACAATTGCGTTTTGAACCCGGTTTCTGTAAATCCAGCTTCGAAAGATGGGAATGGCTAAATCCAGCGAAAAGTATCGGTTAAAATTGTTGCCCAGCTGATCCCCGTAAGTCAGGTTTGCCGTAGAAGAGTACCGCGTACTGAAGTACGAATTCAACGAAAGGAGCGGATACTGCAAACCCCGGTACATCTTGATGGTATGATCAAAGCTCTTGACGCGAAGCTGGGCCGCTTTGATGACCCCCAGGTTTTGTTCGGCCAGTTCGTACACCTGTGTGGCCGTGCTTTCATAACCCATTTCGCCCTGTGGGGTTAAACGTTCCAGTTTAAAGTCCAGGGGAACCTGCGGGTTGTTGAGGGTTTGCCAGAAGGCCAGTCGGTTGAGCTTCAACTGACCCTGCATGGTAACCAGACTCAACTGGTCATTTGCCACCTGCGAACCGAGGGTGTATTCATCGTACGGAGCCAGGTTTCCGGCCTTTACCAGAGCTACGGCCCGTTCCAGCTGCATTTTGGAAGCTTCCAGCTGCTGTTCTGCCAGGTTGACCTGATCTTCACTGCTAAGCACCTGTAAATACGCCAGAATCGTCGTGATCGTCACCTGATCCTTCGCTTGTCGGACATCCTGTTCGGCAGCTTTCATGAGCAGGTTATTCTGCTTGATAAAATTCTGATTGTATAGACCATTGAAGAGGGTTACACCCGCCGAAAGACTGAAAGCCGAAGAGTTTAGCTTTTCGTTAACGAACCCGTTCGTGTAGGGGTCAATACTGCGGCCGTAATTGATCGATTGCGAGGCGGCAGCCTGTGCCGTAGGCAGAAGTGCCAGCTTCGCCTGCAGAAGGTTATTTTCACTGGTTTCCACCAGCAGTTCATTCTGCCGCACCGTCAGGTTATTACGGATGGCTACATCTACGGCCTGTTTCAGCGTCATGGGCGTTTGGGCCTGCAGGGAGCCACTCAACAGGAGTCCGGTGAAAAGGAGTAATTTTTTCATGGAAATGCGTACCTAAAGGAAAACAAGGGGGAAGTTGAAGGTCGAACGAGAGACGCTAGGCGATGGATTCTACGCGAAGGTCTTCGACAATTTTTCCGTCGTTCAGGTGTAAAATCCGGTTGCCGTAAGCCGCATTCTTCTCCGAGTGCGTCACCTGAATGATCGTAATACCTTCCTGATTCAACTGCTTGAAAATCTGCATGATTTCTTCAGCCTGGGCCGACTGGAGGTTACCCGTAGGTTCATCCGCCAAAATAATTTTAGGTTGACCCACTAATGCCCGGGCGATGCCTACCAGTTGCTGTTGCCCACCGGAAAGCTGATTGGGAAACAAATCCTTTTTAGCAACCATATTAAATCGATCCAGAATATCGGCTATGCGGCTTTTCCGCTCTGAACTCGGTACGTTTTTGTACAGTAGCGGCGTTTCCAGGTTTTCGTATACGGTCAGTTCATCGATGAGGTGATAGGCCTGAAAGACGAAACCGATATAGGCTTTGTACAACTCCGAACGTTTCTTCTCACTGAGTCGCTGTACCGGCTGATCGAGGAACGTATACTCACCTGAAGTAGGCTGATCGAGTAGGCCAATGATGTTCAGTAGGGTAGACTTGCCCGCCCCGGATGGACCCATGATACTAACAAATTCTCCTTCCTTAATTTCGGTCGTAACGTGCCGGAGAATGTATGTTTTGGTGAACCCGTTCTGGTAATACCGTTCGATGTCTTGCAGTGAAATCATGGAGATGCTGTTTGAAGGTTCTATTTTCTAAAGCTGTGCCAAAGCGATAAAAAAAGAATTAATGTTTTGATTATGAGATATTTATAAAATAATTATGTCCGAAAACGAACAATTGAGTGTTCGCTTTCGGACATGCAAGAAAGGAAATTCAGTTATTGAATGGATACAGAATTACTCCCGTGAATCGTGAGGGGTACGCCACCGCCGTTGAGTTTGCCATCCACGTGCGTATCATCGGCTTCTCCCCGGAACTTCGCGAGCGGAAAGTGAATCCGGCTACCACGTACGGCCAGATCTACGCCCTGATTCTGGGGTAAGCGGACCTTGATGCTGCCCGCTGAGCACCGCAATTTGACGTACTTATTGAGTTTAGCAAATTCTACATCCAAACTACCGGCACTCGTTTCTGCGTCCACCGCCGCTGACAAATTATATAAACGGATGGAGCCGCCTGAGCTTTTCGCATAAAGTTCTCCGCTAATGGCATCGCCCTGAACGCTGCCCCCACTGGTGGTGGCTTCGATGGTACCGTTCAGGCGAGTCAGACGTACACTACCACCGGAAGTTTTTAACGTGATTTTACCTTCCAGGTCTTCGGCCTGAATGCTACCCCCACTGGTCTGTACGTTCATTTCCTTCCGGCAATTGTTCAGATGAATGCTGCCGCCACTGGTCCGACCCTGAATCAGACCGGCTACGTCGCTCATGTGCAAACTGCCCCCGCTGGTCTGAAACTGTTGCGGTCCGTCCAGGTGAGCCAACCGAATACTTCCTCCGCTGGTACGCAGGTCCGTAGAGAAGGTGCGAGGCGTAAAAATCTTGAAGGATACGCTGATGTTACGATCTGAATTCCAGGAGACCCCTGATTTACGACGGGAGTAGACGACCACCGACGAACCTTCTGTTTTCATGCTCAGCTCATACTCGGCGAGTTGCTTTTCAATTTCCGCTTTATCGATCTTGTTCGCGGGCCAGTTATTCAGCCGTACGTACATTTCTACTTTCACGTCGGAAGAAGAACCCCCTTCAACCTGAATACTACCGCCGGAAACGTCCACGCGAACATTGGATAAGTTACCCGTGAAGGTTTTCGTCTGGTAAGGTTGATCTTCAGAGGATTGGGCCGAGGCTGTACCCAACGCAAGCGTCAGCAACGGGAAAAGGTACAAACGTTTCATCATTTCTGGTAGTTTTTGGACAAAGACAACGCTCGTTTCCTTTTTGTTGCACGGCTCGACGCTTCACTCCGCTTTCAGACTGTATACGGGATTGGTACGGGCGGCTCGAATGGACTGATACGCAATGACTGCCAGCGTTAAGGCCAGCGTACTAAGCAGGGTGCCGCCGAAATACAGCCAATGCAGTGAAATACGGTACGTAAACTGTTCAAGCCAGCTTTGCATGAGTACGGTAGCAATGGGTACTGCCACTACGAAGCCTAATGCAGCCATGATCACGAAGGATTTCCCGAAGAGGTACAGAATCTGTCCTTCGCTGGCCCCCAGGACTTTTCGGATGCCTATTTCTTTGGTTCGTGTTTCGGCCATAAACCGGATGAGGCCAAACAGACCTAAGCCGCAAATCCAGACGGCTACCCCTGCAAACAGTACAATCAGGTTGGCTAGGCTACCTTCGGCCTGGTACGACTGGGCCAACTGCTGATCCAACCACTGGTACTCGAAGGGTTGTTGCGGATAAATTTTTTCCCAAACCGTTCGTATCCGGGGTAGTGTTTCTTCCAGATCATCCACGGCCAGTTTGATACCTACCTGCTGGTAAAGCGAAGCCTGACTACCGATGAAGCAGGGTTCAATGGCTTTGTGTAAGGATAAGTGATGGAAATCTTTAACAACGCCCACAATGGGTAACGAGCTGTGAGCCAGGTAATAATCCAGTTTTCGTCCCAGAATCTGGTTGGGGTCTTTGAGGTGAAGCTTGCGTAAAAAAGCCTCATTCACCACGATTTCCCGAAGGGTGTCACTCGGTATAATATTTCGCCCGGCCACGAGCTGTAAGCCATACGTCGGTATAAAGGCCGCATCCGCAATTTTTTCCCGTAGGGCGAAGGTTTCAAACGAAGCTTTGTCGGCAAACTTAAACGTACCGCCGTTTATCTTCGTCGAGGAAGGTGGACGAAACTGGAAGGTAAGAGCCTGAATTTCCGGATACGTCTCCAGGGCCTGTCGTACTACGTGCTCTTTGCCTTTCTCGGGGAGATTGATTAGCAGGATATTATCTTTTTTAAATCCCAAATCTGCTTGCTCGAAATACCGGGTCTGGCACACCATCACAATCGCACCGGTGATCAGTACCTGACAAACAACAAACTGCGTAACGGTAAGTACCTGTCGCAAGGAAAGAGTACGGTGGGAACGAAGGGTACCTTTCAACGCCGCGATGGGAGCAAAGCTGGCTTGAAGGTACGCCGGATAAGCACCCGCCAGCCCCGTAATCGTTCCGGCAAGTAGCAGTAGAAAAAACGTAAGACTGGTGTCCAGTTGCCAGCTTAGCTGACTCTGGGTCCATTGATTCAGATACGGAAGCAATACTTCCACCAGAAACAGGGCCAGTAGAAAAGCAATCCCTACGAGTACGGCCGTTTCAAGCAGAAACTGAGTTAGTAACTGCCGGCGTGAACTACCCAGGCTCTTGCGAATGCCCACTTCCTTCACCCGGCGAAGCGATTGAGCCGTTGTAAGGTTAATGAAGTTCATACAGGCCGTTAGTACCAGAAAAAGCCCCACCCAGGCCAGTGTATGTACCAGCATACGGCGGATGGAGCCGGGCGTACGTGGATCGAAATGCACGTCTCGCAGGGGTTGCCAATGCAGTTGAATATAACGAGCATCCGCTCCGAGGGCCTTTCGGATAACCTTTGGCATGGCCTGTTCCATTTGGGCCTCTTTGGTAGGATCTTTAAGCGTAGCGTAAACGCGATTGGTACTGTTTAAATACCACCAATTGTCTTTTTCAAAAGTGGGAATAACGTCTAGCGGTAAGAACATCCCTGCTTTCAGATCCGTCGTGGGTGGGGGATCAGCGATAATACCCGTGACGAGTACGCTCGTTTCTTTGTCGATGTCGAGGCGTTGGCCCATTGGATTCCGATCACCAAAGTATTTTTTTGCCCAACGCTCGGTTAGAATCGCCGTATTTTTTTGCAGCGACGCGGGTGTCCCTTGCTTCCACTGGTAGTCGAAAATCTTGAAATAGGAGGAATCGACCAGAAAAACGCCCGTATGTTCGGGAAAAACCCGGTCACCCTGACGTACCGTTACATCCTGATTGGTCACGAAGAAGGTGGCCTCTTCTACCTGCGGAAACTGACGCCGTAACAAAGGAGCCAGCGGAGGCATGGCTTCGGGATAGGCTTCAACGGACCCATCGTCCAGCCGTAAATCGGTCACTACTCGAAAAATGCGATCGAATTTCTGATGATGCCGATCCGTAGTATAATGGTAGCGGATAAACAGAAACGTTAGGATGCCACCAGCTATGCCCACGGCCAAACCCGCCAAATGCAGAAAAGTATAGACTTTCTGACGAGCAAACTGACGGAAGATAAGGGTAAGGAAATTTCCGAACATAGGCGAATGAAAGAAATGAAAAAACGAACGGAAGTAAGTGGCCCTAAAAGTATTCCAATAAAAGTTAAAGTTTGTTAAGTCTCAGATAAACAAGTAGTTATAAATAAAGGGTTGCTCAGTTATGAACAGTAAGCTGTGCGGTTTTGAACAATAGCATACTAGTTTTGTCATTAATGAATGATACTTCAGTAACCAGCTTATACTGCTATGTCAAAAATTCTGCTCGTTGAGGATGATAGCCGGGTGGCTTCCTTTGTTGAAAAAGGATTGCGGGAAAAAATGTTTCAGGTCCGGCACGTCACGAAGGGTTACGAGGCCATCGAGGAGTGTATGCAGCAGGAATTTGATGCCATTATTCTGGACATTATGTTGCCGGATCTGGATGGATTTGATGTTTGCCGAACGATTCGGCGGCGGGAAATCAACGTTCCGATCATCATGCTGAGTGCGTTAAATACGCCGGAGGAGAAGATTCAGGGACTCGAAGCTGGGGCCGACGATTACCTGGGAAAGCCCTTCAACTTTCTGGAACTGATTGCTCGAATCAATGCTCAGCTGCGGCGGAAATCCTTCGAAAAAGGAAACTTTGAACAGTATACGTATCATGATTTAAGCATCAATCTGGACCGCCATGTCGTGAAACGGGGAGAAACCGAAATTACATTATCACCGCGTGAGTTTAAACTCTTATTGTTTTTTATGCAGAACAAAGAGAGAGTAGTAACGCGTGCTGAAATCGCCGAAGCAGCCTGGGATTTAAACTTTGATACGAACACTAATGTAGTAGATGTATATATTAACTATCTGAGAAATAAACTGGATAAAGGGTACGATACGAAGTTCATCCAAACGATTAAAGGAAGAGGATATTTGTTTGAACAATATACGGAAGAATAGAATGGTATTTATTGGTTTAGAAAACAGCTATTAGATAGACTTTGTTGAATGAAACTTCGTTTTAAACTTACGTTACAATCCACCCTGATTTTCGCCATTACCCTGGTGATTGTTTTCGTAGGCACCTATATCATCTTTAAGAAACATACGGATACCATATTTTTTAATAAACTCAGTGATCGGGCTTTAATTGCTGCCTTTGTATACTTTGAAAAAGATGAAGCGACAAAATTAAATTACAGCAAACAGGAATCCATTTACCGCGTGCCATTAGTGGATGAAATTGTACAGGTATACGACACGACGGGTAAATTGATTTTCGTGGATAATGGTCCGGCTGTAACGATTAATCCGAAGCGATTAAAGGAAATACCGCAAGCAAAGTCGGTACAGTTTTATCAGAATGGACGGCAATGTGTGGGCATTTATTATCAGGATAATCAGGGTGATTTTATCATCATTTCTTCGGGAATTAATGTAAGCGGGCAGGACCGGCTTACCAACCTGGGAATCACCATGTTGACCTTCTTTTTCGGAGGGATTGCCATTAACCTGCTCCTGAATGCCTGGCTCTCCAAACGAACGTTTCACCCTTTTACGGAAGTCATTGATCAGGTCAATACGATTTCGGCGGATAACCTGCACTTACGCTTACCCCAGCAGAAAGGAGCCACGGACGATGAGTTGCAGCAGGTCGTGGCCACGTTCAATTATTTTCTGGAGCGGCTGGAAAAAAGCGTAAAAAGCCAGAAACACTTCTTGAAACACGCTTCCCATGAGTTAAAAACACCTCTGGCTGCCCTGATTGGTGAGCTACAGGTAAACCTGCAACAGAAGCGAAGTGAAGAAGAGTACCAGTCTTTATTACAAACCCTGTTGCTGGATGCTCAGCATTTAAAGGATATACTGGAGGGCTTACTCATCCTGTCGGGACTGGAATCCAGCCGTAATTTTCCAATTCATGCCATTCAAATGGATGACGTTTTATGGGATGTGTTAGGGAAAATTCAGTTGACGCATCCATCGGCGGTAGTCGAAGTGGAAGTTTCGTCAGAACAGGAAAACACGGACTGGCTACTTGTTGAAGGAAATGAAGTATTACTATCACTCGTATTAACCAATTTAATTGAGAATGCGGTTAAGTTTTCGGATGCAAAACCCGTCACTGTATCGTTAGATTATACTTCAAATTTACAAATTCGTATTGTTGATCAGGGTAGAGGGATCGAACCGACGGAGCAATCGAAAATTTTTGATCTTTTCTATCGTGGGTCAAACACTACTTCGGTTGCTGGCCATGGCTTGGGCTTACACTTAACGCAACGTATTCTGGATCTTCATGGCTTTATGTTAAACTTTCAATCCGTCGTAGGAGAAGGGTCAGTATTTGTGGTTGATTTCAAGAAATCGTAAGCTAGAATCAGTACGGATGTTACAAAACGCTGGATTCTTTTCGTAGATTAAAAAACTCTAATCTACTTCCAATCTACTTTTAATAATTCTGTTAATTTCCCCTTAATCTTGACTTCGCACTTTTGCCAATGTAATTGTCATTGGTCATTATGCGTCGGATCTTATTTCTCTTTTTTATACTAAGCGTAGGCAGCAGTTGGGCCCAATCGGTCCCGGTGGATACCATGCGTATTACCCGGGCGGAGGCCGAGCAGTTATTCCTGACGAATAACCTGCGTCTACTTGCCGAAAAGCTGACGATTTCCCAGGCGGAGGCTCAGATTCTGCAGGCAAAGGCCTGGCCTAACCCCAACTTTGGGATCGATCAGGTAAACCTTTGGGCCACCCAGCGACAAACGCGGGGCCAGGAGGTTTCCCCACCCCTGGGCAAGAACTTCGGACGAAACCAGCAGTTTGCCTTTGATCTCGAACAACTCATCCTAACCGCCGGGAAACGTCGGAAAATGGTTGCCATCGAAAAGGTGAACCGGGATCGGACGGAGCAGTATTTCCTCGACTTACTGGTTTCCCTGAAAGCCGAATTCCGCAATCTGCTTACCGAACTGACGTACGATCAGCAGACCAAACAACTTTTCGCGGATCAGCTAACGGTGCTGTCGGAAGTGTTTAAGGCTCAAGAGCGTCAGTATCAGAATAATAACCTTTCGAAGGCGGAGTACTTCCGGTTAAAGTCTCTGGAGCTGGAGTTGATGGACGATTTGCGGGAGCTGGATCAGGAAATCCAGGATTCGCAGCAGCAGCTCAAAACGCTGATGGCCCTGCCCGTAACGACGTATTTGGTTATTAGTGACGGCTCAGTCCTGCCCGCGTATACCGCATTAAAACAGGGAGGTTTTTCTTTCTTCCGCCAACGCGTTAGTGAAGATCCGCCACGCTTGCGGGCGGCCCAGAGCGAAGTAGCCTATGCCAAAGCCCAGAGCCGTTACGAGGAAGCCAAAAGAACGCCCGATCTAACCCTCAAGGCAGGCTACGATCGAAACGGGAATACCATGCTTGATTTCGTTGGGTTTGGTGTATCGGCAGATATTCCCGTTTTCGATCGGAACAAGGGCAACATTCTGTCGAGTAAAATCGAAATCGAAAAAACGAGTCGACAGCTGGAAGAAGCTCGTAATGATTGGCAGAATCAATTGTTTAAAGCCTATGCCAACTTTCTCGGGGCTAGCGATTTCTACGAACGAATCGACGTCAATTACGCGACGGAACTGGAGGAACTCAGCGAGGCCATCAGTCGCAACTTCCAGCGAAAAAATATCAGTCTGCTGGAATTCCTCAACTACTTCGAAGCCTTCCGGTCCAACCGCGAAACGCTGCTGAAAGCGACTAAAAATCTCAGAAATTCTTTGGAAGAACTTAATTATTTAGCTGGAACCGACCTGCCATGAAGTTAATGTATGCTACTCTTAATGGCCTGACACTCGCTCTGTTGGGCGGTCTTGTGCTGAGCTGCAACCAAAAGCCCGAGCAACAGACCCAAAACGTTCCCCAGGCCGATTCTACCCATTGCCTGGCCAAGGAGGTAACCACTCAAACGACTGAAGTAAAGGCGACAACGCCCATTCAGAAAATTTCGCTGACGGGAAAAGTCAATTACAATCCCGATAAGGTCGTTCGGTTTGTGCCTTTGATCGATGGGGTCGTAAGCAAAGTGAATTTTGCCCTGGGCGACTACGTGAAAAAAGGCCAGGTCATGCTCGAACTACGCAGTTCTGAACTGACCAACTTGAGTACGGATCTGAAAACGGCTCAGGCTACCCTGCGAACCGCCGAACGAAACCTGGCTTCCGTGAAGGAAATGTACGAAGACAAACTGGCTACGGAAAAAGAGCTGGTCGTGGCCGAAAGCGAAGTAGACGTGGCCAAGCAAAGCATCATCAAAGCTCAGGAAACTTTGAACCTGTACGGAGGTAGTCTGGAAAAAGGCGTACTCGTCGTCAAAGCTGTCAGTAATGGGTATGTCGTGGAGAAAAACATTGTCGTCGGGCAGCAGGTGGAAGCGGGTACCGATGCCCTGTTTACCATTTCTGACCTCAAGCAGGTGTGGGTTACGGCAAACATCTACACGGGTCAGTTGGGACAGGTGAAAGAAGGCATGCCCGTCGAGATTACGACAACGGCGTACCCCAATACCGTTTTCCACGGAAAGATCAGTCGTTTTTCTAATGTCTTCGATCCGAACGAGCGGGTACTGAAAGCTCAGATTTTCCTGGATAACCCCGGCCTGCTGCTGAAGCCCGAAATGTTCGTCATCATTCGCGTGAAAAAAACGGGTAATGAAACCACCATGGCCGTTCCTACCCAGGCCGTCGTGTTTGATGAAGACCGCTATTTCGTCGTAAAGTACCAGGATGAATGCAATCTCGAACTCGTCAATTTGACGCCCTTGTTCCAGAATAGTGACTCCACGTACTTCCACGGAGGCGTACGGGTAGGAGATAAAATTCTGACTAAAAATCAATTGCTGGTTTATAATCAGTTGAAGCAAACTAAAGCCGCACACTGAGTCTGTTATGTCCAAATTTGTCGAAAAGATTGTAGCCTTTTCCCTGAGAAACCACATTCTGGTCTTTTTTATGACCTTTTTGCTGGTGGGTGCCGGGATTATCAGCTACATGAACACGCCCATAGAAGCCTTTCCAGACGTCACCAACACCCGGGTTCGAATCATTACCCAGTGGTCCGGTCGGAGTGCGGAGGAGGTAGAGAAATTTATTACGTTGCCCATCACCCGGGAAATGAATACGATCCCGAAGAAAACCGAAGTACGCTCGGTTTCGCTGTTTGGGCTGTCTGTGGTAACCGTACTGTTTGACGAAAAGGTTGATGACTTTTACGCCCAGCAATACGCTTCCAATCGGATCAATAACGTTACGATGCCCGAGGGTGCTGAAGCGGAAATTGAACCGCCCGCCGGTGCGACGGGGGAGATTTTCCGGTATGTACTCAAGGGTGATTTGCCCATTCGGGAATTGTCCGCTCTCCAGGAGTGGGTGGTTGAACGGGAGCTGGTAGGGGTACCCGGCGTGGCTCAGGTGGTCAGCTTTGGCGGGGAAGAAAAAATCTACGAAATACAGGTAGACCCGGTCGAACTGGCCAACTACAACCTGACATCCCTGGATGTCTTTGAAGCCGTTTCCAAAAGTAACATCAACGTCGGTGGCGATGTCATTACCAAGGGCAGCCAGGCTTATGCGGTACGCGGTGTGGGTTTACTGGAAAGTACGGCTGACATCGAAAACATCCTGATTGAGAACGTCAACGGTACCCCCGTAACCGTCGGGAACGTCGCCAAGGTAAACATCACGGCGAAACCCCGGCTGGGTCAGGTCGGTTTGCAGGACGAAGATGACCTGGTGGAAGGCATTGTGATTATGCTGCGGGGTGAAAATCCGAGTGCCGTCATTGATAACCTGAAGCTGAAAATCGAGGATCTCAATAACCGGATTCTTCCCAAGGGCGTAAAAATCGAACCGTTCCACGACCGTTCCGAACTGGTCACCACGACGGTGGATACGGTAACACACAACCTCGTGGAGGGGATTGTACTGATATCGGTATTCGTCTTTATCTTCCTGGTTAACTGGCGAACGACAGTAATCGTCGCTTCCGTGATTCCGCTGGCCTTCCTGTTTGCGATCATCATGCTACGCGTGCAGGGCGTTCCTGCCAACCTGATTTCCATCGGTGCCGTCGATTTCGGCTTGCTGCTGGAAGGGACGATGGTAATGGTGGAGACGGTCTTCGTGGGGCTTGACCGGCGGGCTCATGAACTAGGCATGGAGCGGTTTAATAAAATCTCGAAACTCGGGATCATTAAGCAGAGTGCCCGCACGGTCGCCAAATCCATCTTCTTTGCCCAGATTATCCTGATCGTGGCCCTGTTGCCCATCTTTACCTTCCAGAAAGTAGAAGGCAAGATGTTTACGCCGCTGGCCTTCACGCTCGGTTACGCCCTCATTGGCTCGGCCGTGCTGAGTCTGACGTACGTACCCGCCATGTGTAAGGTGCTGTTACGCAAAAACATCAAGGACCCTGAAAACCCGATTACCGATTTTTTCCGGAATGGTATTTACAAACTCTTCGTGGGAGCGTTCCGGATGCCGAAGGCGACCATCGCCGTATTCATCGGATTGTTCGCCGTTTGTATGCTCAGCTTCGGGCGACTAGGCTCGGAGTTTATTCCCAAGCTGAACGAAGGAGCCTTGTACATTCGGGCTACGTTGCCTAATAGCGTCAGTCTCCAAGAATCAGTAAAGCTGACGAAAGAGATGAAGGCGAAGTTTCGATCGTTTGAAGAAGTTCGTTTCGTACTCACTCAGACCGGCCGACCCAATGATGGTACCGATCCGACCGGATTCTTCAACGTGGAATTTCACGTTCAGCTCTATCCGAAAGAAGAGTGGAAGCGGAAGATTTCGAAAGATGAACTGCTGGAAGAAATGGAAAAATCACTCAGCGTCTATCCCGGAACCATCTTCAGCTTCAGTCAGCCGATTATGGATAACGTGGAGGAATACGTAGCGGGGGTGAAAAGCTCCCTGGTTGTCAAGGTATTCGGTGATGATTTATTCCAGCTCGAAAAAACCGCCGATCAGATTGCCGATGCCATTAAAGATGTGCCCGGCGTGCAGGATCTAAACGTATTCCGGAACATTGGCTCGCCCGAACTCCGGATTAAACTGGACGAAAAACGCATGGGTCGCTACGGCGTCAGTATGGACGATGCCCAGTCGGTCATCGAAATGGCGATTGGCGGGAAAGAGGCCTCGCATTTTTACGAAAACGAACGGTTGTTCGACATTCGGGTTCGGTACGCGGAACCCTTCCGGCAGTCCGAAAAAGAGATCGCCAATATTCTGGTACCCGCCAGCGGTACGTCAAAAGTACCCCTGTACGAAATCGCGGATATTTCCTTTCATACCGGTCCGGCCTTTATTTACCGGGAAGGAAGCAGCCGCTACATTGGCATTGGCTTCTCCGTGCGGGGCCGCGATTTGGGAAGTACTATCGCCGATGCTCAGCAACGGGTACAAGAGCAGGTACAGTTGCCGGATTCGTACCGGATGTCCTGGGCGGGCGAGTTTGAAAGTCAGCAGCGAGCGACGAGCCGACTGGCCGTCATCGTACCGATTTCCCTGCTGATGATTTTCTTCCTGCTGTACATCAATTTCGGTAACCTGAAGGATACGCTGATTTCGCTGGTAACGATTCCCTTTGCATTCGTCGGCGGATTTCTCTCGCTGTTCATTACCAATACGATCTTCGGTATCTCGGCCGGAATTGGTTTCATTATCCTATTTGGCGTCGGTACCATTGATGGGATCATTCTGATCGGGGTTATGAAGGATTTATTGCGGAAAGGATACCCGCTCAAGAAAGCCATCAAGGAAGGGGTTTTCTCCCGGATTCGGCCCGTCTTCATGATTGCCGTGATGGGATCGGCGGGTTTGTTACCCGCAGCCATGTCCACCGGCATGGGCTCCGAAATCCAGAAACCCTTGGCAATTATGATTGTGGGTGGACTGGTGATCTGTATGATCCTGTCGCTAATTGTCCTGCCGCAGGTCTTTTACCTGGCGTATCGGCCCGGCTTACGCAAACGCGGCTTACCCGATGAGTAAAAAATAGTCTCTTTATAGACGTAATTATTCTCCGGTCAGCGGGGTACTTCAACAATCCAACGAAAGTATCCCGCTGACCTTTTTGTGGCTTGTTTTTCCCGGATCAACGCTTCGTCCGGTCCGGTTTTTTAGGTATCTTGAAGCATCTCTTTGATGGATCATTTCCTGTGTTTCGACCAAAAAACCAGAACCTCGCTCGTATGTGTACCTGCTCGCATCGTCACTCCATTCATTGCATTGTACCGCCGTATATGACGGATCAACTGGTGCAATCGTCCAATCCAGAAGTACGGGCCAGAGCCCTGGCTACGGTGAAAATTTCTTCGGCTTTACGGGCAGAACGACAGTTTTCACAGGCCTTTCCCAGTTTGCGGGCCCACAGTTTTGCGGCCGAGCAGGGGAAGGATCGCGTGATTTACGATGCTCGTCAGACGGACCGACTGAAAAACGTCATCGTACGGCGGGAAGGGCAGGAGGCCGGAAATGATGTAGCCGTCAATGAAGCCTACGATTACTCGGGCGATACCTACGATTTTTACGAAAGCATTTTTCAGCGGAATTCCCTGGATGACCGGGGTATGACGCTGATCTCCGCCGTGCACGTAGCCGAGCCGGATTACCGGGGCGGCTTTGTGCCCATGAACAATGCCTTCTGGAACGGAGAGCTGATGGCCTATGGCGATGGGGACGGCATCATCTTTAACCGCTTTACCCAGTCGCTTGATGTGGTTGGGCATGAGCTGACGCACGGCGTTCAGTCATTCACCAGTAACCTGACCTATTACGGACAGCCGGGTGCTCTGAATGAGCACTTTTCGGATGTATTCGGCATTCTGATCCGACAGTGGAAGAAACAGGAGGAGGCTAAAACGGCGAACTGGACCATTGGTTCGGAAGTGCTGGTGCCCGCCGCGACGCGTCACGGCATCCGGGATATGCTCAATCCCGGTAAAGCCTACGTCGATGATCCGGATTTGGGTACCGATCCGCAGCCTGGTCACATGAATGACTTGTACACCGGACCGTACGATAACAATGGGGTACACATCAACTCCGGCATTCCAAACCGGGTGTTTGCTTTGGTAGCTACCGAACTAGGCGGAAATGCCTGGGACGTGGCGGGCCGCATCTGGTACGATACCATGCTGCAACTGACGTCCTCGGGTCAGTTCAAAGACTGTGCGAAATTGACCGTACAAATTGCGGGCAGTCAGTTCGGCGAAGCGGAAAAGAAGGTGGTTAGCAACGCCTGGAAAACGGTTGGACTGACTATATAAAGACCCGGTTATGAAAGTACAATTGCAACAATCGGGCGGTTTTATGGGGGCTTTGAAAGAATGTAGCCTGGACACGGATCAGCTGGAAGCCGACGAAGTGCAGGCTATCCAGGAATCCGTAACGAACACGAACTGGACGGAGGCTGAACCCAATCCTTCCGCCATGCGGGATGGCTACCAGTACCACGTGCGGGTGGAAGATCAGGAGCAAACCTATACTGCGGCGTATACCGATCAGACCTTACCGGAATCATTGAAGCCGCTGGTGGGTGTGTTGAAGAAGTACCTTAAGCCCAAATCGTTACGGTAGAAATCCTGAAAGGTAATGACTCGCCTGTTTACAGAAAAGGGTTGCTCAAACGAGCAACCCTTTTGAATGGCGGATGAACCAGCTATCGCGGAAACTGACTTCTAAGCAAGGCTATTTCGTGTTGCAATTGCTCGACTTGTTGGACCAGCTGCGTAATCACGTCAATACCTTCCAGGTTGATATTCAGGTCGTAATGGAGTCGGATGAACCGTTCCAGAGCCGGTAAGCGGTCTTCGTGAATATACTGCGACTCCTGAATACGGGTGATTTCGATGAGTCCGTAATCCTGTAACGAATCGACGAACGAAATTTCGATGTTATAATGCGTACAGCAATCGCTGATGGCAATCCATTCACTTCTTTCCATCTTATGATTGAGCTAATTCCTGAAACAATTCCTTTTGTCGATCCGTCAGATTGGTGGGGATTTTAATCGACCAGCTCAGGATCAAATCGCCAAATTCTCCGTCTTTCTTATAGACCGGGAAACCTTTGCCGCGTAACCGCACTTTCGTACCGTTCTGCGTTTCGGGTTTGATGGGCACTTTCACTTTTCCCGTCAGCGTATCAATGGTTACGTCACCGCCCAGCACCGCCGTATACAAGTCCAGATCCAGCGTGGCGTAGAGGTCATTTCCCTGACGTTTAAAGGTCGGATCTTCAGCAATCTTGAAGGTAATGTACAAATCACCATCTGGCCCGCCATTCTGGCCGGGGGCACCGTACCCTTTCAGCTTGATGACCTGTTCGTTGGCCACGCCCGCCGGAATGGTGATTCGAATATTTTTACCGTTGACCGTCAGGGTTTGTTTGTGCGTTTCGTACGCATCGCGTAGGTTCAGTTGTAGTTCAGCGTTGTAATCCTGGCCCCGGTATTGCTGCGTTCGACGGCCGCCGCTGCGTTCACCACCGAACATGGACTGGAAAAATTCCGAGAAATTATCACCCGTAAAGCCGCTGAAATCACCGCCGTCACCACTAAACCAGCTACCGGCATCGCCACCGTACGAGCCACCGCCCTGGGCCCGGCGGGCCTGTTCGTAGGCCTCGTACTGGTCCGCCTGTTGCCAGTTCTCGCCGTACTGATCGTACTTTTTACGTTTTTCCGGGTCGCTGAGTACTTCGTTGGCTTCGTTAATCTGCTGAAACTTAAGCGTAGCTTCGGCGTTGTTGGGATTTACATCCGGGTGGTATTTCCGGGCCAACTTCCGATACGCTTTTTTTATATCTTCATCGGACGCTGATTTAGTCAGGCCCAGGATTTGGTAATAATCAATGAAGGCCATGGAGGTTTTCCTGCTAGGGTTATAAAGTGTGGTACGATTCGAGACTGAATGGTCCTGTTAATCCGGAGAAAAATACATGCCAATCGGCTAAAATGTCAGAAAAGTACCCAAGGATACAATTAAAAACTGCCATTTTGTATCAGGATACAAAGCTTGAAACCACTCAGACTCACGGGGCCCATAGGCAATAAGTCTGAGTGGTTTCAAGCTTTGTACTGGAAATGGACTACTCGGTTTTCAGGGCTTTCACCGGGTCCGCATTCGCCGCCCGGATCGCCTGCGTACTCACCGTTAGCAAGGCCACCAGCAGAGCCAGTATACCCGCCGTTGCAAACAGCCACCAGCTTAGCTCCGTACGGTAAGCAAAGCCATTCAGCCATTCCCGCAGAAAATACCACGCCGCCGGAGCCGCCAGCAGGAAAGCCAGTCCGACCAGAATCAGAAATTCTTTGGAGAGTAACGCCACCAGTTGGGAAACCGAAGCTCCCAATACTTTCCGGATACCGATTTCTTTGGTACGTCGCTCGGCAGTAAAGGTGACTAACCCAAACAGGCCCAGACAACTGATAAAAATGGCCACTCCCGTAGCTAAATTGGTAAGCTTTACCAGATTCCGCTCTTTGTCATAGAGCCTGGCAATTTCATCGTCGAAGAAGGCATACGAGAAATCCTCGCCACGGTACGTTTCATTCCAGAGCTGTTTGATCTGAGCCAGCGTAGCATCGAACGCCTGAGCACTGCCCGTCTGTAATCGCACGTTGAATTGGTATAGGCTACTAGGGCTGTTGGTCATCAAGGCTGTGGGCTGAATGGATTCGTGCAATGAACGACCGTGAAAATCCTGTACAACCCCCACCACCGGAATCTGGGCACCATTCCCGTATTGCAGGAATTGGCCAATGGCTTCCGCGGGTTGTCTGAAACCCATCTGTCGGGCCAGGGTTTCGTTGATAACCAGTTCGTTCGTGGTATCGCTTTCGGCGAAATTTCTCCCCGCCAACAGATGAAACCCGAAGAGATTCAGGTATTGCGTATCGCCGTCCTTGCGGTACACATTAATCGATACTTTCTGTTTGTTGCGAACGGCGTTCATCATGGATGAACTGTACCCTGAAGAAATCGGCGACTGATTCGCCAGACTGACCTGTTTAACGCCCGAAAGTTTTCGGATACGATCGGCCAGCGTCATGCGTTGATTCTGATCACCGGTCCAGAAATATTTACTCGGTACCTGAAAAGTAACGATGGCCTCCCGGTTAAAACCCAGGTCTTTCTGAATCATGTACTGCAATTGCCGACTGACGAATAAAGCTCCAATAATGAACAGTTGGGCAATCACAAACTGCGAAATGATGAGTACCCGACGAAGCCCAATTTTCCCGGCCTGCACAGAAAGGTTCGAACCGCGGAGCGTAAGAACAGGCGAAAAACGGGAGATCAGCCAGCCCGGATAAATGCCAGAAAGCAGAGACGTAAGCAGTGCCATTACCAGCAGGAACAGCCAGAAAGTAGGCTGGCTTAAGTCAAGCTCCACGCCCGACGGTATCAGTTCACTCAGGTAGATCAGACCCAACTCAGCCAGAGCCACCGAGAGCAGAACGGCTACGACGGTTACCAGCAGCGTCTCGCCGAGCAACTGCGAAATAAGATGACTGCGGCGGCTGCCCAGGGTTTTGCGAATACCGATTTCCTTGCCACGTTGACTGGCCTGGGCCGTAGACAGATTCACAAAATTGATGGACGCCAGCAGCAGCAGAAACACACCCACGGCAGCCAGGCCATACAGGGTAGGCTTGTGGGCTACCCGAATGCCATTGGCGTAGGTTTGATTAAAATGAACGTCGGACAGAGGCTGTAAATTAAACCAGCGTTTCCACTCGATGGATAAATCTCCGGAGTGGCTGTCGGCCAGTTTTGTAATCTTTTGAGCCAGTTGATCAGGGTTGGTACCGGGCTTGATTTTTACCAGGCATTGGGACGAACCATTGGTGTTCGTCCAGGCATCAAAACCGTAGTTTTCGCGACGTTTTTTGCTGGCCGTAAGGGTACTCAGCGATAAGTAGGCCGGATATGAGAAGTCACTTCGCTCAACGGCATTTTTGACAAGGCCCGATACCGTCAGTTCCAGCGTATCCCGGTAGGAAACAGCCCGTAGGGTACGACCCAGTAAGGCCGCCGATGCCGCTCCGAAATAACGTTCAGCCAGGCGTTGCGTCAGGACGATCTGATTAGGTTTGGCGAGCGAAGTCTGAGGCGAGCCTGCAATCCATTCAGTCGGTAGAATCTTAAAGAATTGAGCATCCGTAAAGATGAGCTCGGAAGACGATTCCTTCGTTGCTGGAAAGAGTACGGGAGTTTGCCGCGAACGTGGTACTTCGATCTGCTCAAAACTTTCCAGGTGAACGTGTGCTACGGTTTCCAAACCCGTTACCTCCCGACGAATGCTTTCGGGGATAGGAGCTGAAACGCCAGCATTATGCCCCGGATCGTCGCCAAATTTGAATTCTGTCACGAGCCGGTAAATCCGATCGGCATCGGGCGGGTGCCGATCAAAGCTAAATTCAAAATTAACTAATAGGAAAATGACAATACAGGCCGAAATCCCTACCGCCAGACCCAGGATATTGATACTGGTCGTCAGTCGGTTTCGCCAGAGCGTGCGGAGAGCAATTTTAAGGTAATTTTTGAACATGATATAAAGGTTGGAAAGGGGGCTCTTAGACCCCCTGATCAATAAATCTGAACGAGTTACTCATTTTTTAAACTCTTCACCGGGTCGGCATTGGCTGCCCGAACAGCCTGCGTAGAAACGGTCAGAATGGCTACGGTCAGAGCAATCAGTCCGCCGATTCCAAACGTAAGCCCGCTGATGTGGGCCTTGTAAGCAAAGTCTTCCAGCCAGCGATTGAGGGCATACCAGGCCAGGGGGGAGGCAATAGCGAACGCAATGAGAATCAGGGCGACGAAATCTTTGGAAATGAGGCTGGTAATATGGAACACGCTGGCTCCCAATACTTTTCTAATCCCGATTTCTTTCGTTCGAACTTCTACAGTGTACGTAGCTAACCCAAAAAGACCCAGGCAGGAAATAAGAATAGCGATCATGGCGAACAGGTTGAAAAGTGTTCCGGTCCGCCGTTCCAGCTCGTGTAGCCGCTGAAAGCTCTCTTCGACAAAATGATACTCAAAGGGCTGGTTTGGATACAGGCGTTTCCACACTTTCTCCGTTTCCGCCAGGGCTCGCGAGGTACTCGCCAGGGAGGCTTTCACGTAAAACGTACGCTGCCAGGAGTGATCGTAGAACAAAATGGCCGGAGCGATGGCTTCGTGAAAATTGCGGAAATGAAAATCTTTCGCAATTCCAATAATTTGCCCGGTTCTCCCCCGAAACGTAATGGCTTGTCCGAGATAGGGCGGCTTCAACCCCAGGGTTTTGATCGCTTTTTCGTTGAGAATAACGTGAGCCGTATCCATGCGTACGGCATGACTGAACCAACGGCCTTCTACCAGTTTGAGGTTGAAGATAGGCTGGAACTCAGGTTCAACCGACAACGCCGAAACGGTAGGGTTGAAGTCTTCCGCCTTGCCTTTCCACTCCAGATTACCCGCCATACTGTTGGGGTTGTTTTCAAGCGGAAGACTGGTCGCGGTTACGCCCTCAAGGACAGTCAGGGAACGAAGCTGGGTTTTGAACGCTTCCCGCTCCGTACGGTTTCTGACCTCATCGGAAGGGAGTTCGAAGCTGAAAATTCCTTCCCGGGCATACCCCGGATCGTGCGTCTGGATGAAACGGAGTTGTTTGAAAATACCCAGCGTGCCAATGATCAGGGTAATGGAAATGGTAAACTGCAGAATCACCAGTGCTTTTCGGAAGTGCGTTGTTTTCGTTCCCAGGAGCTGGTTGCCTTTCAGAACCTGCATGGGCTGAAAGGAAGAAAGCAGCAGGGCCGGATAAAGGCCCGATAGAAAAATGGTCACCAGCCCTGTTCCCAGCAGGATGCCCGCTACACCGGGATCGCTGAGGGTAAACACAAACTGTTTTCTCGTAAAGTCATTAAAAAAGGGTAACAGCAGTTCGACCAAAGCCAGTGTGAGGCACAGGGCTAGAAGCGTGAAAACCAGCGATTCCGTCAGAAACTGCCCAAATAAGCGGCCCCGTTCGGCTCCAATCAGCTTCTTGATGCCCACTTCCTTGGACCGGGTACTTGCTCGGGCGGTGGACAGGTTTACGTAGTTGATGCAGGCAATGATGAGAATCAGTAAGCCAACGATACCCAGAATCTGCGTGGTACGTTCATTGCCGATGGCTAACTCATCCCGCTGAAACCCTTTGGCAAAGTGGATGTCGGTCAGTGGCAAAAGGCTGGCAATAGTGTGCGTGTCTTTTTTGTAGGTACGAAAGAGGTTTGTCAGTTTCGCTCCGATGGCTTTGGTACTGGATCCAGGCACCAGTTGCAGGAACAGTTGATAATTAAAGTTTCCCCACTGGCGATCGTTGGCGGCGTCTTCCGGATTTTTCAGGAGTGCCGCAATGGGCAACATCAGATCGAACTGAAAGCTGGACTGGGCCGGATTATCCCTGACGATGGCTTTGACAACATAGTCCGTGGAATCGAGGCGAATGGTCTGACCAATAGCCGCAGCAGCATCCCCGAAAAACGTTTTTGCTTTGGACTGGGTCAGAACAATGCTGTTGTAGTCCTTGAAAACAACTTTGGGACTACCCATGACGAAGGCGTAATCGAAAACCTCAAACCAGGTTGAATCAATATACGCGACGTTCGACTCTTTGAAAAGCTCATCGTTTACCCGAAATACGAGGGGGCTCCAGGGCTTCTGAAAACGGGTTATTTTTTCAATTTCCGGAATTTGCTTCTGGGCGAAATCCCCCATGATCAGGGGTGAGTTGGACCACGTCCATGTATCCTGCGGACTGATTTTAAGCGTATTGGTAACCCGATAGATCTGACTCGCCCGTTGATGATAGGTATCAAAACGCAGTTCATTCTGCACCCACAACAAAAGCAGAATCGAAGCGGTCATCCCGAGGGCCAGGCCCCCGATATTGAGTCCCGAATACATTTTGTTTCGCCACAAATTGCGGAAGGTGATTTTGATATGGTTTTTCAGCATAAGGATAAGGGATTAGCAAAAGCAAACAGGAATACGGAGCATTTATTCACTTTTCAGACTCTTCACCGGGTCCGCATTCGCCGCCCGGATGGCCTGGCTGCTGACGGTGACAAACGCAATCACCAGAGCGATGAACCCCGACACAGCAAACGCTACCCAGCCCATTTGAATACGAATGGCGTAGGCCTGCAACCAGTCCTGCATGAAATACCAGGCCAGCGGAAACGCGATGACATTGGCAATCAGTACCAGTCTTAAAAATTCTTTCGACAAGAGTATCGTAATGCTGGATAAGCTGGCCCCCAGGACTTTACGGATGCCAATTTCCTTGCGGCGGGTTTCCACGGCAAAGGTAGCCAGCCCAAACAGGCCAAGGCAGGCAATCAGAATGGCCAGACCGGTAAAGGCCGTCAGCATCGTGCCCAGTTTACTTTCGGCTTTGTACAGAGCGTCGTAGGCTTCGTCGAGGAAGTAGTACTCGAAGGGATATTCCGTCTCGTATTTTTTGAATACCGATTCCACGGCGGCCAGTCGGGTGGTTACGTTGCCGCCAGCGGCCAGCTTCAGGTACAGGCAGCCGCCGTAGGTCATCAGTTCTCGTGTTGTATCGGCTACTACCGAAATGCCCAGTCCGCCCTGTGGGTGCTTGCTGGAAAAAAGGTTGAAATCTTTGACGACTCCCACCACTTCGGCAGGCTGGATGCCCAGCTTGATTTTTTCGCCAATCGGGCTTTCCGAAAATCCGAACTCTTTCACCGCTGATTCATTCAGAATCAATGAAGGAGGATTGGCCGAATAAGGCCGGGAGGGCTTGATTTTCCAGGGTACATTCATGGTCTGGAAAAAGGAATTATCCACGGCCGTAATCTGGAAAGAAATCTCCTTTTTGGTAATCGGCGACTCCGTAAAGAACATGCTCACGCCACCCTTGAACAGCGGCCAGCTCGCCGCCGCTACGTTCTGAATCCCCGCCTGTTGCCGGAGTTCCTGCTTGAATGCGGCGTAATGAGGAATCATCGTCTGAGGAACGGTAATTACCACAATCCCGTCGCGATCCAGTCCGATATTCTGATGCCGGAGAAAATCAAGCTGGTTCTTGACAATCAGACTGCACACAATCAAACCAATGGAAACCGAAAACTGAAAGATGGTCAGGACGCGGCGAATGTTGATCCCATTTGCTTTTGAAAAACGTCCTTTCAATACTTCGGCCGGAGCAAACCGGGAGAGCAGCAGAGCCGGATAACTGCCCGCCAACAGCGTACAGGCCACCAGCAGACCCGCCAGTAAGCCAATAAAGAGCGGCGTACTCAGGAAGGTATCGCTGATGTGAAGATCCAGCCACTGAAAAAAGAAAGGCCGTAAGGCTTCAACCAGCAACAGACTCAGCCCAAAGGAAATCAGGGTAATCAATACGGATTCGGTATAAAACTGAGCGGCCAGATTACTCCGTAAGCCACCAAGTACTTTCCGTACGCCTACTTCTTTGGCTCGCTGGGTAGCCCGGGCCGTAGTCAGGTTCATGTAGTTGATCAGGGCCAGTAGCAAAATACCCAGGGCAATGCCTGTAAACAACCCGTGGTACTGCTGGGAATGATCCACCATGATGCCGTGCAGATGAAGATCGGTGAAAGGTTCTAAAATAAACTCTTCCGTTTTTTCACCCTTTTTAACGGGATGATCTTTCAGGTGCAACTGACGAATCAGCCGTTCTACTTTCGATCGGTGTTCGGCTTTCGTCAGCAGAAAATACGTCTGAAAAGCCCCGCCGCCAACGTGACTGTATTCCAGTTGCTGGCGTAATCCACCGTCGTAAGAAACCAGATTTTTTTGCGTGGCGAAGGAAATGAGTGCGGAGAAGGAAAGCGTACTGTGCGAAGGCAGGCTTTCCAGCACGCCGGTTACTTCCAGCGGTAGTTTGTTATCGTAGACCAGCGTTTTACCCAGTGGATTAGCCGCTCCAAAGTACTTCCGGGCTAATTCCGGGGAAAGCACAATCGTATTGGGCCTGGTCAGGGCCGTGGCCGCATTTCCTTTTTGTAGGGGGTACGTAAAGACAGTCAGAAAGGAAGGGTCGGCAAAGAGAAGCTGATCCTCGAAAGAGTGGAAGTTCGTGGCCGTTTTCAGGACCGTTCGCATGGAAGGTCGCGTACGAACCGTTGCTTCCACCAGATCCGGTCGGGCCGCCTGCGTACGCGGTCCCAGTTGCACCGACAGGGACTGGGTCTGAATGTGCGTTTCACCGTAAGGCATCCGGTCCATCGTCTGGAAAATCCGATCACCGTTCTGATGAAACGTATCGTAACTGTATTCATGAACGACGTACAGCAGAATCAGAATACTGACGGCCAGCCCAGTGGCGAGTCCGCCAATGTTGAGCAGACTATATAGGGGATTCCGTCGGAGATTACGCAGGGCTATTTGCAAATAGTTCTTCAGCATAGGTTCTGGGATCAAGGGTAGTGAAACAGTACCTAGAAAGTCATGCCTTAGGGATCGATAAGTGAATAAGTATATGATTATCAGGAGTTTGTGTAAATAAAGATGTCCATTTACGAACAGTCAACTGTTCGTAAATGGACATGAGTACCGGTTTCGGAATCGATAATGGACTACTCGCTTTTCAAACTCCGTACCGGATTCATCAGAGCGGCATTAATCGCCTGGTAACTGACCGTGGCCAGCGTAATCAGCAGGGCTCCGATGCCAGCGGCGGCGAACACCCACCAGCTTAACTCGGAATGGTATTCATAACGAGCCAGCCAGTTATTCATGAAGAAATAGGCAATGGGTACGGAGAGGCCGAATGAAATCAAAACTAGCCAGACAAAGTCTTTTGAAAGCATACCCCAGAGATTGAATACCGAGGCCCCGAGTACTTTCCGAACGCCAATTTCCTTAATCCGCTGCTCCGCGACGAACGAGGCCAGGCCGAATAAGCCCAGGCAGGAAATGAAGATGGCCAAACAGGCAAAGAACGTGGCTAGTTTTCCAACCCTTTCTTCGGAAGCAAATTTCCGGGCGTACTCTTCGCTCGAAAACTTATAATCGAAGGGAGCATTCCGATCGTGCTTTTTGTAGATTTCTTCGATCTGGCTCAGGGCCTGGGTCGTACTGACCGTTGGGCTAATTTTAATGGTAATGATGCCCGCCCAGCCGGGATTAAAGGTAAAAATGGTTGGCATCGCGGCGTGATACGGCGAAGTCATCATGACGTTTTTGATAATCCCGACTACAGTATAGTCTTTGCCGTTCCATTTGATGGTTTCACCAACCAGGTTTTTCTTGCCTACGTAAGCCGCCGCCGCTTCATTGAGCAGAAGGGCGGAGGAGTCCGTAGCGAAGGCATCCGAGAAATCACGGCCCGCAGAAAACTGCAAACCCATCGTTTTTCCATACCCTGAGCTGACGGCTACGACGCCAAACAAGGCCTGTTTATTGGGGTCCTTGCCCTTCCAGTCAAACCCAATCTGGTTGGAATACAAATCCGTGATGGGGCTGGATGATTTAGTAACGCTGGCTACGACCCCGCTGCCCAGTAATTCGGTACGGAAGGGTTCGTAGTTTTTGCGAATATCTTCGGTATTCATGGTCAGGGTAATAAGCCCGTCCCGCGAGAAGCCAATGGGTCGATTTTTGGCAAACTGAATCTGCCGGAACACGATGATCGTTCCGATGATGAGCGTTACCGAAACGGTAAACTGAATGACGACCAGCACTTTACGGGGTAGCGAAGCGTAGCGTCCCACTCGAAACGTACCCTTGAGTACCTTGACGGGCTCAAAGGAGGATAAATAAAAGGCCGGATAACTTCCCGCAATGAAACCCGTGAAGAAGGTAAAACTTAGCCCAATGAGCCAAAAGATCGGATTGTTCCAGGGGATCGATAAATGCTTGCTGGCCAGATCGTTAAAAAGGGGTAGCGAACTCTCCACCAGAAAAATAGACAGAATAAAGGCCAGTAGGGCGACCAGCAGGGATTCGCTCAGAAACTGACCAATCAGTTGCGGACGTAGGGAGCCAATGGCTTTCCGGATGCCCACTTCTTTAGCTCGTTTTTCACTGCGGGCGGTACTCAGGTTCATGAAATTGATACAGGCCAGCAGGAGTACAAACGCCCCGATGATCCCAAACAGCCAGACAAACTCAATACGGCCCCCCTTGATGACACCATCCTTAAATTCGGAGTACAGGTGCCACTTCGCCATGGGGTGCAGGAAGATTTCCGGCTTGGCGGCATCCTTGGGATTGTGACGTAACTTGATGTACTTGATTTTAGCCGATACCTGATCGAAATCGGCATTGGGCTGTAGCATGGCGTAGGTTTGGAAGGAATTATTATCCCATTGCTCTTCGCCCCGTTTTACCCAGGGCTCTACGGTCAAGTACAGTTCCCAGGGCAGTAAATAGGAAACATCGGCCAGTTCCGTATTGGCGGGCAGGTCTTCGTAAACGCCGGTTACTTTTACTTCCGTCTGATTATCGCACTTGACGATTTTATTGATCGGATCTTCCGCTCCAAACAACGCTTTCGCTACGGATTCGTTGAGGAGAATCGAATGCGGATCCCGCAGTCCCTGCAAGGACCCTTTCACCATGTGCAAGGAAAACATCGTCGGGGCATCGGCTCCGATGTAATTTCCTTTTTTCGTGAACTTGTTGTCTTTGTAAGCCAGAATGTGATCGAAGGTCCAGGAGCTGGGAACCACATATTTGAAGTCGGGATACTTGGCTCGCAGTTCCAGGTGCAGGGGTACCGGCACGGCGGTCTGCGTTCCCTTGCGGCCATCCCAGGTCTGGTGCTGCATCACCTGAGCAATGCGATCGTAATTTTTGTGGTAACGGTCGAACGTCAGTTCATCCCAGATCCAAAGCCCAATCAACAGCGTAACCGCCATGCCCGTAGCCAGTCCGACGATGTTGATGAGCGAGTAGGCCTTATTCTTCAGTAAGGCACGAATAGCGACTTTAAAGTAGTTACGAAGCATAGGATAGGGAGCAGGAATGAAGAAGAAAATCCGGTTATTCCTACCAAGGATGATAAAGTCGCCTTTGGCGTTGCATACCCTTTCAAATACTGTATCCTTTTTGGGATCGTATAACTAATTACTCTGATTTTAGGCTTGGTTGTTGCCGCCTGAGAGGGCTGACGGAGTATAAACCATCCCGTCAGCCTTGACGTACTTCATTCCGATTTCAGACTCTTTACCGGATTAATCAAAGCCGCCGATAAGGCCTGATAACTTACTGTCAGTACGGTAATCACCAGAGCCCCCAGACCCGCGGCGAAGAAAATCCAACCGGAGATGGTCGTCCGATATTCATAGTGATCCAGCCAATTGTTCATGAAATAATACGCAAGCGGCACGGAAAGAAGGCAGGAAAGCAAAACCAGTGTTACGAATTCTTTCGACAAGAGTTGCCACAGATTTAGCACGGAGGCCCCGAGTACTTTCCGAATGCCGATTTCCTTGGTTCGCTGTTCGGCTACGTAGGAAGCCAGTCCAAATAAACCCAGGCAGGAAATGAAAATGGTGAGTCCGGCGAAGAAGGAAGTAAGCTGACTAATGCGATCTTCCGTGGCAAACTTCCGGGCGTATTCTTCGCTGACAAATCGATAATCGAACGGACTTTCTGGATTATATTTTCGAAATACCTGCTCGATGGCGGCCAGCGACGTACGCATGGGTAGCTTCGGATTAATCCGGATGTTGATGTAATTGACCCAGCCGTAATCCAGCGTATACAGGGTGGGGCGGGCGGTACTAAAGGGCGAATCCATCACCATATCCTTGATGACGCCGATGATTTGATAGGTTTTTCCACCCTTTTGAAGCATTTCTCCGACGGGATGCTGAAAGCCGATTTGTTGAACGGCCGCCTCGTTGATCACTAGTCCGAGCGTATCCGTCGAATGGCTTCGGGAGAAATTACGGCCCTGTACAAACTGCCAGCCCACGGTAGAGCCAAAATCGTGGGTAACGGCAATGTAGGCAAACAGCGGTTTCGTATTAGGGTCTTTACCTTTCCAGGTAAAATCAAAATTGACGGACTGTACCCGCGTGGGTGCACTGGAAGATTCGGACATCTCCAAAACGGCTCCGGTCTGCAACAGGTCATTCCGGATGGCGTCGTAGTGTCCGTACAGATCCGGCGTATTCATGGGCACGGCAATCAGTCCTTCCCGCGTATACCCCACGGGCCGCTCTTTGGCAAATTCAATTTGCCGGTACACGATGATGGTGCCAATAATCAGCGTAATGGATATGGTGAACTGTACCATCACCAAGGCCTTACGGGGCAAGGCCGAAAAACGTCCGGCCTGAAAGGTACCTTTGAGCACTTTGACCGGTTGGAAGGAAGATAAATAGAAGGCCGGATAACTACCCGCCAACAAAGCCGTAATCAGGCAAAAGCCGAGCGTAGTGGACCAGAAAACGGGATTGTTCCAGAGAATGGATACATGCTTATTCGCCAGTGCATTAAACCAGGGGAGAGCCAGTTCAACCAGCCCCAGACTCAGTACTAAAGCAATGAAAACCACCAGGAATGATTCGCTGAGAAACTGGCTGATCAGCTGCGTACGTACCGAGCCGATGGCTTTTCGAATGCCCACTTCCTTGGCTCGTTTCTCGCTGCGGGCTGTACTCAGGTTCATAAAATTGATACAGGCCAGTAGTAGGATGAAGAAGCCAATCAATCCAAACAGCCAGACGTACTGAATGCTGCCACCCGTGTTGACGCCGTTCTTGAATTCTTCGTACAAGTGCCATTTTGCCATCGGATGCAGAAAAACTTCCGGGCGAGAAGTTTGCCGGGTTTTTACGGCCAACAGGGGTTTGAGTTTAGCCGAAACCTGATCCAGCTGAGCCTGGGGGCTGAGTTGTACAAACACCTGGAAGGAGTATTCCTGCCAGTCAGTTAGATTTCGTTTCACCCATTCTTCGCTGGAAACGTATAAATCCCAGGGTAAAAGGAAGGTCAGGTTATGGAAGGAAGTATTGGAAGGCAGATCTTCGTAGACCCCGCTCACCTGTACCGATAGTTGGTTATCAATCTTAATCACCTGTTCCATCGGATCCCTGGTACCGAAAAGGGCCTTGGCGAGCGATGCAGAAAGCAGGATGGAAGAAGGGTTCTCCAATCCCTTCCGGCTGCCCGCCAGCATGCGTAGACTCAGCAAGTCCGGGGCATTGGGCTCCATAAAACTACCGTCGGACTTCAGTTTTTTCGTCCCCGATGAAAGGACGTGATCATCATTCCAGGAAGAAAGAACCACGTGTTTGAAGTCCGATCCGTAGGTGTTACGCAGCTCCGCCGCCACGGGAATCGATACGGCAGGCCAGGTCTCTTTCTGTTGTTGAAGGGTCTGGTGCTGCATGACCTGAGCAATGCGGTCGTACTGCTCGAAGGAGCGATTAAACGAAAGTTCGTCCCAGACCCAAAGTCCAATCAACAGCGTTACCGCCATACCAATGGCCAGTCCCAGGATATTGACTACGGAGTATAATTTGTGCTTGAACAGATTTCGTAAAGCGACTTTGATGTAGTTGCGTAGCATAGCTTGTTGATTGCGGTGGAGCGAACCCACCCGTCTGTCAAACGTGAACGAACCTCTTCTTTAGGAACCGTAGAACGGAACAAAACCGCCCTGCTATTCGGATTTCAAACTCTTTACCGGATTAACCAAAGCGGCTTTTATACTCTGGACACTCACCGTAAGCAGAGCAATGCTCAGAGCTAATACACCCGCCATAACAAAGACCCACCATTCCAGCGAAATACGGTAGGCAAACTGCTGCAACCATTCGTGCGTAACGTACCCGGCCAGCGGAATCGCCAGTATAAAGGCCAGGCCTACCAGTTGGAGGAACTCTTTG
Organism: Siphonobacter sp. BAB-5405; assembly: GCF_002872335.1. GTDB lineage: Bacteria > Bacteroidota > Bacteroidia > Cytophagales > Spirosomataceae > Siphonobacter. The sequence continues at coordinate 38,767 of NZ_NJAG01000011.1, read as the reverse complement.
GAAAGCAGGGCAAGGATACTGCCTACCGAAGCTCCAAGTACTTTCCGTACGCCAATCTCTTTGGTACGTTGTTGCGTGGTAAACGTAACCAGACCAAACAGACCGAGACAGGCCACAAAAATGGTCAGCCCCGCAAAGACGCTCAGGAGCGTCCCCGTTTTTTGTTCGATTTGATAAGTGTTCGAGAAACGATCATTTAAAAACGAATAGCTGAAGGGTACATCAACGTGGTACTGGCTCCAAACCTGCTGCATGGTTCGCAGTAACCCGGCCACATCGCCCGCTTTGGCTTTGACGATCAGGGTACCACCCGATTGGGCCTGAACCATTACCAGAGGCGTGATGAGTTCGTGCAGGGACCGGAAGTGAAAATCTTTTACTACGCCAATGACGTGGTAGGTGGTACGGTGGCCGTTGTTGCTATGGGTGGCTAAGGTTCTGCCCAGTACATTCCCGGTCCAGCCCATCGAGCGAACGGCCGTTTCGTTGAGAAGAATACCCGTAGAATCGGTAGCAAACCGAGGGGAAAAATTGCGTCCGGCGGCGATCCGGATGTTTAACGTGGGAATGTAGGCTTCATCTACGTCGTAACGAAGGGTTTTGACGAGTAGACTGGGATTCGTCTCCGGCGAAAGGAAAAAATTATTGTTACTACTTGGCCCAGCGGGTAAATATACCGAGGCACTTACCGACTGTACCCTGGAATCCTGTAGTAACCGTTGTCGAAACGCGGCCTCGTTCGGACCTAAGGCCCAGGTTTCGGGCAGTACAATCACCTGCTCTTTGTTATACCCCAGCTCCTTATGCTGAATGTAGGAAAGCTGGCGATAGACTACGGTCGTAGCGATGATTAAGGCAATGGAAACGAAAAACTGAAACACGACCAGACTACTCCGGAAATGAATACTGCCCTTCGAAGTTTTGATCTGGAACCCGCCACCTTTCAGTACTGCCATCGGCTGGAAAGAAGACAGAAAGAAAGCGGGATAACTCCCTGCCGCTACACCCACCAGTAAACCCAGCACCAGTAAACCCACGAACAGCAGCGGATGCGTGAAGAAGGGGAAACTCAGGTGTTTGCCGGCTAGTTCGTTGAAAGCGGGTAGAGTCAGATCAACCAGTAAAAGTGAAAGAAACAGGGCCAGTCCCGTGAGCAGAATGGATTCGAACAGAAACTGTTTCATGAGTTCAGACTGCCCCGAACCCAGTACTTTCCGAATGCCCACCTCGCGGCCCCGACGGGAAGCTCCCGCCGACGAGAGGTTCATGAAATTGATGCAGGCTACCAGTAACATGAGTCCGGCAATGATACTGGAAATGTACACCGTCTGAAGATTACCGGGGGCGGAGAGATCGTACGCAAAATCGGAACGAAGGTGTATGTCCGTTAACGGCTGTAGAAAGAGCCCAAGGGCATTTCCTTTGTTGCGGAATGTTTCGTAGGGCATGCCAAAAGCCTGTTCCAGTTGCGGGCCCATGTACCGGGAAACGATCGGCGGTAATTTCCGCTCCAGTTGGGTTACATCCGTGCCGGGCGTTAGGAGGAGGTAGGTGAAAAATTCGGAAGTTAGCCAGGTCGTAGACTGAGCTTCCGCAAGCCCCGACATGGAGGCCAGTATATCGACGTGGAAATGCGAATTCGTGGGCATATCCTGCATAACGCCCGTTACCTGATACGAAGATTTCCAGGCTTTAATTTCCAGTATCTTACCTATGGGATCGGCTTCGCCGAAGTAGTTGCGGGCTACCGTTTCAGAAATAACCAGGGAGGAAGGTTTAATCAGGGCCGTTTTTGAATCGCCTTTGAGCAGCGGTAGCGTAAAGACCCGGAAAATGTTGGAATCGGCGAAGGCCATCACACTTTCCCGTAAGGACTTGGTTCCGTAGGAGATCAGCGGCGAACCCGCCAGACGAAGACGCGTAGCTTCGGCTACTTCCGGAAAGCTGGACTGAAGCGTACGGGCTACTGGAGGCATAACATGAGCCTCGTTGATACTGCCGCCTTCCGTTTTCCCTTTGAAAACTACCCGCACGATCCGGTCGGCACGCTCGTGAAAGCGGTCATAACTCCATTCATCTACCACGTATAGCATGATTAGTATACAGGTAGCCAGACCTAGAGCCAGTCCGGTAACATTGATAAGGGTGAAGGTCCGGTTCCGCAACAGGTTCCGCCAGGCAACCAAAAAGTAGTTTCTAAGCATAAGACAGGACGCTTTCAGTAGATCCGGTTACGTTCAATAGTTGTGCCGTTGGAAACTGTGTTTAAGTAACTGTCTGGTATAGAATGGAATGCAATAGTAAGAGTGTTCGTTTTTGAACAGAGTATAGTTCGGAAACGAACAATGGAGTAAAGATTCAAAAGGAAAGGATGGCTTCGGAACGGGTCGAACACGAATCCTAACCCGTTCCAAAAAGGAGCTAGCTTACTCTGATTTCAACGACTTGACCGGATTCGTGGTCGCGGCTCGGTAGGATTGCCAGCTTACCGTGCATAGAGTAACCAGTAGCGTGAGTAGCATGGCCCCAGCGTACGTTTGCCAGCCCAAGTGAATTTTGTAGGTGTAACCTTCCAGCCAGTTCGTCATGATCCAGCCACCCAGTGGGGCCGCTACGACAAACGCCAGCAGGATGAGTCGTCCGAATTCGGTACCGAAGAGCGTCAGAATTTGGCCGACGCTGGCACCGAGTACCTTGCGTACCCCGATTTCCTTGGTTTTCTGAGCGGCCATAAAGCTGACCAGTCCGTACAAACCCAGACAGCCGATGAAGATGGCAATGAAGGAAAAGACGCGAACCAGTTGCAGCATCAGCTGTTCGGTTTCGTAGGCTTTGGCAATGCGTTGGTCCAGGAACGATTGCTTGTAGAGGTAGTCCGGAAAGGTTTCGTTCCAAACGCCTTCAATGCCGCCCAGGGTTTGGGGCAAATGAGAGCTGCGGACCTTCAGACCGACGTACTGATACGCCTTCGGAAACGGGAAAATGGTGACGGGTTCAATCCGGTTTTGTAAGGAAAGGTTATTCCAGTTTTTCACTACGCCCACAATCGGAGCCTTGAAGCCCCAGAGTTCCAGCGATCGCCCGACGATCTCCTGCGGCAGCCGACCAAGCTTCTCGGCGTAAGCTTCGTTGACGAGAAAGCCCCGAATGGAATCGCTTTCGGGCAAATTTGTACCAGCCACGAGTTTAAGTCCGTACGTTTGTAAGTATTGAGCATCGCCGCCTTTGGTATTGACGTCCCAGATTTCTTCCTTCTGTCGATTGTCAAAATGATGGTTGGAGCGATTGTTGTTCCCGCTCGTTGGTGGAGTGGAACTAAAGCTCAGCTGCTCTACGCCGCTTACCTGCAAGAGGCGATTGCGTAGCGTTTGCAGGTTGATCTGATCGGTCGTGGGAAGGTTGACCAGTACAATCGAAGTGGGATCGTAGCCAATGTCTTTTCCCCGGAAAAAATCCATTTGTTGCGTAACCACCAGCGTTCCAATGAGTAGCAGTTGGGTCAGCGTAAACTGAACTACCACCAATCCTCGGCGAATGGACATGCCGCCCACTTGTTGCGTACTGATTTTTCCCTTTAAGGCCGCGACGGGCTGAAAACCCGCCAGAATGAGTCCCGGATACGAACCCGCTAATAGCGTTACGACGATCAGTAATACAGCCAGAAAAATCAGCAGTAGGGGATCGGAAAAAAGATCGAACGTACCGAGCAGATTCAGGTCCGAAGCCTGATGTACCCATTGACTCAGCACCGGAGCCAGCAATTCTACGAGCAATACGGCAAAGGCAATGGCGGTCAGGGTAATGAGTCCGGTCTCGGCGATGAATTGCCAGAATAACTGCCCGTTCGTTCCACCCATCACTTTGCGGACGCCTACTTCTTTGGAGCGTTTGAGGGCCTGGGCCGTCGCCAGATTCACGAAATTGATACAGGCCGTCAGTAACAAAAAGAGGCCAACCGAAGCCAATGCGTACAGTTGCGTGACGGTAAGCTGCTCGTTGTATTCCGCTGAAAAGTGAAAGTCAGTCAGGGAAATAAGCGGATGCCGAATTTCCTTGTAATCGTCCGGATGATACTTTTTCACGAAACCCTTGAGTGCCTGCTCAACGCTGGCTGGCGAAGTGCCTTTGCGTAGTAACACCAGACAGTGGGTACGTGAACTGACGCCACCCCAGTCGTCGAGTTTATACGCCACGTTGTTTTTATAACCCGGTAGCGTAGCCCAGGAAATAAACAATTCCTGCCGCTGATCCGTATTCTCGGGAATGTCGGCCAGGATACCGCTGACTTTCAGATCCAGGTCATTATTGATCCGCAGACGTAGACCTATCGGGTTCGCCAGGCCAAAGTATTTTTCCGCCATTCGCCGCGTCATCACCACGGTATTGGGCTGATCCAACGCGTGCTTCGGGTTTCCTGCCAGCCATTGGTAATCCAGAATGTCGAAGTACGAAGGCTCGGCGTAGGTGAGCGTTTCTTCTTCCTCGAATTTCTTAAAAGGCCGGGAGTTGGGGACACTGACCAAGGTATTGTACTGGAGGTAGGTCATCGCAACTTTTTCCAAAAAGGAATAGTCATTTCGCAGGGCCTGCCCGAGGGGGAGCGGTACGCCCGACTGATACTCCGTGCTTTCTCCGCTAAATTCCGTTACCACCCGGTACGTGCGATCTTTCTTCGTATGGTAGGTATCAAAGCTGAACTGAAACTTCAGGACCTGAAAAATCAGCACGGTACAGGTAAGGCCCAGACCCAGTCCCAGGATATTCAGCAAGGCGTATCCCTTGTAGCGAAGCAACGTTCGGTAGGCGACGAGGAAATAATTCTTTAGCATCTTTGGATAGATAAGGATGAAGCAATGATCGCTTTGCTGAAGCTTTTCTAACAATTACTAAGGAGACAAAGAGTTCGGTACAAGCGTAGATCAGGCATTCCCTCACTATTCCGACTTTAACGAACGTACCGGATTCGCCGTAGCGGCTCGGATCGCCTGCGTACTGACGGTCAGCAGGGCGATGAGTAGTGCCATCAGTCCGGCTCCGGCAAAGACCCACCAGTGCATTTCGATGCGGTAGGCAAAGTCTTCGAGCCAGCGGTGCATGGCGTACCAGGCCAGCGGAAAAGCAACCAGAGCTGCAACGCCGACCAGTAGCAGAAAATCTTTCGAGAGCATGCCGACGATATTCGGTACGCTGGCTCCCAGTACTTTCCGAATGCCGATTTCCTTGGTACGCTGTTCGGCGGTGAAGGTAACCAGCCCAAACAAGCCTAAACAGGCAATGAAAATGGTGAGGATCGTAAACGTGAGTAAGAGTTGGCCCTGCTTTTGCTCGCTTTCGTACTGGTGAGCGAAGTTCTGATCAAGAAAACTATATTCGAAATCACTGGCTGGATCGAATTGTCGATACACTGTTTGGATATAGGCCAGAGCCGCTTCCGTTTGTTCGGGACGAATGCGTACGTATAAGTTATCCTGCTGCGTACCCAAAGCCCGTTGAATCACCAGCGGCTCAATCGTATGCTGGAGGGAGTAGGTGTGGAAATCTTTGACGACGCCAATCACCTGAAAATGGAGTCGGGGACTCTCCGTATCCTCCGTATTGGCTTCCACGATTTTACCGATGGGATCTTTCCAGCCCAGTTTCTTCACCAGTGTTTCATTCACCAGTACCGCTTGGGTTACATCGGTTTCCCGGTTTTTATCAAAGTTTCGACCCGCGACGAGTGGAGTTTCCATCGTTGTCAGAAAATCTTCATCCGCGTCGAGCCGCTGCATCATCATGCTGGCATCCGAAACTTTTCCGTTGGTTTCAAAGTGGTATCCCCGCGAGCCGATATTGTTATTGCCAATGGGGTTGCCAACCGCAGCCGCAGCCGTAATGAGTGGACTTTTCAACAGTTGTTCCTTGAAGGCGGAAATGTGCTTGCGTACCTCCATCTTATCAATGTGAAAGGACAGGGTCTGCTCGCGGTTGAAACCCAGATCTTTCGTTGCGGTATAGTGCATTTGCTGGTAGATGACGGCCGAACCGACCAGCATACTAATTGTAATCACAAACTGGAACGTAACCAGCGACTGCCGGAATCGTTTGTTAGTGGCTGAACTCCCTAACTGGCCTTTCAACGCCGGAATAGTCCGGAAACCCGAGAGGAATAAGGCTGGGTACGTACCGCTGAGCAGACCCGTCAACAGACAAAAGAACACCAGAAAGCCTAGGCTGGGCAGGACGCCAAATTGCCAGAGGGAAAGCTCTTTTCCCGAAAACGTATTGAAAAAGGGCAGTAGCAATTCCGTTAGCAGAATACCCAGAATTGCCGCGAACAAGCTCAGTAGCAGGGACTCAGCCAGAAACAAGCTTACCAATTGGTTACGCTCCGAGCCAATGGCTTTCCGTACCCCCACCTCGCGTACCCGCAGCGAGGAACGGGCCGTACTTAAGTTCATGTAATTGATGGCCGCAATGAGCAGGACCAGTACGGCTACGATACTGAAGACCAGGACGTAGGTAGCGTCCCCATTCGCACTCATTTCAAAACTCAGATGCGAATGTAAATGAATGTCCACCAGCGGTTGAAGATTAAGCTGGTAATTGACTTTCCCCATTTCCTGGAGTAAATGATCCGGGAAGAAACGTTGGATTTTTTTTTCGAAAGCTACGGCATCCGTATTCGGGCGAAGCAGTACGTAGGTGTACAGGTTAAAGTTTTGCCAGCCGTCGGTAAAGTTAGCGGGCATGGAACGCAGGGCACTGAATTGCAGGTGGGAGTTCGTGGGAAGATCCTGCAGAACGCCCGTGATGACGTTGCCCAGATTATTCTCCAGGTATACCGTTTGGTTCAGGGCTTTTGCTGGACTACCGAAAAGTTTCGTCGCCAGCTGTTCCGTGATGACCAATGAGTTGGGCTTGCTTAAGGCCGTCTTCGGATCGCCGTACAAAAAAGGAAATTGAAAGACCTGGAATACGTTTCCATCCGTGAATATCATGTCATTGACTCTCAATTGAGTCTTGCCCCATTGGATCAAACCACCTCCTTCGGGAGCGAAGCGTACGGCCTGCTCGATTTCGGGATAATCTTTCTTCAGCGTCGGTGCATAGGGAGCGGAAGTTAGGGCGGTCTTAAACTGACCCGTCTCCCAGTTGGCCTCGTGTGTTACGCGATAAATCCGATCCGAATTTTCGTGAAAACGATCATAGCTCAGCTCATCCGCTACGTACAACCCAATCATCCAGAAAGCGGCCAACCCTACGGCCAGACCGAGCAGATTAATCACCGAAAAAACCTTGTTTTTCAGTAGATTACGAAAGGCGATTTTAAAATGATTTTTTAACATCGGTCGCAAGGGTTGCAGGTATGGGTTAACGTGTGCTGGAAAGCTGCGTAGTTCGTTTCGTTTACTCGGTAATGGCGTACTAGAATGACTGGTAAGTGAAAGTTAATCTACCGGTTAGAAAAGTCGTGCCGATGAAAGGTAAGAAGGGTTAAGGTGTTGGTATTCAGTAATTAATATAAAAACAAGTGTTCGGAAGCGTACAATGTGTCGTACGCTTCCGAACAGCTTTCTTTAGTGCTTTTGATTGAATTATTCCGATTTCAGCGATTGAACCGGATTCATCAACGCCGCCCGGATGGCCTGATAGCTAACGGTGAGTAGGGTTACCGGTAGGGTAGCCAGAGCCGCCCCGGCAAAAATCCAGCCCGAACCGAATCCGCAGGAAGTTCCAGCAACCCGAATCCTTGACAACAAACAACCCAAAACTTTAAACCCTACTCGCTTTTTAAACTCTTGGCCGGATTGGCCAGAGCGGCCCGGAAGGATTGCCAGCCCACAGTCAGGGCGGCAATAGCGGTGGTGAGCAGAATGGCCAGAGCAAACGTCTCCCAGCCGATCGAAATCCGGTACGTGTATTCTTTCAGCCACTGCGACATCAGCCACCAACCCAGGGGTGCCGCGATGGCAAAGGCTACGAGAATCAGGCGGGCAAATTCTCTTCCAAACAGTCCCAAGATTTGAATCAAACTGGCACCGAGTACTTTCCGAACGCCGATCTCCTTGGTTTTCTGAGCCGCCAGGAAACTGACCAGTCCGTACAGGCCCAGGCAGCCGATGAAAATGGCGATGAACGAAAAGATCCGTATGGTTTGCAGCATCAGGGATTCACTCTTGTACATTTTCGCAATACGCTCGTCCATGAATGATTGCTCGTAGAGGTGATTGGGATAGGTATCATTCCAAACGCTCTCCACGCCCGCCAAAGTGCCGGGCAAATCACGCGTGCTGACGCGGACGGCCCCGAATTTTTGAAAATCCCGGGCGGAGAATATCGCAATCGGACTGATTTCTTCCCGCAGGGACAAATTATTAAAGTCTTTGATCACGCCTACGATGGGAGCCGATACGCCCCAGACATCTAAATTCTGGCCAAGTACATCCTGAATTTTTAATCCTAATTTCTTAACGTAGGCTTCGTTGACCAGGTATTCCCGAGCCGTATCACTTTCGATAATGTTCCGACCGGCCAGTAATTTCAGGCCAAATGTGTTGGCATAGGTATAGTCAGCTGGCTTGATTACCAGACTCCAGGGTTCAACCTCCGTGTGGGAACCAAACCGATGGTTGGTGGAGAAATTAGTGGTAGACGTAGGCGGAGCCGCAAAAAAGGATACGGCTTCGACGCCGGGTACCTGTCCAAGCCGATGCCGGAAGGTTTGAAGATTGGTCTGTTCGGGTGTCGGGTTGGGAATGACAATGATCGCCGAAGGGTCGTAACCAATGTCCTGGTTGCGGTAAAAACCCATTTGCTGGGTAATCACGATCGTACTGATAATCAATACCTGAGTGATAATGAATTGGACGATCACCAGACTGCGGCGTACGGATAAACCACCGACCTGCTGCGTATTGATTTTGCCCTTCAGAGCGGCTACGGGTTGAAAACCCGACAGGATCATACCCGGATAAAAGCCCGCCAGAAGTGTCACCACTAGTAATAAACCCAGTAAAAAAGCCCACAGGAGTGGTTCCTGAAAGAAGGAAAACGTACCCGTAAAATTGATACTCGTCTGATTTTTGATGGCTGCGTTCGCCAGGGGAATCAGTACTTCGCTGAGGCCCACGGCTACCACGATGGCGATGAACGTAATAAGTCCAGTTTCAGTGAGGAACTGACCAAAAAGCTGGGCTTTCGTACCGCCGATGACCTTGCGTACGCCTACTTCTTTCGAACGTTTAAGAGCCTGAGCCGTCGCCAGATTCACGAAATTGATGCAGGCCGTCAGCAGTAGAAACAAACCGATCGCCGCCAGTACGTAAAACATCGTATCCTTTGCTCCGCCGTAATTCGAATCAAAATGCAGTCTTTTCAAAGGTACCAGCGGGTAGGAGCCCTCTTTCGCATCCTCGCCCAGGTATTTTTGACGAAATGCGGGCATCAGCTTATTCAAACGTTCAATGTCAGCCTCCTTTTTAAAAAGGATCAGACAGTTCGTGCTGGAATTGGTCCAACCCCAGTTATCTACCTCAATACCGTCCCATTGCTTGGGCATGGAGGCCCAGGAAATGAATACTTCCAGGCGGCGGTCCGTATTCTCGGGAATATCCGCTACGATGCCCGTTACCTTTAAATCCATGGTATTTTCCAGACGAATTATCTTCCCAACCGCCTGCTCCGTGCCAAAGTATTTTTCGGCCATTTTTCGGGTAAGTACGACGGTGTTGGGGGCCGTCAGTTCCTTTGGTGAGCCCGCCAGCCACTGATAATCCAGAATATGGAAATAATCGGGTTCAACAAAACCGATGGTTTTTTCTTCTTTGAATTTTTTCTGAACCGTACCCTTGCTGTCCGGAATGGTGATGAGGCGATTGCCTACGGCCATGAGAACCGACACGCGTTCCAGAAAGGCAAAATCGTTTCGCAGAGCCTTGGCGACGGGGGCGGGGACGCCGGACGAATGACTCACCCCATTTTCGTCCTTATTTTCCGTAGTCACCTGCACAATCCGATCTGCGTTCGCGTGATAGCGATCGAAGCTGGTCTGGAATTTAATCACCTGAAAAATCAGGATGCTACAGGCAATGCCCAACGTTAGGCCCAATACATTAAGCAGCGTATAGCCTTTGTATCGAAGCAGGGTGCGATAGGCGACCAGGAAGTAGTTACGTAGCATGGGATGGATGGTTTGTCCGTTGATGGTTGGAAAGAGTTCGTATTGGTTTCTTCAAAAACTCCTAACGAGTGAAGCGGCTGACAACTCAATAATGATGGATTAATGTATTTCGCTTTGAACAGACCGAATTTGTTCCCGTAAGCACGCCTGACATTCCATGGGGGCCATCCCATGGCAGCAACCGCCCGCTCTGGGCCACCGCATTGCGGCTGTCGTAGGTCGTTCAGTGGCCGTTATGGAATGGCTTACGGGCGGGAGAAGTTTGCTTCTTCTGACAGAAGTTGTTAGTTAATAGTCGGAGGTTGTTAAAATACAGCCTAAAATTTGCATGGGCGACATAAACCCGGGCCCCGTCCTATCGCGATAAGCCGCCTACCATTCAATGGTGGCTCCCTCAGCAATGCGGTGGCTCTGAGCAAGAGGAAGTGAGTGGCGTTCGCGATATGGACTAAAAAATCAGCCACCTCTACAGGATGAAAAACAGTCCTATTGCTAATCATCCTCTACTCACTCTTCAAACTCTTCGCCGGGTTAGCCGTAGCGGCCCGGAAGGATTGCCAGCCAACGGTCAGGGTAGCAATGAAGGCCGTGGTGAAAATGGCTACCAGGAAGGTCGTCCAGCCAATACTGATGCGGTAAGTATAATCTTCCAGCCAGCCCGACATCACCCACCAGCCCAGCGGAGCGGCTACGACGAAGGCCAGTACCACCAGTTTGGCGAACTCTTTTCCAAACAAAGCCAGAATCTGGGCTACGCTGGCACCGAGTACTTTCCGAACGCCGATTTCCTTGGTTTTTTGAGCCGCCATGAAGCTGACCAGTCCGTACAGACCCAGGCAACCAATGATGATGGCGATGAAGGAAAAGACGCGAATCAGATTCAGAATCAGGTTTTCGGTTTGATACGACTGAGCAATACGTTGATCCAGGAAGGTCTGATCGTACAGGTGATCGGGATACACTTCATTCCAAAGCTGTTCGATCCCGGCCAGCGTCTGGGGGAGGTGAGCCGTACTGACTTTTAACGCTCCCGTGTAGTAGAGGTTATGATCGGAGAACAAGACCACGGGTTGAATCTGATTGTGAAAAGAAAGGTTATTCCAGTCTTTCACTACCCCAGCGATGGGAGCAGTCCGGCCCCAAACGGTCATATTACGCCCGACGACATCGGCGGGTTTCAGATTTCCACCCAGCCGTTTTACGTACGTTTCATTCACCATAAACGCACGCGTGGTATCACTTTCGGGAATGTTTTTACCGGCTACTAGCTTCAGACCAAAGGTTTGCAGGTAATGTGAGTCAATGGGTTTCGTATTAACGGACCATTTCTCGTCTTCCTGCCGGGTATCGAACCGGTGGTTGGTATTGTTGTTGGAATTGCTGGTGGGAGCCTGGGACACAAACGAAACTTTCTCTACGCCGGGTATCTGCATAAACCGATGGCGAAGGGACTCGGTGACTTTGTCCGGCGTAGGTAAATTCACCATGACAATCGCGGTAGGATCATAGCCAATGTCTTTTCCCCGGAAAAAATCCATTTGCTGGGTGATCACGATGGTTCCGATGATGAGCAGTTGCGTCAACACAAACTGTACCATCACCAGACCCCGGCGTACGGATAAGCCGCCCACCTGTTGCGTACTGATTTTGCCTTTCAACGCTGCTACGGGCTGGAAACCCGCCAGTACCAGTCCAGGGTACGAACCCGAAAAGAAGGTAACCACTACGACCAGTACCAACAGGAACAAGAGCATGGGCAAGTCGGTAAACAGCTGAAGGTTGCCGAAGAGATTGAGCCCCGCCGTTTCATACACCCAGTGGTTGACGCTGGGTAAAACCAGCTCGGTCAGCAGTACGGCCATAATAACGGAGCACAAGGTAATGAGTCCGGTTTCGGAAAGAAACTGAGCAAAAAGCTGTCCTTTCGTACCCCCGATGACTTTGCGTACGCCTACTTCTTTGGAACGTTTAAGGGCCTGAGCCGTTGCCAGATTCACGAAATTGATGCAGGCCGTCAGTACCAAAAACAAGCCAATGATCGCCAGGGCGTACAACTGACTTTTACTGATCTGAGCATCGAAATCGAAGGCAAAGTGAGCGTCCTGAACGGAAATGAAGGGATGAAACCACTCGTTGCCATCTTTGGGGTGATACTTGTTAATAAACTTCCGCATGGGCTGCTCCAACGTTTTGGGATCGACACCCGGACGCATCAAAACAAAACAATGCGTACTGGAATTGACACCGCCCCAATTATCGAGTCCTGCCCCTCCCGCATTTTTATAGTTTTTGAGCGTTTCCCAGGAAATAAACATTTCCTGACGTACGTCCGTATTTTCCGGAATATCCGCTAAAAGACCGCTTACTTTTAAATCCAGTTCATTGTCAACTTTGAGGCGTTTCCCAATCGGGTCTTCCGTACCAAAAAATTTGGTCGCCAGCTTTTTCGTAAGTACGACGCTGTTGGGTTGGGTCAGCGACAGGCGTGCGTTGCCGTTGAGCCATTGGTAATCCATGATGCTGAAAAACTCGGGTTCTACGTAGGCAATAGAATGGTCTTCCTTAAATTTCTTGAGCGGACGTCCCTTGGCATCGGGTACGGAAACCAGGATGTCATGCTGATCGAAGATCATGGCCGTACGCTCGAAGAAAGACAGGTCATTTCGAAGGGCTTTCGCCATGGGCGTAGGAACGCCACTCGAACGGCCTACCCCATCGGAATGCCACTCGGTCATTACCCGATAAATGCGGTCTTTCTGGGTGTGATACGCATCGAAACTGGTTTGAAACTTAAGGACCTGAAAGATCAGAATACCACAGGTAAGGCCCAGGGTAAGGCCAATAACATTGAGTAGCGTATAGCCTTTATAACGCAGGAGGGTCCGGTAAGCGACGAGGAAGTAATTACGTAGCATAGCAAATCAGCGATCGGTTGGTAAGGCTGGTCTAAAGTTGTGCCGTTACGAAAGGCAAAGAGGTAAGTATTTGAAAATCAATAGTTGTAAAAAATAAAATTGTCCGAAAGCGAACGATCTCTGTTCGCTTTCGGACAATTTTACAAAATTGGACCAAAGTCATCGCTTTTCAATCAGCCTTCTCAGGCTAGACTACGCTTTATTTTTCCCCGACTGCGTGTGCGTAAAAACCGGGCTTCCTTTTATTTTAGCACGGACCTATCCCTTGCGTAACACTTCCATGTTTGACGTTTTCCCCTATTATCTGGCTCTCATTGTTGCGATTGTCTTGCTCATTATGCTGGCCCAGCGAATTCGGGTAGCCTATCCCATTGTACTGGTGTTGGCGGGACTGGCCTTCAGTTTTCTGCCGGGATTGCCCTCCATCCAGATCGATCCGGAACTGATTTTCATCATTTTCCTGCCGCCGCTCCTGTACGAAGCCGCCTGGAATACCTCCTGGAAAGAACTATGGCGGTGGCGACGGATCATTACCAGCTTCGCCTTTCTGATTGTCTTTGTCTCGGCTTTTTCGGTGGCTCTGGTCGCCGCCCATTTTATTCCCGGCTTCACGCTAGCCCTGGGCTTTTTGCTGGGCGGGATCGTATCGCCGCCCGACGCCGTAAGTGCCGGAGCCATTCTGAAATTCGTGAAAGTACCCAAACGGATGGCGTCGATTCTGGAAGGAGAAAGTCTGCTCAACGACGCGTCCAGTTTGATCATCTTCCGTTTTGCCCTGATTGCCGTCAGTACAGGCCATTTTCTGGCGGGAAATGCGGCTTTGAATTTTGTGTGGATGGTAGTGGGCGGGATCGGCGTGGGTGTATTGATTGCCTTACTGTTTTTCAAAACGCACCGACTCTTACCCACCGATGCCAATACGGATCTGGTCTTCACGCTGGTTGCTCCGTATATCATGTACATCACGGCGGAAGAAATCCACTGTTCGGGCGTATTAAGCGTGGTGAGTGGGGGACTGTTTCTGTCGCAGCGGCGGCATTTGTTCCTGAGCAGTACGAGTCGCCTGCGAACGAGCAACGTCTGGGAATCGCTAGTTTTTATCCTGAACGGACTGGTCTTCATGCTGATTGGGCTGGACTTGCCGGAAATCACTGCGAACCTCGACGGCGTCAGCATTTATACCGCCATTGGTTACGGTGTGCTGATTACGGGTACGCTGATGATCAGTCGCATGATCTCGACGTATTCGGCCATCTTCGTTACGCTGTTTGCCAGACGATACATCACTGTAGCAGACAGTCGGCATCCGGGGTATAAAGCTCCTTTTCTGATGGGCTGGGCCGGGATGCGGGGCGTTGTGTCGCTGGCGGCGGCATTATCCATTCCCGTATACCTAGATAACGGCACGGAATTTCCGCAACGGAACCTGATCCTGTTCATCACCTTTATTGTGATTTTGCTGACGTTAGTGGTACAGGGCCTGACCCTGCCGTACCTGATTCGAGCCTTCCGGATTTCCGATATGGACCACTTTCTGCCGGAAGAAGATGATTACCATGCCATGCACAAGCAATTGGTCGAGCAGAGTCTAAAACGATTGCGAGACCAGTATCCAATGGGCTTAAATGATCAGCCCGTGCTAAAAGAGCTGGTACAGAAATGGGAGAACAGTACGCTGGTACTGGAAGATCAGTTGCTCAGTACGCAATCGCGGGAAGTCTATCTGGAGATGTTAGATCAGCAGCGAAAATGGCTCCGCGAGTGGAACAAGGATCCCCTGGTGAACGAAGAAGTCATTCGCAAACACCTGTTACGGCTGGATCTGGAGGAAGAGAAAATTCACTATTTGTAAAAGACTTTTACACGGTCCAAAGTAACTGGAGGCGAGGCATTAGCAAGTCCGTTATCTTCTAATCAGACTTGCTAATGCCTTATTTCAGAACTCTAAACATCTCCTGAACCTCCTCCTGTCGATGGAGTGGTACTATGGTAAATACGTAACTATCTGAATCGATATCCAGAATTTCCAGAGCATAACCCAAGGGCTTTAATTCGTTTTGATTAATCAAGTCTAGGACCTCGCCGGTATGAACATTACGACCGTATTTCTCTTCGTTCGACAGTGAGCCCGGGTAGTTTTTTGCTACCAGTAAAGCGATGATCCAATAGCGAACTCCCTGCTCTGTTTCTTTCCAGTCCACTTCCGCCATTTCGTTATGATTCAGTAAGATATCGACGAATGCGATTTTGGGTAATAAGGCCTTGTGGGCCTTAAGCGAGAGCCCACGAGCCGCCAGTAGGTACTCACCTTTTTCGTCAAAAAACGATTCCGGACGATCGAAGGCTTGTCGGACCTTGCGTAGTAATTTATCCTTTAGCGTTTCAGAGACGGCAATAGTATGAATGACGTTTTCGTAAAACGCGAAGTCGGGCTGGTCCTTTTTCTTTTTTGGACCAAACCAGTTGGAGAAGAAGCTCATGGATGCGGGTAAATGAATGAAAATTCCTTAGTAAAGCTCAGCTTCGTAACCCGGTCGGCGGCGAGCCAGGTAAAAGCCTATAAAACGTAGGCTGATACATGCGGAATACATAGGCAGGGGACCTATTCGGAATCTGCACTGCTACAAAAATAGCTTCTTCATGGCTACAATTCCTACCGATTCGATCATATTATATTTCAATAAAATATCAACAAGTTGCTAGTTTAGCCGCTCGCTCCGATTTTTAAATCGGGGCGGTCCTGGTTTGGCGTCTGCGAGGTCCAGCTACCTATCACCCCAACTCAGCTTACTAAAAAAATGAATATTTTGCTTGGCACGATTTGAAACCGTCATGTAATGATCGGGTGATTGGTTGAGCATTGCAGACGGCCGACCAATCACCCGAAACCAGCCTACCAGGAAAATACCAATAATTACCCATATGCCAGGAAACGACATCGGTATTCCTAGTTTATCACTATAAAAAATAAATAAATTTTTATTTTAGTGTTAGATTACACGAATACTGTACGTTGCTGAAATGAAAGAAGAACGTTCCTACGATGCCATTGTCATCGGTTCGGGTATTAGTGGCGGCTGGGCGGCCAAAGAACTCTGCGAAAAGGGCTTAAAAACCCTGGTACTGGAACGCGGTCGCCCGATCGAGCACCTCAAAGATTACCCGACCGCCCCCCTGCATCCCTGGCAGGTACCACACCGGGGCCGGATGAGTAAAGCGTTTCTGGATGAAAATCCCTTAATTAGCAAAGCCGCCGGGTTTGGCTCGGATACGGCTCATTTCTTCATTCGTGATCAGGATCATCCCTACATTCAGGAGCAACCGTTCGACTGGATTCGTGGCTATCAGGTAGGTGGCAAATCATTGACCTGGGGCCGGGCCTGTCAGCGGTGGAGCGATTTCGAATTTACCGCTCCCCAGCGGTTTGGGTACGGCATCGACTGGCCCATTCGTTACGCCGATATTGCTCCCTGGTACACACACGTGGAGAAATTCATCGGGGTTTGTGGCCATGCGGATGGGATCGAAGCCATGCCCGACGGTGAATTTCTCCCGCCTTTTCAGCTCAACTGCGTAGAAACGGCTCTTCAGGAATCTATCCGGAAGCATTACCCGGATCGTCATCTGGTACAGGCCCGCTGGGCTCATCTGACGCAACCCAAAGACATTCACCTGCAACAGGGGCGGGGAAAGTGTCAGGCTCGTAACCTGTGCATGCGAGGCTGTCCGTATGGGGGCTATTTTAGCTCCGTATCTTCCACCTTGCCCTGGGCTCAGAAAACGGGAAAACTTACCATTCGGCCGCATTCCGTTGTGCACTCCATTCGCTACGACGAAGCCACGCAGAAAGCGTCGGGCGTTCGGGTGATTGATGCGGAGAGCAACGAGGTCATTGACTTTTCGGCCCGTGTCATTTTTGTGAATGCCTCGGCTCTAAACAGCAATTTGATTTTGCTCAATTCCCGCTCGAACCGTTTCCCGAATGGACTAGGCAACGACTCCGGACTGCTGGGTAAGTACGTGGCCTTTCATAATTACCGGGCCAGTTTGCACGCGGAAATGCCGGGATTTACCGACCGCTACTATTTCGGCCGTAATCCGACGGATGCCATCATCGCCAACTACCGTAATCTGGCGAAGCAGGATACTGATTACCTGGGCGGATTTACGACCTTTCTGGGAGCTTACCGGAAGAAAGGAACGTTGACGGCCAAGAGGCCGGGCTTTGGGACGGAATTTAAAAAAGCCATGACCGAACCCGGTACTTGGCAGATTTACATGTACATGCAGGGTGAAACCATTCCGAAGGATAGCAATCACGTGCGATTGAGTACAGATCAGACGGATGCCTGGGGTATTCCGAGTCTGATTACCTCGGTAGGGTACGACGAAAACGATGAGAAAATGACTGAGGACTTTATTCGGGAAAGTAAGACCATGCTTGAAAAGGCGGGATGCACGAATATCGAAACACACGATAACAGGCAGGCTCCGGGTCTCGACATTCACGAAATGGGAGGAGTACGCATGGGCCGTGATCCGAAGACGTCCCTGCTCAACGCTCACAATCAGATGCACGCCGTACCCAATGTGTTCGTGACCGACGGAGCCTGTATGACCAGCACGGGCAACCAAAGTCCCTCGCTGCTGTACATGGCTCTGACGGCCCGGGCCGCCGCATACGCTGCTAAAGAGTTAAAAGCCCGACGTTTATAATTTTAAAATAGGTGTACTTAATCCAAATCTTCAAGCCCCATGCTCACGCACATTCACCCCAAATTACCCATGCGGGATAAGGCCGCTACCCGGGATTTTTATTTGCATCAATTGCAATTCGCGGAGCTGGGAACGGTGGATTACGAAGGGTATCTGATGGTGAAAAAGGATGCCATCGAAATTCACTTTTTTGAGTTTAAAGAACTTGATCCGGCTGAGAATTATGGACAGGTCTACATTCGTACCGATGCCATCCGGGAGTGGTACCAGTTTATACAGGATCAGGGACTGAAGTCAACCGAACTGGATTACAAACCCTGGGGCGTAATGGAATTTTCCATGCTCGATCCGGATTCTAATCTGCTCACGTTCGGGCAGAATGTCTAGTCCATTGTATATTCCAATCTAAAAACCTGTGTAAATCGTTCAGAATAGAAAAGGCTACTTAGTCTTACTCTGCTTCAAATGAGCCAGAGCGGCCGATAAAACCGTATCCTGCATTTGTTCGGCTTCTTTCCGGGTATTCTTTACGACCACATCTACGGGCGTACCTTTTCCTTCGTAGCAAACGCCATTCGCCGCGTAATAGCGTTGATTGGATAGTGAAATCTGCCATTGGTTGGGCAATTCAAAGCCGTACATATCGGAATAAATGCCCCTGGTATTTTCACCGATAAGCGTGGTCTGGGGTAAGGCTTTCAAAATCATCGCCAGTACATCGCCGGCACTTGCGGTCTGGTCATTGGTGAGTACGATGACGGGTCGGGTAAAAGGCTTTTTCGACTCGGGTTGGATGTACCATTTTTCCAGCGGTGTAAAGTCTTCATAACCGCCTTTTCGGGTCTGTTTGCTGTGGCCCAGTACTTTCTTCGACGTAAACCGTCCCGCAAACGCGTACGAAAATTCATCATTGCCTCCAATATTCATCCGGGCGTCTACCAGGAGGGCCTGTACACCATCCATCTGCCGTAAAACCGAATCCAGAATAGTTCCTGCCAGGGAGGCATCCTGTGGGGCGTCATCCGACGTATCTTCGGAAGCAAAGCACCGACCCGTTCGGATGTAGCCGTAGTTTTTCGAACGCGTATACGAGAAAAGCGGCGTGTTCCGAAATAAGGGTCCACTTGTTTTTACGGGTTGAAACCCGTTTCGTTCCAGCGTGGCATCCGTAGCTTTC
Organism: Siphonobacter sp. BAB-5405; assembly: GCF_002872335.1. Taxonomy (GTDB): domain Bacteria; phylum Bacteroidota; class Bacteroidia; order Cytophagales; family Spirosomataceae; genus Siphonobacter. The sequence continues at coordinate 19,797 of NZ_NJAG01000011.1, read as the reverse complement.
CAGAATAAAGCTTTGGCTTCTTTATCCGGAAAATCCGCCAGAAATGTCGAAGGTTTTCGGGCCTTGTACTGTCGTTTGCCGGGAATGATGAGGTTGATGTGATCATCCTGAAACGGAGCTACCAGTTGGGATAACACCGAGAAAAGAGAATCATCCGAAGTAGTCGCCGTGATGCGGGGCCGGTATTGTTTATAGCTAGCCTGCCAGTCGATATTCCGCAAACGAAAAAAAGCGTAATGATCTTCAAAGGTTTGCCAAAACGTCTCAAAGCACTTTTCGGGCATCGAGAGCATAGTGTCTGTGGGCGTAGACGCAGGATTTTGCTGAGCAACCGTGAGGGTTGCCCAGCTTAGTAAGAGTAGTAGGAAAGATGCTTTTCGCATGAAGTAGGTATTGTTTGATTCTTTCGCCTTAAAAAGACCGGATCTGGTCCTTCAAGCAGAGTTGGTACTTTAGTCCGTATGCATCCCATGCCGCTGACTTCCTCTTACTCAGACCCACCGCATTGCAGAGGAAGTCAGCGGCTTTTCGCAATAGGACGGGGATCGGATTTATGTCGCCTGTGGAGGTTCTAGGTTACATTTTAACAACTAGTAACTAATAACTTTCAAAAGATGTCGGAAGAAGAAAACCTCTCCCGCACGTGAGCAACGGAACGACCTACGACAGCCGCAATGCGGTGGCCTAAAGCGGGCTGTCGTCAGGCGTGGAGAGGTCCAGCCTGGAAGGCTCACGGGGCTATCGAACAGCCATGCTAACGGGACCAAACCTAGTCTAGGTGAATAACGAGGCCATACGTTGAAAGGTAAATAACCAATCAAGGCCCACAACACTAAACAAAAACCCCGGCCTGCCAAGTTAGCAGGTCGGGGCCATTCATACGCTCAAATTTATTGTTTTTCAAACTCCTTCGTTGCAGCTTCGACTAGCTCACGCTTTTCAGCCTCGCTTTTGCCTTTGATGTTATAGGACTTTTGCAGCACGGTTCGCTTGCCGTTATGCGTACGTTCAAGTTTAACCGACATTGTTTCATCCGTCTCATCAATGGTAAGGGAAGCATCTTTGGGAATCCGGTACTGCGATTCTGCGGGAGTCGGTGGACCAGGGGGGGTAGGTGGTGAGGCCGGACTGGGTGGGGTCGGCGGCGTAGGAGGCGTATTCGGTGAGGAAGGAGCACTCGGAGCCGAAGGTGCACTCGGAGAGGAGGGCGGAGTCGGTGGCTTGGGAGGCTGTAGACCGACGGAGCGATACGCCTGATTGATCAGCTCTTTTCGCTCCTCTTTGCTCATTTGACTCACATCGTACGAATTCTCGAAATCAAACGCTTTTCCATTCACCGTCCCGTGAATGTCGATGTGCAACTTCTTACCATCGTCGTGAATCGATGAATGAATGGATTGCTGGGCTAACGCAGGTATACTAAAGAGCATAGCTGCCAGAATCAGAACTTTTTGCATGGCTGTGTTTGTAAAAGGTCAAACAGCGTTTAGAAACGATTTACTCTGATTTTAAAGATTTTATCGGATTAGCCAGGGCCGTACGAATGGTATTGAAACTCACCGTAACCAGGGCGATACTACTCGTCAGCAGGGCGGCTACGGCGAAGGTTTGCCAGGTAATGTCAATGCGGTAGGCGAAGTTTTCCAGCCAGCGTTGGGTCACGTACCAGGCCGCCGGAATGGCTACCACAAAAGCAATCAGTACCAGAGTCAGGAAGTTTTTCGCCAGCAGATTCGAAAGTTGCAATACGGAAGCTCCCAGTACTTTCCGGATGCCGATTTCCTTGGTCCGCTGTTGCATGGATAAACTCGCCAGACCGAACAGGCCGATGCAGGAAATAAAAATGGTCAGTATCGCTCCGAACGTGATAATCTGCTTCCACTTGGCTTCGGCTTCGTAATTCTTATAATTCAGCTCATCCATAAAATCATACGAAAAAGGACGGTACGGAACCATTTTGCGGTACGTAGCCTCGATCGACTGGATGGCCCGGGGGAGTTTGTCGGGCTGTACCCGAATCAGAAAACGGCCAAAGGGCAGGTGTGGATTCGAACTGAACAATTGCGGACTAATTTTGGCTTTAAGCGAAGCGAAATGATAGTCTTTCACGACGCCTACAATCGTCAGTTTAGTATCATTGCCGTTCAAAAAATCGACGGTTTTACCGATGGCTGAACCTTTCCAGCCCACTTTCTGAACAAAGGCTTCATTGACGAGCACCGAGTGCGTAGAATCGGCGGGGTAAGCCGCGGAAAAATTTCGACCCTCAACCATCGGTATCTGCATGGCCGGTAAAAAGTGTTCGTCGACGTGCTCGTACTTCACATCCAGCTCCACGCCATTGGCTTTTGCAGTAGTGGTCCAGGAGCCATCCATGACGGGTGCTACCTGTTGTACGCCTGGGGCATGACTTAACTCATGTTCAAAGGTTTGTTGCCGGGTGGAGGTAGGGCTATCCGTCCTATTCCAGCCGACCGTAACGGACAGCAGGTTCTTTTCATTATAACCCAGATCCTTGTTCGTCAGGTAATTAAACTGGGCATAAATGAACAGCGTTGTAATAATCAGGAACGTGGCCAGTGAAAACTGCAAGACGACCAGCCCCTTCGATAGATAGTTTTTACCCGAAAACCGGAAGCGATTGTACAACGTTTGCAGCGGATCAAAGCCCGATAAAACCAAAGCCGGATAGAAGCCAGCCGCAAAACCCGTAACCAAGAACAAGCCCACTACACCCAGGACTAGCTGATAATCCAGCAGATAAGTCAGGCTTAATTCCTTATTAGCCAGCTCGTTGAAGAACGGCAGGCTCGCTTCGGCCAGCAAAATAGCCAGCGTAAAGGCCAGAAAACACAGAATGAACGATTCACCCAGGAACTGCCCCATCAACTGACTTCGCTGACCACCCACTACTTTTCGAATACCGATTTCCCGGCTGCGGCGTAAGGATTGAGCCACGGTCAGGTTCACGAAATTAATGCAGGCAATTAGCAATACAAAGAGAGCAATGCCCAGCAGAATATACGAATACATGGGATTACTAGCCTGCGGCGTATACTGGGTATCGGTGGCCAGGTGCATTTGCAGGAACGGCTGTAATCCCCAGTTAAAACGGTCCTTGAAGCCGTGCTTGCTCGCCTCCGCCCGTTGCTCCTTTGAACGGGTGAGGTAGACCTGATTCATCTTTTTCTCAACTGTGGCTACATTAGCCGAAGGATGCAGTAGCAGGTAGGTGGGGAACGAAAGCCAGAGCCAGTTATCGTCTTTTTCGTGAGCCTCCTGGTACGCAAAGGGCAAGAGCATTTTAAACTGAATGGTCGAGTTCTGCGGAGCATTTTTGGCAATGCCCGATACGACGAAAGTTTCGAACTTATTATTGATTTCGAATTCCAGCTTTTTGCCCAGAGCCTGCGTAGTACCGAAATATTTTTCGGCCATTTCTTCCGTCAAAACCAGCGAATGAATATCCGAGAGTACCGTTTTCGCATTGCCCGCGACCAATGGAAAAGAGAACAGCGTAAAAAAGTTTTTGTCGGCCCAAACGGCTTTTTCAGTGAAAACCTCACGGCCCGAACGCACGAACATATTCCGATCCTGTACCCGCGAAAATTCCAGTACTTCCGGAATGTCCTCTTTAAACGAAGGTCCCTGCGTTAGGGCTGCAATTCCTAGCTTCTGCTTCTCCCCGTTCATATCCTGAATGGTACAGGTCACCCGATACAGCTGATCCTTACGAGCCTGGAAGGCGTCGAAACTCACCTCATCTTTGGTGTACAGAATAATCAGCATACAGCAGGCCAGCCCAATGCTCAGGCCCAGAATATTAATGATGGAGAACCCTTTGTTTCGCAGCAGGTTTCGCAGGGCAATTTTGATGTAGTTACGGAGCATAATAGTCGGAAGTTGAAGTAAACGCGATTACTCGGTTTTTAAACTTTTAACCGGATTGGCCGAAGCCGCCCGAATGGCCTGGTAACTAACCGTGAGCAGTGTAATGCCCAATGCGATACAACCCGAAACGGCAAAGACCAGCCAGCCAATCTCAATGCGGATGGCGTACTTGTTGAGCCAGTCGCTCATGAAGTAGTACGCCAGGGGTGAGGCAATGAGAAAGGAAAGTCCGACCAGTACGACGAAATCTTTGGAAAGTAAACCCCAGAGGTTCAGTACGCTGGCTCCCAGTACTTTGCGTACGCCAATTTCCTTACGTCGTTGCTCAGCCATGAACGAAGCCAGTCCGAACAGGCCCAGGCAGGAGATAAAAACCGCCAGGCTGCCAAAGACGAAAGCCAGACTTCCCAGCAGGCGTTCGGCCTGAAAGCGTTTCTCAAAATCGGAATCGATGAAGTGGTAATCGAAGGGAACGTTGCGGGCATACTTCTGGTAAAGGCTCTGGATTTTTTCAATACCGACCGAGCTAGCCCCGCGTAGCCGGACGACCATATAACTCAGGTTACCGCCATTGACGGATACATTGATCATCATGGGTGACATCGTTTCGTAGGGCGAACCGTACGCGAAATTTTTGACAACGCCCACGACCGTATATTTTTCAGCGTAGGGTTCGTTCGGTTCGCCGCGACTGATGGTTTCGCCCAGTGGATTCCTGAATCCCAAGACTTTCACCGCCGATTCGTTCAGAATGACGGCCCGGGATGTATCACCGGGAAAAGCCGGTGAGAAATCGCGACCCGCCAATACCTGTACGCCCGACGTTTTGACGAAATCATAGCTGACCCGCATAAACTCGAAGACCTGATTGTACTGTTCGGGTTTGCGGCCCCGCCAGTTGAAGCCCCAGCCGTTGGAACCGCCTTCTGCCGCGGGTACTGAACTGGAAGCATAGGCGTTTTCGGCCAGTCCTGTGGCCATGATTTCACTCCGCAAGGCCTGCCAGTGATTCGAGGCATCGCCTTCCATGGCGAAATACATCAGGTTTTCCTGATCGTAACCCAGGGGCTGGTTTTTGGCGTGCTGAATCTGCTGGTACACCAGAATGGTGCTGATAATGAGAGCAATGGAGAAAGAGAATTGCAGAATGACCAGTACCTTACGCGGAAGCGAAGCCGCCCGACCCGTTTGCATGGTGCCTTTAAGTACGGTAACCGGATTGAAAGACGACAGGTAAAACGCCGGATAACTGCCCGCCAAAATGCCCGTAAGAGCTACGATTGACAGAGCCGCCAGCCAGTACAAGGGGTGCAGAAAGTCAATGGATAACTGTTTTTCAACCAGTTCATTAAACCAGGGCAGGCTTACTTCTACCAGACCAATGGCCAGAAGAAATCCCAGGAGTGCCAGCAACAACGATTCGCCCAGAAACTGTCCGATCAGACCGCCTCGCATGGCTCCGGAGGTCTTGCGGATGCCTACTTCGCGGGCCCGCTTTTCACTACGGGCCGTACTCAGGTTCATGAAATTGATACAGGCAATGAGCAGTACAAATCCGGCGATGATCCCAAACAACTGAACGTTTTCGATGCGACCACCCACGGATACACCGTTTTCGAAGCGGCTGTGCAGACGGGAACGGGTCAGGGCGTGCAGAAAAATATCACCGTTGCTGGAGCCTTTATCCTGTTGGGCATAAATGTTTCGAATCTTCGCATTAACCGCCTCCAGATTCGCATTGGGGTCCAGCTCGACGTACAACTGAAAGTTGTTGTTACTCCAGCCGTACGAACTCCAGCCCAGAGCATCATAGAGTTTTACGGGGATTAAAGCCTCAAAAGCAAATCGCGAGTTTTTCGGGTAATCTTTCAGTACGGCGGTGACTTTCAGGTCCACCTGACCGTAGTAGCGAATTACTTTATTAATTGGATCTTCGTCGCCAAAAAGAGCTTTGGCCGTTGATTCCGTTAAGACAATGGAATTAGGATTTTTGAAGGCCGTCTGAAGTGAACCTTTAACGGGTTCGAAGGAAAACATGCGGAAAAAATCCGGCTCCACCGTCATCGTGGTTTTCTTCATCACCTTGTCCTGGTACGCCAGTGCCATCGGCGATTCCCAGCCAGTCATCGTGACGTTTTTCATCTCCGGAATGTTCTTGCGGAGGTAATCGCCCAGTAAGCCCCCCTGCGAAGACGAAGTCCAGGTATTAGTTTCCGACTCCCTGAAATTCCGCATGACGCGGTAAATCCGGTCTTTTTTCGTATGAAATGTATCGTAACTAAACTCATCCAGAATCCAGAGCATGATGAGCATGCTGGCAGCCATTCCTACGGCCAGTCCCATGATATTGATGAAGCTGTACCCCGGATTTTTAAAGAGGTTACGAACGGCGATTTTCAGGTAGTTACGCAGCATAGGCAGACGAGATGAAAGGAGCAAAAGTGCTTTGTAGAAAGCCATGCCATTCGGAACTTGTAATTTAAATTATATTGATAATCAGTATATTAAATAAAATAAATGTCCGCAAATGAACAGTGTTTGTTCGTTTGCGGACATTTACTTTCGGAGGATAAAACGTCCGGGCAGCCGGTAAAATTCTAGCCTTTGACCATCCGTATACCTTACTCCTCCAGCTTGCCGAGCTTTCCAGCCCGGGCATCTATTATGGCTTTCCGGATGAGGGAGAAAAAGCGGCCCTTATTGGGTTCGGCCAGTAAAATCTGATACAGATTACGGCGGAGTTCCTTGTGAAAACGGCGTTTAAACCGGGCCGGAATCACATCCTGATCCCGGCGGAGCAGGTATAAACTGTTCCGGAATTTGTAGTACAGCCGGACGGGATTATGCGACCGCCACTGATAGGGAATAAACCCCAACAGCCGTATCTTTTTCTTAATGCCAATGCGGTGCAACAGTCGGACGTGGCCATCGGCCAGAATCGGGAATCCGTGTCGTTTCAGGCGAAAGCTGTACTCCAGATCCACCCAGTCGATGAATAAATCTTCCTGAAAAGGTCCGGCTACCTGATACGCGGCCAGATTCAGCAAACTACCCGCCGTAATAGCCGTGAGGACCGGATCGATGGTAGGAGGTTTCGTCGATCGATCCGTCTGGCGTGCCGACTGATCGACCATTACGGCCGAAACAATGCCCGCTTCCGGTCTGGCAACCGCCGTTTGGTACAACTGCTCGACGGCTCCGGCGGGAAGGGAGGAGTCATCATCCATCATCAGCAGATGCGAGAAACCGTCGGCCAACGCCTGTTCAGCGGCCCGGTTCAACGCCACGCCCAGTCCTTCATTGCCACGCGGAGTAAGGGACAGCAAACGAGGCGATCGTAGCTGTAAGGCTTCCCGCAAACGTTCGTCTGGTTGTTCGGAATTGTCAATGACGTAAAGCTTCCCCACCTGATCGAGGTACGAATCAACATTCGTCAGGACGGTAGATTCGGAGTGATACAGCGTTACCATGGCGGCAACCTGCGTAGTAGCCAGGGGCATGCAGTTTCGGGGATTACCTTAAGGAATGCAAACTTAGCGAACATCCTTCACGCAGCGAAAACCCAGGTTACTACTGCCGCTCGTCACTTCGCCCTTACCCCGACTGCCCGTTTTGTAACGAATGCAGTATTGATCGCTGCACAGAAACGAACCGCCGCGTTGCACGCGTTTGACCGCCCCCGGTTCCTGTGGATCGTAACTGTCGGTAGGACCTTTCGGGTTGTCTTTCGGACTCGATGCGTAGTAATCCGGACGGTAATAATCGGAACACCATTCCCAGACATTCCCGTCCATGTCGTACAGGCCGTAGGCATTGGCCGGGTACGAGCGTACCGGAGCTACGTCCGCAAAGCCATCTTCTTTCGTATTGTGATCGGGAAAGTGGCCCTGGTGAATATTGGCTACCCAGCGACCGCCGGGTTTGAGTTCTGAACCCCAGTAGTAAGGCAATGCCTGCGTTTGTCCACCCCGAGCGGCAAATTCCCACTCCGCTTCGGTGGGCAGGCGTTTGCCCGCCCATTGAGCGTAGGCAAAGGCATCTTCGTAGGCGATATGGACGACGGGTTCGTTGGGTACGGCTTTCGAGTGCGGACCTTTCGGATGCTGCCAGTTGGCACCGGCTACGTACTCCCACCAAGCTAAGGGGTTTTCAAGCGGAACGGGCTGGGCTGGTGGCGTAAATACGGCCGAACCCGGAACGAGCTTGTCCGCCGGAACGCCCGGATAATCCGCGGGATTGAGCGGACGCTCGGCAATGGTTTTATACTGGGTGGCTTTCACGAAGGCCGCAAATTCGGCATTGGTAACCTCGTGCGTATCCATCAGAAAGGGGTTGACATGCACCGGGTGTACCGGTCGCGTGTCCTCAAAGTCATGGGAGCCCATCTGGAAATCGCCACCGGTAATACGTACCATACGGGTAGTATCGGCAGTGGTTGAGGGAGCATCTGTCGGTTGCCCCGCCAAAGCCACCGCCCGTGTCGGCACTTTACAAACCGCAATGTCGGACTGCGTCTTGTTTTGTTCCTGGCAGGAAAACAAAAGCCCGATCCATGCCCAAAGGAGTAAATTCTTCATTCGAAAACTAAAAATCAGAAAGCCCCGCGAAGATACCTTGTCAGCGGGGCTTCCGGTTCGTTACGGATTGGTTTGTTGCAGCAGGCTCAGGGCTTCGTCGTCTTTGTACGTAACCATCAGCTCTTTCAGTTGGGCTTTCAGATCAGCGGTGATTTTCTCGGTACCTTTCTGACCGTACAGGTTTTTTAATTGCTGGGGATCTTTCTGTAAATCATACAGCTCCCAGGTATTGATGTCGCCGTAAAAGTGCACCAGCGTATAACGCTCCGTACGTACGCCAAAGTGCGGGTACACGTGGTGCGGTTCCGGAAATTCGTAGTAGTGGTAATACGCCGCCGTCCGCCAGGCTGGTTTTTCGTCTTTCAGCAGGGGCAGAAAGGATTTTCCCTGAATTTCTTTAGGAACCTTCGTACCCGTCAGCTCAAGCAGGGTAGGAGCCCAGTCGATATTCGACACCAGTTGCGGTACTTTTTTGCCCGGTTGGATGACGCCCGGGTACCGAATGACGAAGGGCGTTTTCAGGGATTCTTCGTAAATGAATCGTTTGTCAAACCAGCCATGTTCCCCCATGTAAAAGCCCTGATCGGACGCATAAATCACCACGGTATTTTTAGCCAGACCCTTTTGATCCAGGTAGTCCAGCAATCGGCCAATGTTGCGGTCCAGGGATTTGGCCGTAGCGAGGTAATCTTTTAAATACCGCTGGTATTTCCATTCCACCAGAGCTTTGCCCGTCAGTTTCTTTTCATCAAACTCCTTACTGATTTTCTTTTCGTAATACTCGTAGAAAGCCTTTTTCTGCTCGGGTGAAAAGCGGTTGTAGCCATTGAATCGGTTCTTCGCGTCGTAGTTCAGGTGTACTTTCAGGTCTTCCTTCAAACGCATCGTTTGGTCGATGGTCATGTCCTGTTTTTCGGCAGCTTCCCGGCCTTCGTAGGCATCATAAAACGAAGCAGGAAGAGGGAAGTTCACGTCGTCATACGCTCCCAAATCCTGAATGTCGGGCAGCCATTCGCGGTGCGTAGCCTTGTGTCCCACAACCAGAAAAAAGGGCTTGGAGGCATCCCGTTTATTGAGCCAGTCGAGCGAAAGTTCCGTAATGACATTGCTCACATACTTGCCTTCATGCCGCACGGTATCTTTCTTCCCGTTCACGAAGTCCGGACTGTAATAATGTCCCTGGCCGGGCAGTACATCCAGATAATCGAACCCGTGGGGCAAACTGCCCAGGTGCATTTTCCCAATCCAGGCCGTCTGATAGCCGTTTTTCTGCAATTCTTCGGGAAAGACGGGCTGGTTGATGTTGAATTTCCGTTCGTTGAGCTTGTACCCGTTCAGGTGACTGTACTTGCCCGTGAGTAAGGTGGCCCGGCTCGGTCCGCAAATGGAATTGGTGACTACGTTGTTGAGTAACAGGGCACCCTCATTGGCGATCCGGTCGATGTTGGGCGTTTGGGCGAGTTTGCTCCCGTAGGCACTGATGGCCTGGTAGGCGTGGTCGTCCGAGAAAATGAAAATGACGTTCGGACGATTAGGCTGCTGGGCTCGCAGGGAACCCAGGGTCAGCAGAGCCACCCCGAGGTAGAGAAAGCGTTTCATAGGTTTAAAAATCAAAGTCGGATACAAGATAGGCGATTCTTGTGGGAAGGCCACGGGCAAGCGTTCACTTCGGTCGGTAAGGGATTCCTCGTAAACGTGTTTCTGCCTCCGTTTAAGCTGTCATCCTGAAAAGAGTGAAGAAATCAACTATCATTGCATGTTGTCTTACCGTTACCCCCTGTACTCCTAAATCCTATGACTAAGTTTTTCATTAATCAGAATGAGCTTTCGGATAAATTCTGGAAAGTTGAAGTGGACAAAAACGTTCAGAAAGTAACCTACGGTAAAATTGGTTCTGCCGGAAAAGTATCCGAAAAGGAGTTTCCAACGGAAGAAATCTGTTTACAGGAGACTGAAAAACTGATTAAACAGAAACAAAGCAAAGGATATATAGCCTGGGAAGAATCCCAACCTATTCCAGTAAAAGCAGACGTTTCAGAAGAAGAAAAAGCCGAAGTTTATTTTTGGCAGAGTATCGAAAAGGCGAATAAATGGAAACACGTGAATTGGCAGGAATATGATGCAGAAGAACATATAGATAATTTGATTGAGCTACTTTCAAAAGTCGGTAAACCCAGACTTATTCTGTTTGAGAAAGTACTACAGGAAAAGCTGAATCAATTGTATACGGCTGAAATTGCAGCGTTATCTTTCATTCTGGACGGACCATACTCGTACGAAAATGGCGTGGCAAACTTTGATGACTATCTGTCGGATGATGGGTTTATTTATTTCCGTTGCTGGCTTCTGCTACAGGGGAAAGCGTTTTTCGAAGCTATTACCGAGGATATTAATTCCTGTTTAAGTGGAAAATATAAAGTTGTTTTGGGAGAATGCTGGGCTGAAAGACTACTGAAAGCAAGCGAAGAAGCGTACGGCGTAACTCATGACAATGAAGAATTGTGTAAAATTGACGAGGCGATGTCTGCCTTATATCCACATGTGATTCATTACGATTCCCTTCAAAACGAAATGGCAACCGAACCCGTAACGGGAACCGAGCTTCAGGAAAAATACCCTGAATTAGTAGCGAAAGCTTTAGCCCTACGGGAGTCCTGACGAAGTAAGGTTTAATAACTACGAATGACGACTGGCTCTGAATGCTCTACTTCAGATCAGTCGTCACTCGTACCTGATCAAGTGTACTACTAGGAATGATACTAGCAATAAATAGCCTGTGTTAGTGAGGATAATGTTTATCATCATTCAAACTATTTTACTACATACCCTAACTTCTTCAATTCCGAACCGCTCAACTGTATCACATTTACATCCAGCGTAATGGGCGTTAGGGGCGTGTCGGTACTGTCGCGTTTGACGGCTACAATGGCATCTACTACATCCATCCCTTTAAAAACCTGTCCGTATACAGTGTACTTGTCATCCAGTCGGGGCAGTCCCTGTTTGTTTTGTACAATATAAAACTGACAACCCGCCGAAAGCATACCCGGATTATCGTCACGACCCGCACCTACGGCTCCGTACACGTGGCGGATGCTCTTGACAAATTCCGGCTTCAGTAAATAAGGCGAACCGGCAAACCCTTCCGGCGTATCGGGGCAACCGCCCTGAGCTACGAAATTCGGAATGACCCGGTTGAAGGTGTACGAATCCCAGTAGCCCTGTTTGGCCAGTTTGATAAAGCTGGCCTTATGATTGGGCGTTTCGTCGTACAACCAGAAAAGAATCTCACCCTGGGGCGTTTTAATCTGCCCCACCGGATACGTTTTTTCGGGCTTGGAAGCGAGTAAAAGGATGGCTAACAGGGGGAGAAGGAAGTAGCGTTTGTTCATGAAAAAAGAGAGATGAGACGTCAGAGAAGTGGCTTGATTCAGACCCGGCTATCTAACTTAAACGGGCCTTGAAAAATGTGAGGGTACGCTCCCAGGCCAGTTTGGCGGCGGCTTCGTTGTATCGCGTCGGGGCCGTATCGTTGTTGAAGGCGTGCTGAGCCCCTTCGTACACGTATAATTCGTAGGTGATGTGATTCGCTTTCAGAGCTTCTTCGTAGGCGGGGATGCCTTTGTTGACGCCTTCGTCAAGCCCTCCGTAATGTAATTGCACGGCCGATTTGATGTTAGCGACATCCGCGGCTTCGGGTTGGCGACCGTAAAAAGCAACGGCGGCATCCAGCGTGGCATCGTGGATGGCGAGCTGATTCGCCAAGGCTCCGCCCCAGCAAAAACCAACGCAACCCGTTTTGCCATTCGCCGTCTGCAAGCTTTTGGCGTACGCAAAGCTTTTGAGAAAGTTCTGGAGATTTTGCTCCTTATTGAGCTTGCCGATGAGCGTGCGAGCCTCGTCCTCATTGCTGGGCGTACCTCCAAACGGGGAAAGAGCATCGGGAGCCAAAGCGACGTATCCGGCTTTCGCCACGCGACGGGTTACATCGCGAATGTGCGGATTGAGGCCCCGGTTTTCGTGAATGACCAGGACAATACCGCGTTTTCCGCTGGCTTTGGGCTGGGCCAGATACCCTTTCATGGTCGTCCCTTCACCCGGATACGAAACATCTTCGAGGAGCAGATCGGGGTCATCTTCGGGAATGGTCGTGGCGTGGGCGTAGTTGACTTCCAGCAGGGGTAACACGGCCATGGCCGCCGTCACACTACCGGTAAGTTTGGCCAGTCGGCTCAGGAAATCCTGCCGGGTTAGGGGCTTGTGGGTGTATTCGTCAAAGAGGTTAATAATTCGCTGATCCATAGTAAACCGGGTGTTAGTAGAAGCGAAATGAGTGTCTACGAAAGATGCTATTTTTTTGAAGACGCTCCGCCGATCACCCTATGTTTTTTAGGGTACCAAGCAAAGAGAAGCAAGGGTATCGCGTCTCTGAGAAGCAGAAAAGGTAACTAGTACTTAATTCGAAGCCGGTTGCAACTGCGTGGTAATGGCAATCCGGTTTCAGGCATTGATGGCGACTATGACTCTAATCAGCTGCGACTTTTGGCTATTTAACGGATAAAATCCCTGGTCCCGGTGAACAGGCATTTCTGAGCAAGAAGATGAACTAATTGATACAGTGATGTGAGATCAAACGATTTCCCCCAAGCACCTTTCTGCCAAGCAAACCGCATAAAAAAAAGAACAAAGGCTGATAGCTATGAATCCCCCAAAGCTGTCAAGGCAACAATTTTGGGGGATTCATGTAGGGTAGGCGAGGCATTAGAATAGCTTTTCCTGAGGTGGCGTTACCCCTGCCAGTCGCAGGTAAATCGTCGTTTGCCCCCGGTGATGCGTTTGGTGTTCAAAATCCTTGGCTAAAGCCATAGCCCGCGTCATCTCGAATCGGTCAAAGAGTTTGATCTTTTCACTGAGTTGAGCGGGTTTCATCTGCTTAATCCCTTCAATCACAAAATCATAGCCTGCCAGAACCAGTTTGGTTACGTTTGCTTTGGATAGATCCGTTGTTGATTTTTCTAATTCTGCTATCCCATACGGACTTTTCTCACCCGTGGCGGCTGAACTAAATAAGTAATTGGCATCCGTTAAATGAAGCATTTGCTGGGCAAACGAGCGGATTTCAGCCGTAGGCTTGAGGCTATAACCCGATTCGGGCATGGCATCCAGGTATTCTTTGGTATAAGCTTTGGCCCGTTCCCACTCGTTGACGTTTTCTTGCAGAGTCATTTGAGCCTGTGAAAATTGAACTAGCCCAAGAAGCAAACAGAGGGTAGCAAATACGTTCATCTTTGTCATCGTTTGATCAGTAGAATTGGTTTGCAGGTATAGACTTATTTAAACAACTAGAACATTAAGCTGAGTACAACTACGATCCTCGAATATCATGCACTAACAGAGCAGTACAGAACCACTTCCTCTGTACAACTCTACGTATCGCACCACCTGGCGTTTAATTTATACCGTTAAGTTTTATAGAAGTTATACGGGCTGAATCAAATCCGTCAGTTCCAGGTACAAAAATAACACTAGCAATTCAAAAATATATAAGGTTGTTGGGAATAACTAGAGTCACATAGTATGTACTAATTATAAGTATAAATGATTAAATTAATGTTTTGATTAGGAGGTTATTCATTTAAGTATTTTTAAAAATATACGTGTTTAAAGGATTGTAGTTAATAATAGTTATACTCTTTTTCAAACCTGCATTAAGGGTTAAGTATTAAATGATTTTTAGAGAATTCTCTAAAAAATAACATAATGCATTGACTTACTAAAATCAGTCGTTCACTTCGACAGAGAAGTTATCTACATCATTTTACCTTTTTTTTATTGGACATTGCTTAAGTTAGCTGGAACTCGACCAGGTGATTTCTACGAAGAAGCCTAATTTATTTTACTTTGAATTAACGATTGCTAATAGCTTCCCTGAGTTTTCAATTCATTTTCAATTATTCTCAAAGGAGACCTTTTTGAGTATTGTCTATTTAGAAGTATTTGCCGCCGGAATACTTATAAACTTGTAAAATCTGACAAAAAATCATCGTCAAAAACATGTTTTTTTAGCTGGCTGCCCGCACTAGTAGACGTACTGTAGTTCTTCGTAGTCAAACGCCTACGCCTGAAGCCGCATGGCCTGACGATGGTACGCTACCCAAAGCTTCTTTGCCTTTCGCTTACTTTTCGATACCTCTGCTTATTTTCTGATTGTCAAACAGTTAAATTTTAAACAAAAGGCCGTATGATTAAAAAATTTACTTCTTTCACTGGGTTGAGGATTTGCCTGCTCCTGATGAGCTGGATCACCTCTACTGCTTTGCTGGCCCAAACAAAGTATTCAGAAGGTCCGGATTTTCCCAATGCAGTTTCTGCCGCTACGTATACGCTTAATCAGGCGGGAGAGTATACCTTTTCAGGTAGGGTTGAAACTCCAGGCGATCCGCAGGATGCCTTTAAGGTAATCATACCCACGGGTTTCAAGATTACTCGTGCGGTACTTAATGCATCGGGTGGTAATACTCAACAACAGCCTACTGGATTTGTCTCCTTTGCTGATGGTACGAGTCCTGATTATCAGGCTGCTTCGTTCAGCAACAGCAGTGGTGTAAACGTCACGAGGTCGGGTGATTTAGGACCTAATACTGCGAACAATCCTTACACTGGTCTGGCTTCCGTGGATTTCAGCGTTGGTACGACTTGGTCGATTAAACTGACCGTTGTTTCTACGGGAACCAACGTTTGTACCGCTCCAAATGTACCTACCATTTCGGCTACGCAAACGTCTATTTGTGCTGGGTCAAGTACTTCGCTGTCGATTCAAAGTGGAAACCTGAACGATGCCACGGCCTGGAAATGGTATACGGGCAGTTGCGGCGGCACACCGGTTGGTACTGGTACATCCATACAGGTAAGCCCCACATCAACGACGACTTATTACGTACGGGGCGAGGGTGGTTGCGTAACCGCTGGTTCCTGTGCCTCCCAACAGATCACGGTTAACCCGCAACCTAACGCCCCCGGTGTTCAGAATGTAGCGTACTGTCAAGGTGTTCCAGCTAGCCCATTGACGGCTACGGGTATCAACCTCAAGTACTACACAACCGCCAGTGGTGGCACCCCTTCTACGTCAGTCACCCCGTCAACGTCTAACGTAGGCATGACCAATTACTACGTGAGTCAAACAAACGCTAATGGTTGCGAAAGCCCACGGGCGGCAATCAGCGTCACTGTCAATGCTTTACCCAACGCCCCCGGTGTTCAGAATGTAGCGTACTGTCAAGGTGTTCCGGCTAGCCCATTGACGGCTAGCGGTACGAACCTCAAGTACTATACCGCTGCTACGGGTGGAACCGGTTCAGTCGCAGCACCTACGCCACCTACTTCCACGCCAGGCACGACCACTTATTACGTGAGTCAAACCAATGTTAATGGTTGTGAAAGCCCGCGAGCGGCAATCAATTTCACGGTTAACCCGCAACCTAATGCTCCCGGTGTACAAGATGTGGCTTACTGTCAAGCTACTATTCCCAGCCCATTAATGGCTAGTGGTACGAATCTCAAGTACTATACCTCTGCTTCTGGTGGGGCCGCTTTTACGACCATTACCCCGTCAACGTCTAATGTAGGTATGACCACTTACTACGTGAGTCAAACCAATGCTACTGGTTGCGAAAGCCCACGGGCGGCAATCAGCGTTACGATTAACTCGCTACCCGAGGCTCCCGGTATTCAGAATGTAGCGTATTGTCAGGGTGCTACGCCTGGTGCATTAACCGCTACGGGTACGAACCTCAAGTACTATACCTCTTCTACGGGTGGGACCAGTTCAACCGTAGCACCTACGCCACCTACTTCCACGCCAGGCACGACTACTTACTATGTGAGTCAGACCAATGCTAATGGTTGCGAAAGCCTACGGGCAGCAATTAACGTCACGATTAACTCGCTACCCGAGGCTCCCGGTATTCAGAATGTAGCGTACTGTCAGGGGGCTACGCCTGGTGCATTAACGGCTACGGGTACGAACCTCAAGTACTACACAACCGCCAGTGGTGGCACTCCTTCTACGTCAGTCACCCCTTCAACGTCTAATGTAGGTATGACCACTTACTACGTAAGTCAAACCAACGATAATGGTTGTGAAAGCTCACGAGCGGCAATTATTGTCACGGTTAATGCTTTACCCGTCGTTGCCATTACTGGTTTAGCATCGGCTTACTGCCAGGATGCGGGACTCATTACCCTTAGCGGTACGCCTGCGAATGGAAGCTTTACGGTAGATGGTACGGAGGCTTCCAGTTTCGAAACCGCCAATTTAACGGTAGGGTCACACACCGTAGTGTATAGCTATACGAACAGCAATGGCTGTTCCAAATCGACCAGTCAGACGTTCATTATCAAAGCTACGCCCACCGCTCCTACGCTGGTAACCGCCGGTGGACAGCCTTTTCCCGAAGGCGTTAGTAGCCTGACGGCGAGCCAGAATACGGGCTCGGTTATCCTGAGCGTTTCAGGATGCAGTGATGGGACCATTACCTGGGGCGGCGGGGACAGCAAAACCTTAGCGGTTTCTACCAGCAATCTAGGTACCCAAACTTTCACTGCCACCTGCACCCAGAATGGCTGTACCAGTCCCGCTGCCAGCTTCTCGCTGACGATCGTACCGACTACCCTTTCGGTGCTGCACCTGGATGTGGATAACGGACAAACTCAGGACCAGATCATCAAGCCTTTTTTAAAGCTGTCTAATGCGGGCGGGCAGGCCATACCCTACGGCGAGCTAACGGTTCGGTACTGGTTCACCTCCGAGGGAAATGCTCCTCCTACCGATTTTCAGGTTTATTACGCTCAACTGGGAGCCGTTTCCATGAAGTATGTTCCTTTGGCCCAACCCCGGCAGGGAGCCTTCGGGTACGTAGAATACAGCTTCCCCGGAGGAGGTAGTCTGCCTGCCAACGGTAACTCAGGGCCCATTGAGACAGGAATTTTGAAAAGCGACCGTAGTAATTTCAATGAAACCGATGATTACTCTTACCAGCTCAACCGCAGCTACCTGGCCAACGCACGCATAACGGCGTATCGAAACGGCGTTATTTTCTGGGGACAGGAGCCCGCAGCAGTTGCCCCGCAAACGGCAGTACAGGTGTACGCAGCAACCAAGGACGCAGCCATAACTTCCCAGATTCAAACTCGTCTGGAGCTTCGCAATACGGGCAACGTGAGCGTACCCGTGAGCAGTCTCAAGCTACGCTACTATTTCACTTCTGATAATGGACAACCCACGAACGTCTTCGTTGATTATGCCGACATGGGTGCGAGTATGGTAAGGGCACAGGTCGTTCGGCTCAGTTCACCCGTTAACGGGGCCGATAGCTACGTGGAGCTTAGTTTCCCCGAAAGCACCCGACGTCTGTCACCTTTGAGCAGCTTAGGGTTCATCGACTTCCGGTTGGTACGCTCAGACTTTGGCTTGTTGAATCAAAACAATGACTACTCGTTCGCTCCCGTTTACGGGTCAGTAAGGCTCAACTCCCGAATAACGGCCTATCTCGAAAACCAGTTAATTTTTGGTATGGTACCTTCAGATGCGTCGGCCCGGGTGGCTGCGGGTCCCGTGCAGGAAGTAGGGGTTACTGGCCTGCAGGTACAAGTACTGGGCAATCCGGTAGTAGGTAATAACGTCGAAGTGGCCATTTCGGGCGTGGCCAGACAATCCCTCCGCCTGACGCTGGTGGACCTACAGGGCCGGGTTATTGGCGAGCAGCGAATTGGGCAAGCCGGTGAAAACGAACGGGTGAGCATACCGCTGGGTACTAGCCGGGGGCATCTGCTACTGAAGGTAAATACGGATACGCAACAACAGAGCCTCAGGCTGGTACGGCCTTAAGGGTTCTCAGACTAGCCTTGCAATGATAGACGCCATAAAACGCTCCCTTCAGAAGAAGGGGGCGTTTTTGCGTAATGGGAAGTAAGTGAATTTTCATTAGGTAAATAACTGCCGAAAAAGCTATGGTCCCGACGCTCTGAATCGATACTTGCCGTAAATCGTGCATTGGGTTAAGGATCTCCATTCGCTTAGAGGCGATAGTAAAGAGAAATTTATAGCATCGTTCCATTCTGGTCTTTTCTCAGGTATTGCGAACTACGTTGCGTAAAGCCGGGAAAACAGACTACGAAGTGGCGATAACTATAATCGTGTCTAAACTTGAAGCGGCATTGCGAGTTGACGAGAACCCGCTGAAACAGGAGCCGAAATACCGTTCGAGCTGGGAAAATTTGTGTTACAACTGGTTCTGAAAATCGGCCGGAATGACATAAACCTCGGTAGGTTCCAGGGTTTGAATGTAGAATTCGGAGGGTTGCTGGGTAATCGGCCTGCCATCCGTTTTCAAGGGCAGACTGCGTAATCGGTTCCGTCCCTTTTTCCGTGAGGTCAAACAGCCGCAGACCGCCTTTTTCTACGAAATAATTAGCCCGGCAGATTTGCTTCTCTGCCAGGAGCTTTTTCCGGGACGGAAATGGGTTTCAGATACGCAAACAGTCGCTGAACTCATTCTTCCGTAAGCTCCACGTATTTTCGAATATGCTGAATGAAATAAGGGTGTATAGGCACTAGGCAACAACCATGCTGCGAAGGGAAGCGAAAATTTAATTTTGCTGTATTCGGAAAATCCTGTTAGGCACCCGCATGAAAGGTAATCGACGGGAAACAAAATATCCGTAGCAAAGGGGCAGCTAAAATACAACAGCGGGATGCGGTAAAGCACAAAAAAAAGCAGTGGTGGCGGCCCTGCTTTTTTGAGAAAATGGAATTAGTAAAGCGTTAACGTACTACTAATTTATGATGTTGAATGGGGCCGTCTTTTTCCTGAACGCGGACGAGATAAAAGCCTGGTGCAAGTACCTGTTTCGGATTAAGCGTGCAGGTATGTTCGTCCGTAACGCTCACGTCGTAGGCTAGTTCAAGGCCATTCGTAGTGAGCAGGGTAATCTTCGTTTGAGCCGGATTAGCTACCTGCATGGAAATTGAACGGCCGGAATTAGGATTCGGATACGCCAGAGCGGACCAGGCACCCTCCTGACGATTAATGCTGGCAGCCCGGAATATTTCGTTTTTACCATTGAAATCTACCTGTCTGAGGCGATAGTAACTAGTACCCGTAAGCGGCTTCTCGTCCACAAAGCGGTACGAATGAGCTTCGGTAGTGGTTCCAGCGGCTCGTACGGTAGCAATGGCTTCGAAGGTTGTATGCTCGCTGCGACGCTCTACCTCGAAGTGACTGGCGTTCAATTCCTGCGAGGTACCCCAGGTTACGAGTACTTGCTGGTC
>NZ_NJAG01000061.1 GCF_002872335.1 Siphonobacter sp. BAB-5405 | reverse complement strand
TTGACCCGGCTACGGAGCTTGATAAATGCTCCATAGTACCAATCGTAGTGAAAGGGCCGAGCCAGAGGGGAATGTAGTAGGGTAGTGTAACCTTAACCTTGTTGAGGCGAGCCGTGAAATAATGGCCAAATTCATGTACAGTCAGTACTGCCAGAAAAGGAAGTGAAAACGCCAGTCCGCCCAGAATGTCCGAAAGGGTACAAGGGAGGATTGGCGTAAAAGAGAAGTTCCGTTCGTCCATTCTGCCCCCGCAATCGTCGTGGTCACAATGGTTAGAACAAATAAAATGAGTTGGGTATATAAACGACGCCGGGTACGGCTCATACAGTCAAGGCTTTCGAGAAATGTGGCTCCGGCGGGTTAGTAATCGAGTAATTTATCAAGTACGGTGCCGAGCGGATTCAACCAGATGGTTTGTAGTACCAACGGTTGCAGCTGATATTCAACCAGATGGTTGTATACCAACGGTTGCAGCTGATTCAATATTATCAGCGTTATCGTCAATAAATACACTTTCTTCCGGCAAAAGGCCACCCCCTTCCTGGAGGGCGTGACGGTAAAATTCCGGATCGGGTTTCATGAACCCATTTCGTACGAAAGAAAAGGTTTTTCAAAGAGACTCATGAAATCATAGCCCATGGCGGCGGCTCGCTTCACGATTTCCCGAACGTGAATGGGATTCGTATTACTCAACAGAAATACGCGATA
>NZ_NJAG01000010.1 GCF_002872335.1 Siphonobacter sp. BAB-5405 | reverse complement strand
TTTAGGAGTATAGTAAGGAGTCTGGTCTACATTATTGTCCCAGAAGCACTCTGGTATAATGCCCCATCGATTAGTCTAAATGAAGCCTCTTGGCATTTAGAATATAGTTTATAAATCTTTTTAAGCTTGTCAATCCAGCCAATGAATTCAAACGAGGTATAAGCCAAATTGATACTTGAAAAAGAAGAAGATGAAATATGCATTCCGCCTAATTCCGAAAGTACGTTATTTAAACCATCTTTAATACTAGCAAGTCTTACTGAACAAGTATTGTCAGTCGTTGCATTATTAAGTGTATTGATTCTAGATTCATTAGGAGCAGCAACCCTTCCCCCGGGAGTACTTACACTACATGAGCAGTTAATAGAAATTAAGTATTCAATGTTTTGTATGACTTGATTTAATTGAACTGTTGACGTTGCTATCTGTTGAGCTGTATAGGCGGTATTAGATGATATGTTATCTCTAACTGATTTAAGCTTTACCAAATGCTCTTTTGCAGCATCACAATCTCCTAGGGCACCTCTATAGCAGTCTTTAGCGGTAGCCTTGCGGGAATTAGAAGAAGAGATTCTAGAGAAGATTACGATGCAAGAGAAACCTCTGCCTATTGAATAGTACCTGACGGAAAAAGGTCAGCTTTTGGTTCCGGTGTTTGAACAGTTAGAGGGGTTGGCCTGACAACACATAGCTTGAAATACCAACTTTATAAAAAAAGCTACACAATCTGTATCGTGTAGCTTTTTTAAATTCCTGAATAGTTTACTGCACAAACCAGCCATCTGGTACCTCTTTCGGTTCCGAACCGTTCAGGCTGTATTTCAATTTAAGGGTGAAACCGCCGCCGCCTTCAATAAAATCGGCTTCAAAGGGATGAGCACCCTTTTGTAAAGCTACCTGTCCACTTTTTTCGATGGGAAAATGGTTCCCATCGTTATCCACCACCATGCGGTCGGCGATGCGAAGAATCCCTCCATCATCGCAGGTATAGAAGAAACTATACACGCCCGTTTCGGGTACGTTGATGAGGCCCCGGAACTGAATACCGAAGCTGGGAGCCGTCACCGTTTTAGGCACGAGGACATTCGATACCGTAAAGGTGCTATCTGCCTTTTCGTGCTTCATCAGCGTAGTCATCTTGAAAAATTTCTTGTACAGGCTACCCGTCAAGCCCGGCTTTTTCCCGTTAGCCGAAACGGGCTTGGCGTACGCCTGTTGCTGGTACTTCAGCGTATAGATATCCCCGCGTAAGCCCGTAGACGTAAAGGCCGCCACCTTGATCGTTTGCGGTTTGGTGATCGTCAGTCCTTTGCCCAGTTCAGGCGAGGTTTTCTGGGGCAGCGAGCCGTCCGTCGTGTACCGAAGCGTATAACTTTCCAACGGTTTTTTGATGGATAACGTCGCTTTATCAACAAACACATTTTCCTCCGTAAAGCCCGTCAGGTCGGGTAAGCGGTAGTGAATGTTGTGTTTTTCCATGATGGGATAATGCTGCAACAGACGTTTCTCGTAGGAAGCAAAATCCTTTTTGTTCGTCCAGACTACTTCCGACAGAGCCGTCATCCGCGGCATGTACATGTACTCGGCCCGGTTTTCGCTGGGAATGAATTCCGTCCAGAGGTTCGCCTGAGCACCCATGAACAACTTCGCCTGTTCGGGCGTAATGCCTTCGGGCACCACTTCCAAGTTGTACACGTTCGATACCGACTGAATACCCGGAGGACTATCGAAATATAAGGTACTCACGGGCGTCATGACAATGGCATTGCCGTTTTTTGCGGCCTGATAAGGTGCTTTTTTCACCCACGAACGCCAGTACATCACGATGGCCGAAGCGTCGATGCCCCCTTCCAGAATTTCGTCCCAGCCGATGAGCTGTTTGCCCTTCGAAGCGAAAAACTTCTGCATCCGGTGCACGAAATAACTCTGCAATTCTTCCACGTTTTTGATGCCTTCTTTCTGCATCAAAGCCTTACAGGCTTCGGAATTGGCCCAGGTAGTTTTCTCTACTTCGTCGGCTCCCAGATGGACGTATTTGCTGGGAAAAAGGGCGAATATTTCGTTGAATACGTCTTCGGCAAACTGATACGTCTGCTCGTTACAGGGACAGATCGGCGTGGAGAAGGTCTTCCCCCACCCCGCGTCGGAGGTACAGCTCAGGAACGGATACTGTTTGATAGCCGCCATCATGTGGCCCGGCATATCGATTTCGGGAATGATTTCAACGGACCGCTCTGCCGCGTAAGCGACCAGCTCTTTGATTTGCTCTTGAGTATAGAAACCGCCGTACACCTGTTTGCCATCTTTCATTTTCAGGAAACGAGGGTCGATGACAAAATCGGGATTGTCTTTCGAGCGGGCGATACAGGTGGAATCCTGATTATTCAGCGTCCGCCAGGCCCCTTCCTGCGTTAGTAAGGGGTATTTTTTTATTTCAATCCGCCAACCCTGATCGTCGGTCAGGTGCAGGTGAAACTTGTTGAACTTGTAGAAGGCTAACTGATCGACGTATTTTTTCAGATACTCCAGCGTGAAAAAATGCCGAGACACATCCAGGTGCATTCCCCGCCAGGCGTACGCGGGCTGGTCTTTGATCGTTACCGCCGGAATTTTCTTCGCAGCACCCGCCATCACCAGCTGACGTAGCGTTTGTATCCCGCGATTGATTCCCGCATTGGTTTTACCCGATAATTTAATCATTGAAGCATTGACTTCCAGCGTGTACGCTTCCTCGTTACCCAACGAAGCATCGTACCCCAGGATTACCCGATTGCCTGATCCAGCCGTAGTACGGGTAATGCCCAGCAGCGATTTCAATTGATTTACCTGCGGTTGCAGCGAGGCATCGGCTGGAACGACCAGACTCGTGGAAGCATTCACTTCAAAAAATCCGGTGCTGGGTTGCAGCGATGCCGGATAGGGAATCAGCGGATAAGGATTCGTTTGGGCGTACGTCATCCCGCTTACCAGGAAGCAGGCGAGTATCAGCAGTTTTTTCATTGGATTCGTTTAATGGTCACACACAAGCCAGCATGAGAGGGCCTCTGCAGAGGAAGAGTAAAACCGGAGCCTTATACCCATTCGCTCATCAAAGAATACAAAGAAAAGACTTCTGCCGGAGCAAACGACCGACTTTACCGATGTTTCGTCACATCGACCTGTTCACAAAACTCCAGAACAGGACAGGTCGAGCAGCGGGGCAGCGTTCCGGTACAAACGTGTTTTCCAAAAGGCATCAACAAGCGGTTGATGTCAATCCATTGGGGTACGGGAACTTTGTTTTCCAGTACTTTCAGCGTTTTTTCAGGCGTGGTGGTTTTCACAAATCCCCAGCGGTTCACGACCCGATGGACGTGTACATCCACGCTGATGGCGGGCACGCCCGTGGCTACGCCCAACGCCAGATTCGCACACTTCGGACCTACGCCCTTGAGAGCCGTTAGCTGGTCGAAATTAGCGGGTAACTGGCCGCCGTACTGGCTGATAGCCGTTTGGGCGATGGTCCGCATGGTCTCGGCTTTTTGTCCGGGATACTGACTTCCTTCCAGCATGTTCGCCAGTTCTTCCATCGGAATGTTCAGCAATTGCTGTGGCGTGCGGGCCCGCTCAAAGAGTTTCAGGGAAAGCGGAATCGTCGTTTCGTCGAGGGTACGAATGGAAATAATGCAGGAAATGAGTTGTTCAAACAGCGTATTATAGCCTCGCTCGGCCAGTTCAAACATGGCCGCTTTGGGGTACCGGGCAATGGCTTTTTCAATGCGTTGCAGCATTTCCGTTAGATCGAAGGCACGTTTCATGGTTGGCTCGTTTTCGATGGTACGATAAAAAGCTGAGCCAGCTGGTTTTGAATAGCCCTGGGTTGCACCCAGGGCTATTCAGATGGAACCCTTCCAGGGTTCTTTTCGGCAGAACGTACTCGTATTTTATTTAAGCTTTCACGGCGTGATCCGTCGGCAGGTTTTCGCCTTTTTCCCAGATGCGGCGGCTGGTCCAGTCCGTAGCTGGGTTTGCCCAGAAGGCATCCGTCGCGGGGAGTCCCAGCGGAAGTAGGGCTGTTGCGGTCAGGAACAGACTTCCCGTCGAAATATAGCTTTCGCCAAGGTCGGGCTGGTGCCCATTCAGGCCAATGTAAAGCCAGCCTTTCGAATCATAATTTTTCGGATTGTCGAGGGTTTTGTGCAATACCGCCGTCAGAGCACTCCGTACCTGAGCCGGAGCAATCTCCGAGGGTAATTGCTGTAAAAACGCCGTATTCGCCAGGTGGTGAAAAGCCCCGGCCCGGTAACAAATGGATCGGCCAATGACCGGAAAACTTCCATCCGAAGCGATCAATCGTTCCTGAATGGCTGCATACCGGGGAGCAATTTTATCCATCCGGGTTCGCAAGAAATCGTAACTTTTATCGGGCAGGAAGCGTAGAATATCCACCATAAAAGGCTGGATGACGTAACTGTTGTAGTAATCCCAGTGAAAATCCGGACCATCGCCGAAGATACCATCGCCCTTGTACCACTGTTCGTGCTGACGCAGGGCGTAATCCAGTCGCATTTTATCATACTCTTCGCCGATACTGGCAAAAAATACTTCGATCATGGCACTGAACAAGAGCCAGTTACTAAAGCCGGGACGAATGTTCCGTGTCTTCCGAAACGCCACTAGAAGCTGTTGCTGCACCGAAGGCTGTAACGCTTGGTATAACTTCGGGCAACGCAGCAAACCCTGAGCCAGAAAAGCCGCGTCAACCAGTGGCTGGCCGCCTTCACTGTAATTCATGTAATCTTTGGCTTGGGGGTTAACCGCATTTTGAATCCCCCGCTGAGCCAGCTGGAAGTACCGTTGCCGAATCGTTTTTTCGTCGTCCGTATCCAGAGCCAGCCAGGGACCAATGCCCGCTAGTAACCGGCCCAGGGCCTCCAGGTACGAGTACTTACGACGGTCGACCTCCTGACCGGGCCGCGACTCCACGGGCATCCGGACTTTGAGCTGGTCTTCGGCCAGAGCCGTCAACAGGGGTTCCGATAGTTTTTGCAGGATACTGATCCAGTACGCCCGGTCGGAGCTTGGGGCGGCCAGCGTTTCCAGCGGAGACACCGTACTGAGTAAGCTTGCTCCGCCCAACTGACGGAGAAAAAAGCGACGAAGCATTCGTTAAGTTAGATTTAGCGTATTCTTGAGTGATAACAGA
Organism: Siphonobacter sp. BAB-5405; assembly: GCF_002872335.1. Classification (GTDB taxonomy): domain Bacteria; phylum Bacteroidota; class Bacteroidia; order Cytophagales; family Spirosomataceae; genus Siphonobacter. Next base: position 130,519 of record NZ_NJAG01000010.1, on the reverse strand, counting down.
ATCCATTATCGGATTCCCCTATTTTGATTTCCTGACGTATTTCCAGTTGCGTATTTTTCCTTCGGCGATCCATTCCAGAGCCTGATCCATTCGTTTGATACGCGTGCCTTCCGTTTTCGCTTCTTCCAGCCACAGCACGTACTCACGCTGGCAGGCTCGGGAAAAGTTCTGAAACTGCTGGTGAGCCGCTTCGTTTTTCTGTAATTCCGCCTGAAAATAGTCGGGAATACGAACAGGCTGTTGCTCTCGCTTCGGCGTAGGACGAACGCCCTGCTCGGCCAGTTGCATCGCCTGCTTGAGATAGCGGGTCAGCACTTCGTCAGAAGGAAGATCCGCTAGCGAACGTACTTTCCCCAACTGACCCATGCCGGTTTGCTCACCGCTTATTGTAAGAATTCCGTCGGGGTCTTCCATCTTCGCTCCCAGCCAGAAGCCAAAGGAAGCGTGATTTTTAAAAGCGGCCATCAGGCACAGGTTACCGTTGGCGTAGCCAAAATGGGGCGAACCCCACTTGATCGTTTCCTGAACATCGGGACAAACCGTATGAATCAGTTCCCGCAAATGGCCCAGAATGGGCTGGGCAAAATCAGCCGCATTATCCAGGTACAGATCAATGCGGGGATCTGTTTTTCCCATACAACCAAAAGTTAGCTTTTAAAAGAAGGACGTTTTTTGAGGACTAATCCACTAAAGAAGGCCACGATCAAACCCACCGGAAGTATCTCCATATAAGTGATGGCGATTAACCCTCCCAGCGTGTCATAATACGAAAACATGACCTGCATCTGCTCCCGCGACTCCGCCAGTTCAGCGGCAGTTTTTCCCTGAGCCTGCTGTTTTTCGATCATGCACTGCTGGTAGAATTGAGGAAAATCAGGAAAGAGCGTTTTGTAAAAAACCACCCAAACCAGGACGTAGATCGTTGAAGCGGTAAAAGCCACACCCAGTCCCAGCAGTAAGGCATCTTTAAAGGAAATAAAGCCGTTTAAATAACGATCCCGGTAGCTTTTAACGGCGATGAAAATCATGGAAAACGTCAGGAGCATCGACGCGTATCCAAACAGTTCGCCGTACTCGAAAAAAAAGGTCGAGCGACTTTTCAGCATTGTCATGGAAAGCACAAGCATGAGCGACGCCACTACGCCAGCGATGGCCCCAAAAACCAGTATGGTTCGTTTCATTTCAAGGGTTTGTTTTTGTCCCAAACCTGGGAATGAAAAAGAATCGGCCGCTCATCCTTTCGGGTGATTTTGTCTAAATCATACGTTTGGGGGAGTGCTGGCCTGGAGTAATCCCAGCAAACGGGCCTTTTCTATGGCCTGGGTCCGTCGCTTGACGTCCAGCTTGGCGTAGAGATTCCCCAGATGTGTTTTGATGGTATTCGTCGAGACAAAGAGCTTTTCCGCAATTTCTTCGTTGCTTAATCCTTTTGAAACCTGCATCAGCACTTCCCACTCACGAACACTGATTCCGTACTTTTCCAGTAGTTCCGGGGTTGGACGCGTAAGGGGTTCGTAAGCCTGTATTACTTCCTTTTCGATCACCTGCGGAGCCGTCCAGCGTAAGCCCACCCAAATGCCTACCCCAATGAATACACCCGCCAGTATCAGCACGTAGATTTCGGTCGTATGGTCGAGCATGAGCCAGCGGTACTTACTCCAGGCCAGTAAGGTTAGCAACAGACCCAGTACCAATCCGTACGATAGAAAAGATCGCCACATAAGACATTTACTGATTACGGAATACGTATAGAATGAAGCTACGAATGTATCTGATTCTCTGTTACCAGACCACGAAAAAAGCATCACCTTTTCAGATGATGCTTTCAGTAAACAATGATTTTTTATTCCCGCACGGCCTGAACTACCGCCCGCGGACGAACCCGAGCCGTTCCTGCCGGTCGAGCCATCGGTTTAGCTGCTTCGGGCTTACCCCGCTTCCACCAGATCAGAAAACCGGTAATGGGCAGACTGGTGGCGATTAAACAAGCCAGAAAATACAGGATTTTTGTGAAGGTGCCATAGAGTTCCCCCGTGTGGATAATCTTGGCCGAAACGGCGATCTTCTCACCCAGCGTTTTATCCGCGAAGCGTTCAAGTTTTAATACCTGCCCCGTATACGGATCGAGCGTCAGTCGATCTACCCCCGCCGAAGTAAAGAATCCATTTTGGGATTTTTGAGCGATGATGGTCCCTATCGAATCTTTCGGCAGCGTCAGTCGCAGGACGCCGCTGTACGGAAATACCTGATTGCTTTGACGTATGATTGCTTCCAAAGCTAGCGGCTGGCGACCTTTGGCATCGGTCTCCAAGGCTTTCTCTTCTCTCGGTGTAAATACGCCCATGAGCTGGCGGTAGCTAGTCCGATACCATTCCCAGGCAAAAACGGGGCCTGTCAGAGCCATAATCGTCACGAAGACGAACGCGTAAAAACCCAAGGTTTTGTGTAGATCGAAATTGAGTCGTTTGCTGCTGGCGTCGATTTTGATATTGAAACCGGGTTTCCAGACGTTCCATTTTTTCCAGCTACTGAGTTTCGCCGGTAACCATAAGAGCAGACCCGTGATTTGGAGCAGAATCATGACCAACGCGGCCGTACCCGTGATGGCTCCCCCGATGTCGTGATTTTCGATGAGCAGCCAGCGGTGCAGTTGCAGAACCGTCGCAAAAAATTTGGCTGTTGGGGTTTGAGCATTGCCCTGAATGGTTCCGGTGTATGGATTTACCAACAGATTCGTCGGCTTTTCTTTTTTGGGTGCCTTCTTCTCGCCTTTCTCGGCTCCTTTGGTTTCCTTCTTCGCTTCCGGTTTGGCTTTTTTCAACAGGCTGAAGGTCCAGGCTTCGTCGGCCCGTTCGGGAACCTGTATACCGGAAATTCGCAGTTCTTTGTTCTCCCGCTGTACCGCCGCCATGAGTTGAGCCAGCGGCAGTACGTTCCCCTGAGCCGGAACCTCAACGTGAAACTTTTCCTGATCAACCCACTGCGTGATTTCGCGATTGAACACATACATCGTACCTGTCAAACACATGACAAACAAAACGAGGGTACAGGGTAAACCTACCCACAGGTGCATGACATGAATCAGTTTCCGGAACGTGTATTTTTTAGTCATAATCAATGGCTAATCGGAAGATTGACGAGGGAAGAAAAGACTGAATCGTTGGCAAAAGCCTTCACTAATCTTAGTTGTCCAAATTTATTAAGACTTAATCAAAATAAAATAGACCTTGGTAGAATTGTTGTGAAATTTTGTTGGGCCTGGGGTGTGGTTTTCCCGGTATTGTACGGAGGTTATTCACGTTGAACCCTTCAGATAGAGTGTGCGATTGGAGCATTCCCCGCATTGCATACGGGGCTAACTAAATTGAACCCCTCCGGGGTTGGCGAGCTAAGTTAGGGAAGGATGTTTTTTTAGTTAGACCGTTAGAAGCTGCCCGGTTATGGGTACAAGCTGGCAAGTCTGCACCAGTTGTGAGCTTCTCTAGTATTAATTAGTCTGTATTAGATAGAAATCTTATTTGTAAACCAGACCCTTGGAAATGGCTAGATGATGAGTACAATTTTGGAATTTGCTGCTATTCTTAGCAGGTCATCCCAACCCCGGAGGGGTTCAACTTGAGTAGCCCCGTATGAAATGCGGGGAAAACGTATATGCGTCGCAATGTAGCTAGGCAGTTGGAAACTGCCAGATGGTAGGTAAAGGTTGGGAAACCCGCACCAGTATCCAACCCAAACCCACAAAAAAATAAAGGTTACTGACATTGAATCAGTAACCTGCAAGGCTTAGATGATAAAATGGGATAACCGCATTCCCCTCTACCTAGTACTTATTCGCGTACTACTTTGCTACGCACGACGACGGGACGACGTACGTTTTTACTACGTTCTTTTGGCGTGGCCATCGTATGCGGATGTTGAGCTTTTTTGCGTCGCCCCCACCAGATCAGCGTTCCGGTGATGGGTAAGGTAGCACAAATCAGACTTGCAAAGAACATCAGCATTTTTCCGGGCAAGCCCCAGATGGCCCCTACGTGCAGGTCATAATTCATCCGGCGAAGGGTATTGGCCAGATTAGCGTCCGCATAATTGCCGCTATACGGCCCAGTATGCTGAATTTCCTTTCCCGTATGCTGATCGTAATAGTGGTAATCGACTTTATAATACGTGCCATTCCGGAAGTTGACGTACGAGAAAATAGACGTCGCGTTGCCTTCGGGAAACGAAATATTAATACCCTGTTGATTGGGATGTTTCTGCATCAAATTCCGCCAGCTACGATCAACAATCTGCATGGGCGAAGCAGCGGTCTGTATCGCTGTCGTATCAGAAGGGGGAATGACGTAAGCGGGCGATCCTTTTCCTCCCGTAGCCCAGTATAGTGAGTTCGAGAACCACTCAAATCCCCAGACCAAACCCGTAATGGCGAATACCATCCCGATGGTCAGGATATAGAAACCCAGTACGTTGTGTAAATCGTAGTTTTTCCGTCGCCAGGCCGCATCCCACTTGATGCTGAACCGCTGTTTGGCCGCACTTTTATTTTTCGGCCACCAGAGAACCAGTCCACTGACGAGCAATACCAAGAAAATAGCGGTTCCCGTAGCAGCAATCGGCTGACCAATTTTTTCGGGTAACCAGAGGTAATAATGTCCGTGCAGAATGAAGTGAAAAAAGTCATCGTCTTCGTTCCAGACGTGCAGTACTTCACCCGTATAAGGATTCAGGTAAACGACGTAGTAATATTCCGGATCAAAATTATAGAAGCCCACTTCGGCACTGCGACCCGGCACGCCATACAAAACGCCATCGGCTGCTTTGCCGGGCAGAGCCTGCTCGGCTTTCTGACGCAATACAGAGGGGGGCAGCAACTCGGCATGTGCTGGCGTTTCGGTGAATCGGTACGGCTGCGTGAGGTTTTTGATTTCCTGCTCGAAAGCCAGAATACAACCCGTGACGCTCAGGACAAATACAATCAACCCCGAGGCAAGCCCCAGGTACAAGTGTCCTTTACCGATCCATTTCTTTAGTTTCATCTCGCCGTTATTAGGTATACGTGATACGCAGCGAGACAAAACTAAAGCATTATCTTTATTTTTACTTAGTCTAAGTAATAAAAGATTTACGGAAAAGTACTGGTCCCGTATTAGTTAGCGAGGGAGAAAACGAAACGGTGTTTGCCTTTTGTAACGGGATTCATTTGTTCGAATAACACGCGTTGAATGGTCTTTCCCGTACCCCAGCTAGTCTTGAACGCTTCGTCGTCCGGGGTACCGAGGGCTACCGGTTCTGTACGAACTTTCCAGCGTTTGGCGTCGTAACTGAGTTTGACCGAAGGGTGATTTGGCCCTTCAAACGTCACTGTACCCGGCGTACTGACATTTACCTGACTGAGCGTCAGAAATATTTGCGTTAGATTTTGGGGTGTTTTTTCGAGTTCATACTCTTCGCGAATTTCTACGGTTTCCTTTTTCCGATTGAGCTGTACCGTTCGCCACCAGTTTCGTAAGCCTGCTTCTTTGGGGTAGGCTGCCGCCAAATCCATTTTTAGAGAAGTCTCGTTTTTGCGATACGTTACATTTTTAGCCGTGTAGGCCAGACCGTCTTTTTGTCCGTATCCATTGATTATGGGCAGATTGTGGTACTGGGACTGCGTAAACCAAAGCTTATACCGACGTCCCGAAAAGGTATTGGCGGTGTAGGTACCACGTCCGGCGTCAATGATGACGGGCTCGCCTTTGGCGTACACAATGAAATCGCCGACGTCGTTGTGATTATGGCTTTCGGCATTATGTCCCGCGTGGGTCGCTACAAAGAGCGTTTTGGAACGGGCCGCCATCACCTGCACATCCGGAAACCAGACTTCCGGAACATTTGTAAACGAAGCGTTGGGAATTTCCTGTACCGCTTTCACCGTCAGTACATTCCAAACCTGCCGTTGCCGCTGAAAACTGTTAATGACCCGTGTGATTCCGAACGTACGGAAGCCCCAGGCCCCAAACTGCTTCAGCGTATCATCCTTAATTTTTTCTCCAAATCGGTATAACATCAGACCGTCGGGCCGTAACATCGGATCGGCATCGGCGAAATCGACGAAATAGGCATTGGCGATGTGCATTTTATAGACATAGGAAGCCATATTCCGAATGATCGGCTGATCGTAGATGTTAATTTTTCCGCCCGACGCACTTTCCAGCGTTTCCAGAGCATCGAAGACGCAGCCACCGGCGGCGAACCAGTACATGGGTCCTTCGTCGGTACCGCCATCTTCACCCAGTCCGTTCAGGTATAAATCCAGTCCCGACATGGCGGCATGCAGCATCTGAGCCCGGCGTTGTTCGTTGCGTTCCAGGAATAGCGTAGCCGTCATCCAGTTCGACATAATCCAGGAATTCCAGTTGTTCGCCTTCACATCCTTTCGCAAATATCCGTAGCGATTGGGTACCTGAATGGGTTCGAACAGACGAATGTTCGTTTCGTGATAGATGCGTTTACGAATCAGGGGCGATACTTTATCCAGCTGGCCGCCTACCAGGTAATCCGTGAGGGCAAGTACAGCGGCGGTTTCAGCGGCAAACAGATCGACTGTCCGCTCTTCTACGTCGGGTAGCCCACTGCCAGCCTTCTGCGTGCCGATGTGAGCCGGAATACCCCAGTAGCTTTCTTCGCAAATGGCCCAGACCATGTTCACGATGGCATCCGTGAAACGACCTTTGCCTTCCACGGCTTCCGCCATCGTCAGATCCAGCAGATCGTGCCGCCGATTGAAGGTAATTTCTTCGTAGTGCGTACGGTTGGCGGTTCGGACATACTCCAGCGTCAGCGTGGCAGTTAGGGGCAACAGGGGTTTTGCCGCGGCCACTTCTCCCCGTTGAATCAGACCGCTCCGTACACTGTCGGTAATTGCTTTTTGCCAGGTTTCGGGTGTTTTCGGATACGGCGTCCACTGATCCAGCGGGATGAGTAGGTGCTGTACCGTTTCGAGGGGGTAATTTTTCTGAAGAAGATTACGGGGTACTACTTGGGCGGTGCTCAGTAATGAACTCAGCAGGAAAAGGAGCAAATAAGGTTTCATACAAGCATGGTCCGAATTCAGGGGTGTACATGTGAATTCGTTTTTAGGGAATTAATCAATTCCCTAAAAATAGACTTTCTCTGCTGCGTTGCCCCTTACAGCGGTTCAGATTTTGGGTGGAAACTAAACGTAGTAGCACTACTTAGTATCCGGTTCGGCACTTCACCAACAGTCCTCCTACTTTACGTCAAATCCTGTTGATTGGCTATGACGGAAGATTTTATTCATTATCTGTGGCAGTTCCAGCAATTTGACGCGACTGCTTTGCAAACCGAGACGGGCGATTCGGTACAGGTGATTAGTCCAGGAAAAGCTCATCAGGATGCCGGACCGGATTTTCAGCAGGCCCGTATTCGTATTAGTACGTTGGAGTGGGTCGGTACCGTTGAAATTCACACGCGTTCTTCCGACTGGTTTCGCCATACGCACGAAACGGATGCTGCTTACGAAAATGTCATTTTACACGTAGTCTGGATCCACGATGCTCCCGTATACCGAACCGATGGTACAGAAGTGCCTACCCTGTGTTTACAAAACCGCACGGACCCGGCCTGGCTTGATCGGTATCAAATCCTGGTTCATTCGCAGGAAGCCCTGGCCTGTTCAAGCCAGTTTTTAACGGCTTTTGAACTACACAAACGATCCATGCTCGATCGTACGCTTATCCAGCGATTGTCAGCAAAAGCCGAAAAGGTAAGGCAGCTATGGGAACAGTCTCAAAATAACTGGGAAGAAACGACCTGGCAGATTCTCGCCCGCTCGCTCGGTTCGCCGCTTAATGCCGAGCCGCTGGAATGGCTCGCCCGTACGGTTCCCCTCCGCCTTTTGCACAAGCATCGTAATCAGCCTTTTCAGGTTGAGGCCTTGCTGTTTGGCTGTTCGGGACTGATCCCCGCTACCCCACAGGACGCCTATACTTTACAACTTCAAAGAGAGGCCTATTTTCTTTTAAAGAAGTACGAATTACAGCCTTTGCCTACGCAGGTCTGGAAGTTTCTGCGGCTACGTCCGGCCAGTTTCCCGACGGTACGGATTGCCCAGCTTGTTCCGCTAGTCACGCAGCCGCTATCGCTTTTTTCTTTTTTTATTAATCAGGAAGATGTTACTACAATCATGAAAACGGTACAGGTTAGTCCTTCCGAATACTGGCAACAGCATTACACGTTTCACAAACCCACGGAACACGGCGTTACCCAGCTGGGACAGGAAACGGCCCAGCGGATTTTGATTAATGCGGTGGTACCGCTACTGGTCGCCTACGGTCATCACAAGGACGAAGCCCGTTACACTGATCGGGCCATCGAACGCCTGGAACAGCTTCCGGCCGAACAGCATGCGATTACCAAAACCTGGAAATCCTACGGTCTCAAATGCCAGAACGCCGCCGACTCGCAAGGAGCCCTGGAATGGATGCAAACCTACTGTCAACCCAGAAAATGCCTGAGTTGTAGTGTGGGGTTGGGTTTATTGAAGAGATAAGGATATGATAGTTTGTTTTACTTAAATGATCGTTTGTTTTATCCACTAGTTTACTAAGTAGGCACTCGTCCCATTGAGACGGCTGGTCTTTTAGTCCGTATCGCGAACACCGCTGACTTCATCCTGCTATGGGCCACCGCATTGCGGATGAAGTAGGCGGCTTTTCGCGATAGGACGGGGCTTGAGTTTATGTCGTCCGTGCAGGAACTTGATCAAAACCAACAACAAAAGAATTTTCAGAAGATGAAAACATCTCCCGCCCCTGAGCAACGGAACGACCTACGATAGCCGCAATGCGGTGGCCCTAGAGCAGGCTATCGTTAGGCGTGGAGAGGCTCAGGGGCTACTAGTCAGCCAGTAAGAGAGACGAAACCCGGTCTGATTAAGGCGACTCAAGTAAGGGATCTTATAACAAAACAAGCAAGCCGATGATCTATGGATCATCGGCTTGCTTGCGTACTCTACTATTAAACTGAGATTATACGGTTTCCAGAATACGGCCTTTGCCGCCTTTGGAAATAACCACTTCATTGGCGTACTCTTCGGCTTTGCGGCTTTTGTAATTCCACCAGCGTTTGCCAAAGTTTTTCTTCATTAAATCGTCGAAGGTACGCATCGCCGTAATGTTAAAGATACCTTCCGCCCGCGTGGAAATTGACGGATCAAAAGCCCGTACCGCCAGTGCGTATCCGCCTTCCAGGTAGTTCATGTAGTGCCAGACGCCCGAAGGAATGTATAACATATCACCGTGTTCCATCACGCAGTCGTATCCTTCCAGATACTGCATGGCCGGATGCTTTTCGTAATCCGGATTCTCAGGATCCACGTAGCTCAGAATTCCGTACGGCATGCGATACAGGTGCTTCGAGTATTTCTGATCGAAAAGGATCACGCGTTTTTTGCCGTGAAACTGCGTCAGGAATACGTTCGATAAATCCATATCGTAGTGCAGATACACAATCGAACCCGCTCCACCGAAAAACATCATCGGATATTTCTTCAGGAAGCCCTTCATCAGGTGCTCGGGGAAACTGAAATCATTACACAGATCGGGGATGTGATCGAAGATGTTGAAGAGAAACATCCGTAAATCAACGGGCCCGGACGCAATCAGATCCAGATACTCGCCAAACTTCATCACCTTGTCCGGCTGGTTGAGCTTGGAGTTAGGCGTGGGCTTGGAGTTATCGTACAGGGGCACTTCGATGTTACCCGCTAAAGTCTTGAAGTAATCCAGACGCCACTTTTCAAAAGCGGGCCATTGATCGGCAACCCCTTTTAAAATAACAGGGCGATGGGGCTTCAGGTAATTTTCGCGAAAGGCTTCGCCGGAAATATTCTCGACTACGTCGACGGGATGAAGCTTCATATTGGTATTCAGAAATTGAATTTATCGGATAGAATAAGCAAAAGTAACGCATTTACGTTGCATAATTCCAATACAATACTTGAAAAGATTGTTCCGCAAAGCGTTAAACTTTTTTAAGACACCCTTCCTGAACGGATGTCAATTCATCGTTTATTTCTGAAACTGCCAGATTCACTAATTTCGCATCATGTTCACGCCCGTAATCAGGAAGACGGTTCCGACCAGGAAAGGTACTATCGACTCCCATTGCGTGATTTTCCAACCTAAGGTGGGTTTGCCATCATTCAGAAACGCTACGCAGGCAAAAAGGATAATGAAAGTACCTAAGATGGTAAAAAACGCCCCGAAAAAACGGGTCATTGGATTGGGTGTGGAAGGCTGCATAACAATTGGTTTTCAGTGTATGGTTTTCTATGTTCCGTGATTGATAATGGGGATGCTTTCTGTAATGGGTAAAAGTTAAAACTGACGAAGCTTTGGAATACGTTCAAATTGCCTCAATAACAAACAACTACAAACCAATAACCAAGTTTCTACCGTCGATTATCGTCTCCCTGCAACATACCCAGGTAACTGTGATAGCGACTCATGGCAATGGTTCCTTCCTCTACCGCATCGCGTACGGCACAGGCGGGTTCGTTCAGGTGGAGGCAATTATGGTACCGGCATTCGTTCAGTAGCTCCCGCATTTCGGGAAAATAATGACTGATTTCGGCCGGTTCCATATCAATCAATCCTAACTCCTTAATGCCCGGTGTATCAATAATAAAGGTACCCGATTCGAGTTCGAACATTTCCGCGAACGTGGTAGTATGCACCCCTTTGTTGGCAAAAGTAGACACTTCGCTGGTTCGCAAATCCAGATCAGGAGCAATGGTATTGACCAGCGTCGACTTACCCACACCCGAATGCCCGGATACGAGCGATACTTTCCCCTTCAAACAGGCCCGCAGTTCGTCCATCCCCTCGCCTGTCAGAGCCGACGTTCGCAGGGTGCCATAACCCAGCTCCGCGTACATATCCATAATGGGCTGGTGTTGCTCCCGACCTTCTTCATCGAAAATGTCCTGTTTGTTAAAAACAATGACTACGGGGATCCGGAACGATTCTGCCGATACCAGGAAGCGGTCAATGAAGCCCAGCGACGTACGCGGAAAATCAAGCGTAACAATGAGTACGGCCTGATCGAGATTCGCCGCCAGCAAATGGGCCTGACTGGTCTTATGTACCGAAGCCCGGGCAATGTAATTCTCCCGGTCTTCGATGTGCGTAATGATGGCTGTATTTTCGTTTTCGTTTTCTATGTCCATCGTCACGCGGTCGCCCACGGCCAGTGGATTAGACGTTTTCAGCCCTTTAATTTTAAATTTTCCTTTCAACCGAGCCTGCCAGATGTGTCCTTCCTCATCCCGGACATCGTACCAGGAACCCGTCGATCGTATGACTAATCCTTGTTGTGACATGTCGTGTTTCGTAGACTTTCGTCTTTTCTAAGGTCTTGTTCGGTATCGCTCATCGCCGGTTTCGTACCCAATCCATGATTTGTTGCGTCGCCCCCTGATTCGTATACACATAGTTCCGACTCGTTTCGGCTTCCTGCTGGTACGTTTCCGGCGACTGTAGCAATCCATCCAATACCTGACTAAATTCTGTACCATCGGCTACGGCGTGGGCTGAACCCAGAGCCAGCAAATCGTGAGCTTCCTGGAATTTGCGGTATTTCTTATTCCCGAAAAAAACAGGCATCCCCCATACGGCCGCTTCGACAATGTTGTGTAAGCCCGCTTTGTAGGCTCCCCCGATAAAGGCAAATTGCCCGTACCGGTACAGGCTTGCCAGCATCCCCACATTATCGATCCAAAGAATGTCGGCATTGGCTATACTCTCTTCGGTTGCTTGTGAATAACGTATGGACCGAAGCGGTACTTCCGTAGCCCAGCGTTCGATTTGTTGCACATCAATTTCGTGCGGAGCCAGAATCCATTTAAGCTTCGTTGCGGTACCTCTTGTTTGTATATAGGTACGGATTACATTCCAATCTTCTGGCCAGATCGATCCGCCCATGAATACGCGATTGGCTCCGCAAAACTGCTCGACGATCGGAAAACGTTTGGCTTGCTGGGCAATTTCAATCACCCGGTCAAACCGCGTATCCCCCGCCCGACTTACGTTCGTAATACCAATACGGTTAAGCAGTTCCACGGATTCCTGATTCTGGACAAACAGGTGCGAAAAGCAGTGCAATATTTCGCGGTAAAAACCACCGTATGATTTAAAAAAGGTTTGTTCCGGTCGAAAAATCGCCGAGAAAATGACCACGGGAATGTTCCGCTTTTTAAGTTCAGTCAAGTGGTAATACCAGAATTCGTACTTTACCCAAAATGCCATTTCCGGCTGAATTGTTTCCACAAACCGGCGGGCCTGTGCTGGAGTATCCAGCGGCAGGTAGCCTACCCAGTCGGCCTGCTCGTAGTTCTTTCGCAGTTCGTAACCCGAAGGAGAAAAAAAGGTTAATACAATCTTCCAATCCGGGTTCTCCTTCCGAAAGGCTTCGAGTACGGGGCGGGCCTGTTCGAATTCCCCCACGGATGCACAGTGAAACCAGGCCGTATGCGGTACAGCCTGGTAGGTTTTCAATTGCCTCCACAACCGTTGCCGCCCTTCCACCCACAAGCGGGCTTTGGGGTGAAAAAATGCAGCCAAACGGAAGCCCAGCTGCATGAAAAAAATCGAAAGTTGGTATAGAAAGCGATACAAGACGTCTGGAATGATACTTTTACGCACCAAAAATAGAACTTAAAAAACGTTTTTCAGGGTTATCAACCCATTAAAGCAATACAACCCTTATGAACTGGCAACCACTAACGGATGCGGAACAGTTGGAAGCGATCAAAAAGGAATCCTTCGAACATCCCGTATTGATTTACAAACATAGTACTACCTGCTCCATTAGTTCCACGGCGAAGGCTCGTCTCGAACGGCAGTGGGATGACACCCAGGGCATTTCGGCCTATTACCTGGATTTACTGCGGTACCGTCCGCTATCCAATGCTATCGCCCAGGAATTTGACGTGGAACACGAATCCCCGCAGGTACTGCTGATTCGCGATGGCCAGTGCGTTTACCATGAATCGCATTTTGCTATTCGTTTTGATGAAGTCCTTAGCCATGCGGTATAAAAAGAGGCAGCCCGGAAACAGGCTGCCTCTTTTGCCTCGAATCATCAAGTCCGTTAATTGAACGGATACCCATTGGCTTCCAGAGCCGCCTGAGCCACCCGGCGACGGGCATCCTTCAGATTGATCGGATCAATCTTGGTGAACCGTTTCAGGCCCATCAGCATCACATTGAGCTCATCACCTTCGGCAAAACTCGTAATAGCCTGACGACCCGCCCAGGCTACTTTCTCGACGGCCTCGTGTAGATATACCAGAGCGGCATCCCGGTGCACCGATACGGCGGCTTCGCCCCGCACACCGATCAATTTTTCCACCCGCAACAGGGCCGATTCAGCGGCGTAAACTTCAATCAGCATGTCCGCCAGATTCATGATAATTTCCTGCTCCTTGTCGAGGGCCATCATGAATTTCTGTACGGCCGCTCCTGCCGCTAGTAAGATGGCTTTTTTCAGGTTCTTCAGTACTTTCTTTTCCTTGACAAACAAGCCTTCTTCTTCATCCATACCAAAGTCCGGGATACTCATGATTTCCTTACCCACCGCCATGGCCGGAACCATAATGTCGAGCTGCCCTTTCATGGCCCGTTTCAGGATCATATCGACCGTCAGTAATCGGTTGATTTCGTTGGTACCTTCGAAAATCCGGTTGATACGGCTATCGCGGTATGCCCGTTCCATGGGAGCATCCGCCGAGTAACCCATACCCCCGTAGATCTGTACGCCTTCATCCACCACGTAATCCAGCACTTCGGAACCGTGTACTTTTAGAATGGCACATTCGATGGCGAACTGCTCGACCCCTTTCAGCTTGGCTTCGGACTCGGGCATACCGCCGGCGATCAGGCTTTCGATGGCGTCGTCGATGTTCTGACCCGCCCGGTACGTTGCCGACTCTGCCGCAAATAATTTGAGAGCCATTTCACCAATTTTGTACTGAATGGCCCCAAAATTCGCAATCGCCGTATTAAACTGTCGTCGCTCTTGAGCGTAAGTTACAGCTTGAGCCAGTACTGATTTTGCTCCGCCCACGCAGGCGGCTGAAAGCTTGATTCGTCCAATGTTGAGAATATTAACGGCAATCTTAAAGCCCCCCTCCCGCGTATACAACTGGTTTTCCAGAGGAACGGGCGTATCGTTGAAGAAAATCTGCCGGGTATCCGATGACTTAATGCCGAGTTTATGCTCGGGTTCATTCATGGTAATACCGCCGAAATCCTTTTCTACAATGAAGGCTGTCAGGTTTTTGTCCTGATCGATTTTAGCAAAAACAATAAATATATCCGCGAAACCGCCGTTGGTGATCCACATCTTCTGGCCATTCAGCAGATAATGAGTACCGTCGGGAGCTAAGGTAGCTTTGGTTTTAGCCGAATTGGCGTCCGATCCGCTATCGGGTTCGGTCAGACAGTAAGCAGCTTTCCACTCGCCGGTTGCCAGTTTAGGCAGGTATTTGGCTTTTTGCTCTTCGTTTCCGTAGTATAAAATCGGTAGCGTGCCAATGCCGGTATGAGCCGAGAGAGCCACGGCGAAACCGCCCGAAGCTCCGATCTTGTCCGTTACCAGCATGGAGGTATTGAAGTTCATCCCAAAACCACCGTAGGTTTCAGGAATCGAGGTGGCTAGTAATCCCAATTCGCCTGCTTTATTCAAAAGGTCCACCATGGGTTGGTAGCTTTTGGCTTCGTCCAGTTCTTTCAGACGCGGCATGACTTCCCGATTCAGAAATTCTTCGCAGGTAGCGGCTACCATACGTTGTTCTTCGCTTAAATCTTCGGGAATAAATACACGTTCAGCGGGGGTATCGGCAATGAGAAACTCGCCTCCCTTTAAGGTCGATTTGGCAGCAATCATAGCAATGGATATTAAATAGGTTTATAAGGTAAAGATGAAAAAAGAAACAATAGTATGCAAGCATACTATTGTTTCTTTTCGGTACGTGTCCTACGCTACTGAATCCTGAATCAGAGCTTAGCTACCTTAGATGATTTCAGCGAAACCTTTCCGGCAATTTGAAGGTTATACACTTCCCTCCCTTATAAAAAGAATCTATGAAATCGCTGAAACTGGAGATACCCCTTACCTCATACGCTACTGAAGCCGAGCTTCCCCTGGATGAACAAACGCTGGTGGAGCAGGCTCGGCAGGCTACGTATAAATCTTATGCTCCGTATTCGAATTTTCATGTAGGAGCCGCTTTGCTACTCGAAGACGGGACCATTTTTACGGCTGGCAATCAGGAAAATGCAGCTTTCCCTTCAGGCTCCTGTGCCGAACGCTCGGCTGTCTTTTACGTAGGATCCAATTACCCCGATAAGAAAATCAAAGCCATTGCGGTACTGGCTCGTCCCGGCACGGGCGATGTATTTCAGGCCGTATCGCCTTGCGGTAATTGTCGGCAATCGTTGTTGGAGTATGAACATCGGCAAAAACAGCCCATTCGTTTATTGATGTTACAGCCGAAGGGCGGCATTATTGCCATGGATTCCATCGCTGATTTGCTACCGGTGAAGTTTGACGCGGATGATTTGTTTGGTAAATAGTTAAGGACGGATTGAAATCCGTCCTTAATAAATTAGCCGAGCCTACGGCTCTGCAATGTCCCCTAAGAACATCAGTAAGAGCCATAGGCTCGACCCATCTTGTAAGGTCGGATTTCAATCCGACCCCAGCCCCCTCATTTCAACAACACCACCGGCCCCAACAACCCCGAAGGTTCCGGCTCCCATTTGGAAGCGTCAAACGGTTTATATTGAATGCTCACAAAGTTGATATCGTAGAACTTACGCCAGGGGAACTTGTCCTCATCCAGCTTACGGATTCGGTTGGCGGAACTATTCGTCACGTCAATTTCCAATATATTCTCCTCCTGCAGTACATTGGCCGGAAGCTGAATCCGGTAGGGTAAACTCCAGAGTTTCCCCAAGGATACCTCGTTTAGCCGCACCTGAGCCGTTTCGCGTACTACTCCCAAATCCAGCAGGATTGGTTGATCGGTCTTCCAGGCTTCCGGACGTTTGAATCGTAATGTATACCGACCCGTTCCACTAAAATTCTGACTTTCCGCGTGATCCAGTTCCGTCCAGGAAACCAGTCGCGACGTAGCCAATGGCATGGGTAGTTCGGGCTGTCCTTCCTGAAAGTCAATCTGCCAGATTCCGGTTAATTTGAGCGTATCCTTCGTAGCGGGGTACTCCGGCCAGGGAGCCCCTTTTCGCAGGGACGCGTACGTCTGGAGGAATACCGATTCGCCCGGTTCCAGAGCCAGTTCAATGTCCGACGTACTATCTGCCTGAGCTTGTACGGGTACGTACCCCTGCCGTTTCCGCAAAGGATCGGTTACCTGCACCGAGCGGGCCCAGCTGCCGAGTCGTACTGTCCCCCGATGAAACTGATTACCAAGATTAGTTACGAAGTATAAGGTTCCTTCCGTATTGGTTTTCCGTAAGAACGAAAGTCCCTGCTCTGCCATTTTTTCCTGCCGAATCTTCAAACGCTTGAGTTCAGACAGGTAATCTTTCTTTACCAGCGTCGCTAATGATTTGCGAATATTTTCCAGTTGCTGTTGCCGGTTTTTCCAGTCCTTGTAGCCACTCACCCGACCCGGGGCTTCGGCGAAGACTACGTTAGCTCCCTGCTGTACCAATTGCTGAATCTTTTTCAACGTTTCCAGCGGGACATACTGCGTTTTGGGAATCAGCAATACCGGATACGTCGTACCCGCCGCTGAAATCAGCTTTCCTGCTTTTACTGAGAAACCCTGTAAGAGACTATCCGAAACAAAATCGGTCTGGTACCCGTGATTGCGAAGTTGTTGAGCCGTTGCTCCGAAGGGCGTATCGTGCAACCAGCGGCGGGAGTTGGCGTGTACGTCAAAGAGAAAGGGAGCTTCGCCCGCCGCTACGCCGTGCCAAATGTCCTGTACCGGAAAGTACAGCAACACGCTGGCATCCGGACGAGCCGTTTGTAAGCGTTGCTGACACTGTTCGATGTACTGGTTGAGTTCGGGTAAGTCTTTCCAGAAGTGACTTTGCTGATTGTAGTTCGTGGACGCGTAAAACAGCCAGCCCGGCCATTTTTCCTCCGGAGGTGAGTACGGGATACCGTGGTAGAAAATGTGATTCACGCCGCCCGTAAACAATTCATCCACAATGGGTTTGATCTGCGAAAGCGATACGCGGAAGTGCTCCGCCAGCCAGGTAGAGGTCTCCGAAGATACGAGTGGCTTTCCCGTCAGGTGAGCCGCCGAAGACGCAAATTGCATAGTCAGTACGCCTGGCACGCCGTAACGGGTAGAATCATAATCCGGATCGAGGCGATAGTTCGGAATGGCGTATTGTTTACTACCAAAATACTCGGTTTCAGGAATGTCCGTCAGGGCGTACAAATCTAGCAGGTTTCCCGGCGAGCCATGGGCCTGATCACGGGTGATTTTACCCTGTTGCTGCGACCAGCCCGTCCACATGCGGGTGAAGCGGTCCCGCAGTAATTCCGACAGCGTCGTATGGTAATCGGCCCAGATGCGGCGTTCGTCTTCCGTTAAATTCTTCGTTTTAGTAAGAACCGCTGGTTTGAGACTATATCCCCGACGACGTTTAAATTCGGCCAGAAAATCGTTCGTCCAGTTGGCTCCATATACTTCATAGGAATCATTGTAAAAGGAACGAACCGTATTGCCTTTGGGCAGATTCGCGTCGAAATGCTCCAGGTAGTTTCGTACGGCCGTTTCATCGAACGGGTTCATCACCAGCCCTTCGCCCCCCGGTGCAGCCCGTTTGACCTGCTGCTTCGTGGGCAATACCAACAGGGAATCGCCCTGAATACTGAATTTCTGAGCTCCATCACGGGCGGATACCCAGGGACCTCCGTAGGGCCAGCCCGTACCCAGCGATAAATCAATGCCCAGCCCTAACTTCTGGGCTTCTTGCAGGGTGAAGGTTAAGGCTTTGTTCCACTCGGGACTCAGAAAAGGAAGAAATTGCTGCTCGTACCCTTTGACGCCGTAGATGGGAATGATATGCAATCCTCCCAGACCGGCTTTGGCGTAATCCTGTAAATTTTTCCGGATGCCCTCTTCCGTCACGGCACTGCCCATCCACCACCAATACGCCCAGGGCTTGGCCGTATTCACATTACTAGCTGGGGCCTGGGCCAGGGAAGAAAACGACCACAAGATCAGCCATGCACAAACGATACGCTTCATTCTGTTCAAATTAATCCTCTAAAAAAACAATACGCCGGACGATGTCCTAGTATTTTTTCAATTCTTTCTTGGAAAGACGATGAACGGAATGACTTTCTCGTACGGGTAGAACGATAAAAAGCCCCGCTTCGCGAACGAAACGGGGCTTTTAAAGGGGATATATTCGTGATGCTTAACCTTCTGCACCCACGCCATCCTGTACTTCAAAGCACAAGGAAGCGGCTCCCAGCAAACCAGCATCATTACCGAGCGTAGCCCGTTTGATTTCCAGTGTGTCCAGGTTATACGGCGTCAGCCAGTAGTTTAATTTCTTGAATACGGCCGGCATAATGAAATCAAAGGAAGCCGACAGACCGCCACCAATCAGGATGAGGTTGATGTCCAGAATCCGTACCAGCGAGGCCAGACCGTCGCCCAGAATTTCACCCACCCGCTCAAAGATTTGCAGAGCCAGAGCGTCGTCTGCCGCAGCAGCTGCTACCAGACCGGTCGTTGAGATCGTACCATCGCCGGGTAATTGTGTCGCTCCCGTGTATTCGGAACGCATTTTCGTGGCGAGGTTCAGCAATTCATTTTTACCAATGTTCCGCTCCAGTACTTTTCCTTCTACGGAAGGAATATGGCCGGGCTCCATGGCATTTCCGTTACCGCCCGTAAATACGCGGCGATTCAGGATGGCGGCACCGCCTACGCCCGTTCCCAGGGTAATGAAAATATAATTTTCGTCGATCTTTTCTTCACCGAAATAGAATTCGCCCAAGGCCGCAGCGTTGGCGTCATTTTCCAGATAGAAGGAAACGCCAGCAAACCGATTGGACAGGTACTCGACCAGCTTTACATTATTTAACTCCGGAATGGCCGTAATTTCAAGGGGTACGGTACGCTTGCTGTTGATCATTCCCGGCAGACCAATTCCTACTTTCGTAAGCGTAGGGTTATCGAGCAGTTGCAGAGAAATGGCATCGCCCAGTCGTTCTTCAAAGTGACCGGATTGCCGCCAACTAAGCGTATCGTGGCTGTAAAAATTTGAAATTTTACCCGTGGTAGCGTCTACGATGCCCATTTTGACATTCGTTCCACCCACGTCTATGCCTAGGTACTGGTTATCGGCCATGAATGTTGGTAACAGGTTTGGTAAATCAATTGCAGAAAACTACGGCGAAAATAAGGGTTCTCTTCCTTTATTTAATAAGATTTTTTAATAAGTTGTATAGAGTTCCTTACTTTCGTCCGTTAACCAAATAAAATAGTGGAAATTAACCGACTGGCTATCAAATTCCGAGATCGGTTACAAATCCCCCAATTGTGGGCGTACCAGTAGTTCTTCGACCACAGCCGAAGGAGATAGATGGTAACTGGTCCAAAGCAGTTCGGCCATGTCATCTACCTGCATAAAACGGCTTTCGGGTAAATCGCTGCCCGCCCAGCTTTCAGTATAGGTGGCACCCGGCAGAATGGCCGTTACTTTGATTCCTTTGGTTTTGAGTTCTTCCCGTAATTCCCGCGTCAGTCCCAGTAAGGCATGTTTCGCAATACAGTATGAACCACCGTTGGGATAGGCTTTGATACTGGCCGTCGAACATACATTCACAATATACCCCCGTTGCCGCTCCATCATGGCGGGTAGCAAGGCCCGGGTCAGGTGATACGCCGAACCTACGTTGACGTTGATCATCGTTTCGAAGGTACCTTCCGCTTCGTTGTAGATCTGGCCGGGCAGAAAGAGTCCGGTATTATTCACCAGCATTTCAATGGATCGCTGCTGGGCCTTGACGAAAGCGGCAAAGGCTTCAATCTGTTCGCGTTCACCCAGGTCAGCCGTGTAAATGTGTACCTGCCGGCCTTCAAACTCCTGTTCCGTTTCTTGTTTGAGTTTCTCCAGATCTGCCGTGTTGCGAGCGACTGTAATGGCGTCGAACCCTCCTTTTACGAATCGGCGTAAGATGGCCTTGCCAATACCCCTGGTCGCTCCGGTTACAATAACCAGCGGTTTTCCCGCCAGAGGAACATCTTTTGTTTTAATCAGTTCACTATTCAATAAATCACTCATTATCAGTATTTTGTTTAGTAAATAATGGAACCTTCAGGAAAGATCCGTACCGGATTTGCGTACAGATCGATCATAGAAGTGCTTAATTCGTAAAAAAATCCCTGTTGCGATGCGAAAGTACCTCCTCCTGCTGGGTTTCCTGACAGCCTTTTCTTCCCTCTATGCTCAGTCGAAACTGATTGTAAAAGTCGGTATTGGACCGAGTTTTCCGTACGGAAAATTTGAAGATTCTGAAACGCAGGACCTCGCCAAGCTTCTGAAAACCGGTCCTCATCTGGGTTTGACCGTGGCCCATGATTTTAGTCGACATTTCGGAGTGGCCCTGACAGCTTCGGCCTGGACCCATGCCGTGAAAAACGAAGAAATGACGCAGTACCTGAAAGACAAGTATTTACCCGCGGCCTACATTCCCCTGGTCAAATCGATTAATGCTTCTGCGAAAAAGTTTGAATTTTATACGGGCTACCTATCTCCTTATTACACCTTTGAAGTAGGCGAACGAATTCGGATCGATTTGCGGTTCAATGCGGGGATCATGCATTTGCGTTTTCCCTCCATTACGGGGCAGGGAGAAGCCGTCAATCCGCTGGAAACGCCCATGACCGGAGTTGCGTCTCCCCTTACCGTGTCGAGTGAAGCCCGGGAGGCAACCGCGTTTATGTACGGAGCCGGAGCGAGTTTCGCTTATAAATTATCCGAAACGCTCCGAATTTTTACGGACATTGATGGCTTACGGGCCCGTCCGTCGTTTGAGGATATTCCCGTAACGGCTACGCTCGGGCCCGTAACGCTCGCCTCGGCCCGTCCGGCCTTTTCACAAACGGCGGGTACGCTGAGTGTTCGTTTCGGAGTGGGATTGTTTTTTTAGTAGCTAGATTACTGCCCCTATTCACCCGTGAAGAAGCCAGTTATTTCGGGTACTCTTTCACGCCTTTGTATCGTCCTGGCAAAACAGCTTACGCCTGCGTGAGTTTTACTGAAAGCCGATACGTATGTAAATGGATTTGTCTTCCAACTGAAAACCGAAAACAGACAATTGTAAACTGATTAAGCCATGAATTTACTTACCCGTGTGGGTCGTTATTTTATCTTTCTGGGAACCCTGTTTACGCGTCGCGAAAAAGTGAGTGTGTACGCAAAACAGATCCTGGAAGAAGCCGTAGCACTCGGCATCGACTCCATTTTTATTGTCTCCATCGTTTCTACCTTCATCGGAGCCGTAACCTGCGTGCAGACGGCCTACAACCTCGTAAGCCCCTTCATTCCCGACTACGTTATTTCGCTGATCGTACGGGA
Source organism: Siphonobacter sp. BAB-5405 (assembly GCF_002872335.1). Lineage (GTDB taxonomy): Bacteria > Bacteroidota > Bacteroidia > Cytophagales > Spirosomataceae > Siphonobacter. The sequence continues at coordinate 108,875 of NZ_NJAG01000010.1, read as the reverse complement.
TATGACGCTGCTGGAACTGGCTCCTACCATTACCTGTATCGTACTGGCGGGGAAAGTGGGTTCCAATATCGCCAGCGGTTTGGGTACCATGCGTATTTCGGAACAGATTGATGCCCTGGAAGTGATGGGCCTCAACTCCGCCTCGTACCTGGTTCTGCCCAAAATCATTGCTGCGGTTCTGGTATTCCCGATGCTCATTACAATTGCCGGATTTCTCTCCATCTGGGGTGGCTATGTCGCGGGTACACTGTCGGGGGCTATTACGCCCGAGGATTACGTGTACGGAATCCGGGCTGACTTTATTCCTTTCAACGTACCATTTGCGTTGATTAAAACCGTCGTATTTGCCTTTTTGATCACTTCTATTTCAGCTTTCCGAGGGTATTACACCGAAGGCGGAGCCCTCGAAGTAGGAAAAGCCAGTACTACGGCCGTTACGAATAGTTGTATTGCTGTATTAGTAGCGGATTACCTGCTGGCTCAGTTGCTGTTATAATATAAGCGTGAGCCCCGCATGAATCGACTGATTTTTAGATGCCTTGTTTACAATGATTGAAATAAAAAATATCAGGAAAGAATTTAACGGACGCGTAGTACTCGATGGCATTTCGGGTACGTTCAAACCCGGCAATTGCAGCCTCATTATCGGTGGTTCAGGTACGGGAAAGTCCGTTTTACTGAAATGCATCGTAGGGCTGATCAAACCCGAAGGCGGCAATGTTCTGTACAATGGCCGTGATTTCTGGTCGGGCGACAAGGATACCAAACGTGACATCCGCCGGGAGATGGGTGTACTGTTTCAGGGCAGTGCTCTCTTTGACTCGAAGACGGTACTCGAAAACGTAAAGTTTCCGCTCGATATGCTTACCGATCAATCGGAAGAAGAGAAGATGGATCGGGCTCAGTTTTGTCTCCAACGGGTCGGGCTGGAAAAAGCCGCCCAGCGGATGCCTTCTGAGGTTTCGGGTGGGATGAAAAAACGCGTCGGCATCGCCCGGGCCATTGTGATGAATCCAAAGTACCTGTTCTGCGACGAACCAAACTCGGGTCTGGACCCTCTCACCAGTGTAAAAATCGATGAGCTGATCCAGGAAATTACCGATGAGTATCAGATCACGACGATGGTCATTACGCATGATATGAACTCCGTACTGGGCATTGGCGAAGATATTCTGTTCTTACACCAGGGACATAAACTCTGGGAAGGGACGAAAGACAACATTCTGGATACCGACGTGCCGGAACTTCAGGAATTTCTGTACTCCAACCAGTTGGTACGTCGTATGAAAAAGAGTCAGCAGTAATCGTATGTTAGAAGCTATTCACCATATCGCCATTATCTGCTCGGATTACGAGCGTTCCAAACACTTTTATACGCAGGTGCTTGGACTGGAAGTGGTTCGGGAAGTGTACCGGGCCGAACGCGATTCGTACAAACTGGATCTGGCCGTGAAGGGTCATTATCAGATTGAACTGTTCTCGTTTCCCAATCCACCCGCCCGGCCCAGTCGGCCCGAAGCTCAGGGTTTACGCCACCTGGCTTTTGCGGTAACCGATCTGGACGCGGCCATTGCTTCCCTCCGTACGCACGGCGTGGAAACGGAACCCATCCGTACCGATGAGTGGACCCAGCGACGATTTACCTTTTTCGCCGATCCCGACGATCTGCCGATTGAGCTGTATGAAATATAGGAAAATCTACCATAAAAAAGGCCCGGAATTGAATTTCCGGGCCTTTTTTGTAAAACACTGGGTACGAATTATTTCGTCGTTGCCAGGTTTACGTCCAGTTCAAAATCGTCATAAATGACTTTGTCTCCAAGGTTATCGAAGAAGCTCTTTGAATTGTAACGGATGTCGTATTTCGAACGGTCAATTTTGATTTTAGCCGTACCCGTACCCGTTTTCGGATCAACCGTTGCGGGGAACGTTACTGCGTTGGTTTTTCCTTTGATCGTCAGGTCGCCGGTTACGTCGTAGTTGTTACCACCTTTAGGGGTCACTTTCGTAATTTTCATCGTTGACGTCGGGTGATTAGCTACACCAAAGAAATCTTCACCTTCGAGGTGGGTTTTCAGTTTGGTGTTCATTTTTTCGTCTTTCACGTCGGTTACTTTCAGCGTACTCATGTCCATCGTGAAGTTACCGCCAACCAGTTTACCACCGTCGAGCAGCAGTTGACCATCTTTCAAAGCAATGGTTCCGGTGTGCTCACCCGTTACTTTCTTACCTAACCAGATTACTGATGATTTCGCCGTATCCACTTTAACCGGCGTAGGCTTTTTACCAGCGTTTACGAACAACATGGTAGCAGCCAGAGCCGCAGCGAAAAATTTAACCGTTTTCATTTGTTTGATTAATTGGGAGTTTAAATTCTACTGAAGGGAGAAATTTTGGTTAAGGAGCTACTACTTCATTTCCATCGCAATCCATCGAAACGTGCTTGCCTCGCATTTTGTCCAGCAACAGACTCAGTTGCTCGGCTTCTTCTTCGGTCAGGCCTTCGATCAGGTCTACTTCCCACTCTCCGATTCGTTCATCGATTTTTTCGAGCAGGGCCAGGCCTTTTTCGGTAATGAGCACGTCCACCGCCCGGCGATCGTTCGGGCACACCATCCGGCTGACGAGTTCTTTCGCCAGTAATTTGTCCACCAGACGACTGGCATTGGACATTTTATCCAGCATGCGTTCGATAATGGCATTGACTGTAATCGCACTGGGATACTGACCCCGAAGGATACGCAGCACGTTGAATTGCTGTATCGTTAATCCGTACGGTTTCAGCTTTTCCGAATGCAGCGAAGTCATCCAGTTATTCGTATAAATCAGATTTACCATCACCTTGTGATAAGGACTGGTAAAAGCTCGTTGCTTTATTTCATTTTCAATGGTCATGGCGTTATTGAAAGGTGATGCAAATATATACCATAACATTTAATGTATATACATATTTACATCTTTTTATTTTGGATTTTAACGTTTCTTAAGGAATACACGGCGAAGAAGCCGCAAGTTCCACCACAAGCGAAAGGCTTGAAAATGGCCCAAAATTAACTGATAACGAAAAGAGTAACTATCGGTATTGTCCGAGATTATCGACTTTGTGATGAACGGAAAACCAAAAAAAAGTAGCTTTGCGTATGCCTACCTTACAGCTTTCTGAAATCTGGATTTACCCGATTAAATCATTGGCAGGGCTTTCCCTGCCCCAAGCCACGCTTACTTCCCGTGGACTTCTGTACGACCGCCGCTGGATGCTGGTGGACGAAACGGGTCGCTTTCTTTCCCAGCGAACCTTACCCCAACTGGCTCTGTTTGAAGTTCGCATGGAGGAGGACAGCCTGATCATTACGCATCGTGAGTCTCCGTCCAACCCTCTGCGTATTCCTCTGGTTGCTGAAGGTGGCGAAGCCCTTCAGGTGGAAGTCTGGGATGATACGATGTCGGCTCAGGGAGGTTTTCCGGAAGCGGACGCCTGGTTTAGTGCGATTTTGGGTCGAAACTGTCGCCTCGTATACCAGCCCGAGAGCACGCATCGAACGGTTGACCCGAAGTACGCCCGGCAGGGAGAAATCACCAGCTTTTCGGATGGTTATCCTTTTCTGCTGATCGGGCAGGCATCGTTAGATGACCTGAATACGCGACTGGAAACACCCGTACCGATGAACCGCTTCCGGCCCAATCTGGTCGTGACGGGCGGACAGCCCTACGAAGAAGAAGGCTGGGAAAATTTCCGAATCGGTGAACAGGAATTCTGGGGCGTGAAACCCTGTGCCCGTTGCGTACTAACCACGATTGATCAGCAAACGGCTGAAAAAGGAAAAGAACCCTTGCGTACCCTAAGCAAATACCGGAACTGGAATAACAAGATTCTTTTTGGCCAGAATTTACTACCGGCAACCGATTTGTACACGCTTCGGGTGGGCGATACCGTTGACATTCTAACCAGTAAGCCGGGCCCCTTACAGTAGCATTGATTCGATTCAAACGTAGGAGAAGATTATGAAGGTATTGTTGGTGGAAGATGAGGTCAGCCTGGCTTCGTTCATCCGAAAAGGGGTTGAAAGTGAAGGATACGTACTTGACATTGCGTATGACGGTCTGATGGGCCAGCGGATGGCGGATAATAACAGTTACGATGTGATTATTCTGGATGTTAATTTACCCCATATTAACGGCTTTGAGCTGTGCCGATACATCAAGCAACAGTCGCCCCGTCAACCCGTACTGATGCTCACGGCTCTGGACAGTCTGACGGACAAGGAAAGCGGTTTTGATGCTGGTGCCGATGATTATCTGGTGAAACCCTTTGTCTTCCGTGAGCTTATTCTACGGATCAAAGCCCTGGCCCGCCGGAATGCCACCCACGAAGGGATGAAGTCCGTATTACGCGTGGCCGATCTGGAATTGAACACCGAGGCCCGTACCCTCACCCGCCGGGGCCAGCCCATTGACCTGACGGCTCGGGAGTACGCCCTGCTGGAGTATCTGATGATCAATCAGGGTCGAATCGTGAGCCGGATTGACATTGCCGAAAAAGTCTGGGATCTGCACTTCGATACCAATACGAATATCATTGACGTGTATATCAATTACTTACGCAAGAAAATTGACAAAGAATTCGATCATAAACTCTTACACACCGTCGTCGGCATGGGGTATGTGTTACGGGCCTGAGTATGAAAATCAAGCACAAGATCATCCTTTGGTTTTCTTCGCTGGTAGCGGGTAGTCTGCTGCTTTTTTCGGTATACGTTTATTTCACCTATTCGTCCCTGCGGCAGCGGGCCATGGACGGCTGGCTGGAACGCAAAGCCCGCGTTACGGAACAACTCATTACCAAAGACGATGCCGTTGTGGGTAAGATTACCACTTCCTTACCGGAACAGGTCGTTTTCATCTATTCGCCGAAAGACAGTCTCATTTTTGCCAGCGAAGTCACCAACGACTTTCTGGCTAGTCAGGCTTTTCGCAAGCGGGTACGCGATGAACGGTTGGTTCGGTTTAGTTACCAGACTCCTCACCACAAGTACCCCAAAGACGGTATGGCCCTTACCTACCCCGGCCCCTGGCCCTCGCCTTCGGGTCAGGAGTATCTGGTACTGGTGACGGCCTACGATGAAGATGGCTACAATCGCCAGAGTAACCTGATGGATTTGCTCATTCTGGGGGACATTTTTGCAATTGTCGTAGTCGGATTGCTGGGATATTTCTTTTCCCGGCAAGCCCTGAAACCTTTACATCGCCTCATTGATCAATTGCCGCAGGAAGGCTCCCTCGGTTTTCGTTTACAACCCGAAAACCCGAATGACGAAGTTGGCGTACTGGCTTCTGCCTTCAACGAACTGTTACAACGCCAGGAAAAACTGGTGGATAATCAGCGGGCCTTTATTTCCCAGCTTCCCACGAATTACGGACGCCGCTGACGACTATTAAAGGCTGGCTGGAAACCTCGCTTACCTACGATTCCAACGTACAGGAACTCAAAAAAGGCATGAGTCAGGCCGTGCGGGAACTCGACAAGCTCACGGCTCTTTCGAATGGCTTACTGCAATTGGCTCAGCTCGATAATGTACAGATACAGATTGATAAGCAACCGCTGGATGTGGTTGAGCTGGTACTGGAAGTAGCGGATCTGCTAGGTCAGCAGAAGCCGGGACAAACGCTTTCCGTCAACGTCAGTCAGGACGTGCTGGAACAATCCACGCCCGTACTCATTCTGGGCAATCCGTACCTGCTCCGTACGGCCTTGTATAATTTGCTCGACAATGCGGTCAAGTATTCCCAGGGTCAGCCCGTTTCGTTTTCGCTGGAAATCACCCAAGATCAACAAGCCCATATCCGGATTTTGGATCAGGGCATCGGACTGACGCCCGGTGAAGAGGAACGTATTCTACAACCGCTGGTTCGGGGTTCGAATGTTCAACGTATCGAAGGTTTTGGCGTGGGACTTACCCTCACCCACCGGATTGTATTACTGCATCAGGGACAATTGACGTTGAGCCCCCGGGAAAGCGGCGGGACTTGTGCCGAGGTTCAGTTGCCTTTGTACTCCTAAAGTTTTTTTGTCTATCCATTTTCCGTTTAAAACCTTCATTTCTGGCTTTCTAATGCCGTTCTAATCTCTTCTAATAGGGTTCTAATCTCGTTCTAATGTCCGCTTCATAGGTTTGTTCCATTCCCCAGTGAATGGATTGATATGTCGAACATTAAACGAATACTGCTTTTACAGGTAATCCTGGGCTTATCGCTGCTACAAACCCTGTACGGACAACCGCCCCGTTTGTCGCTTGATGAAGTATTGGATAAGGCCCGTACCAATTACCCTTCCATCCGCGGTAAACTGGCCGCAATTAGAAGCTCCGAAGCGGATGCTCAGTCCATGCGGCTGTCCTTTCTGCCTCAGGCGGGCGTTCAGGCCCAAGCCTTTAACGCCACTTCCAATCAGGTCCGTGGAGCTTCGGCTTCAGCCGGTGGCCTGATGATTCCCATTACCGGGGTACGTACCGATGGATTCAATAACCAGGCCGCCTGGACGAGTGCGGCTTCAATGGTTATTGACTGGGAGGCCGTCACCTTTGGTCGTCGGCAGGCCCGCCGGAATCAGGCTAATCTGTCGATTGAACAAGCCAAGGCGGATTACGAGAGCGAGTTATTTCTCCACCAGGTTCGCGTGTGCGATGCGTATCTCCTAGCTCTCAATTTGAAAAAATCGGTACTCCTGCAAATTTCCAACCTGCAACGAGCCAAGGCTTTGCAAATCATTACGCGAGCCAGTACTTCCGGCGGTTTACGTCCCGGAATTGACAGTTCGGTGAGTGCGGCGGAAGTGGCCCGTGCCCGACTTCAGGTGCTGGAGAGCCAGAAAATGGCCCAGCAGCAAGTACTACGTTTGACAGAATTGATGGGCGAACCGAGTCTGGGTTACGAACTGGATTCGCTCATTTTCTACCACCGATTACCGGACATGAACCGGGTTTCGGGGGAAAAAGCGTACATCCACCCGCAGTTACGGGTTTTGCAGAAACAAATGGCCTTGGGTGAAGCCAACCAAACGTTACTGAAAGCCAATGCCCTGCCTTCCATTTCCGTAATCGGTTCACTCCAGGGCCGGGGATCGGGCATTAGCGAAGCGGCTCAAGATGGTACGTTTCGGATTGACCCGACGCTCGGGGCTGGTTTGCCTTTGCGGGCGTTCAACTACATCGTAGGGTTTACAGCCATCTGGCGACCGACGGAATTATTTCGGGTTAAACCCAATCTTTCCGCTCAACGCGAGCGGGTTCGGGTATCGCAGGAAAGTTATAATCAGCAAAAACTGGCCTTAGACGCAGGTTCCGAAAATGCGAATCTCCAGATCGAACTGGCTCAGGCTACGGTACGGCAGGCTCCACTCCAACTGGAGGCGGCCCAGCAGGCCTACGCCCAGTCGCGAGCCCGGTACGAATCGGGATTGGATAACATTCAAACGCTGACCCAAACCGCCGCCCTGCTGAACCGGGCGGAAGTAGATCAGGCTCTGGCCGTGAATGGCCTTTGGCGGGCTTTGTTACTAAAAGCCGCGGCGGATGGAAACCTGGAAGAATTTTTGAATCAGATTCTCAACTAATTATGATAAAAGCGGCCTTAGCTAAACCCATTACGATTATCGTAGCTCTGCTGGGAATCGTCGTCTTCTCGATTCTGGCCCTGAGCCGGATTCCGGTCGATATTTTTCCCCGGCTGAACTTACCGACGATCTATATTGCCCAGCCCTACGGTGGCATGACGCCCGCTCAGATGGAAGGTTTCGTTTCCACGCGTTACCAGAACCAGATGCTGTATGTATCGGGAATCAAGAGCGTGGAAGTGAAAAATATTCAGGGTCTGTGTCTAGTCAAATGTAGTTTTTACGAAGACGTGGACATGGCCCAGGCCGCCGGGGAAGTGGCCAGTCAGGTCAGTCGGGTGATGAGTTACTTACCTCCCGGAACCGTACCTCCAATTGTTGTTCGTTTCGATGCGTCCAGCTTACCGGTGGGGCAATTGGTCTTTAGCAGTAAGCGGGCTTCGCTCGGCGAGATGCAGGATCTGGCTTCGACGCGGATTCGGCCCCTGTTCTCCCAGATTCCCGGTGCTTCGGCTCCTTCGCCTTTTGGTGGTAACGAGCGTACGGTTGTCGTACGGGTAGACCCCGAACGGATGCGGAGTTATGAATTAACGCCCGATGAAATTGTATCGACCGTGGTTCGGAACAACCAGATTTCACCCGGCGGTAGCATCCGGATCGGTGATTTTTCCATTCTGACGCCGAATAATACGGTTCTCGATAAAGTCGATGAATTCCTGAATATTCCCCTGCGAAAAGGGGTCGGTCCGACGGTATTCGTGCGGGACATTGCCACCGTAGAAGATGGTACCGATGTGCCCGTGGGTTACGCCTTGGTGAATGGCAAACGGTCGGTGTACATCCCCGTAACCAAATCCGCTGACGCTTCCACCATGAGTGTGGTAAATGCGTTGAAGGGGAAACTGGCCGATATGAAAGCCCTGTTGCCCGACGATGTGGAGCTATCGTATGAATTTGATCAGTCGGTATACGTGACCCAGGCCGTGCATAGTCTGGCCGTGGAAGGGGGACTGGGTGCCTTGCTGACGGGACTAATGGTACTGCTTTTCCTGGGCGACTGGCGTAGCTCGCTCATTGTGGTTCTGACGATACCCGTTTCCATTCTGGCTTCGATTCTGATGCTTCAGCTCATGGGTCAGACCATCAATATCATGACCTTGTCAGGACTGGCTCTCGCCATTGGAATTCTGGTCGATCAGGCGACGGTGGTGATTGAAAACATTCACCAGCATCTGGAAATGGGTAAGCCCAAGGCCCGGGCCATTTTCGACGGCTGTAAGGAAGTATCCTTTCCGCTATTGTTGATTACGCTCTGTATTCTGGCCGTATTTGCTCCGGCGTTCCTGATGAATGGCGTACCCCGGGGGATGTTCCTGCCGCTGTCCCTGTCCGTAGGTTTTACCATCATTGCGTCGTACCTGCTTTCACAAACGTTTGTACCGGTGGTTTCCAACTGGTGGATGAAAGCTCACGCCCACCCCACGCCGCATGACCTTAGCCTGCTGCCCGACCTTTCAGAGCAACAGGAGGTCCACCAGGAAAACTTCGAAACGCAGCATCCTGAAAAGGTAACGGGTTTTGAACGCTTCAAACTAGGCTACTTACGCTTACTTGACCGCTTGTTGCAACGCAAGGGAATCGTGATTGGAGCCTACCTGATTTTTTGTGCCGTACTCATTGGCGTCGGTTTCACGCAGATTGGTCAGGACATGATGCCCCGGCAGAATCACGCCCGGCAGTTTCAGGTCCGCATCGTTGCTCAGGAGGGCTTACGGATTGAACGTACGGAAGAAATCACGAAAGAAGTCATCCGCCAGATTGATGGTATCGTTGGTCCGAAAAATGTGGCCATTTCCTCGGCTTTCGTGGGAATGACGCCCTCTAGTTACGGTACCAGTTCGCTGTACGTATTCAATGCCGGTCCGCACGAAGCGGTCTTACAGGTGAAGCTTTCGGATCAGTACGAAGTGGCCTCGCTTGATAACCTGAAGGATGAAATCCGGAAACGAGTACACCAGAAGCTTCCCGGCGTAAAATTATCCTACGAACCCATTGACCTGACGGATAAAATCATGAGTCAGGGTGCCCAGGCTCCCATCGAGATTCAGGTGGGTGGCAAAAGTCTGGAAGAAGGGCAGCATTACGCCAATCGCCTTCTGACGCAAATGAAGAAGATTCCGTATCTGCGGGATTTACGGATCAATCAGCCGCTGAGTTATCCAACCATTCAGATCAAAATTGACCGCGAACGAGCCGCTCAGCTCAATGTGAGTATTGATGAAATTGCAAAATCGCTGGTAGCGGCGACTTCTTCCAGTCGGTTTACGGCCAAGAACCTCTGGCTGGATGAGTCTAAAGGTTTTGCCTATCAGGTACAGGTCGAGATGGAGCAGCAACAGATGAACACCGTGGCCGATATTCAAAGCATTCCGCTGGTGAAAGGTCAGTTGCGGCCTACGCTAGGCGATGTGGCTACCATTACGCCGAGTACCGTTCCCGGTGAGTACGACCGGATTGGCCCCCGCCGAATCATTACGGTATCGGCGAATATTGCTCACAAAGATTTGGGTACGGCCTCACGGGCGGTACAGCAAGCCATCAAAAATGCCGGCGATCCGCCCAAAGGCTCCAGTGTGGAATTACGCGGGATGGCTCAATTGCTGGATGAAACATTGACGAGTCTTCAGTTTGGTCTGGGACTGGCGGTGGTGGTAATCTTCCTGCTGCTGGCGGCCAATTACCAATCCTTCAAGCTGGCGGGTGTGGTACTGGTGAGTATTCCGGCGGTACTGGCGGGTTCGCTGACGTTGCTGCTCGTGACGGGTCAAACGCTGAACCTGCAATCGTACATGGGAATTATCATGTCCGTGGGAGTGTCAGTGGCCAATGCCCTGCTGCTGGTTACGAATGCGGAATCGTTGCGACTTCGGTACCGCAACGCCCTGACCTCCGCCCGAATGGCGGGAGCGGCTCGTCTGCGACCCATTTTGATGACGGCTCTGGCGATGATTGCCGGGATGATTCCGATGGCGAGTGGCCTGGGCGAATCGGGTGAACAAACGGCTCCGCTCGGACGGGCGGTAATTGGGGGCCTGCTGTTCTCGACGGTGGCGGCTTTGCTTATTCTGCCCCTGGTCTTTGCGGCCGTTCAACGAAAAACATCACTTATTTCTCCTTCCCTCGATCCCGACGATCCGACCAGTGCGGTATACGATGGAACTCCTGTACTTGAAAATGAAATCGCCTAGGCTTATTCCTCCTACTAGCATGTATACCAACGCTTTGATACGAATCCTGACGATAGCAAGCTTCGTTGCGTTCCTGAGTAGCTGTCATTCGGCCTCGAACGAAACCGTGGCAACGGACCCGGCCCAGGATCCGGATATTCGCTACGAAGCCGTAAAAATTGCGGCCTCACGCCCCACCCGCGAGCTGAATTTGCCGGGAGAACTGGAAAGTTATTATGAAACCGACCTCTACCCCCGGGTGAGCAGTTACGTGCGTTCGCTGCACGTAGATATTGGCGATAAAGTCAAAAAGGGGCAGATTCTAGCTCAACTGGAAGCCCCAGAGCTAACGGCTAACTTAACCGAAGCCTACTCCAAGGTAAAAGCCGCTGAAGCCGTACACGAAGCCAGCAAAGCTACCTACCAGCGGGTACTGCGGGCCAACCGAACGACGGGAGCCATCTCCCCCGTCGATCTGGATGCGGCCCGTACCAAATCGATCTCGGATAGTCTGGCCGTAGTAGCTGCCAATGCTCACTATACGTCCGTGCAGCAATTGGTTAGTTACCTTAAAATTACGGCTCCGTTCACGGGCGTGATTACGGATCGTCGCCTGTCTCCCGGAGCGTTCGTGGGTCCCGGTGGCCAGAACAGTGTACCCATGTTGAAAATCCGGCAGCTGGACCGACTCAGGTTACGGGTAGCGGTTCCGGAAGCGTACCTCAACAATAATTACAAAGGCAATACGGTTCAGTTCAGCGTGCGGAGTTTTCCCAATCAGACGTTTACGGGAAAAATCAATCGGGTATCGAATACCGTACGCCCGGAAACCCGCTCGGAGCTGATTGAAATTGATATTCAGAATGGTAACGAAAAGCTGAAACCGGGTATGTTCGCCTCAGCCCGGTTACCGGTTCACTCCACGGAAGGCAGCATGTATGTACCCAAAACGGCCATTGTCAGCACCATGGATCGCACCTTTGTGATTAAAGTAGAAAATGGAAAAGCCGTTCACGTAACGGTGCAGAAAGGCGATGAAGCCGTCGGGCAAACCCAGGTTTTTGGTGATCTCAAACCCGGCGATACGGTCCTGAAACGAGCCAGCGAAGAAATTGCGAATGGTACCAGTCTCAAGGTACAACTGGCCACTAACTAGCCAGCATCGATTGTCCCATGCCTGAATAGTCCGGAAGGAGGCGTAGCTTAAGCTATGTCTCCTTCGTTTTTTACGAAGGCTTCAAAAACTTAATGTATGATTATAATTAGGATTCGGCGGCGAACTTCTAAACATATCCGCCCGATTTCCGCTTTCGCCTTGAAAAGACTTCCTACTTTTGGGGTTTATTAAAGATTTTAGTTTTGGGAGTGCGATCAGTATTACAACAACTTCACTGGCTTAACCTCGATGTAGCGGCGGGGGCAGCCCTTTGTGCCGCCGCTGCCAGTCGACTGCCGGACGGCAAGGGTGAAATTAATTACACGGCCATTGCAGTGCTGACGCTTACGGTATGGCTGATCTATACGGTAGATCGGCTGCTTGATATTCGCAAGAAACCTATTCCGGCGACGCCCCGTCACCAGTTTCACGCCCAGCATGCCGACCTGTTCTGGAAAGTATCGGCGGGGGTGGCGGTATTAGCTGGAATTCTGACTTTGTTTCTACCCTTCCCGTTGATTCGTTTCGGCCTTATTTTGAGTGGGGTGGTCGGGCTGTACCTGTTCATGGTTAACAAGCTGGCTCCGAAAAGCAAAATGTATCTGCTGAAGGAACCCATTACGGCCTGCGTCTACGCGGCTGGGATTTGGGGGGTGGCGTTTACGCAACAGCGATTCATTCCCTGGCAGGATCAGGCCCTAGCGGTGATGTTCGCCCTGATCGCTTTTCAGAATCTGATTCTGTTTTCGTGGATGGAGACGCAGTCGGGAAAACTCTACGCCTCCAATCTGGCCAGTCTACTCCGCGACGGAATTCCGGATTTATTGATGTATCTGATTATTGGAGGTATTGCCGTTCTTTTTCTGTCCATCAGTTTTACGGAAGTACTTCCTTATCAGCGTCGGTTTGCCTTTACCGAACTATTCATGAGTCTGGTACTCGTTGAAATTCGCCGTGATTATCCGTTTTATCTCACGAATGAACGGTATCGCTGGATTGGTGATGGGATTTTCCTGCTGCCGTTCTGGTTGTTGTAAGAGGTCTGGTTTGAGAAGTTTGAGTTGGCCCCGCATTGCATACGGGGCTAATCACATTGAACCCCTCCGGGGTTAGCGAGTCCCGGCCGGGTAGGCACACTGGTGCAGGTTTCCAAACTTGTACCTACTATAGGGGCGTTTATAACTGCCTTTGTAATCATCGTCCTGATAGCCTTTTCCTCACATCGCATTCAGTTCTATTAAGGAGCATACACAACCCCGAAGGGGTTCAATAAAAATAGCCAGGGGTACAACCCCTGGCCTGCCAGTAACTCTAAGCGAAACCAAAATTATTATCGGGTTTATTCATCGCTTCAAACCTGTTCAAACAGCCGCAACGGTATCGAAATTAGATAAAATGGCCCCCATTAGGAATAGTTCAAACGTTTCAAACCATCTTCAAACCCACCCTAATGCCGGATTTCCTTGGAAGGCTTCCGCTCCTCCGGTATCGCTCCGGTAATGGTCAGTTTCACGGTATCGATTCGGGCGTCCTTCATTTCCATGATCTGGAACTGGAATGGATATAAAATCACCACTTCGTTGGGCTGGGGTAAGTCTTCGTTTACTGTAATGATCAGGCCACCCAGCGTATCGTAATCGCCCTCGGGAAAATTCCAGCCGTACTTATCATTGAGGTAATCGATTTCGTGACGGGCCGAAAGCAGGTACGTGCGGTCATCAATTTTCTTTTCTACCCAGTCTTCCGAGTCGTCGTATTCGTCCTGAATATCACCAAAAATCTGCTCGATAATATCTTCCAGACTCACCAGTCCCGAAGTACCGCCAAACTCGTCTACGACCAGAGCCACACTTTTGCGTTCCTGCGTAAACTTGATCATCAGATCCTGAGCCGACATGGCTTCCGGTACAATCAGAATTGGATTGAGAATACTTTCAATATCCTTGGGTTTCTTGAATAAAGCCAGACCGTGGCAATACCCAACGACGTCTTCAATGGTTTCACGGTATACCAGAATCTTCGAATGCCCACTCTCCTGTAACATCTTTTTCAGGCCTTTCATGCCTTCTTCAATATCCACAGCCACGATTTCCGTGCGGGGAATCATACAGTCCCGAACTTTCACCTGCCGAAACTCCAGAGCATTATTGAAAATTTTCGTATCCACATCGGCTACTTCTTCCTTTTTGCCTTCGGGAACGTTAATATTTTCCAGGTAATTGGATAAATCCGTTACCCCGAAAATGGGTTTCACTTCCGAATAATTCAGCCGTAATACGTTAACAATAAACCACCGGGAAGCCGATACAATCGCGAATACCAGTGGATACATCGCGTAATACACCAGCCAGATAGGAATAGCCAGTACTTCCAGAAATACGTCCGGATTGAGCAGAAACAAGGATTTCGGCGTAAACTCGGCCACGGCCAGAATCAGAATTGTTGCCAGCAGAGCAGGTAGCAGAATGCGTACCAGATCGTTATTGAGAAAACGTAGCGAATCGGGTAACTGCGAGAGCCAGAGTTCGAATTCATGGTGCAAAAAACCTTCCATGTAAATCCCGTATACGACCAGAGCCAGCGTATTGCCGATCAGCATCGTTCCGATAAACTTGGATGGTTGTTTGAGAAAGGCTGACATAATCTGCCCCGTTACTACGCCCTGCTTGGCCTGAAGTTCGAAGTACAGTTTGTTGGCGGATACGTAAGCCATTTCAATGCCCGAGAAAAAGGCAGAGGCCAGCATGGAAATAAGGATAATGAGAAATTCCTGGGAAGTCATCCGGTAACACAGGCATCTGCCTGCGGAAGTTTGGTGCAAAATACGCGTTTTCCGTGAAGTTGCGTACGCGAAAGCTTCGAAGCTTTTTTTCGAGCTTTCTACAGAAAAACCCCACTTCCTGGGAAGTGGGGTTTTATCTTATTTTTTCTTTTTCGTTTTTACATCGGGTACTACGGGTGGCGAAGCTTTTCGTTCTTCTGCCATTCGCCGGTTTTTATAATATTGAAACCCCAGCAGGGAAACAATCGAAAACATTAGCCAGAAATACGACTCTTTCCAACTGACTACTCCGGCGATGAGTTCACTCACCCAGATCATTAAAAATCCCAGACTGGCCGAGAGTAACAGGATTTCTTTCAGCGTAAAACCTTTCATTGTACTACTTACTTTCTTTAAAACGACGAGTAGTAGAAAGGAACATACCTACGACGAGCAGACCCGTACCAATCCAGAGCAGATTGATATGCGGTTTTTCAATCGCTTTCATGACGATGTAATCCCGCTGGGTAGTATTGATATTGAACGAGAATAATCCCGTCTTCGGATCGATCTGAGCGAGTTGAATGCGTAAACCCAATTCATCGCTGGTAGCCGCTTTCAGACCAACCGTACGGTCTTTGATGAAGTACGTTGGCTTGATGGGTACACTGCGGCCACTCTTGTCGAATACATCAATCTGGGCCTGTACGGCGGCATCCTGCGGACCTAACTCAATGCCATCAACCTGACGAATGGGTTCGATACCCCGGAAAATCGCTACGTAATCGTTCAGAATCAGCGTATCACCTACCGATACCGATTGGGTTTCGGTGGGGCTCCACTGTTTTTCCTGGTTCGGCATCGGAGCATCCGTAATGTGCGTGTATACATCGCGGGTCAGTTCGTGACGAATCGATGGTGAAACGGCGTTACCCATCCGGGGATTCACCTGTACGCGGGGGTACAGACTGAAAATCTTTCCATCCTGCTGCCGATACTCAACTTCGTAATACGTGTTTTCGGGGAAAACCGCCAGCGTATCGCCTTTTTTGTGGTACGTTTTTCCATCCTTCACAATATCTTGTTTTGCTACGGCGTGGAAATCGTTTTCAATCAGCTCCACGGAAGATTTGGGCAGATAACCGGGTACATCGCGGGCCTCGATAAACTGTCCTTTGTAGGTCACTAAGTACTTATCCAGTTGTTGCGGCTGGTTCATCCAGAGCAACTGGTTTTCTACGTTTTCTTTCGTATCGACTTCCTTGCTATTGAAGATGATCAAACCTGATTTATTCTGGGATACGATCTTTGAATAACCCGAAGAGAACAAAATACCAACCAGCATCAGAGCTATGCCAATGTGCGATACGGCTCCACCCGAAAGCTGCCATTTGCCCTTCAGAACCGTCAGAATAGTCGAGAAGTTGATCACCAGCGAAAATACTGCCGCCAGTAATAAGACGATGTATACCCAGTTCCAGGCTCCCATCTGCATCGCAACGAGCAGAATGGCCGTCAACATCAGTGTAATCATCAGGGGCGTTGAGAATACCTCCCAGGGACCCAGATTAAAGCTCATCCCCCGGGTCACGAGTACCTCGTTTTCAACCGTGGCGGCCTTCTGTTCCGTTTTCACTTTACCCCACCAGAAGTACTGACCGATGGCGTTCAGGATCACGATAACTACGAAGAACCAAAGCTGGAAATCCGTATAGTGCTTCACCTGATCAGCGGGCAGAGCCAGGTTTGACTTGATTCCAAAGTTAGCGACCAGGGCATTGTATACCGGAATGGACGTCGTTGTAATGACCTGGAATGCGGCCAGACAGATCACCGTCGCCCCACAGAAAATCCAGAATTCACGGCTATACGTAGAGATTTCCTTGTCGGAACTCGGTATATCTTTCCAACGCCAGGCCAGTAAGGCAATGGCTCCTACCGTGAACGTTAGCAGGTAAATCAATAACTGACCCGAGAGTCCTAAATCCGTAAACGAGTGGACGGACGCATTTCCGAGAATACCACTCCGCGTCATAAACGTCGCGTACAGAATCAGGATAAACTGAGCGATAATCAGAATGCTGGAAATCTTAAGCGTACTCTTGTTGGTCTGATAAATGATCAAGGTGTGCAGAGCTGCCACCAGTACCAGCCAGGGCACATAAATACCGTTTTCCACAGGATCCCAGTTCCAGTAACCGCCAAAGTTCAGCGTTTCGTAGGCCCAGATGGCTCCCATCATGATACCTACGCCCAAAATCAGCGAACCCAACGCCGTCCAGGGCAAAGCAGGTTTGATCCAGCTTTTATACTCTTTCCGCCATAAACCAGCGATACAGAAGGCAAACGGAACCAGCGTCAGGGCATAGCCCAGGAACAAGGTCGGCGGGTGAATTACCATCCAGGGGTTCTGGAGCAGGGGATTCAAGCCGTTGCCATCTTCTGGAATAAAGTTGGGTTTCAAGGCCCAAACCGGCCACTCGGGGTGAGCTTCGCGTAAGAGCAGGAAGGGCGATGAACCAATTTTCATCTCCAGTCCCGGAATGACTACGCCCAGAATCATGGAGCAAAGGAAAGCCTGTACCAGACCAAATACGGCCATGGTTGGGGCTTCAAAGCGTACCTTGCCTTCGTTTTTACTTTTGCCGAAATACGCAATCAGCGTCATGCCAATCATCGCCAGCCAGAAAATCCAGAGTAGAAAACTCCCTTCCTGATCCTGCCAGAAACTGGATATTACGTAATAAGCCGGCAATGAACGCGAGGAGTTATCCCAGGCGTAGTGGTACTCGTAGTAGTGGTTATAGATGATCCAGTACAGACTGACGACCACCGTCACTACGGCTACTGCATGGGCATAGAAGGAGTAGCGGGCAAACCGCTGCCAGGAACTGGCCTCCAGGGTATTCTGGGAAGCTTTTACGTAGGCAAACGTTGCCACCAACGCCGTGATAAACGAAGTCAGAATGGCTAAGTGGCCCGTATTTCCAATCCAGTAATGCATAAATGTTAGGATAGAATGCGTGAATGGGCGAAGGCAGAAATGATGAATTCCTGCCTTCACTCATCAATTTATTTCATCGCCGTTGGGGCTTTGGCATCGTTGTATTTGGAGGGGCATTTCAGCAATACCTGATCGCAGGCAAAGACACCGTTTTGCATCCGGCCCACGACCACTACTTTCTCGGACTTTTCAATATCCTGGGGTTTGGGTTCGTGGTAAATAACGGTACGTTCTACACCCAGATCATCCACCAGCGAGAACGTCAGCAGGTTCGCATTCACGGCTGGATTGTACTCCATATCCAGAATTTTACCGGAAGGATCTTTTTTTAGATTACCTACCACGTGTACTTTACTTTCGTTGCCTTCCTTAGCCATGGATTCGGCTTTGGCGAAATCAACGTACGTACTGGCATCGCCAGCGGTAGAGAGAAGAATGAAAATAGCCGCAGCAATCACGGCAATACCTAAGAGGTGTATTTTTTTCATTTGTTTGCTCGAAAGGATAACGTTGCGGTTTGCAAGCAATGAGAGGTACGACTAATGTTTAATCTCTTTCTCCAGACGGGAAAGCTTCCGATCCAGGTTCAGCAGGTACAGAATCAACCCGATGAGTACGACCGCAATCACGGCTACTACCACGAAGATTTTTCCGTTGGAACGCATGGTATCGGCCATTTCAACATCCTGCTGAGCAAAAAGGTTGCCCGACAAGAGGCTTAACAATAAAAATAATCCTGCTTTTTTCATGAATGAGGGGGGCATCTGATCACGCGTTCAAGGGTAAAGTAATGAATGCGACTCCAGACAGCCCATTAACTTTTTAAGAGTACAAAATGAGTTCACATTACGGGTACCCACAATGACTTTGCTTACTTATTTTCTACAATTTCGTTCAGACGACGGTACCGAATCCGCAGGGACGAAATCCAGTACCCGAGCAGAATCATCCCGATCACTGCCGGGTAAAAAACCAGCTTCATTTTGTGGTCGGAATCGTAAATCTTGAAACCGGGGTTACTACCATTGCCGGGATGGAGTGAATTAGAAGCCAGTCGCGGCAAAATGATCGTCAGCGGAATAAAAGCAGCAAAGGCAAAAATGTTGTATACCGCCGAGATGCGGGCCCGTTGCTGTTCGTCGCGGAAAGAGCCCCGTAACACCCAATAGGCCAGGTAAATCAGCATCGCAATTTCGGTGGAAAGCAACTTCGGGTCCTGCGGTAGCGGACTACCCCAGGTGTAATTACCCCAGATAGCCCCCGTGATAAAGCCCAAAATCCCGAAAACCAATCCCGTATTGGCCAACTCTACGGACTGAATATCATCGTCAATCTCTCCCTTCCGCAGGTATTTGATCGCATACCAAACCGACAGGACCAGCAACAGAATCATCGCAAACCACAGCGGTACGTGAAAATAAAGGTTACGGGCAGTTTCGTAGAGAATCGGCTGGTGCGGAATGGGCAGCAGCAGACCTCCCGTATACACGTAAAAAAGCAATAACATACAAAGGTACTTCCACCAGGCCATCTTGATCCGTCAATGATTAGAATACTAAAACAGAACTCAGCTTTTCCAGATAAACGGAAACAGTATCAGGGACAGTACCCAGACAATGCCGTTTAGTGCCAGTAACGTGAGTATTTCATCGCTGCTGGAACCCCAGTCGAGCCCATCGAGGGCATTCTTGGAGAGCTTCAGCAACATCAGTAACATGGGAAGGATTATGGGAAAACTCAACACGGACATCAGCGTCGGCGAATTTTCGGCTTTGCTGGCAATACCGGCCACCATCGTTAGCGTTCCGGCAAACCCCAGGGCTCCGAGTACAATCGCCACCAGATACATCCCGACATCCCCTACCGGGTTCCCCATCACAAACGCATAAATGCCGAAGCCCAGTACGGACAAACCCAGCATCAGCACCGTATTGTAAATCATCTTGGAAAGGATGATTCCGACCGGACTCGCCAGCGTGTAGTAGTAGAGCAGTCGTCCGGCCCGCTCCTGCGTAAAGCTCTTGGCAATGGCACTCACGGCGGTAAACAACTGAATGATCCAGAAGAGGGTATTCCAGGTAAGCGGTTCCAGTCGATTGGACTTCAAACGAAAGCTGAGGTAGCACACAAAAATAGTACTCACCAAATATAACAACATCCCGTTAAGGGCGTTTCGCTGCCTCCATTCGAGACGTATTTCTTTCGCTATCAGAGCGTTAACTTCCCGCATACTGGTTTCACTCGTTCAGCCAAAAGGATTGGGTAATGCCTCCGGTTTCAGCCGCCTTTTACCTTCCTGTACTTTCCCGCAAAGGTACGGTACAATTCGGCTGATTGGTTGTATTTTTTATAAAACTGTCGGGATTGCTGGCCTTGGTTGGCGGGAAGCATTGCCTTTCGATAGGTACGGCCTGACTTTACCCGAAAATCAAGCGAATGTGAAAAAATCTGGTTCGGGTTGGGAACTATTTTCTATTTTTGACACTCGTTTAGAATGAATCCAAATAGTAGTACAGTTTTCGGAAGGAAGTAAAAACTATGTCGCAACGGAATTTATCCCAGCTACGAATCGGTGAAAAAGGAATCATTGCCGGGTTTAAAGATACGATTCTGGCTTTGAAACTGTTGGAGATGGGATGCTTGCCCGGTACGGAAATCCGGCTGACGGCCATTGCTCCCCTGGGCGATCCGATTTGTCTGCAGGTAGGCGATTATATTCTTTCACTGCGGCTCGATGAAGCTGCGGTCGTGGAATTGCAGTAACTCTTTCCCGAGCTTTGATTAGTAAGTAATGGCAGATACCCCCATCATTGCGTTAGTCGGCAATCCGAACTGCGGCAAAACTACCCTTTTCAATGCCTTAACCGGCCTCCGGCAAAAAACCGGAAACTTTCCGGGCGTAACCGTTGATCGGAAAGCAGGCCTGACGCGTCTGGATAAAAATACGGATGCTACGGTGGTCGATTTACCCGGTACGTATAGTTTGTACCCGAAGTCGCTCGATGAACAGGTCGTATTGGATGTACTGGCCAACCCTTCCAGCAAAGATTATCCCGATGTAGTCGTAGTGGTAGCCGATGCTTCCAACCTGAAGCGTAACCTGCTTCTGTTTAGCCAGGTGGCCGATCTGGGCTTTCATACCATTCTGGCCCTGAACATGGTGGACGTGGCGGAAGCTCACGGATTGACGCTCGACCCGGAACTGTTATCGACTCGTCTGGGTGTCCCGGTGGTGCTCATTAACGCAAAATCGGCGGAGGGACTGGATAATCTTAAGTTTACCATCAAGGGCGAATTACTCGAACACGCGGAACGGCCTAAACCTACCATGCAGTTCGAGAGTGTGTCCAAGGATTTTCTGGAAGAAGTCAAGGAAAAATTCGGTGTCAACAACAGCTATCTGGCCATGCTGATGGCTGGACAGGCCGAAAAATTACGTTTTCTTACGCTGGAACATCGCTCTCAATTACAGGACATTACCCAGCGACATAGCTTTCAACATACGAATTTCCAGGCCAAAGAAACAGTCGATCGGTACGCTCTATTGGGTAAAATCGCGGACGCGGCCGTTCGTAAAAAAGATGGCGAGTTAAAGGAAACGTTCACGACCCGGCTGGATAAAATTTTGCTGCACCCGGTTTGGGGATATGCGGTCTTTTTTGGTATTCTGTTCCTGATTTTTCAATCCATTTTCTCGCTGGCCGAATACCCGATGGACTGGATTGATACGGGTATGGCTTCGCTCAACGAATGGGTAAAATCCGTTCTACCCGACGGTATGCTTACCAGTCTGCTTACCGATGGATTACTTGCCGGAATTGGCGGGGTGGTCGTCTTCATTCCACAAATCGCCTTTCTGTTCGTATTTATTTCCTTGCTGGAAGAATCCGGCTACATGGCCCGCGTGATGGTGCTGATGGACAAACTCATGCGGAGTGTCGGGTTGAACGGACGAAGCGTAGTACCGTTGATTTCGAGCGTAGCCTGTGCCGTACCCGCCATTATGGGTACACGGACCATTCAAAGCTGGAAAGACCGACTCATTACGATCATGGTAACGCCTCTGATGAGTTGCTCGGCCCGTCTGCCCATCTTTACCATCATGATTGGCTTAGTGGTACCCGATCGGACGATCCTGGGGGTTTTCAATTTACAGGGTTTTGCTTTGATGGCTTTGTACCTGCTCGGCTTTGTTTCGGCCTTGCTTTCGGCCTGGGTAATGAAAAAGATTCTGAAGGTAAAAGAACGGAGCTTCTTCATTATGGAGATGCCCGTTTTTCAGTTGCCCCGTCTGGATCACGTAGCCTTATCGGTTTACAATGCCGTGAAAGCCTTCGTACTGGAGGCGGGTAAAGTAATCGTTGCCATTTCCATTGTACTCTGGGTACTGGCCAGCTATGGTCCGGGCGATTCCTTTGAAAAAGCCGAAGAAAAGGTGAAGACCGAAAACCCAACGTTATCCGAACAAGATCTAAGTAATGCCATCTCCTCGGCCCAGCTCGAAGCTTCGTACGCGGGCCGTTTCGGTCACTGGATTGAGCCAGTGATTCGCCCCTTGGGTTACGACTGGAAAATTGGTATTGCCTTACTGACCTCCTTCGCCGCCCGCGAGGTATTTGTTGGAACGATGTCGACGATTTATAGCCTAGGCGGTGATGACGATACCAATACGGTGAAAGATAAAATGCGTACGGAGATTAATCCTGAAACGGGCGAGCCCCGCTTTACCCCGGCCGTTGCCTTCTCACTACTGATTTTTTACGTGTTTGCCATGATGTGCATCAGTACACTGGCCACTACCTACCGGGAAACGAAATCCTGGTTTTACCCCGCAGTTCAGTTTGCCTACATGACGGGCATCGCCTACGTAGCGGCCTGGCTTACCTATCAGGCCTTGCAATAGCCATAAAAAAGGAAAAGTGGTCAGTTATCACTGGCCACTTCTCAAAAAAACCTAACGCTTGGAAAAGTATCTAGAGCACTTTAATTGTGACTCATCTTTTCCTTTACGACTTTGAAGCGTGCTTCTCCGGTATTCCTTTCTTCTATTGCTTTACTCTCAGGAGTCGAAATAACAAGTACTCAAACCTAATCTCTTGTGTATTTCGTGATCAATATGAAGGGGTTCCAGTATTCACTCCATAGTAACGGTCGTAACCTCTATTCATGGAGTGACGAGATAACCTTATCTAAGCTTTTTGAAATTCCTCAGGGATTTTCTCAGTTAAATAAGTGCTTCGTTTTTCGTTTTATCACATTCGGTTTACGAATATAAAAAGTAAAAGAGTTATGCCAAACGCCTAATGCCTTTTGTTTTTTATCAATTTACTGATATTCAAGTCATTATACCAGAAACAAGAAAGAGATACCAGGGCTTATTCGCCTCAGTCCGTGGATTATTTTCTCAAAAAAGGTATTTTTTTTCTCAGTAAAGTTATACATCCGTAGACTTGCCATTTTTTGCAGAGAGGAAAAACCGGCCATTGATCTTGGCGGCTACTCGCGTGCCCGGTTGTTCGATGTACCGGTAGGATAAAAAGCTGACAGCGATTAAAAGGATACTCGCTCCGATAACGACTAGCCAGAACTCGATTACACCGAGCTGCTGAGCCTTCTCTTCCCCGATGACAAACATAAAAACAGTGTAAAGCACAATCCCGTGTAACAGATAAATGCTGTAGGTAACCTGCCCTAACAGCCGGGAAGTAGTAGCTTTGAGTATACCCCAAAGCGAATTTCCCGCCGCAATGCTCGTAAAAACAATCGTTGTACACACAATTTCCATGCTGTCGTTGCCTTTGAATGGATACACCAAAAGCGTCAGACAACCCAGGATTACGAAAGAGGCTGGCTGACTAGAGGCCAGAGCGACCAGTCGGGGAATACGGATCAAATAAACGGCCAGCCCTCCCGCTAGAAAGGTCAGTAAGTAATAGTTAAAAATGAGGTTATTGTAGAAGATTGAAACGACAATCCCAAGTAGTATAAAAAATAAAACGGGGTTAACTCTGGTACGATAAAAAACAATACCGATAAGCGGTAAAGAAAAGTAAAACAACCACTCATATACCAAGGACCAGGTAACACCCGCAGTGATTAAAAAGGTATTTTCTACGCCATTGATGTTGGGAATACCATAGATCGAAAAACCGAGCCACTGTATAATTTCTGTAGCAATTAAGGAGGGACTTTCGCGTAACGTAAAGTCAGACCTAACGGCAACGATGCCTATCATTACGAGCATTGTAAATACATACAAAGGAGCTAACCGGAAGAATCGGGAAACAAAAAAAGCCGGCCAGTGAATCGGTTTTTCCCGGGATTCACTGAGCTTAAGAAAGAATAAAAAGCCCGTAATCATGAAGAAAACGACGACGCTGATCTTCCCAAGCTGAATATATAAATCGGAATCCGGTACGGCCCATTTTCCGGTATGCAGATACACGTACCAGAATGTGGCATGGTGCAGAAAAACAAAGAAGGCTAGATAACCTCTTAGCCCTTCGATGGTTACGTATTTTACTTGGGCAGGTACTAAAACGGAAGATCGCTGGATAAGTAATAGGATTCCCAGCACAATCCCCAAAGAAGACAAGGCAAAAATACTGTTAAAGGGGGACACGTTCGTATAAAGTCAGGTAGATTACTCCTTCAAATATACTTTAAAAATAGATAGCTGTACTTTACTTATAGTTTAAACGGTAGCAATCCACGTTACGCTTATGTCACTCGTTTTTTCCAGCTTCCCAATGATGGTCTCCCCTAATGCCTTCCGAACCATAAACTCCAAACTACACTGATTATCGAATTGCTGATTCAAAATGCGTACGTTGTCATCTTTCATCACCTTCATAACATCGTTCATTTGCAGATAATCGAAGTCAATGCGATACACTTCATTGACCGTTTTCTCGACTACAGTAGCCTGATGAATGGCCTCCTGCGTGGCCTGTTTATACGCGTTAATTAAGCCCGGCACACCCAATAGCGTACCGCCGAAATAACGAACCACCACTACTAAAATATTGGTCAGATTATTCGATAAGAGGGTATTCAGAATGGGCTTACCCGCCGATCCGGAAGGTTCACCATCATCATTCACGCGAAAGACCGTCCGGTCAGGACTCAGCCGATAGGCCCAGCAATAATGCCGGGCTTTGGGATGTAGCTCCCGCAATTCGGCTACGTACTGTTTAACTTCTTCTTCGTTTGCCAACGGATAGGCGTAACCGATGAATTTACTGCCTTTGTCCTTAAACAGGCCTTCCACCGGAGCCTCTATGGTTTGATACGTATCGTCTGCTGCGGTCATTAACACTTATAACGCAAATATTTTTTTCATCAGTACCCACTTTTCACCGGGCTGGGCGGCGGGAATGGCCTGCTGGTATTTCCACATCAGCTGCTCCCACTCCTGTACTCTCGGATTGGCGGCGTCGGCGGCAGCTTTCGCCTCAAAGGAAAACTGATCCGTCACTTCCATAATCATGAACAGGCGATTACCCGTCCGGTAAATTTCCATGGCCGTTACTTCCTGCCCGAGAATGCTCTCCTTAATTTCCGGCCAGATGACCTCGTGGTAGCGTTCGTATTCAGCAATCAAAATGGGGTCGTCTACCAGGTCAAGGGCCAGGGCGTAGCGTTTCATTCAACAATACAGTTAATTAGTATAGAGAGTGTGATTTTAGTAATTCCGCCGCTAAACGACGCGTTTCCGTATCCGTCTGCACGTAATCTTCGTAACTGGGATTCGCCTGATACGACACCTTTTCCAGGCACTCGCCAATCAGATCCGACATTTCCAGAAACCCAATCCGATCGTTTAGAAACTCGGCTACTGCTACTTCATTGGCCGCATTCAGAATGCAGCAGGCGTTCCCCCCCCGTTCGAGAGCGGTATAAGCCAGGGCCAGATTGCGAAAGGTCTTGGCATCCGGTTGTTCGAAACTGAGGGTTGGATAATCCATGAAGTTGAAGCGGGGAAAATCCGAAGGCATCCGGTTGGGATACCCCAGAGCAAACTGAATGGGAAGCCTCATGTCGGGCAAACCCATCTGAGCCTTCATGGAACCGTCTTCGAACTGGACGAGGGAATGGATGATGCTTTGCGGATGTACCACTACCTCGATCTGCGGAGCTTCGAGGCCAAACAGCCATTTTGCTTCAATGACTTCCAGGCCTTTATTCATCAGGCTGGCCGAGTCGATCGTAATCTTGGCTCCCATCACCCAGTTGGGGTGTTTCAGGGCCTGAGCTTTGGTGACGGTTTTCAGAAACTCCCGGTCCTTTCCGCGAAAAGGTCCACCGGAAGCGGTCAGAATGATCTTCTCGATGGGGTTATGAAACTCCCCGACCAGACACTGAAAAATAGCCGAATGCTCGGAATCGACGGGATAAATATTGACGCCTTTTTTCCGGGCGGCTTCTGTAACCAGCTCCCCTGCCACGACCAGCGTTTCTTTATTGGCCAAAGCGATGGACTTTCCAGCTTCGATGGCTTTCAGCGTGGGTAACAAGCCGGCGTACCCTACCATGGACGTCAGGACCAGATCAATACTTTCCATCTGAACGACGCTGGCCAGGGCCTGAATTCCACAGTAGACTTTTATATCCAGTGATTCCAGAGCGGACTGAACCGTTGGGAAAAGATCTTCATTGCCAATGACGACTACATTCGGCTTGAACTCAGCTGCCTGCTCAATGAGTAAAGCTGCGTTATTCTGGGCGGATAAGACTTCTACCTGAAAAGCTTCCGGGTGACTCCGCACGACGTCCAGGGCCTGCGTACCAATAGAGCCGGTTGAGCCCAGAATGGCAATATTCCGTTTTTGCATACGAATGGGTACTCTTTTTAAATGGGGGCTTTCGCTACGTTTTATACCAGTGGTTTGAGCTGATCCGCAACCGTACGGTCATTGGCCAGGCGAGGTACTTTATTCTGGCCGCCCAACTTGCCCTGGCTTTTCATGAACTCAATAAAGGCTCCCCGACGTAAGGACGTCAATTGAAGACGTTGTAGAATATTTCCGCTGATCAAATCGTCGTAGTACACGTTGAGTTTGGTCAGGTTAGTATCGAGATCCTGGCGGAATTGCTCCAGATCATGCGGTGGATGGGCAAACTCAATCAGCCACTCGTGGTACGGCAAACCGCCCTGCGGAGGGGCTACCTGCGGAGCTACCGTAAATTCGACCACCTGCGTTTCGGGCTGACGACTCACGGCATAGGCCATCGCTTTTTCAACTTCCTCCCCAATCACGTGCTCGCCAAATGCCGAAATGAAGTGTTTGATCCGTCCCGTTACAATAATCCGGTACGGGTCTTTGGAGACGAACTTCACCGTATCCCCAATGTTGTACCCCCACAGACCGGCATTGGTATTCATGATGACGGCGTAGTTCTTGCCTACTTCCACTTCGCCAATGCTCAGGCGACGGGGGTTCTCCGTGAAAAATTCCTCCACCGGTATAAACTCGTAGAAAATACCCTGATTGAGCAACATCAGCAGACCCGGATGCACCTGGCTGTCCTGATAGGCAATGAAACCTTCCGAAGCCGGGTACGTCTCAATGGAATCAATTTTCTTGCCGATGGAATCGTATAGCTTGGCCCGGTACGGCTCGAAATTCACGCCGCCGTACACAAAGAGCTGAAAGTCCGGAAACACATCCTTTATTTTCTTGCCCGTACGAGCCTGAATCCGGTCAAAGTACATCTGCACCCAAGGCGGAATACCCGAGATCAGTGACATGGGCTGGTGAATGGTCTCGTCAATGATCCGGTCGAGCTTGGTCTCCCAATCGTCAATACAATTGGTTTCCCAGCTGGGCAACTGATTCGTCCGCAGATAACCCGGAACGTGGTGATTGGAAATACCGGAGAGGCGACCCACATGAATTCCGTGTTTGGTCGTCATTTCCGGGCTTCCTGAAAGAAAAATGAGTTTTTTATCCAGAAATTCCGAGCGTCCCGTTTCGTGGATATAACTCAACAGAGCATCGCGGGCACCATTGATGTGAAAACCAATGGATTCTTTGGACAAGGGAATGTATTTAATTCCAGACGTAGTACCCGAAGTTTTAGCGAAATACAGGGGCTTGCCTGGCCAGAGAATATCCGGCTCGCCGTGGGTTACTTTCTCTACGTAAGGCTTCAGAGCTTCGTAATCCCGAATGGGTACAGCCTGCTGAAAATCAGCGTGGGAGTGAATGTCTTTAAAAAAGTGATTCCGCCCAAACTCGGTGTTCCGGGCGGAATCCAGTAATTTATTTAACCAAAACTGCTGCGTTTCAGCGGGTTTACGTTCCCACTGACGACGCTTTGATATAACCCAGGCCGCGACGGGCTTTGCTAAAACTGACCGAATGGGTACCATGTACTAGACAATTGCTCTGTCTGCAAAAGTACGTAAACTTTGGGTTGTTCGACCAGTTAGACGTGATTCCCTACCAAACGAGATTCCACCTGATCCATGGTTTGGGCGTCGGTATATCCTTCATGCCGCCAGATTTCCCGACCCTTTCGCAAACCCAGTACCGTTGGGTTTGAACGGATTTTATACCGTTTAAACAATTCATCTTCCTTACCGCAGGCTACTCGAAGCAAACGAGCGTCTTTAGGGTGCTGGCTCACGAAGCTTTCCAGCACTCGTTCAGCCTGGCTTACCGAGGGGCTGTACTGTTGAAAAATCAACATCAGCACACACTCTTCGCTCTGGAGAAATTCTTCCAAAGTCATAACGTTCCGGATTAAAATGATTGAACTATGAAACTTGATACGGCCACTAACTCAGCTGGCGTTCATATTCAGCGTATTAGCTGTCTCAGATGAACTTCTGGTTACAGCCTTTCCTGGGTACGAAGCCTAACTCTTCTGCGTATTCTGGCAAGCAGAATACGCAACGTTGGCAAGCCCTGACCTGCAGAAACTTACCGAGGCACTTAGGAATGGAACGGCGGTTTGTTCATTCCCTTTTTCAGTTCAATGGAGGTGAGTATTCCGTTTCAAATCATCGTATCACCTGATTGGAAAAGCTTAGATGATTTGAGAACATAAGCATAAAGTCTTACTAAAATCTCTCTTCAAAGTAACGAAAAAAATTCAGGATTGTCAACGTTTAATATTACTTTATAATGCAATAATTATATTTTAAAAAAATTTATTTTACCGACCTCCCTTTTTATTCCCTATTTTTTAGTTGTAAGACCGCTTTTCTTAGAAAATTAGACGGAGCTCTCCGTAAAAGTTTAACGATAAATGGGGAATCATGGGTCAGAAACCTTGTCAATTGCTGATCCATTCCTAATTTTGAAGGTCTTTACGAAGACATTCAAGCTGGACATACGACAGAAACTCTGAACATGAGAGAATTACAATTTCGGGAGGCTCTCCGCGAAGCCATGAGCGAGGAAATGCGACGTGATCCCCGCGTTTTTTTGATGGGCGAAGAAGTTGCTGAATACAATGGTGCGTACAAAGTGTCTCAAGGGATGCTTGACGAATTCGGACCGGAACGCGTAATCGATACGCCCATTGCCGAATTAGGCTTTGCCGGTATCGGCGTGGGGGCGGCAGCCAACGGTTTGCGTCCGATCATTGAGTTCATGACGTTTAACTTTTCGCTGGTAGCCATTGATCAGGTGATCAACTCGGCAGCTAAAATCTACGAAATGTCAGGTGGGCAGTACAATGCACCCATCGTATTCCGTGGCCCTACCGGTAACGCTGGCCAGCTGGCAGCCCAGCACTCGTCGAACTTCGAAAGCTGGTACGCCAATACGCCGGGTCTGAAAGTGGTAATCCCCTCAAACCCTGCGGATGCGAAAGGTTTATTGAAATCAGCCATTCGTGACAATGATCCCGTGATTTTCATGGAATCGGAGCAGATGTACGGCGACAAAGGCCAGGTCCCCGATGGTGAATACCTCATTCCCATTGGCGTGGCCGACGTGAAACAGGAAGGAACCGACGTAACCATCGTTAGCTTTGGTAAAGTGATCCCCCGGATCGTGATGCCGGCCATCGAAGAATTACAGAAAGAAGGTATTTCCGTGGAACTGATTGACCTGCGTTCGGTTCGTCCGATTGATTACGGTACCCTAGTGAAATCGATCAAGAAAACCAACCGTTGCGTCGTTGTGGAAGAAGCAGCTCCGCTGGCTTCCATTTCCGCCGAAGTGGCTTACCACCTGCAACGCTACGCGTTCGATTACCTCGATGCTCCCGTAGCCCGTGTAACGAGCCGCGACGTACCCCTACCCTACGCTCCTACGCTGATCGAAGAAGTTCTTCCGAACGCAAAGCGAGTCGTCTCAGCCGTAAAATCGGTACTCTACCGTAACTAGTACGGATACATCTTATTTTTAAAACCCCGTTTTCGTTAGCGAAGCGGGGTTTTTTAGTTGAATAATTTGCTCTCCTTCAGCAATCCCTCAAAGTTTCTTTAATTTACGCTTCCGGCATCCCGATTTATTTCAAAACCTAAAAGGCTCTGCAACGGTTGTCTTCTTTACACCCTTAAATTCAGAATTTTTGAACACTATGAAAGCAAGTACTATTAAAATGCTCCAGTCGAAAAAGGAGCAAATAATAGAACTATGGATGGAAAATCAGATGGAAGATCCCACACTCCGGGAAGATCTGATGTCCAACGAAGATTTACGCGTTCAATCCATCGAACTCATTGATACGTTATTGCATACGCTTAACGAAGGCAATAGTACGCAGGTAGAATCGCAGGACTTTGAACCCGTCTTTGAAATTCTGGCGGGTATTTCGTTGTCTAGAGCTCGTCAGGGCTATACGCCCCGTGAAACGGCCACGTTTATCTTTAGTTTGAAAGACGCCATCTTTTCCGTTTTAGGGGAAAATATTTCGGATCTGTCCCTTCTTAATCAGGAATTGCTGGAAGTTAGCAAGCTCATTGACAGCCTGGGAATCGTTACGTTCGAAACGTTTATTCAGGGAAGGGAAGAAGTCATTCTCCGCCAGACGGATGAAATTGCTGAAATCTCTACCCCTATCATTCGGGTTTGGGATGGCATCATTGCTCTGCCAATCATCGGTACCCTCGACAGTGCCCGCACGCAGATTGTGATGGAAAACCTGCTCGTTGAAATTGTCAATTCCGAAAGCAGTATTGCCATTCTGGATATTTCTGGCGTTCCGGCGGTCGATTCTCTCGTGGCTCAACACTTGATCAAAACCGTTAGTGCTACACGTCTGATGGGAGCCGAATGTATCATCAGCGGTATCCGTCCTGAAATTGCCCAAACCATTGTACACCTTGGGATCGACCTTTCTTCCATCATCACGAAAGCCACGCTGGCCAGTGCCCTGCGGCAAGCCTTCACGATGTTGCAACTGGAAGTTACCAAAGTGAGAAAAGATAAAAAAGTTTAAGGAATGGACCGTATTCCGATTCTTAAAATGGGCCAGTTTCTGCTGGTAACCATTCAGATTGATCTGTACGATCGGATTGCCCTCAATCTGGAAACGGATTTGGTACAGATGATTCACAAAACCGGAGCCCGGGGCGTACTGATTGATATCTCAGCGGTATCGATCGTAGATTCCTTCATGGGTAGAATTTTGGGCAACATCGCGACCATGTCCAAAATTCTGGATGCTGAAACCGTAGTGGTGGGCATGCAACCAGCCGTTGCGATTACGCTGGTCGAACTGGGTTTACCCCTGAACGGTGTATTTACGGCCCTGAATGTGGAGCGAGGAATGAATTTATTACAATCACGGCTGGCTTCCAATCCGGACGAAGAGGAAGACGAGGATGATAACCCTGAATAGAGATCGCCTCCTCATACACAAAGATCAGGATGTCGTGATTTTACGAA
The DNA here is from genome assembly GCF_002872335.1 of Siphonobacter sp. BAB-5405. GTDB lineage: Bacteria > Bacteroidota > Bacteroidia > Cytophagales > Spirosomataceae > Siphonobacter. The sequence goes on along the minus strand of NZ_NJAG01000010.1, from coordinate 77,268 downwards.
ACCGGGTGAAAGAATACGCAACCAAAATCGGCATGGGGCTGGTCAATCAAACCAAACTGATTACCGGAACCAGCGAATTGGTGCGTAACATGCTACGCTACGCTCAGGGTGGAGAAGTGCTCATCGAAGTCGTAAGTCGTGGCCGCGAAAACGGCATCCGACTCACCTTCAGCGATCGCGGGCCCGGTATTGCTGATCTGGATAAAGCGATGCAGGACGGCTTTTCTACGGGTAGAAGTCTGGGCCTGGGTCTTCCCGGTACGAAACGACTCATGAGTGAGTTCTCCATTAAAAGTGCTCCCGGCGAAGGAACTACCGTGACCGTTATTAAGTGGAAGAATGGATAATCATCATAAAAGTTTTGCGGCCACGGATCGAAGTTATCTGGCTCTTTTAAAACGGGAAATTCACAGCATGGCTATCCAGCTGGAATTTCCCACGCGTCGGCTGGCGGAGATTGATTTGATTGTGGCCGAATTAGCCTCCAATCTCGTCAAACACGCTACTGGTGGCGAAATTCTGGTTCGATTCTTCAACGAGGCGAACCAAAGTGGCATTGAACTCATCAGCATTGATCAGGGGCCTGGCATTGCCGATCCCACCAAAATGCTGGAAGATGGCATGTCTACGACCCAAACCCTGGGGCACGGGCTCGGTTCGATCAAACGTCTCTCGGATACCTTTCAGATTTATTCCCAGCCCGACTGGGGTACAATTATTCTGTCCCGCATTTATAAGGTAATTCCGTCGCGTCGGGTGTCCAGGCTGGATATCCGTTCCATTGTGGTACCCAAACCCGGTGAAACCCAAAGTGGCGATGGCTTTTTCGTAGAAACATCCCCGGAGCGGGTGAAGCTTTTTCTTGGCGATGGTCTCGGGCACGGTCCGGAGGCAGCTCTGGCCGTTCAAACTGCCATCGAAGCCCTGAAAGCGAGTAAAGAACCCCGCCCTACGGAGCTGATTCGACTCCTACACCGGGCGGTCAAGAAAACCCGGGGCCTGGTGGGTACGATGGGTTTCTTTGATGCCAAAACTCGTACCTGGCAGTTGTGCGGCGTTGGGAATATTTCAACGACGCTGAAAGGGGCCAATTTCGCTAAAAGACATTTCTCCTACAATGGGATTATTGGGATGAATATTCCAACGTCCATGAACGAACAGACTCTGGTGATGGAAGCCGGACAATACCTGATTTTATGTTCGGACGGCATTCGTTCCCGCTGGGAAACGTATAAATATCCTCACATTACCAAGTACGATTTATCTATTCTGGCCGCTGCCTTATACAAAGATTACGCCCGTAAGACGGACGATATGTCGATCGTAGTCTGCCGTTTCAATTGATGATTATGCACGAGATAGCCAAAGTTACCCTGGATACCGAAATGGATCTCATCCTGGCCCACAAGCATACCATGAAACTGGCAGAGCTGACGGGCATGTCCCTGGCCTCTCAAACAACGTTTGCTACAGCCGTCTCAGAAGTTTCTAGAACGGCCATTGATCGGGGCATGGGTGCTTCGCTGATTCTGGGACTGGACAATCCGAAAGGGCAGGAATGGAACCTGGTGGCCTTGATCAATGATCGGCCCGAACACGACCTTGATGAGCATCAATTTGGCTTACATTACGCTCAAAAACTGGTGGATTCGTTTCAGGTGAATACCACGAGTGAGAATACCCAGATTTCCCTGTACTTCCGGATTTTCCCCTCTAAACGGATTACGGAATTAAAAATCAATCAGTGGAAGTCGCTCTTTCAGAATGAACTGGCCCTGTCGCCCTACGAGGAAATCAAGCGTAAAAACCGACAGCTTCACGCCCTGGCAGATCGCCTCAAGGAAAGCGAAAACCGCTACCGTACCCTGACGGATTCGCTCCCGCTGATTATCTGTACCGTCAATCCTCAGGGTAAGTTACTGTACGCGAATGAATGGCTGGTCACGTATACGGGCATGACCATTCAGACCATCAATGACCGACACTGGCAAGGCCTCTTTCACGCAGAAGACCCCGCGGCTCAGTCGGCGTTCTGGATGGATGCGTTACAGAAGCTTCAGCCTTTTCAGTTTGAAGTACGGATTCCCGAGGCCCAAACGCAGCAGTATCGCTGGCACATGGCTTCTTTTGCCCCGATGTTTGATGAGAAGAAAACGCTGACGCACTGGTCAGGTTTTTTCGTAGACATCCACGCTCAGAAAACCATTGAAAAGACGCTACAGGCCAACGAAGCCCTCAAGCACACCCAGCAGAAACTCGAAGAATACCAGCAGGAACTGGAGTCGAAAGTGATTGAGCTAAACCGCAGTAATGAAGAATTGGCTCAGTTTGCGTACGTAGCTTCGCACGATTTGCAGGAGCCCTTACGCAAAATTCAATCGTTCAGTACCATGCTTCGGGTGCATTACGCGGCAGATCTGAAACCTGAAGTGACCAGCCTGCTCGAACGAATGCACAGTTCCGCCGAACGGATGCACGGCCTCATCAAAGACCTGCTTACCTACTCGCGACTGAATACCAAACCGCAGCCTTTCCAGCGAATATCGCTGATGGAAGTCTTTACCGATGTGCTGGAAGATCTGGATTCGGTCATCCAGGCCAGACAGGCCCAAATTGACCTGGGTTCTTTGCCGGAGGTGGCGGGTAACACTCAGCAATTGTATCAGCTTTTTCAGAACCTTATTTCCAATGCCCTGAAATTTGTGCCGGAAGACCGCGTGCCGCAGATTCGTATCTACGCCAGCACTCCCCAGCAGCTACCATCAACGGTACTTCACGACAATCGCTGCGTGTGTATCACCGTAGAAGACAATGGTATTGGTTTCGATGAGCAATACAAAGACCGGATTTTCCAGCTTTTTCAACGCCTGCATACCCGCAGTGAATACGTCGGCACGGGCATCGGATTGACCATCTGTAAAAAAGTAGCGGAATTACACGGGGGCACCATTGAAGCGAGGAGCGTGCCAGGTAAAGGATCGACCTTTCGCGTGTATCTGTGCAAAGGCCAGTAAGGGCAAAAAAAAATGGCAAACCACGAACCGCTACAACCGCCTACCCTTGCTTCGGTCAAGACCTGGGGGATTCAGCAGGAGCTGGCCTGATTTGCCGCTGCAAAGATGGTTTTATTTTGGGCCGAAGTCAAGTCTCAGCGTAACTTTGCAGGATGAAAAAGTTTCGTACGCTTCCGGTATCTGCCCTGTTACTAGGCTTATCTCTCTGGCTGTCAAGCTGTAATTCTTCGAATAAACATTTAGAAGAAGGCCGAAAATTATTGGGTGAAAATAAAATAAACGAGGCTATTACTGCCCTAAATGAGGCCGTATCAGCCGATGCAGACAATGCACAGGCTTTAAACGCCCGTGGCGTGGCTTACTACCAGCTCAAAGATTACTCCAATGCCCTGCTCGATTATGAACAGGCCATGAAGGCTGATTCATCGCTGTATCTGCCCTATTTCAATCGGGCTAAACTACGGATTGCCCAGAATGATTTTGAGTCGGCAATCAAGGATTTTAGTAAAGCGGCCACGTTGGCTCCTGATTCTGCTGAAATTTATCTCAATCGTGGTTTTGTATACGCCGAGCTAAAGCTGCCCCAGAAAGCCACGCCCGACTTTGACAAAGCGGTACAACTGGCTCCGAAGAACGCGGAAACCTATTTTGTTCGGGGTAACCTGTACCTGGAACAGAAAAACTATCCCTCGGCTATTCGTGATTACGAGCAGGCGGTTGGGATACGTTCCGATTTTCCGAAAGCCTTCTACAACATGGGACTGGCCCAGAATCTGGTGGGCAATCGGGAAGCGGCCTGCTTGAGCTTTCAGCAAGCTAAAAAACTAGGGTATGCCGAAGCGGCCGATGCCGTTGCAACGTTCTGTAAATAGCTCTTTTCCTGATTTCCGATGAAATACCTGGCTTTACTACTGGTTCCCGTTTTCGTACTGTTTGCCGGCTGGCAATACAACGACCCCGATCCCCTGCTTTGGGGTACCATTTATCTCCTTGCGGCGTATGCTGCTTTTCGGGCTTTTCAGGGAAAATTCAACCGGGAAATGCTCCTGGTTCTACTGATTTGGTCAGCAGCCTGGGCCATTAGCTCCTGGTCGCAGATGACGGCCTGGGAAGGTTTCTTTTCCGAAGGGGAAGGACTCACGATGAAAACCCCCAATCAGGAACTAGCCCGCGAAGCTTGCGGGCTGGGAATTGTAGCCGTTGCCTACCTGCTTTTTGTAGGAATGAGTTTTGCCCAAAAGCGTTCGTATGAACAATGAAAAAGGGGAGCCGATCGGCTCCCCTTTTTCATTGTTAACTCAATTCTGTTACCGATTTCTTCATGGTTCCGGTCGTGGCCAGTCGCGTATGCCAGCTAAAGGCTTCTTCCAGGACGTGCGGCGTGTGTCCGCCCCGCTGACAGGCCCGCTCGTAGTACGATTGCAATTCGTCCCGGTAATCCGGATGTACGCAATTGGCAATAATCACTTTCGCCCGCTCCCGGGGAGCCAGTCCGCGTAGATCGGCGAGCCCCTGATCCGTTACCAGAATATCAACGTCATGCTCGGTATGATCCACGTGCGAAGCCATCGGTACCACGTGTGAAATGGCATTTTCCTTCGAGGCAGCCTGCGTCACGAAAATGCTCAGGAAGGCATTACGAGCAAAATCGCCGGAACCACCAATCCCATTCATCATGTGCGTACCACTCAAATGCGTAGAGTTGACGTTTCCGTAGATGTCAAACTCAATGGCCGTATTGATACCAATCACGCCCATGCGGCGAATGACTTCGGGAGCATTACTGATGTTCTGTGGACGGAGTACAACTTTATCGCGGTACAGGTTCAGGTTGTTCATAATCCGGTGATACCATTCTTCCGAAACCGTAATGGACGACGCGGAGGCGTAGGTCATTTTTCCGGCATCAATCAACTCAAAGGTGCTATCCTGCAATACCTCCGAGTACATGGTCAGATTTTCGTAATCACTCTTCAAAAATCCGGACATTACGGCGTTGGCCACTTTTCCGATACCCGCCTGCAAGGGTAAAAGCGACTTTTTGAGCCGCCCCTGCTTCACTTCGTTTTTAAAGAAATCCAGCAAGTACTCGGCAATGGCCGTCGTCTTCACATCGGGCGGCACGACCGTCGCTGGACTATCCGGTATGTTGGTGATGACAATCGCTACAATTTTCTCGGGATCAACGGGGATAGAGGTACGGCCGATTCGGGAAGATGGCGACGTAATCGGAATAATGGAACGTTCAGGATAGCCTCCCGTCAGAAAAATGTCATGCAGCCCCGACAAACCCAGCGGCATCGAAAGATTTACCTCCACGATCACCTGCTGGGCCAGAGCCGCAAAGTGAGCCGAGTTTCCCACGGACGTGGTAGGCACCAGACTCCCGTCTTCCTCAATCTTGGTTACTTCAATAACGGCAATGTCTACCGGTGGCAGATGTCTGTTCTGGAGTTGCTCAACCGTTTCGTACAGGTGGTGGTCAATGAACATCACTTCCCCGGCATTAATACTTTTCCGCAATACCGGATCCACCTGAAACGGCATCCGTCGGCTGAGTACGTGGCTGGTGGTTAGAGCCGCATCGGTATTATGGCCCAGCGAAGCTCCCGTGAGTAAGGTAATATGCAGGGGTTCAGCCTGAGCCCGACTGGCCAGGGCGGGCAGTACGGCTTTACTATCGCCAGCTTTGGTAAAACCGCTGGATCCTACGACCATCTGGTCTTTGATGAGGGCGGCCGCCTGATCGGCTGTTACTAGTTTATCGATGAGTTCCCGGCGTAAGATTCGGTCCTGATACATAATTCTTGAATGGTTTTCTGAGCACATTCAAGGTATGGCCTGAATGCACTAAATCATTAACAAAACAAGGGTACGCCTGCTTTACTTGCACTGACTTTTGTGAGTTGGCGAGCGTACAGAAATCAGTTTCCATAAAAAAACACGCCCGTTGTTGCGAGCGTGTTTTGTATTCGTAAGCCTGGACCGTCAGCAAAAGGCTTTCTCCGTTGGTTGGAGTATTGCACTTACACCGATGATTGGGTTCGGCAGACATCCCATTTCTAGTGTTTGATTTCGCGAATCTTAATGTTACGGAACCACACGGTATCGCCGTGATCCTGCAAACTAAAACGGCCCGTAGCGGCTTTGGCAAAATCGGGCATAGACTTAAATTTCGACTTAGCGACCATTTCTGCAAACTGAGGCGTACTCATGTCCGTTTCCACCACTTTCACATCATTTTGATAAATCGTGAATTTGCCCTGATCCAGTACTACCCGCATGGAATTCCACTGTCCGGCAGCATTCGCATTCTGGGGTTGAGCCGGAATCAGATCGTACAAACTACCCGCCCGATGGCTTTCGAGTTTGCTGTCGGAATGCCGCTCATTGTCGATCACCTGAATTTCAGGACCCGTCAGCCAGGGATAACGGTACTTTTTACTTTCCACGACGTGAAACATCACCCCGCTGTTACCATTTTCGGCAATCTTGGAATCGTACTTCAATTCAAAATTGGTGAATTCTGCGTCCGTAACAATGTCACCGGCAGTTGCTCCGGATTTACGGGCGTCCGCATCCAGCTTCAGCGTTCCATCCTCTACTTTCCAGGCGGTACCGATACCCTGACCATTATACGTATGCCAGCCGTTGGTCGTTTTTCCGTCGAACAGTAATTTAAAACCTGCTTTTTTTTCTGCTTTGGAAAGCTTGTTGGGAGATTGGGCAAGACAGGCAACGGTCATCAGTGACAGAATGCCAATTAATGTCTTTTTCATGAATCTGAGGTTAACTAGTTGAAATGCAATAGTTTGCTTATCGACCCGTGGAACAAAGTTGCGTATAGTCCTTTCCGCCCGCATCGATGCCGGACAAAGCTAGTGGCAAAAACACGATTGTCTGCCGGGAAAGCGACATTTTCTTCGGTGTTCCCGGCTCTACTTTCTTATCCTCGATGGGATTTATTTACTGAAATTCAGTCGCTTATCACATTAGCACATCCATACACATTACCGCAGTGCCTTCCGACAACAAAGCCATTTTACTCGACGTATGTTTTTTCGTCTCCTTATTTTCGAGACTGGTCTTCTTATCAAAAGAATCCTCACTTCCTCCAGCCAAAACGTACGAGTAATCCTCTTCAGGGGCTATCTTTACAGCCGTTTTAATTGCCTCCCTATTTCTATTAAAATTCTTTAATCGGAACCGGATGGAAAGGGGAATGTTTACGTTTGTATTCTGCAAGCAACGCATCTATGTCCCGTCGTGTCTCAATGGGCTGTTATTCATGATTCTGATCCTCCGGTGCGTGATCTATTAACTCTTTGATTACCCTATGCCATCGTCTAAAAATAACCTTACTAACAAGCATGTTTTAATTTGTCGTACCGATGCCGTGGGGGATATGGTTTTGGCGATGCCGGTTTGTGGTTTAATCAAGGAATACTTTCCATCCTGTAAAATCTCCGTCTTAGGACGTACGTATACCCGGGACATCGCTCAGGCTAGTCGACACATTGATGGTTTTGTCAATTTCGACGACTGGCAGGGGAAAAGTGTAGAGGAAATCAATACCCTGCTGGCCACTGAAAAGATTGACGTGGCCATTCACCTGAAGGATTTAAGTACGGTGGCCTGGCAGCTGAAACGGGCCGGGATTAAGAAGCGAATCGGTACGACTAACCGGTTGTATCACTGGTTTACCTGCAATACGCTCGTACCGCTCAGCCGAAAAAACTCGGGTTTACACGAAGCCCAACTGAACGTTAAATTGCTCCGGGGGCTCAATATTAAACGGGACCTTTCCTGGAATGAAGTTTCGGATTATTACGGCCTCAGTCGTTTTCAACCCCTCAATCCAACGTTTGAAGCCCTGCTATCGCCCGATAAGTTTAACCTGATTATCCATCCCAAATCGCACAAAAACAGCAAGGAATGGAGTCTGGACAATTACTCGAAACTCGTTCATCGTATTGACCAGAATCGCTTCAAAGTCTTTATTAGTGGCTCACAAAAAGAGCACGAAGAACTACTGCCCTGGGTACAGCAGCACGAAGGCCTGATTACCGACATTAGTGGAAAACTTCCCTTGAGTCAGTTCATTACCTTCATCAGCCAAGCCGACGGTCTGATTGCGTGTAGTACAGGTCCCGTACACATTGCGGCGGCGGCGGGTATCTTTACGCTGGGTCTGTATACGGATATTAAAACCAAGGATGCGGGTCGCTGGGGACCGGTCGGAAAGAAAGCCGAATCGCTGACGGCCGTTAATGCCGACATGGAGACGATTACGGTCGATGATATTCTAAACAAAATAAACGCCTGGCAGAAGCCCTAGGCGTTCCATAAAAAAAGAGTCCGGATACTGAATCCGGACTCTTTTTTTATACCCTTGATCTGCGGTTTGGGTTACGACAGACCCAGTACTTTTTTGTTGAACGCATCATCCGAACCCGTACCAGCAAAATCGTCAAAAGCCCGTTCGGTTACGCGAATGATATGGCTTTCAATGAAGGGGGCTCCTTCCGCGGCTCCCTGCTCGGGATGCTTGATGGCACACTCCCACTCCAGTACAGCCCAGCCATCGTAATCGTACTGAGCCATTTTACTGAAGATGCCACTGAAATCCACCTGTCCATCACCGAGTGAACGGAAGCGTCCGGCCCGATCTACCCAACCCTGGTAGCCACCGTACACGCCCTGTTTGCCCGAAGGATTGAACTCGGCATCTTTCACGTGGAAGGCGTAAATCCGATCGTGGTAGAAATCAATGAATTGCAGGTAATCCAGCTGTTGCAGCAGGAAGTGACTCGGATCGTAGTTGATCCCCGCCCGTGGGTGGTTGTTCACTTTTTCGAGGAACATCTCGAAGGAGATACCATCGTGGAGATCTTCGCCGGGGTGCAGCTCAAAGCCTACGTTTACGCCCGCTTCGTCGAAAGCATTCAGAATGGGCGTCCAGCGTTTAGCCAGTTCCGTAAAAGCCATGTCCACGAGTCCAGCCGGACGTTGGGGCCAGGGATAGACAAATGGCCAGAGTAAAGCTCCGGAGAACGTTACGTGCGACGTGAGTCCCAAATTTTGACTGGCTTTCGCCGCCAGAATCATCTGTTCGGTAGCCCAGGCCTGCTGACCCGCGGGATCGTTGGCCAGTTCAGCCGGACCAAAGCCCGAAAACATTGTGGCATACGAAGGATGTACGGCTACCAGCTGTCCCTGCAGGTGCGTGGACAATTCGGTAATCTCAACACCGATGTCGGCAAGTTTGCCCTTCAGCTCATCGCAGTAGGTCTTGGATTCGGCCGCTGTTTTCAGGTCGATCATTCGGGGATCACCACTGGGTAACTGAAGTCCCTTGTAACCCAGATTCGCCATGTAACGGGCGATGCTATCGAGTGAATTAAATGGCTCCGTATCTCCTAAAAACTGAGCCAGGAAGATACCCGGTCCTTTTAGTGTTTTCATAGTAAATTAGTTTTGAGTGAATGAATGATGATAACATGAGTTATGCACTCATGTTATCATCATTCTAAAATACTCTATACTTCCACCCAGGCTTGCTTGGTGTTGGATTCGAGGATTTTTTCGCAAATCAGTAACTCGCGGTATCCGTCAGCAAACGTTGGGAAGGTTGGTTTTTCCGGCATTTTACCCGCTTCGATAGCGGCATACACTTCCTTAAACATTTGCTTGGACGTATCGGCGAAACCTTCGTTATGGCCGCCGGGGAAGGTGATAATCGAGCGAACGTCGGGGTGTACCAGCGACGGATCCCGCAGCAGTACTTCATTCGCTCCATCGCGTTTACCGATCCACAACTCGTTGGGAGCTTCGGAATTCCAGGCAAAGGATTTTTTCGATCCGGCGATTTCGAGTTTCAGCTGGTTCTTCCGGCCTGCTGCCACTTGTGATACCGTAATCACGCCGCGGTTTCCGTTGTTGAAACGGAGTAATACGTTGGCATGGTCTTCCGTCGTGATGGGTACATCGGCGTAATCTTCGGGTTGCAACATTTTGCCCGAGTAGGTTTCTACGGGCTTCAATGGCTTCTTACGCGTTTTATGAATGATGTTGAAATCAGCGAGTACGGCTACGGTTTTCAGGCCGGTAATGTACTCGATAATATCCATCAGGTGCGAGCCAATGTCAGCAATCGCCCGGCTGTTGCCCGACTTATCGGGTTCCAGACGCCAGCTGTAATCGGTTTCGTAGAACAGCCAGTCCTGGAGGTACGAGCCCATTACGGAGTACACATCGCCCAGTTCGCCACTTTCGTGCATGGCTTTCATCTGACGAGCCAGCGGATAATACCGCAGGTTGAAGTGAACCGCATTCACCAGACCCGTCTGAGCGGCCAGTTCTACCAGTTCTTCGGCTTCGTGGAGGTCTTTAGCCAGCGGTTTTTCGCAAACCACGTGTTTACCCGCCAGCAAAGCAGCTTTTGACTGCGAATAGTGAAGGAAGTTAGGCGTACAGATATGCACAACCTGAATGTCGTCCTGCTTCAGCAGTTCATCGAAAGTATACGAACGCTCGATGCCCAACTGAGCAGCTTTCGTAGCGGCGAGTTCAGCGGTTACTTCGCACAGGGCGGCTACTTCTACATTCGGCAAACGCCGCAACGCCTCAATGTGAGCGGGTCCAATGAAGCCCGTACCAACTACGCCTACTTTAATTTTGGTCATTTTTTGAATTGGTGAAAGTTTAGATTTTTCGCTGACGAATGATGAAGTTTTCATCGATTACCGAAAAATTTCCTGTCAATTGAACGTCAGCATTCGTTAAAAGCTCATGTATGAACTGCCCGGGAGCTTCGGGGGTAAAGGAATTCCATCGAAAATAAACGACTCCCGCCAGAGGCTTATATCCTTTTTTGAAAATCAGTTCACCGTAATCCCGATCAAAAGTAAGAATCGTACGGTTCTCCTGAATGGCAAGGTTCATTACTTCTTCATCTTTCGACCCAGAATAGTGTTCACCAACGGATATAATATCGACGTGACGTTCCCGCAACCACTGAATACTGACTTTGGGAAAGTTTTCGTTGGCTAGTATTTTCATCAGGCCGCTTTTGATGGAATGGATTGATGAAACAGTAAGCCATCCCGCAGGCAATCCTGAATATATCCGAACACGGCCTGCAAGTCCTCACGAGACAACTGAGGATAGTTCTCGAGAATAGTCTGTTCCGACCATCCATCGGCTAGTCTGCCAATCAAAAATTCAACTGAAAGTCGGGTTCCTTTAATGACGGGCTTCCCTAGTAATACCTGTTCGTCTGATTCAATTCGCTCCTGCCAGTTCATACTACGTAAAGAAATTTAGTTGAGTCTACTCAAACTTCGTCCAGACGGCTCCATTGCTGTTCGACTTCAGCACCGTATCAATGAACGCCATTCCGCGTAAACCGGCTTCTACTCCGGGAAAATCGAAATCGGGATCAGGTTCCTGACCGGCTTCCTTCGCCCGTACGGCAAAAGCGAAGTTACGGTACAGACTGGCAAAGGTTTCCACGTATCCTTCCGGGTGACCGGCGGGCTGACGCGTGTGTACCTGAGCTGCCCGGGACTCGGCATTCACTCCCGTACGAATAATCCGGGAGCCTTTCTCCTGATTGGTCCAAACCAGCGTATTGGGTTCCATTTGTCGCCATTTCAGACCGCCCAGTTCGCCGTATACGCGGATGTTCAGGTCATTCTCCTCGCCGTTGCAAATCTGACTGTTGTGCAGAATACCCTTGGCTCCGTTTTCAAAATGAAGCAACATATTGGCATCATCATCGAGCTGACGACCTTCCACAAAAATCGTTAGGTCAGCGAGTAATTCTGTAATCTTTAATCCCGTAATATACTCCGCCAGGTTTTCGGCGTGCGTACCAATGTCGCCCACGCCACCAGCAGCCCCACTCTTGGAAGGGTCCGTACGCCACGCGGCCTGTTTGTTCGTACCGCTCGATTCCACCAGTTGAGACAACCAGCCCTGCGGATACTCGACAATCACTTTGCGTACCTTGCCGATGGCTCCGGATTTGATCAGGTGACGGGCTTCCTTCACCATGGGATAAGCCGTGTAATTGTGCGTCAGGCAAAAGACCAGATTTGTCTGTTCCCAAATCGCTTTTAATTCTTCAGCTTCGGCCCGGTTCAGCGTAATGGGCTTGTCCAGTACGACGTGGAAACCGTTTTCCAAAGCCATTTTTGCGGGCGGAAAGTGCATGTGATTGGGGGTTACGATGGATACAAAATCCATACGTTCACCCTCGGGAAGTTCTTTTTCCCGCCGAATCATTTCTTCAAAGCTGCCGTATACCCGATCCTCCGGCAAATACAGGGCTTTACCTGTTTCTTTTGACTTTTCAGGATTAGAACTAAAGGCTCCGCAAACGAGCTCAATTTCGCCATCTAAAGCGGCTCCCCGACGGTGTACAGAACCAATGAAAGCATCGAGACTGCCTCCAATCATTCCCATTCTGAGTTTTCTGGCCATGGATAGAGGTTTTTTGACTACGTGTGAATGTTTAATGGAAAGGTATGTACGGAAGAAAATACGCTGCCGCATTTACTGCGATGTACCCTGATTTTAGTACTAAACGGTCAGGCGAAATGTTTTCGGCAGGCGGTAATCCTTCTTCTTCCTTCGATACAAGCTGCCAAAGTTTGACAAGAAAATGCATATTTCAAATGAAGAATCGACATAAGCCGGAGAAAGTACCGGTTTGGCATACCGAATTTTTCACGCTTGCGTTTCAAGAATAAACCCTATTCTTTCTAGCAAAAATGCCCATCTTTTCGTTTTTTAGCCGAACTATTCATATGCACATTCCCTGTGCTAAACGTCAAATCATTCATACTAAACCCTTTATCTAAACCTCAATGGCTATGATACAGTCCGTTAACCGGGATCGTTTGTTTCTGGCAAGCTGCTTCGGTCTAATTACCACTGCCATGATTTTTGGAATTCGGGCCGGAATTCTTCCCCAACTGGGTGCCGAATTTGGGCTTACCTCCAAAGAACTTGGCTATGTAAACCAAATGGCTTTTCTAGGTTTTCCCATTGCGATGATCGTAGGCGGCCCGCTGTACAACATCATCGGTCCCAAACGAATTGTATGGGTGGCTTTCGTAACGCACCTGATCGGGATTGTCAGTACCATTTTCGCCGACGGTTTCTGGACTCTGCTGCTTTCTACCTTCTTCGTTGGTTTTGGTAATGGTACCATCGAAGCCGCCTGTAACCCCATGGTAGCCGATATGTACGAAGGCAATCAAACGACCAAGATGCTGAGTCGCTTTCACATGTGGTTTCCCGGCGGTATCGTCATCGGAAGTCTGGTCTCTAAATTCATGACCGACGCCGGATTGGGCTGGCAGTTACAGATGGGGGTTATTCTGATTCCCTTGGTGTTGTACGGGGTTCTGTTTTTTGGTCAGTTATTCCCGGAAAGTACGGCCGAAGAAGGTCACTCCAACACGACCAACATCAAGGCTATGCTCTCGCCGCTGTACATTTTCATGCTGATCTGTATGGCCCTGACGGCCATTTCCGAATTCGGTCCGGAACAATGGGTAGGTCCTATTCTGGAAAAAGCCGGAGCCAGCCCCATGCTGATTTTGGCTTTGGTGACGGGCTTGATGGCCGTTGGTCGTTACTTTGCCGGACCTCTGGTACACAGCCTTAATCCCACGGGCGTACTCTGGGCTTCCTCGGTTATTGCTACGATCGGTATTGTACTGATGAGTCAGGCTACGGGTGCTATGGTTTATGTTTCGGCGGTCATCTTCGCTATCGGTGTATGCTACTTCTGGCCGACGATGATCGGTTTTGTGGCCGAATACATTCCTAAATCCGGAGCCTTCGGGATGTCCATTATTGGTGGTATGGGGATGTTCTCTACGTCCATTTTCCAACCGATCATTGGTGGCTGGATTGACGATGAAATGAAAAATGCTACCGCACGCGGACTGACGGGCGATGCCGCTCAACTGGCTGCCGGACAGGAAACGCTCGATAACATGGCCATTTTCCCGGCCATTCTGATTATCGCCTTCGGTGTCCTGTGGTTTGTGATGCGTAACAAGAAACCCGGCCATCACCACGATGAAACGCTGGCCGCTCAACAGCCTCAGTTATAATTTTTGCCTACCTTTGTATAAAGTTTAGGCAGATGAAGGCTGGAAAGACGGACGTTTTTCCAGCCTTTTTTACTATTCCAATCCCTCTTTTCACTCGTATATGAAATACCTTGTTTTAGCGACCAGCCTGCTCTCAGGCCTTACGGCTTCGGCTCAGGTTCAGCTACAAAAACTCTGGGAAACTGACTCTACCCAACTTCGTACACCCGAGTCCGTACTGGTGGATCCAGCCAGCAGTTCTATTTACGTCAGTAACATCGACGGCAAGCCCTGGGAGGCCGATGGCAAAGGCTTCATTTCGACGCTGGCCGCCAATGGCCAGGTACAAACCCTGAAATGGGCCGAGGGGCTCAACGCTCCCAAAGGCATGGGGATTTCGAAGGGCAAAATGTACGTAGCCGATATTACCGAAATTGCGGTTATTAACGTCCGCAGCGGCCACATCGAACGAAAACTGAAACCCGAAGGAGCCGTCAACCTCAATGACGTAACCGTTGGCCCCAACGGCGATGTGTACGTGACTGATTCGGGTAATAGCCGGATTTATCACGTAAAAGGTAAAAACGTATCGGTATACCTGGAAAGTCCCGAGTTACAGCGACCCAACGGCATTAAATTCGTGGGTGACCGGATGTTCGTACTGACGTCCGGTAGTGGCGTTTTCTACGAAGTAAATCCGGATAAAAGTTTGAAGAAACTCGCGGAAGGCTTGCCCTCCGGGGATGGCATTGAGCCCGACGGTACTAACTTTTTTCTCTCGCGTTGGGAAGGGGTGCTGCACTACTGGTACGCTGCCGACGGCAAACTCGTTCAGGTGTTGGATACACGGGCTCAAAAGAAAAACTGTGCCGACATTGGCATCGATCAGAACAAGAAAGTGCTGTACGTGCCCACGTTCAATGGGAATACGGTAGCTGCTTACCAGATTCCCTAGATGACCTTCGACCCGGGTTGGAATAACTGCTAAAAGAAGACCCGGGTTGGAATAACTGCTAAAAGAAGACTCGGGTCGAATGGTTCATTTTTAAATTATATCCACGAGAAGATAGTCGCGAATGTCGTGTAAATCCTTTTTTCGGGCCAATAGACGCTTCCCGGGCATTTTCTTGAACAAAAGCCATAAAACGCATAAACTTTAAAAGAAAGAAAACTTTTTTCAGGCGATGACTTGCGTTCGCGTCTGACAATCCCTTATCTTTGCACCACGTTAAACGAAACGGCTTAGCAAATCGCAAAAAACGTATCGATTAATACCTTAAATGGTCCGTTCGTCTAGGGGTTAGGACGTATCCCTTTCACGGATAAAACACGGGTTCGATTCCCGTACGGACTACTAAATTGGCAAAGAGCTCTGAGCAATCAGGGCTCTTTTTTTTTCTTTCTTTCCAGCAATGTTGATTGAAACAGCCCTTAGTTTCGACGTATCCTGCCTCTTAGCAAACTCGCGTACCTCTGGTGATACGATCAGTCCTGCTTCTATCATTAAAGCTGCGTATGGATTGAGTCACCCCTGATGGAAATTCCTTTTTTGTCCAGACTAGTACAAATATTCCCAACTTGAATTCTTTCCCGTATTTCTGTGCTATTCTTCCGCTGAAATGAGCTATTCCGGCCCGTATGCGTCCCTCTACCTTTGTAACGTCAAAAGGCACTAAAGCCTAATCAGATTTTACAAAACAACGCACGATCATGTCGAAAGTCATTTTTATTACCGGAGCATCCAAAGGATTTGGCAAATTATGGGCAGAAGCCTTCCTCAAACGCGGCGATAAAGTAGCCGCCACGGCCCGCAATACCGAAGCCCTCAACGATTTGGTGAACACCTATGGCGAGAATATTTTGCCTCTCACCCTCGATGTTAACAACCGGGAAGAAGCCCATACCGTCGTGCAGAAAATCGGGCAGCACTTTGGTCGGATCGATGTACTGATCAACAACGCGGGTTACGGGCTTTTCGGAACGACGGAAGAAACCACCGAAGCCCAGGCCCGCCTGCAAATGGAAACCAACTTCTTTGGCTCCCTGTGGGTCGCTCAGGCCGTATTGCCCGTATTTCGGAAGCAGAAAAGCGGCCACCTGATTCAGGTTTCCAGCTTCCTGGGTCTGACGACCTTACCGATGCTGGGCCTCTACAATGCCTCCAAATTTGCGGTAGAAGGATTAATTGAAACCATTGGCTCGGAAGTAGCCCATCTGGGTATTAAAACTACGCTGATCGAACCCAACGGCTACGCTACCGACTGGGCGGGTGCCTCCGCTACCCAAACGTCCAGCGACATTGCCGACTACGCTCCGGTACGCGAAGCCTTCAGCAGTTCCAGCGAAAGTGCGGATACCTGGGGTAAGCCCGAAGCAACGGTCGAACCAATTCTGCGTATCGTCGACAATCCGAATCCACCGCAACGACTGTTGCTGGGTAAAATGGCCTACCACGGCATGCATCAGGTGTATACCCAACGCCTCAAAGACATTGAAGCCTGGAAAGAGGTAAGTATTGCCGCCCATGGTCATTAAGGACTTGGTAACCGGGGCGAACGTAATTTCTGATCGATAAAAGCGGCTTCCCACTTTCAAACCGAATCGTCCCTTGCTTTTTTTCAAAGAGTACGCATGACGACGCTTCCGAGGAAACTAGCTGGTTCTCAAATCAATAGATTGTACCCCAATTTAGATCAGACTTGTTCTGTAAAAAAATTAGCGGTAAAGGGCTCAAAAGACTTGCGTTCGCCTCATTTATTTACTTATCTTTGCACCTCGTTAAACGGAACAGGATGGCAAAACAGCTAAAACGAACCGAATATCGATGCAAAATGGTCCGTTCGTCTAGGGGTTAGGACGTATCCCTTTCACGGATAAAACACGGGTTCGATTCCCGTACGGACTACCAAACTGGCAAAGACCTCTGAGCGATCAGAGGTCTTTTTTTATTACCCTTCCCTACGCTGTAAACGTAAAAGCTTTCCGCAGTAATTCCAGACTTTTAGGTACCGCCGTTCGTGGGTCTTCCTTCCCTTCCATTTCCAGTGATACGAATCCATTGAAATTAGCTTTTTGTAGAATCTTTCCAATGCGGGTGTAATCCAGCTCCTTGTCGTAGTAATGGCCGCCGCCGTAGTAGGTTTTGGCCTGCACAATGGTGGCGTACGGAGCAATGCGTTCCAGCTGAGCGTACGGTTCGCCCACGAAGTTGCCCGTATCCACGTTCATGCCCATGGCGGGCGAGGCTTTCAGGGGTTCGTATATTCGTAACAGGTAATCGATGTTGGAGGAAAGGCCCCAGTGATTTTCGATGGCTAGTACCACGCCCGCCTTTTCGGCTATTTTCAGGCATTCCTGCATGCCTTCGATACACCATTTGATCGCGTCATCGTCGGTATAGCCTTTCAGCGGTGGTTCCACGCCATCTCTATAATAAGCCGCATCGCGTTTGACGGTCCGCCAGCTCCCCGTGTTCATACGTACGCAGGGAATACCCATTTGCACGGCCAAGTTGATGCACCGCTCGGTATGTTCGATGTCTTTTTTACGTTTGGCCGGATCGGGGTCGACGAAGCTCTGGTGGATGGACAGGAGCGGCAGCGATAAGCCATTATCGAAGGCCATTCGCTTGAGTTTATTCTGATAGGCAATCGTTTCATCGGTCATCTGGCGATGCAGAATCTCGACGCCGTCAAAGCCAATGCGGGAGGCATCCTCGATGACTTTCTCAATGGGATACTTCTGCTCCTGAAAATGCCAGTACGAGTACGTCGAAACGCTAATCGGAATGCGACGAACCACGGCCGGAGCGATCGTACTTACCGGAAGCGATTCCCGATTTTGCCCGACTAGCACGGCCGAGCCAAACAGAGCCGTTTTCCGGAGCCAATCCCGGCGATTGGATGCGTTTTTCATAGTCGTAGAGGTTTTGTTGATAATTAATCGTTTTTAGTGGATAGAGGTGATTTGTTTCTGTGCGTAAACAAGTTATATAAATTTCAGCATATCTGTTGTACGTTATCAGGCATGAACCTATAAATCAATTAACGTATAGCATTCGCCAAAATTTAGCTCACGAATTCAGATACATTGCGGCGTCCTAGCCCAACGGAAATACGCCCGAAAAATACGTGAACAGAAGAAAGACCTACACCGATCAGCGTACGAACTCAAGTGAGGTAAAGGAATCAGATCGACTCATAGACTTATACACAGGCAAGAATGAGAAGCAATCTATGGTTGTTAACAAATACGCAGGAAAGACTGAAACCCACTTTATAACCGTTTGATTAGACAGACGATTCGGTTTGCTTCTTCAAACCCCAGCTTCTGGTGAAAGGCCAGACTTTCCGTATTATCCAGCTCCGTATCCGAAGCCACTTCCAGGCATTTGTTTTCCCGAGCCCAGTCCTCTCCCGCCCGCATCAGCAACCGCCCGATGCCCTGGTGCTGAAATTCCGGCTTCACATACAGGCCTTCCACGTACGCCACCGGCGAGTGCGAAGCTCCCTCGACGTAATTCGTCCGCAGGGTCAGATGTATGAAACCAATGTAGTCCGGTCCTTCTTTCGCCAGATAGCAAATTTCGTCCCTGGCCGTAAGCAACCGCTGGTAATTCTCCCACTCTTCCTCAAACGAGCATTCCGGCCACAAGGCCAGGACGAGAGTTACTAATGCGGGGAGGGTTTGGGGGGAGAGGGGTTGGATGGGCATGGGTGGTTTTTTATGGCCTCGCCAAGGTAAAAGTTAAACTTGGTATTACCCTCCCCACCGCAATAATGACAAGCTGATACCTAACGATATTGTTTTACCTGACTCTCCAACTCCCGCAACCGCCCCATCAACCGCCCCGCATGCCCCCTCGCCTTTTCCCTAACCTGCTCCTCCGTAAAACCCGCATTTATTGACGTTCCATGAAAGTAAATCGGCTCCAGATAATTCATTCCCGCGTAATAGGCCGTTTGTTCCAGGTTTTTCCAGAATTCGTACACGCGAAAATGGTGCTCTCCTTTGGTATGATACTCCTCCTCGGGACCGCCGACGGTGAAGCTTGGGAGGAAGTTTTTTCCTTGGAGCTTATCGCCCTTCGAGCCGTAGGCAAACTGGTATTCAAAGACGGTATCGAACCAGTGTTTGAGAATAGCGGGCATGTTGTACCAATAGACCGGATACTGGAAAACGACGGTCTGATGGTGAAGCAAAGCTGCCTGTTCCGCTTTTACGTCGATTTGGTAGTCCGGGTACAAGTCCTGCAGGTTTCTTACTTCCAGCTCCAGATTACTCTTCAGCAGTTCTTCGATGATCGTTTTGTTGGCAAGGGACGATGAAAAGTTCGGGTGTCCCAAGATTACTAAAGCCATACGTTGTCGTGTTTTGTACTCTAAAAATGATAGTTGCAAAACTATTTTGAGTAGCCTAGCTTTGCAATAACTATCCAGATGGATAGATCAAAATCGGAGACGTACCATGCAAGCAGAATGTGCCGGTGATGCGGTGAAACTTAACGGAAGAGAATACCCCTGTACGGTCAGCTTGGCAATGGATCTGGTCGGCGGCAAGTGGAAGACGGTGATTCTGTACCATCTTAAAGAGACGAGCAAACGGTACAGCGAATTACGTCGGGAAATGCCCGACATCACGGAGATGACGCTGAGTCTGCAACTCAAGCAACTGGAAAAAGACGGGCTGGTCTCCCGAGCCGTCTACGGTGAGAAACCGCCCATCAAAGTCATCTACCAGCTCACGGATTTCGGGAAAACCTTCATTCCCGTACTGGATGCGGTTACGGCCTGGGGAAATTTCATTTTAAAGGAAAAAGGGGAAGTGGTGTATCGGTCCTGAATCCGTGGGCGGGACTTGACTACTGATAACGCTTGAAAGCCGCACGCTCCCGAAGGCTCAGTACGGCAAACGTTTCCGACCGCAAGTTGCGTGCTCGCCCCACGCCTGCAATGACATAAAGCGTACTCCTGACGAATGCCCCCCCTTCCCTCCGCATCTCAAACCGCCTTGCGTCTGGACTGCCGACTCATGAACCAGACCATGAGGATCAGCCCCAGCACCGATGGTCCGAGCTGGCTATAGGGCTTGAATTGCGGTAACGCATTTCCCGAAAAGGCAGACAGCAACGCACTGAATGCCGAAAACATTTTATAGATGTGCTCGTACAGCCATCCACCTTTGAGTCGTTCGTGCAGCCAGTAATGTTTGACGACATCGTAGGTAGTCACCAGCGACAAGGCCCCGAAGGTGGAATACGTTACGGCCGGGTTCCAGCTAGCGTCGGAAGACTTGGCAATCCACAGAAAACAGACACCCGAAGTCAGGGCGATCAGAGCCCAGACTACGTCCTGCCGGGAACTGCGGTTTTCGCGGAGTTTGACCGTCCGCCAGCCCGCATAGCTCACATAGCCCGCCAGCAAGGTCAGCATGACCAGAAATGGACTGGCCCGAAAAAACACCGCACCGAGCAGGCCCGTACCTACCACTACGCTGATGGCATACAGAAACCAGCGACCGAATCGCGTATGAGCCCCCTGCTCTTTTGGAACCACCAGGGCCAGCAATCCGAGGCCCAGGGCAATCAGGCCGAAGCAAATGTGAATGATGAGATTAATGAGATGGAGGATGGGCATAAAACGTCCGTTTTGAATGGTGAAGCTCAAATCTGTCGGACTTTTCGGTTCCTTCCCCGCTCTCGGTGACCAGATGATTTCGCTAGTGACCAAGTTCTTTCGTCACTGTTTCCTTTCGCAGGCACCCGTTCTGCTCGTAAATTGCCCCTATGGAGAAAGTTTTACGTTCAGTATTGGTTCGTAACCTGTTGGGACTGCTGGCCTTGCTGGGCGTGCATTACGTATCGGATCGGTATTACATTCAGGAGCGAAGCGGTACGAATCAGTACCTACCCTATCTCTTCCTGCTTGGTCTGTATGCCTGGCTGGTATTTCACAATCGAATCCTCTACGAACGACTGTACCTGCGGCAACGCAAACGCGAATACCTGTTGTGGACGTTACTGATCATGGGCCTCAATACGGTAAGCATGTACACGATTCTGAAACTACAATTTCGGGTAGATTACACACTGCCGCTCATCCTTAGCTTCTGGGTACATACGCTGGCGGGCTTCGGGATTTACGCGTTTTACCGCAGTACGCTACCAACCCCGGCCGTAATTAAACCTGCCCTAAGTGAACCACTGCCTTTAACAAATACAGGGGAATTGAGTTGTCTGGTCAATGGGGAGAAAGTGGTCATTCCTCACGGTGAAATCAGGTATCTGGAAAGTCTGGAAAACTACGTAAAGATCATCACCGTCCGAAAAACGCAAGTGACCCGCCTGACGATGAAAGAAGCCGAAGAGCGGTTACCCAAACCGACCTTCGTACGAATCAGTCGATCACACTTAATCAATACCGCCCACCTCGAAACGCTCGAATCCGACAGTCTGACCATCGGCGGAAAAAGCCTGAAGATCGGGAAAGTTTACAAACGGTATGTGAGTGAGCAATTGACGGAATTGAAGTAGAAGTGCTTTGGGTTAGGCTTTGTTAAATACAGGTAATGTTAGAAAAAAGGTTATGATAATAGCAAGAATAATAAATAGATTCAAACTAAGACATTTTTTTATTAAACATTTATTATATAAAATATAATTTTTTAAATAATTTTGTTATTTACAATTTCATATATTAATATCATTAATAATTTTCACTTTAATTAAAGTAGAGTAGTACACAAATAGTCTACATTGATCTTAAACTTATTGAAGCCTTAATTATAGAGCTATTAAATGAGTTTAGATAAGCATAATTATGATTAAAATAGAAAAAAAAGAAATGCTAGGGTCAACATTTATTGACCTATTCGCAGGAATCGGAGGATTTCATCTGGCACTAGATTCATTAGGATCAGAATGTTTATATGCATCCGAATGGGATAAATCAGCAGCGAAAGTATATCATAATAATTTTAATATAATGCCTGATGGTGATATAACTAAAGTAAGTGAACTAGATATACCTAAGCATGATATTTTGTGTGGAGGATTCCCTTGTCAAGCTTTTTCAATTTCAGGAAAGCAAAAAGGTTTTGAAGATACTAGAGGAACACTATTTTACGAAATACTAAGAATTGTAGCATATCATAAGCCCAAAATAGTTTTCCTAGAAAATGTCAAAAATCTTATAAAGCATAATAATGGTGAGACCTTTGTTATTATTGAGAATTCTCTAATTGGATTAGGTTATGACGTCAACTGGCAAATAATTAATACAAGCCATTTTGGTCTTCCACAAAATAGAGAAAGAGTGTATATAATTGGCTTTAGAAAAGATTTGAATGTTAAAAATTTTAAATTTCCTAGCCCTATTAATACTTCAGTAAAATTAAGTGATGTGTTAGAGGAAAATCCTATTGATGCTAAGGTAATCAATAGATTAGATGTAGAATTTTATAAAAATTACATTCCACAATTACAGCTGTTTGATAGTAGTAGTTCCATTAACAAACCTATTCAAATAGGAAAAGTTAACAAAGGGGGGCAAGGTGAAAGGATATACCATCCCGAAGGACATGCTATCACATTATCTGCTAATGGAGGAGGCGTAGGTTCTAAAACGGGCTTATATTATATTAATAATCAAATCAGAAAGTTAACCCCTAGAGAATGTGCGAGATTACAAGGATTTCCCGAAAGTTTCATAATTGATGAATCCAAATCTAACGCTTATAAACAATTTGGCAATAGTGTTTCTGTAAATGTACTACAGAACATATTAATCGAAATTGTGAAGTCTTTAAAAAAACATGAACAGTTCTCAACTTCTGGGGTCTCAAACGGCTAAAAATGGATTTCTTAATGAAGATGATATTGTTGCTAAATTTAATAATTGGCAAATTGATAATGATGTACGAACATGGCTTACTATTATGCAGTATGATTTCAATGAAATAGAGTATGTAAAAGCGATGAAGATCATCAACAGTAAAACAGATGTACAAGCTCAAATAACAGTAAAGTTAAAGGAAGCAATTGATGCTCAAAATATTCAAGTTAAATTAGTAAGTAATCTCAAAGGATTTAATCAAATAGACAAGAGATGGATTAATAAATATATAGAATTATGGAATATTCCAGAATCAATATCTTATATATTAAAAAGATTTACGGGAGATATTAAACCAACAATTAAAAACCCAAGAGATAAAAGAAGAATGTTTGCAAATGAGTTTACAGAAGATGAACAAAGACACTTAATTGATTGGTTAGAAAACCACAAGTCATTAATAGTAGCAGATATACTTAAAGGACGAGGTCAGTTAGCAGCAGAATGGATGTTAGTAGCTCAAAAATTAAAAAATAATTCAAGATGGATTTTGGTAGCAATGAATTTCTGTATGAATCACTACAGTCAAGGGCCTATCGAAATAACCAAAAGAGGTACTATAAAAATTGGTAAAATTACTATGCAGAGGAAAGGTGGGGACGGAGGAAGAATTACAGCAAATATGCTTCAGTTTAAAATTAATCCAGCGGAATTATTTGAATATGCTTAACAATTATAATCCGCCACTGCCTATTATTTCAGTTTCTATCTTAGCAAAAAGGTAATCGCAGCCAACTACGATTACCTTTTTCTATTCTATTACCAAAGATTGCTTAATACGTATACCGAATCGTTACCCCATACATCCGCTGATCGCCCACAATTCCGGCGTATTGGCCGTAGCTGCCGGGAGCGGCCAGTAACATTTCGTAGTAGTTTTTATTGAAGATGTTGCGGGCCCAGGCAAAGAAACTTAAGCCATTGGAGGCCCGGAAACCGGCCCGGCCGTTCGTCAGCGAGTAGCCTTCAATATTCAGGTACTGCGAAGGTGATGGACTGGATGAAAACTTCGAGCGATAAAACACATCCAGACCCAGGAAGTAATTGCCTTTCAGTCCCAGCAGGTTGCCATTGGTATGGGCTTCTCCGCCAACCGACCCCGACCACTTGGAAATACCCGGTAATTCACCGCCTGAAATATCCTTAAAGGCCTGGGCTCCTCCGACTTCCTCCAAAGGTACGGGAGCGTTTGTAAACCGTACGTACTTGCCATCGGTATAGGCTACTGCTGCGTTAAAATTCAGGTTCGTAAAACGCAGGCTTCCGTCCAGCTCCACGCCCTGTACCCGCACTTTTTCGGCATTAGCCAGATACCCCCGGTTTACGCCCGGCTCCGGCGTTTGTACCTGCGTCTGGAAATCGTCGATGTCCGAGCGGTATACCGTCAGGTTCAAAATGGAATTAGCCGAAGGTCGGGTTTTGATGCCCAGTTCCTTGTGAGCCACGTATTCGGGTTTTACATTCGCCAGGTCAATCAGGGTTACGCCGTTCGCCGTAGGCAATCCACCTACGTTTACCCCAATGGGCTTGTAACCGATGGAGTACGTAGCATAGGCGTTGATTTTGCTGGTAGCTTTGTACTGAAGCGAGAGTTGTCCGGAGAAATTACCCTGATCATAATCCGTGTGGAAGGACTGATCAGTGTATACCAGCCGCTTCAAGGCTAAGAGAGCCGCATCCGTCGTTTGCAGGCCGCCGTAGGTCTTGCGGTCGTAGTCCACCACTTTCTTGTCGTAGTTATAACGTACACCGGGTAAGAAGTGTAGTTTTTCGGT
This sequence comes from Siphonobacter sp. BAB-5405, assembly GCF_002872335.1. Taxonomy (GTDB): domain Bacteria; phylum Bacteroidota; class Bacteroidia; order Cytophagales; family Spirosomataceae; genus Siphonobacter. The sequence continues at coordinate 52,477 of NZ_NJAG01000010.1, read as the reverse complement.
AATGGCCCAATCTGCCTGAGCAAACACGGCTAGACTGGTACTGCGAATGCGGTTATTGGTGCGAATACCAAAGTTATCGAACAAGCCCGGCGTTTTCCATAAAGCACTGGTGGTACTCTGAGCGAAACGCCACTGGGCTGAACCCGCCTCTTCCGTTTGTACCGGATCGGATTTCAAATCCTGCCAGAGTCCGAATACGCCAACCACGCCACTGATTTTGGAAGAAATCTTACCCGAGTATCGAATCTCCTGCGACCACTGATCATGCACCGAGTTACCGGAAGAAATCGTGAATACGGGCAAACCAATGTAATCCCGGTCGTTCAGCGGCGTCCACTTCCAGTACCGCCACGCGGACGTAGCCGTCAGCGTTCCGTTTCCAAGCTTAATATCCGCATTCACTGACACGCCCCCCAGTTGGTTGTCGGCTTTGGAAGGTGTATCCAGATCCAGTTTCCGTTCAAAGGCACTCTGGTAAGGTAGCTTATAGCCTAAATCAGCAATAATCGCGTTGAACTGCCGGTATGCAGCCCGCTGCGTAGGTACGACACCTGCCACGGGCCAACCGTATCCGTTCGGTTTTTGATTGGACACATCGCCAATCAGGGTGATTTTTACGTTGTCGCTCGGCGTGTACAGAAACTGTCCGCGAACGCCAATGTTATTGATGTCGTTGATGGGCAATTGCGTATGCACGTTGTAAAATAGCCCATCCCGTTGCGTACCCGTAAAGGAAACACGAGCGGCCAGTTTTTTACCCAGCGGTCCCGTCAGGGATCCTTTCGCCTGAATGAACCCGTAGTTACCGTAGCTCAATTCGAAGTTCGCTCCGGGCGTGAAGCTGGCGGCCCGGGTCGAAATATTAAACGCTCCCGCCGTGGTGTTTTTTCCAAAGAGCGTTCCCTGGGGACCACGTAATACTTCAATCCGATCAATGTCAATAAAATCCAGAGCCGTAGCGGCCGGACGGGCATAGTATACACCATCGACGTAGAACCCTACGCCGGGGTCAATACCGTCGTTGGTGAGTCCAAAGGTGGAGCCCAATCCTCGAATGTTCAGCGTGGTATTCCGGGCATTGGATACGTACAATTGCACAGTAGGCACCAATTCTTTCAGTCGGTTGACGTTGAAGGCACCCGCATCTTCAGCCCGGGAACCCTGAATAACGGAAATGGGGATGGGTACCTCCTGAGCCGATTCCTGACGGCGACGGGAGGAAATAATCACGTCGTCGAGTTTGTTAGAAGCGGGATCCAGGTTGATCGTCACCTGTTTGTCATTAACGACTACTTCTTTTTTGGTATACCCCACAAAGGATACGATGAGCGTAAAGGGCAGTTTTTGTCCGGTCCGGAGGTTGAACTGACCATTGGCGTCCGTACTGGCTCCGTTGGTCGTTCCCTTGATAACGACGGTGGCCCCCACCAGCGGGTCGCCGGAAGACGCATCCAGTACAATTCCGGAAACGGTAGCATTAATAATGGGTTGATCCTGAGCTTTTCCTGAAAAAGCAGTCAGCAGCAAGCTGACCATAAGCATTATGGTAGTGGTTCTCATGTACAAGCGAAAGAAACGTCTTGGGAACGGATGTATGGTTTACTACAAATGGGTTAAAATCACGGTAACTTCTAGAAGAAATCCGCTATCGAAAGTCAGGAAGCTTTCAACAATAAGGGACGACTCTTGGAATCATAGATGGCTTTTGAAAGTTGCGGTGGCAAAACTAATGAAATAAAAGATATAGTATATAGTTTTAGTAGACTTTATGAAGAAAATTGTATTTCCGAGATGTAACTTATACTAAATAGCTCCTGATGCAGGATCTAAACCCTGTACCAGGAGCTATTTAGTAATCCTTCACTAGTACCTGTACGTGCCAGTTTCCAACTGCCTTGGCCTAATTACTTTCCAATCACTACCTCATCAATATAGAACCGTGTGGGTGACGTAGGAATATCCGCATTCGGTAAAGGCGGGTCGTTGGTTTCGTTGGGCGTTTGTCGGTTGGGGAGATTACGGTAGGGTCCGGTCCGCAGCGATAAGCGTTCGATGGATTTAACCGCCTCGGCCAGCTGAGCTTTTTCCAGTACCATTTTGCCGTTGACTTTCACCGAATAGTGTCCACCCGGCGTTGCTTTCGTCTGGACTTCCAGCTCGTACCAGCGACCTTTTTCATAGGATTGTAGTACTTTTTCGGTACTGCCATCCGTAGCCATAAGCTGATTTTTTTCGTTGAAACGAATCCGTACGGGTCGGTTCCCGTATTGATCGGTTAAGTCGATCTCCAATAACCCTGTATTCGTTGGATCGGCGTATACCTTTAGTTTTGTCGTTACCTGGGTTCCTTCTTCAAATACCCGGATGGCCCGGGCGTAATCGTACAAATCCTGGTCTGCCAGCAAGAGACTTTTGCCCGATTTTCCGGGCGTTTCGACCACCGATATCGGAGCCCATTTCGGAGCGTAAATGTTCCAGTCAGGAATGGCCCCTTCGGTTTCTAACGCATCAAAATTGTCTTTTACCGTACCTTTTACGCGGTACGTGACGGGTACGGGCGTCCGACTAACCCAGATATCTTCCTTGTTCATGCTGTAACTCATCCACAGGTCATTACCCGGCGGGTTTCCATTCCCTTCTTCGATGCCCCGCATGTAACAGGGACCGAAATCCTTCCAGCGGCCGGTATACCGTCGGGGCGGCAATTCTCCCTGAATCAGTAGCATGTGATCAAACAGGATCCCGTCGTCGCCCGTTACTACGACGAGTGGAAAGCGATACTGCGTTTGTTCGATGGGATTGTAACTCAGGGCGTACCGGCCATCATCCGTCCGCTGCCCCCATTGCTTCCCACCGGACATGACCAGCGTGGGGACTTTCACGGGTTGGGAGAACGTTTTGCCTTCGTCCGAGGAAAGAGCCGTGAGTGATTTTTTCCAGAGAGCGACCACTTTCCCGTCTTTACGGTGGTAGTACGACAGGGCCTGTCCGGCCTTTTTGTGGTTGTAAAAGCCATCGAGCCCGTTGTCTTCGTCGTACCACTGAAAGGTCATGAGCGGGTCCTTCAGCAGATCGTCGCAGGCTTTCACGAAAGCTGCATCCGTTGCTTTTTTATAGAACGGATAACTCGTATTGGATTCATTCCAATTAGCATGACTGGTGTAGCGAATGAAATAAATGGGTCCGTAGGTTCCGTCTTTGTAGGCTTCGCGTACCACCCGTCCGATGCCTCCTTTTCCGAAGGGATCTTCGGTATGACCGTAGAAAGCCAGCACCAGCAACCGACCATTCGGAGCCACGTAGAAACCCATTCGCTGGTGCATCATGTAGCCCTTGTACCCTTCCGGAATTTTGACACCCGCCGGAGCCTGGTACGGCGGAAACACCACCTGAGGCTTGTTCCAGTGCCGACCGTCTTTGGAAGTCATGACCAGCGTTTGGCCTGGAGCCACGTGTTCATCCACGGGATTGCTCAGGTATTGCTGATAGAACGTGCCGTTCCAGTAACAGAGATTCGAGGCATGGTTGTACGTCCAGCCGTGATCGTCGGCGGTTTCGGGGTGGGTACGGTTGGCCCGCAGGGTTTGTCGGTTTTCGGTACCAATGGCGTACCGTAGACGACCTTCGTGAAGCGTAGGATCGATGGTTTCGCCACCGATGTAGCGGACGGGTTCCTGCGGACTGCCGGTCTGAGCGTAGCCATTCAGTACCTGAAAAAAGGCCAGCCCGAGCCAAAAGGAAGTTGATTTCATACGCCAAAATAAGAACAGATGCCGGCGTACCTACTCGAAGGGCAAGAAAAAAGCCCTGTCACGTGGACAGGGCCTGTACTAGTTTTTCAGTTTTCGCCAGCCAATGTTCTTGAGCTGGTCGGCGTATTTACGGAACGTTGGTTCGGTCACTTCACTCAGGCTAAGCGAACCCCGGAGGAGACCGGACCGGTGATTGCCTTCAATGTAATACTCACAACCGGGCAGTACATCCAGCGTGACCTCCTGCCGCAGCCGGGGTACCAGCGTTAGTCCACTCAAAGCCGTTTCGATACGGACGGTACCCGGCTCGAGTTTAAGAGCCATGCTACCCCAGCTATCGAGTTTGCCAATGTATTTGCCGTTGATCCATACTTTGAACCGGCGGAAAAAAGCTTTTTTCTCCCCCACTCGATACAGATATACTACCGCGTCCTCGACGGAGGACTCTTCCTCGGATTTACCCCAGACCAGGCCGGATAGCCAGGAAAGCGGGTGAAGCGTCTCATCCATACTCGTTGTGATTAGTCAGTGCGAAGGTACAAAACCCGGAACGGCTTTGGAAAAAATAGTGCCGAGATTGGAGAGATTTAATCTAGTGATGAATCCGCAGATCCGTTTTTCGCCGCAGTAAGGAATCCGCGGCAAAGTACGTCACTTGTGGATCAAGGTCAGCCAGTGGTTTGGGAGACGTGGCCCCGCCCCAGCGTAAAATTCGCAGCTTTACTTCACCTACTCCTTTGCCCAGGAAACCCAACAGGCGGGCTCCGGTTTCGGAAAGATCAATCAGGCGATGATGTCCATACGGGCCCCGGTCATTAATTCGAACGATGATGGACTTCTGAGTAAGCGGATTAATTACTTCGACGAGTGAATTAAACGGTAAACTACGGTGGGCCGCCGTGAGGAACGTCTGGTTGAATAATTCGCCAGCTGCTGTCTTTTTTCCCTCAAACTTGGAATGATAAATGGAGGCCAAACCCGTTAACTCTTTGATACTCTGTGCTTTTGCTTTGCAGAAAGTCAAACAACTCAAAAGAGCCGAAATCTTCAATACGGGTACATTCATGGGGTATATGGATTCGGTAAGCAGCACAAAAATGAACGCAATCGTCCAAACTGCCAAATTAAATCGGAGGTCTACGCATTAACAACGCTAAAAACCTTGGTATCAGTCTTCTATAAAAACTATCTCTGTAGGCATTTAGTATATGCGTATTAGAATTATTCAATTTAGACCGCTTCCATTGAAAGCCTATCCAGAAACCTACTTGCTAAGTTTCATTGCATTTTTTTAATAAAAACTTTATTTATATCATTAATTTAATTTTGGTTAATTTGGTTTTATCAAAATATTATCTCGATTCAAGCAAAAAATAAAGTTCATAATTTGGTTTTTTGAATTTTTGCCTATAATGTTGTACCTATAAAAAATTCAAGTTCAGTACGTCTTCTTATCGCAAATATTCCTGGCCGCACTTGGAGGATTTGCTTCAGTAGAGAAGTAGACTTTATCCCCGTAAAGTTTACGCAATGAATTGACGTATAGACTCAACGTCAATTCCGATTCTCCGTACTGAAACTACTCTTTCTCGATTTCTGACATAACAGTTCCAGTGACTCACGGGCCATCGGCTCCGTAGCACTTCAGCCACTGCATGAGCTACTTTCCGGAAGTAGATTCATTCAGTTTACGTTACGGTTCCGCAGGTCACCGGGAAAGATTGCGGCCCTTTCCCTAGACCTGCGGCCGTTCGTAACCTTATCATTCCAGTAGCCCCTGATTCCCAATTACTACTTAAACTACCCATTACCAGTCATTTTGAATCTGTTCCTTTCTATGCAGTAAAACCTGATTGAGTGCATTTCGCTTACCCCAGGCGAAAGCGACCCCACGAATGGCCGTATCAGGGGGTTTGCCGAAGCTGCTTCCCGCTTGTTCACACACTTGACCATTCTTATGAAGAGAAAATTACTCTGGCTGTTTGCCGTATTAATGGGTTGGTCGATGGCCGTTTCCGCTCAGGATCAGGTTCTGATCGGAAAGGTCTTCTCTGACGACGATAAACTCGGTCTACCCGGCACTTCGGTATCCATCAAAGGAACCACCATCGGTACGACTACCGATTCCGAAGGCAAATTCAAACTTACCCTTCCCTCGGGCGGAGCTACGCTGGTGATTTCCTTCATTGGCTATATTAAACAGGAAGTAGCCGTAACGACCCAGACTTCGCTTGACGTGTATTTGAAACCGGAAGCGGGTCAGCTCACGGAAGTGGTGGTAACCGCTCTGGGGATTCAACGGGAGAAAAAGGCCCTAGGTTACGCTCAGCAAAGTATTGGCGGAAAGGCCGTTTCGGAAGTTCGCCCCGCCAACGTGGCCAATGCCCTGTCGGGTAAAGTAGCAGGTCTACGCATTCAGGCGGGTACCGGACCGGGTTCGGGTTCAACGATTCAGATTCGGGGTGCCTCTTCCATTACCAACAACAACCAGCCGCTCATTGTCATCGATGGCGTACCCATCGAGCAAAGTTTTAGTAAGCGATTGGGCGGTGGTATTGCCGACATTAACCCCGAAAACATCAAGGACGTGTCGGTACTGAAAGGTCCTTCGGCTTCGGCTCTGTACGGTTCGCGGGCGGCCAACGGCGTGATCTTGATTACGACGAAAGACGGCTCCGGTCAGCAGGGAATCGGCGTGGAAGTGAATACTAACTATACGGTCGAACGCCCCTGGATTTCACCCAATTTTCAGAATACCTACGGCGGTGGAAACGGGTATCGCACCTGGTACCGCAACGGCTGGAGTGGCTCGATTACCGATCCGGCAGAAATTGCTCAGTACCGGGCTGTCTACGGTCCGAATGCTCCACTGACGGGTACAGAGGGAACCGATGAAAGCTGGGGTGCCCCGCTGGATGGCCGGCTAGTTCGCCAGTGGTGGACGGGTACGGACGTGGCTCCGCTCACGCCCATGCCCAGCAACTACCGGGATTTCTGGCAGACGGGCAGTACCTGGTCCAACAACGTGGCTATCTCCGGTGGTAATGAAAAAGGAAGCTTCCGTCTCGGTTTAGGCCGACTGGATCAGAAAGGCATTATGTATTTCAATGATTTCCACCGCAATAACTATAAACTGAATAGCCATTACAATTTCACCCCTAAACTAAGCGTAAACGTCTCCGCCGAGTACATCAAAAGCGGCTCGGGTAATCGGGGTTATACGGGAGGTCAGGAGTTTATCTGGTCGCACCGACAAACCGACTGGAATAAATTACGCGACTGGCGGAGCTATACCAACGTGCACATTCAGCCCCCCGGTGATACGGATCCACCAAACTGGCAGCATACCTTCTTTACGAATCCCTACTACAGTCAGGAAATGTTGCCCACGTCGGATACGCGAGATCGCCTCGTCGGAAACATTGCTCTGAATTACAAAATCCTCGATGATCTGACGCTGACGCTTCGCTCGGGTACGGACCTCTGGACGCAGACCGTCATTGCCGTCAGTAATTTCGAACGCGTCCGGAACGGTGCCCGCTCGTACGGAGCCTATAACGAGGAAGTACTCCGTCGGCAGGAAACCAATACTGACGTTCTGTTGACTTACAAAAAAGACATCACGGAAGCGTTCTCAATTAATGCTACGGCGGGTGCTCTGCTGCGTACCAACTACTACAAACGCAATTATACCAACGTGGGTCAGCTGGTGATTGATGGCGTCTATAACCTATCGAACTCCATTGCCACGCAGAACACCGTAGCCAGTGCCATCGAACGCAAGGAAAGTCAGTCGGTATTCGGAGCCGTGAATTTTGGCTGGCAGAATATGCTCTTTCTGGATGTAACCGCCCGAAACGACTGGTCATCGACCCTGCCCTCAAACAACCGCAGTTATTTCTACCCTTCGGCGGCTCTGAGTGCGGTAGTTTCGGATCTGGTACCCAGTTTAAAAAACAACGTCCTTTCGTTTTTGAAAGTACGCGGCAGTCTGGCTCAGGTGGGTAACGATACGGATCCCTACGGACTGGCCGAAGTGTATACTGCCGGAACTTCCTGGAACGGCTCCCTACCCGAATTTTACGTACCAACCCGTAAACCCAATCCCACCCTGAAGCCCGAAATCACAACGGGTCAGGAAGTAGGTCTGGAGGCTCGCTTCTTCCGGGGCAAACTCGGTCTGGACGTTACCTATTACAGTCAGACGACGAAAGATCAGATCATTCCCGTTCAGCTCTCGAAGGCAACGGGCTATAACAGTGCCATTCAGAACATCGGAAAAATGCGGAACCGGGGTCTGGAAATCAGCCTGACGGGTACGCCTGTCAAACTCGACAATGGGTTTACCTGGGACGTAGCTCTGAACTTTGCCCGTAACCGCAATACCGTACTGGAACTGTTACCCGGTGTACTCAATAATCTGGTTATCAACGAACGGCGGGGTCTGACCCTCGAAGCCCGGGCGGGCCAACCCTACGGAACGCTGTACGGCTACGGATTCGAACGGGTACAAAGCAGTGATCCCGCAGCCGCGTACTATGATCCAACGGGTCAATACGCGGGTCAGTTGGTACTCACGAACGGATTACCCGTCAAATCGACTACGCAGAAAATTCTGGGTAACGTACAACCCGACTGGATGGGTGGTTTCTCGAACACCTTTTCCTACAAAGGTCTCATCCTATCCGCTCTCATCGACGCGAAGATTGGCGGCGATATGTACGACGAAGGCACGGCCAACGCCCGCTGGACGGGCCAGTACGCCGAAACGGCCCTTGGGCGGGAAGAAGGCGTCATTGGAAAGGGCGTAGCCGCCGTCCGCAGTGCCGAAGGTGCGTACACTTTCACGCCAAACTCAACCATCGTTTCGGCCAATCAGTATTACGGCTACAACAACCCGCGTAACTACCACGAAGCGGCCATTTTCGATGCTTCCTACGTGAAGTTACGGGAAGTGTCGCTGGGCTACCAGATTCCCTCGGCTTTCATCAAACGATTGCGACTGCAATCGGCCAAGATTTCAGTGGTAGGACGGAACGTGGCCATGTTGTTCAAAAACCATCCCCACGCCGATCCCGAAATTGACGCCAATGGCGGTAATGCTCAGGGTTTTGGCTACGGCGAACTTCCCTCTTCCCGCAGCATGGGTTTCAACCTGAGCCTGGGTTTCTAACGCCGGAAAAGAGCTTTTATTCTGATCAACATTATTCCCTGACGAATGAAAACATTGACGATAAAAACGCTTGCCCTCGCCACCGGAATGGCCCTGATGACCTCGGGCTGCACGGGTAGCTTCGATTCGGTAAACGACAATCCCAACAGTCCGACCAGCGTATCTCCACAGTATTTGCTGACCTACGCTCTGGAAAAATCCATTGACCGGTACTGGGGCAGCAATACGCGTTTCGAGCGACTCAACCTCGACGCCGCCGAACTCTGGATTCAGCACTTGGGCCGCAACATTTATTCCAACGAAGGCGATAACTACGAGGCTTCGCAGGCCTTGATGCTTAACAACTGGCAGTCGTTCTTCAACGATTCACAGCTCAACCTTCAACGCATTCTGACCATCACGGATGAAAAAGGCAGCAACCCCCACGCTAACTACTACGGTGTAGCTCTGGTCATGCGTACCTGGGTGTTTTCGGTGCTCACGGATACGTTCGGTGCCATTCCGTACTCGCAGGCCTTGCAGGGCGGTACGGATGCTCCCGTACTGACGCCCAAGTACGACGCTCAGGAGCAGGTGTATACGCAAATGCTGGCGGACTTGAAAACGGCCAATGAAAAACTATCGGTAACTGGCCCAGCCATTGCCGGCGATATCGTCTACAACGGCAGTGTGCTGAAATGGAAAAAGTTTGCGAATTCCCTTCGTTTACGACTGGCCAACCGGCAAGCGGCCAAGAAACCCGCCGAATCGCGGGCCATTATGAAGGAAATTCTGAGCGACCCGACGACGTATCCCATTTTCACCAGTAACGATGACAATGCCAGTCTGAAAACCACCACATCGCGTCCGTCCAACAATGAGTGGAACGAAACGATGATCTGGGGTAGTCGGACGGACTGGAATCTTTCCCAAACGCTGGTCGATAAGCTGGTCGCCCTGAATGATCCGCGTCTGGGTGTATACGGGAGTCAGCAGGGGGGCGTCTGGCTGGGCGTACCCAACGGACTACCCGACGCCATTGCGACGACGTATCTGGCCCGAGCCGCCAAAATTGGTACTGCGTTCACCAAAGCCGATGCTCCGGAAGTCATCATGACTTGGTCTGAACTGAATTTCATTCTGGCCGAAGCCGCCATTGATGGAGACATTGAAGGCGGAGCTACGGTAGCGAAAGAGTACTTCGAAAAAGGAGTTAACGCCTCCATGACGCAGTACGGCGTAACGGCCCCGGCTTCCTATTTTACGACGGTGGGTACGGTAACCCGGGAAAAAATTCTGGATCAGAAATGGATTTGTCTCTTTGCGAACGGCGTCGAAGCCTGGGCGGAATGGCGTCGGACGGGGCTGCCCGTATTCCCGGCCAAAGACCCGCGTTCGGTTTTTGCCAACGACGGCGTACTCCCCACGCGACTCCCCTATCCCGGCTCGGAAGCTTCCCTCAACGCAACGAATATGAAAGAGGGCATCAGCCTCAACGGTGGTACAGACGATTTCAAAACCAAACTCTGGTGGGCCGAAAAATAGCGGGACGTACCCCGTTTTCCTATTGTCCATCTAAGCACTTAAGGATTCCATGAAGAACATACTGACGCCCCTGGCCTTGCTTGCCTGTTTAGGTTTCATTACCGCCTGCGAAAAGGCCGAAGATCCTTTTGTTCCCCGGGAAGTGGCCCCCGCTCTGGTTCAAATCGTGAATGCAACCTATCAGACGGATTTTGCTACGGAACCGAACGTGCCTTCCGACAGTACGGCTCCACTGGCTCTGAAAATCCGGGTACTGAAGCTCGATAAAACCAATATTCTGGATCATACCAAGGGCATTGACTCCATTCCCGTACCGAATCTGAATGTCAAGCTGTTGAAACGCGACGGCACCGCCCTGGGTGAGGGTACTACGGATGCTTCCGGTACGCTTACCCTTACGAAAACCTGGGCTGAACTGGGTCTGGTGCCGAACTACGCCAACCCGCCCCTCAAGTACTATAAAGGACAGATCATACGGTTGTCCTGGACGGGTGCGGTGAATGGCGTGGCCTTTACCCGATTTTCTTCTGTATCTGTTCGTTAATGCCTTTTTGAATCGATTCATAACCACTAAACGCAGCATCCATGAACCGTCGTAACTGGCTTAAATCCGGGGCCTTGGCCGTTGCCGGAGCAAGCGTACCTGATTTCTGGCGACCCGCCGAAGCCGCAGCCGTCGGACTGCCCAAGCTGGCGGGCCTGCCCATCAAAGCCCGTTTGATGTCGAATGAAAATCCGTACGGGCCCTCTGCCAAAGCTCAGAAAGCGATAGCCGAAGCGATTTCGAGTGGCTGGATGTACCCCCGCGAGTCGATCATGACCTTTAAAAAAATGATTGCCCGGGAAAACGGCGTCAGCGAAGCCCACGTCCTGCTCGGAGCCGGTTCGGGCGAGTTACTGATGGCTTCCGGCATTCATTACACCCTAAAAGGCGGAGCCGCTACCAATATCGTAGGCGGTGACCCGACCTACATGCAACTGTTGCGGACGGCCCTGGCCCTGGGAGCCGAATTCAAAAAAACGCCGCTGACGAAGGATTTCACGTACGATTTCAACGGCATGGCGGCGGCAGTCAACGATAAAACGTCGCTCGTTTACCTCTGCAATCCGAATAATCCAACGGGTATTCTGGAAGATGCTTCAAAAATGACGGCTTTTTGCGAAGACCTCTCCAAGAAGAAACCGCTGTTCATTGACGAAGCGTACATGGATTACGCGGCTGACCCTAAAGCCAGCAGCATGACCGAACTGGTCAAGAAAGGACATAACGTACTCATTGCCCGCACCTTTTCCAAAATTCACGGTTTTGCCGGTTTACGCATCGGCTATCTGATTGGCCAACCCGATACGCTTCGGGAAATCAACAAATTCTGTACGGGCGGCGGCAGTATGTCGGCCACCTCCGTGAAAGGAGCCATTGCCAGTTACATGGATACGGATTTTCTGACCTACTCGAAAGCCAAATGTCTCGAATCGAAAGAATATCTCTACAAAACGCTGAAAGACAAAGGATACGACTATCTGCCCTCGTCGGCAAATTTCGTACTCTTTCCCATCAAAACGGAGGGTAAAAGCTTCGTGGAAAAAATGGCCCAGAAAGGCGTAGCACTCAAAAGCTGGGAGTTTGCCGGACAACACTGGTGCCGCGTTTCGATGGGTACACTGGATGAAATGAAAACCTTTGGCGAAGCCTTCGGTACATTAGCCTGATCAACCTCTTCTTCTATCTGTTACCGCTCTGGTTTACCGGAGCGGTTTCTTTGTTTTAGGTACCGCTGTTTGTTTCAGAATTTCCTTATTATTGCTTATTGATTGATGTTCACCACTAAACCTATCTATGCATGAGTATTACCCCTCCTTTTCCGCCCAACCCAGGGCTCAACCCAGCTACGCCTCTAAAACCCAAAAACTGGCTTACTGAAAATATCGTTGCGACGGTTGTGGGCCTCTTTTGCTGCTGCGGGGTTAATGCGATTACCGGCGTCATTGGCATCGTATTCTCGACGCAAGTCGACACGAAATACAACGCGGGCGACTACGCCGGAGCGGAAAGTTCTGCCAATACGGCCAAAATTATGTTTTACGTAACGGCCGGTCTGGTAGCTCTGGGTGTTATTTTGAATATTATCTCTTTCTTCTTGTACGGAGGGCTGATGTTCAAACAAATGCAGGATAATTATAATTACAGCATGTAACCCAAAACGAGCCAACTGTCAAGGGGTACCTGCCTACTTTTCGAACGCTCGCTGCCTCACTTTTAATCTCCGCTAACGCTTCTTCTTTCCTCTGTATTTTTATGGAAAATACCCCCTCCTACATGGCTCCTCCCAAACCGTACAACTGGCTGGTACCCGCTATCCTGGTCACGCTTTTCTGCTGTAACTATCTGGGTGTTGTGGGAGTTGTTTACGCCGCCCGGGTGGAAACCAAGTATAATTTAGGTGATTACGCGGGTGCCGATAATGACGCCCGTCAGGCCAAACTCTGGACGCTGGTTCCGCTGGCCGTGGGGGTTATCGCCTGGATTATCCTTATGGTATTCTACGGAGCCCTGATCACCAGTACGATGCGAACCGGAGGCGTACCTAATACCTATTAACGAATGGCTCCTGCCTTACGACTTTTTTTATACTGGATGGTGGCGGCTATGACCATAGCCGTCGCCTTTCTGTATTATGAATTCAACCCCGTTGAACACGCTTTTTTCCCACCCTGTTTATTCCGGCAGTATACGGGATTACACTGCCCGGGCTGTGGGGCTCAGCGGGCGTTACACCAACTTCTGCACGGCAACATTCGGGAAGCTTTCCGCTACAATGCCTTGTTATTGTTGATGATTCCGTACGTGAGTCTGGGCTTTGTGCTCAGCGTTCGCACGCATTTTCACGGAACGGGTTACGAGACGATGCCGCAGGCTTATCGTAATCCCCGAATCATTATTGGGATCCTGATCGTCATTTGTTTATTCTGGATTTTTCGAAACATTCCGGCAGAACCCTTTTCGTGGCTTGCTCCGCATGATTAAGTATATAAACTTAAAATCATTCCAATGTCAATAGTGTTCCGTTTATTGCCTAACTAGCAGTTCAAATGTTTCTGATCTAATGAGAACGTATATATAAAATAACTCAAAAAACTGACAGTAAGGTTCTGATAATTAACCAGGAACCGCGAATTATCACTTAAAACGTATACACAAATTTTTATATACGCTAATGCTTGCTAGCCAGCCATTGCTCCGTATATTGCCTTCAATTTTTGCTTAGCCACTCATTAATGACGATTAAGACCGGCTATTCGAACAATCAATTCGTCTTCTATGAAAAAAAATTACCTATCTGCTTTCCTTCTGGGGAGTTTATTAGCAGCAGGCACCGCCAAAGCCCAGCTAGTAATCAATGGTACTAAATTCTCTAATTCGGGATACGTAAGTAATTACTCCTCCTATACCGAAGTTAAGTCCGCATCCAACTCAAATTACGCAGCCAGCAACCGTTCTGTGTTTGAACACTTTGAGACGTCACCACAGGCTCTCCGGGTAGACAATGCTTACGAGGCTAATTTAGCCGATGGTAGTACTGATGAGTTTAAAGGACCTAATGGCTCCCCCGGCGTTCAGGGCGTAAGTGGTTCCGTAGCCCCCAATTTTCATACGCTGATTCTGAACAACGGAGCAACGTTCGCAATCACGAACACGAAGGGGGCCAATGTGTATGGCTCGGCCCAGCTTAACAACGGCATCACCACAACCAACCGATCCCTGCGGCAAGAGGGTGCCCTCCGCTTTCAGAACGGAGCTACGTACCAAAACGGCAATACAGACGCCCGGCACGTAAACGGCTATGTCAGTAAGGTTGGTAACAATGAATTTACGTTTCCAGTCGGTTCGGGTAGCGACCTTCGCACCCTGAAAATGTCAGCTCCGAGTGCCAACTCCCATTTCAGTACGGCCTGGAATACCAGTCAGCCTGCGAATACTTCGGCTAAAGAAAACGCCATTCAGGCCATTGCGGCAGCTGGTTTCTGGGACTGGATTACCGTTACTCCCAGCTCATCTCCTCTGACCATTACAGTTTCCATTCCGGATCTGAGTGCGTTCGCAGGTACTGAAAGCCTGCGACTGGTGGGTTGGAACGGTTCGCAGTGGGTATCGCTAAGCAGTGGTCCTTCGGCAACGGGTAATACGGAAAACAGCACGCTGCAAGGTATCATTCCGGCTAATAGCTCCACCATTACCGCTCTGGCCATTGGTAGTAGCTCCGGAGCACTGCCGGTATCACTGGCAGCGTTTACCGCAAAAGCCGTAGATAATCAGAAAGCGGCTCTGGATTGGGTTACTGCGGGGGAAAAGAATAACGCCTTTTTCGAAGTACAACACTCCATCAACGCTCAGCAGTACGAAACAGTTGGGCAGCTGAAGGGTCAGGGAACGACTTACGCCCGCACGAGTTATACATTTACGCACGACGGACTGAGTCCGGCCAGCATTCATTACTACCGCCTCAAGCAGGTCGATCTGGACGGAAGCTTTACTTATAGTCCCGTTCGTTCGGTGAAACTGGAAGGCTACCTGGGCATTGAGCTGTACGCAACGGTAGAACCCGGCCGTACGGTAAAAGCTTTTGTCAAATACGGCGATGATCAACTCTCCGACCAGGCTACTGTATCACTCGTCGATCTGTCCGGCCGTAAGCTTAGTTCAAAAGCGGTATCGCTACAGAAAGGTACGAACCCGGTTGAGTTTTCCGCGGCTTCCCTCGGGGCAGGTCTGTACCTGATTCGTCTGGAAAATGCTTCTCAAAATTCAACAGTGAAAGTGGCTATTCCATAAAGCTGTTGCTATTCTATTTCTAAAAGAGAGGCGTTCCGAAGTTCGGAACGCCTCTCTTTTTGTACGTCAGTAATGCTATTGTTATTTTTTTAAACTTTCACTACGACTCCTTTTCGGTATAAAACCCAAACGATCAGTCCCCAGAAAGCCAGGTACAGTAAAGCCCAGGCCACAGAAGCATTCATTGGATTGGAAAATTGCGGAGCCAGTAGATCGCTATACAGATAATGCTGCAGACTCACGGACTTTCCGTTCGTGTGAACCGGAATCGCGGAAAGAATGCGGGGAATGATTCCCGAGAAAAAGAAAACAAGCATGGGATTGACTCCAAACACGACAAACGGCAGCGTCCACCCTTTACTACCTTTGACATCAGTCCAATAGTATAGTCCACTCAATACCACCAAAGCCCAACCCGCGGCTACTAATACGTACGAACTCGTCCACAGGGCTTTATTGATAGGAAATACAATATGCCATACACTTCCAAGTACAATACCACCCAGACCTGCCAGCAACAAATACCGGGCTTTCTGCGGACCCGTCAGGCTTGGTGTACGCAGTAAGGTACCAGTCAAAAGCCCCGCAATGCCCGTACCGAGAGCGGGTAAGGTACTTAAAATTCCTTCCGGGTCCCAGGTTTTGGCACTCGCCCATAAATGGCCCGGCAACAACGTATAATCCAACCAGGCGGCCAGATTGGTTCCTTTGTCCTGATTGGCTTCACCCACACCGGGTACGGGAATCAGCGTCATTAGTCCCCAATACAACAGCAGTACGGTCACCCCTACAACGGCCTGTACCTGCCAGGAAGTTCGCAAGTACAGCACCGCAATTAGTCCGTACACCATCGCAATGCGTTGCAAAACACCGGGAATGCGGACTGTCTCATACGCATCAAAACCGCCAAAGGCCAGAAGGATCATGAGCAGGAAGGTGCTAAGGGCGACATAGAATTGATACTTCTTTTCGTATTCGCTGAATAAAGCCCAGGCAAGTATCGCCATGATCGCCAGTCGTCCCAGCAGCAAAGTTGGCCCTTCCAGACCCGGCAATTGAATTTTCGAGAAAAAGAATAGAAACCAGCCCAGACAAAAAATGCGTAGGGTTCGAATCGCAATTTTTAGCAGTGTATCCGAATCCCAGCGTTTATGCGGCATAGCCAGCACGACCGACCCCCCTACGATGAGCAGAAAGGTGGGAAAAACCAGGTCTGTGGGGGTATACCCGTGCCATTCGGCGTGAAGCAATGGAGGGTAGACGTGACCCCAGTCGCCGGGATTGTTGACGACCGTCATGAGCATAATGGTAAGCCCCCGAAGCACGTCCAGTGAAAGTAAGCGGTTTTTCATAGAAAGAAAGATACGGAATCAACAACCCGCAAAAATGGGCAAGCCATACGGATTCTGCCAGGAATGGCAGGAATTGATTTCAACAAATCTACGATTTGCGTAATTTTCAACGGTATTTTCTTCCTTGGACCTTATTTTCCGTGGCCTTTCCTGTATTTTTCAATCAGTTTTCGAGGACTCGCTTTTGTTTGTCTTTCGAACCCCGTCTTTCACCCGTTTCAACACGTTCTTTCCGATGAAAACCGTACTTCTACCCCTATTCGCCTTTGGACTGACGAGTCTGGTACAAGCCCAGCAGCTTACCGGATTTACACCGAACCGTCAGACTTCTGAGCTAAACCTGGAAGCTGAATTCAAGAAACACCAGTCGGCGGCGACTTATAAAGAGCATTTAACCCGTCTGACGAGCGTACCACACGTAGCCGGTACTCCCGAAAACGAGAAAGTCCGCGATTACATCGCTGAAACCATGCGAAAAGCAGGCTGGCAGGTGGACATTTATCCGCATGACATTTACTTACCCAAAGGTCCGGGCGAAGTGGCTGTGGAAGTCGTACAGCCCATTCGGCAGCCCCTCAACATCCGCGAATATCTTTTTCCGGAAGACAAATACGCCAGCGACCCCCGGCTGATGCCCGGCTGGAACGCCTACTCCGGGTCGGGCGATGTGACGGCGGAAGTGGTGTACGCCAATTACGGTCGAAAAGAAGATTTCGAGAAGCTCAAAGCTCTGGGCATTTCGGTACAGGGCAAAGTCGTACTGGCCCGGTATGGCGGTAATTTCCGGGGCTACAAAGCCCAGTTTGCTCAGGCCGCAGGTGCGGCGGGCCTCATCATTTATACCGATCCGGCGGACAATGGCTACGCCAAAGGTCTGACGTTTCCGGAAGGTCCTCAGCCCAGTGAAAGCGTTATTCAACGCGGTTCTTTGTTGACCGTAAATTATACGGGTGATCCGTTGACCCCTTTTGAGCCAGCACTTCCCATCGATGGCAAAGTGAAGGTAAAACGCCTCGATCCGAAAGACGTGGATTTGCACAAAATTCCAGTAACTCCCATTCCGTACGCCTCCGCTCTGGAAATCATGAAGCAAATGAAGGGAGCGAAGGCGGTACCCGCAGGCTGGCAGGGCGGCTTGCCCTTCACCTACCGACTCGAAGGCGGACCGGGCCTGACCGTACGCCTGAAAGTGAAACAGGAGATTGCCATTACCCGCGTGTACGAAGTTGTGGGCACGCTGACGGGTACTGAATTTCCGAACGAATGGATCATCGCCGGATGTCATTACGACGCCTGGGCTTACGGTTCAACGGACCCTAATAGCGGTACGGCTATGCTACTGGGCCTCACGGAATCATTGGGTAAACTGGCGAAAGCCGGGCAGAAACCCCGCCGTACCATTAAAGTGGCCCACTGGGATGCGGAAGAATTCGGTGTAATCGGCTCGGCCGAATGGGCCGAACAATTTCGGGATGAACTGACCAAAAACGCCGTGGCGTACATGAACTTCGATGCTGCCGTTTCGGGTCGGGTATTCGGGGCCAGTGCTTCGCCTTCACTGAAAAAGCTACTTATTGAAGCCACCCAAGCCGTAGCGTATCCGGATTCCAACAAAACGGTCTATCAGCATTGGCTGGCTCAGACTTCGCCCCGCAGTGGCAGTACGGTTGGAATTGCGTCCTCGGCTCCGGCACTGGCGGCCAATGAGCCGACCATCGGTAACCTCGGTGGTGGCTCCGATCACATCGGTCCATACATGCACGTGGGCGTACCTTCCCTCAGTGCAGGCGTGGGCGGTCCTACGTTATATCACTCTTCCTACGACGATCTGTTCTTCTACCATAAATTCGTCGATTCTACCTACAAGATGGGTCCAATGGTGGAACAGGTGGTCGGAACGATGGCCCTGCGACTCGCCAACGCGGACATCCTGCCCTATGATCTGGTTCGCTACGCCAGTGACCTGACCACGCACTTGAAAGCCGCCGAGAAAGCGATCAAGGCCTACGCTCCTACGTACTCCATCGAACCCTTACTAGCCACAGTAGCGGATCTGAAAAAGAATGCGGAAGCAGCGGAAGCAGCCCGCCAAAGCTATCTGGCGGCGGGTCGTACGGATAAAGCTCAGGAACTCAACAAGATTATGCTTCAGCTCGAACAGTCGTTTATTGATAAGAAAGGCATGGCCTTTGGCTCCTGGTACCGTTCCCTGTACGCATCCTCGGATCCGTACAGTGGCTATGCGTCCTGGATGTTACCCGGTTTGTTGTACGAGGCTTCCTTAAAATCGACCGCGAATCTGCCGGACCTGGAGAATCGGTACAAAACGGCAATTCAGTCCCTGAGCGGCAAGCTGGCTAGTCTGGTACAAACCGTAAATAAGAGTACGGGGGCTTCGCTGGGCGGTAGTAAATAGCTTGATTCCAAGGATTTCATTCAGCCAAGGAAAGTTCACTAGCTCGCTCCGATTTATAACCTCATGGAATGATCGGGGCGGCACTGGTCGAGCGTCTCCGACGCGAATCCTTAACATCCTATCCCCCGCATTGCATACGGGGCTATTGAAATTAAACCCCTCCGGGGTTACAGTTTCAGGTCTGTTCCCCGGCTCGCCCGATCATTCCATAAGGGTTATAAATCGGAGCGAGCCGGGTGAATGCTAGTCGGGCGTCTACGACGTAAACTCAATTCCTACGTATGCCATTCCGGCATTTCTTTCGCACCCGTCACCGGATCCTGCGATGGCATGGGTACGGCAGCAATGTTTCGATCCGCTTGGGGACGGTCGCCCTTTTCACCCTTCAGTAAATCCCAGTCTTTGCCTTCGGGATACGCTCCTACCACGCCAAAATCACTACTGGCTTCGAGCTTCTTGTGACCAACGCCCGCTGGAATCACCAGCACATCGCCCGCTTGCACGCGGATCGCCTGCCCTTTTTCGCCACCCATTTGTAAAGTGGCTTGTCCGCCGTAGACGCCCAGTACTTCGTGCGAAATACTATGGTAGTGGTGATAGGGATACACTCCATTTCGCCAGGAATTACGCCAGCGATGTTCGGAAAAGAGCGTCTCGAATCGCCGGGCCAGGTCCTTTTCTCCCGCTTTAAAAACCGCGGAATAGATCAATAAGGGTAAGGCGTTGTTAGGTATTACACCATCGTCTTTGAAATGCAAACGTTCCGGTTTCATGAAAGAAGGACGCGTTAAAGGAGTATGACAGTACGGACAGCCTGGGGCGAAAGAAGTATACCAATCCCTGCGAACGTAGCCTTTTCGGCACGCCCCGTCGCTAAAAATGCGGCGAGTATCGGCTAGTGTTTTCCGTTGACTAACGTCCGTTTTCAAGCCTGCGTATAGGTCAGTAAACAATCGCAACCAGCACCGTGAAATACGCAATCACTTATTCCCTACTGGCCCTTGCCTTACTGACGGGCTGCAAAAAAGATACGGAT
The DNA here is from genome assembly GCF_002872335.1 of Siphonobacter sp. BAB-5405. Taxonomy (GTDB): domain Bacteria; phylum Bacteroidota; class Bacteroidia; order Cytophagales; family Spirosomataceae; genus Siphonobacter. The sequence goes on along the minus strand of NZ_NJAG01000010.1, from coordinate 32,393 downwards.
GCGACTACGCCCGCTACCCACTCGGAAGAAAATACGCCGATTAACCAATGGATTTACGAACAAATGCAGGCCTATTATCTCTGGACGGATCAGCTACCGGTGGAAAATACGACCGATCAGACCCTCGCTCCGGAGGATTATTTTAATTCCCTGCTCTACACCTATAACGCAACGACGAATCCGCAGGGCGACCGTTTTTCTTACCTTTCTTCGGATGCCGAATCGCTGGAAGCGGCCCTTAACGGGGAAAGCCTGACCACGGGTATGCAATTCCGGCTCTTTTACCGGGATAATGCGAATGTAAATGTGGTGGGGCAGGTACTGTACGTACTGAAAAATTCACCCGCTGATCTGGCCGGTTTCAAACGGGGGGATGTCTTTACGAAAGTGAACGGTACGACATTGACCGTTAACAACTACAGTGAATTACTGTATGGGTCGGGAACGACGTCCGCATTTACCCTCGGTACAGTCAATACCACCACGGGCACCCTGGATGATACGAGTACCACCCGATCCGTAACGGCAACGACTTTTCAGGAAGATCCGGTTTACCTGGATTCCGTGTACACCGTCAACGGAAAGAGCGTAGGTTATCTCTTGTATAACCAGTTTGTATCGAGTCCGAATGGCTCGTCCAGCAATGCGTACGACAATCACCTGCGGCAGATTTTCGCCCACTTTAAAGCGGCGGGCATTCAGGAGTTGGTTCTGGATTTACGCTACAATCCCGGTGGATCGGGTGCTACGGCTATCAATCTGGCCAGTATGATTGTTAAATACAGCGGTGCCAATCAGGTTTTCTACCGCGAAGAATACAACACTGAGCTGAATAAGTATCTGCAGCAACAGTACGGTAGCGATTCGTTCAACGCCTATTTTACCAATGAAGTTAATAATGTGGGGAATCAGATCAGCAAGGTTACCATCCTGACGTCGGAATGGACGGCCTCCGCAAGTGAGCTGGTGATCAATGGATTAAAGCCGTACATGAACGTGCAGCTGATTGGCGAAACCACGTACGGAAAAAACGTAGGTTCGACCACCCTGACCGACGATTCGGGTAAGATCAAATACGCTCTGCAACCCATCATTGTTAAAGTCTACAATAGTCTGGGGCAATCGGATTACACGGCAGGATTTACGCCCGCTATCGTACTGTCGGAACCCTTTAACCTGTATCCGCTGGGCAGTACGCAGGAGGCCTTACTGCAAACAGCTTTGTACGGAAGCAGTACTTCCGGTCGGCAGGCGGCGGGCATCCATGCCGTGGCTTCTTCGCTCACTCAAAAAACGCTGTTTGGAAAACTACTGATTCGAAGCAAAGATCAGCGTATTCAGTCCTTTTTTAAAAATCGGTTTTAATCTAATGCTTTTTAAGCCAGAAAGGCTGCCTTACCGGGCAGCCTTTCTCGTTTGTAGTAATTCAGTATTAATTCAATACGACCACTTCGGTGGTGGTGGTATCTACTGGTTTCCCTTTATCCTCGGGGAATACGAAGTTGATCGGGCGTTCCACTTTTTCTTCCAGCAAAGCCACTTTCAACACGTCTTCCACCCGGTCGGCATAGTGGAACGTCAGATCCTGGATGTACGATTTATTGATTTCTTCAATGTCCTTGCGGTTCTTCGTACACAGGATCACCTCTTTGATACCGGCTCGTTTCGCAGCAAGAATTTTCTCCTTGATGCCACCCACGGGAAGTACTTTTCCACGCAGGGTAATCTCACCCGTCATGGCCAGATTCGACTTCACTTTCCGCTGCGTAAAGGCCGAAGCCATCGAGGTAATCATCGTAACCCCCGCCGACGGTCCGTCCTTCGGTACTGCCCCCGCCGGTACGTGAACGTGCAGGTTATAGTACTCGAAAAGTCGTTCGTCAATGTTGAGTTCTTCCGCGTGAGCTTTCAGATAACTAAGGGCCGTAATGGCTGATTCTTTCATGACATCGCCCAACTGACCCGACAAGGTAAGCGTACCACGTCCCCGGTTCAGGCTTGATTCAACGAACAGAATTTCACCCCCCACGCTAGTCCAGGCCAGACCCGTCACGACACCAGCGGTATCGTTATTGTCGTACTCGTCCTTGTCAAACGTTTCGGGGCCCAGCAGTTTGATTACATCTTCGGGCCGAACGGTTTTGGGATACTCTTCCTCCAGAGCGATGGCCTTGGTGATTTTCCGAACCAGCGAACCAATTTTCTGCTCCAGGGCTCGTACCCCCGATTCACGGGTATAGCCTTCAATGATTTTCTGAACGGCTGCGTCAGTAAAATTCAGCATTTTACCGTCCAGGCCGTGTTCGTGTTTTTGCTTGGGAATCAGGTACTTCTTACCGATTTGTACCTTTTCTTCCATGGTATAACCCGTCAAGTCAATGATCTCCATCCGGTCGCGAAGAGCGGGCTGAATGGGTTCAAGCGAGTTGGCTGTTGCAATGAATAGTACTTTCGACAGGTCGTATTCTACTTCCAGATAATTATCCTGGAAGCTGCTGTTTTGCTCGGGATCCAATACTTCCAGTAAGGCCGAGGATGGATCGCCCCGGAAATCGCTTGATACTTTATCGATTTCATCCAGAATAAAGACTGGGTTGGAAGATTTCGCCTTCCGAATGTTCTGAATAATCTTACCCGGCATGGCACCGATGTACGTTTTCCGGTGGCCCCGGATTTCGGACTCATCATGTACACCACCCAGAGCCATTCGTACGTATTTACGTCCGAGGGCTTTGGCTACGGATTTACCCAGCGAAGTTTTACCGACGCCCGGAGGGCCATACAGACACAAAATGGGGGCTTTCATGTTGCCCTTCATTTTCAGTACGGCGAGGTATTCGATGATGCGTTCTTTGACTTTCTCCAGTCCGAAGTGATCCTGATCCAGAATCTTCTGAGCTTTTTTAAGGTCAAAGAAATCTTTGGTATGCTCGTTCCAGGGTAGGTCCACCATCAGTTCCAGGTAGTTCATCCCAATGGGATACTCCGGCGACATCGGGTTGGTCCGACGTAGTTTGCTGATTTCCTTTTGAAACTGTTCACTGACCTCCTTGCTCCATTTCTTCTGAGCAGCTTTAGCCTGTAAGGCATCAATTTCCTGTTCGGGGGAATCAATACCCAGCTCTTCCTGAAGCACTTTGATCTGCTGCCGGATGTAGTAATCCCGCTGTTGCTGATCAATTTCACTGCTGGCTTTCGACTGGATTTCCCGTTTCATTTCCAGCAACTGAATGTCCTTCAGCATCACCTCCAGCAGCTTAGTGGCCTGTTGTAGTGAATCGAACGTTTCCAGCAGGGCCTGCTTCTCAGGCTGATCAGCGTTGGTATTCGCCGACAGGAAATGAATCAGGAAGTTATTGGATTCAATGTTATCCAGGGCAATCTGAGCTTCGCGGGGAATTTCCGGATTCAGATTCAGACTTTTATGAGCAGCATCCCGCAGGGACTGAATCAAAGCTTTGGCTTCGCGGTTGGGTTTAGCCGGGAAATTGTCATCCACGTACGAAACCTTGGCCAGAAAGTGCGGCTCTTCTTTCAGAAACTCTTCAATCTGAAAACGCTTTTTCCCCTGTACGATAATGGTGACATTACCATCGGGTAAAACAATCATTTTCAAAATATTAGCCAGCGTACCAACCCGGTAGAGATCATCCGCAGTAGGCTCCTCCTTCTGGGGATTCGCCATGGCTACTACTCCTACTACTTTATTCTTGGACTTGTACTGCTTTTTAACCAGACGAATGGATTTCTGACGACCTACAGTTACCGGAATAACCATTCCCGGAAACAACACAATGTTCCGGATGGGTAAGATGGGCAATTGTTCGGCATAGGTAGCGGGGTCATCATTATCATCAAAATCTCCGGCAGACAGCGGAATCATTTCCATACTGTCAAAATCAGACATTTCGACCAGACGCAGGTTAGCAAGGGAATCCGTCTTTTTATTATTCATATAGCAAGTACCTGTCATGTTGGCAGGAAAAACAATCGATCGAAAAACGAAACTACGAAAAAGTTCGCGGTAGGTATAAGGCGAAAGGACTGTGCCAGGAATAAATTACGCAGTGGTTTCGCCCTAACTCCTACTTAAACGTATAGTTCTTCGTTAATATCAAAAAATAATATACCATATTTTTACAAAACTTTTTCATCCGCCCCCTTGCTTTCCTGTAGCAGCGACCTGATATGCCGATCCTTACTCATTCTACCTATACTGCTCCGTTCTGGATGCAGAATGCTCATTTCTCCACGATTTATCCGAGTACGCTGCGACGCGTGGCCGGAGTGACGTATACCAGAGAACGTCTGGAATTGGTGGATGGTGACTTTCTGGATTTAGACTGGAGTTGGTCCCAGCAGCCCCATCCCTGCAAGCCTTCGCTGGCTTTGCTTACGCACGGTTACCTGGGAAATTCGACCCGTCAATACATGCTTGGAGCCGTGCGGGCCTTCAATGAAGCGGGCTTCGACGCTTTAGCCTGGAATCACCGGGGTTTGAGTGGCGAGGCCAATCGGCTCGAAAAAATGACGACCCACGGCAGCACTGACGATTTGGCTGAAGTAATTCAATATGCACTGGGCAAAGGTTATACCTCGATTTCGCTCGTTGGTTTCAGCAAGGGCGGAAATTTAGCCTTGAAGTACGCCGGCGAGCAGGGTTCGCAACTTTCCGACGCTATCCAGTCGGTAGTGGCTGTCTCTACCCCTACGGATATGCCGGGGAGTATGGCCGCCTGCCGGGGCACCTTTTATGAATGGTACTTTCTGCGAAAATTACGCAAGTTTCTGTCGACACGAAAGCATCTGATCGATCAGCAGCTATACGCTCAGTTTGATCGCTACCGTACCCTCGACGACTTTTCCAACGAATATATTTCACCCTTTTTTGGCTGGAAGGACTACGCAGAAGCGACCTCGGCTTTACCCTATCTTTCTAACATTCGGGTACGGAGTCTGCTGCTTAATGCTCAAAATGACCCCATTCTTTCGCCCAGCTGTTCTCCCGAAACGCTGGCCCGGCAATCGGATTACCTGTGGCTGGAAACGCCCCGTTTGGGCGGCCATTGCGGCTTTTATGAGGCCTCGAAAGATGGACTGTACTGGGTGGACCGCCGTATTGTGAATTTTGTGCAACAGGAACCAAAGCTTTAGCACGCCGAAGCTTGGTTTCATCGTACAAGCTGTTCGTACTGCACACGCCTGGTTATACGCTTCCGAAAATTGAAACTTCCGGAAGCGTATAACTGACACCTGACTCTGCGGCTATTATTCCACGTAATCCAGTTCTTTGGCAAAGGTTTCTTCCACGCTCCAGTTGGAAATAAATGCCAGGATCAGACACACTATTCCTACCGTAAGGGCCGAACCAATCAGGCCCAGCGAAGGAATAAAGGCTTTAAACAGAATACTGATGGGAATCACGGCTCCGCGAACGAAATTAGGAATGGTCGTGGTAACCGTAGCCCGTAGATTGGTACCAAATTGCTCGGAAGACATCGTGACAAACATGGCCCAGTAACCCGCAAAAAATCCGAGGGCAAAACACAGCCAGTAAAAACCCTGCGGGGATAATCCGCTGGAATTCAAGTAAAAAATAACTAGTGAAGATAGAATAATCAGATAAAAATAAATGGCTTTTTTCCGGCTACGAATCTGCTGACTCAGCAAACCAACGCCTATATCACCCAGTGAAAGTCCGGCGTACAGGTAAGCGATGGTGAGGTTGGGCCGGATACCACTTACCCCCAGGGCTTTCACCAACTCCGGTGCGGAAAGAACCAGTACCGAAATCACGTACCAGATGGGAATACCAATGAAGATACAGGCCAGGTATTTCCTGAACCGGGCACCGTTTGTAAACAGACTCAGGAAATCGCCTTTCGTCACGTTGGAATGTTCGGTTTTCTCAAATAGATCCGATTCATAGGTACCGATTCGCAACGTCAACAAAGCCAGTCCCAAACCGCCACCGATAAAGTACAGCATTCGCCAGTTCGGAATCCATTCGGGGAGTAATGCCGCAAATACGGCTCCCGAAGCTCCAAAACCCGCTACGATCAATGTCCCGTACCCGCGTTTTTCCTTGGGCATGGTTTCATTGACGAGGGTAATCCCGGCTCCCAGTTCACCGGCCAGCCCCACACCCGCGATGAAACGCAGGACGGCGTAGACGGTCAAATCGTTAATGAGACCGTTGATAGCATTGGCCAGCGAATACATCACGATCGAACCAAACAGTACGGATTTGCGGCCTTTCTTATCACCGATAACGCCCCAGAAAATACCCCCGAGCAGCATCCCGGCCATTTGCCAGTTAAAAAGTGTAGTACCCTGAGCCAGTAATTGATCTTCAGGAACGCCGAGTTCCCGCAGGCTCGGATTACGAATGACGCCGAATAAAATCAGGTCGTAGACATCCACAAAATAGCCTAATGCCGCTACCAGAATGAGCGTATAGGCCGAACGTGTAGAAGACGTAGACAGGGATACTGAAGTTGACATGGATTGCAATGAGGTACGTTAAAAATCCGGCCAAAATACGGCAGTCCTGCAAAACATCCAACGCCCTAAACTCTTTTAATTTCTGTTTAATCTTCTATTTTATTTGGCATTTATCCCATATTACGGCGGAAAATGTCCAAATACCCGATTATATTCAGAACAACAAAGTATCCGATACTAATCCATTCGTGCTTTTGTAACAGGCCCTCCGGCTGTAACCGAGAAGACAGAATCGTATACGCGTACGGAAACCAGTCAATGTATTTCCATGGCTGCTGCAACAGAATGGGTGAAAGCACTAAGCCCATCAAGGCCATGCCGATGGGTACGATGAGATTCTTGATTCGGGTAGCCAGCCAGTAATGAATGCCCGATATCGCCAGCGTTGCCAGATAGGCTTTTGTCGTTGCCTTCAGCCACATCGTTAGATCAGGCCCCTGATTACCAAAACCATATTTTTCGTTGATAAACGAAAGAGTGAACCCGGCTACTATAATGAGAGAATTGAACAAAATGAAATTCAACAGTATTAACGCCTGAATGAGCAGCAGCTTTCCTAGCCAGACGGAGGCTTTGGGGAAGGGTTGCGTAAAAACATATTTCCAGGTATTGGAACGATGCTCAATGTTTACGACCATACTGTTGATGAGTACAACGAAAAAGGGCAGAAACAATACAATGTTGATTTGCCAGCAACGCCCCGCAAATAAATCCCACGCACTGATGGCCGCTTTAGCTGGCATGAAAAAGTTTTGGGGTTTGGCTAGGTAGCCAATGCACAGGAGTACCGGAGCAAAGGCCGCACCCGCTACCGTCAGCCAGAAAGCGGCGGTATTGCGGGTTTTCAGCATTTCAATGCGAAAGGATTGAGGAATATAGGTGAGGAGCATGGGTTTTGTGTTGAGGTTATAGAAGGGTTCAATTTATACAGTAAGAGGTCCGATCATAATAGGGCTGTTTTTAGTCATGCTGGGCTGGTCTTCCATCGTTATTCAATCAACTAGTATCATAGGATGGTTATTTCGTCCTGTAAATGCGGCTGGTTGTTTAGTCCGTATCGCGAACACCGCTCTTTTCATCCTGCACAAAGCCACCGCGTTGCGGATGAAAAAGGCGGCTTTTCACGATAGGACGGGGACCGGGTTTAAGTCGCCCATGTAGAAATCGGCAAACTTCAAACAATGATTAACTACATAAATCATCCGAAGACGAAAATCTCTCCCGCCCATGAGCCATTCCATGGGGGCCACCATGGAATGGCAACGGAACGACCTATGACAGCCGCAACGCGGTGGCCTTACAGCAGGCTGTTGTCAGTCGTGGAGGGGTCCAGCCTGGAAGGCTCATGGGCTCCTAGTCGGCCAATAAGGAGGACCAAACTCGGTCTAGGTAAATAACGAAACTCCGAATCAACAAACTTCAAAATCAACTTTATACCAGCGACTCCATACGAAGTGGCCCCGTAATTTCCAGGAACATTTCTTCCAGATCGGCTCCCTGCAAGCTGAGTTCGTATACCTCAAAACCCGCCAGTACCAGCGACTGATTCAGAGCCGCTACCTGCGATTTACTTTCGAAGGGAATACTAAGTTTACCATTGGCAAGCCGTTGAACAGAGTACTGCTGGCGGAGTAAGGCCTCGGCCTGGTCTACATTATTAGTTTCCAGTTGTAAGCTACGTTTCTGTACCTGAGCCGATTGCAGCTCTTCAATACTTCCCTGAAACAGTAACTTTCCCTGATGAATGATGCCGACGTGGGTACACATCCGTTCCACCTCGGCAAGCAGGTGGCTCGATACAAAGAAGGTAATGCCGTGGTCGCGATTGAGGGTTTTCAGCAGTTCCCGCATCTCGATGATCCCGGCGGGGTCTAGGCCATTCGTGGGTTCGTCCAGAATTACCAGTTCGGGCTGATGTAAGAGGGCAATGGCCAGTCCCAGGCGTTGCTTCATACCGAGCGAATACGCTCCGGCCCGCTTCCGGGCCGCCGCCTGTAGGCCTACCATAGCGAGTACTTCCGGGATACGCGACGCAGGGACCTGGGTATACCGACGGGCAATTTCCAGGTTTTGTTCACCCGTCAGGTGTAGATACAGGGAAGGTTGCTCGATGAGCGAACCAATTTTCTGAAACAGTTCGGAACGGTTGGATTCCAGCTCCTGACCGAAGATTTCCACCCGTCCGCCACTCGCCCGTAACAAACCGAGTATGAGCCGGATAGTAGTCGTTTTTCCGGCCCCATTCGGACCCAGGAATCCGAAAATAGAGCCTTTGGGTACGCTTAGATCAACCTGACGAACAATCGGTTGACCCTTGCGGAAATAAAATTCCAGTTGGTGGGTTTGCAGGATCGGCATAGGTGTAGGAAGTTATTGCTTCCAAATACGTCGATCCCTAACATCCAGCCCACCACTTTAGGCTGAAAGGCGAAAAGCAATGGACTGACGGTTAACCCGCTTATACCCGTGACATAATTTGAGAACGCTGAGCGTCAAGCTTCAGGAAAATGAATAGCAAAATGGTGAAGGACCACAAACTCGACCCCCCATAGCTAAAGAAAGGCAGAGGAATACCAATGACTGGCATCAACCCAATGGTCATACCAATATTCACCAGAAAGTGAAAGAAAAATATAGAGATAACGCCATACCCATACACGCGGGCAAACTTAATGCGTTGCCGCTCAGCTAGTATAATTAATCGCAGGATTAGCCCGATTAGTAAGCCAATCACCAGTATGCTGCCCATAAAGCCGTGCTCCTCCCCTACGGTACAGAAGATAAAGTCGGTACTTTGCTCGGGTACAAAGTCAAACTTGGTTTGTGTACCCTGCAGGAAGCCTTTCCCGAAAATCCCCCCGGAACCAATCGCAATTTTGGACTGAATCACGTTCCAGCCCGCCCCGCGTTTATGACTGTTGGGATCGATCAGTACTTCAATTCGGGACCTCTGGTGGGGAGCCAGCACGTCGTTAATGATAAAATCCGTCGCCAATACCATACTGATACAACCCACGTAAATGAGTCCCATGGCCGTATAGGTCTTGCGATTTCGTTGGTAACGGGGTAGAAAAAAGATGACTAAAGCCCCCACAATGGCCAGTCCAATGGCAATATTCAGGGTTTCGACGGTTAGCGAAAGAACCAGTAACGTTGCCGCCACGATGATGATCAGTGGATAAATCCCCGGCAACCCTTCCCGATACAGCATCAGTAGCAAGCCTACAATCACCAGAGCCTGACCCGTTTCGTCGGAAATTCGAATCAAAATCATCGGAATCAGCATGAAGATTCCCACGTTCAGCTGATCCTTGAACCGGGTAAGGTTGGTCCCGGGCGTACTGAGATACTTCGCTATTGCTAACGCCGTGGCCATCTTCGCGACCTCAGCGGGCTGAAAACCGATCGGTCCGATCCGGAACCAGGAGTGCGATCCTTTGATATTAGCCCCCAGAAAGAGAACGGCAATCAATAGCAGCAGGACGAATCCGTAAATGAAAAAAGCGAACGTTTCCCAGAATCGGTAATCAATCACCAGAATCGCAATGATAATGAAAACGGCAAAACCCGCGAATACCAGCTGTTTCCCGGAATTCGTATCGAAATTAAAAATACTGATGGGTTGTTCGGGATTGTAAACGGCGGCGTAGATATTCAGCCAGCCTACCACCACGCAGGCTATATACAGGGCTACGGTAATCCAGTCCAGTCGGTTTAAAACACTATTCTCGCGGGAAGCCAATTTCTTATTCTTTAAAAGATGATTCAAACCTTACCTATTGCATCGTAATGAAATCATATACCGAAAACTGGGGGTAAGCTGATTTGGTCGCCGGTACCGATTTCACTTTTCCATTTTCTACAATCAGAATCCGGTCTTTCGGCAACAGAGGCGTTGGCTTTTTCCTGGGAGAAGGCGGCGGCAGGTACAGGAGATTTTTGTTCATCAGTTCCCGCTCCAGTCCTTTGTGACTAACGGTTCCCTTGATGTACTTCTCGGCCACCATCATGGCAATGGGAGCCGAAGTCGTTCCTCCCCACTTTCCGTAATCGACCACCGCGGCAATCGCAATTTTAGGATTATTACGCGGAGCAAAGCAGATGAATACGGAGTTATCCGCGGGGCCTTTCGGGTTTTGCGAGGTTCCCGTCTTTCCGCAGATTTCAAGGTCCGGAATGTAGGCGGCCCGCATCACCGTACCCGCCCGAACGGCATCTGACATACCCGCAATCAGGGTTTCGAAGTGCCGGTAATCAACATCTACTGAATGTTTTTCTTTGAATTCGGGTAGTGGATCGCCCTTGGGGTTACCAATGGCCCGTACCAGGTGCGGCGTAATGTACCAGCCCCGGTTGGCAATAATCGCAGCCACGTTCGCCAGTTTCAGCGGCGTAACGAGCAACTCCCCTTCCCCGATACCTACGGAATAGATGTTGGAGAATTTCCAGTTGTTTTCGCCTTTGTTACGTTTGTTGTAGTATTCGACATCCGGCAAGAGACCCTTACGTTCGTAGGGTAAATCCACGCCCAGTTTTTGGCCAATTCCGAATTTGGCAACCCGATCGTGCCAGCGGGTCAATCCTACTTTCGATTTTTTGAAAACGTTGGTTTCGTCGTTGTTGTAAATGATTCGCCGGAAGACGTGGTAGAAATACGGGTTACAGGACATCTGAATGGCCCGGTGCAGTGTACTTGAACTACTGCCGCAGTGACAGTTCATACGAATCCCTGAGTGCCCCAGAACCGTACCGGGCGTAATGGCTCCGTCCTGCAAACCTACCAGCGTTTCGATGGTTTTAAACGTAGAACCCGGTCGGTAGGTACCCTGCAAGGCCCGGTTAAGCAGGGGGTTGAATGGATTCAGAGCAAGGCGAGCATAGTTTTTGGAGTAGTTACGCCCCGATAACATTTTTGGATCGTACGTGGGAGCCGATACCATGGCCAGAATTTCACCAGTACTGGGATCAATCGCCACCAGACTGCCCGACTTGTTCTGAAACAAACTGTCCGCGTACTGTTGCAATTCCACGTCCAGCGAAGTATACAGGTTCTTTCCAGCAACGGGAACGATGTCCGCCGCTCCCCCTTTCCAGGGACCTTTTACCACGCCATGTACGTCTTTCATGATGTACTTCATCCCCCTACGACCCCGAAGGATTTCCTCGTACTGCTTCTCCAGACCACTCTGTCCGATGTAATCCCCCTGGCGGTAGTAATTTTCACCGCGTTCTTCCTGATCTTCCAGTTGTTTGGGGCTTACCTCGGCCACGTACCCGAGTGTATTCGCCAGAGCCGATGTATTGTACGTACGGAACGCACTGGTTTCGAACGTGAAACCAGGATAATCCACCATGGCATCCTGAATACGGGCAAAATCCTCGACGGAAAGCTGACGCATGAACAGGGAAGGCTTAAACTTGGAATACGTTTTCGCCACGTTGTACATACTGTCAAACTGAACTTTGGTAACACCCAGCAAATTACACAAACGGAGTGTATCCGGAATGCGGGCCTTTTTGGGGGTGATAAATAAATCGTACGTCGGCGTATTGTAGACAATCAGATTTCCCTTTCGGTCATAAATCTGACCGCGATAGGGAATCTGCACGACCTGTTCAATCGCATTGCTAACGGCTGCCTCCGAGTAGCCTTCGTCAATCACCTGTAGATAAAATAATTTGGCCAGATAGATCAGGGCCACCAGTATCACTACTCCTTGTATAATTCCTTTTTTGACTTCTTGCATATTTCCCCGACAAGCCCTCTAAATCAAACGATTCTCCCTACAAAATTTGTAGTTTTTAAAGGATTCGCCAAAAAGAAAGTTCAATCCTAAGTAAAAATTAATACAGGGGGACGCGAGGACTTGCTTTAGCCCTAACGCCGCCGTGAAGGAAGATATTTTGTCCAACCAAAGACTCGTCGTTTCATCAGCAACGACCGTGTACTGATTTTGTCTTTTCTCGTGACGGGAAAGACCTTCCACATAGCCTGCATTTCTTTGTTGATTCGAGCTTAGGGCCTGGTAGTAAACGCTATCATTTTTTCTTTTTTTCGCGGGGACTCTCCAACCATGATTTTACTGATTTGCTGTTGGGCTAACAACTCTTTTAAAAGTTGCGTATTCTCCGTGGGCTGATTATCCAGCAAGTACTGCACCTTTTGCTTCGGGTCAAATAACGGGGTGCCGGGCCAGGCTTGCCCTTCCGTAAGCATCAGACATTGATCGCCTTCTTTCATAACAAAAAGCACCGGCTTGTAAGTGGGATCTAAGGCTGCCCGTTGACAAGAAAAACCGCCTAGAGCTAACCCAAGTAAAGCCATCCAAGTATACTTTCTCATAAGCAGAGCGATAAAGGGGTATGAAATCTGATTTTGGTATGCTCCATTACATCCAGCTTGCTGAACGTATACGTTTAATAAACGCTGGCATGCGGTAAGATCAGCTACAACAGATGTTAAAAATTTTACGTTTAACCCCTGAGGGTCAATTTATTGCTTCCCTACTCTCTGTCCGTACGCTTTCACTTGCCGGGCTGAAGCCAGAAACCGCCAGGCTTTCTCTAGCAGCAGCTCCACATCTTCCAATCGCACCAGCGTCAAATCTACCAGGATGACGGGATGATTTCGGTAATGATCCGTCAGAAAAAATGTATCAGGAGCCTGTTCCAGATACGTTTCCCGTTCCTCGGGATTCAGCTTTATGGCCAGTGTCTGGCCGTCTTCCTGCAAACGACCGAGTAATTTGCGGCCTAGATGAAGCGAAGGTGTTCCATAGGCAAGTCCTTCGGTTACGTGCGGGTATTCCAGGGCCAGACTACGAACGGTATCGTAACGGACAGCCATATGAAAAACAGGTTTAGAAAAATGACGTATGGTCAGACGGTATCCCGTCCGATGGCCTGACAAGATACCGCCAAAATTACACCTTCTTCGGCCTGTCAGCCCGCACGGTTTATTAGAATCAGGCTTGTGGTACCATCTTTGTATAGGTTACTGGTTGCCGATTCGTTATGTGACGTTGTCATCTTGTCAGCTACACCTGTTTCGTTGGTTTACTGACACTTTTGTTGATTTTTCCTGTGTATCCCATTTGACTGGCCAGGAATGTACCGTTTTACAGAAATTCATCTATGACTCCCGGAGAAGCCAAAAGTCTCGAAGCTCTTACCCCCCGTCAGATCGTGGCGGAATTAGATAAATACATCATTGGTCAGCACGAAGCGAAGAAAAATGTGGCCATTGCCCTGCGGAATCGCTGGCGGCGGATGAACGCTGCCGCAGAAATGCAGCGGGAAATCATGCCCAACAATATTCTGATGATTGGGCCTACGGGTTGCGGAAAAACCGAAATTGCCCGCCGGCTTGCCCAGCTTGCCGATGCTCCCTTTACCAAAGTGGAAGCTTCCAAATTTACGGAAGTGGGCTACGTGGGCCGCGATGTGGAAAGCATGGTACGCGATCTGGTGGAACAGGCCATCCACATGGTACGGGCGGCTAAAAAAGAGTCCGTGAAAGAACGGGCGGCTCAGTCCGTAGAAGAAGTAATCCTTGATGCCCTGATTCCGCCGGTTAAACAACCCACGGGTTTTCATTCGTCCTCCGTTAGCGTTTCGCCCGAAAATGCCTCCGATGCGGAACTCAACGAACGAACGCGGGAGCGTTTCCGCGAAAAAATCCGTACGGGTGAATTGGACAGCCGCAAAATTGAAATCGACGTTCAGCAAAGTACCTCGCCCAACATTGGCGTGATGGGTGGTCCCATTGACGAAAGTTCCATGATGAACATCCAGGAAATGCTTTCGGGAATGATGCCTAAACAACGCAAAAAGCGGAAGGTAACCATTGGCGAAGCAAAGCGGATTTTGCTCGACGAAGAGGCAGCCAAGCTGATTGATATGGATGAAGTGAAGGAAGAGGCCATTCGGAAAGCCGAAAACCTGGGCATTATCTTCATCGATGAAATTGATAAAGTCGCCGCCAAAAGTGGCGGTTCGGGTCCGGACGTATCGCGGGAAGGCGTTCAGCGGGACTTACTGCCCATTGTGGAAGGTTCGACGGTGAATACCAAATACGGGGTTATTCATACGGATCACATTTTGTTCATTGCCGCGGGGGCTTTCCACGTCTCTAAACCCAGCGATCTGATTCCGGAGTTACAGGGCCGTTTCCCGATTCGGGTCGAGTTACAGCCGCTGACCAAGAGCGATTTCGTGCGGATTCTGAAAGAACCCCGGAACGCCCTGACCCGCCAGTACGAAGCCATGTTACAGGCCGAATCGGTAGGTTTGTCTTTTAACGAAGAAGCCCTGGATGCGTTGGCCGAAGTGGCGTTCCAGTTGAATACGGAAGTTGAAAATATTGGAGCCCGTCGTTTGCAAACGGTAGTCAGTCAATTGCTGAACGACGTTCTGTTTGACATTCCCGATCAGATCGGACCGAATGCTCAGGTGGTAGTCACGAAAGAACTCGTCGAACAGCGTCTGGCAGGACTGGTACAGAATCGCGATCTGAGTCAATATATTCTTTAATCCATTGATTGAATGGTAGTTTTTGGAGTTATCGTTACGGTTATTGGAGCCATTGCCTTTCTCATTGGCTGGACCGTCTTACAGAAACGTCGGAGCTGGATGAAAACCACGGGCCGCACGTTTGGCCAGGTGGAAGACGGCCGGATCGTTTATGAAGTAGCGGGTCAGAGTTATGCTTTACGCATCACCCGCACCAATTTACAGGGACGGTCACTGCCCATCCGCTACGCCCTCGACAAACCCGGCCAGTCCCGCGTTGATGCTCCGCTGGCTACCTGGCTGGCTCCTGGTTTTTTTCTGTTGCTGGGATCGGGCTTGCTGCTGATTGGCATCGGAATGATCAAGAGTTAAACGAAAAACCCCGAACTGCTTAGTCCGGGGTTTTTCGTTTCAGTACTTATTTCTTCTTCAAAAATCCAAATAAGCCTCGCTTTTCCCGTTGCGGATAACATTTCAGATTCGATTCCGGAGCTTTCTGGTAAATAGGAATCTGGGCACCGAAATAAAATTCCACCCCTTTAGGATTACCGATATTGAGGGTGGAAAGCAGATTGTCCGAACCGAAGTAAACAATACCCAGGCGGGCCCCCAGGCCCAGAGCCAGTCGGCTGTAATTATCGGTCAAGGCGACCGGCATGGCCACTTCTACCCATTTTCCTTCGTACCGGGGCGTTACAGCCAGAACCGAGGGCATGGTGAAAGCAGCCCGTTTATTGGAGACAAATCCCTGCATGAGCATGGCATTGACGTATACCTTTTCCTTGACATTGTAATCAATGCTTGCCTGCAAACGGGTGGGCAGAGCGGTACGGTAAGCCGCAATCCGTTCGTTTTCGGAAGGATTGAGGGTTTGATTCAAACCCAACATAAAGCCATCAATTCCCTGCATCCCCGTGAAGTTATCTTCCGCCAGAATGGCATCCCGCCGCTGTAGTTTATACGCTTCCACGTAATTGGGATTCTTGTATAGAATTCGTCCTATGTCCAGTAAGGATACACTGATCCGATACAAGTACTTATTCTTGCTTGCGTCACGATGTACCCCGTATCGATCCCGGTACGAGTACTTCCGAACGTCCGGACGATATTCATAAACCATTCCCAGATCAGCTCCCCAGCCGCTACCCGCCGGAGCGTTTCCCAACAGCCAGACCGGTGAAAAGCTGACGCTTTGGAAAGCCCCTTCATTCGTGATTCCGTACTGAGCATCTACGGACTTAAGACGAACGGCGGCTTCGGTAGCATACGTTGGGTCCTGAACATATTCATAGTCAATATTCCGACCCAGAATATGGCCCTGGTGCAAACCAATGACGCGTTTCACGGTGACACCCACTTTCACAAAATCTTCGTCTTCGTCGTACATCACGCGGGCGTAGCTTCCCGAAAGCTCGACCATACCGTTGGTATTCGCGTACAGATGCGTACCAAAGTCCTCAGGTTCAATGGATCTTCCTATCGTTGTTCCGTTTTTGATTAACTGAGCAACCGATTGAGATGTATGCGTTAGAGCCGCTCCAGCCCGAATACGCGTATTAAACGAAAGAGCATTTTTCTCGTTTAACGTAATTAGTACACCCGGTCCTCGCACTTCACCCCCAGCCCGCAGGTGCTTATCGCGACCGTTGAGCTTTTCTCTTAGGTACTCCTGATCGCGGAAGATGATTCCTTTGCTGGGCCCCCGGTATTTGGAAGAAACCGTATTCGTCAGCATGGCAATCGGCGAATACGGAGCCTCCCAGACCAGGTAGTTGTTATAGAGATAGTTTTCGTAACCGGCTAAGTGAATATGTACTTTGTAACGGGTATCCACGGCCGAGGCCGGGTTGGCGTATACCCCGTGAATGCCTGCGTAGTTGCTGCCCGTCTGCCCTAACAAAAACTGAGCTGAAACGTCAGACGCAGTTCCACCTAAAAGTATGGAAACAATTGTGATTACTCTCTTCATACGGGTTTCCCCAAGGGTCTTCACCCTTCTCCTTTAGTACGATAATGATAAATGTTTATTGGATTTATTTAAGATGGAAGGATACGCCAAATTTTCGAAAAATAACTGATAAAGTGTGCCCCTATGTACGTAAAAACATGGAAAATAAGATTGAATCTTATTAAATTACCATGAACTCTTTGATTTTTGAAGTTCATAAAGCCAATCGATCCAAAGAAGCTGTAAATTTGCATCGAGTTTACGAGGGCCTGCTCAAAAGTTCCGTAATCCCATTTGTAACCAAAATAATCTAACAGGGTTTGACCACAAATATGAAGCGTATTGCAGTGTTTACCTCCGGGGGAGATGCTCCAGGCATGAACGCCTGCATTCGGGCGGTCGTACGGGGTGCCATGTACCACAAAGTTGAAGTATTTGGTATTCGGCGGGGGTACAGCGGCATGATCGAAGGTGATATTTATCCGATGACATCCCGCGATGTCTCTAATATAATTCAACGGGGAGGCACTATTCTGAAGTCCGCCCGTTCGCGTCGCTTTACTACGGCTGAAGGCCGCCAGCAGGCTTACGAGAACCTGAAAGCCTTAGGGATCGAAGGGCTGGTAGCCATCGGTGGAAATGGTACTTTCACCGGAGCTGAGATTTTCTTCAATGAGTTTAAAATTCCAACGGTAGGTGCTCCGGGTACGATTGATAATGATCTGTACGGAACGGATTATACCATTGGGTACGATACGGCCGTAAATACTTCACTCGACGCGATTGACAAAATTCGGGATACGGCTGATTCGCACGACCGCGTATTTTTCATCGAAGTGATGGGCCGCGATTCGGGTTACATCGCCATTCAGTCGGGTATTGGCGGTGGAGCTGAGTTTGTGGTGGTACCGGAAGATCTTTCTGAACCCGTTTCATCCGTCATTAAAACTTTGAAGCAGGGCTTTGTGAAGAAGAAGTCTTCTTCCATCGTAGTCGTTGCAGAAGGAGAAAAAGAAGGCCGGGCTACCGAAATTGCCGAAAAAATCAAGAAAAGTATTGACGTTGAAGTGGACATTCGGGTCACGACCCTTGGGCACATTCAGCGGGGCGGTGTTCCTTCTGCGTACGATCGCATTTTAGCTAGCCGTCTGGGCCTGGGTGCCATTGAAGGTTTGCTCCGTGGTCAGAAAAACGTCATGACGGGTATCGTAAACAATCGTCTGGTGTATACACCCTTTATTGAATGTATTACCAAGGATAAGCCCATCTCCGACGATCTGTTACGCATGGTGCATATTCTTTCTTAGGGTAAGGATGATAGAGTATAGAGCGGAGAATCTTTGTTTTCGACTCTTTACTCTATCATTTTTACCCTAGGAAAGGTACCCCATCACCCAGTATACGACGTAACCTACCATCTCGTGCATCATGCGGTAGGTACACAACAGGTTGTATTCTTTAGGTACCAGAAAGTAATCCCAGGCGGTTTGCCGCTCGGAGGCAAAGAAGTCCGTTGGATAAGGGGTTACCTGTATATTTTCTTTCTGAAAACAGCCGACCGCCCGACGCATATGAAACGCTGAAGTCACCAGCAGTATTTTCGGTTTATTATTACCAAGCATTCGAGCCGTATGCGTAGCATTCTCTCTTGTATTGCGGGACGTTCCTTCCAACATAATATTCGACTGGGGCACTCCTGAAATATGTAGTAACTGAGCCGCTGCTTTGCCTTCTGAAGTAGAATCAGCCTGAGCGGACAATATACCTGATCCTCCCGAGATGAGAATTTTCTTTACTTTTCCTTCTTTGTATAAAAGTAAAGGCTGCAGAATCCGGTCAGCAGAGTTACCAAAAAATACTTTTCCATCTTTATTACCCGTTATTCCGCCGGTCAATATAACGGCGATATCATAGCTTTCATCCGCTTTCAAGGTTACAGGAGCATATTCCCAGGCTAGGGCCAATTCGTTCGTTGTAACATCAGTACTACTTACAAACAGCCAGGCCAGCGTTGTCCAGATAGCCCATTGTTTCCGGCGGGGTGACTTTGAAAAAGCAGCTATCACTAATCCATACACCAGAAAGGTGATGGGCATCAATAGATAAAATAAAATTTTAGAAAGTAAAAAAAACATAGATAGCTGTACTTAAACGTTTGTAAGATGGCGGCCAAAGGTCGGCAACTTTAGGCGTGAAACCTTACCTTTGAATGACAATCTGTATTCTTCTATGCTTCGTTATTGCTTTACCTTTTTACTTAGTTTTTTAGCGTATACCCTGTCGGCTCAAAGCGGCTATAAAATTACGGCCCGTATTCAGGGTTTACGTGATAGCACCTGCTATCTGGCCTACTATACGGGCCTCGGCAGTGGTCAGTTTTTCGTACAGGATACGGCAAAGGCCGATGCTCAGGGCAATGTCATTTTCACCGGTTCCCAAAAACTACCGGAAGGGCTGTACGTCATTTCCATCTCGCAGTGGAAACTGTTTGATTTAATTGTCGATGCCGATCAGGACTTTGAGCTGATTACGGATAAGGAAAGTGTTGCGGCGGGCAATCCGCCCAAGCAAATGAAAGTAGTAGGGTCCATGGAAAATGAACTTTTCTATGCCTTCAACCATCAGATGCAAAGCCGGATTGAACCCTTACAGCAATTGCGGCAAACAGCCCAGTCGGACCCGACCGCAGCGGCCAAAATGAAAGCGATTCAAAAAGAACTGACGGAGTATCGCAAGAAATTCATTCGGGAACACGCGGGATCGTTTACGGCCCAGTTGTTCAAAGCAGCTGCCGAACCGGAAATCCCCGCGGCCCCGCTCCTCCCCAACGGCCGCCCGGATTCTACCTTTGCGTACCGCTATTACAAAAATCACTACTTCGATGGCATTGATCTGAGTGACGAACGGCTCCTGCGGACACCCTTTCTCCAGCAAAAACTAGAGAACTTCTTTGAGAATCTGGTGTATCAGTCCCCCGACTCGTTAAGCAAGGAGGCCGATAAAATCATGAGCCGGGCCAAAGGAACGGAAATGCGTCGGTACCTGGCTTACTGGATGACGAGTCGTTACGAGCAATCGAAAGTGCTGGGCGTAGATGGCTTTTTTGTACACATGGGCGAGAAGTACTACGTGGGCGAACCTGCCCTTTGGGATTCCAGTACGGTAACCAACTTTAAAAACCGGATTGCCATTCTGAAGCCCTTACTGGTCGGAAAAACTATTCCGAACATGTACCAGACCGATACCCTGGGCCGTCCCCTGAATTTACACGACCTGAAGGCCAACTACACAATCGTATTCATTTATTCAGATGATTGCGGACACTGCCGGGATTCCATGCCAAAAATGAAGGCTTTTTATCAGAAGTATAAAAACCGGGGCGTGAAGATTTATGCGACAGATTTACGGCGTGACCCGAAGGAATGGCGAAAATTCATCCAGGAGTACAAGATTCAGGAGTTCACGAACGTCATCGATATCCATAAGGATGCCAAGACAGCCCAGACCGTTCACTATACGGATTACCTGAAAACCTTTGATGCCCAGGCGACGCCAACCATTTACGTACTGGACAAAGACAAAAAAATTATTGCCCGGAAGATTCCCGCCGAGGAACTCGAAAATTACTTTGAGTTTATGCTGAATCAGCAGGCCAAGAAAAAATCCTAAATGAAAAGAGCAACTGTCGTAACAGTTGCTCTTTTTTTATTTCAGCGTTTTCAGATACGCGATTGTCTGGGGCACCTGGGTTTTAATGTTCGGACTTTCGTCTTCTATATAATAATGTTGAATGCTGGTTTTTTTCGCCGCTTTCATAATGGCCGGTAAGGGTAATTGCCCCGTCCCGAGTGCTACGTCGTTTTCGACGGGTGTACCGCCGGATAAATTACCCTGCACCCCTTTGCGTAAATCTTTCAGGTGCATGAGCTTGAAACGCTTGGGGTACTTCTCTAACAATTGTACGGGGTCCTGCCCGGGAAAATACGTCCAGAGAATATCCATTTCGAAGCTTACGTAATTAGGATCCGTTTTCTGAACGATGTAATCAAACAAGGTACCCTTTTCGTACGGCTCAAACTCAAATCCGTGATTATGGTAACAGAAGGTCAGGCCGTGTTCTTCTTTCAGGATTTTGCCTACCCGGTTAAAATTGGCTACGGTTTCTTCCGCCATGGCCAGCGTAAACGGTCCTTCGTGCGGAATCCAGGCGACGCGTACGTATTTGGCTCCCAGGGTCTTGGCGTTCTGGGCCACTTCCGCCGTTTTGTTAAGAAAGTCGGGGTACCCTACCCCAAACGAGGAGCACTGCATGCCCCGTTCGTCCAGCAATTTTCGAATATCCTGAGCCGTACGGCCAAACAGATTGGAAAACTCCATATCCGTAATGCCCAGTGCTTTGATGGTATCCAGCGTAGCGGCTACGTCTCGCTGGAAACTGTGACGATAGGTGTACGAAACCATTCCGGGCTTTTGGGGCGTGGATGGTTTTTGAGCGAAGGCCGAAAAGGCCGTGAGTGCTAAAAGCGGGATTAACTTTCGAATCATGGTTTAGAAAGAAAAAGAACGGATCAGGTATAAAGACGACAGAACAGCCCCTTGTCCCTGGCTAA
This sequence comes from Siphonobacter sp. BAB-5405, assembly GCF_002872335.1. Classification (GTDB taxonomy): domain Bacteria; phylum Bacteroidota; class Bacteroidia; order Cytophagales; family Spirosomataceae; genus Siphonobacter. The sequence continues at coordinate 10,820 of NZ_NJAG01000010.1, read as the reverse complement.
CGCATTTTGGAGCGTTTCACCAAATACGCTGATAAAATCGGATCAAAACCTTTAGAAATGTCTGCTTCAATAAAATCAATCTTGTACTGATTGCATTTCATCCGCAGATCGTAATAAAATTTCTGGATGGCATTTCGGTAATAGTCCCGTACCTGCCCCGGCTGCACCCGAACCCGCTCGCCCGTTTCGAGGTCAATGAATTCGTACGGCCGTTCTTCAAAGGCAAATTCTTCTTCCGTCTGGCGATCGCTGACGTGAAAGAGCAATACCTCGTGCCGATTGTGCTTCAAATGCTGCAGAGCCGAAAAGAGCTTATCCGAATTTTCAATGTCGTCGAACATATCACTGAAAATAACGACCAGCGAGCGGCGGTGAACCTGCTCGGCAATCTGGTGAATCACTTCCGCCACGGAAGATTTGCGGTTGGGTTTGGGCTGCTGGAGTAGTTGTTGTAATTGCAGAAAAATCTTGTGGATGTGTGAGGCCGTCGACCGAGTTGGCAATTGCACTTCTACGCCTTCCGAAAAAGTGGTTAAGGAAACGGCATCCCGCTGTTTTTGGAGCAGGTACGCCAGTGCCGCCGCCGCCAGAATACTAAAGGTAATTTTCCCGTTCGTTTTTTCGGGATAATACATGGAAGAAGACGTATCGAGTAACAGATGACAGCGAAGGTTCGTCTCTTCTTCGTATTGTTTGGTATATAGACGGTCGGTTTTGCCGTATACTTTCCAATCTACGTGCCGGGTACTTTCACCGGTATTGTACAGGCGATGTTCAGCAAATTCAACCGAGAAGCCGTGAAAAGGCGATTTATGCAAACCCGTGATGAAGCCTTCCACCATTTGTCGGGCCAAAAATTCAATATTTCCGTATTCTCGGGCTTTGGTAAGATCCAGGGCCATGCGGTACGAGTGATTAAGGTTTAGGAGATTCGTAATCAGATCCGGCAAGCTATTGTTACTTACAAGGGATAGCTTTCATTTCCCAAGTGATTTTCAACCTTGGCCAGTAACTATTCTTATAACCTTAAATGAATAACGGAAAAAGCGGGTAATGTTTAGGGAGAGCAGCTAAAAACTTTTAAGTATGGGCAAAAAAAGAACCGCAACCTCCGGAAAGCTTTTAGAGACTGAACCAGTTATCTCTATCCACTGAACGAAGCTTGCGGTTAAGAAAAGCTGCCGCTGAAACATGTAATGGTACACTCTTTGTTGTACCTCCCTAAAATCTACTCTAGTGCTGCCATGTCCGCCCTGGCGGTAATCGTGGCGTTATCTTCGAGAAGATATTTGTTGGGTCGGAGTAAAACGATACCGTTTGTACCCACTACCCTAAGGTTTACTTGTGCGACGCCGGCTTGAGTCATACCCAATTTTTTTGCGGCATCAAAGGAAAGATCTATATCGCGATTCTTTCCGAATGGCCCACGATCAATTACTCTGACGATGGTTTTACGGCCATTTTTGAGATTAGTCACTTCCACCATTGAACCAAATGGTAAGGTTTTGTGTGCACACGTACCATTTTTTAAACGTTCGCCGCTGGCGGTGATTCTACCAAAGTACTGTTTACCGTAGTAAGTAGCCCGACCCCGATATTCTTTCCCCAGTGGTTTTTTGACTGGAGGGTATTTCTTGTAATACACCGAATAATGAGCCTGAGCAATACAGGGCAATATACTTAAGTTCAGTAACATTGCTGTTACCGCTCTACGTGTCCATATATTCATAGGCAGTTCGTTTTGTGGTTCAAAGAACTAACGTTATGCTTCAGCAGCGGCGGGAGCACTTCGGGCGAATTGCCTTGAACTGAGTAGAGTTCAGCTACAAACGTACGACAAATTTCTGAGACTGGTACTATTTTCCACGTTTTAGGCAAAAGATTGTTCAGAAAGTTATATAAATTCCACAGGTTGAAAATTGACATCCACTTATTTTTTATTATATTGGGCGGTACAAAAAAGTACTAAATCTTCTGCCGATTTAATACTGGGTAGAAGAATAAACTGAAACCTGTTCAAAAGGTTTTTGATCATTCTTTTTAACCTTCTGACTAAAAAAGCTGCCCTTTCCTGCTGCCAGACTCTAACCATAGATTATACGGTTTGTATAAATACCTACCTTATTTTCTACGATTTTTTTGCGACCAAACGCTTTCTTTCTATTTTTACCAGCGACTCAAACCATAAACTTCCAAAATTGTGGCTGAAAAAGAACGAGAAGAACTCTACTCGAAACGTGTAAAGGCTGGGAAGCGGACTTACTTCTTCGACGTGAAATCCACCCGTGCCAACGATTACTACATCACCATTACTGAAAGTCGTCGTTACCCCCAGGGAGATGGATTTGCGTACGAAAAACACAAAATGTTCCTGTACAAGGAAGATTTTGACAAGTTTGTAGACGCTCTCAAAAACGCCGTAGATCACGTCAAGACGGAGTTGATGCCGGAATTCGATTTCACGCAGTTTGCTGCTCGTGAAGAAGACGACGAGTACCGCAGCGACCTGAAATGGGATTAACCACAATCTGTTTGCTATGATTAACTGATACCCCTAACAGTTTTATCTGATTGTGAAGAACTTAAGAAAGCCTTTGCTTTGGCGAAGGCTTTTTTCGTTTATATAGTCGTACCTTTGCGGAAGAGAAGGTTCAGCAACGCCGGGAATAGTGGTGTAGCGGCCTTCCTACGCGTGTATCATCACTGAGTTTATAAATCAATATATTCCTTACCCATGGGTTTGCAATGTGGAATCGTGGGCTTGCCGAACGTCGGAAAGTCTACGTTATTTAGTGCGATATCGAGTGCCAAGGCCGAGGCGGCCAACTATCCGTTCTGTACCATCGAACCCAACGTAGGCGTAGTGGAAGTACCCGACGAACGCCTCCGTACGCTCGAACAACTGGTTAACCCGCAGAAAGTAATTCCTACAATCATTGAATTCGTAGATATTGCTGGTTTAGTGAAAGGAGCCAGTCAGGGAGCCGGTCTGGGTAATAAATTCCTGGCTAACATCCGCGAGGTAGACGCCATCATTCACGTGATTCGCTGCTTCGATGATGATAATATTGTTCACGTCGAAGGACGCGTTAATCCGGTATCGGACAAGGAAATCATCGATTACGAATTGCAGTTGAAAGATCTGGAGGCCGTAGACCGGAAACTGCAACGTATTGAGAAAGCTGCCCGTGCCAGCGGTGACGCGAAGGCAAAGGCCGAAGTTGAAATTCTTTACCGCTTTAAGAAAACGCTGGAGCAGGGTAAATCAGCCCGTACGGTTGAGGTATCGGAAGAAGAGAAATCAGCCGTAGCCGATCTGCACCTGCTGACGATCAAGCCCGTCATCTACGTAGCTAACGTGGATGAAGCCAGCCTGAGTCAGGGTACGAACGAGTGGGTTGAGCAACTGAAAACGGCCGTGGCCGAAGAGAACGCCCAGGTGATCGTCATCTGTGCGGCTATCGAAGCTCAGATTGCCGAAATCGAAGATCTCGACGAACGTCAGATGTTTCTGGAAGAATATGGATTAAAAGAGTCTGGTCTGAGCCAGCTTATTCAGGCATCTTACGGGCTGCTAAATCTGATCACCTACTTTACGGCGGGTGTGAAGGAAGTACGGGCCTGGACGATCCAGCGGGGCTGGAAAGCTCCGCAGGCAGCCGGAGTCATTCACTCGGATTTTGAACGCGGTTTCATCCGGGCAGAAGTAATCAAACTGGCCGATTACGATCATTATAAGTCAGAAGCGGCTATCAAAGATGCTGGTAAAATGGCGGTCGAAGGAAAAGAATATGTAGTACAGGATGGTGACATTATGCACTTCCGTTTCAACGTGTAGCTTTTCACCGATTCAGTATTTACTAAAAGAGGGAGCTTCGTGAAGCTCCCTCTTTTTATAAGTAACAAGTTTTCTTTTAATTATGAATCACCTGATAGCCAATCAGCTGATCGGCCCGACTGCCGGGTGAGCGGTGGTAAACGAAGATTTCGTACGTGTTCTGCGTCATGGAATGCGTCCCTTCAATGGGTACTTCATTCGCTTTATTTCCATCAGGCACGGCGTACATGTAGTTGTAAACGCCTTGTTTCAACAAAATCGTAGCCTGATATGCCTGTGCCGAAGGTTCGTAGTGCATCTGATTGTCTTTCGAAAGTTCGAAAAAATTAAATCCTCCCACCACGTACGGTATCTTCCCATCTTCCCGCTCGGCTGAACGCAGGGTAAACGTGACGGGGAAATAATCCGGATCGCCAAAGTCATCCCGTGTGGAAACGGCAAATAGTCCGTCGAGATCATTTTGCTGCAAATACGACTTTCCGGCCTGTCCATCGTCCGGAAAGAGAAACGCCGCATTGAAATTGGGATTGAAATCCAGTCGGGCTACGTTGATGCCCTTCACCTGCCGGCTCCGAATGTCAAACACCCGAAACTCATTGCTTCCCGGAAACAGGTTTTCATTATTGAAGAACCGGTACTCCAGTGTGCGGTCAAACTCCTGAACCATATACGGCTTCAATCCCACCACGGTACGATCCCAGCGGTAGTTCTGACGAATCACAATATACACGTCCTGCTTGGGATTCAGAATGGGATAATTCCCATACTTCAGGGCAAAATCAACCTGCTGATGCGTATTGCGACGCGGAATATCCTGCGAAAAACTGACGCGTCCCCCAACACTTACCTTCTGATCGAACGCCATGAATCGCCGCGTGAATACAACATCACTTTCCCGCCGACCCTTGTATACTACCAATACGTAATTCCCACTCACTTTTACCCGGGGCAAATCCAGCCAGAAATGAGCGTAACCTACTTTGGTACCCTGGGCTACTCTGACGTCGTAGATTGGAAATTCATTGAAATCGGGTAAAAACTCGACGTCGTTCAGGGCCGAAGGCTGCCAGTTGGCATTGCAATGCAAAATCTTGGCCCGAAACTGTGGTTGATCCTTGCCCAGCCAGTCAAATTCCAGCCGCATGGTTCCTCCCTGATTCAGGTCCAGTACGGGTGGTTGCAGCACGTCGTTGCTAACTACAGCACCCGTAGCAAAGAGCAAGGGCGTTTTGACGGAGGCATCGTAGATAAAATCTTCGTAGCGGAGCGGTCCTTCCCGCCGACTATTTTCCAGGGCCTGGGCAATCAATTGGTTTACCAGAAAAATAAGGCCGATTGCCAGTACAAATGAGGTTAGCACTTTCATAAAGGATTTTCGCTTCATAAGGATATAAAAAACGCTGAGGACTCGCATTTTAGTGGATCAAAGTATCTCCGCTAAAACCCGAATCCTCAGCATTTCTTATGAATATGCAGGATTATGCCAGCTTTTCCAGGGATTCTACTTCCATCATCGCCGACTCCCAGGCGTCGTTAGCTTGCGATAGCTGCTGTTTCACCCGGTCGTATGCTTTCTGAACCTCATTGAACTTAACCGTATTTTGATAAATATCCGGATCAGCCAACTGAGCTTCGGTATCCGCTTTCTGCTTTTCAAGCTTACTAACCTGACTTTCCAGCTCTTCCACTTGCTGCTGTAACTTTTTGAGTTTTTGCTGGGACTGTTTCCGCTCCGTATCCGATACCGTCGGTTGCGGTTTCGCCACCTTTACTTCGACTGGCTTTTCGGTACGGGCGGCACCCGACTCTTTGCGGATGGCCTCGCGTTCCTGCTGCCAGAGTACATACTCATCGTAGGTACCAGGGTATTCCTTGATCTGCTCGTCTTCGATGTACCAGATTTTATTGGCTACTTCCGACACGAAATACCGGTCGTGCGAGACAATCACGTAGGTTCCTTCGTACTGTTGCAGGGCTTGGATCAGAATATTCACTGAGATCATGTCCAGGTGGTTGGTCGGCTCATCCAGAAGCAGGAAGTTAGCTTCCGAAAGTAGCATTTTCGCTAAGGCTACCCGCGATTTTTCACCCCCTGACAATACTTTAATTTTCTTGAATACGTCGTCGCTGGAAAACAGAAAACAACCCAGAATGCCCCGTAACTGAGCTTCCGTTTTGTCCGTACCCATTTCCCGTAATTCGTCGATGAGCGTATTCTCGATGTTCAACGCTTCCAGCTGGTGCTGAGCGTAGAAAGCGAAAGCCACGTTATGACCGATCTGCCGTTTTCCTTCAATGGATTCCGTACCGGCGATGATCCGCAGCAGCGTCGATTTTCCTTTACCGTTGGCCCCGATCAGAGCGACTTTATCACCCCGCCCCAGGTACGCGTCCGTATGAGTAAGAATACGTTTTTCACCGTACGCCTTCGAAACATCTTCGAGCTGGAAGATATTTTTCCCGGGCTGAGTAGCCAGCGTAAATTTGAAGTTTACCCGAGCGGTATCGTCGATAACCTCATCCACGAAATCCAGTTTTTCCAGCGATTTCACGCGGCTTTGTACCTGACGAGCTTTACTGGCTTTGGCTTTAAAGCGTTCGATGAAGCGTTCGGTCTGGCGAATTTTGGCCTGCTGGTTTTCGTACGCTCCCCGCTGGATTTCGTTTCGCAGTGTTTTTTCTTCGATATAAAACGAATAGTTACCGGGGTAATAATTGAGCTTCCCTCCCGATACCTCTACAATGATATTGACGCAATTGTCGAGGAAATAGCGGTCGTGCGAGACAATCATGACCGCTCCCTCGTAGTTACGCACGTAATTTTCCACCCATTCGATACTGGGTAAGTCCAAGTGGTTGGTGGGTTCATCCAACAGCAGTAAGCTGGGTTTTTGCAAAAGCAGTTTTGCCAGCATTACCCGCATCCGCCAGCCCCCGGAGAAGCGTTGGAGCGGCACCTGTAACTCTTCGGTTTTGAAGCCCAGACCTTCGAGGATTTCTTCAGCTTTGGCCTGAATCGTATACCCATCCAGAGCTTCGAACTCTTCCTGATACTTAGCCAGCTTATCGACGAGCTCATCCCGGTAATTCGTCTCCATTTCGTGGAGCACTTCGTCGATCTTTTTCTGGAGCACCATTTCCCGCTCGAAGGCCTGCATAGCTACGTTCAGAATTGACTCACTCGATTCGTAGCTTAACAAATCCTGGTTGAGAAAGCCAATGGAACAATCGCCGGATTTGGAAATGGTCCCCCCGTCGGGCGTATACTCACCTACGACGAGCCGCAAGAGCGTGGATTTACCCGTACCATTGGCCCCGATCAGTCCGATGCGATCTTTGGGTTTAATATGAAGAGAGGCCTCGTCGTATAATGCCCGACTGCCGAAGTAGAAACTTAAGTTATTGATGGAAAGCATAGAAATAAGAAAGATAGCGAAAATTCTGCTCCGCCACGAGTCCGGTTCAAAAGTACGAACCTTCCGCCAGAAGTCAGCATTTTCATTAGGCTTCCTTCTGGATTTCGTCCCAGGCAGAAGCGTAATTTTTCATTCAGAGAGGTAAGTTAGTCACTGAATTAATTTTTCAGGAAAGGCGTTAGGATTTGCGAAACTTACATCTTAGAATCGTACAAGAAAAGTTTGCTGCTTAAGTATATTTATCTACCTCCCGTATCCACCCTCCAAAATATAACTATTACAATAATTATCATTTTTGAAAATCATTGCATTATCCAAATAAAATATTTAATTTTTAATTATAAATAGAAGATTTTAGTAGTACTGTAAAGAAGTTATCCTTCATTATTCTAAAATTTATATCTGTATACAAACTCAGGCTTTTTTTGAATTTGTTTATACTTTTGTAAGAATTTTCAATTCTAATTCTTAACCATAATGAGAAGACTGTTACATCTATGTTTCCTGGTCGGAGCACTGTTGAGCGGCTATAGTACAATTGCCCAGGACAGAGTCGTGACGGGAAAAGTCACCTCCTCAGAAGACGGAACCCCTTTAGTTGGCGTAAGCGTTCAGGCCAAAGGAACCAGCCGCGGCGTTAACACCGACGCCACGGGTACGTACCGGCTTTCCGTCCCGGATAATTCTACTTTGGTTTTCAGTTTTATCGGCATGATTACCCAGGAAATTGCCGTGGGTAACCAGACCCAGATTGATGTACAGCTGGGCTCCAATAGCCGCGAACTTACCGAAGTCGTAGTAACGGGTTTCGGCTCGCAGATCAAGCGAGACGTGACGGGAAATATTGCCAAGGTTGATTCTAAAAAACTTGAAAATATCCCGAACCCCTCTTTTGAAGCGGCCCTGCAGGGAAATGCAGCCGGTGTACAAATCACCCAGGGTAATGGTAAGTTAGGACAGGGTATTTCGGTACGTGTTCGGGGTACTTCATCGATTTCTGCCTCGAGCCAGCCTTTGTACGTAGTTGATGGGGTGCCCATTAACACGCAAAACCTTTCGAATAATACGGCTCCTACCAACCCCATTGCCGATTTGAACCCGCAGGATATTGAGTCCCTGGAAATTCTCAAGGATGCTTCGGCTGGAGCCATTTACGGAGCTCGTGCCGCGAATGGCGTGGTACTGATTACGACCAAACGCGGAAAAGCAGGTAAGACGAACGTTAACGTAGGTTTCCAATACGGCTCCAGTAAGCCGACTAACCTTCGTGATTACATGACCGCCCAAGAATGGTTGTCTTATTTTAGAGTAGCTGCGGCGAACACAAACTCGACTACCTCGCTCACTAACATTATCAATCGTTCAGTTGCCGGGACGCGTCCTGATTCAACTACCTATGATTGGCAAAAAGCTGCTTTTCAGGATGCTCCCTTCAGTCAAACGGATTTGAACATTTCCGGGGGTAATGAAAAGACGAAATTCTACATCTCGGGTCAATACCTGGATCAGAAAGGGATTCTTATTAAAAACTCCCTGGAACGTTATACCGGTCGGGTTAATCTGGATCATAAGGCCAACAACTGGCTTTCGATCGGAATGAATATGAGCTTGGCCCGTACCCTGCAGAACCGCGTTTCTAACGATAACGCGTTCTCCACACCCATGCAGGCCGTAGCGATTCCGCCCATTACTCCCTTGATTGATCCCCGAACTGGATTGACTTCAGGTACACCTCCCGGAGTTTCGGCTAACTTCCCTATTTACTATAACCCCTTCGTTTCTGCTAAATATTCGGATTACAAGACGTTAGTTTTCCGTAATATCAGCAATGTATACGGTCAGGTAGATTTCACCAAATGGCTTAGTTTCCGCTCTGAATTAGGGGTTGATCTGTTAAACCAGAACGAAAACACCTATTACGGTACGCAAACGGTTCGTAACGTATCGGGTGCCGCCAATGGTTTGGGTGAAAGTCGTTACTCGCAGGTCATGAACTATAACACCAATAACTACTTTAGCTTCAACAAAGCAATTGGCGACGTTCATTCCATCACGGCTACGCTTGGTATGTCGTATCAGGAAACCCGGATTGACGAGAACTTTGTGGAAGGACAGCAGTTCCCCTCGGATGCATACCGGTTTATTGCTTCGGCTGCCGACATCACCGGAGGTTCTTCGACGCGTAGCCGGTTTGCGTTTCTTTCCTATTTCCTGCGTGCCAACTATAAATTTGCTGACAAATACTTAGTAGGCTTAAGCGGTCGGGTAGACGGATCAAGCCGGTTTGGTAACGATTCCAAATACGGTTTCTTCCCTGCTGTTTCTGGCGGATGGATTCTTAGTGAAGAGAAGTTTTTGCAGGAGGCAAAAGTGTTAAGCTTCCTGAAGCTGAGAGCTAGCTACGGTTTAACCGGTAATGCTGAAATCACCAACTTCCCTGCCTTGGGCCTCTGGTCTTCTTCGGGTTACGCGGGTGTAGCTGGTCAGTCGCCGAGTCAGTTGCGGAACCAGGATTTGAAATGGGAAACGACTACCCAAACGGATATTGGCCTTGATTACGGAATCCTGAATAACCGGATCAATGGAGAGATTGATTACTACGTTAAAAATACGAATGACTTGTTACTTTCCGTGAACGTTCCCGGAACGGCAGGATTTACGACTCAGCTGAGAAACATCGGAAAGATGCAGAACAAAGGCTTCGAATTTACTTTGAATAGCCAAAACCTGATCGGAGCCTTTAAATGGAGCACCAGCCTAAACGTTTCAAACAACAAAAACCGGGTAGTCGAAATTGATAAGACTCCTTCGGGCGAGCCTGTCCCCATCACAGGTGGTTTTGATCAGGTTAACCGAGCGTATCCTGGTCAGCCCCTGGGTGCTTTCTACATGATTGAATACGCGGGTGTAGACAAAACGAATGGAGATGCCCTGTACTACCGAAATGATACGGAAGGCGACCGTACGACAACCAATGATCCTGACGAGGCTCAGCGGGTGTTCATGGGAAGCCCCCTACCCACATGGTTTGGAGGGATCACCAACACTTTCTCCTACGCTGGTTTCGACCTGAGCATCCTGTTTAATGGGCAGTTTGGTAATAAAGTGTATATGGCCGGTGGTAAGTTTGAAAGAGCTTCTGGTGACTATTTCGACAATCACCTGGCTTCTGAACTGGATTACTGGACTCCCGAAAACCCCAATGCCTCAACGCCGGAACCCCGGTTGGGTGGATCGAATGGTACCGCGGTCTCCAGTCGCTATTTGTCGGATGCCTCTTACGTTCGTTTACGTAATATCTCTTTCGGTTATACGATTCCTAAACCTGTACTGAACCGTTTAAAGGTAGATCGACTCCGCGTGTACTTCCTGGCCCAAAACCTACTGACCTTTACCAAGTACACGGGCTGGGATCCTGAAGTTAGTACCGATGCTGTTTCAGGAAACATTGCAGCAGGACAGGATTTCTATTCAGCACCACAAGCCAAGACGCTTACGGTTGGTTTACAAATTGGATTCTAATGCTGTGGAAGGAATATTTAACATTCAATTCAATGAAAAAACAT
>NZ_NJAG01000001.1 GCF_002872335.1 Siphonobacter sp. BAB-5405 | reverse complement strand
CAGTTTCAGTTTCCAGTTTCAGTTTCCAGTTTCAGTTTCCAGTTTCCAGTTTCCAGTTTCCAGTTTCCAGTTTCCAGTTTCCAGTTTCCAGTTTCCAGTTTCCAGTTTCCAGTTTCCAGTTTTTTAAGTAAAACCCGGTAAAGTTAGCGGGACGGGTTATCCGTAGCATTCGCTACGGACGCAAAAAATTGATAGGCTGTGCCTACCGGGCGGGACCTACCCCGCATTTCATACGAGGCTAAGTGTTGGGTAGGGGGAAAGACGACTCCGCTTTAGTTTTGCCAAGTTAAACTCAATAAAGATAGCGGGGCGGGTTGTCCGTAGCATTTGCTACGGACTTTTTAATTGGTAGGCTGTGCCTACCGGTTTAGTGTTTTAAAAGAGTGAGTTGATGCTTGCTGGAAGGGTGGATTGAGAGGTAGAAGCGAGCTTGCCTCGAGTACTAACTTCCCAAAGCAAAATGTTTTCTGGGAAGAAGCTAAAACCGTGGAATAGAGAGCGGCAAAAACTGAAAACTCCAAACCGAAAACTCTAAACTCTACGCTGAATTTCGTACCTTTGCGGCTCGAAACAAGTTCTTTGACTAATCGCTTTTACCGAATATGCTGAATCGGAGGACGTTGCGAATCAAGGCCATGCAAACACTTTATGCATTGTATCAGGCTGAACGTTCCAACTACCAACTAGCCCAGGATTTCATCGTTGAAACCCTGCAACCCGACCTCAATTCCATGGAACGTCAGGACCCCGAACGCTTTGAAGGCCTTCGGAAACTGGCCCTGATGCAACTGGAGGAGTCGGTTACCAAAAAAGATACCGAAGAAGAAATTCCGCTGATGGCCCGTCAGGTGGCTACGGAAGCTCTGAATTATTACCGGCAGAAAACCCAGCAGGACCGCCTTCGCTTCGTACGCGATGCGACAGCAGATATTGAACGCATTTATGATCAGTATCTGATGATTTTGCTGCTCTTACTGGAGTTGGCCGAAGAAGCTCAATTGTATCAGGAACGCCGCTATCTGGACGAAGGCCTGAATACGAGTGTACTGGCGAGTAACCAATTTATTCATGCGCTGCGGGATATGCCTACGTTTGAAAACGAAGTCATCCGCCGGAACTTGAAATGGACGGAAGAAGACCGGGTACAATACATCCGCCCCTTCTTTAAGGACATTCGGCAGGATGCTACGTTCCAGCAATACTGCCAGCGTAACCAGCATACGCCCGCCGAAGATGCCGACCTCGTAATGCACCTGTTAAAGCAACTGGTGTTTAAGAACGAGATGATTAAGACGGTATTCGATGAGCAAAATCTGTACTGGAGCGAAGACAAAGACATTCTGCGTAGCCTAACGACGAAGACGGTAAAGTCTTATCAGGACGGCGATGTTCGCCTGCAAACGCTCTTACCCGGCGGCGAAGATGATATTAAGTTTTTTAAGGAATTACTGCGGCATACGCTCGACAATGAAGAACGTTTCATGCAGTTCATCGTTGATCAGGTAACCAACTGGGACTCCGAACGGATCGCCCTGACGGACCGGATTCTACTGATGATGGCTCTGGCAGAAATGATTTACTTCCCTGGCATTCCGGTAAAGGTCACCATCAACGAATTTATTGAAGTAGCCAAGGATTACTCGACGCCCCGCAGTGGACAATTCCTGAACGGGGTACTCGATACGCTTTCAGCGAAACTTCGCGAAGATGGTACCATTCGGAAGAGTGGTCGTGGTTTGATCGATAATCGTTAGAAAAAGTTTTCGCGGGCCTATTCTACATTTCCCTTACTTTTACAGAAGTGAAAGGTTGGAAAAAAAGAAGACTTCTTGATTATCAATCTTCGAAGGCCAGGAACACTAATTTGACGAATGGTTAAACCCGGTCAAATGGGGAGTTTCGAAAACAAAAACGTATCGAATGTACTTTTTAGAGCATTCGAATCTTTATAGAAAAACCATGAAAAAATCAACCCTTACTTTATTAGGCTTTTTGGCCGGTACGGCGGTTGGGGCTTCGGTAGGAATTCTGTATGCTCCCGACAGTGGTGAGAATACACGCGATCGCCTGGGGTACCGTCTTTCAAAATATCGTGAGCACTTGCAACAGCTTATTGCTGACTTGATGGCTCAAAGTGACTTGCCCGAAAGTCTGGCGAAGACCGAAGGAAAAAAAGTAGTAGACGAAGCTCGCGAGAAAGCTGAACGCCTGCTGGCGGATGTAGAATCACTCATGGGCCAGATTAAAGGACACTAAGCTAATTGTTGTTTACCGTTCCCCGGTGGAGATTTTTTAGCGAAAAACTCTACCGGGAAACGGTAAACCCCCCTTCCGATGAAAAGCAAGTTTGTAGTAGGTCTGCTGTGCTGGGGTTTACTGTTTTCCTGCAATACGGGAAAGCAAGAAACGACTACGACGGATGACCCTACCAAATTCCCCATTCTGAAGTTCGATCAGCCCGAAGTTGATTTGGGCAAAGTAACGGAAGGCGATACGCTGCTACACCGCTTTGCGTTTAAAAATACGGGTAATGCTCCGTTGGTCATTCAGTCCGCTTCGGCTTCCTGTGGCTGTACGGTTCCCGTGATTCCACTCAAACCCATCGCTCCGGGTGATACGTCGAGTTTGCTGGTGAAATTCAACAGCAAAAACAAAGTAGGAGCCAACACCAAGACCGTAACGGTCGTGTCGAATACCAAACCCGAAACCACAACGGTGGCGTTCCGGGTGGAAGTACTCGAAACAGCTACGCATTAACATCCCCTTGTTCTCGAATCCTAAATCTTAAACCTAGTTATGATGCTCTTACAAGCACCCGCCAGTGGCTCCAACTGGATGCAACTCGTTCTGATGGGCGGTATTTTCGTTGTCATGTATTTCTTCATGATTCGGCCCCAGCAGAAAAAGGCGAAGGATCAGCAGAAATTCATCACAGAACTGAAAGAAGGCGATTCCGTTGTCACCATTGGTGGCTTACACGGAAAAATCGTGGAGACTACCGAGAAAACCGTGACGCTCGACGTGGGCCGCGGGATGCGTTTAGTTTTTGATAAAACGGCCATTTCCCGCGACAGTTCCATTCGTTTGGGACAATAATCGGACGCTGTGTACCCATGCTTCCACAGGGAACGTAATTTTATACGTCTCTAGCCAATAGTATGAAGCATGATTACTCACAGTTAACCGATCAATAGGTATTGATCATTGAAAGTATGAAACCTGACTGGAAAGTCGCGAGTCTCTGTTTGGTAGGGGCTCTGCTTTTCTGGTTGATGAATGCTCTTAACAAAGAGGGATATTCAGCCCGATTAGCGTATCCGTTACAAGTAGCCTACGATGATTCATTGTACGTGCCTACTTCTCCGCTTCCGCGGCAAATTCAGGCCAATATTACGGGCAATGGATGGGATTTACTCTGGCGTACCTTGTCGTTAGGCAATCAGCCAATTACGTACGCTATTACGAATCCTCTGCATACTAAGTTTATTAATACGGCTTCCCTGACTAATTTGCTGTCGGACCAATTGAAAGAAACGCAGGTAAATTACATTATAGCGGATTCGCTGGATGTCAGTTTTGAGCGACGGGTGGTGAAAACCGTAAAATTACAGGCCGATACCAGTGGCGTACGTTTTCCCAGACATTTCGTAATCTCAACGGTCATTAACGTAATTCCACAAAGCATTACGGTGGAAGGCCCTGAGTCGGCGATGCGGGAGGTGCCCAATACGATTCTGATTCCACTCCCCAAAAAAATTTCGGGAGATTATGACGAACGTTTGGCTATTCCTTACGTGAATGCACCGAATGTAAATGCAACGGCGAAGCAGGTAAATATCAGTTTTGAAATCGCTGAATTACTGAGTCCGCCACCCGGAAGTAAATAACGTAATTGTTTTATAGAACGCGACTCCTATACCGATTGGAGTCGCGTTTTTCTATTTCTAGCTATGAGTAAGGTCATTGGGATCACGGGAGGGATTGGTTCGGGCAAGAGCCTGATTGCCCGTATTTTTTCTACACTCGGCATTCCGGTATACGAAGCTGACGACCGGGCCAAACGGCTCATGAATACGGATTTGGAGTTACGTCAGCAATTGGAGGAATTACTCGGGAAAGAAGCCTATACTACTGAGGGAATCTATAACCGAAGTTGGGTAGCTGGACAAGTGTTTCATAATCCGGAACTTTTACAGAAACTTAATGCCCTGGTGCATCCCCGAGTCCGGCAGGATGGAATCGACTGGGCTGCTCGCTACCCCGAGGCTCCGTACCTAATCTATGAAGCCGCCATTATGAAAGCAGCGGGACAGGGGAATAATTTTAAGAAAGTCATTGTCGTAGAAGCTCCACTCGATTTACGTATTCAACGGGTACGCCAACGTGACCAGCGTTCGGAAGCAGCCATTCGGGACATTATTGCCCGTCAGGCCTCTGAAGAAGAGCTACAGCAAATCGCTGATTATGTGATTCACAACGACGAAAAAACACCCTTGATTGATCAGGTATTGAAGCTCGATCAGGAATTAAGACGCTTGTAGTAGGCCACGCTTAGGCAGAGTTATTGGCCGGTCGAGTGGCAAACGCTGAGAGAATCGGTATAGCTCCGGCCCCAGACTCGTAACCCCAAAGGGGTTGCACTTCATTAGCCCCGTATGCAAGGCGGGGTACGTCCCCGCCCGGTAGGCACAGCCTACCAACGTTTGCATCCGTAGCATTCGCTACGGACAACCTGTCCCGCTCACCTTATCGAATTTCTAAAGTGAATTCGGAATGGAAGACGGAATTAAAAACTTCAGGAGGGTGAATACAGGTTCGGAAACTTGCACCAGTTGCTGGTTTCTCCACTTCAACCGGGCACGCAACCCCGAAGGGGTTCCATGTAAATAGCCCCGTATGCAATGCGGGGATTGAGAACAGATATACTGATACAGGTTCACAAACCTGCACCAGTTGCGTCTTCAATCGAATGCCCTAATCCCCAGGGAGTTCTACAGAATTAACTCCGTATGCCATGCGAAGGCCACAGTAACGGCTAAATCATCCCCCGAGCCTTCACTTCCAGATACTTGTTAATGGTATTGACTGTCAGTTTCTCCGGCGGCGTAAGGATCGATTGAATGCCATACTGCTGCAACTCCCGCATGATTTGCTGCTTTTCGTAAAAGAACTTCTCTGCGATGGTTTTCAGGTAAATCTCTTCCGTAGTATGGGCCGGGGCGTTTAGTAAGGCCCGTAATTCCGTGTTTTCGAAAAAGATAACAATCAACAGATGATCCTTGGCCAGCCGACGCAGGTAAGGTAAGACGCGTTGCAGAGCATTAACCGTCTCGAAATTGGTAAACAGTATCAGTAAACTTCGCTGACGAATCTGGTTTTTCACCTGCACGTACAGGGATTCGTAGTCCGTTTCCAGAAAGCGGGTCTTTTGCCGATACAGTAATTCCATGATACGTTGCAACTGTCCCGGCTTCCGATCCGCGGCTACCCAGGGACCCCGCTGGTCCGAAAAGGTGAGTACCCCGGCCTTATCCTGCTTGAGCAAGGCAATGTTACTCATCACCAGTGTTGCGTTAATGGCGTAGTCAAGCAAACTCAAGCCATCGAAGGGACTTCGCATGACGCGACCTTTATCAATCAAACAGTACACAGCCTGTGATTTTTCTTCCTGATAGGCATTCACCATCAGTTCATTCCGCCGGGCCGTCGCCCGCCAGTTAACAGAGCGGACCTCATCACCCGAAACGTACGGACGGATTTGTTCAAACTCCTGGCTCATTCCCACCCGCCGAATTTTCTTGATACCCAAATCCGTCAGGCGACTGGAGATAGCCATGAACTCGTACTGCTTCATTTGCAGAAACGACGGGTACACGGCCACCTGCTGATCCTGCGAGAACCGATACCGACGTTTCAGCAGCCGTAGCGGGCTTTGAACGTACACATTAACGGCCCCGAAGTCGTACTCGCCGCGTTGCACGGGCCGTAGCTCGTAGCGGATAATCTGCTCTGTCGCTGGAGTAAGCATCGTTTTGAAGAGCACATCCCGTTTTTGAAACTGTGCGGGGATTTCATCAATAATTTCGAGCGATACCGGAAATTTGTAGTGGTTTTCCAGAAAGATGGAAACGGGATTGGCATCACCATTGGAAAGGCGGTCTGCTACGTCCCGGCGAGCGAAAAAAGCTTTCGCTCTTGGATACAGCAACAGGCCGTCAAAAACAGCTCCGACTACAAAAACGAAAAAGAGTACCTGAATCAGTCCAAACAGCCAGGGGACCATAAAGGAAAGCAGAAACAGGAAAATGATTCCGATCAGTACCGTAAAGAATAGTCGGGAGAGGTATAGCGAACGAATAAAATGCACGGGATCAAGCGTCGGTTTAGTCGATTCTATCAAAGATAGACAGGACATCCGTACCGACAAAAATCCACCGGTTCCGGATAAAAAAAGCTCTGGTCCTTAAACCAGAGCTTTTGTAGTTACTGCAACTTGGCAATCTCTGCCCGTACAAAATTCATCAGACTGGCAATATGTTCTTTGGAGAAATCGAACGGTATGTTAGCCGCCGCGTAAATCTCGCCCATGGGGCGGGTATACCCGAGCTTAAGGGCGTTGAGGTAACCTTCCAGCCCCTTTTGCGGATTTTCCTTGAAATTTTTCCAGACTCCAATGGCACCTAGTTGAGCGATACCGTATTCGATGTAGTAGAACGGCACTTCGTAAATGTGCAACTGCCGTTGCCACTGATACGCTTTGAAACGTTCCAGGCCACTCCAATCGGTGATGCTGTCGGTAAACCGCTTATAAATCTGCAACCAGGCTGCATTCCGTTCTTCGACGCTATGGGTAGGATTTTCGTACAACCAATGCTGAAAAGCATCGACCGTAGCCACCCAGGGCAGCGTTTCGATGATGTCTTCGAGGTGTTCCAGTTTCGCCCGACGCAGGTCTTCCGGGTTCGGGAAAAAGACGTCCCAATGGTCCATGGTGATCAGCTCCATACTCATGGAAGCCAGTTCCGCCACTTCACTCGGCACATTCCGGAAACTATTCAACGCCAGATCCCGCGTGACGATGCTGTGGACGGCGTGGCCCCCTTCGTGCAGAATCGTCACCATATCCCGCAGATTCGACGTCGCATTCATAAAAATGAAAGGGACACCCGATTCTTCCAGGGGATAATTGTAGCCACCCGGAGCCTTACCCTTCCGCGATTCCAGGTCGAAGCGACCCATCGTACGCATCACACGGAGGTAACCGCCCAACGCAGGATCGAGGCGGTCGAATACTTCAATGGTTTTGGTGAGCAAATCTTCGCCACTCGTAAAAGGTTTCAGCGGCGGCTGGCCCGAAGGGTCCACCAACTTATCCCAGGGGCGTAATTCTGTTAGCTGCAAGGCCTGTTTACGATCCTTCGACAGCTCGTTCAATACGGGTACAACGGTGCTGGCAATGGCCTCGTGGAAGTGAAAACAGTCTTCCACCGTATAGTCAAAACGGCCCATTGCGGCGAACATATAGTCACGGTAGTTCGCGAAACCGGCATTTTGAGCCAGTTGATGCCGTAAATCCCGAAGCTGATTGAGTAAGGTGTCGAGGGCTTCGTGATCCTGATAACGCCGCTCCCAGATGGCCCGCCAGGCTTCCTCGCGGATGGTACGGTCAGTCTGCATCAGTCGGTCACCCGCTTTTTGCAGGGTCATTTCCTCACCATCGAGCGTAACCGTCATAGCTCCGGCGATGTTACCGTACTGGCTTTGCAGGGCTTGCTGCTGCGTAAACAAGGGGACGTTTTCCGTACGGAAGATTTCGATTTGCCGACGAATAGCCCGTAAGGTTACAAAATATCCTTCATCGGTTAATTCATCCACGTACGGACTCGCCAGGGCTTTCTGGTCCAGCTGATTCGCAAATTCCGTCCATTGCGGCTGAATGTGTTCGTTGAATACCGTGAACGCTTCCACGTACGCCTCATTGGCCGTATCAGTCGTCATGCGGATGTACCGCCAGGCAAAGTTTTCGGAAAGGTAGCTTTCCAGTTCAGACCGGTCCTGAAACCACTGCCGTAATTCATCGGCATTGAGGACCAGACGGTCGCGGAGTTCTTCAAAAAAGGGCTGCACACTCGCCCAATCACTTAATTCGTAGGCCGCCGGAAGAAATAGCCGGGGGCGTTGTACAAGCGTTTCTGCCATAATGAAAGTCGTTCGTCACCCAAAAATAAGCCTGTGAGAATCGGGCGTTTAACACCCCTGACAGGCGAAATGTTTCCATAAAAAAAGGAATGAAACTCCTTCGTTAATTTCGTTTTCTCCCTGCTAAAGCAAACGCCTGCGAATGCAACTCAGGGTTCAATTCATTCTAAATTTTGCACTCAAGCTACACTTTACAACAGGAAATTCGGCTAAAAAATCCTTTTCTTTGAAAAACATAAACCTCTAGCTGAATCTCAATGCCTCTACTGCTCACCTTTCTGGCTATAGTTCTCCTCATTATTCTCATTGCGTACGTACGACTGGATACCTTTCTGGCTTTTCTGATTATCTGTATCGGTCTGGGTCTGGCCAGTGGTATGGAAGTCGCCGCCGTAGGCCAGGCCATCCGAAAGGGAATCGGTGATACGCTTGGCGACCTGGTACTAATCGTAGGCTTTGGGGCCATGCTCGGTAAACTGGTGGCCGAAAGCGGTGCAGCCCAGCGGATTACCGATGCACTGGTACTAGTGTTTGGTACTAAAAACTTACCCTGGGGCATGGCTCTGGCGGGTTTCGTCATTGGCATTCCGCTGTTCTATAATGCTGGTTTCGTCATTGTTTTTCCTTTGATCGTGGCCGTTTCGGTATCGGCCCGCGTACCCATTCTAACGGTGGGTATTCCCATGCTTTCGGCCTTATCGGTGGCTCACGGGTATCTGCCACCCCATCCTTCGCCAGCAGCCATTGCCGGACGTTTTAATGCGGATTTGGGAAAGGTACTGCTCTACGGAATTGCGATTGCCATTCCCGCCATCGCGATTGCCGGACCCATTTTTGGGCGGACCCTTCGTCAGTACAGCCCCACGCTTGATCCGGATTTGTTATCGGTAAAGAAACTTCCTGCCGATCAATTGCCTAGTCTGGGTCTTAGTCTGTTTACCGCTTTATTACCAGTGATTTTACTGGCTATTACGACCATTTTTAAGCCTTATTTACCGCCTAATCCGGTCATTCAGCTCATCAGCGAACCGTACTTTGGTATGTTTCTTTCAGTACTGGTCGCCATGTACACGCTGGGGCTGGCTCGGGGTCAGTCCATGAAAATGGTAACCAAGCAGTTGGAAGAAGCTTTCAAGGGTTGCTCGCCAATCTTATTAGTGGTGGCCGGAGCCTCGGCCCTGAAGGAAATCATGCAGTCAGCGGGCATTAGTACCTTTCTGGGGCAGCAGCTACAGCAATTGCCCGTCTCTCCGCTCGTACTGGGTTGGGCCATGGCGGGCCTCATTCGGATCTGTGTGGGTTCGGCTACGGTAGCGGGTCTGACGGCCGTTGGCATCATTGCCCCCCTGCTGGCGGCCCGTCCGGAGGTTTCGCCCGAACTGATGGTACTATCCATTGGGGCCGGCAGTCTGATGTGCTCGCACTTCAACGACGGTGGTTTTTGGCTGTACAAAGAATATTTTAATCTGAGTATTAAAGACACGCTGAAGACCTGGACGGTCATGGAAACCATGGTTTCTGTCATTGGTCTGATGGGGGTTCTGATTATCAATGCTTTTATCTAAGATTTACATTAACGACAAGAAATTTCCATGACTGAAGATTGGTTCACGCTCCATCATCCTGACCTGGTTCCTTCACCCGGTATTGTATTTTATCAGGATCGGATTCGCCGGAATATTGCCATCATGGTGGCGATTGCCGGAAGTCCGGAGCGACTCATACCGCATACTAAAACCCATAAAACCATTGAAATCCTGAAGTTGCAACTGGAGGTAGGGATTACGAAATTTAAAGTTTCGACCATTGCCGAAGCCGAAATGGCCGCAATGGCCGGAGCCCCCTGGGTGTTGCTGGCGTATCCGGTGGTGGGACCGAATGTAGCCCGCTGGCACCAGCTGATGCAGCAGTATCCGGAAACGAGCTTCCAGGCTTTAGTCGATAACCCGATTACAGCTCACGCGATCCATACCTATTTTGGGGAGGAAAAAGCTCCGGTTTTTATCGATGTAAACAATGGTATGGATCGGACCGGGGTAGAAGTAGAAAATCTACAAAGCCTGATCGACTATGTGCATACGCTGCCCAATCTGGAGCTGAAAGGTCTGCACATTTACGACGGCCATATCCGTAATACCGATTTTGAAGAACGGAAGGAAGTTGTAGACGCCGCCTATCAACGCGTGATTGATGCCATTCAGGTCGATGAAAACTGGATGATCATTGCCGGAGGCACGCCCTCTTTTACAGTACACGCCCTGCGGCCGGGTACTTACCTGAGTCCGGGTACCTGTCTACTGTGGGATTGGGGTTACGATGATTTGCTGGAAGAACAGCCATTCGAATGGGCCGCTTTGCTGATAACGCGGGTCGTATCGAAACCTGCGGAAGGTCTAGTTACCATCGACTTAGGGCACAAGGCGGTAGCGGCTGAAAATCCAGTCAACCGACGGGTGAAGTTTCTTAATTTGGCGGAGTATGAATTACTCAGTCAGAGTGAAGAACATGGCGTAGTGCGAGTCAGTAGCTGGGAATCCATCGAAGTAGGCGATCTACTCTACGGCGTGCCGTATCACATTTGCCCGACCGTAGCCCTGCACGAAACGGCAACCGTCGTGGAAAATGGGGAAGTCTTAGACGAGTGGGCCATCGTATCGCGAAAGCGGAAAATTACCATTTAAGTACAAAACAATGTACTCAATAGGAAGCGGTTGAGCCTTGGCTTGACCGCTTTTTTATTTCTACACTAGTAAGAAAACATTTGGCTCTGAATCCTTGATAATCAGTGTTTCAGGAAATTTTAATTTCTTTACCAGAACCCAACGTCTGTTTTTAGACTTATTTGTCCGGTTTTTTTTAGAAGCTACCGTACTGTTTTCTGGAGCTTCCGGGTTCCGTAAATTCATTGAACTATGCAAAAAAGAGCATTAGGAAAATCGAACATTGAAGTAGCACCGCTGGCCTTTGGCGGAAACGTATTTGGCTGGACCATCGACGAAACGACTTCATTTGAAATACTCGACGCTTTTGTAGCGGCTGGCTTTAATTTTATTGATACGGCCGATGTGTATTCTCGGTGGGTACCGGGCAACATTGGCGGTGAATCGGAGACGATTCTGGGCAAATGGATGAAGCAACGCAACAATCGCGAGCAGATCATTCTAGCCACTAAAATCGGAGCTGACAACGGCAAAGGTCATCCGGACGTTTCAAAAGCCTACATCTTAAAAGGTGTGGAAGACTCCCTGCGTCGCTTGCAAACGGAGTACATTGACCTTTATCAGACGCACTACGACAACGAAAGTACGCCCGTCGAAGAAACGCTCGAAGCATACGATCAACTGGTGAAAGCGGGCAAGGTACGCATCATCGGTACGTCGAACATGAGTCCCGAACGACTGAAAGCTTCGCTGCAGGCCAGTGAAAAAAACGGGTATCCCCGGTACGAAACGCTGCAACCCAATTATAGTCTGGTAGAGCGGAAAGAATACGAAGAAATTTATGAGCCGATTGTACGGGAGCATCAACTCAGTACGATTAACTATTATTCCTTGGCCAGTGGATTTCTCACGGGTAAATACCGTTCTGAGGCTGACTTAGCGAAAAGTCAACGCGGTCAGGGCGTGAAGAAATACCTCAACGAACAGGGACTAGGAATTTTAAAGGCCCTGGATGAAGTGGCGGAAGAATACAAAGTCACACCCGCTAGTGTAGCCCTGGCCTGGCTGATGGCCCGGCCTTCCATAGGGGCTCCGATTGCCAGTGCTACGAGTTTGAATCAATTACAGTCGTTCATCCAGGCAGCAGAATTATCGCTCAGTACGGAGGCGATCGAAAAGCTGGATCAGGCGAGTGACTGGAAGTAGGGTTAAATATGAAGACTGCCTTTTGACAGCAAGAATACGACTTCCCGGAGGTGCTACACGTTCGGGAAGTTTCATTTTAAGCGTAGTTTATTTGGTAAAGGTATAGGCCCAGTAAATCAGAACGCCCTGTAGGGGCAGTCGAGCCCAGAGAATCCAGGCGGGGATATTAGTGAACTTTCCGGAAGTCGCCATATACCAGTTGGCTGGGAATACCGCAATCAGCAGGAGAATGATGCCCCAGGCCGCCCAGGTACGAAGGGAAGGCACCAACAAAGCCAGGCCCAGTACCAGTTCAGCAACGCCGCTTAAGTACACCATAGTCAGTGGAGCGGGAATGGAAGGAGGCATGATTCGCAGATACGTCTGCGGACGTACGAAGTGCAGAATACCCGCAACAACGTAGAGCAAAGACATCAGGTAGAGGCTCATGCCGTTCTTCCTAAAAGATTGGGTCCAGCATAAAGTCAACGGGATTTCCGTCTAAAAACCTGATAGTTGTACCCCGCCTCCAAAGCTCGGTTTCGCAGGTGACTGACCGAAAGCTGTACGGCATTTACTACGGACTGATACTGTAAGCCCGTACGTTCGGAAATTTCTTCAATTGAAAAGCCTTCGTGGTAACGCAGCTCCATGACCTGACGCTTCCGTCGGGGCAGGCTGTTGAGCGACTGCCGCGTAAAGCGTTGCCAGGAATTTTCGGCTTCGCGTTCAATCAACCCACTTTCGGGGCAACTTTCCGTAATCAGATCAAAGGCGTCCGTTTCCTGACTTAGGGAAATATGATTGGCGGGTAGGAGCTTTAAAATCTGATTTCGAAGCGAAAATTTCAGATAAGGCGTCAGCGGAGCATGGCGATTGAGGTTTTGCCGATGTTGCCAGATCCACAGAAATAAATCCTGGAGTGCATCTTCAACCATCGCCGAATCCGCAAAGCGTCGCAAAGCCCAGGATCGTAACGGGCGGTACTGACGGCGGTACAGGATGCCCCACGCTTCACAATCGCCGTCCAGTAAGGCATTCCAGAGTTGTTGATCAGAAACCACGGTAGAGGTTAGGTTTTGCTCGTTTTACTGAACAAAATTCAACATTGTTTGAATGCACTACTTACCCGCACTTAACTTCAATTGATACTATATTTGCATAACTTATACTTGGTTTAAATCAGTTCTGAAAACGCAGCATCATGAAACCCGTTTATCACCGGTTTAATTTCGAAGGAAGGGCCTCGTTTGGGATGCGGCAGGTCGTAGAGCCGTTTTTCTACAATCGCTGGCATTACCACCCGGAACTGGAAATTACCTGGGTACAACAGGGGAGTGGTACGCGGCTCGTAGGTGACCACGTGGAGGCCTTTGAAGCGGGTGAACTGATTATACTAGGTGCTAACTTACCTCATCTGTGGCGTTCCGATGAAGCCTACTTTAAATCGGATAATACGGAGCTATGTAGTTCGCTTTCCATTCATTTCGCCGAAAATTTTGCTGGTAAAGAATTCAATACTTTACCCGAGACGAAGCCCCTACGCGATCTGTTCCTGAAAGCCGAACGTGGGCTGAAAGTGACGAGGAGCGACGCAACAGGCCGTACAAAAACGGATGCAGGATTGTGCCACTGGCGATGATCTGTACCGGCTGGTAGGCCTGCTGGATATTTTACGCCTGCTAGCGGATTCGAAAGATTTGGTTCCCTTGGCTAGTATCGGCTACGGTGTACCGAACGATTTGCTGGATACCGAACGGCTGGCCAAAGTATACCATTACACCTTTACCCATTTTGCCAGTAAGATTACACTGGAAGACATTGCCGCCGAAGCCGCCCTCAACCCACCTTCCTTCTGTCGGTATTTTAAAAGTCGCATGCGAAAAACCTATACCGAGTTTCTGGCGGAGGTACGCATTGGGCAGGCTTGTAAATTACTGATTTCCAGTGACTGGCCCGTGGCTCAGGTTTGTTACGAAAGTGGATATGCCAACTTCTCGCATTTCAATCGGCATTTCAAACGTATTACGGGTTATACGCCCATTGAGTATCGCCGGGCCTATCAGAAAGCATAAATAAAGCCGCACCCCTTGCGAAGTACGGCTTTGTGGCAATAAACAATGATGTTATATAACTGATTTGCTTCGCTTAAGGTTTGATTAACCCTGCTGAAGAATTCTATTTAGTTTCTACTCCCTCGTGAACGCATACCGCCGCCGCCGCCACCCGGTTGTGGTTGAGCAGGAACCTGCTGGGGCATCGCGTTTTCTCTACCTCTGGAAAAGCCACCACCCTGGCCTTCGGGCGACGATTGTCGCATGCCTCCTCCCCAGGAACGACCTTCCGAGGGGTTAGCCGAAGGACTACTCATAGGAGATTGCCGATTACTCCGGAAGTCGGGGAATGATTCCCGGTTTGGAGCACTCCGTTCGGGGCGACTGCCACCAAAAGGATTGGATTCGCGAGTGGGCTGGTTATTCGGCATGGTAGTACGACCGGAGTTCCAGGGGTTACTGGCTTCACGATCAGGTCGACTGCCGCCGAATGGATTAGACTCGCGACTAGGCTGAGGATTCGGGCCGGCCGTACGATCAGAATTCCAGGGATTACTGCTTTCGCGGTTAGGTCGGCCATTTCCGAAGGAATTATTAGGGTCCGCTGCACGATTACCGTTACGATTGGCATTCCAGGGATTGGTACCGTCTTCCGGATTGGCTCCCGTTTCCCGTCTCGGACGATTATTCGCGTCGAACGAAGCATTATAATCGGAATTGCCGCGACGATAAACGTTAGGATTCGAGTGGTCCGGAGTCGGCCGGGAATCGTTAGTATTAGAGTTTCCGTTGTTCCAGTTCCCCGGACGACTATCCGAATTTCTCCCTGGGTTGTTGCCATTCCACTGGCCCTGATTTCGGTCAAAGCGATCATTCCGGCCGCTCATGCTACTCCGATCGTAGAAACCAGCCCGACGACCGAAATCATCCGCCCGACGAACCGCCACGTCACGACCCGTAGCTCGCTGAATGTCATAGGCTCGGGGCCCGGCAGCGTAGGAGCGGTTGTTGTACCGATAGACGTTGTTAATGATCGTCGTATTATGATAGATGTTTACCACCTGCGTACGGGGTACGCAATAGCTGTAAATCCGAGGGCTTGAAATGTACCGTTGCGGTACGAACGTCCAGTAGTTCCAGGGCAGGTTAATGTTAACGCTGATGTTCATACCCGGTCCGAGCGGAGCCCAGCCGTAGTACCCGCCTCCATTCCGCCAACCTACCCAGGCCGGTCCCCATTCGTAATCGGGAACCCAGACCCAACCCCGGTAGGGGTCCATTTGCCAGCGACCGTAGTGGAAAGGAGCCCAGCCCCAGGGATAATCCGATACCCAAGTATTTCCGTATTCGGTCATTTCCCAGTGTCCGGCCGTACCATAGGGCTGAAAGTCGGGACCCGCATTAGGCACCCAGACCTGACCGTACTGCGGATTCTGAATCCATTCACCGTACGGTGACAATTCATTATAGAAAGTCGCAAAGGAAATGCTTACGCCAGGCTGGGCGGCTAGGCGGCCTACGCCAGCAAAAACGAAGCAGATCAGAGCGAAAATACGGATTGTTTTCATGGCTGGTGTGAATCGAGTCGATTCATTTAAAGCACTAAAATTGAACATTTTATGTGTAAAAAACTACCTAAAAAATGTTAAATTCTGTGCTGTTTTTGTAACTGAAGCTTGGATCAGTTGGGCGGGGCCGGGTTTAGTACGGGCGAAGAAATTAATGGTTTTTAACAAATCAAGGGCTTATGACTTCATGAAAAGACCTTCTGGAACTTTAATGATATTGTATGAAGTATCTACTTATAAAAATTGAAGTCATTTACCAAATCTAAACCGCTTGCTGGCCTAGGCAATGGACTGGCTAACCATTGAGCAATGGGAAAATATCCCACTGTACATACAGCATTTGAAAATACTCCCGATATTTCCGCTATCTATTCAGATGATTTCTAGACCTATGAAAAAAGCCTTACTCTTCCTGGGCAGCCTGTTGCTGGCCAGTAGTCTGTTCGCTCAGAAAACGCCCGAATCCAAATCAGGCTGGATGCTCGGAGCCCAGTCCTATTCGTTCCGGCTCTTTCCTTTCGCCGAAGCCCTGCGAAAAATTGATAGTTGCGGTCTGAAATACGTCGAAGCTTTTCCCTCGCAGCAAATTGGCGGAGGGGTGACGGGCACCATGAACTTCACGATGGACGCGACTACGCGGCAGGCGGTGAAAAAAATGCTCAAGGATCGAGGGCTTACGCTGGTAGCGTATGGTGTAGTTCGGGCCAAAGACGAAGCCGAATGGAAAGCCCTGTTCGAGTTTGCCAAAGAAATGGGCATTCGGAACATCAATTCCGAGCCGGACGTGAAGCAAATGCCGTACATCGGTAAACTGGCCCAGGAATACAAAATCAACGTGGCCTTGCACAATCACCCCAAACCTTCCCACTACTGGCATCCTGATTCCGTACTGGCCGTGATTGGAAATAACCCGTACCTGGGTTCCTGCTCGGATATTGGGCACTGGGTACGCTCAGGTTTGAATCCGGTAGCGTGTTTGAAACAACTCGAAGGACGCGTATTGGGCATGCACTTTAAGGATTTGGAAGAAAAAGCTCCAAAGACGCACGATGTCGTTTGGGGAACCGGCGTTTGTGATATCCCAGCCGTCATTGCTGAAATGAAACGCCAGAAATTCAAAGGTCCTATTTCGGCAGAATATGAATACCATTGGGAAAATAACGCTCCCGAAATTGCCGAAAGCGTCAAAAACTTCCGGATGATCTATACGAAGGGAAGTATAAAGTAATGGTAAGTTGACCTAAGAACAGTTTGACTGTCACAAAAAAGGGTTTTGGAAAAGCTTCCAAAACCCTTTTTCTATAGGCTGTGGCATGAAAGGTATAAGTGCCCTCTCAAACCTATTTAGCGGGCTAATCTAATCAGCCGCCTGCTGTTTCATAAACGTTTCGGTAGCCTTGTCGCCCTTCCGGATAAACGGACGAATGATCAGACGCGTACCGCGTTCGTAGGTAAAGAAACGGTACAGCCAGTTGCTCAATACGACCAGTTTGTTACGGAAACCAATCAGGTAGTAAATGTGGACGAACAACCAGGCAAA
Organism: Siphonobacter sp. BAB-5405; assembly: GCF_002872335.1. Classification (GTDB taxonomy): domain Bacteria; phylum Bacteroidota; class Bacteroidia; order Cytophagales; family Spirosomataceae; genus Siphonobacter. Next base: position 241,514 of record NZ_NJAG01000001.1, on the reverse strand, counting down.
CCAGGCAATGATACCTCCCAGGGTGATTTTACCCGGCAGATCCGCAACAGCACGAGCCCGGCCAATAATGGCCAGCGAACCTTTGTCGAAGTAGCTGAACGGTTGTAATTCCTGTCCAGCCAGCAGGCGTTTCAGGTTTTTAGCCAGGTGTTGACCCTGCTGAATCGCGGGTTGAGCCACACCGGGGTGACCATTCGGATACTTATCCGATTTCATCATCGCGATATCACCGATGGCGAAAATATCCGTGTACCCTTCAATCTGATTGAACAGGTTCACAGGGTACCGACCGCCCCGTTGGATGATTTCCTGAGGAATACCGGGCAGTGTAGCACCCGCTACCCCAGCAGCCCATACGAGCGTCTGCGTCTGGATTTGTTCGCCTCCTTTAAAGGTTACGACTTCGCCGTCGTAGGATTCTACGAGCGTTTTCGTTTTCACGATAACCCCCATTTTCTCCAGGTACGCCTGCGTTTTCTTACTGGATTCGGGCGACATCGGCGGCAGTACGCGGTCGAGGCCTTCCACCAGATAGATATTCATTTTGGTGAAGTCCATACCGGGATAATCACCGGGCAGTACGTGCTTCCGCATTTCGGCTAAAGCACCCGCCGTTTCTACACCCGTGGGACCACCGCCTACGATAACGATGTTCAGCAAACTCTGCCGCAGAGCCGCGTTCGTAGTCATATTCGCCTTTTCAAAACACTGCAGAATTTGGCTACGCAGGTTCAGGGCATCGGTAATTTTCTTTAATGGAAACGAGTTCTGCTTGATCTGGTCGTTACCGAAAAAGTTCGATTTCGTACCCGTAGCAATGATCAGGTAATCATAGCTGAGGTCACCAATCAGCGTACTGATCGTTTTCGTGGCTGGATTAACACTCGTTACGCGTACCGGACGGAAATGAAAGTCTTCGTAATCTTCATCGAACATCTTCCGAAGCGGTTCGGCGATCGCATCCGCTTCCAGACCAGCCGTAGCCACCTGGTACAGCAGCGGCCAGAACCCGTGATAGTTCTGTTTATCCAGCATAACCACCTGGAACTGCTTCCCCGGAAGCTTTTGAGCCAGGTTAATTCCTCCAAAACCGCCCCCGATGATGACCACGCGGGGTTTTGTGGTTTCTGGAATATTTAGCGAAAGATCTTTTAAATCAAGCATTTGACAAGTCGATGAACAAACGTTCTCTTCCAAAAAAACCGAACCAGATTTACATCGTAAATCCATGCGGAACGAATGGTCTCTGAAAACGTTTAAGAGTTAATGGTTTAAAAATGGGAAAAAGAGCATTCTAACATGCTTGATTCGTATTCTTACTCATTGTTATTCAAAAAAGGACTGATCGAATTTTAGTACAAAAATCAGTTTCTTCTTTCTAAAGAACAAAAAATTTTATACTACGTTCAGGATCAGGTTCATTTAATAGCTTATAGTGCCAATTGTACTAAAATTGGCATCTAGTTGAAATCGGAATAATGCAAAAAAATCATGAGCAAGTCTATTAAGCTTAGTATCCTGGATCAGTCGCCCGTGCGGAAGGGCGGCTCTGCCCGCGATGCCTTACAACAGACCATTACGGTAGCCCGACAGGCTGATCAGTGGGGATATACCCGTTTCTGGGTTTCGGAACACCATAATGCCGCTGCCATTGCCGGTTCAGCACCGGAAGTGCTGATGGTAAAACTGGCGGACGAAACGCAGCAAATCCGGATCGGCTCCGGTGGCGTGATGCTGCCGAATCATAGTGCCCTGAAAGTAGCCGAAAACTTCCGTTTGCTTGAATCACTGTTTCCTGGACGCATCGACCTGGGGATGGGCCGTGCTCCGGGTGGAGACCGGATTTCGTCCGCGTTGCTCAATCCGTCGAACGATTTCAGTGAACAAAGTTACCGTCAACAGCTCGATTATCTGCAAACTTTCTTTACGGATTCCGCCGGAACGCAATATGGTCCCGTTTTGGCCGTACCGCAGGCCGATACAATTCCGGCCCAGTGGATTCTGAGTTCGAGTGGGGGAAGTAGTCAGCTGGCCGCTGAATATGGGATGGGTCTGGCCGTAGCCCGGTTTATCAACGGACAGGTTTCACCCCGAATCGTGGAGGCCTATAAGCGGGATTTCCGACCATCTGAATTCATGCCCGAGCCCTCGGCCTTACTGGCTTTGTTCGTGATCTGTGCGGATACGGAAGAAAAAGCCCAGCAACTGCGAAAAGTACTGGAATACCGCTTGATTCAAATGGACAAGGGACGTTTTGAAGGGGTAGATGACTACGAAACGATTAAAGATTACGAGTTTACATTAGCCGAAGAAGACCGACTCCGCTTTTTCCACGCCGACCGTATCGTTTCGGGTACGCCCGAGCAGGTAAAGGAGGAGCTTACGCAGTTGGCGAATGAATATGAGGTCGATGAAATTATGGCTTCCACCATGACGTATCATTTTGAAGATCGGCTTCGATCCTTTGAGCTATTAGCTCAAGCCTTCAGCACGACGGTGGTGACGAATCATCAGTTGTTTTAGTAGGGTTTGTAGTTAATGATAGGAGGAGTAACGTTGTATTTTCTGGAATAAAATGAATTTCGTTCCACAGGTATAGTTGGCTAGTAGCGTATTTCTACTCCATGGCAAAGAAAGTGTTGCTCTTTTAGAGTTCCGTAATTTACCTAGACTGAGTTTGGACTCGTATACAAGGCTGACTAGTAGCACCTAAGCCTTCCAGGCTGGACCTCTCCACGCCTAACCATTCCATGTAGGCGACCGCCTGCTTTAGTTCACCGCATTGCTGCTGTCGAAGGTCGTTCAGTTGCCCTATGTAATGGCTAGCTTACCAGCGGGAGAGGTTTTATCATCTTCTAACAATTTATCAGTTGTTGGTTTACAGTTGTTAAACTACAGTCGAATACCTTCATGGTCGACTTAAAACCAGGCCCCGTCCTATCGCGAAAAGCCACCTTCCATTCCATGGGGGCCATTCCATGGTGGCTTCCTCAGCAAGGCGGTGGCCTGGAGCAAGAGGAAGTGAGTGGCGTTCGCGATATGGACTAAAAGATCAGCTGTCTCAGCGGGACGAAAGACATCCCTATCACAGCAAAAAAATAAATCATCATTAAACCTTACCTGTCCGTGTACTTTTAGTTAAGAAAAAACTTCATCTTCTTGATTTAAGATAATAAGTTACTGATTATCAGGGAATAATTTTTTTGGCGTTCGGTGCTTCCACGTAACACAACCGATCGATCTTATGAATGTTCATTCCTGTATCCCTGTGCTGGTTTTGTCCGCCCTGCTGCTGGCTTGCGGAGGTAAGAATACTCCTTCCAATGTGGAGACGCCGGGCAAGGAGAAAACGACCAAAGACAAAGTGCTTGAAGCCGGAGCCGATCTTCTGCAAAACAAACGTCCCCTGAAGGCTCTGGACATGTATCTAGATGGATTTCATTTTTACAACGGGGACATGAAGGGACAAATGGAAGCTCACCACTACTGTCGGCAAATCAACAATGACTGTATTCAATGCGTCATTTTCGACGGAAACGGAGCCGATGCGAAGATTATGGGGGTGGAATATATTGTCTCCGAGCAGGTCTTTAAAACCCTTCCCGCCGACGAGCGTAAGCTCTGGCACAGTCACCACCACGAAGTAAAATCAGGTACGCTCATTGCCCCGGGCATTCCGGAAGTAGCCGAACACGAACTCATGGAAAAACTGGTGAGTACCTACGGCAAGACGTTCCACACCTGGCATACCGACAAAGATCTGGTATTGCCGATGGGGCATCCGATGGTGATGATGGGATTCACGCAGGAGGGGCAGTTGCAGGATAGTTTAGTAGCGGCCCGCGACAAACGTTTTGGTATTTCAACGGCTGAAAAGAAAGAGAACCGGGCGGATATTCCTACGCCCGCTATTCAGGCGGGAGCGAATGCCTGGGAAAAAGGCGAAATCCGTCAGTTGAAGGTAACGGATGACTACAAGGGTGTACTATCCCATCACCATCTGAACTAGTCATAATTTGTAATCTTCCCGAAAGATCTTACGCTTTCGGGAAGATACAGGCAAGCCCATTAAGCCTTTCGGGCAGCGATCAGGCCATATTCCATCTGGGTAGGAATCTGCGTTGGTAAGGGCTGTAACCCGGCCTGCTCAAACCAGTTGCGGTGTTCCTGTCGGCTATAAATGCGACCCTTGGTACCCCAGAACAACGCGGCTCCGTAGTCGGTAGCGGGCTTGGGGCCATCGAGCGTGTCGTTCAAAAACGTATCGTGTACCCACAATTCACCACCGGGGCGAAGGGCCGTCGCAAAGCGTTGAGCCAGTTCCTGACACGTTTGCGTCGGCCAGTCGTGAAAAAGACTCGCGGCCAGTAATAGATCCGTTTGGGGTAAAACATCCGTCAGCATATCGCCCGCCTGAAACTGGATACGGGTGCGGATCGTCTGATCACCCGTATGAGCAATGAATTCTTCCAGCAGTTCTCTGGCTACTTCCAGTACCTGGGGTCGGTCAAAAAGCGTAGCCGTTGCTGAGGGATTGCGGTGTAGCCATTCGTACGTGTAGAAGCCCGTACCACCGGCTACGTCAAGGAGATGACCTTCGATGCGGGGGAGGTGTTCGGCCACGATCGGGGAAAGTTTACGAGCCCGTCCGGCCAAGCCTAGCGTGAACAGCCGGGCCGTTTCGGGTTCATCCATGGGCGATGGAGCGTCGGCATCCATGACGTACGAAAAGCCTTCAGAGGCATCCAGCGGGCCATCGTTTTGCAGACGCGTCACCATTTCCAGTACACCCGGGTCCTCTTTTTCCAGACCCACGTAACCAATCAGATTTTGCGGTGTTTTTCGGGACAGGTACTGGCCCAGTTCCGACGGATAGAGTTTGCCTTCGGCCGTTTGCGTGAGAACTTCCATCGCACAAAGGCTCGGAATAAGGACGTGAGCGGGACGCTCGCTGAGTTGAAGCCGGGTTTGTAATTCCGTAAAAGAAAGCGGTCCCTGTTCAAAATGTTCGAATACACTCAGGTGATTCACGGCGGCTACGAGCAGTCGCGAACCGTACATGGCCCGCAGGTGACGGGTAATCGGAGCCAGATCAAGGGTTGGTTGCATAGGTTTAGAAAGCCAGAAAATAGTTAGAAAAGTAAATCGTATACAAACCTACGGAATCCCCGCAGTTCCCTCAAAGTTGAAAGGCCTTGCAACGCAGGATTCGTTGCCTGCGTATTCATTATCGAACACTCCAATACAAACCGACGATGGAACGTAAAGACTTTTTGAAACGAGGATTTTCTGCATTAGGATACATGGCCATAGCTCCCCTGTTGGGTAGCTGCAAAAAGGATGAAGATAGTACAACACCGGAAAGTGGTACCGAAACGGGGTCGGGTAGCTGTACGGCAACGCCTTCAGAAACCGAAGGTCCATTCCCTACGAAATCGCCCAGCTCACTGGTTATCACGGACATTCGTTCGGACCGTACGGGGGTGCCCTTTACGATTAAAATCAACATTCAGAATAAAAATAATGCGTGTGGAGCGTTAGCGGGAGCCTTAGTAGATATCTGGCACTGCGACAAGGACGGTAATTACTCGGAATACGGCGGAACGGGGATGCAAAGTAGTAACTTCACTTCCGTGCACTTTTTGAGGGGACGGCAAACGACCGATGCGAACGGATTAATTACCTTTACCTCGATTTTCCCGGGCTGGTACTCCGGCCGGGCTCCGCACATTCACGTACACATCTATAACTCGAGCGGAAAATCGTTGCTGGTTACCCAGATTGCGTTCCCCGAAGATGTGTCGAACACCGTCTATACCACGGCCACGAACCTGTATACCCGTGGTAAGCAGGATACCAGCAACGCTCGGGACAACGTATTCGCTGACTCCATCGCTACCGAACTTGCTACCGTAACCGGTAGTGTGGCGGCGGGATACGTACTCACCCACACGATTGTGGTGAGTGCTTAAGGCATACGAGATCAAGGAAAGAATTTTTGTATCCGGCTATCCCTCGATCATCGAGGGTAGCCGGATCGCCAGTATCTGGATTGTTGCTTTGCCAGAAGAAAACGGCGATGCAAAAAGATCGGGTACGTTTGGATGAATTTCAATGCAGATTAATACGACGTACATAAATCTACGTTTTAATAACTATGAGAAAAAGCATGATTCGACTGAGGTACCGTAAGGTAATTACGGCAGCCTCGACCGCTGCCTGGGAACGGCAGGTATTTGAGGAGACGTATCAGGAACGTTTTGAGAAGCTTGAATACCACCAGTCGTCGCAACGTTACCAGACGCAGGTGCTGGCGGCAGAGCCACAGGCCGATCAGGAGCTGGTAAGTACGGTAATCATGGACTATATCGAACAACTGCAGGGATACGTGCCTGACGTGGTAAATACCGCCGGCCAGCGGACGCTTCCCTTTCGGGAATTCAAGTCCGAAATCCTGAATGCTCACGTGGAACAAAAGCAAGAGCACGCCGTTGTGATTGATTTTTACAGCGAACCGCTCACCTGGATTGATGTAGTAGGAACCCATCTGCTTGTTGCCTATGGCGATCAGTTGGCGGCTTTATGGGCTGGTCAGGACGTAGAAAAGGAGCTAATCCCGCTGCAACCCCTTTTAAATATTCATTCGATTCAATAACAAGGAATGAAACAGGACTCGGTAGAAGCTCAGATCTACCTGGCTAATCAGCGGGGGCTAACGGAATTGGACTGGTTGCGAAGCTGGCAGGTATTCAACTTCGGATTGTATCAGGTGGAAGGTCGGCAGCCGTTTGGTGACTTACGGGTATTCAACGACGATACGCTACAAGCTGGAGCTCGTCTGCGTATGCAGGCTGAGGGAAATACCCGCGTACTCATTCTACCACTGGTGGGTGGCATCGAGTACACCGACGGAATGGGGGGGCATACGTTTGTTGCCGCTGGGCAAACGTTGGAGGTAACCACTCCCGATACGCTTTCGTACGAAATTGCCAATCCGTATGAGGAGGAATTGATCAATTTCCTGCAAATCTGGATTCATCAGGAAACGGATGCGTATCGTCTTACCAGCCAGTCGTTCGAGTTGAGTCCAGGCAATCAGCTGATACCCATTAGTCAGGATCAACCGTATTACGTCGGGCAATACGACGGGCGGGCGGAAGGTCAGTATACGCTCAATAATCCAGCCAAAGGCGTATTTATTTTTATCATTGAAGGGGCCTTTGAAATGCAGGATCGACTCCTGGAAAGTCGGGATGGATTATCGCTGAAAAATACGGGAGCGGTTGAGTTTGAGGCCCTTTCTTCGGGAGCTATTGCATTAATTTTGGAAGTGTGAAAAGGGATACGCTGGAAAAGTCGCTGCCCAGTACCTTACAACGACGCATTCAGATTCGGATGAATAATTTCTTCTGATACATCCAGTACAAAATCAGCCAGTAACACAGCAATACGATCAGGCCACGTAGGATAGGTGCGTAGGGTTCGCCTAAAAACTCATACACGTTTGGCCCGAAATGCGTACGAAAGGATTCTGCAATGAATGGTTCAAACAAATGAGCCATGCAGTAGGCGGCAATGGAATTTACGCCAATAACCAGTAAGGGGAAACTCCAGCGTTGCCATTTCCGAATGTCAATCAAGAAGTAAAATAACGCCAGTAACAAAAAGCACCAGCCCCCGCTGAAAAGCACCCAGGAGGGCGTCCAGATGCGTTTGACGGAGGGGCAAAGGCCGCTTACTGATAACAGGCTACCGAGTAGTAATCCGGCTACGCCCACAATCAGAAAGCGTTTGAATAAGCCCGCCGACTGAGCCCGTACCCAGCGACCCGCCTGTAGTCCGAGTACCATAGTGGCCAGCGTTGGTATAAAGCTCAGGGTGGCATAGCCGCCCTCGTTGTAAAGGAAAGGTTCTTCGCGGGGAAACAGGTTAAGAAACCAGGTATCGAAGGCCCAGGCCAGATTAGTATTCTTATTGAAATGAGCGGCAATGCCGGTAAAATGATACGGCCAGTCAGCGGGTACGCCGACACGTTCGGGAGCCATGGCTGGAACGGGGTACAGCACAAACGCCAGCCAGTACCCTACTAAAATCACCCCCAAAGCAATCCATCCCGTACGGAACGAGCGTTGAGCAATCAGGAAGAGCAAGGGATACCCCAGACCAATTTGGGTTAGTGTATCTTCGAACGTAAAGTTGGTTTGTGAACGGCCAATGGATCGCAGGAAAATCCCCAGTAGGATTAAAATCAGCGAGCGACGCAGCGTATGGGCAAACTGAAGTCCAAAAGGTTCGCTCTTGCTGATACGACTGGCCAGGGAATAAGGCAGAGCCACGCCCACCAGAAACGAAAACGAAGGCTGGATGAGATCATGAAGCGAGCAGCCCAGCCATTCCGCGTGACTTTGGTGATACGCCAGAAACTGCCAGAATGTACTTTCAGGAAAGTTTTCAGCGACGCGACCCAGCTGTAGCACTTCCGCCATCATCAAAAACATCACAAAGCCGCGGTACGCATCCATCGACAGGAGTCGGCCTTTGGGAAAGGTAGTAGTAGTAACAGACACGATACGATAGGTTTATCAAGAGGTAATGGTTTGCTGAGCTAAGATAGGGGAAAAGGGTGGGGCGATACTACATTCCTACTAAATCGTTGGCAGTAAGCAGTTCAGCAAAAAAGGAAAGGCTCACCACTCGGTGAGCCTTTCCTTTAAATGAAAACCAATAATCAGTATTAATCTCTCGCCCGGTTATCCGGAGCGGGAGCTTCCAGACGTTTCACCGGATTCTTTTTGAGTTGATCCAGTACGGTTTCAATGGCTTTTTCCAGTTGGGGATCTTTGCCATTCTGCGTATCCTTTGGCGTCATTTCGACTTCAATATCCGGAGCTACGCCGATGTTTTCTACTTCCCATTTACCGTCGGGCGAGTAGATACCAAAGCTGGGCGAAGTAACCGAACCACCGTCAATCAGCGAAGGATAGCCCGAAATACCGACGAGCCCACCCCAGGTACGCTTACCAATAATGGTACCCAGATTCCGGCGACGGAAGAAATTCGGTAAAGCATCACCACCCGAACCCGCGTACTCATTAACGATCATCACCTTAGGACCGTAAATGGAAGCCGCGGGTGACGTAAAGGATTTGCCTTCCCGACCGTTCCAGTAGCTCAGTAGCGGCCGATTCAACATATCGATAATGTAATCCGCCACGAAACCACCGCCGTTGAAACGCTCATCGATAATGACCGCGTCTTTATCCAGCTGACTGTAATAGTAGCGGTTGAAGAACGTGTATCCATCGGAACCCGTGTTCGGCAGGTATACGTAGGCTACTTTGCCACCCGTTGCCGCGTCTACTTTGCGGCGGTTGCCTTCCACCCAATCCATCTGACGAAGGCCTGTTTCGTTCGCAATCGGAACGACCGTTACGGTACGGGCACCGGATTCACTGGGTTTGCTGTTGACTTTCAGTACCACCTGCTTGCCCACCAGATTTTCGAAGAAGCTATAAACGTTATCCGTAGCCCGTAGCGGACGACCATTAACGGCAATCAGGTATTCACCCGCCTTGACCGTAACGCCCGGCTGGGTTAGCGGAGCTTTCAGATTTGGATTCCAGTTCTCACCGTTGTACACTTTCTTGAAGCGGTAATAGCCATTGTCCGTTTCGTAATCAGCTCCCAGTAAGCCAATCTGAATGGGTTTTACTTCCGGAAAATCACCCCCGGATACGTAGTTGTGTCCCACAACCATTTCACCCATCATCTCACCAATCAGATAATTAAGATCGGAACGGTGAGCGACATACGGCAGAAATTTCGCGTACTTCTCTTTCACACCTTTCCAGTCGGCTCCGTGCATGTTGGGTACGTAGAAATAATCCCGCTCAATCCGCCAGAATTCGTCGATCATCTGCTTCCACTCGTGGCGGGGATCAACCAGTGCCTGTAAACCGCTGGCGTCTACTTTGCCATCACCCGGATTCACTTTTCCACCGACGTCTACAATACCTACATTAGAACTGCCCGAGAAATACAGGAGTTTTTTGCCATCGGCACTGAGCGTGTACCCAGCTACACCCGGCAGAAAGGGTTCAGACTTGCGTTCCTTCAGATCAAATCGATTCAGGGATGGAGCCGTTACCGCGTCGCCGTAATTGACGTAGAACAGTTTACCCCCATCGGCTACGGCCAGAGTACCGAGAGCAGCCGCCGGAATAGGGAGTGCCAGAATGCGTTGGCCAATGCCCTCCAGATCCACGACGACTTTCGGCGTCGGCTCATCTTTCTTGGGCTCGTCTTTCTTCGCGGCGTCGGACTTTTTATCTTTTTTACTGTCGTCTTTTTTATCGGACTTTTTCTCGTCTGCTTTCTTCTCATCGTTACCTTTTTCCGAGTCAGAAACCTTCTCTTCGTCCGATTCCGGAGCGAAAGGGGAAGGATCTTTCGCATTCAATACCACCACGTACATATTACTGGTCACCCGCCGATCGTAGGCACTCATGTCCAGCCCGCTTACGGTTGTACCGGTATTGGTGCTGGCTGTGAAGAATACGTATTTGCCATCCCGGCTGAATACCGCATTACCGGCATCACTCTTGCCATCGGTAATGGCCGTTGCTTTGCCCGTTGCGATTTCGTGCAGGAAAACAGTATTCAGGTAATTGACCTGCTTTTCGGAGTATACAATCCATTTGCCATCGGGCGAGAAATGGCCCTCCAGATTGGTGCTGGGTCCGTAGGTGTCCGTCGCTACTTTGACGGGTTTCTTCGCCGACAGATCCATGTACCACAAGTTCAGCTTCTTGTCCTGATACAGGATTTTCTTGCCATCGGGCGAAAACTCCGTCAGGCGATAGAAGGAAGGCTCGCCCAGCGAAATAACCTCCGGCTCTTTCTCGCCTTTCTGATCCACCAAATGCAGCTGGTATTCGCCGGAAGCGTCGGATACGTAAGCAATTTTGTCTCCTTTGGGGGACCAGATTGGGTCGCGGTCGTGGGTACCATCGCTGTGCGTCAGGTTACGCCAGTCGCCTTTTTTCGCTGGAACGGTATAAATGTCGCCGCGTGCTTCGATTGCCACGCGTACCCCGCTGGGCGAAAGACTGGCATTCCGAATCATGTTGGAAACGTTTTTCCAGGTGGGTCGTAGAGCCAGAATTTCGGGAGATATACTGATGGGGACGGGTGTGGCTTTACCCGAAGCAGGTTCCAGGGTATGCAGACGTCCGGCGTATTCAAAGACCAGTTCCGATCCGTTGCCCGTCAGCGTTTTGACATCATAATCCGTGTAATGCGTGATTTGCTTGACTTGTTTGGTCGAACGATCAAACTCAAACACGTTCATGATTCGATTCCGATCCGAAAGAAAATAGACTTTCGAACCAATCCACACGGGCTGAACGTCGGAAGCATTCACGTGCGGAATCAGTTCCGAATCCATCGTTTTCGTATTCACCAGACGAATGGGCGTCGTCATCCCGCCCCGGTAGCGTTTCCAGGTGTTGAAAGCATCCGTAATGGTTGTATACGCAATCGTCTGACCGTCGGGTGAGTAGCTGGCCCAGTTACCGCTCATGATGATGGGTAATTCCTGCGGTAATTCTCCATTGAGCGATACAGTAAACAATTTAGGATAACGGGGTGTGGTTGAATTGGCCGTCGACGTGAACAACAGGTGTTTACCATCGGGCGACCAGCTACGGACTACATCCGCACTGGGATGCCAGGTTACGCGTTTGGGTTCACCGCCGTTGATCGAAATGGTATAGATGTCGGCGTTGCCGTCGTACGTGCCGGTGAAGGCAATGGTTTGTCCATCCGGAGAGAACAAGGGGCCACTTTCCGTACCAGGAGCAACCGTAAGTCGGCGGGGTTGCGAACCATCCCGATTGGCAATCCAGAGATCACCGCCGTACGTAAAGGCAATGTGCGTTTTGGATAACGTAGGCTGACGAACCAGTAAAGTTTCGTTGGAATGCTGGGCTTTCAATTCCGGACTTTGTGCCAGAAGTAAAGCTCCCAAAGCGGTTAGGAGTATATGACGCATGGGGGAAGCGGTTGATGTCACAAAAGATGCAGGATGCAAATTAGCAGCTTAAGGCTGCATTTGGTACCATTGCTTGATCGTTGGTGGCTAAATTATTGATGGATGGTAGGGCTTGGCGTAAACGGTCGGGAGAAGAGGCAGAAAATGAAGGCTGAAGTCGGGAAAAGGATAGCTGGTGCCTCGTACCCCGCATTGCATACGGGGCTAATCAGGTTGAACCCTTCGGGTTTGGGGATTCGATTAAAGAGGCAGTAACTGGTATACGTTTCCAAACCAGCCCCACAGGGGGTGTCGCACTTAATCGTCCCGTTTCAATTTTCAGTATAGAAAAACGATAACGTAAACGGGACGGGTTGTTCGTAGCATTCGCTACGGAAGCAAACGTTGGTAGGCTGTGCCTACCAGGCGGGACGCACCTATACCCCGCATTGCATACGGGGCTAATCACATTGAACTCCTTGGGAGTTAGGAAGTCGGTTGAGGAAAGGGTTGCACGTTTTTAAACTGTACCAAACAGAATAGTCTTCCTGTTTCAATCACGAAAAATGAAACAGGGTCATGTAAGGGGAACGGGTTGTTCGTAGCATTCGCTGCGGACGTAAAAGTTAGTAGGCTGTGCCTGCCGGCTTAGTCGGTCGACACGATTTTTTTAGTAGAAGAATGGTGCAGGATAATGTACAAATCCTGAAAAATGATTAGGCTAGACGAACCAATCATACTGCAACGACAATAATCCTAAAATCAAAACCCCTTCATGGTTGAATACAATTCCAAAGACTGGTTTAAGGCCGTCTTTCGCGTTCACAAGGCTGAAACCATTCACCGACTGGCTCCGCTTCTCGTTGGAATGACGGTATACACAACGATAGTAGCCGTGCTAGTACTGGAATTCTGGCATCCGGGGCCGGACTCTGATCTGAGAAGTATTGCTACGGCTCATTCATTACTGGGTTTTGTGATGTCGCTTTTACTGGTTTTTCGGACCAATTCGGCCTACGATCGCTGGTGGGAGGGGCGGAAGCTCTGGGGAAGTCTGGTTAATAATTCCCGAAATCTGGCGATAAAACTGGCCCATATTATTCCACAGGAGGATACCGACGACCGGGCTTTTTTCCGACACATGATTCCCAACTACGCCTTCTCGCTGAAAAACCATTTACGCGGCGTCTTTGTACCAGAAGACTTAAAAGCCGCTCCCGGTTTTAACCCCACTGATCTGAATCCGGAGCAACACGTACCTAACCAGATGGCGATGCGGATTTTCAGTAAGATGGATGAGTTGTACCAGAAAGGCGTCATTCGGCCCGAACATTTGCTGGTACTCAATCCCGAATTTCAGTCATTTACGGACATTCTCGGCGGTTGCGAACGGATCAAAAAAACGCCGATCCCGTTTTCGTATAGTTTGTTTCTCAAGAAATTCATCTCCATTTACTGTCTGTCCCTGCCCTTTGGCTACGTACTTACGCTCCACTACTCCGTGATCCCGATGGTACTTTTTATTTTCTACGTACTGTCCAGTTTAGAGGAAATTGCGGAGGAAATCGAAGACCCCTTTGGCAAGGATTACAATGATTTACCGACCGATGATATTTCGACGGGTATACGTAAGGCCGTTGGTGATTTACTATGAAGAAAGCATTGAGAGTTTCAGGTTCTTATTTTTTTCATTTTTTCAAGGGAAAAAATCTTTTTTTAGCGGTCTTGTAAATAATCTAACTTTCCATTAAAAATCAGCCAGTTCGTAGTGCGTTCTTGTGTTGAAAACACGTACCTTTGCCGCCGATTTCGCCCTGTGGCGATTACAGGATTATTCTAATCAAAAATTACGTATTCAAATGGCAGTGGCAGAACTGGAAGTGAGACTCGCCGACCGTATCAACGCGTTGGAAGAGTCATCGACGCTGGGCATGACGAAAAAAGCCCGCGAATTGGCCGCCCAAGGACACAAGGTCATCAGCCTTTCTGTGGGTGAACCCGATTTCAAAACCCCGCAACACATTTGCGAAGCCGCCAAGAAAGCCATCGACGATGGTTTCCACGGTTATTCGCCCGTTGCTGGCTATCCCGATTTGCGGAAAGCCATTGCCGATAAGCTGAAGCGTGATAATAATATTGACTGGAAACCCGAAAACATCGTGGTTTCTACCGGAGCCAAACACTCGCTGGCCAACGTGCTGCAAGTACTGGTAAACCCCGGTGATGAAGTCGTCATTTTCGCTCCGTACTGGGTGAGCTACTCCGAAATGGTGAAGCTTGCCGAAGGTACATCCGTAGTAATTGACGGAGCTTTTGAAAATAACTTCAAGGTTACGGCCGAGCAGTTTGAAGCCGCCATTACGCCTAAAACCAAGGTCGTCATGTTCGCATCTCCTAACAACCCGACGGGTTCCGTATACTCGGAAGCCGAATTGCGGGCGATTGGCGAGGTCGTGGCTCGTCACGAGAACGTGTTCGTGGTCGCCGACGAAATTTACGAATACATTAACTTCACGGCGGAAGGTCATTTCAGTATCGGCTCGATTCCTGAAATCAAAGATCGCGTCATTACCGTAAATGGGGTAGCCAAAGGCCACGCCATGACGGGCTGGCGGATTGGTTTCATCGGAGCCGTCAAGTGGATTGCCGATGGCGTAGAAAAACTACAAGGGCAGGTTACTTCGGGTACGAATTCAATCGCCCAGAAAGCGGCGGTAGCGGCCTTTAATGGTCCTCTGGATGATGCCAAGAAAATGAAGGAAGCCTATCAGCGTCGCCGCGAACTGGTGGTTGGAAAGCTGAAAGAAATTCCCGGATTTAAAGTCAATGTACCCGATGGAGCATTCTATGCCTTCCCCGACATCAGTGCGTATTTCGGAAAATCAGACGGTACTACGACGATTAACAACTCAGACGATTTCTGCAACTGGCTGCTCGATCAGGCTCACGTAGCCACGGTAGCGGGTTCCGGTTTTGGTGCTCCGAACTGCATGCGGATTTCAACGGCGGCTGCCGATGAGCAACTAGCCGAAGCTTGTGACCGTATCAAAGCAGCGGTAGCCCGACTGAGCTAAGATTTTTGGATTTTATTGCCTGTTTGCGTACAGCCTGCATGGGAAACCTTGCAGGCTTTTTTTATGGTTTAAGCAAACGACATTCACGCCTGAGACTATTGGATTATACGTTTCTAATTTGTAAATGCCAAAACGTACCTTTAGTTTCAGCCCGGGTTCTAAACCCATAACCTTTCCGCTACCATGAAAAACTTCCGCTACCTTCTGCTCGCCCTGGTATTCTTTGCCTGTAAAAAAGATAAAGACCCAGAAATCGAAAAACCTGAGGAACCTAAAAAGATTTACTTTACTGGCATCACCAGAACTAATGCTAGTGGTATCATTATCAGTACGGATTCAACCGACTGGAAATTCAACGATACCTGGGTGGAACAAGAGGAAAAGTTGTTTTCAACCACAAACGAAACCGTATGCACAACTCCGCATACGCACAACATATTCGCGTACCCTAATCCCAGCGATGGTATTTTTAGCCTGTATGTGAAGAAAGATTCCGCAACTCACGTACAGATTCGACTGGTCGATCAGGATTTTAAAGTAATTCTTTCCCGCGATACGGTTTTCACTGGTATTTCACTGATCAATGTAAAAGCTACGGCTCCTAAGGATACCATCCGGATGTACTACAAGTTCATCGACGGTACGTGTGTTCGTAAGGGCCACGGCGATCTGCTCATTCAGTAACTACTCGCGGGCGGTGGCAATCATAACGCCGCCAATGGCCATGAGTACAGCTCCGGCAATTACGACCCAATTGATTTTTTCTTTCAGGAAAACGATACCGAAAATCAGAGCCAGTACGAAGGAAAGGTTCGTAATGGGCGAAACCTTTCCTGCCTCACCGAGCTTGAGAGCCCGAAAACTGAATAGCGAGGAAAGACAGGTAATGATACCGGCTAAAATCAGAAACACCCAGGTACGACGTTCAATGCGGGTCACCTGACTAAGGCTGCCCTGCCAGGCGACTACGCTCCAGGCTACAATAATGATGAGTACGGACTGAATAGCGAAGGCCAGATTTGAATCGACGTCCTTGACTCCAATCTTTGAGAAAATAACCACAATGGCGGCCGAGAGTGCCGCCAGCAAGGCGAATACGATCCACATACAAGTCAGAGGATAAGTGCAGACCTGCTTTCCAAAAAGGAGCGTTCCAGCCTGACGTATTATCCATTGAATCAGAAGGGATTACTGCTGGAGGTATCCGGCGATTCCAGGACAATCCGGGTACGGGCCAGCGTCTCGGGGTAGTTGTTCTGAATGAATGTAATCAGGTGTTCGCGTACGTAACAACGTAAATCAAAAGCATCGCCGGAGTTACGGCAGCTCATCAGGCACCGAATCTGCATACTGCGTTCGGTAAAGTCCGTTACTTGCAATACGTCTACCTTTCCGTCCCAGAGCGAGTTGCTGCGTAATAAACGACTGAGTTCTTGGCGAACGGGCTCGATGGGAAGGGTGAAATCCGTATAGATAAACACGACGCCCAGAATTTCGGCGGTGGTACGGGTCCAGTTCTGAAAAGGCTTTTCGATGAAATACGTAATGGGCAGAATCAGGCGGCGTTTATCCCAGATGTTGACGACGACGTACGTCAAGGTAATTTCCTCCACCTTTCCCCATTCGCCTTCCACAATGACTACATCATCAATCCGGATGGGTTGGGTGAATGCAATCTGAAAACCGGCTAACAGGTTACCCAGAGACTTTTGGGCAGCAAAACCGATGATAATACCGCCAATCCCCACGCCCGTCAATAACCCGGCTCCGATCTTCCGCATACTTTCAAAGTTGAGTAGTACGGCTGCTGAGCATAAAATGACAATAAGCGAAATGACGAATTTCCGGATGAACTGAATCTGCGTACGGAGCTTCCGTTCGCGGAGGTTATCAATTTTATTGGAATCGAAAAAATGGTACAGGTAGTCCTCCAGTACCCGAACCAGCTTGATCAGAATGACGGCGAAGGCAATGGTAATGCAAATTTCAAGGATTCGGTTGATGGTTACGCGGGAGGCCCGTTCCAAATGCATAAGCGGAAAGAGCGTATTGAACACGAGTAGCGGAATCAGAAAAATCAGAATGGACTTGAAATGCCGGATCGACGAACGGAAAATAGAGTAGGGCAGTTCACGGGCCGTGAGCTTGCGAATGACGGGTACGACCAGATATTTCAGGATGACGCCAATCAGGATCGAAAAGACAATGACGCACAGATTCCACACCGAATTTTCAGGTCGGAAAGGAAATTGACATTCTTGAGAGCTGCCAGTTCGGATAAACGCAGACCCACACTGGCCGCCGGGAACACCGCATACCGATTCGCGGCACTGAAGCGTGAGGAACCATCCCGCCGCAGCGTAAAGTCAGCCAGGAAGAAATCTTTGTAGGCGTAGTTGACTTTACCAAACAACGAAAACAGACGCGTACGGTTAACGCCCCGGCCGCTGTTCTGCAGGCCCAGCGGACTACCGGCATTCAGGTACAGGTAATCGGGATCCTCAAACGCGTAGTTACTACGAGTAGCGTCGAAGATGAAGTCGTACGTAGCAATAGCCTCCGTACCTGCCAATACGTTGATGCTGTGGTTGCCAAACGTTTTATTGTACGTCAAGGTGTTGTACCAGGTCCAGGAGTTGTCGTACCGGTTTTCTACCCGTAAGCTATTCGTATTGCGAGCTTCCGGAGACTCGGGATCAAGCGGCGTAAAGGGATTGAAATTGTAAGTATTGTACTCAATACCCATACTGGTACGGAACACCAGACCTTTGAAGATGTCCAGATCCAAAAAGGCGTTTCCAAACAAGTGAATACCTTTGGTTACGTTGTCTTTGTTACGATATAGCTCGGCTACCGGGTTGCGGGCGTTACCTAAGTTCGCTCCTTTTGCTCCGGCAAAGTTTCCGGCAACGTCGTATACCGGAATCAGGGGGTTCATCCGTACGGCAAAGGCAATGGGGTTTGATTCATCATTGTTGGTAATGCCCACCCGCTCATCATACGATACGGTAAAGTTTTCACCAATGCGAATACGGTCTTTCAGCTTGAACTCCGTATTGGCCCGTAAAGAATACCGCTTATAGTTGGTATACTTCATGATTCCCTTCTGATCAAAATAGTTGAAAGAAATCGCGTACGAACCCTTATCCGTGCCACCGCTGGTACCCAACTGATAGTTCTGAATCAGGGCGGGATTAAAGAGTTCTTTCTGCCAGTTCGTACCTTGCTTGTTCGCCTTCGTAATCATGAACTTCGTTTTACCCAGATCCGGATTTCGCAGATCGTAGGTGTAGTTAACGTAGTTGCCATTCGCATCACGAGCTACGCGGGCATCGCCTTCGAATACACCGGAGGGATAGATGTAATCCGGAATGACGGGCTGCTCACCGCTGCCGTACTGGCCGTGTGAAGGCGTTTGGCCGACGTTTCGTGCCGAAGCCCAAATCTGCTGACCTAGCTCCTGGGAGTTAAGCAGGTTAAGGAATTTACCCGGACGCTGCACGCCCACGTACATGTCGAAGGTCAGCTTGGGTTCGCCAGGCTTTCCTTTTTTAGTGGTGATAATTACGACCCCATTAGCGGCCCTGGCTCCGTAAATCGACGCTGCTGACGCATCTTTCAGTACCTGCAGACTTTCAATATCGTTCGGGTTGATATTATTCAGAGTACCCTGCGTAGGAACGCCATCGACGATATATAGAGGCGAGTTATTGTTGATGGTACCAAATCCCCGAATCCGTACCATGGTACCACCGCCGGGCGAGTTGTCGTTACCTACCGTTACCCCGGCTGCCCGACCTTGCAGGGCCTGCGTCAGGTTGGCCGTAGGCAGAGCCGTAAGATCGGCCCCTTTGACAACGGTTACAGCACCGGTAATGTCCTTTTTCCGCTGGGTGCCATAACCCGTAACGACTACTTCATCCAGGGCCTTGGTTTCTTCCTGTAAGCTGACGTTAAGCGTGGTCTGCGTACCAACGGTCAGCTCCTGAATACGGTAACCAACGGCAGAGAAAACAAGCACATCGGAAGTACTGTTGCTATTGATCGCATACAGGCCCGATGCATCCGTCACAACGCCACGAGTGGTTCCTTTTACCTGTACACTTACGCCAGGAATACCCTGTCCATCCGCGGCAGAGACTTTCCCCGTGACTCGACGTTCTTGTGCATAAACCATCTGGACTATTCCAAGTAGAATAGCACATACCCAAAGTAAGGATTTTTTCATGTAGAAGTAATTGAATAGTTAAATAGGGCTTATTCTGTTAGGAGGTGATTTGTCTGCAATTATTAAAAATTATTCTACGAAATGTCAAATTGTGCCGACGTATAGCATTGTTCAATTTTCAAAAAAATACTTAATTTTTAGGAAGCTCAGTGTTAATGGAGAAGAATAAAAGGCTATTTTTTACTGGTATTATTTCGTTAAAAAATAATATATTTCTGTAATTTTAGTTAAAGACAGAATAAAATACTATTCTATAAAATTTAAAAATTTATATAAAAAATGTAAATATTTCATCCGAGGGGGAGCTTGGATACGAATTGAACAGGGGATCAGTAGCGTTATCTGAGACGATTCTAGTATACCTTTGCAGGGTACCGAATAAACGGTGCCTTTTTAGTAACTATTGATTTACGTGTATGAAAAAAGCTTGGCTGCTGGGCGGGATGTTCTTAAGCTCGCTGGCAATAAACGCTCAACAACGGTTAACACCCGAACAGCTTTGGAAAATGGGCAGGGTATCGGGCCTGGGGATTTCCAATGATAAACAATACGTAGTATACGCGGTCAGTACACCGCAAATGCCGGACAACAAGAGTCAGCGGAAGCTTTATAAAATTCCAGTGGCGGGCGGAGAAGCCCAGGAAATTAGTACTACAGAAGGCTTATTAAGAGATTCAAAAGTATCCGCCGATGGCAAGTATCGCATCAGTAGTCAGCCTGTACCCGTGCTAAACATTACGGGAGCCGATAAGTATAAAGATTTACCACAATCGGATGCTTATGTCTTTACTTCACTGAATTATCGACACTGGGACACCTGGGAAGATGGCAAGTTTGATCACGTGTTCCTGACCCCGCTCGTAAATGGTCAAACCGGTACGCCGAAAGATCTGATGCCCGGCGAAACCAATGATTGTCCCCAGAAACCGTTTGGTGGAGACGAGGACTTTATCTGGCATCCCGACGGAAAACATGTTGTATACGTAACGAAGAAAAAATTCGGTACCGATTACGCAGTCAGTACGAATACGGATCTTTATGAATACGATGTAACCACCGGAACGACCCGAAACCTAACTGAAAGTAACAAGGGATACGACGTTAATCCATCGTTTAATACGAAAGGCAATCTGGCCTGGCTCCAGATGAAGCGGGATGGATACGAGGCCGATAAGCAGGATCTGGTCGTGTCCAATGGAAAGTCTACGCTGAATTTGACGCAGCAACGCGATGATATTCACGTGGAGGGATTCAAATGGAGCGAAGACGGAAGCACTCTATTTTTCTGGGCACCCATCAACGGTACCTTGCAGATCTTTAAGGTGACCTATCCCGGTACTACATCGGCCAAGCCCGTCATTACGCAGCTTACCAAGGGCGATTTTGACGTGAGTGACATTATCGGGCAGGTAGGTCAGAAACTGATCGCGTCCAAAACGGACATGAATCACCCGGCGGAACTGGTAACGATTGATGTGACCAATGGCTCCATTCAGGCTCTTACGCACGTAAACGACGATGTAGTGTCTTCTCTGAATCTGTGCAAAACCGAGCGGCGATGGGTAACTACTACCGATCGTAAAAACATGCTGGTGTGGGTAATTTATCCGCCCAATTTTGACCCTGCTCAGAAATACCCAACGCTATTATATTGCCAGGGAGGACCGCAGGCCCCATTAACGCAGTCGTATTCGTATCGCTGGAATTTTCAGCTGATGGCTTCCCAGGGGTATATCGTAGTAGCCCCCAACCGTCGGGGCATGCCCGGCCATGGAACCAAATGGAACGAGCAGGTAAGCAAAGACTGGGGTGGACAGGTCATTCAGGATTATCTGAGTGCCATTGATGCCGTATCGAAGGAGTCTTACGTAGATAAAGATCGTCGGGGCTGTGTAGGGGCAAGTTTTGGTGGCTTCTCGGTATTCGCTCTGGCGAGTGTGCACGCTAAACGATTCAAAACGTTCATTGCCCACGACGGCGTATTTGATTTCCGCAGCATGTACGGCACTACGGATGAACTATTCTTCGAAAACTGGGAAAAAGGGGGGGCGTACTGGGATAAGAAAAATGCGGTAGCTCAACGTTCCTTTAGCCAGTCGCCGAGCAACTTTGTCGACAAGTGGGATACGCCTATTTTCATTATTCAGGGTGGAAAAGACTATCGGGTTCCTATCGAACAGGGCTTGCAGGCTTTTCAGGCAGCCCAGCTACGTGGCATCAAAAGCAAGTTATTATACCTCCCCGACGAAAACCATTGGGTGCTCAGCCCTCAAAATGCGATCGTCTGGCAGCGGGAATTCTATCATTGGCTGGAAGAAACGCTGAAGTAACAGAAAAAGGCCTCGCTTTCAAGCGAGGCCTTTTTCTGTTTTAAGTACATAACTCCTAGTGAGCTACAACAATCTTCTGTTTTTGAATAGCGGTACCGTCGTTCACGTGTAGATGATAAAGTCCATTGGTTAAACTTTGGGTAGGTATGGTAACAGCACCATTCCGGATTTCTCCCTTCCAGACTGCCTGACCCATGGGGCTATACAGAACGGCTTGTACAGCAGTGGCAGTACTACCCGCATTCTCTTTAATGGTGATGGTAACATCCGCATCCGCTGGACTTGGATAAGCAATCAGCCCATACGTTGGGGCCACACGAAGAGCAATAATCTTGCTGTAATGGTCCGGCTCTGACGCTTCATCGATTTTCAGGCGATAATAGCTATTACCTACCCGAAGTTTCGTATCGTAGAAAGTGTACAGAGCTGAAGAAGTATGCTGAGAGGGCGTATAGCCAATACTAACCCAGTTTTTCCCATCAACGCTTTTTTCTATACCGTAGCCCAGAATGTTTTTTTCATCGCTTACTTTCCAGGAAAGGGTGCCTACGTTTTCAGGAATAGAAGTCGCATCTACGCCTGTAAAGCTTTTTCCCGCACTTGATTCAACCTGACCTTTAAAATAGATGATGCTAACGGGTAGAGGAGCATCAATTACATAGTCAAAGGCGAGCTGATTATTGCTCTTGGTAACTTCATCAATGGCGTTTTCTGCGTCGATAACGGCATCGATTTGATTGTTACTCACCGCATTCATGGTGTTAGTAACGTCGAAATACAGGGTATCCCGATAGCGAACCGGATTGAAAGTCAGTGTACCCAGGTCCATCGTATTGTTTGAAACATTGGCAATCGTGTTGTTGGAAGCAGCAGTATTTACCGTCCGTTTCAGTGAAACTTTAACGTTAGTACCTGGTACGGTACCCAAGTTGCTAACCACTACACCCAGTTTGAAATTTCCCGTTGATGTACTACCTGATTGTACAAACAGGTTACCTGCCTCAAAAGCCAGATCAGGCTTGGTTAAGGGGTATGGAACAATGGCCGGGTCACCCTGTAGGTTAAATTCCTGGGCGTGTCCTATGGTCATTTTGTTGTTCGGGTTGTCCGATACATAGCGAGTGGTTGTCGCTACGAGTACATCGCCAAACGATTTGTTGAGATAAGTAGAGCTCGAAAGATTTTGGAACAGAAGGCTGGAATAGCGATCCAGGTAACTCGGCCATCCCAGAAATGAAGAACCTAGGAATACAATTGCTCCCCGATCGGCTGTATTGACCCAGTTAGTACCAACCGTCTGAATGTTATCATTCGAAAAGATGTTCCCTGCTTCGCAGCCATTCACAAACATAATCGGGTATTTACCCTTGTTGTTAAAATTGCTGTTCGTCGCCAGTCCAATGTCAATGTCCGTATAGCCGGGACCGGAGTGACCGAAAAACGTAATCATACTTAGCCCCGCATTTACATCTTTCGAAACGTCGAAAAACTCCACGTTGGCCGTCGTTTGTTTGGAAATAATCTTGGCATTTCCGCCGAGCGGTGCGTTTTTAACGATGTTGGAATAGCCGTTGGCGTAGTTTTTAAACGTAGGAATTTCGTAGTTGAAATCACGACCGCCACTCAGGTTCAGGAATCTCTTACGCCACAAGGCTGCAGGTTGGCTTTCGTATTCTTTTACTTTATTCAAATAAGCATATACTTCGTCTGAAGTGATCGTATTCAGTCGGCCTACGGAAAGAGCGGGAACATTGGCAGCCTTGCCGTTGAGCCCCATCACCAGCAGCCAATCGGAGCCAGGCCAGCCACCCGTAGGAATCTGATTAACCTCGTTCATGGCTTCGCTGGTGGTAAGATTACCAGTCCGGAAGTACTGAGGTGCAATGGCCCGTCCAATCAGGAACAGATGTCTGGAACCACCTTTTGCCATATAGTCAGCAAACCGCCGGATGGCCAGAGGGCTATTTTCTCCGTAGTTAAACTGATTGGAAATCAAATCCATATCCACTACTAAAGGTTTATAGCTACCGCCCTGGCTGGAAGCCCGGTAGGCACTATAGGCATCAGCCCCCTGTTGCAGGGATTTATAAGTCAGAATCAGGTAATTGTAATCGCTGGCGTTAATGGAACGGAACGAAACGCGTTCAATTCTAGCCACAGAACCAGCCGTGCGACTTACCCAAAGATTCCGGGTGCTTTGTGCGTTTCCGACGACTGCGTCCAGTGTACCATTCGTTAGGGTTGCCGTAATTTTTTGCACGGCATTCAGATCCGTAATATCATAAACCTGGTCATTGGAAGTGGCATTCGAAAAGCGAAGAAGCGAAGTACCTGAGCTATTCGTGCGGGTATTGATAGCTTTGCCACTAATACCCGACAAGTCGAGTGTTTGGGCATAACTAAGCTTGAAATAAACGACTGCATTCGAGCCTTGCTTGGAAGTAATCGTAGCAGTGCCTTCGTTGGTGTTGAAGTTACTCCAGTCCAGGGATTTGTTTACTTTAACCGTCTGAAGATCCGAAAAGGCTGTATTGGTTACGGACGAGTTTCCTACGGTAAAGTCAATGCTGTGGGCTCCCCGGCCTACGCCATAGAACGAAGTTTCCAGGCTGGGAGCCGGACCCTGCCGGTATGCGTTAATCAGCGGAAGCGTGTAGTTACGGCTACTGCCGGCATAAATCCGCTCATCCATATATCCTTTACCAGGACCAAATTCACTCACCGAAATACCCTGCTGGTAATCCTGTAAGTTATTAACGGCGTCGTAAGAAGCACCTACGTGAAAGGCTTTGTTGTAAGCAATGACGGTTTCTGCCAGGTGATAGCTTTCAGCGGTAAGCCCATTCGAAGAAAGCGTAGATACCGCTACACGTTTTCCTTTGGTACTTTGACTGACGGTCAGAAAATAATAGGAGTTATCCGTAAATAAACTCACGTAGGGGTTAGTGTGTGATTCCTTAGGTACGTACAGTTCAGCATCACGGGAGCCGTCGTTCCCTACGCCAAAAAACTCAATGTAGTCGCTACCGTCAAATTTCCCATCACCCTCGCCGACAACAGAGATAGCCTGTTCAACGCCTCGTCTGAACAATTGAATCTGTTGAGGGTTGGCTTGTAGATCAAAACCGGCGGATTGTAGCTCAGCGTAGGTAATACGGTAAATTCCTTTCTGTGTAACAGGAATTTTAAAATACGACTGCTGGTAATTAATCCACTCATTACCAGCTTGTTGGGAAAAGGACTCTCTCGCCCAGCCTAGTAGAAGAAGAGGGAGTAAAAAGTAAAGTTTTTTCATACAACTTTAAAAAAAGGAAACACTTAACGAAGGGTGGAAATTATGGATTCGGATTACAGCGTTTAAGCGGTCAAAAAATACCTTAGTAGCATGGAAATCAATAGGGTTGACATACAAATATGAAAGCAAAGGATTCAATTACAAAGTCATTTACCTACTTTTTTGCGTGGCTTAACATAAGTTTAAAAAATATGAAAAGTTAAAAGATATCAGGTTAGTGTTTAAATTATTAAAGATTAACTGCGGTTTAAGCCATAACCGTTACTAACAAATGGCTTAAATCACAGCACCAAGTTGAGTATAAAATGAGAGTACTTGTACTTTGAAAATAAAAGCGGATGCAAAAAATGAAACACCTGGGGTAACGGTAATGAATATAGGCTAAAACTAAATGAAAAGAATTTAAAATAGTAAATAATAAGGTGTTTGGTAATATCTAGGTGTTATTCGGTAGTAAGATAGGTATTTTTGGATAATGTAAAGTATAGGTAGTATAGATAAACGTATTTACTAGGAAATACCATGGTCTGGTTGAGTATAGGGCCTGAACTCTAAATTTACAAAACCACAGAGACGAGCGAAATCATCATTCGCCCGATATAGAAAATCCTGGGGCAATCGGAACCTAACTTGCCCTCCTACGTTTTTCATCGTATCTTCAAGTTTGATTTTGTTGTAGGATAGAGAGCCCCGTTACTATGCATTTTTCCCATCTTCACTGCCATACCAAATTTTCCTTGCTCGATGGTGCCGCTGACATTGGCGGTATGTTCAAGAAAGCCAAGGCGGACGGACATTCGGCAGTAGCCATTACCGACCACGGTAATATGTTCGGCGTGTTCAAATTCGTGGCCGAAGCCGGAAAGCACGGGGTAAAACCCATTGTAGGCTGTGAATTTTACGTAGTACAGGATCGGCATGAGCGGAAGTTTACCAAGGAAAAGAAAGACGTTCGGTACCACCAGCTGATGCTGGCCAAAAACGAAGTTGGGTACCGAAATCTGGTCAAGCTCTGTTCGCTGGGGTTCATCGAAGGCATGTACGGCAAGTACCCCCGGATTGATAAAACCCTGATCGAACAGTACCACGAAGGCCTCATCGCTACGACCTGTTGTATCGGGGCTAGCGTACCGAAAGCCATTCTGCGGAAGGGCGAAGAGGAAGGTGAAAAGGAGTTTCTGTGGTGGCTGAATATCTTCGGCGAAGACTTCTACGTCGAACTACAGGATCACGAAATCCCAGATCAGAAGCGGGTCAATGAGGTGCTGCTCAAGTTTGCCCGTAAGCACAATGTAAAGGTGATTGTCTCCAATGATAGTCACTACGTAGATCAGCAGGATGCCAACGCCCACGACATTTTGCTGTGCGTCAACACCGGTGAAAAGCAGAGTACGCCCTCGGCCAAGGACTTCTCGGATGACGAGGCCATGCCCCGCGGCTCGCGGTTTGCTTTTTACAACGACCAATTTTATTTCAAGACGAAGAACGAAATGTTGCAGGTCTGGGGACACATTCCCGAAGGCCTGGATAATACGCAGGAGATTGTCGACAAGTGTTTCGAACCGAAACTGAAGAAAGACATTCTGCTGCCTAATTTCCCCATTCCCAACGAATTCAAGGTACACGCCGATGATACCCTGAACCAGTGGGAATACCTGCGTCACCTGACATTTGAAGGAGCCCGACAACGCTACGAAACCATCTCGCCCGAAGCCGAGGAACGCCTCAACTTCGAGCTGCATACCATTAAAACGATGGGTTTCGCCGGGTACTTCCTCATTGTAATGGACTTCATCAAGGCGGGTCGCGACATTGGCGTATTTGTCGGGCCGGGCCGGGGCTCGGCGGCGGGTTCGGCGGTGGCGTACTGTATTGGCATTACGAACATTGACCCGATCAAGTACAACCTACTGTTCGAGCGTTTCCTGAACCCTGACCGGAAATCCATGCCCGATATTGATACGGACTTTGACGATGCCGGTCGCCAGAAAGTGATTGATTACGTCGTTGATAAATACGGTCGAAATCAGGTAGCCCAGATTGTGAGCTATACGGGGATGAAAGCCAAGTCGGCGATCAAAGACGTAGGCCGCGTACTGGATTTGCCGCTGGATGAGACGAATATCCTGACCAAACTGATTCCGGAAAAACCCCTGGACCTGAACCTGCAACGCGTCCTGCTGGCTCCCATCGACGGACCCGGCGGCGTGAAGGATAAAGAAGGCTGGGGCGGCGAGGAGATTCAGAATATCCAGAAATTGCGGGATACGATGAAATCCAATACCGTCGCCGGAAAGGTGCTAACCGAAGCCCTGAAACTGGAAGGTTCCGTGCGGGGTACGGGTATCCACGCGGCGGGGATCATCATTGCTCCGATGGATTTGACGGAGATTATTCCCGTGTGTACCTCGAAAGATTCGGACTGGTTTATTACCCAGTTTGAAGGGAAAGTGATTGAGGATGCCGGGGTAATCAAGATGGACTTTTTGGGATTGTCCACGCTGACGATCCTGAAAAACGCACTGGCTCTAATCCGGCAAAACCACGGTGTGGAAATTGACCTGGACAGCCTGCCGCTCGACGATGCGAAGACCTACGAGCTGTTCCAACGCGGTGAAACCTACGCAATCTTCCAGTACGAAAGTGCCGGGATGCAGAAGTACATGAAGGAACTGAAACCGACGCGGTTTGAGGACCTTATTGCCATGAACGCCCTGTACCGACCCGGTCCGATTCAGTACATTCCTGAATTTATTGATCGGAAACACGGACGTAAACCCGTTGTCTATGACCTTCCCGAAATGGAAGAATACCTGGCCGATACCTACGGAATCACAGTGTACCAGGAGCAGGTGATGTTGCTGTCGCAGAAACTGGCGGGCTTCTCCAAAGGGGACGCCGACGTACTGCGGAAGGCCATGGGTAAGAAAGACCGGGCGACGCTGGATAAGATGAAGGGCAAATTCATGGAAGGAGCCGTCGCCAAAGGTCTGGACGCCAAGAAACTCGAAAAGGTCTGGACCGACTGGGAAGCCTTCGCTCAGTACGCCTTCAACAAGTCGCACTCGACCTGTTACGCGTTCGTGGCCTACCAGACGGCCTACCTGAAGGCCCACTACCCGGAAGAGTACATGGCGGCCAACTTAACCAACGAGCTGGGCGATATCAAGAAGATTACGCTCTTCATGGAAGAAACCCGCCGGATGGGTCTCGACGTATTAGGTCCCGACGTGAACGAATCCATCAAGGAATTCAACGTTAATAAGAAAAAACAGATTCGGTTTGGCCTGGGTGGAATCAAGGGTACGGGCGATGCGGCCGTGGATAGCATCATTCAGGAACGAAACGCCAATGGTCCCTACCAGGATATTTTTGATTTCGTCACCCGAATCAACCTGCGTACGGTGAACAAGAAAACGCTGGAATCGCTGGCCTATGCCGGAGCCTTCGACGGCTTTGGCATCAACCGGGCGGCGTTTTTTGCCGATACGGGAACGGGTACGTTTATTGAAACACTGATTCGGTACGCCAACAAACACCACGAAGAAAAAGCCGCCGCTCAGGTATCACTGTTCGGAGCGATGAGTGGGGGTGGCGGAGCCAACATGATGGCCCCCCGCGTACCGTCGACGGAACCCTGGGCCCGGATGATCGAACTCAACCAGGAACGCGATGTGATTGGGGTATACATTTCCGGTCACCCGCTGGATGAGTTCCGGATTGAGCTGGATAACTTCTGCGACATTACGCTCGACCGTTTCCGCGATTCGGAAGAAGAGAAGAACTGGTACAACCGCGATGTCCGCATTGCCGGAATCGTAACGAAGTATCAGGAGCGATACGCCAAAAATGGCAATCCCTTCTGTCTGTTTACGATTGAAGATTATGCCGGAAGCATGGAGTTGGCCCTGTTTGGCGACGATTACGTTAAAATGGGACAATACGTAGCCCAGGATCGTTTCCTGTACATTCGGGGAAAACTACAACCGAGCTGGCGGAACCAGGGCCAGTACGAGTTCAAAGCCACACAAATTCAGCTCCTGCCCGAAGTACGGGAGAAGATGTGTAAGCAGCTGAGTCTGGAGATCAATTTGCAGGAAGTAAGCGGCGAATTGGTGGCCAGCTTGAGTGAGTTGTTCAAACAAAACCCGGGCACCTGTAACTTGTTCGTGAAACTCAAAGACTCGGAAAGTCCGGTAGAGGTAGTCTTGCAAAGCCGCTTCAATAAAATCAACGTTTCGAATGATTTGATTAAGGGGTTGGAGCAGCTGGTAGGGAAGAATAGTTTTCGGTTGAATTAAGAGTTTTTGTTATAAAAAGTAAGACCCATCGGCTTTTGGCTGGTGGGTCTTACTTTTTATGGTATATTTACTAGGAGCATAACTACTATAGATTTCCATCAATTAAATATGCACAAATGAAATTCATCGTTAGTTCTTCTGCATTGCTTAAGCAGTTGGCAGCTATTAATGGCGTTGTTGCTAGTAATCCAATAGTTCCAATTATTGAAAGTTTTATATCAACTTTTGGAGGTGACTTAATAGATGTAAACGTAAATAATATAGTTAGTGATGAGATAGTTGGTAAAGATGCTAAAGCTATAATACAATTTAATAAAGTTAAAACAAAAAATGAACTGGATGAAATTGACGAAATAATACTGGAAATTTATAGAGATAAGAAAAAAATATTTAGTACACATCATTATGATTTTGAATGTATAGTAAGAAGAGTCTTTATATCATTAGGTTATGATGTAGAACCAACTAAGAAGACAAGAGATGGTGGATATGATATGATTGCAAGAAAAGATGATACAGTGCCTACTAATCATTTAATAGAATGCAAGACAAGTAAAAAGAAAGCAATAGGTGTTGATGTAATAGAAAGATTTCTTTTTAAAATAAATGAACTTAAAGCTAGTACAGGTATAATGGTTACGAATTTAAAGTTCTCCGCTGATGTTATAAAAAAGTATGCATCAAGTACTTATAAGTATTATTTGAAATTAATCGATGGTAATGAGTTGTTATCTATGATCAAAAATTATGTTGAAAGTAACCTACGGTTAATGTTTAATTAGTTTAGTCAAATTTTACGCATTTATAAATCAAGTTAGATTAGTTATTGTTAGTCTGCATTTTCAACGCGGATTTGGGAGAAGTGCATTTTGATGTTTCGGTGCTATGGGCGTCTGTGATGTTCCAGCACTGAAACGTCACAGATGTACTGAGTAATATTCGTATATTTAATAGTTGCCTGAAAGATGCTACAAATACACTATAGCATGATACTAATAATTATTATATTTTTCATTTCAATTTTGGTGATAGGTTCCTTTACCTTACGAAAGAGTTTTGTACTATTACAGGAAAAGCTAAATTTTACATTAGAATACAGAGAACAATTTGTAATTTTTACAAACAATTTCTATAAAAAATACGACAGCTTTGAAAGACGTGGAGAAATTGATCATGAAAGATATGTTTGGTTGACAAAGAATGCAAATAAAATGCAAGGTATGCTTGGACAAACTGGACTTATGGAGTATATAGGACCTTTTCGGCAATACAAGATAAGTAACTATAATATAGTGCTGAACACTATTCCAAAATTCAGAGATAGTACAATAACGGATTTTGACGTTAATTCAGTTGACGATTGTTTACTAAGGTACATTGGAATTGTTGAGCAACTAACAAAAGAAAATTTTAAACAGCTGAAAAATCCATTCATTTGGCTTAAGCAAGGATTCAAAGAGTTCTTTAGTTTGCCAATCTATATTTTCAATTGGTTTGGTATAATTCCCGATAGTACTGTTGGAAAAATTAAATCAAATCTAATTTTTAATACCCTTACTGGTATAGGCGGACTTGTAACATTCGTAAGTGGTTTGGTGACAATAATACAGGGGAAAGAACAGACATTAGGATTTTTTAAAAAGTTATTTTACTAATAACTATGTATGTAATATTGTATTGGATGTGTGGCGGATCTAATATAATATAATACTGAAAATAAAATTTTATGACTCCTAAATTAGCTGATTTCAAGAGAATATTAATGCAACGTTCTAATGAGAACACTAAATCAATTAGATTATTACATGAGCAGGAGCTTTTTGGTACCTGTATATCTTTACTGCGGCAGGAATTAGATTCTTTAATTCGAGTTTGCTATTTGCATACTTTAACGAATGATTTAGAATTAAATAAACTTATTGAAGATACAGTGAATGGCGTTGAGTGGAGGAAAAATGGGGAAAGGATTACAGACCGTAAAATGGTAAATATTGCAAGTCAGTATAATCATTGGGCACCAGAAGTCTATAACTTTGGTAACTGTTTTACTCATCTAACAAACTATCATGATTACGAACAAAATGATCCTCTATTGACGCTTGATTTGGAATTAACACAAAAAATAAGAAATTATTTGAATTCATATCATGGATTTCCCCTAACAAGTGAAGTGAATTTTCAAAATGTTATTCCTTATATACCGGAAGTTGCGTTAAAAATTTCAAATAATCTTCGATTATACATAGATCACCTTAATTCTCGACAATAGTAATCTAGTCTATTTAGGCCTTATTTAGTCTTTACCTATTCCCAATGTTCTCGTAGTTGTTTGTATTTACTGCCGTTGTTGGTGTTTGGCATAGCGTCACCAACAACTCACGTGATAATAAGGTTTGTCTAAATCGTGAATAAATAGAATTTGTCGATACAATAATACTAAGTAAATTTTCGTTCAAGACTCTTTGTACAACCGAAGTGTAATAAAGTTGTTGGTGACGCTACGCTAAACACCAACAACGGCAGAGGTGACGTTATACTAAATACCAACAGCGAAATTCTTACGATTGATAGCTCCGTAATGAGTATGAATCACTCGTTTCAACATATGAGTAGAGGATCCTCCAGGAATGCAGATCCGTCGTAAAGCAACGGATACCTATCATCACCGCCCCAAGCCCCAGCAAAAGTGATACCTGCACTCCATGAGCCCAGATGAATGATGACAACTTCTTGGACAGGATAATCTTTCACAGAAGCTTACATCTTTGCCTGAACAGAAACCTGGTAAACCTCTTTCTTTCGTATCCTACTTAGCTTCTCAAATGATTTTACGTAACCGAGTACTGACTGTCCTATTCGTCCTGCTAGGCAGTGTGTCCGCTTTTACTCAAACTAAAAAGAATTTATCGTCCTTCGAAGGCTATCTATTTGCTTACTTCGAGGGTTCAGGAGACCCGCTCAAGCAGGAGCAGTTACGCCTAGGGATAAGCAAGGATGCCATCCATTGGTCTGCTTTAAATAATAACCAGCCTATCCTTGCCTCCAGCGACATCTCGCAAACGGGTGGAATTCGGGATCCGCATTTGTTACGGGGGGAGGATGGAAATACCTTCTACTTGACGGCGACCGATATGTTCGTCGGTAAGAACGGCTGGGGCAGCAATCCGGGGATTGTCCTGTTGCGATCCACTAATCTGGTAGATTGGACGCACCGGAGTATCGACCTGGCCAAAACCTATCCGCAGACGTTTGGGAAAGTGCAATGGGTATGGGCTCCGCAAACCATTTATGATCCACAGGCCAAAAAGTATCTGATCTACTTCACCGTACGTTTCAAAGACGATTCCAAGCTTGATTTTTATTCCGCCTACGCCAATACGGATTTTACCGGTTTTGAAGCAGAACCCAAGCTGATGTTCCGGGCCAAGTACGGAGCTATTGACGGTGATATTGTATATAAAGACGGCACCTACCATCTGTTCTTCAAGGGGAATACCAAAGATGAGAGTGGGAAGGAAATTAAAAATGGCATTCAACAGGCCACTTCGAAGTCGCTGAGCGGACCCTGGGTGGAGGATTTTAAGTACCTGGATGCGTATTCGGATCAAAAGATTGTGGTGGAAGGTTCCAGTGTCTTCAAACGCAATGATTCGGACGAGTATATCCTGATGTATGACCTGTACACCAACCTGCGGTATGAGTTTCAGCGGAGCACTGATCTGTATCAGTTTACGGATAAACCCGAGTCCTTTACCAAAAACTTTAATCCCCGGCACGGCAGTGTCATCGGCATTACCCGCGAAGAAGCCCGCCGCCTGCAGGCGAAATGGGGCGGGGTTCCCAACGACTTGTTACAACCCGTCGAGGCTTCCGATCGCTACACCTTCACGTCCAAAGGCAACCCCATCATCACGCATGCGTACACGGCTGATCCGGCGGCTCTGGTGAAAGGGGATACCCTGTGGTTATTTGCGGGTCACGATTTCGCGGGTGGACAAAGTGGGTATAAAATGAAAGACTGGCTGGTGTATTCAACCACGGATTTACAAACGTGGACCCAGTATCCCGTGCCCTTACAAATAACGAATTTCCCCTGGGCGAAGAGTGGAGATGCGTACGCGGGGCAGGTCATTGAAAGAAACGGAAAGTATTACTGGTACATCAGCACCAACTGGTCGGGTATTGGCGTGGCAGTAGCCGATCGACCGGAAGGCCCTTACAAAGATGCCTTGGGAAAACCCTTGCTTACCAACAAGGATTGTTTCGCTTCGTCCCATTCCTGGGCCTGTATTGACCCCACGGTGTATATCGATGCCAAGGATCAGGCCTGGCTTTTCTGGGGCAATCGCGAATGTTATTATGCCCGGCTCAAGAAAAATATGATTGAAATCGAAGGAGAAATCAAACGGGTGCAGTTCCCCGGTTTCGATTTTACGGAAGCTCCCTGGATTCATACGCACAAAGGCAAATACTACCTGAGTTACGCGACGGGTTTCCCGGAGAAAATTGCGTACGCCGTGGCCGATGCAATCGAAGGCCCTTACGAATACAAAGGCATTCTCAACGAAATTGCCGGCAATAGTAATACCAACCACCAGGCGATTGTTCAGCATAAAGGGCAGTGGTACTTCATCTACCACAACGGCGGTATTCAAACCGATGGTAGCAGTTTTAGTCGCTCGATATGCATTGATAAACTACAGTATAACAAGAACGGGACCTTGAAACGGGTCATAATGACTAGTGAAGGCGTTACGAATACGTCCAGCTCATCTAAATAAGTTCAAAAACCAAGTAGTCGATGCCTCCCGGGAACGCCGAAGTCGTAGGCTGATTTTCGTAAGCCGAATCTTTACGACCGGCGGTATCCTGGCGTAGGCATTGGCTACCTCATAGACAATACCTTTAGGTTGCTAAAGTAGTACAGGAAAAAATTTGAAATGAGGTCAGAAAGAAAGGAGAACTCACTACGCCAGGGTTCGTATCTAGCGTAGGAGGCTCAACAACCGGAAAAACAGATGAAGGCCTTTAGGCAATGAAATAATGAATTTCCAAATAGCGTTTACCGCTTTGTTTCGACGTTAATCGTTCCAGGACATCAGGAGTCGATGCCTGATCTTTATCCGACGGAGCAGGAAATTGTTTCCAGATCCCACCCACCAGCAGCTTTTGTTCGGGTAGTTTTACCGAACGTTTGCTGTGAGCAATGAGAAGTTTCTCGGCTGTCTGTTCGTCGGTTAGTTCGTAAATGTCGTATAAATCAACGGTGGGAATCAGCATAAAAGTTTTTCCAAAGGCAATGAGCACAAAGCCTTCCAGAGCTGATTTCGAAGTATTGGGTTTAGGCGTTCCCGTAAGAATAATATTGGAAGAAGAATGCACTTGAATTGCTTCCGAAACGCTTATCTGCAAAGGTTTATAGTTCTGATAATCCAGTTGCAATCGATCATCCAGTTTTGATAATACCTCTGCTTTTGCTTTTTCGTCCAATCGGCAAAGGGCCATTTCCAGAAAGAGAATCATTTTCTGTTTCGTAAGAAATACACCCGATACTTTAGACAGTTCGGCCGGGGTAATGACCTCATCTTGAGCCTCGGTGAAAAGATTGTAAAATCGACCACCATTGTCTAGCTCCCGCATCGCTTCCTCAAGGCTGGTGTAGGGTTTGATTTCTTCCATCGATTCGTAGTGAGTAGAGTACTGGATTTTGGTCGTAAAGAGCGGAAGCCTTCACCAGGCGAGTGAGCTGTTCCAGTAGTAAAGAAAAGCCAGAGAACCGTTCATACGTGTTTTTTCGGATGAATGGCCGTTGGTACCGATCAACCTAGGAGTACAACCGCTCCCCGGCGTGATTCCGGAACCTAGGAATTAATCTTCGATGGCTTCAATCCCCAGTTGTTTTAATCGCTCCAGGTTATCCTTCATGGCTTTCAGTTGCTCGGGCGTATGCCCCTGCCATTCCGTAATTTCACCAACGACCTTGAGCGGCTGTAAGGAACGATAGGAGCGGGTAGGGTTCCCCGGAAATTTTTTATCGGTCAGGTTAGGGTCGTCCTCAATAGGGCCGGTAGGTTCTACCTGGTAGATTCGTTCAGGCCCTTCACCCACAGCCAGCTCGGCACCCCAGATGGCGGCATCCAGGGTGGCGGTTAAGTAGATGTATTTTGCTTGATTCCGCTGACCGTAGTTGGATTGAAAGCCCGGTCGAATGAGATCACCCGGTTTCAAATCGGCCTTGGTTCCATGATAGAAGCTAATGGAAGACAAATCGTTGGTCTGATCCATTCGTTGGGTAGTTTGGTTGTTGAGTAAAAGCTTTCGTTTATACTTGGGCTTGGTTTTGACTTTGCAGTTGTTTGGCAAGTCGTTACCAGCGACGGCGGAGTGAGGTCGGTATGAACAGTTAATGATTTCTAAGGTAACAGGAGCTTATGAATATTTACGAATACCAGCGGTTAGTCGGCAAAATAGAAGATATTCCTGCGTTGAAGGAGGAGTTTATAACTCTGTACGATACCAAAAGCCACCGGGAAATGGTGCAGTTTTGTTTGGTATTCGGACAACATCTGATCGAGAAAACGGGCTTCGAACCCTGCCACGAAATGAGAGCAGCATTCGAAGCCATGCAAAGATGGCTCGATGGAAAGACCAATTATCACGAAGCCAGGAATTTGAGTCTGGAAATTAGCCGAATAGCTAAATTTGAAAAAGACCCGGCTAAAGTAAAATTTTTAAGAACGCAGGCACAGATAGCGGCTAGCCCGCATACGAAATATCATGGCTTATGGGCCACTGATTTTGCGGTGACGATGATCAATAAACTGTTTCCCGGCGATCTGGAAGAAGTAAGGAAAGAAAGAGAAGCACAGATAAAGTTGCTGAAGGAGATTTGATTTTTCGGGTTGAGCGGTTGTAGTGGAATAGGTAGACACGCTCTTGCCGTTGTTGGTGTTTAGCGTAGCGTCACCAACAACGGTGGTTATGCCTGAGATTAGTTATGATCTTTATAATGATGATCTCTCTTCGCCGTTGTTGGTGTTTAGCATAGCGTCACCAACAACTTCACTTCAATAAGAATTAATCATCGAACGAAACTTTACTTCGTATTACTCTACTCTTGCCTTAACGAAGTGTCTCTAACAATCAGTACTTATTATTCGGCGTATAGCTTTATAGAGCTATAAACCATATTTGTTAGAAATAGCTAAAACTCATGCATGAGCATCAGTATCCCGCTTTTTTCACAGCGACTATTCTTTCCTGGAAACACGTACTCAAACCTGATAAATATAAGCAAATCATCATTGACAGTTTACGCTTTTTAGTAGAAAATAATAGAGTCATTGTATATGGATTTGTAATTATGCCAAATCACCTTCACTTGATTTGGAAGATAATGCCACCCTTTAGCAAGTCAGAAGTACAACGAGATTTTTTGAAATTTACGGGTCAGTACATTAAAAATGATATTCAAAAAAACCATCCAGCAGTTTTAGAAAAACTAGCAAGTACACAGGGTGATCGAAAATATCAGATTTGGGAAAGAAATTCTTTATCTATCTACTGCTACTCAAATAAAGTCATACTAGAAAAGCTAACCTATATTCATAATAATCCTATTCAACCGCACTGGAATTTGGCCCACATACCCGAAGATTATTATTATTCTAGTGCCCGATTTTATGAATTTAATCAGGATGCGTTTGGATTTCTTACTCATTATAGTGAATGAGGCTGAGTTGTTGGTGACGCTACGCTAAACACCAACAACGGCGGAGAACAATTATCCTTAGGAAAGATCTACATCTTCATTTTCGTATTCTAGACCGATATGTTAAACCTTTAAATAATTTGAACAGTGGGAAAAATACAGGTGCAGATCAAACAAAATCTGTCAAATTTCAAGCAAGAAGTAGCTTTAGCTAAATTTTTACATGGTCGAAATAATTACTATGAAAAAGCAGTTTGGCGACTATTATTACGTCAATACTGGAAAGAAAATGGACCGTACATTTTCAGCTATGATGCCAATGATAATGCCACAGTAAAAAGCTTATTAACTTTTGGAAAAATAATGGATAAATTTGCTATGAGGATAATACCAATGCATCAAGTATTAGCTCTGAAAGATGATAGTAATACCATTCCATTATGCTATAAATCCGCTATTGTTACTATTCGTATTTGGTTACGTAAAACATAGCTGTATCTGCCGTTGTTGATATTTAACGTAGCATTACCAACAACTCTAAGTATACTCCCTACTGTTTTACGAATCTTTTAGCAGAATTTCACTTGTAATCACTGAATTTAGGTGTTTGAAAGTCTAATCATGTGTTCATTTTATACTGACAGCCTACTGATTTACCTGCGTCGTACCACCTGAGTTGTTGGTGACGCTACGCTAAACACCAACAACGGTAGGGGTAAAAGTTAAGGAAACAACAAAGGCTCACCATACCAGCGAGCCTTTATCTGTTTAAAAAACGAAAACCTACTCCTTCTCTGACCGCAAGAGGAAGTTATCAAACACCCCCGTACCTTCCCCCTTGGCAATTACGCCAACCCGAACGGCCCGATCCCAGGGTGGCAAAAACGTTCCATCCACGGAATCGAATACCTGCGTGTTTTTTCTGTTGATGAGGTATTTGAAGGTAACGTTTTTACCATCTTTCACCTGAGCCTGTAAGACTACCGTTTTCGCGTTCGACAGCGGGAGCGTTTGCAGGACTTTGTCCTTTCCTTTTTCCCGCTTCCAGACGAGCAGTTCACCCTTTTGAACCGAAAGGCCGAGAGCATTGTCATCATCCCCAATCAAACTCAAACCGCTTTTTAAGTCCGTGGTTTTAGGGACCTCTACCTGTACCTGAGCCATGTAGTTACCCGTATAGGTTTTACGGGCCAGATACACGCCCGCCTGTTCAGGAATGGCTTTCAAATGAAGTTTACCGCCTTTAGTCTGATACTCCGGCCAGTGGAAAACCGACCAGTTCCACAGATTTGAAGCCTTCGAAAAATCATCTTTCACGACCGCTGGAACCTGATTGACCGTCGCTACGGGAGCCTTGAAGGCAATCCAGCCGTCGGGCGTAAATTCAAATTCCCGAAGCAGGCCCTGGCGACCGGAGTAAGCGGTACTCTTCGTGCTATACGCGTGGTAGAGGAAGTAGTATTTTCCATCTTTTTCGATGGGCGTACCGTGGCCGGGGCATTTCCAGGTTTCGTCCGACGTCAGAATTGGATTGCCCGAAAATTTCTCCCAGGGACCGAGCAGATTTTTAGCCCGAGCCACGCCCGACACGTACGTACAGCCTTCGCCGCAACAACCGGCCGCCGCGTAGAAAGCGTAGAAATACCCACCGTGCCGCATCATCGAAACGCCTTCAACCAGATTGGCCTCCCAGGGCTGATCGTTCCGGAAAAGTTCTTTTTTCTCACCCAGCAAAGCCGTCCGTTCTTCGTTCATTTCCTGAATCCAGATGGGCGTCGGCTGCCGAATGCTGTTGCCGTCTTCTTTCCAGATCAGGTGCAGTTTGCCGTTTTCGTCCCGCATGGGGAAGGCATCAATCGAGCCGTCGGACTCGCACATCAGCGGGCCGTGATCTTTCCAGGGACCTTCGGGTTTATCAGCACTGGCGACGGCGACGCAAAGATTTCCACCTTTTTTGTGAGCCGTGTAATAGGCGTATACTTTTCCTTTTTCGTAGGAGATTTCCGGTGCCCAGAAGTAATAATCCGCCCAGTCGGGCAGCTTCGGAAAGATATACCCGACGGTTTGCCAGTGAATCAAATCTTTGGATTTTAGCAACGGATACTCCGGTGCCCAGTTGGACGAGGTAGCCGAAGCCCAGTACGTATCCCCAATTTTAGTAACCGAAGGATCGGCGTGATCGCCGGGAAGAACGGCTTGCTGTTGAGCATACGTAGCCGTTGCAAGGGCTAGGAGAGAGGTTAGAAAAATCGATTTCATAGTGTAAAAGTAAAATCATTCGCCCGCCGGAACGGCAATCAAGCGACCCGTAGCGACGGGTTCGCCAAACTGCGGCAGGCCCGAGCTGGTAAAGGTAAAGGGTTGCATCCGAATGTTACGTTTTTCGCCGCAACCTTCGCCGGTATTGGTGTTGGCATGGTACAAAAGCCAGTTTTCCGAGCCATTGGGCGACTGGAAAAAGCAGTTATGGCCCGGTCCGAAGGCATTGGCTGAGGGAGACTTTGTGAACACGGGCTGTTGCGTTTTGGTCCAGTCGGCGGCGTTGAGCGGATCGCCGCCTTCCCGCAAACTAAGCATACCCAAAGCGTAATCATCCGTGCCGCAGTAACTGGCCGAGTAAATCATGAAAACACGGCCCTGCGGATTTTTCAGTACCTGAGGCCCTTCATTTACGCCAAAGCCGTTACGTTCCCAGTTTAGTTCGGGTGTGGTGAGCAGTGTCGTTTTTCCCGTCAGCGTCCAGGGATTTTCCATTTTGGAAATGTAAATTTCCTGACGTTCAACTTTATTGACCCCTTTCGGCCAGCCGCTCCAGAGGAAGTACAGACTGCCGTTGTGTTCGAGAATATTTCCATCCAAGGCGTAATTATCGTTTTCGGCATTGAACAGCCGCCCTTTCTGGGTCCAGGTACCCTGGGTCGGATCGGCACTGGCGTTTTCCAGTACCCAGGTACGCTGGGAGTACTCTTCCGTATCCGATCCGGCGGTGTAATAGACGTACCATTTGCCGTTCAGAAAATAGATTTCAGGGGCCCAGAGATTCCGCGAATTGGCTCCCGTCGCGGGTGGTGTAAAGATGGTCGTGCGGCGGGCGGAATTCAGCTCGCTCATTTTTTCCGTACGCCACAAATCCACGCGGTTCCCTACGGTTTGCATGTAGTAGTACTGCCCGTCTTTGCGGTATACAAACGGATCGGCTCCGTTTTGAATCGGATTTCGGAAGGTAGCCTCCGAGGGAGCAGGCGGTGGCGTAACGGGCGTGGAGTTGTCTTTCCCGCAGGAAAACCCAATCCAGAGTACCAATACTAAATAGCGAAGATTCATATAACGATCTGTAAAAGGGGTGGTTCCGGCAACACTGTTCCGGAACCACCCGTTGCCTTAATAACCCTGATTTTGCGACAGACTGGGATTCAAATCAAGGTCCGATTGCGGAATAGGATAGTATGCCGACTTATTGAGTGTAAACGAACCAAACTCCGGATCGCGTGCCCGCAGGGCGGGGAGATTGGCTTCCGTCAATTCGCCCCAGCGTTGCAGGTCGAACCAGCGTTGGCCTTCGCCCGAAAGTTCAGTAACCCGCTCGTGTTTGATCTGAGTCCGGAACTGGGCTTGGGACAGACCCGGCTGGGCCGTTGTTAAGCGAGCTAGTCCTACCCGCTGGCGTACCTGATCGACATACGTATAGGCTTCCGTCGTGCGACCCAGCTCATTCAGGCATTCCGCGTAGAGCAGCAGAATGTCCGCGTAGCGAATCAGACGGTAGTTGTTGGGCGAGCGGAAGCCTTCTTCATTTTTCCAGTGATCGTTGAGTGGCTTACGGAACCAGACCGAATTCCGATCCGGACCC
Organism: Siphonobacter sp. BAB-5405; assembly: GCF_002872335.1. Lineage (GTDB taxonomy): Bacteria > Bacteroidota > Bacteroidia > Cytophagales > Spirosomataceae > Siphonobacter. Next base: position 200,694 of record NZ_NJAG01000001.1, on the reverse strand, counting down.
GTACCGTAGCGACTGGCAAAGGTTTGACCGTAAATGAGCGTTTGACTGGGACCGCGTACATCCGTCGAGTCGTACAAAAACGAAGCCTCCACGCGAGGATCACGGGCACCCGTCGTCGTACGTTCCTTCTGCATTTCCCCGATCATCCAGCGGCGGGCGGCACCGTCCGAGAAGCCCACGCCCCGGGGAGCCAGAAACTGCGGCAGCGACGCTCCGACGTTAATCACGGCACCTTCCTGCGTATCGTCGTCGGTAGTTTCGTTGTTATTCTGGGCAAACTGAATTTCGAATACCGATTCGGTATTGTTTTCCTGGGTGATGATGAAGTTGTCGCGGTAATTCGGCATGAGCCGGTACACGTCGCGTCCTTCGCCCGTGATGAACCAGGCCAGAGCGGTTTGGGCTTCCTGGAATTTACGTTGCTGCATCAAAGCTTTGCCCAGCAAACCATACGCTGAACCCCGGGTTACGCGACCCAGATCGTCGCCCGAGTACCGCAGGGGTAAGTCGGGAGCGGCTTCGGTAAGGTCGGTTTGAATCTGGGCCCAGACTTGTTCGGGAGTCGCGTTGCTGGGCGTATCCGACGTAAGTACCGAACGAAGAATCAGAGGAGGCCGATTGAACAAACTCACCAGATTAAAATACATCAGGGCCCGTAGTACCTTGGCTTCCGCCAGCAGGCGACGCTTCACGGTCTCATCCATGGTGATGCCGGGAACGTTTTCGAGTACCTGATTCGCCCGCCAGATGACCACGTAACTATCCGCCCAGGTGCCTGCCGTGAGGTTTTGATTGTAATCGGTCTGTACAAAACTCATCAGGTTATTCAGACCAATGTCCCCCCCCGAACCGAACCCTTCGTCCGAACGAAGGCTGGTATGGTAAAACATCCAGCGACCGTACAGCGGCGTACGGTGCAGGCCACTGTATACGGCATTGACGCCCCGAACGGCATCGTTTTGCGACTGCCAGAATTGCTCAACGGTAAGCGAGTTGGGGTTGGGTGCATCAAAATCCCGGTTGCACCCCATCAGTAGGGGCAGCAAGCCGTAGAGAATAAATTTTATCTTTTTCATACGTAGCAAAGTCAATACGACGATTTTCTGAATAGTCAGGAAATCAGCGGTTTAGAAGTTGAGATTTAAGCCGAAAGACACCATGCGGGAAGACGGATAGTTACCCGCATCCAGACCCGGTTCGAGGATTACGTTACCACCCACGATGTCCGGATCGAGGCCCGTGTAGCCGGTAAACGTATACAGGTTCTGACCGCTTACGTAGACGCGGGCATCGCTCAGGCCAAAGCGGGTCAGGAACGGTTTGGGAATGGAGTACCCGAATTCCACGTTCCGGATTCGCAGGTACGAACCACTTTCCAGCCAGCGATCGCTGTCATTACGGGCGTTGGAAACGATACCCCGATCCACTGCCGGATCACCGGCGATCCCCGTTCCGTACGAAACGCCAATCCGGGGAAAATCCGTATTGGGATTCTCGGCCGTCCAGGGCTGAATACCCCGGCGGTAGTTGGAATAGCCCAGAGCATCCAGATCGCGGCGTACATCATTGTAGACTTTCTGACCGAATGAACCATAGAATTGTACGGCCAGCGAGAAATTCTTATAAGAGCTATTGAATTGCAGACCGGCTTGCAGTTTCGGCCAGGGCGAACCCACGAATAGGCGATCCAGGGAGTTGATGTCGTCGTTCGTACCATTGTCTACGGCATTCACGTAACGAATATCGCCCGGTTTGGCGTAAGCCGCCTGAGCCCGGTGAGCATCGATTTCACCCTGATTCTGGAAGATACCATCCGTCTTGAGCAGGAACCACTCACCAATCGAACGACCCACCTGCGAACGAGTGAGGGTCGTGGCAATGTAATTACGGGATTGTCCGGTTTCGGGATCGATGCCCAGGTTACCCAATTCCAGCACTTTGTTACGGATGACGGAAAGGTTACCCGAAATCGACCATTTAAAATCCTTATCATTGTTGCGGTACGTCAGGTCCAGCTCCACGCCCTGGTTCTGGATGGAACCGATATTGGTAAGCGGATTGCCGCCGAGGTTACCGGTATACGCCGGAATGGGCGATTGCACCAGTACATCGCGGGCAACGGAACGGAAGGCGTCCAGTGTAACGCCGAGGCGATTGTTGAACATGCTCAGATCCACGCCGAAGTTGGTCGTCGTTTTTTGTTCCCAGCGTAGATTCTGGTTGACAATCCGGGCCTGCGTAGCACCCTGAAAAGCCGTTTGATCAGAACCAAATACGGCCCGTGGACCCTGCGTAATGAAACCGGTATACTGATAATTGCCCAGATTGGCCTGACCCAGTACCCCATACGAACCGCGAATTTTCAGATCGTTGATCCAGCTAACTTTGAAAAACTCTTCTTCGCTCAACCGCCAGCCCAGGGCCACGGAGGGGAAGTTACCCCGGCGGTAATTGGGGGAGAAGCGGGAATCTTTATCCGACCGGAAGGTCAGCGTAACCAGGTATCGATCATCGAAGGTATAATTCAAGCGACCCAGGTACGAGCCGATAAGCGTCTGGTTGTTGCCGCCCGAAGCCGTCATGCCACCCGTGGCCGAACTGATCGTCGTAAAGTACTGACCGTTGGCGACGGTGAGTTGCTGACGACTGGCAAACGCGTTGTTATTCCGAATAGTCTGATTCACCAGCCCGACGACGCCGTTGATGCTGTGCTTGCCAAACGTCCGGTTGAAGTTCAGCGTATGCTCAAAAAGCGTACTCAGGAATTGCGAACGGTTTTCGCCCGTGCTACTGAATTCCGGTGACTGATTCCAGTACCAGAGGCCTTCGCGGCGAACGCCACCCGCGTTATCGAAGCTGGTTTCCAGACCGGCATTGAAACGGTATTGCAGCCAATCGAAGAGTTTAACGTCCACATAGGCATTTCCCAGTACTTTGAAAAACGTAGTATGATTGCGGGTAAGCTCGGCCACTGCCACCTGATTTCGGGAGAAGGTACGGGTGTTGATCGAACCGAAACCATAGCCACCCGGATTGCTCGTACTGATCAGACTGGGATCCCGAACGGGGATAATGGGCAGGTTATTGGCCAGATCGTACCAGGGATTGCCCTCCGCAAAACCGCCACTGAACGGACTATTGCGTACGGAGTTGGAAATCATCAGGTTTTCGCCGAACGTAACCCGACCACGTTTCGCTTCCGTATTGATCCGCAGGGACATCCGTTCGAAATTATTACGAATCAGCGTTCCTTCGTCTTTGAAATAACTGCCCGAAATCAGATAGCTTGAATTGGCTCCACCGCCCGAAAGCGTCAGGTTGTAATCCTGTACCGAACCCGTTCGAATTAATTCATCCTGCCAGTTGGTGTTGGGGCTGGTAGCGGGATTGAAGTTTGCAATGGAAGGTTGCAGGGCGTACCCGGCGGCCTGATAAGCCCGACGGTTGAAATCGACGTATTCCTGGGCATTCATCATATCCCAGCGGCGGGGAATCGAGGAAAGGGTGTACCGTCCCGACACGCTTACTTTCATCGGCCCTTCCTTGCCTTTTTTCGTAGTAATGATCACCACGCCGTTGGCCGCCCGTGATCCGTAGATGGCGGCTGCGGAGGCATCTTTCAATACCTGCATCGAAGCAATATCATCGGGGTTGACGGTCGTATTGGCGTCGGCGTACATGCCGTCGATGATGTAAAGTGGATTGGAATTTCCGTTGAGCGTACTCAATCCCCGAATCTGAATGACGGCTTCCTGACCGGGAGCACCACCGTTCCGGATCGTTACGCCCGAAAGCTGCCCTTGCAGGGATTCCACGGCCGAACGGGTCACGATTTTACTCGTATTCTCAATTTCTACCAGACCCGTAGCTCCGGTCAGATCTTTCTTCCGAACGCTCTGGTAACCAATGACGACGACTTCATTCAGTGACTGGTTATCGGGTTCAAGTTGTACGTTGACTTCCGTCCGGTTGTTGATGGCTATTTCCTGACTTTTATAACCAATATAACTGAAAACCAGCGTGCCGTTGGCCTGATCGTCGGGGACGTTGAAGCTGTATGCTCCGTTGGCATCGGTAGTTGCCCCTACGCTGGTGTTCTCTTTCAGGTAAACGTTGACCCCGGGCAGGCCCTGCTGGGTTTCATCCGTTACCCGTCCGGTGATACGAATGACGGCCCGGGCAGGTGCGATATTCAGGGCCACCGTAGCCTGCTGACGGACGAGCGGTTGAGCATGGGCTGATAACACACCCAGACCGAGTGTAAATACCAAACCACGTCTGAAAAAAAGGTTTAAGTGGATCATGTAGTGAGCAGAATAAAAATAATCGAAAAGGAAAATGCTCCGGATGGTTCAGCAGAACGGTGCGTTCGCTGGCACATCCGCTGGATGTAGACAAAACCCCACAGGTATACGGTGGGTTAACGGAGGGCATGAACCTAATACCCTAAACGTCGAAGCGTCGCTGGCCTATCAGGTTGCTTGGGGATTGAGGCCAGGAGCCATACACAGACTACAGGCAATCAGTGGGTTGATGAAGGGTTAAAAACAGATCAAGAGGATTACGTTTAGCTAGACTTTTCATACGCGGTACTCCCATAAGAAAGCGAAAGACTTTAGTTGCAAAAACTCCGTTCCTAAGCCGTACCCTACCCAATCGCAGGATTAAATAGAAAAGCCGCTCGGTCCGGGGCTGCTAATGCCTACCTTTGCGGCCGTATCTGGTTTGTTGTTCGTATGGTTGTTCCTCCGCATCACAATTGGTTTCGTCTGCTCTTCGTCTGGAAAGGCTCCATCATTGAAAAAATTTACCCGCGGCTGATCATTCTGTTCCTCTTCTGCTGTGCGGTCGTCTACTTACGGGGAGAAATCTTCCAGGTAAAAATTGCCCTGAATCCTACGCCTTTTACGCTGATTGGCGTCGCCGTAGCCATCTTTCTGGGCTTTCGTAATAGTGCGAGCTATGACCGGTACTGGGAAGGAAGAAAACTGTGGGGGGCTCTGGTCCTGGAAAGTCGTTCATTGATGCGACAGGTAACGACCTTGAGCGGCTTGTCGATGGATTCTGTTGAAATTCAGCTCTTTTCCCGCTTATTGATTGCCTTTACTTATGCCCTGAAACATCAGTTACGGAAAACGAGTCCGGAAGCGGACTTGCGACGGCTGTTATCTCCGGAGCTTACCGATCGTCTCATGCATGCTCGATTCAAACCCGTACTGATTCTGCGGGAAATGGGGTACTGGCTGCAGCAGCAACGCCAACGCGGCCAGCTCGACTCGATTACGCTGGTCACGATGGACACGACGATCAATCATCTTTCGGGCATTTTAGCGGGGTGTGAACGCATTGCCAATACGCCCATTCCGTACACATATAATGTGCTTCTGCACCGAACGGTCTACTTATACGGATTATTCCTGCCCTTTGGTTTGGTGGATACTTTGGGTTGGACCACGCCCTTTATCGTGGTATTCATCGGGTATACCTTTATTGCGGTGGATGCGATTGGCAATGAAATTGAAGAGCCGTTTGGTACCGAACCTAATGACCTGCCGCTGAACGCTATGTGTCAGATTATTGAAGCCAGCGTTCGGGAAACCATTGGAGAAGCCGTACCGACGCCGGTGACGGTCCAGCCTTTGATTGTTGACTAAGGTTGAAAGAGCGTTTGTACGCGTTGAAGGCTATCCGTACAAATAATATCACCCCGCTGTAATACTTGTTCATACAGAGGTCTTGCCTGAGTGAAAGGCAGCGTATCCACGTTCCCATTTGTGCCTACGGAAGTCATGATGCCCATCGCATGAATCCGATCGTAAAAGGCTTGAGGCTGTAAGTGACCCGGTGTCAAAGCGACGAGATTCTTATAGGGTAATCCGGATTTTTCAATCGTTTCAATGGCTTTAGTGTCATTGAAACCCAAGGCCAGCATGAGGGAAGGATACCGCTGGTGAAGGAATTGAGCTTCAGCGATCGAGTAGCAGATGACGATAACGTCACCAAGCATACGAGCCTTCTTAACGGCTGTCATCATCCGAATCGGATCCGTCTCTGGTTTTTTGTCGAGAAAGAGTACCACTTTCCCCCGGGCAAATGTCAGCAGTTCTTCAAGTCGCGGTATACGTTGACCGAGTAGTACCTTTCCCGTTTCATTCCGTAATTCCAGCTTACGTAGTTCCTGATACGTAAAATCGCTGAGCTTGCCCGTACCCGTAGTCGTCCGTTCCAGCGTCGCATCGTGCAGCAGTACTAGTACGCTGTCTTTGCTCATGCGTACATCGATTTCCTGCGTGGCACAAGGAGCGATTCGGTAGGCGTGTTTCATGGCCGCCAACGTATTTTCCGAATAGCCCGGCAGGGGCGTCGTTCGGTGAGCCATGATGATCTTCTTACCCGGTTCCCAGTGGAAAAACTGCGAAAGGGGTTCGTTTTTCTGGCGGCAAACCTTATGAAAGGCTTGGGGAGACAGTATCAAAAAAAGTACGAAAGAAAGCAGATAACGCATGGAATGAGCGGAGATTTCGGGCAAAAATCGGTATTCTTTTTCACTGGAATCTTTCGTAGCTGTTAAGTTTTTAGTCATTCGCTGAAATGGCTTAGAACTTTACCGCTTTTGCCTGGTTTTTAGAAAAAGTCAAGACGGCAATGAAACAAGTTCTGCTCACGGGGGGTACCGGCCTGATTGGTACACGACTCACCGAATTACTACTTGAACGCGGCTATGCCGTTGCCTACCTCACCCGGGGCAGTAAAAGCGAAGCCAGCATTGATCCGAAAGTCAAGCAATATCGCTGGGATGTCAATAAGCAAGAACTCGACGAAAAAGCCCTCGCCGAAAGCCAGTACCTGATCCATCTGGCCGGAGCGGGCATTGCAGAAGGTCGCTGGACGGACGAACGCAAACAGGAAATCATCGATAGCCGTACGAAAACCATTGGACTGATTGCCCGTAAACTCCGCGAAACCGGCCATCGGTTTGAATCCTTCGTCTCCGCTTCGGGCATTAGCTATTACGGAGCCGATACCGGTGCCGAATGGCTCTCCGAGCAGTATACCCCCGGGATCGATTACCTGGCCGACGTGGTGGTGCAATGGGAAGCGGCGGCCGATGAATTGGCTGCTCTGGGGATTCGAACTTCCAAACTGCGTACGGGTATTGTGCTGGACACCAAGGGAGGAGCCTTGAAAAGTTTTCTGATTCCCGTGAAGCTGGGGATCGGTTCGCCACTCGGTTCGGGAAAACAGTACATCAGCTGGATTCATACCGACGACCTCTGCCGGATGTACATCGAAGCTCTGGAAAACCCGGGCTGGACGGGAGCTTACAATGCCGTAGCCCCACATCCCGTCACCAATGAGGAACTGGTGCGTACCACGGCCAAAGTACTGCATAAACCCTACTGGGCTCCCAAGGTTCCGGATTGGGTACTGAAGCCACTATTTGGGGAAATGGCCGTTGTGGTACTGGGAGGCAATTATGTCTTAAACCAGCGAATTCGGCTGGAAACCGATTTTCAATACCTGTATCCCGAACTCAAACCAGCCCTGGTATCAATTTTGAGTAAGTCGTAGGACTTTAGGTTTGGTGAGGTTTAAGACTAAATAAAGTTTGAGGTTTGGAAGGTTTAAGAATGAAAAAAGTAGCAATATAAGGTTAGAGCAGTTTGAAGTTTGAAGAAGTTCATTCAAACCTCGAGCCATTTTCAAACCTGAAACCCTCTTAAACTTGATACCTTTCTCAAACGTCAAACCACCTCAAGCCCATCCAACATTCACTCTTAAATACAGAAACCATGGTTTGGTTCATTACGGGTTGTTCATCGGGGTTCGGTCAGGAAATCGCCCGTCAACTCTTGGAAAAAGGCGAGCAGATCGTTGCGACGGCCCGCCGCGTTGAAACGTTACAGGAATTAGGGGAGTCTGAAAACCTGCTTACCCTGTCGCTCGATATTACCGATCTGGAGGCAATCAATTCAGCCGTATCATCGGCTCACGAACGCTTCGGTCGGATCGACGTACTGATCAACAACGCCGGTTATGGCTTGGGCGGGGGGCTGGAAGAAGTAAGTCAGGAAGAATTACGGACGCAGTTTGACACGAATGTTTTTGGTACCATCAATGTCACCAAAGCCGTACTACCCCTCATGCGGGAGCAGAAAAAAGGGTATATTCAGGTGCTTTCCTCGATTGCGGGATTGGTTTCTACGCCGGGACTTTCGATGTACAACGGCTCCAAATACGCTCTGGAAGGAATTTTCGAAAGTGTCGCTCAGGAAATCAGACCTTTTGGGATCAAAGTGACGATTATTGAACCCGGACCATTCCGTACGGAATTTGCCGGTTCATCCATCAAAATAGCCGAACCCCTGCCGGAGTACGCCGAAACGGCCGGAAAGATTCGGGATTATTTCGAAAAAACGAATGGCAAACAGGTGGGCGATCCCGTGAAAGCCGCCGAAATTCTGATTGGACTGGCGGACCGTGAAGAGCCTCCGCTACGCTTACAACTGGGTGCCTGGGCCGTAGAGCGTTACCAGCAAAAACTTGAAAACGAACTCAAGCATAGTAAGGCCTGGGAAGATATCAGTCGTTCGGCTGATTATACGGAATAAGGTAAGTCGAAAGCCTCTTTTGAGCCGTTTAGTTTGGTACTGCTTCACCAGGCTGAACGGTTTCTCTATTTAATAACTGGGGCCAACGATGACCGGCGTTCAATACCTATGAAAGCCGCTATTCCCGCTAAAAAAGCACAGGCTCAAAGGCTAGTCTAGTCAGTATTCGACGTAACTGAAAGGGATTCAATAGGCTACAACTAAAATCCAGTTAAAGTCTTACTTGACAACTTGACAAGAAAATCTTTACTTTGGATGATAACTATTTGGAAATTATGAAAACAATGACAGTCGGTGAAGTAAAAACCCATTTCTCGGAAGTCCTGAAAGAAGTGGAAGCCGGAGAGCGAATTGCCATCACCTTTGGCAAAAAGAAAGAAATCAAAGCCTTCCTGATTCCCAAAGAAGAAGAATTGCAGCCCAGAACGCTGGGGATTTTACGTGGAAAAGGAAAGGTGGTTTTCAAAGATAATTATCAAATGACTGAAGAAGAGTTTCTCGAAGTATGACCTATTTGTTAGATACGCATGCCATGATCTGGGCCGTAACCGAACCCGAAAAACTATCCGAAAAGGTTAGACGGGTGCTGGAAGATCCCACCAACGAAATTGTCATCAGCACGATCAGTTTCTGGGAAATTTCCATTAAGTACGCTCTGGATAAATTAGATTTAGATGTATTTACCCCGCAGGATTTCCCCGGGGCTTGCCGGGAAATGCGGTTTTCCATTACGGAGTTTTCGGCGGAGGACGCCGCCAGCTATCATCAGTTAGCGTCCACGTACCACAAAGATCCTTTCGACCGGATGTTAATCTGGCAGGCCATTCAAAATCGGTACACGCTCATCAGCAACGATGATCAAATCAAAAAGTACGTGGTGGATGGTTTAAAGGTGATGTGGTAGGGAAGAAAAACAAGTGTACTCATCCTGCTTTTCATACCAAACAAAAAGGTTCGAAACACCGGGTCCCGAACCTTTTTTTCTACGTATTCACTTCTGATTAGAAATCCCGGCGAATGCCCATACCCACGCCTAACGTAACGGGATGTATTTTGAGGTAATCACCCTGTAAGCCATTCATAAGACTTTTACGGACGAAGGTTTTTACATTCAGGGAAGTCTTCCGGCTCAACCGGTAGTTAGCTCCTGCATTCGCCGTGGTACTGAGGGATACATTCCGGTAAATGCCATCTTTCGGGCCGTATTCCGCCGGAGGAATACCGATGTACGAATCATCCACGAGCACGTTTCTCAGGAAAAAATCCACTGATAATCCGCCCGAGACGAAGTAGTTCAAACGCTTGCCGGGCCGCAATTCATACCCTACGCTTATGGGCACGGAGAGGTATTCAAACGTGTACCGGAAGGAGTTAGCTGAGTACAGATTATTCATACCCTGCAGGCTCGGGTCCGGTGTAGTCGGCCCATTCGGCACCTGATTCGATTTATTATAGCTGAGCTGATCTGCGAATGCATTAAGGATGCCAGAACCCTGAATCAGTACCAGGTTGTTGTTCAGGGTCGAATGGCCGCGTAAAAATTGAACGCCACTTTCCAGGTACCAGTGCCGTGAAAGCCGGGCTCCCGCCAGCCACTCCAGCTGATAGGAAATATGCGTGCCTTTTTTCGTATAGTTTGGTTCTGTAGTAGGTGTTACTCGCTGGGATAGTGGGCCATACGAGTAATTTGTATACGAGGGAAACGCAGTAACAGAACTTACGGAAGGATTAAACCGGATAATGCCAGCGTTCAGACTCATCCAGAATTTAGACTGCGGTATACGCTTGCCCGGCAGAGCAGGCATAGTTACCGGGGGTTGCTTCGGCTGGGCCGTAATTGCGTATAAAGACCAGGGTTTGGTGGTGGCCTGCTGGAGCAGTAACGCGGCTGCTCGTGTCGCTACCGTGCTGTCGGTGCTAACCGATGACGGGGTGGAGGGAGCCAGTGGCTGGATGGTCTGCAGGGCCGGCGAAGTTCGCTCAATCACCCGGGCAGTAGTTTGCCGTTCTGTTTTTTCAATGGAAGTAGCCCTTCTCAATACCCGACGGGCTACCGAACTGGATTGTGAAACAGGACCAGGCGTAGTCGATGTTCTACGACTGGAAGCCGATGGCGAAGGAACTGCCACTGAAGTATTCGGTTTTACTGTCGCTGTAGGTTGTGAAGCAGTAACCTGTCCCCGAGGGCTGGTCTCAGACCGGGTAGAAGCACTGGCTTGAGGAGAACGAGCCGATTTCCGAAGTGTGACGGCGGGCGTAGATGCCACGGAGCCTTTTGTTGCTTCGGCCCGGTGGCTGTACCACCATCCCAGACTACCCAGACTTACCAGAAACAACAGCACCACACCTACCCAGAAAAAGGGCAGGCCAATTGGCTGCTCAGGCGGAAGCTCCTGTTCAATGCGACTCCAGAGCCCTTCACTCGGGGGCTCGGAAGCTTCATCAAAAGCTTTACGCCATTGTTCTTCGAAATCGTTTGGTTCCAGCTGGCTCATGCCCAGTAAACGTTAATGTCCATTTTCAGTCAGACGATGGTTTGTCAACATGCGTTGCAAAAGGCTCTTGGCCCGGCTATACTGCGATTTGGAGGTTCCTTCCGAAATACCCAGCATCGTTGCAATTTCCTGATGTTGATAGCCTTCGATCGCATAGAGGTTAAATACCGCCCGACAGCCGGGAGGTAGTTCTTGAACAAGTTGGAGCAGGTCTTTCCAGTGAAGTTCCTCTGAAAACGTAGTGGCCACTTCTTCGGCCACGTGATCAAGTTCTTCAGCAAAACGGTACCGGCGATTATCCCGCAGGTAATTCAGCGTGGTATTGACAACAATGCGTTTAACCCAGGCTGCCAGCGGGCATTCGAAGCGAAAGGTGTCTATTTTGTCAAAAATCTTGATGAACGATTCCTGCAAAATGTCCTCGGCTTCGTCGCGGCTTTTGACATAGCGGAGACATACCACCAGCATACGGCCCGCAAACGCTTCGTATAAACGACGTTGCGAGACGCGATCTTTGCGGCGGCAGCCCATTACCAGCTCATGTTCATCAAAAACCATTCGTAAAGATCAAGCCATGTATTGCTCCTCCGGCTGGAGGACACGCTTGCGGAGAAAAAGGTTGGAACTATTCTGAAAATTTTTACTATAAGGATCGAACGCCTAAATGAGTTCTATTTTTGCATACATTCAAAAACGAGCTTTTAGCCATTAGCCTTGACGTTAGCTAAAGGTATACGAAAGTAACGTATTGAGTTGATTTAATTACCTCCGCCATTTTGGTTAGTGTGTATGAATACGTATGAAGAAAACTGCCTTTTTGAAATCGAGTTGTCCATTCACGAAATTGAATCTTCCTTAGGAACTGGCTTTGTGTTTCAGGCAGAAGATACTAATGTACTTTTGCAGGAAACACTGGAGCGGGAAATCAGGCTTATTGGCCAGGCACTGGGTCGCTTAGTAGAAATAAATTCGGTTATTACATTTACGGCGACGCAATCGATTCTTCAATTTTGCCATTCCCAGGAGGAATCGTGGGACCGTATTTGGACTTTACTAAAAAATCATTTGCCGTCCCTGAAAAAAGAGGTACAGCAATGGTTACACCACGAATGAAAGAGAAAATCAAAGCACTGGCCGCCGCTTACGCAACGGATTTTGTAGCGAACCGCCGGCATTTGCATAGTCATCCCGAGCTATCTTTTCAGGAATACGAGACGCAGAAATTTGTGGCTGCTCAGCTACAAAGCCTGGGTGTACAGGCGACGCCCTTGGCCAATACGGGATTAGTGGCTGTTATCGAAGGAAAAAATCCGGGAAAAAAGGTCGTAGGGCTGCGAGCCGATATGGATGCATTGCCCATTCTGGAAGCGAATGATGTCGTCTACAAAAGTCAGAATCCGGGCGTTATGCACGCCTGTGGTCATGACGTACACACGGCTTCGCTATTGGGCGTAGCCCGTATTTTGACGGAGTTAAGGGACGAATTTGAAGGTACCGTAAAACTGGTGTTTCAACCCGGTGAAGAAAAGGCTCCGGGTGGAGCTTCCATGATGATCCGCGAAGGCGTACTGCAAAATCCGGCTCCGGCGGGCATGATCGGTCAGCACGTAGCTCCGCAGATTCCCGTAGGTAAGATCGGTTTCCGGGAAGGAATGTACATGGCCTCTACCGACGAAATCTACCTGACCGTGAAAGGGAAGGGTGGGCACGGAGCGGCTCCCGATTCCTTAATCGATCCGGTACTCATTGCTTCGCATCTCATCGTAGCTTTACAGCAGGTTATTTCACGAAATCGTCCGCCTAAATCGCCCTCGGTTCTTTCCTTTGGACGGGTAATCGCTGACGGAGCGACGAACGTTATTCCCAACGAAGTCCACATCGACGGTACCTTCCGTTGTATGGATGAAGTCTGGCGGGAAGAAGGCCTCCGGCGTATCCAGAAGCTGGCCGAAGGGTTGGCTGAAAGCATGGGAGCTACCTGTGTCGTAGACATTGTCCGGGGTTATCCGTACCTGGAAAACCATCCCGAGCTGACCCGTCGCTTGCGGGCGGAAGCGGGAGCCTACGTTGGGGAGGAAAATATTATCGATCTGGACATCTGGATGGCGGGCGAAGACTTCGCCTTTTACTCACAGGTAGTCGATTCCTGCTTCTATCGCCTGGGTACGCGAAATGAAGATCGTGGCATCATCTCCGGCGTGCATACACCTACCTTTGATATTGACGAAAAGGCTCTGGAAATCGGAGCTGGCCTGATGAGCTGGCTGGCCATTCAGGAGCTGGAAAATTAGTTGCTGGTTTTAGGTGGATCGTTGTTGGGTGAGTAGTGGAGGTAGATCAAAAGCTTTTTGATCTACCTGGTTTATTACTCTGAGATTGGAAGAGCAAACCCCGAAGGGGTTCAATTTCACTAGCCATGGGTGAAACCCATGGTGTGCATGTATGGGAACAATATCCCATAAAAGGAAATCCCCCGAGAAGCCGCTCGGGGGATTTCCTTTGTATCATATGCCAGTACAAACAACCAGCTACTAGTTACAACCAGCTAACCTTACAGGACGGCCCGGAAGAAGATGAACAGCGTACCGGCCAGGAACATGGATACGGGCAGGGTCAGCACCCAGGCCAGGACAATGTTACGAATGGTACCGGCCTGCAAGTTTTTAATACCCTTGTTGGCCACCATACTTCCGGCAATTCCTGAGGAAAGAACGTGCGTAGTAGAAACGGGTAAACCCAGTCCTGACGACAGACCGATGGTACTAGCGGCGACTAATTCGGCACTGGCACCCTGAGCGTAGGTCAGGTGTTGTTTACCAATCTTTTCTCCTACGGTTACGACAATACGTTTCCAGCCCACCATGGTACCCAGACCTAAGGAAAGGGAAATCATCAGAATAACCCAGGTTGGAGCGTATTCCGTGTAGGATTTCATTGCCGACAGTGAACTGCTCAGCGTAGCGGCTTCATCGCGGTTGAGCGTGAGGGCACCGTCTTTCTGAATTTTCGTCAAATCTCTTGAGATCAGAAGAATATCTTTTCTGGATTCCAGACGAAGCTGGGGAGGAATATGGCCGTTTGTAGCCTTCATGACGCTATCCAGATCATTAATGCTGGCCTTAACCACCCGCAGACGTTCCTGATCTAACGTCGCCAGACGCGGTTCTTCAATCCGATTGACGAGTTGTTGAATCTGTACCAGATTAGTTTGGAGATGCGAGGTATCCTTGCTGGCATCCAGAGCAAAATAAGCGGGTGTAATACCGATCAGAATCAGCATAATCAAACCGACTCCTTTTTGTCCATCATTGGAGCCGTGAAAGAAACTAACACCCGTACAGGTCATAATCAGAATGCTACGAATCCAGGTCGGAGGCGTTTGATTCTTTTTGGGTTCTTTGAAAATGATGTCATTCTTCACGGTACGCTTCAGAATAAACATCAGAATAATCACCAGACTAAAACCGACCAGCGGCGATAAAAGCAGAGCAAAACCTGTTTCTTTCGCTTTGTCCCAGTTGACGGAACTCACGCCCGATACGTTTTCAGGCAACAGGGAGTAGGCCAGACCTACGCCCAGAATCGAGCCAATCAGTGTGTGGGAAGAAGAGGAGGGCAGACCAAAGTACCAGGTGCCCAGGTTCCAGATGATGGCACTCAGCAGTAGGGATAGGACCATCGCTACTGCGTGATAAACATTTTGGTCGATCAGCAGTTCAACCGGTAGCAGGTTTACAATTCCCATGGCAACGGTAATGCCACCGAAGAATACGCCAAGGAAGTTACAGAATCCTGACCAAATTACTGCAATGTTGGGTTTCAGGGAGTTAGTGTAAATTACGGTGGCTACGGCATTGGCCGTATCGTGAAAACCATTCACGAATTCAAAGGCACACGCACAAAAAAGGCAGATACACAGAAGAAAGAAAATTCCAGTCTCTAAGCCGAACATAAGGAGTTAGGGGGCTATTTTGACGCGAAGCTACGGAAAGGGATCGGGCCTAATGTTAAGGAATTGTTAAGACTCTATGGATAGGGGACCCCTAACCCGAAACGTATGCTCGCGTAACGATTGGGGAAATAGGACTTTCGCCAATCGTTCGCTGAGAGTTGGGCGGTTTCTCCAGCGTATCCTTCGGAATGGTGCCGGAAATACAGAATTTTTACGAAAAGAAACAAATTTAGAAATTATTCAACCGTTATCGGGGCTGTTTTCGTTGCCAGCTGACCGCAGGCGGCATCAATATCTTTTCCACGGCTACGACGCACGGTAATCGGGATGTTCTTCTGCTCGATGAAGCGGGCGAATTTGGCCAGCGTCTGCGGGTCGGTATTCTTGTACTGAGCGTTTTCGATGGGATTGTACTCGATGATGTTGATGTGGGCGTTTGGAATATGTTTGGCAAAATTCCAAAGTTCCTTCGCATCCTCCACCGAATCGTTAAAGTTGTAAAAGAGAATATATTCCAGCGTAATCTTATTCCCGGTTTTATTGTAGAAATACTTCAGGGCATCTTTCAAAGCCACCAACGTATTGCTTTCGTTGATGGGCATGATCTGATTCCGCTTGCTGTCGTTAGCAGCGTGCAGCGAAAGGGCCAGATTGAATTTCACGCCGTCATCACCCAGCTTCTGAATCATCTTGGCGATACCCGCCGTACTGACGGTAATGCGTTTGGGTGACATATTCAGGCCTTCCGGTGAAGTGATATGATCCACTGACTTCAGTACGTTTGCGTAGTTGAGCAGGGGTTCGCCCATGCCCATGTACACGATGTTGGTCAGGGGTTGTCCGTACTTCTGTTCGGCCTGATTCTTGATGGTTACGACCTGATCATAAATTTCGGCGGGGTCCAGGTTGCGTTCGCGATCCATGTAACCCGTCGCACAAAACTTACACGTCAGGGAGCAGCCTACTTGACTAGATACGCAGGCTGTCATCCGGTCGTCGGCGGGAATCAATACGCCTTCGATCAGTTTTCCGTCGTAGAGTCGGAAAGCCGATTTAATGGTTTTATCACTTGAAATCTGCTCTTTCGCTACGCTCAGGGGACGGATTTCAAAGTGAGCTTCGAGCAATTCCCGCGTTTTCTTGGAAAGGTTGGTCATTTCCTCGAAACTACGGGCAGACTTTTTCCATAGCCATTCCAGAATCTGTTTCGCCCGGAATCCCTGTTCTCCCTGTTCGACCAAAAAGGCCTTCAACCCCTCTGCCGAGAGCTTACGAATATCTTGTTTAACGATGGTGTCCATTGCTCGTTTTTGGTAATACGTTGGTGCAACTGCTTTCTAAAGTATTGGGTTCCAGTGCGGTTATTCTTTTCGTAACTCTTCGACTTTTTCAATGAGCCGATCCCGCTTGGGAATGGCGTCGGATACTTTATCCAGCACTTTCGGTGCAAAGGGCCGGATGATGGGATAGACATAACTACCCGTCATCTGTTCACGGTTGGGAAAGCCCATGCCAAGGGCCTGTAACAACCACAAAAAGACGCTGATGCCAAAGGCATAGGTGAACAGACCCACTACGGCTCCAGCCATACTGTCGAAACTTCCGAAGATGGTATAGCGGAGGCTTCTTCGCAACAGCCATCCAAAGCGATTGATGGTAAAAATGACCAGCACGAAAATGCTCGAAAATCCGATGTACGGGAGAAATTTACGGCCTACGGTTTCACCCACGTAAGGTGCTACAAAGGCAATCGCTTCGTTCAAAAGTTTGAAACCCAGTATAAGCGAAACGACAAAAGCAATAACCGCAATAATCTCGACCAGTACGCCCCGTCGAAAGCCCGTATACGCTCCATAAGTGAGCGGTACGAGTAGAAGCAGGTCAAGAAAATTAAAATTCATACCGTGGGTGTGTGCGGGTAGGGTTTGAGTGAGTTTTGAATTTGAGGTTTGATTGGTTTAACGTTTGAGTGGGGGTCGGGTTTAAGGCCCTGGGACTTTCTACTTCTGAGAATCAGAAAGAAGCATCCCTTCGATTCCTGCCTGTAATCCAGTACGTTTTTCGCCTGTTCACGGCCCGTCTTATCCTACCGTTTTTCAAACCCCTACAAACGAACCAAGCCCCAAATTTTTCTTCAAACGACTTTAAACCAATCAAACTTCAAATTTGAAACGATCAAACTTCAGTACTAGCTCAGCAACTGTTTCACCGTAGCCGAGATCGTTTTTCCTTCCGCCAGACCTGCTAGTTCCTTGGTGGCTACGCCCATCACTTTACCTAAATCGCTGGGGCCAGTGGCTCCTACGCGAGTGATGATTTCCTGTAAATGGCCTTTCAACTCCTCTTCCGTCAGCATTTTGGGTAGGAACTCCTCGATAACGGCGATTTCGCTGTACTCTTTATCAGCCAATTCCTGACGACCATTGCTTACGTAGGTTTCCGCGGAATCCTTCCGTTGCTTGACGGCCTTCATTAGAATTTTTGTTTCCTGTTCCGGCGTTAATTCGTGTGCTGTTCCGGCCGTTTCTTCCAGTAAAATAGCCGATTTAATGGCCCGCAAGGCTAATAAACGGGTTTGATTTTTAGCCAGCATCGCTGACTTGATTTGAGCTTCAATGGTTGATTTGAGTGACATGACCTAAAAATTCAGGGGTGGTCTATAAAAATTACAAGAGATTTACCGCAATATTTGGGGCGTTATTTAGAACTGTTCTTCGCAAAGAATGGTTCTCCACGCTGCAAAGTTACAAAATCTCAACCGCAGAAGGGGTTTTTTCGCAGTGATCCCCTGCTTATCATCCAGTCTATGCCTACTCGTCTTTCGGTAAACATTAATAAAGTAGCCACCCTGCGTAATTCTCGCGGTGGAAATAATCCCAATGTTGTTAAAGTAGCACTGGATTGCGAACGCTTTGGAGCGGAGGGGATTACGGTACACCCCCGGCCCGACGAACGGCACATTCGCTACCAGGATGTGCTGGATTTGAGTCAGGTACTAACGACGGAATTCAACATTGAGGGCAACCCAACCGAAAAGAAATTTGTGGACCTGGTACTACAGGTAAAGCCCGCTCAGGTAACTCTGGTACCCGATGCACTGGGAGCCGTAACCTCCAACGCGGGTTGGGATACCATTCAGCACCGCAGCCGATTGATCGATCTGGTGGGTATGTTCAAGGAAGCGGGTATTCGTACGTCCATTTTCGTCGATGCCGACGAACGCATGGTGGAAGGAGCGGCCGAAACGGGTACGGACCGCATTGAATTGTATACGGAACCTTACGCTCACCAATATTCCATTGATCAGTCGCTGGCACTGAATTCCTTTATCAAAGCGGCGGAACGGGCCAATGCCTTAGGACTCGGCATCAATGCCGGTCATGATTTGAGTCTGGACAACCTGCGGTATTTTCAGCAGAATATTCCGGGCTTACTGGAAGTGTCCATCGGTCACGCCCTCATCTGTGATGCTTTGTATTACGGACTGGAAAATACCATTCAACTGTACTTACGGGAAGCGAAAGCAGGTTTGATTTAACCTCTCCCTACTAATGATAAGAAAAAAGCTCCGTTTCCACGGAGCTTTTTTACTAATAAGTCGATACCTCCCTGCGTATACAGGAGAGGTACTTCAAAACTGTTGCCTTCTATAGACGCTAAAAGGCCCCAAAGCGTTGGAAGTCGCAGAAACTATTCATTGAATTCCAGCCAGTAGCCATCCGGATCCTGCAGGAAAATCTGACGAATACCGTCGGGTCGGGCCTTGGGGCCTCTAAAGGTCAGTCCTTTCCGGCGTAGGAATGCTTCCGTTTCTTCCATATCGGCCACTTTTACGGCAAAATGATTTTTTCGGGAACCCAACACGGTTTCTTCCAGCGGTTCCGCCCGATTGCCCAGCAGGTGTAACTGTTTGTTCCCACCTAAACTAAACCAGGCTCCGGGAAAGTCAAAAGCGGGGCGGGGCAGGGGTTCTAACTCCAGCACGTCCCGGTAAAACTGTATGCTTTGTTCGGCATCAGCCACGTATAGGGCCACATGGTCGAGCTCCAGAATGTTCATAGGCGTAAGATTCTTCAATTTCTTCGCGAAAGAAGCACAAACTTCAGAGAATGGACGGATTAATTTCAGGATTAATCGCAATTCTGAAAATTTGAAACCCGATCCTTTGTATTATTGACGGTGAAAAGCTGATTAATCTAACTTTTGTTTTGTAGATGTAGTAATCAGCCATAGTTTATTTGTAAGAGTACCCATCTTTCCATTTTGATTTCCTCTTAAAATTATTCGTATGCGTAAACTTTTCTTACTGGGCGTATCCCTGGCCTTTTCGTTCAATCTCTGGGCTCAGGGCATCTCCGGAGCTACGACGGGCCTGCAAAAAATGCCGGGCTATCTGAATTTGTACTGGGATGCCAAAAAAGGGAAAATGTATCTGGAAATCGACAAACTGGATACGGAAATTCTCTTTCATACGGCCTTGCCCGCCGGTATCGGT
Organism: Siphonobacter sp. BAB-5405; assembly: GCF_002872335.1. Taxonomy (GTDB): domain Bacteria; phylum Bacteroidota; class Bacteroidia; order Cytophagales; family Spirosomataceae; genus Siphonobacter. Next base: position 181,140 of record NZ_NJAG01000001.1, on the reverse strand, counting down.
TCCAACGACATCGGCCTGGATCGCGGAAAAATCAGTGCCGGAAAAATCATCAAGTTTCAACGGTCGGGCCCCAAAGTACTGATGGTCGAACAGAATTACGGGTACCGTGCGACCTCGGGCGATAAAATGGAAATGCGGGCCGTCGAGCAGTCGTTCGCTCAATCCGTACTCTGGGGTTTTGATGTCATGGCCGAAGAAGGGAAGTCCGTACTGGTTGATGCCACTAACTTCTACCTACGCGATGGGTACGAAGCCGCTTCGGCGATTGCCCGAGCCAAACAGGGTGTCTTTCGTCTGGACCCCAGCCGTTGTGCGTTCTACCTGCCTTATACTAAAAACTTTCCGGAAAATACCGAAGTAGAGGTAACCCTGACGCTGACGGGCGAACAGGCCGGTCCGTTCCTGCGGGAAGTCGTACCGACGCCAAACGCCATCACGATTCGGGAACATTACTCGTTCATCAAATTGCCCGATGCCGGGTATCAGCCCCGTGAGTTTGACCCCCGGGCGGGCATCAATTCCATTGAGTTTTTTGACTATTCCTCGCCCTTTAGTACGCCCATTGCCAAACGCTACATTCGTCGGCATCGCTTGCAAAAGAAAAATCCAAATGCGGCGGTCTCTGAACCCATCAAGCCGATTGTATACTACATGGATCCCGGTGCTCCCGAGCCCATTCGCTCGGCTTTGATGGACGGCATTTCCTGGTGGAATCAGGCCTACGAAGCGGCGGGTTTTAAGAATGCGTTTCAGGTGAAAGTACTGCCCGATACCGCCGATCCGATGGATATTCGCTATAACCTCGTGCAATGGGTACACCGTTCGACGCGGGGCTGGTCGTACGGCTTCAGCGTCGCCGATCCACGTACGGGTGAAATCATCAAAGGAAAAGTGACGCTGGGTTCCCTACGGGTACGTCAGGACTACCTGATTGCCAATGGACTGGTGGGCGAATACGAAGGTGACAAACCCAGTAAAGAAGCCGAAGAAATGGCTCTGGCCCGTCTGCGGCAACTCGGGGCCCATGAGACGGGTCATACCCTCGGCTTACCCCACAACTACGCTTCCAACCAAAACGACCGGGCTTCCGTCATGGATTACCCGCACCCACTGGTACGTATCATGGGGCAAAACAAGCTAAGTCTGTCCGATGCGTACACCAAGCAGATTGGTGATTGGGATAAGATTGCCATTAACTACGCCTACCGGGAATTCAAAAACAAAGACGAAGAAAAGAAAGGACTCAAGAAGATCATTGATGATTACATCGACAAAGGCTTTCTGTTCCTGAGCGATCAGGATGGACGGCCCGAAGGATCGGCTCATCCCATTACGCACTTATGGGACAATGGTAAAAATTCAGTAGAAGAGTTGAATCGGGTGATGCAGGTACGCCGAATAGCTTTGTCGAATTTCAGCGAGAAGAAAATTCCCGTTGGTGCTCCAATGGCTACGCTGGAAGAAGCCCTCGTTCCTCTGTACCTGTTCCATCGCTATCAGGTAGAAGCGGCCAGTAAGGTAGTAGGCGGCGTATTTTACACCTACGCCGTTCGTGGCGATAAGCAGAAGGTGATGGAGTACGTGAGTGGAGCCGAGCAGCGGCAGGCCCTGGATGCCTTGATGGCGACCCTGAAAGCGGAAGAACTCGTACTGCCGAATAACATCATCAAATTGATTCCCCCACGTCCGTACGGCTTTAACGAAAATTACCGGGAGGTTTTCAAAGATCGTACGGGTCTAACCTTCGATCCCTTGGCTCCCGCTGAAGCTGCGGCAGGAATGACGCTGCGATTCGTCCTGCAACACGAACGGGCCGCCCGTTTGATTGGGAATCATGCCATTGATAACAGCTTACCCGATTTCAGCGAAGTCGTAGATAAAGTGGTAGAAACGACCTGGAAGTCGGCCCCCCAGGCAGGCTACGCGGGAGAAGTACAACGCGTGGTGAACGGTGCGGTACTCGATCAGCTCATTCAACTGGCGGCCAATAAAGATGCTGCCAACCAAGTACGGGCTGTGGCTACGCTCAAACTACAGGAACTAAAGGCGTGGTTGGGAAAAGCAACTACGAGTGACGTCAATCAAAAGGCTCAGTATCAATTTGCTCTGGCCCAGATTCAGCAGTTTGAAAGTAGTCCGGAAACGGTGGTGATTACGCCTCCCTCGAAAGAACCCGACGGAGCACCGATTGGTAGTTTTGATGCGTATAGCTGCGAGTGGTAGGAGGCAGTTTGCAGTTTCCCCGCCCCGCTCACACGCGTTGTCCGTAGCATTGGCTACGGACGCAAAAGTTGGTAGGCTGTGCCTACCGGGCGGGACGCACCCCGCATTTCATACGGGGCTAATCGCATAAAACCCCTCCGGGGTTGGGACTTGATGGAGGTACAAGTTTTCAAAGCTGTACCACTTGTACAGCCTTTAACAGCTGCCTGCCAATCCCATGCAAGTGAGGTATATTGTATACAACCTACGAATTTCAGAGGCGTTCCCTTCGAACTCTTAAAACCTTCTATTCAAAGAGTCATCCGCACGTTCTAAAACTAAAATTTTGGAACGTGCGGATTCAATCAACGATCCATCATCCTAAACCAAAACCATCCATGAAATCTTCTATTTCAATCCCGGCTCTGCTGGTATTGCTGGTAACGATGGGTTGCGGAATCGCCTCGGCCCAGAGCAAAAAGAAAGCTCCCGAAGCGACGGCAAATCTGCTCGTCCCGGCGAAAAAGCTGGAGGCTCTCAAGCAGGAGTTGGCGGCAGAAATTGATAAAATGAAAGACTTTTCTGCTGAAATGAATGATATGGTCTTCAGCTTCGGCGAACTGGGCTTTCAGGAACACGAAACGTCCAAATACCTGACGGGCGTTCTGGAGAAAAACGGCTTTACCATTCAACGCGGCATCGGTGGTATTCCAACGGCCTGGACAGCAACCTGGGGTAGCGGAAAACCTAAAATTGCCGTTGGCTCGGACATTGACTGTATTCCGAAAGCCTCGCAAAAGCCCGGCGTCGCCTACCACGATCCCATCATCGACGGAGCCCCCGGCCACGGGGAAGGCCATAATTCGGGCAATCCGCTGAATATCACCGCGGCCCTGGCTTTAAAGAAAATCATGGAGCGGGAAAAGATTTCGGGTACACTCATGCTTTGGCCGGGTGTGGCCGAAGAGCAGGTAGGGACCAAGGCGTATTACATTCGGGACGGTTATTTCAAGGATGTAGACGCCTGTATCTTCACCCACGTAGGAAATAATCTGGGGGTTGTGTACGGAGATGTCGGCAACAACGGACTGGTTTCGGTCAAGTTCAATTTTGAAGGAGCCGCCGCTCACGCCGCCGGTGCTCCCTGGCGGGGCCGCAGTGCCCTGGACGCGGTAGAACTGATGAACATTGGCTGGAATTTCAAGCGGGAGCACCTGTTGCCCACGCAACGCTCGCATTACGTGATCGTGGACGGGGGCGATCAGCCCAACGTGGTGCCTTCCAAAGCTTCGGTATGGTATTACTTCCGGGAACGGAGTTACGATAAGATTAAACAATTATTCGATTATGGTGTGAAAATGGCGGAAGGTGCCTCCATCATGACTGATACCAAGTACACCTACGAAATACTGGGCTCGGCCTGGCCAGGACACTTCAGTAAGCCCATCGCTGAAGCGACGTTCAAAAACATTAAAAAGGTAGGGCTGCCGACCTGGTCCTCGGAAGATCAGACGCTGGCGAAAGCCATTCAGGAAGAATTGATGTCACCCGAGAAAAGCGGACTGGCCGTTAAACTCGACAGTACCATCGAGCCACCCGTGGTATCGATGGGAGGGGGTTCTGACGATATTGCGGATATTTCCTGGTCTATGCCGACGATTGTCCTGCGGTACCCTTCCAATATTCCTGGGCTGCCAGGTCACCATTGGGCTAATGCGATCTCGATGGCCACGCCGATTGCTCACAAGGGGATTACTGCCGGGGCCAAGGTAGAAGCCATGACGATTCTGGATTTGCTCGTCAGTCCGGATCTGGTCAAAAACGCCTGGAATTATTACTCCACTGTGCAAACCAAGGACGTCAAATACGAACCCCTGGTACGGGAAACGGACAAACCCGCCATCCACCTCAATACCGAAATCATGGCGGAGTTTCGGGAGAAAATGAAGAAGTACTACTACGATCCAACGAAGTACAAATCCTATCTCGAACAGCTAGGAATCAAGTACCCAACGGTTCGCACCAAAGAAACCAAAGCTAAATCCGAAAAGACGGAGAAATAAACTGAAACGTCCCGCCTGAAGCAGGCGGGACGTTTCAGTTTTTAGGAATGGTTCATTTCCGCAAGGACTCAATCAGGCGTCCCAGTTTCTTCAGACTTTTATCGATTTCTGGCGTATACGGAGCCCCAAATGTGATTCGCAGGTAATTCGTAAACCGGGCATCCGTACTGAAGATATGCCCCGGAGCAATGCTAATCTTTTCGAGCCAGGCTTTTTCGTATACTTCAAACGCGTCGATGCCTGCTTCCAGCTCAATCCACAAAACGTACCCACCCTGCGGACGACTGACTTTCGTACTTCTGGGGAAATAGTCGGCAATAGCCTGTAAATACCGCAAACATTGCGTGTGGAGGGCTTTCCGCAGGTTTCGCATGTGTAAATCATACCGACCCGTTTCAAAAAAGATGGCAATGGCCGCCTGCGTAGGCGTAGCCGAAGACACCGTATGCATGAGTTTGACACTCAGGACCTGTTCGAGAAAACGGCCCGGAATGCACCAGCCCACCCGGTACCCCGGAGCCAGCGTTTTGGATACTGACGAGCAGAGCATGACCAGTCCCTGCGTATCGAAACTCTTGCAGGTACGGGGCCGGGTTTTACCGAAGTACATTTCTCCGTAAATGTCGTCTTCAATCAGCGGGATTTCCCGCGAAGCCAACAGTTTGACCAACTGCTTCTTGCGGTGATCGGGCATCAAGGCTCCCACCGGATTACAGAAATTAGGGACGAACAGGCAAGCCGCAATGGACGTTGTTTCCAAAGCCTGCTCCAGCAAATCGATTCGAATACCCTCGGTAGGATCGGTAGGAATTTCGAGTACCCGCAGCCCCAGACTTTTCATGACATTGAAAATGCCAAAGTAGGTCGGACTTTCAATGGCTACCGTATCGCCGGGTTTGGTAACGGCTTTCAGACAGAAGACCAGAGCCTCCATACAACCCTGCGTGGTTACTACCTCGTGTTCCGTAAGGGTGCCATTCCAGTTGAAGGCGTGTTTGGCAATCTGTTTGCGTAAGGTCAGGTTCCCGCGTAGTTCTTCGTAGTCCGTACAGCTGCTGGGGTTTTGCCGGAGGGCTTCCAGCATGGCTTTGTTGAGCTTGGCTTCGGGTAGCAGTTCCAGAGCCGGGGTGGCTACGGATAATTTGATCACATCAGTTTGGGAAAGGTTTTCGTATACCCGGCGAATCATGGCGTCGACGCTGACCTTTTCCGGCGAACGATCAACGGGCGGGGCGGGCAGGAGCTGCGGGACCCGCCTGGACGTATACCGAACGAAATACCCGGACTTAGGTCGGGCTTCGATCAGGCCCTTATTTTCCAATTCGACGTACGCTTTATAGGCAGTACTCAGACTGATGCCTTGTTCCAGACTCAGAGCCCGCAGAGATAAAAGTTTATCGCCCGTCTTGAGAATTTGGCTCTCCATTTGCTTTTCCAGCCGTTCGGCTACCTGAACGTATAGAAACTCTTCGGTAAGGGATGCGTTCGCCATAACGAAACAAAAGACAGCGATGGTAATCTGTTCGGAGTACAAAGGTAAAAGCCGGAAGCTGAAAGTATGGGTTTCATACTGAGAATCATACCGAAGATTTCCGAGATAATGGAAGTAAATCTGTTCTGCTCTTATTTTAAAAATCTGCATCTGTTTTCGCTTGGAAAGAAACCCGAGTTTTGCGGCGTACTTTCCTGACTACGGCGATGCGAAACACTCAAAAAGCGTATGTAGCTCTGGCTACCATTTGTTTCCTCTGGGGCACGACCTACCTGGCCGCCCGTATTGGGGTGGCGGGCTTTCCGGCTCTGTTATTCATGGCTCTTCGCAATATGACAGCCGGGCTGTTGTTACTCACGTTCGTCGTGATCCGATACCGGGCCGTACCCGGCGGATGGTCCGATATTAAACTGCAAATCATTCCCGGCTTGTGCATGATTACCTTCGGAACGGGCATCGTGGGCTGGGCTGTACGCTTTATTCCGAGTGGACTGGCGGCTCTCATTTGCTCGCTGATTCCGTTGTTTACCATCCTCATTCAACTCGTCATCCGACCGCAGGATAAGCTCAATGGCCGGATCGTTCTGGGGATGCTCATGGGTTTTCTGGGTGTACTACTGGTCTTTCGCGATCACATGAACTTCATGGCCGATCGGAAGTCGCTGATGGGCATTGGCGTAACGCTTTTCTCGTGCCTGTCTTTCGCGAGTGGGGGGCTGTATACGCAAACGCACCGGGCTCAGTCCCATGCCTTCTTCAATGCGGCTATTCAAATGTTGGTCGGAGGTACGGGCCTTTGGGTACTCAGTGCTCTGGCGGAAGATTGGCAGCACCTGCCCTCGCTGAGTCTGACTTCGGGGCTGGCTTTGCTGTACCTGATTATCTTCGGATCGATTGTTGCGTTTGTGTCGTATCTGTACGCGATGTCCCAGTTGCCCGCGGGTTTAGTTTCGGTGTATGCCTATATTAATCCGCTGGTGGCCATTGTTTTAGGTTATTTGATTTTGCACGAACACGTCACCTGGATTACGGGACTGGCCTTTGCTATTACTATGGTGGGCGTGTATCTGGTCAATCAGGGGTACCGACGACAGCAGGAGAAAAAGAGAGCTTTGGTTGTCGAAGCAGCGGAGGCGTAAGTCCTTTTCATCGAATGAAAACAGCATGGGTAGGAAAGTCTATTCAGCCCATGCCGGTTCAAACAAAAAAGATCGTTAGTCCTTCTATCGTTTCTCCACCCATGACCAAAGCCGACTATATCCGATTTTATGATCGTGAACTGGCCAAACTTTCCAGTGAACTGCAGGCCTATCCGAATGAAGAAACGCTTTGGGCGGTAGTACCCGGAATCATTAATTCCGCCGGACATCTGGGGCAACACCTGATCGGTAATCTGAAAACCTACATTGGCCTGACGCTGGGTAAGGTGCCGTACCAACGCAACCGCGAAGCCGAGTTTACGCAGCAAGTTTTTTCACGTACGGCCTTACTAACGGAAGTAAATGCTTTGCCCGCCCTGATTCGGCAGTCCATCGAGCAGATGGACGACCTCGAAGCTCCGTATCCGACGGAGGTGCTGTCGATTTTCCCCGAGCAAAGCATTGCCGTAGTCCTAACGCATCTGCTCATACATCTCGCCTATCATACCGGTCAAATGAATTACCATCGCCGGTTCAGCCTTCAAACTTTCCTGTAGTAAAAGCCATGAATTCATTTTTGCAAACGGACATCGAGCAGTGGGATGACCTGCTGGCAGAAGTCCGGTCCCAGGCCACGGCCTATCTTCAGAATATCGAATCCGTACCCACCAGCCCGCAGGTACAGGATTTCGTCTCGGCAGAATTGCCCGAAGCGGGTTGGGGAACCGCTCAGGCGTTGGCCTTTTTCCGCCAGCATTACCAGCCTTGGATGGTGGCCAGTGCCGGTCCTCGGTACTGGGGTTATGTGGTGGGTGGTACCACGCCAGCGGCTATGGCGGGCGACTGGCTCACGTCCGTATTTGATGCGAATCCGCAGAGCCTTCAGGGAACGGGTGATCGCTCGGCTCAGTTGGAAGTCGAAACGATTCGAAGCATGCGGCAGTTGCTGGGCTTACCGGATACCTTCACGGGCGGGTTTGTATCGGGAGCGACCATGTCCATTTTCACGGGTCTAGCCGTAGCCCGGCAGTGGGCAGGCGTACAAATGGGTCAGGATATTGCTCGGGAAGGCTTGTCCGTGCAACCCATCGTTCTGGCGGCTACCCCGCACTCGGCCGTACGCAAAGCCATGGCGATGTTGGGAATGGGTAGTAATCGCCTGATCAAACTGCGGACCCTTCCGGATCGTGAAGCCGTTGATCTGGAAGACTTGGAAGAAAAACTCCGCCAGTATCAGGGCCAGCCCATCATTGTCAGTACAAGTGCCGGAACGGTAAATACCGTCGATTTTGATGATTTCCTCGGCGTACAGCGACTCCGGCAGCAGTACCCATTCTGGTGGCACGTAGACGCGGCTTTTGGCGGATTTGCGGCCTGCTCACCCCAATACGCCGACCGCTTGCGGGGCTGGGAAAACGCCGACAGTATCACCGTCGATTGCCACAAGTGGATGAATGTTCCGTACGATAGTGCCGTCATTTTCACACAGCGAAAACATCAGCATTTACAGGTACAAACCTTCCAGAATTCCAATGCTCCGTACCTGGGTGATCCGGAAGCGAATTTTTCGTACCTGAATTTTCTGCCTGACAATTCCCGGAGATTGCGGGCTTTACCCGCCTGGTTCAGTCTCATGGCTTACGGAAAAGCGGGTTTTGCGACTATGGTCGAGCAAAGTGTAACCTGTGCCCGACGTCTGGGAGCGGCCCTCGAAGCCAGTACGGATTTCCGGCTGGTGGCTCCGGTGCGGCTCAACGTCGTTTGTTTTACGCTTCGCCAGGTGCCCGAGCGAGCCGCTGAATTCCTGGCCTTACTCAATCAGCGGGGGAAAGTATTGATGACGCCAACGTTACTGGGAGACACGTTTTGTCTGCGGGCGGCTTTCGTCAACTTTCGCACAACCGAACGGCACGTCGACGAAGCTTTGGAAGAATTGACCTTCGTTTTACATTCGTTGAATACCTGAAATAGCCTGAGAACAACAATAATTGCCTGCCGGGAAACCGACAGGCATCTTTTTTTACGTTGATAGTCAGTGATATAAGTGATTTTTGCCTTTCATTCGCATTTATTTATAAAAATAGGGGTTAAATAATTGTTCAAAATTAAATTGTGCACAATATATTTGTAATCGTAAGATGAATATGGAACAGCTTAAGCTTGATCAGCAACTTTGTTTTCCGCTGTACGCTGCGTCCCGGCTTGTTACAGGTCTGTATCGTCCTTTGCTGGAAGAACTTTCGCTGACGTATCCGCAATATTTAGTTTTACTGGTACTGTGGGAAAAAGAGTCGGTCACGGTAAAAGAATTAGGCGAACAACTCTGGCTGGATAGCGGGACGCTGACGCCCCTCTTGAAGAGGTTGCAGGAAAAAGCCCTGGTGACCCGTATCCGCAGCAGTCACGACGAACGGGTGGTAAACATTACATTGACGGAAGCCGGAAAAGCCTTACAGGAGCAGGCCGCGTCCATCCCAGACCAAATGTTTAGCTGTCTGCGTCTGGAACGGGAGCAGGTTACGCAGCTACGCGAGCAGCTGCAACAATTTTTAGTACAACATACCCAAGTATCGTAACATCAACAGCCATGGAAAAATTATATACGGCCCACGCAACCGCCACAGGTGGTCGCAACGGTCAGGTAAAATCGAGTGATGGGGTACTGGATCTGCAAACGCGGACTCCGAAAGAAATGGGTGGCCCCGGTGGAGCCTACACGAACCCCGAGCAACTCTTTGCGGCTGGTTATGCCGCTTGTTTCGACAGTGCTCTGAGCCTGATTATCCGTACTGAAAAAGTAAAAGCGGGTATGACGACGATTACTGCGGAAGTAAGTATTGGTAAAAACGATGCCGGTGGATTTGGACTGGCCGTTACCCTGAATGCTAATGTACCAGGGGTAGATCAGGCTACGGCCGAAGCTCTGGTAGCGAAAGCTCATCAGGTATGCCCGTATTCAAACGCTACCCGTAACAACGTAGAAGTAACGTTAGCCGTAACAACGAATGAGTGAGTAACATAGATAAGTGCCGAGTAGAACCTGACCGCCAACAGGGACTGCTTCCTGTAGTGGATTAGAGTACGATCGGGTCCTGGCCGCCAGCGGGACCCGATTGCTTTTAGGGGGTGTCAAGTAATTGCAGAGCCCGGTCAGCTACCAGTTCAGGCGTAATCCAGTTCATGCAGGCCAGATCGCCCCGAAAACAGGGTTTATTCCCAAATACGGAGCACGGACGACAGGACAATTCATCCGGCGAAATCTGAATCATATTCCCTTCGGATTGGCCCCAGGGGCCGAAACCTGCGTAGGGGTGCGTGGCTCCCCAGATCGAAAGTACGGGTACGCCACTCAAGGCGGCCAGGTGCATATTGCCGGAATCCATGCAAAGCATCAGCTCAAGCTGACGAATCAGCGTGAGTTCGGCCCGGAAGGAAAGTTTTCCGGCGACCAGTACCGCTTCGGGAAACGTCTCCACCAACGTTTGTAACTGAGCAACTTCAGCCGCTCCACCGCCAAAGAGAAAAATCCGAACCGGTCGTTGCTGACGGATAAGCTCCAGAGTTGGCTGAATGCGTTCGAAAGGCCACATTTTAGGCTCGTGCTGGGCGAAAGGAGCAACACCCAGCCAGACTTCATTCGATTTTTTAGCGGGAATGTTTCTCAGAAAATCCTGTACTTCAGTTGCTGCTGACGTAGCAAAGTACGGAGCCGTACCTAGCGTAGCGGCGTAACCCGCCCGGCTGAAGGTATCCAGGTACCGCTCGATGCTGTGGAGCAGGGGACGCCGAATCTTGTTTTCCTGCCGGGTTAATGCCTTCTTCTCCTGTCGTCCCTTGTCAAGCGTAACGCTGGGTATACCCGAAAACCGGAAGAAGGTTTTCAGAATAGCCGTCCGCAAATTCTGGTGCGTATCAATGATGTACTCAATAGGTCCGGCTTCCTTCAAATCAAGGTGCAGTCGATACAGACCTGTCATGCCCTTGTGGCGACCGGCCAGATCAGCTCCGAACACCCGAACGCCCGGCATACCTTCGAAAAAGACAGCAAACTTCTGTCGCGTGACGACGGTAAGCTGCCGATCGGGATAGGCCTCGGCAATGGCCCGTACGACGGGCGTTAACAGAGCCACGTCGCCCATGGCCGAAAACCGGAAAATAATTAATTGCTTCATCACTCGGCGTATGCTCGCTCCTTACTTCTGCTGGTATAAAACGGGATTCAGGGTAGGGTCGTTGTACATCTTCATCTGCCGGTACACTTTCATATAGCGATCACCGTTGCGAATATCTTCGAGCAGTTCGTCAAAGCAGTTCGCCAGATCCGTTTCTTGTTCGAGTAACAGGTGTAATTTTTGCTGGGCTTTCTGCCGATGGTCATCCGAAGCTTCCAAACGTTGAGCCTGTTCACGGAAATGATAAATTTTCAACTGGAGTATCGACATACGGTCCAGGAGCCAGGCAGGGGTTTCAGAATTCAGCCGGGCCGTTGGTTTGCGGGGAGCATCGCCCAGGAGGGCAATAAACCAGTCGTCCATTTTTTCAACCGTATCCGTCCGGTCCTGATTGGACTGGTCAATGCGACGTTTCAGTCCAACCAGTTCTTCGGGAGCGATTTCCGGGCTGCGAATCAAATCTTCCAAATGCCACTGTACCGTATCAATCCAGTTTTTCTGGTACAGCAGGGCCTCCATACTTTGGGCTTCGTACGGATTCTGAAGGGGGGTATCTACATGATCCGTCTGGTGATACACGTCAATGCTCTGGCGGAAAATGGTATTAGCTAGGGTAGCGTTCATGCGTACAAACTTTCGGCAAAAGTACCGAAAAGAAAGCAGCAAGTTATACCCCCTATAGGTAAAGCCCCGGAAAGCCCGGATTTATTAAGAAATGAAAACGTGATTTCAGGTTTTTTTTTAGTTTTGAGAAACAATGAATCGGGCCACTTCAACCCCCGAAACCTACTGTCCAACTACCTGACCTAACATCAATGCGTTCGCTTATTGCCGCGATACTGCTCCTGCCAGTATCGATTTATTTCCTTTGGGTCATTCGCTTTGCTGTGAACGTACCTCAACTCGACGACTTTCACGCCATTCTGGCATCGACCCAGCTGATTCGTGAAGCTCCTACAATAAAAGAGGCTTTTGGCTGGAGTATCGCTTTACACAATGAACACCGGATTGGCTATACCCGCTGGGTATCGCTCGTAGCGTATGCGTGCGGCCCCATTAATTTTCGATCCATCATCCTTTGGGGAAATCTGGCTTTGTTGGGCATTTTAGGGCTGTTTTATCGTAGTTTCCAGTCTACCGCCTTACCGCTTTTTTACTTTCTGCCGGTGCCGTTTCTGCTGTTTCAGCTACAGTATTTTGAGAATACTTTCTTTGCCATGGCTGCTCTGCAAAACCTGGGGGTCTGGTGCTGGGCAGGCTGGTCTTTATGGTGGCTCATCAGTCCAGACTTAACAGGGGTGTCTGACCAGCCAGGCCGGGGCTGGATTCGCTTTGCCGGTAGTCTGAGTATGGCTCTGCTGGCCACCTTTACCAGCGGCAATGGTCTATTCGTATGGCCACTAGGGTTAGTGCTGCTGGTTATGCAACGAAAAAGAAGACAACTGATCGGATGGACCCTGGCCTTCGGCTGGGTTGCAAACACCTATTTTCAGGATTTTGTGGGAAATATGCACCATCGGCAGAATCGTTTGTGGGAAGTGATACAGGCCGGATTTGGCTACATCGGAGCACTGATCGGATTCCCCACCTCTCTGCCGGCGGCCATTAATGGGCCTATTGTTCCTATGGGGGTAGGAATTGTGCTCTGTACGTTCGTGGCTGTACGAAGTCTGCTGTGGTTGCGAAAGGCCTGGAAGGATTCCCGTTCGGTGGGATCCAATCCAGCCGAAGCGTTTAATCTGGCCTACTTCGGTTTCGTTGTTTTAACTGCCGGAGCCATTTCCCTACACCGCCCGCCAATACTGGCCATTTGCGTGCCTCGATACCGGATCGCCACCGCTCTGGCGTTTATCCTCGTTTATGTACTGGCCTTACCCGTTCTGGAGAATGTCCGGTGGCGACGTTTGTTCGCCAGCGTTGGCCTGGTGGGAAGTGTCGTCTTTTGTGGATTGACCTACGTGAAAAATACGCCCGTTATTAAAACCCAGCGGGCCGCATTGATAAAGGATGTTCACGATTTTCGCTCCGTCGGCAGGGTATCTAACCCCATGTATCAGAGGGAAGGGTACAGCCCCGAAGCGGAATGGCAGAAAGCCATTCGCTCCGGATTATACGAATTGCCGAACGATTTCTGAACCTACTGTTTCGCTTTTTTGTAGAGCGGAACGGTACTGCAAGGTTCACCAAACATGAGCGTCTGTACGACCGGGCGAAGTTTCCGGGCAATCTCTACGTACGCCGCTACGGGTACGGGATAGGTACTGCAGCCTTTCACGACTACGCGGGCTCCCCGGTAGTCTTCCGGATTAATCTGCTCGAGTGCCTCGTAGAACAGCTTGTCCTCCAGGGCCTGGGCATCGCCGAAAACAATCGTATGGGCAAAAGGCTCCAGGTGAATGGCCAGTAGCATGTACGCCCAGGTGGGTACAATTGCGTCTACCGAGCAGAGGACCGCTACATTTTTTCCGGTATACTGGCTCCAGTCGTGGGATTTAAGAAACTCCCGGAAATCTTTTTCCCGCAGGATAGCCTCCATAAACAGGTTATCCTTCAGGTCGTATAGGACCCGTTCGCCCGAATGATAGTAGGTTTCCAGATCCAGCGTAACCAGGCCCGACGTAGCAACCCGGTTGATAATTTCTGGTGTTTCCATGTCAACTATAATTTAGCTTTGGGCAATGTGCCCATAAATTCTTTCAGGTAGTAAGGCTCGAACGTAATCAGGTCTTCGAACGCCTGCTTATCAAACGCCTCCTTGGCCAGATAACCCACCGTAACCGCCGAGGGATGAATGCTCACCGATGGAAAAATAGCCTGGTGATACGAAGCCAGCAGGGGCTGGCATTTAGCGGCCCCATCGCCAAAGAACACAACGGGACGCTCCTGTAAAAGTTCCGCAAAACTATGTTCGTCGATGATACGGGCTTGCGTCTCTCGCAACACTTGTCGGGTACCCGCTTCGTATTCGGCACAGTATACTTCCATCCGACGGGCGTCAATCATGGGACAGAGCACATGGGTGGTCGGATAGAACGGCTGTAACTGGGCCGCCATGGCCTCCAGGGTGTGAACGGCAATCAGGGGTTTATCCAGAGCATAACATAATCCTTTCGCCGTGGATACGCCGATGCGTAAGCCCGTGTACGATCCCGGACCTTTGGCTATGGCCACGGCATCAAGTTGAGAAAGCGAAAAACCCGCGTGCGTTACGACCTTTTCAATGAGCGTCGTGAGTAGGGACGAATGGGTTTTCTCCGTCAACAGTTCATAGCAACCCAGTAATTCGCCCTGCTGATGCAATGCTACGGAGCAAACTCGCGTAGAAGTATCGATAGAAAGAATAAGCATGGAACAAAAATAAGTCCTGCAGGATGATTTTTAGCCTGCTAAAAAACTTCTAAAGAAAGATATGATTAATTTATACATAGGCTTTTGGTAATAACTCATCATAAAAGCTTATTTTTAAGAGAATCAGGTAGTTTTATAAGCATTGAGATCAGATAACTGCCATTAGTTGGTGAGTAAAAAAGCTCATTTATGAAGAACAATGCATGTTTATACATCAATTTGAAAAAAATTTAGGAATAATGCGTATGAATGTGAGAAAAATCTTGTAATGTTGCAGAGTAAAACAGCCGCAATCAGCGTGATAGTGAATGTTTGGCAGTTTTAAGAATACGAATTCCGTATTTCGATTTTAAAAAAAGCATTGACTCCCTTCGGGGAAATTCATAAAGATCTCACTCGATCTCGCTGCGTCTGCAGATCGGGTATAACGTGGGTTGGATAGACGCCGCTCTCCGATTCGGGTTTCTCGGATCGGAGACTTATTTTTTTAGCCCCTTCAGTGCTGGCCTTTCTAACGAAAAGGCTTTTTTTGTGCCTTTCATTAGCTCGCTCATTTATGATTTCCTGGAATGATTTTGAAGCCGTAGAATTACGGATCGGCACGATTCTTCGTGTAGAAGATTTTCCTAAAGCCAAAAAACCTGCCTACCAGCTTTGGATTGATTTTGGCCCTGAACTCGGCGAAAAACGTTCTTCGGCCCAGATTACGGTGCATTACACCAAGGAAGAACTGGTTGGAAAACAGGTGATCGCCGTGACTAACTTCCCGCCCCGGCAAATCGCTAACTTTTTTTCGGAAGTACTGGTAACGGGATTTCCCGATGCTGATGGAGCCATTGTACTGGCTCAACCCGAACGCCCGGTACCCAACGGCACCCGATTGATCTAGGAAGTAATGAGGGAGGAAACGTTTTTATCCGTCTTCTCTGAATAAACCTCTGGACGAGTAAATCCAAACAACCGGATAGCTATGAAAAAAACGCTAGTACTGGTAGTGAGTATGGCACTACTAACCCTTACCCTTACGGCTGTGGCTCAGTCGAAAGAAGAAACCGCCGTAACGCAGGCCGTTGAACAACTCAAAGCGGCCATGATGAAAGGAGACAAAGCGGATCTGATGGCCATTACCCATGATCGGCTTAATTACGGACATTCGAGCGGCCTGATTGAAGATAAAGCTCTGTTTGTAGAGAACCTGACAAACGGAAATTCCGTCTTTAAATCCATCAACCTAAGTGATCAAACCGTCACGGTAGTAGGTAGTACGGCTCTGGTACGGCATACGCTCGCGGGCGAAACGGCCAACAAAGGGCAGGCGGGACAAGTCAAACTAGGCGTACTCTTGACCTGGGTGAAGGAAAAAGGAAAGTGGCTGCTACTGGGTCGCCAGGCGTATAAGCTTTAGTTTAGAGTTTTGGGTTTAGAGTTTAGAGTTAAGTTTCTGACTGGTAAGGGTTAGATACCTTGAAGACATAGTGTTTTTTTGTAGCTATTCAACTCCCTGATACACTATTCCGACACTTATCCCGAAACTCAAAACACTAAACCCAAAACGCTAAGTTATAAGGTTCCCATTTTACCCATCTGATAATCATACAGGGCTTCCTGAATTTCTTCGCGAGTATTCATCACAAACGGACCGTGCGTGACGACGGGTTCCTGGATGGGCAGGGCCGAACCCAGGAGAATCCGTGAGTAGGCCGAGGCTTGTACCTGAATTTCTTCCCCCTCGTTCGCAAAAACGACCAGCGTTCGACCACTAATGGCCGTTCCGTTGACGGTAATACTTCCATTCAGTAAATAGAACAGAATATTCTGATTCGCTTCGATCGTACGGGTGAAGCTTCCACCCGCCTCCAGGGTAATGTTTGCCAGTGCAACCTCATAAATCGGTTGAATGGGGCCTTGTGTATGGTCCCAGGTTCCCGAAACCACCGCTGCCGTACCTTTGTGAAGGGTTACGGTCGGGATGTCTTTTTGCTGTAAACCCGTGTACTGGGGAGCCACCATTTTGAATTGAGCGGGCAAATTAGTCCAGAGCTGAATGAGTTCGACCGGGCCCCCTTTTTCCCGAAATTCAGGCGACGAGCCTTCCGAGTGAACTAAACCACTGCCTGCCGTCATCCACTGAACGCCCCCTCTGTCAATCGTACTGGCAAAACCGCTGCTATCCCGGTGCTGCACATCGCCTTCGTAAATGAACGTGACGGTTTCAAAACCCCGGTGAGGGTGGGGGCCAAAGGGTAAGCCACTATTCCGACCCGGAAAGTTCTGTGGACCGTGGTGGTGCAGTAATAAAAACGGATCAATCTGATCAATTCCGGCAGCGGGCAGGGGTTGGTGCATCGTTAGCGGGCCCATGGGGCGAGGCTGCGGATGAATGAGTTTATGAATGGTACGAAGTGTCATGAGTCAATGTGTGTATATACATATAAATCAATTTCCGTAGCGTTTGGTTCATCTCTTCTTGCTAAGGTATGCTCTGGACCTGTTTGAAAGCCCATGCTTCAGCGTAAATGAATGAGACATTTAGAAACAAAAAGCCTCACAGTTGCCCCAATATATGAAGCGACTGCGAGGCTTTTGATGGAAGAAGTATACCGGCTATTTCGCCAACGCATTCCACAATATCTCCGCCGGGTGCAGGGCTTCCCGACCCGTACCATCGTGAATCTGGTGGCGGCAACTCGTACCCGCTGCGGCGATGATCACCTCTTCGGGCTGTTTGCGAATCGTTGGGAAAAGAACCAGTTCCCCAATTTTCATGGAAACGTCGTAATGCTCGGCTTCGTACCCAAAACTTCCGGCCATACCGCAGCATCCCGAAGGAATGAGTTGGACCTCGTAGTTAGCGGGTAAGGACAGAATTTTCTTACTCGGCACGAGCGAACTCATGGCCTTTTGCTGACAGTGTCCGTGCAGTTTGATAAGCCGTTTTTCGGTCGTAAACTGATCAGCTTTGACGCGTTTGGCGTCGAGTTCCTGAGCCAGGTATTCCTCGAACGTATAGGTGTGCGAGGCAATGGCTTTGGCATCGTCAACCAGTTCTTCATCTACCAGATCAGGATACTCATCGCGGAAGGTAAGAATGGCCGAAGGCTCTACACCCACCAGCGGCGTATCTTTCGTGATAAGCGTACGCAGTAGTCGCACGTTACGGTTGGCTACTTCTTTCGCCATTTTCAGTAAGCCTTTCGACAACTGGGGCCGTCCCGACTGCATGTTTTCGCCGGGTAATAGCACATTGTAACCCAATCGCTCAAAAAGCTGCACAACTTTCTTGCCGATTTCCACGTCATTATAGTTCGTGAATTCATCGGCAAACAGGTAGAAACTCGGAGCTAACGGTTTTTTCGTTTTGGCTTCCTTATTCCACCAGTTGGTAAAAGTTTGCTTCGCCAGCAAAGGCATGGTACGATCCGGGTGGAAACCGACCATTTTATTTGCCACGCGTCGCAAGGCCGGGGTATCAAAAATGCCGTTATACGCCCAGGGAGCCAGACTAGCCAGTTTGTTCAGCGAAGTAAAATTAGCCACCAGCCTCGAACGTAGTGGTACGCCTTTGGCTTCGTAGTAATGCTGCAAAAACTCCATTTTGAGTTTCGCCATATCCACGTTTGAAGGGCATTCGGCCTTGCAACCCTTGCAGAGCAGACAGAGGTCGAGAACTTCCTTGATCTCGTCGTGGGCAAAACGGTTGGTTTGCGTAGAATTAGTCAGAAACTCCCGCAGGATGTTGGCCCGGGCTCGCGTCGTTTCCTTCTCGTTTCGCGTCGCCATGAAACTGGGGCACATGGTACCACCGCTCAATTCCGTCTTACGGCAGTCGCCCGAACCGTTGCACTGCTCGGCGTGTTGAAGCACGTCCTGATTCTGATACCGGAAAAAGGTCTGGAAATGCGGCGTTTGCTGACCCGGCTCGTATCGCAGAAACGTATGCATGGGCGGCGTATCAACCACTTTTCCGGGATTGAAAATATTTTCCGGATCCCACATCCGCTTCACTTCCTTCATGAGGGCGTAGTTTTTCTCGCCCACCATCCAGGAAATGAACTCGCCCCGCAAGCGGCCATCGCCGTGTTCACCCGAAAGCGAACCGTCGTATTTCTTTACCAGTTTGGCAATTTCTTCGGCAATCAACCGGAATTGCTGATTCCCCTCGCGGGTCTTCAGGTTGATGATCGGACGCAGGTGAATCTCGCCCGAACCCGCGTGGGCGTAGTGCACGGCACTCATGCCGTTTTTCGCCAGAATTTCGTTGAAATCCCGAATGTAGTCGGGCAGGTCATGGATATCGACCGTCGTATCTTCAATCACCGCTACGGCTTTTTCATCACCGGGCAGGTTGGAAAGCAGCCCTAATCCGGCTTTACGCAGGGCCCAGATTTTACCCGTATCGGCTCCAAACAGGATGGGGAAGTGGTAGCCCAGGTGAGCCGCTTTCATTTCGGCTTCCATGCGGGCGGCTACTTCCAGAATTTCCTCCCTGGTTTCTTTTCGAAACTCAACGACCAGAATGGCTCCGGGGTCGCCCTGCACGAAAAAGCGGTTTTTACTCTGTTCGATGTTTTCTTTCGTACACTCGAGAATGTAATGGTCGATCAACTCACTCGCCGAAGGCTTGTACTGCATGGCGATGATATTGGCCCGTAAGGCCTCATCGACCGAATGAAAGTGTACGCAAATCAAGCCCGCTTCCTTAGGTGGTAGAGGATTGATGTGCAATTTGATTTCCGTCAGAAAGCAAAGCGTACCTTCCGATCCGGCCAGGAGCTGGCAGAAATTGAAATCCATACCTCCGGGCGTAAACGGCTCGCAGTAGAGCAGCATATCCAGGGCGTATCCCGTATTCCGGCGTTCGATGCTGGGTTTCGGGAAATTCTTACGGATTTCTTCCTGATTTGCTGTATCCTTTAAAATTTCAAAGGTCTTGCGATAAATGTCGGCTTCTAAATGGTTGGAAATACCCGGCAAGGTAGTTTCGCCTTTAAGCAGAGATTGTACCAGAGGTTGATCTGCCGAAAGGGAACCAAAGGTAGCTTCCGAACCATCCGCCAGTAGGGTTTTCACTTCCAGAACGTGTTCCCGCGTGGAACCGTAAACAACGGAGTTGGAACCGCAGGAGTTATTGCCCACCATACCCCCAATCATGGCCCGGTTAGCCGTGGACGTTTCGGGTCCAAACAAAAATCCGTAGGGTTTCAGGAACAGGTTCAGTTCGTCGCGTACGACGCCGGGCTGTACCCGTACCCATCCTTCTTCGGGATTGATTTCCAGGATTTTATTAAAATATTTGGAAACGTCAACCACAATACCGGCCCCCACTACCTGACCCGCCAGAGACGTACCGGCGGTACGCGGAATAAGCGAGGTGTGGTACTGCCGGGCAAAGGCGATGAGCGTTTTAAGGTCTTCCTGCGTCTTGGGCAAGGCTACAGCCGTAGGAAACTCGCGATACGCCGAGGCATCCGTTGCGTAAAGCGTACGCATGGTTTCGTCGTAGTAGAATTCGCCTTCAAGGCGGGCAGCGAGGTCACGGAGAGCTTCGGTCGGGACAGAAGGCTTCGTAATTAATCGAGCCGTTGCTGTAGTCATAGTACGTTTTATTGCTTCGGGGGTGCAAAGGTAACCGATAGACTTTTTTTAAGAGTCGGGTTTTTACAAAAGATTCTTTTGTAAAAGAGGGTTCCCGATTTCGATTACCCCCTATAAAAAAGTTTCAGGCCTTTGTCGGCTAGACAAAGGCCTGAGAGCATTCAGACACGATTGAAGGAATATAGGGAAATTAATTAATTCACAAACACCACGCGAGTGGGCTTATCGGTATTTAGACTGATGTCTTTTTTGACGACGGTTTCACCATCGGTCACTTCAATGTGGTATTGACCATCGGCCAGTTCGTTCATATCAAAACGGCGGGCGTAGCCGGTAGCGTTTTTACTGATGTTTTCACTGAAAAGAATATCGCCCTTGGCATTTCGCAGCGAAACGATCAGTTTCTTACCCGCTACTTTTTCCAACAGAAAGTTGACTTTGCCTTGTTTCCCTTTGAAGACATTGACGGCATAAGAAGATTTAGCGGTTCCCTTAGGATCTTCCGTTGGACGAGGAGCAGCAAAGCTGTTCAGGGTAACGAAAGCAAAAGCAAGAGCGAACAGAGATTGAATGGAAGTTTTCATGGCTTTTATCGATTGAGATTGACAGGCAAAAGTGAGCTAATCGGTTGTTTTAGAAAATCATGGCTTGGGTACGTTCATCAGAGGTGACTGGCCTGATTGATGATTCAAAGTTGGGTTGAAAACAGGTACTATGCAATGCAAAGTAGTATGTAAGGCTTGGTTGCTGGATGAGCGGTGATTGATGGGGTTTGCGTTCCAAAACGGCTGACCTTATTTACACACCAAGGATGCAGCGAATCAGGGCTGCGTTGCAGTCAGGGGCGTTTTTTTAATATTTCAGGGATGAGTGGTCACTTTACCGGGATGAGTGGAAAAAGAGTTAGTAGATCGTAGAAAGTTGGAAACGTTTGTTAGTTCTGCGTCGCTCCAAAGGGTTTCATTAAGCTTGGCAGGCTAGAAAACCAGTTGTGCCGGGTAGTGGCAAAATCATTTTCGCCTGCCTTATTTCTTCCTAAAAACTTGTATCTCTAGACCGTAATCAGCTCTTTTGAGAAATGAATCGTTTGGTGGGAATACCTGCCCTATTCTTTAACCTCTGACTACCTACTATGGAAGGAACTACGCCCGCCGAAGAGGCCGAGTTGAAGCAGGCCCGCCAGGCAGCTACGCTGGCAAAAGCCCGGGCTGAACGCGTAGAAGCCGAAAAACGCATCGCCGAAACGCGGGTAGCCGAGATCAGAACGCTTACGGGCGAACGACCCACGAATCCTCTGCCTGTACCCAGCGGAAGTATTTTAGTGGGGGAAGGCGTACAATTTCCGCAAATCACCGAATCCGCTCATCAGCAGTTACGCGTACTGATGAGGCAGGTGTACACCGATAATCAGACGATTCTGACTGCAGGAACACGACTCATTATTTATCAGGAATCGGATGTAATGGCGTTGAGCAATTATCAACTGATACTTCAGCAACTTCAGTCGCTGAATACGTCGATTCAAACGACTCTGGATCAAGCCCGTGAAGTGCTGGAGCAGGGGAGGGCCTTGCTGGAAAATAAACCGCTGGCACAAAGTCAGAATTTGGGTATGGGATGGCTGGCGGCTCCGGCTTTGGCCACGGGCGTAGTACAGTCGCTGGCCGAACTGGTGCAGTTGTTTCGGAAAGAAGTGGAAATCAGGAGTCAGCCGGTAACGCTCAGTGAAGAAGACGCCGTAGCTCTCTTGCAAAAAGAGCTGCAAGGCAGTCAGGCTGCCGTGACTTTGTTTTATCCACGGCTATATCCTGTTCGGGTTAGATCGGAATCCGTAGTGTTACGAACCTTATCGGAACTTTCTCAGCTACTGGAACGCACGACGGAGACGAATCTGGATCTGGAAGCCTTTCGCGAACGTCTGGCTACCTGGGCGGGCAACGAAGCGGAAAAAATGTTTCAGGCCCGGCAACGAACCCAAACCGTTGATGCATTGAAAACGGCCCTCGCATCGTATCAGCAAACGGGGACAAAAATCTGGACCGACTTACAGGTTACTGAAAGTCCGGTATCCACGCTGGCCTCGTTGCGACAGATCGAACAGCTTCATCAAGTATTGCAGGAACCTGCCGCGTACCACCTGCGATTGCAAATTTCCTCGCAGGGATCGTATCAGGTTACCAAACGCCTCTGGCGAAATGCGGTGATCGAGTACCATGCCTCAGTAGAAGTAAACTATATGCTGTTTCAGTCCACGGGTCAGGTACTGCGGGCAGATAAGTTGAGTAGTTATGGGGCGTTTCGTAAATCCTAAGGGGTGTTTACGGTTTATAAAGACCAGTTTTGGTGTTCCTTACTAGCTGACTAGTAGTCCCTTTGTAGTGAGTTCTTATGGAGCTTCGTTATTCACCTAGACGGAGTTTGGCACTTCTTACTGGCTGGCTAGTAGCACATGAGCCTTCCAGGCTGGACCCCTCCACGCCTGACGACAGCCTACTCCAGGGCCACCGCGTTGCGGCTGTCGTAGGTCGTTCAGTTGCCGCCATGGAATGGCCCAGAATGGAATGCTCATGTGCGGGAGAGGTTTGCATCTTCTGACATCTTTTGAAAGTTGATAGTTGTTTGTTGCCAGTTGTTAGAACAGAGTCAAATGCCTTCATGGGCGACATAAAACCGCACCCCGTCCTATCCCATTCCATGGCGGAATTCCATTCTGGGGCTCAAGCCGCCTTCCATTTCATGGCGGCCACCATGGAATGGTTTCATCCGCAACGCGGTGGCCTAGTGCAGGATGAAAAGAGCGGCGGGCGTGCCGGCATGGGATGCCCCGCATGCGATGCCCGGCATGGAATGCATAGAGACTAATGACCAGCCGTGCTTGCGGGACGAAATACTGACACTGTGATACTAGTTATTAGCTGTTAGAAAGTTTTTACAAAGAATGTCATACGGACTAATGACCAGCCCTCTCAGCGGAACGAAATACTAATCTAGAATACTAGTTGGTCATTATTTTTTATGAATAAGTTTCGACTGTATACGAATTAAAAACCAGCCGTTCCTGCGAAACAGAATATATACTTGTTGCTAAAAACAGTATGAATTATCAAAAAGCCGTACAGGCCAAAAGTGTATTGTCGGGCCAGTTGCTGGCTACTCAACATAAAATTGTGCGGGCGTTCGGACTGGATACGGTACTCGAAAGCAGTACGCATCTCATCCAGCCCGCCATTGCCGGAATCGGGATTGGACGGGAGGGAACGGAGGAGTACCACATTCGCGTGCTCGTTCAAAATCCCCTTTCTCCGCAGGAAATTACGGCTCTGGCTACCGTACTGGAAGTCGACGAGCCGGATTTACGCATGATTCACGCCAATCAGGTCATTGCCTTCAATGAACCCATCCGCCGCTCGCAGCGACCCCTGTGGTACGGCGTGTCCATCGGGCATGAACTCGTATCGGCGGGGACGCTGGGTTGTGCTGTATACGATCAGGGAAAGACGTACTGGCTCAGCAACAATCACGTTTTCGCCAATGGCAACGAAGCGAAAACCGGCGATCCCATCTGGCAACCCGGCGTCCGCGATGGCGGATCGAATGCGAGTCGGGTCGGAACGCTGGCCCGGTTTGTCCCCATCGATTTTAGCGGAACCAACGAAGTCGACGCCGCTCTGGCCGAACCTTTGGATAATTCGCTGGTTTCCACTAACTTTCCTCCGTCGAATCCGCCGCTGGCTACGCTGACGGGCATTACCACGCCCACGTACGGCATGAAAGTGGAAAAATACGGTCGCACCACGGGGTATACCACGGGCACGGTTGTTTCGCTTTCCACGGATTTACCCGTCACGTTTGGTCGCAAGCAGGCCTATTTCGTGGATCAGATCGAAATTGAAGGGGAAAACGGAAACGCATTTTCCCAGCCCGGCGACTCGGGATCAATTATCGTGGAAGCGGGAACGGGATTAGTCGTCGGCTTGTTGTTTGCCGGTGATGGGAATCTGACCTTTGCCAATCCCATTGCCAATGTATTACGGGCCTTGAATGTCACCCTTAGTAAATGATGAAGATGATGAGTACGGTAGGCGAAATCAAAAAAGAATTGTCCCGGCAACTCCGCGATGAGCAGGGGTTCCTGGGACTGGCAATCCGGCGGGAAAACGAAAAAGAGTACATCCTGGTCCGGGTGAAAAGTCTGACCAAACACTGGGAACGCCGGTTACCCGAAGAAATTAACGGCGTACGTATCAAACTCGAAAAAGGAGAGCCCGCCCACGCTTACGTGCTGAAATAAGTACGATTTGATGCAACGAATCCCTTGCCGCCCGTTGCACATATGCATAAAAAAAACGGCAAACTTCCGCCCGCCGTTTTCTTTCCTGTAAGCTTTTCTAGCGAATACCCGCCAGCGTATTCAATTCCGCAAGGGCCAGCCGATAGGCCAGTTGAGCCCCGTACAGATCCTGCTCCGCCTTCGCCAGACTCGCCTTCGATTCCAGCAAATCTTTTTCCAGTTTCAATCCCGCTTCTTTCGCATTGGTTTTCATCCGTACTTCCTCGCGACGTAGGGTAACCGCCTGTTGAGCCACCGTAATGAGGCGTTGCGACTGTGTCACTTTTCGGTACGCTTTACTGATTTTAGCGGCTACGTCTTCCTGCGTATGAGCCTGATAGGCTTCGGCCTGTTTCTTCTGCGAAAGCCGCTGATTTTCTTCCGAACGCCGTTTACCGAAATCATAGATGTTCCAGCTTACGTTCAGTCCCAGGAAGTAATTATTCGCTGGTAAATCCGAAATGACGTTCTGGTAATTGTAGCCAGCCAGTACGCCGACGTTAGGCAACTTGTCCTTGCGGGCGGCTTCAATGCCGTACTCCACTTTTTCGATGGTTTGCGTCGCCAATTTTACGTCCGGGTTAGACTGACGGGCTTCTTCCAGATAGGTATTCAGCGGTTGTACGGCCAGTCCAGCCACGCTAACGTCAGTGAGCCGTAAGGAATCCGTATCCGGCACCCCGAGTACAACTTTCAGATCCGCCTCGTAATCTTCCATCTGGTTCAGGATCTGCACCACTTTTTGCTGCTGGTTGGCCAGATCGGCCTGTAAACCTACTTTGTATACTTCGTCGGTTTTTCCCGCCAGCAGGGCACTTTCTACGTCGTACAGCTTGGCCTGGGTAAGCTGCACGTTGGCGTTGGCTTCGTCGAGCTGCTTCTGAGTAATCAGCACGCCGTAATACAGCTTTTCTACGCCCTGGAGTACTTCCAATTCAGCTTTGGTTACCTGCGTCTGGGCGATGCGTACGTCGGCTTCGGCGGCTTTTACCCCCACTTTGATTTTTCCAAGCTGACTGATGGGCTGGTACGCTCCAACCGAGCCGAGAAAGAGGTTGTGTTTACTCTGAAATAAGGGAACGGGTTGTTGCGGTAGATACGTGCCTCCGACCTGACCAAAGGCTCCGGCGGGAATCGCCAGATCTTTCGTAATCCCGTTGAAGACATACATGCCCGAAGCCAGAAATTGTGGTTTATTCTTCGTCTTGGCTTCCGTGACTTTGTATTCGCTTTCGCGGACTTTCTCTTTCTGAATACTCAGCAAGCGATTGTGCTGTAAAGCCTGACTTTTGGCTTCTTCCAGCGAGAGTACTTCCTGGGCTTGTACGGACCACGCCGAGCCGAGCAGAAAGCTGTATAACAAAACCTTTTTCATGGGTTTTAATGGAATGGGTTGAAAAGACTTAGACGGGTTGCGTATCGCGGCCAACGCTCATCAGATACGCTTTGTCTTTCGGTTTAATCATTTTCACGTACAGCACGGGTACCGTCAGCAGGGCCATAATCATCGACCAGACCACGCCCACGGCAATCACACTCGCCAACGGACTCCACATGGGCGATCCCGAGAGAATCATGGGTAATACGCCAATGGCAGCGGCCATGGCCGTCAGGAAGATCGGACGTAAGCGTCGTTTTCCTGATTCGGCGGCGGCAGTAGGAATGTCCATGCCGTGTTTGAGCAGTTCGTTGGTATGATCGACAAGAATGATCGCATTCCGTACCACAATCCCAGATAAACTGATCAGTCCGACGAAAGCCGTAAAGCCAAAGTTGTTATGCGTGAGAATCAGTCCCAAGAAAGCTCCGAACAAACTCAGCGGAATGGTCAGCATCACCAGCAGAGCTTCCTTAATATTCCGGAACTGGAACAACAGAATCAGGAATATCAGGACGATACTGATCACCATGACTACAACCATCTGGCTGAACGTTTCTTTCTGTCCTTCGTACTCGCCCCCGTATTCGATGCGGTAACCAGCGGGCAATTTCAGCGACTCAATTTTGGGTTGAACCGCTTTTAGCAATTCCGAGGGCAACAAATTGGCCTGCGTTTCGCTTTGGACCGTCAGCGTTCGAACGCCGTTGCGGTGCATGATGCGGCCCGTTTGCCAGGCGGGCTGCAGATCAGCGATTTGCCGCAGGGGTACCGAAGCTCCTGTGACGGGCGAGGAGAGGTACGTGTTGAGCAAATCATCGAAGTTGCGGCGGTTGGTTTCGTCCAGCCGTACCACCAGATCCACGGGTGTTGTGCCTTCGTACAAGGTGGTCACGGGAGCCCCGTTGAAACCGGCGTAAATCGTTTGCCCGATACTGGAGGTGGTAAAGCCCAGTCGGTTGGCTTCACCCTTGAGGTTGATATTCACCCCGTAATAATCTTCCATAAAATCGGTACGCACCATGCACTGCCGGGTGTATTTCGCAGAACACTATCTACCTGTACGCCGATTTGCTTGAGCGTCGGCAGATCGTCGCCCACGATGCGTACTTCCACCGGAGCTTTGGTAACCGTACCCTGTTGCATGAGTTTCACCTGCGGACGTCCTTCGGGCACCAGGGCATCGACCTGACGGGTCAGTTCTTCCGCCATCGCCTGCGTACTGGCAATATCCGTGGTATTGATCAGAATCTGGGCGTAATTGGTGACGGGTACTTCGGGCGAAAAGTTGTAATAAAATCGGGGAGCACTTGTTCCGGCAAAAGTGGCGTAACTCGTTACCCGCTGATCTTTCTTGACAACGTTTTCAATTTTACTGATGGCTGCCCGGGTTTTATCAAGTTTCGTACCCGTCGGCATCCACAATTCCACGACGAACTGATTTCGCTCCGCCGCCGGGAAAAACTTCTGACGGATCGTCGTGAAGAGTAAACCCGCCAGTGCGATTGTGAGCAAACTGCCTAGAATCGTTACGCCGGAATGACGCATGCACCAGTCGATGGCCGCGTTGTAGCCATTCTGCATCCGATCCAGCAGGGACGTACGTTTCTTCTTGTTCGCTTCGGAAGGATCGTGTAAGCCTTTTTTGATGAAGGTATAACACAGCAGTGGCGTCAGAATCATGGCGACGATGAACGAAGCCGACAAGGCAATGGCCACCGTAATGGGCAGAGCAAAAATGAATTCACCCACCGAGCCCGACAGAATAACCATCGGCATAAAGGAAGCAATGATCGTAATCGTCGCTGCAAATACGGGAACTACCAGATCACTGGCACTCCGCCAGGCGGCCGTCCAGCGGTCCAGTCCTTCATCGAGCAGTTCCACGTAGTTATCGGCAATGACGATGGCATCATCGACGACCATGCCCAGTACCACAATCAAGGCCGCCAGCGATACCTGATGCAGCTCGATACCAAAGGCGTGCAGCAGGGCAAAAGTGACGGCAACCGTCATCGGAATCGCCATGGCCGCCACCGCCGCAATGCGGAAGGGCAGGAGCAAAATCACGACAATCACGACCGAAACAATAGCCAGGAAAAATTCCCGGATGAAGTGACCAACGTTCTCATCCACCAGATGCGGCTGATTAACAATCGTAGTCAGTTTCACGGTACTCGGTAATAATTTCTGCACGGCTTCCAGCTGAGCATCAACGTCCTTACCGAACGACACAATGTTGTTTCCTTCGTGCATTTCCACGGCCAGCATCAGGGCCCGGTGTCCGTTTACGGTTGTCGTACTCGTGGGGTCCTGGTACTGACGGGTGATGCGGGCTACGTCGCCGAGTCGAATCACGTCTCCGGTTTTGGAAGTACCGATAATCTGACTGGCTATCTGGCTTTCGGTGCTGTAACCACCGTTGGCGTAGAGCGGTACCTCCGCCGTTCCGGTTTTCACATTTCCCGTCGGACTAATGGCATTCTGGGATTTCAGTACGTTCATCACCTGCGTGAACTTGATGCCGTACTGAGCCAGTTTTTCGGAATTGCTCGTAATGACGATCTGTTCTTTCTGCTCGCCAATACGTTTGATTTTCGACACGGCGGGCAGCGTCCGGAGCTGATCTTCTACTTTCTGTAGATAGTCTTTCAACTCGTTGTACGAAGCCTGATCGGATTCAATCCCGATAACCAGAGCTTCCGTATCACCGAAATCGGAGTTGACGATCGGGCCACGTACACCTTCGGGCAGAGCCAGCGTTTTGGCGACGAGTAATTCGTGCCGCAGTTTACTCCAGAATACGTCCGGGTCTTTTACTTTGTCCTCCAGCTCCACATTAATGACGACGGCACCGTCGCGGGTCGTGGAGAAGGTTTTGGATTTCTTGACTTCTTCAAACTGAAACAGGTATTGCTCCAGCTTTTTCGTAACCTGATCTTCCACCTGAGCGGAATTCGCTCCGGGGAAATACGCCAGTACCAGACCCGTACGAATGGTAATCTTGGGGTCTTCCCGGCGGGGCATGGTCAGCAGGGAATGTACACCAACGGCAAAAACCATCAGCAGTACCGTCAGCGTAACCTGCGAATATTTTAGGGATGATTTGACAAAATTCATGATCTACACTGGATAAGGCCTGTAGAGTAAGAAGCGTATACGTCCGTTAAATAAAATTGAACGATGTTTTGTATACGTTAAGGCTGGGTATTGGTAAGCTGAACGGCGGAACCGTCGTGGATTTTTTGCTGTCCACCCGTAATGACCAGCTCGCCCGGCTGTAAACCCGAAGTAATTTCAATGGTAGAATCCAGCAGGCGACCGATGGATACGCGACGTTTAAAGGCCTGCTTTTTCTGCGAATCGGCTACAAAAACGTAGGAAGAATTATCGGTATCGTGCAAGACGGCTTCGGCGGGTAAGGTTAGCGATTCCGTTTTCTGCGTTGAAGGCAGTTTCACTTCGGCCACCATACCGGGACGAATCAGGAGCTTCGGATTGCGTAATTCGATTTTCACCGAAAACGAACGCGTCGTCGCATCGGCGGCGGAACCTACTTCAGTCACTTTTCCGGTGAAGGTGCTGTCGAGGGCTGAGATGTACACCTGAGCTGACTGACCGATTTTCACCCGCTGTAATTCCGATTCCGGAATGGCCGCGTTGACTTTTACTTTCTGGATGTCTGAAACGATAAACAGGGGCATTCCCGAACCTACGATTTCACCAATCTCCGTATTCTTTTTGAGCAGTACGCCCGAGAACGGAGCGTAGAGTTTGGTATCCGAAAGGTTCTTTTTCTGGAGTCCGGCCTGGGCCTGAGCCTGTTTGAGTCCGTTAGAGACTTTGGCGAAATCGGCATCGCTCAGGCTGTTGCGGTCGTGCATAAGCTTGAGCCGGTTGTACTCGTCCTGCACCTGATTGACGCTGGCGGTAGCCGCGTCCACGCCGAGCCGGTAACTGGTAGGGTCCAGACTGGCGAGTACTTTTCCAGCGACTACGGGCTGGCCTTCCGTAGCCGCGATGTAGTTGATTTTTCCCGCCACGAGAAAACCGAGTTTGACGGTCCGGTTTCCTTCGACGTTTCCGCTAATCGAAATCTGATTTTCTGAAGAAGATCGACTAACTGTTTGCGTAATGACCGGTACGGCCGGATCGGCGGTGGCGGTTTCAGGTGCGGGTTTGCTCTGACAACTGCCGAGTAGAATGGCCGCTAAACCGATGGGAAAATAAGATTTGGTATTCATGGCTGCATTAATTAATCGTTTCCAGTAGGTGAATTTGTGATTGGGGGATTTCTAAAAAGAGTAAGTGTTCAAGGACACTGTCAACCCATTCTTCCGTATCCGTCAGAATAAAACTTAGTTCTGATACGGGGAATGTATTGGTGAGCGATTCGAGCAGGTCTAACGCCGGGTAAGCTGGTGTAGGACTGCCGAATACATAATACGTTTTCAAAAGGCCACGAAACGTCGATTCGAGACGGGTAAGCTCGTCGGGAAAAAACGGAGAATTCAGCTGCGTCAGGCCATGAATGACGGTACACGGCTGGTGGCGATTCAGTAGAGTTTTTAGCAAATCAATCAGCGAATGCAGGGAGTACGACGTTGATAAAAAGATCCAGTGTCGATCCGGTATAGGGCTGCTTTGCTGCGTGAAATTCAGGGCTTTCATAACACTGCTTTCGGGTTGTGCATGCAAAGCTCGGAAAGATTTACGCCAGGCTCTTTGATAAAAGTCAAAAAGCGAAGGGAGGTAGGCGGAGCCTACTAATTTGGGCGTCCGTAGCAGATGCTACGGATAACTCGCTCCTTGGAAAGGGGAGATAAAGTGATTTTTACAGAGGAGTAGATTCTGCTGCTGCTTCTAAGGTATATTTCTTTGGAAGACTGGTATTGAGAACGGCAGTCTGCGTTATCCATAGCATCCGCTACGGATTTTCAAATTTCTAGGCTATGCCTACTTTTTACTCCGAATCCGACTCAACGTCTCCTGCGAGATGCCGAGGTACGAAGCAATATGACCCAGGCTGACCCGCTGAAAAATGGAGGGTTGATTTTGGAGTAACGACTCGTAGCGTTCGGTGGCCGTTTGAAATTGCAGGGCCGTGATGCGTTCCTTCATTTCCCGCATCACCTGGTGCATGACCAGTACGTGCAATTGCTCGAAAAGGGGATGCCGTTTGAGTAACTGCTCAAAGTCTTCGTGCGAGATGGAACACAGCGTTGTCTCCTCCAGGGTTTCCAGGTAATACTGACTGGGTTGACCGTCGATGAAACTTTCGTCTGCCGTTACGAAATTGTCTTCCGTATGAAAGCGGTACGTCGTTTCTTTCCCCGAGAGGCTTTGATAATGTTCCCGAATGAGACCTTCTTCAATGAAAAAGAGCCTTCGACAGTGCTGGCCCGGCCGGACCAGCACGTGGTTTTTCGGAAGGTGTTCCCGAACAATAATTTTCTGAAGCTCTTCGACGACTTCCGCAGATAAGGGTAAGTGCTGTTGAAGGAAGGTAATAATATGCATAGGGAACCGATTTGAAACGACGCCCTTACAGGCCCGCGTAGTACGTCAGAGCTTCCTGCATTTCGGAGTTGGATACGGGAATGTCGAAGCGACAGCTACCAATGCCCTCGAGTAGGGAGAACCGAACTTCCTTACCCCGGTTTTTCTTGTCCTGAGCCGTTAATTCGACGATTGCCTCGAAGGCATCGGTAGGAATCTGGGCTTTGCCGTAGGTTTGAAGCAGGTACGATTGAATCGTGGCGAATTGTTCTTCCGTCAGCCAGCCCCGTTGCCGACTCAGAAACGCCTCTGTCAGCATGCCCGCCGCAATGGCTTCTCCGTGCAGGAGCCGCTTTTCGGGATCTTCCAGAAAATACGTTTCGATGGCGTGGCCGAGGGTATGTCCAAAATTAAGAATCTTCCGTATTCCTTTTTCCGTGGGGTCAGCCTGCGTCACCCGTTCTTTAATGGCGACGGAATGAGCGATCAGGTCCGTCCAGTTCTGCGTTTCCCAGCTTTGTTGACGGAGTTCCTCCCATTTAGCCGCATCGGCGATGAGACAATGTTTGATAATCTCGGCAAAACCCGACCGAAGCTCGCGGGGCGGGAGCGTAGCCAGAAAATCGGCATCAATCAAAACAGCTTCGGGAATCTGGAAGACGCCAATATGATTTTTTAGTCCCTGGAAATCAATACCCAGTTTGCCGCCTACGCTGGCATCGACCTGCGAAAGTAAGGTCGAGGGGATTTGAATAAAGGCAATCCCCCGTTTGTAGGTCGCCGCACAGAAGCCACCCATATCGCCAATAACGCCGCCGCCAAGATTGATCAGCAGGCTGTGGCGATCGAAAGCCGCTTTCGTAAGCCCTTCCCAGATTTGCGTGGCCGTTTCCAGGTGTTTTTCGTTTTCACCCGAACGAATCTGAATCAGCGTATGCGGGGGCAGTAAAGCCTGAATGCGGGGATAGCAGTGCTGAAAGGTTTGCTCGTCCACCAGAACGGCTACCTGAGAAAAGGAGTGCGAGGCAAGGAAAGCGGGCAGGCTTTCGGTAATAGGGGCGATCTGTACCATAGCCGCAAAAATAGATGAAAGAGTAGAGAGTCGACAGTCGGGCGTAAAAGTTATCGGCGGGAGGTACAAAAACTGCCCGGCTTCTTCGTTCCCTTTCCAGAAGGGATTACGGCTAAAAGTTGGTCAAGTGCTCAAAATTGGGCAGTTTGCATCCTTTATGGATTGATTGCATACGGACATGATGAAGAATGAAGATCGTGAAAGCCTGCCACCCTTTATCCGGTCCTGGCAGCAGCTCTATGCCTTAGTCATCGCTAATCTTATCTTGATGATTGGGCTGTTCTGGTGGTTTACAGAGGCGTTTTCCTAACGGGTTTTAAGTGGATGGGTAGCTATTTTCGTCCCGCTGAGATGGCTGATCTTTTAGTCCGTATTTCCATACAGGGAATTGTTAACAATAAACGAGTATTACAGGATCAGTATTTCGTCCCGCAAGCACGGCTGGTTTTTTAGTCCGTATCGCGAACACCGCTCTTTTCATCCTGCACTAGGCCACCGCATTGCGGATGAAAAAGGCGGCTTTTCGCGATAGGACGGGTTCGGGTTTATGTCGTCCATGAAGGTATTTGTATGTGCAAAACAACTATCAACTAATGACCGGTAACTATTGTCAGAAGATGAAAATCTCTCCCGCCCGTGAGCAACGGAATGCCCTACGACAGCCGCAACGCGGTGGCCTGAAGCGGGCTGTTGTCAGGCATGGAGAGGCTCACGGGCTACTAGTCGGCCAGTAAGCAGGACCAAACCCGGTCTATATGCACCAAACCCCAGTAGGGACGAAAGCATAGCATCGATTCCCGTAGAAATTGATCCAACAAAAACCAACGAATAAACCCAAAAACACCTCTTTACCCTTGAGTATATGTCTTTACTCGATTGGATCGTACTGGGCGTTACCCTAACCTTCATTGTAGGTTACGGCATCTACCGCAGTCGACAGCAACAAAACCTGGAAACCTACCTGACGGGCGGCCATACGCTGACCTGGTGGCACGTCTGCCTGAGCGTGATGGCTACCCAGGCCTCGGCGGTTACCTTTCTGTCGGGACCGGGACAGGCTTATACCGACGGCATGCGGTTCGTGCAGTTCTACTTCGGACTGCCCCTGGCCATGGTCGTCATTTCCATTACCTTTATTCCGATTTTCCATCGACTAAACGTCTATACCGCGTATGAATTTCTCGAAACGCGGTTCGATCTGAAAACCCGTACCCTCACGGCCCTGCTGTTTCTGTTGCCCCGCTGGCTTTCCACGGGCATCAGTATCTACGCTCCGAGTATTATCCTATCGACCATTTTTGGCTGGGATATTGTCTGGACGAATCTGGCCATGGGCGGCATTCTGCTGATCTACACCGTGCTGGGCGGTAGCCGGGCGGTGAGTTATACGCACGTGCAGCAGATGTTCATTGTCCTCGGGGGTATGTTTCTGGCGGGGTATCTGGTCGTACGGCTCCTGCCCGAAAACATGGGTTTGGTCGATACGCTGGAAGTGGCCGGAAAGATGGGGAAGCTACAAACCATCAACTGGCAATTCGACTGGAATGATCGCTACAACATCTGGTCGGGACTGATTGGCGGATTTTTCCTGCAGCTAAGTTATTTCGGTACCGACCAGTCGCAGGTCGGGCGGTACCTCGGGGGCGAAACCATCGGACAAAGTCGGCTGGGCCTGCTCATGAACGGTATCGTCAAAATTCCCATGCAGTTTCTGATTCTGCTGGTGGGAGCGTTGGTGTTTGTCTTCTACCAGTTTCATCAGCCCCCCTTGCTGTTCAACGAAACGGCTTTAAAGAAAGTCGAACATACCGCCCAATACCAGACGCTTCAGCGGGAGCATACGCAGCGATTTGAGGAAAAAAAGCAGGTCGTGACGCAATTGCAATCGGCCCTCGAACGCGGAGACGAAGGCGGGATTGCTTCCCTGCAACAACGCGTCCAAACGCTCGACCACCAAACCACGGAGCTTCGCAATCAAACCAAAAAACTGGTACAGGCCGAGGGTGGCGACGCCAACGATACCAACTACGTATTTTTATCTTTTGTGGTGAAATACCTGCCGCCGGGCGTAGTGGGCCTGCTAATTGCCATTATTTTTATCGCTTCGATGGGGTCTATCGCTTCGGCCATCAGTTCGCTTACGTCGAGCTTCGTGGTGGATATTTACCGACGCATGTGGGTCAAAAACGGTACGGAAGCCCATTACATCCGGGTATCAAAAATCAGTACGGCGGTTTGGGGCATGCTTAGTATTGCGGTTGCTATGTACGCCAGCCGCGTGGGGAGCCTGATCGAAGCCGTTAATATTCTGGGATCGCTGTTCTACGGAACGGTTCTGGGCGTATTTGTTGTTGCCTTTTACTTTAAGTCGATTGGAGCCCAGGCTACGTTCTGGGCGGCAGTGGGAGCCGAGATTCTGGTAGTCGTGTGCTGGGTACTGAATCTGACGGCTTTTCTCTGGCTCAACGTCATTGGCTGCGTGGCTGTGGTGGGGCTGGGTCTGGTGCTGAAAGGGCTGGACCGCACCACTAATTCACCAACTCAGGATTAAATGTATGCAGGAAGCACTTGTTCATCTGGTTCATCGCGACGCCAAACTGGCTCAAGTTCTGGCGGCGGTAACCTTACCCGCCCCGGAGCCAACGGGCGATTTATACTACGACTTACTCGATTCTATCGTCTCCCAACAGTTGTCGACGAAGGCCGCTGCCGTTATTTTTCAGCGATTTCTAACCCTGTTTCCCGGCGAGTACCCGCATCCACAGCAACTTTTAGCTTTGGATATTGAGACGCTGCGTTCGGTGGGCTTGTCCAAGTCGAAAGCCCATTACATGCAGAATGTAGCGGAATTCTGGTTGAAGGAAAAGCTGGAAAACAAGAACTGGGACGAGTATGACGATGATGCCCTCGTTGATTACCTCAGCCAGATCAAAGGCGTGGGCCGCTGGACGGTGGAAATGATTCTGATCTTTACGTTACAGCGTCCGGACGTATTTCCCGTCGATGATCTGGGCGTACAGCAGGGCATGATGCTGGTGTATGGGCTGGAAAAAGACCGGAACCTTCGCAAGCGGATGATCGAAATCGCCGAAAACTGGCGACCCTACCGAACCACGGCCAGCCGGGCCATGTGGCGGTGGAAAAATCAACAGAAAAACAGTAACTAATACCTGAAAACGCGGTCTGGACTCAGTTTCGGGCCGCGTTTGTTTCGCTATGCGTCTTCCTACTTTAGTAATAATCGCCGGTCCGACGGCCGTTGGAAAAACAGAATTGTGCGTACGATTGGCCCAGGAACTCGGCACGGAAATCGTTTCGGCGGATTCCCGGCAGTTTTACCGCGAACTTAGCATCGGTACGGCTAAACCCAGCCTGCCCGAGCGGCAGGGCATACGGCACCATTTCGTCGATTCGCACTCCATTGCCGAGTATTTCAGCGTAGGTGACTTTGAACGCGAAGCCCTGCAAACCATTCAGGAAATCTTTACCCGTACCAACGTAGCCATCCTGACGGGTGGTTCCGGCCTGTTTCTCAAGGTAATTACCGACGGCATGGACGAAATGCCCGAAGTGAATCTGGACATTCGGAAAAAATTGATGGAACGGTTCGAGCAGGAGGGAATTACCCCCTTGGTCGATGAACTCCGCCAGCTCGATCCGGCGTATTTCGACTACGTGGATCGCAACAATACCCAACGCATCGTACGGGCTCTGGAAGTTTGTTTAGCGACGGGTAAACCATACTCCAGCTTCCGGACCGGACACAAAGTCGAGCGTCCCTTCCGAATACTGAAAATATGCCTGACCCGCGACCGGGCCATTCTGTATGACCGGATCAATAATCGGGTGGAATCGATGATCCAGCAGGGACTCGTCGAAGAAGTCCGAAGCGTGGCCGGGTACCGAAACCATTATGCCTTGAAAACGGTGGGCTATCAGGAAGTATTCGACTATTTCGACGGTACGTATGCGTACGAAACCATGGTTGAGAAAATCCAACAGAATAGTCGCCGGTATGCCAAACGTCAACTCACCTGGTTCCGCCATCAGGATCATTTTCAATGGTTTGATGCGGAAGATTACGATGGCGTCAGGGCCTACGTACTGGAAAACCTTGGTTCCTGACTTTTCAGGGCTTGTCTAACACACGATGACTACTTCTTACAAAACGATACCCTCGCCTGTCGGTTCGCTAACACTGGTGGCCAGTAATCAGGGGCTAGCTGCGATCCTGTGGGAAAATGATCGTCCCGAACGTGTCTCCGTTGGTTTGGGTACGCCGAACGAGCAACACCCGATATTGCTGGAAACGGAACAACAGTTAAAGGAATATTTTGCAGGAAAACGAAAGACGTTCACCTTGCCCCTGGACTTTATCGGAACCGAGTTTCAGAAACAAGTCTGGCAAGCTTTGCTCACCATTCCTTATGGTCAAACCCGCACCTACGGCGAGATTGCCCAACAACTGGGAAATCCGCAGGCGGTACGAGCCGTGGGTGGTGCGGCGAATCGTAATCCGATTTCGATTGTGGCCCCCTGTCACCGGGTCGTGGGGGCGTCGGGTAAACTCGTAGGATTTGCGGGTGGATTAGTGCATAAAAATCGGTTGCTGCGGCTGGAAGGAGCCCTTGCACAAACTTCATTGTGGGAGTAAAAAACATTGCTTGTCCTAAAGACCAGTGTATTAAACGTATATAAGTAAAAACACGCTAAGCCGAAGAGGGGATAGGAATTTGAAAAATTATTATCTGTAATCAATCTAAATATAAATAAATTTGGGCGTTCATAATTAGTCAATTCCATGCACCCCTATTTAAAACTTCCCTATCTGCTTCTTTTAACCTTCTTTTTCTTCACTACGGCTCAGGCTCAATCCGATCGTACTACCCTTCAGGGAACGGTCCGCACCGAAAAAGGACTCGCTGCATTCATTAATATTTCGCTGGAACAAGAGGGCCGCATTCGAGCCATCACGACCGCCGACGAAGCCGGAAATTTTTCAATGAAAGCCACCGCCGGATCCTATACGATTATTGCCAGTGGGGTAGGCTATGAAACCGTACGCCAAGCCATTACGCTGATAGCGGGTGAGAAAAATGAAGTGACGCTGCAAACCACAGAGAGCAACAAACAGCTTTCCGAAGTGATCGTTTCGGCGGGGCGTCGGGTGGAGACGCTGGCAGAAACGCCTTCTTCCGTTACGGTGATTGCCGGGAAGGAACTGGAAACGCAGGCGGGCATTAGTCCCAACGTTGCCAACATTCTCTCGAACACGGTACCCGGACTGGCTCCTTCCACCAACCAGACTGGTAATAGCGGCCAAACCTTGCGGGGCCGTAACGTACTGGTGCTGATCGACGGCATTCCGCAATCAACGCCCCTGCGGGCGGGTGGTCGCGATATTCGTACCATCGACCCTTCCGTGATTGAACGCATTGAAGTCATCAAAGGAGCGACCTCCATTTATGGTAATGGAGCCGACGGCGGCCTGATTAATTATATCACGAAGAAAGTGCGTCCGGAAGACCATTCGGGTGGCTCTACGCAACTGGCCATGACGGGTAATACGCAGGGTGACAGTACCTTCGGTTACCGCTTTTCCCAGCAATTTTTCGGACGTACCGGAAAAGTAGACTACGTAGTGAGTGGTATGCACGAGAAAACGGGCGTGTTTCGGGATGGCGAAGGTCAGGTCATCTCGCCCGAGTATGGTCTGGGCGAAACGCGTATCTACAACGCATTCGTGAAAATAGGTTACGACATTTCCAGCAAGCATCGGATTGAAGGGATGTATAACTTCTACGGTTCCAATCAACATTCCAATTACGTACTAAAGCCGGGTAAGTATGGCGTCAGTCCTGCGATCGGCGTAATTGGCAAACGTGTAGGCGTGGATGAAGGAACCCGGCATAACCACAACGCCAACCTTCAGTACATCGGTCGGAATATCATCGGCGGAACCAGTATCAACGCTAGTGTATACTTTCAGGATTTCCTGACCGTGTATTCCAACTCGGCTTCGTTTTACGGTTCCGGCCAATCGCAGATTCCTTCCCAGAAAAAAGGACTTCGGGTCAATCTGAGCAGCCCTTTCGTGATTGCCAGTCGGATTCGGGGGGACGTTACCTACGGCTTTGACTTGCTCAACGACCAGACTTCGCAGTCGTTAGTAGACGGTCGGGCCTGGGTTCCGAACATCAACATGCGAAACCTGGCCCCTTATGCTCAGCTGAGTGCTGCTTTGATGGAAGGACTAACTCTGAAAGCGGGCGTTCGGGCGGAAAACATCAAAACTAAAATTGCCGACTTCAATACACTCGCGACCGGACCTAACGGACAGGGCAGCATTTTCGTGAAAGGCGGAAATCTGGATTACGAAGCCCTGGTCTTCAACGCCGGTTTGCGTTACTCTAAAAACAAAGCATTCAATCCCTTCGTCAGTTATTCACAGGCGTTTTCGATTTATGATTTAGGTCGGATTCTGCGTTCGGCTCAGGAGAATACCATCGAAAAACTCCAAACGCAGCCCATTATTGTTAATAATTACGAAGTCGGCTTTAGTAGTCAGGTTGGTACACTTTCCTTGTCGGCGGCGGGGTATGTTAGTACCTCCAAGCTGGGAGCCAACTTCGTGGACCTGGGTGAAGGCGTGTACAGCACCGAGCGGGCTCCCGAACGCGTCTGGGGCTATGAAGCACAGCTTGACTGGTCGCCGGTATCGACGTTTTCTGTCGGAGGAAATTATGCCTTTACGGAAGGGAAAGTGGATAAAAATTCGGATGGGGATTAT
Organism: Siphonobacter sp. BAB-5405; assembly: GCF_002872335.1. Classification (GTDB taxonomy): domain Bacteria; phylum Bacteroidota; class Bacteroidia; order Cytophagales; family Spirosomataceae; genus Siphonobacter. The sequence goes on along the minus strand of NZ_NJAG01000001.1, from coordinate 142,060 downwards.
GAGACCTACCTGAACGCCAGCCGTATCTCACCCGATAAAACCACCCTTTATGCTCGTTATACGGGTATTAAAAACCTGAGTGTTGACCTCAACTGGTGGCGATTGGGCGACCGGGATCGCTTCATGCCCCGGGCTAACGGGACGTATGCGATTTACGAAGGACGGATTCGATCCTACAACCTCTGGAATCTGAACGTTGGGTATAAGGTAAGTACGCAGGTGCGACTTAATCTGGGGGTTGAAAACCTGCTCAACACAAGTTACTACACCAATATCGCTCAGTTCTTCGGTAGTAACGAAAACTACACCCGAGGTAGCGGACGACGGTTTATGCTGATGGTAGGCTACTCGTTTTAAGGTTTGATTATGGTTTGAGATTTGAAAAACAGGCCCGGACGTGTTCGTACGTCTGGGCTCTTTTTTGGGGTGTGAAGTTTCAATTGGTATGAAGTTTGAAAAGTTCAAGGCTTAACTATCTGTCGTTTGTACGGGAGTGGAGTAGTTTGAAGTTTAAAAAATTTAAAGCAATTGCCTATCCGTTGCTTTTATAAATTAGTTTACCCTTTCAAGCCTCTTCCCAAGCTGCTAGTTGTCCGTAGCATCCGCTACGGACGGCCTACTTGTTAGGCTGTGCCTAACGTACCGCTTGCTTCAGAAAGTACTGCTTCCATCTGAACCCATTCGGGTATTAAAAGATCATTAACGGCTTCGCAATTATCCCTATCTGGCAAGGCTTTTGTGTCCTAAGCATGTTTGCATACAAAACCTATCTACAGATATGGCTAAGACAATTGCGGCCGTAATGGTCGAAATGCTGGTACAGGCCGGAGTTCGCCGCATTCACGGCATTGTAGGCGATTCGCTGAATGGACTGGTCGACGAAATTCGCCGTTCCGGAGAAATCGAATGGATTCATTACCGGCACGAAGAAGCGGCTGCCTTTGCGGCCGGGGCCGAAGCTCAGGCAACGGGCCAGCTGGCGGTGTGTGCGGGCAGCTGCGGACCGGGAAACCTTCACCTGATCAACGGTTTATACGATTGCCAGCGGAGTATGGCACCCGTTCTGGCCATTGCCGCTCAGATTCCGAGTATGGAAATTGGTACGGGTTATTTCCAGGAAACCAAGCCCGAGTACCTGTTTCAGCAGTGTAGTCACTACTGCGAAACGATTTCCTCGGCCAAGCAAATGCCCCGGGTATTCCAGATTGCGATGCAGAATGCGATCGGAAAACAGGGCGTAGCGGTGATTACGCTATCGGGCGATGTTTCGTCAGAAACCGTTGAGGAAACGAACCTGATTCATCCCCTCTTTTTGCCGAAACCCGTCATCCGACCCTCTGACGAAGAATTGCAGCAGATGGCCCGGCTCCTGAACGAGGCCGACCGAATTACGATTCTGGGCGGTAGCGGCTGTGCCGGAGCCCACGCGGAAGTCCTGCAATTGTGCGAGCAGTTGAAAGCTCCGCTGGTGTACGCTTTACGGGGCAAAGAATATCTGGAGTACGAAAATCCCTATGAAGTAGGGCTGACGGGCCTGATTGGTTTCTCTTCCGGAGCGAAAGCCATCAGTCGGGCGGAAGTACTGGTAATGTTAGGGACCGATTTCCCGTACAAAGACTGGTACCCGGAACAGGCAAAAATTATACAGATTGATATTCGACCGGAACATTTGGGTCGCCGTACGCGGCTGGATCTGGGCGTAGTGGGTAGTGTTGGACCAACGATTCAGGCCCTCTTGCCCATGTTATTACCGAAAACGGATCGTAGTCACCTCGACGATTCGCTGGAGGCGTATCAGGAAGCCCGCAAAGAGCTGGATTCACACGCCAAAGGTGACGAAAACGATGGGGTCATTCATCCGGAATACCTCACGTCCGTTTTAAGTGAACAGGCTAGTCCGGACGCCATTTTTACCTGCGATGTCGGAACCCCGACGGTCTGGGCAGCTCGTTATCTGAAGATGACCCGGCAACGGCGACTGATTGGCTCCTTTACGCACGGATCGATGGCGAGTGCCATGCCGCAGGCCATTGGTGCCCAGTTTGCATTCCCGGATCGACAGGTGATTGCACTGGCGGGCGACGGTGGGTTCTCAATGCTGATGGGCGATCTGCTCACCATTTATCAGTACAATCTTCCCGTTAAATTGGTCATTTACAACAATTATTCCCTCGGTTTTGTGGCGATGGAAATGAAGGTAGCGGGGATACCGCCCTTCGGTACGGATATGAAAAATCCCAACTTTGCCCGTATGGCCGAAGCCATGGGGATTCGGGGCATTCGGGTGGAAAATCCGGAAGATGTACCGGAAGCCATTGATGAAGCTCTGCGTCATTCTGGACCCGTAGTGCTGGATGTGGTGGTGAATCCGACGGAATTGTCCATGCCGCCGAAAATCAAGTTTCAGCAGGCCTGGGGTTTTAGCATGTACATGATGAAAGAAACCCTGCGAGGCGATCTGAGTGATGTGGTAGAAACTATTAAGACTAACTTTTTGAAGTAGGGCAGTTATAAATGAATACCAAACGTCCTGACAAGGCGGTGAAGCCAGGGGTTTTACCCCTGGCTATTTATATTGAACCCTTTCAGGGTTGATTGGTAGTGTCCTCAAACACAATCAAACCTGAAACTTTATATACGATCAGACTTCAAACCCCATCCTCACTTCAGCAAAGTCCTCACCTGATCCCTCGGTAATTCGTTAACCGTACCATTCTTCCCCTGCATCGTACGAGCCGCCCACAGGGAATTCAGGATGGCTTCTTCCGTCGCTTCGATGGCAGCCAGAAACAGGGGTGACATCGCTTCATTATCCACTTCCTCAACGGTTTGTGTCAATTTTTTGCTGTTGTGCGGAATACGTACCTTTTCACTGGTAGAAAAAGCCAGTACGTATTCACCCGAGCCGTTTGACGCAATACCGCCCACTTTTGCCAGAGCCGACCAGGCCCGTTTCGCCAGCCGTTCGAGGTTGCGGTGGGTGAGCGGAGCATCCGTCGCTACGATGATCATACAGGAACCATCTGCCGGATCATTCAACTGATCACTTAGAAAGTACTTGCCCAGTGATTTTCCAATGGGTTTTCCTTTGATTTCGAGCACGCCCCCGAAGTTGGTTTGTACGAGCACGCCCACCGTATACGCACCAGATTTTTTGGGCAGTACCCGTGAACTGGTGCCAATCCCGCCCTTCCAGCCAAAGCAGATGGTACCCGTTCCGGCTCCGACGTTTCCTTCGGCAACCGGACCCCTTTGGGCTTTCTGAAGGGCCTCGGTAACGTGTTCGGGTTTGACGTGAAAGCCCGTAATGTCGTTGAGGAAACTGTCATTGGTTTCACCTACGATAGCATTGACCGAACGAACGGAGGCATTGCCCGGCTGGGCCAGCGTATACGAAACAAGTCCCTGCATCCCCGCCGCTACCGAAAGCGTATTGGTCAGTACGACGGGCGTTTCGAGATTGCCTAATTCATTGATCTGACTGATTCCCGCCATTTTCCCGAACCCATTCGCCACAAAGACGGCCGCCGGGATTTTTTGCTGAAACAGATTCCCTTCCGTAGGAATAATGGCCGTTACGCCCGTTCGGATCTGCTGACCTTCAATCAGCGTAACGTGTCCTACTTTCAATCCGGCGACATCGGTAATGGCGTTGTGCGTACCCGTTTTCAGAATGCCGATGGTTTGCTGCGTATGCTCGCGAAAGCGGGTTTGGGCATGCAGGAGGGAAGTACTCATCAGGAGCAGTAGAATTACTTTTTTCATAGAAACTGGGAAGAGCTTACAAACCCCAAGTTACGATTCAATAGTCAAAAGGAAAGCAACTACTGCGGCAAATGAAATTCCGAGCGGTAGTAGTGGTAGGTATTTACCCAGCCCGCGTACGCCCACAGCAGCAGTCCCAGTAGAGCCGTATCTACCTGAAACATGATCAGCAGCAGACCGACTGGAAAGCCCCACAATCCATACGATCCGAGGTTCTCCAGGCTTTTATCATTCTGATACAAGCGGTGTAAACCCGCCAGCCACAGACCCATCCCGAAGAAAAGGGCCTTCCCGGCGTACAGCCACGATACCGTTGCAGGTAGGTAGCGGAACAGGAGCAGGGTTTCCGGAATAAACAGAAGCAAACCCTGGACGAACAGATAGCCTATCCGTTTGCCGAACGAAAGGGGCAGATTTCGTAGGAAAAGCAGATACTCGTGTTCGAAAACGTACTGTTCCTGAGCCAGTCCCAGCTGCGTCAGTCCACCGATGAGCATACCGATGGTCAACAGCCGTTCGTCGTAGTCGTCGGTGGGGTACAGCAGACAAACCCCCATGATCAGCAACCCGGAGAAGATTTTGGTTAGGAGCAACAACAGCGGTTGCCGCCGGAACAAATGCTGAATGAAGTACAGCGGATAAGGTAAGGGCCAGTGCCGGATGAACGTACGCACGCGAACTTCCCGACTCGTCTGGTGCAGCATTCGTTCCAGTAGCGGAATTGGCAGTACGACGAGCCCCAGCAGAACCAGACCTATAAGAACTAAAGCTGACCACTGGCGGGCTGGAAAAGCGTACACACCCATCCAGCCCGCGTACAGAAAAACGGGCAGTAACAGTCCAGCCTGCATGGTAACCCAGCCGCTCAGACGCGTGCCAAATGGAATCAGCCGCCAAAGGTCCAAAAATCCATACGCCGGATGCCGAAACTGACTGCGAACAAAACTCAGCGTTTTTAATCCGTACAGCATCCAGGGGATAACGTAATACACCAGCGTAGAAGGCGACGCCATCGCGTACCGAAACAGGGCTACATGATCGTCGCTGCGGATGATACCGAAACTGATCAGTAAGATCAGTAGGAAGAAGCCCGAATTTTGTCGGTAAAATTCGGTAACCAGCGTACGAAAAAAGACAGCGTTCAAGGGCGTTGGCGAGTAAGATTAGGCAGGCGTTTCCACCAGCGTATGGTTCTGGATCAGATACGAAGAATCCAGGGCTAATGCAGTCAGGCGAAAATCCTGGTGCGAAGACAGTAGAAAACTCACGCCCCGCTGGTGGTACGTCGCAATGAGGCTACAGACGTTGGCTACGGCCCGGTCGTCGATGGTAATGAGGGGTTCATCCAGCATGATGAGTTCGGGTTGCCCCAAAAAGCCCAGCACCAGCGACGTTTTCTTGAGCATACCCGAGGAATAAGTACCAACGGGCTGTTTCCAGAACTCCCGGATTTCCAGCGTGTCAATCAACGAATCCACCTGCCCGGCGGGCGACTGCTTGGCCTTTCCCACGAAAGAAATCAGATCAAAGGCCGAAAGATATTCCGGGTACAGCGGCTCCGCTTCGGCGTAATTTACCCGAAGGCGATAGGGAACCGCATGCAGACTGACTTCATACTGATTGTTCAGCCAGATTTCTCCCTCGCAGGGAAGCATACCCGCAATGGACCGGAAAAACGTACTTTTCCCGGAGCCGTTCGAACCCCGAATCCAGTGGATACCCGGCGATAACTGCCAGTCGGGTACTTGCAGAATCGTCCTTCCGTGGTACGCTTTCCGATAATTTTTGACCTGTAGCATACCTGCAAAAGAAAGCTTTTGCGAATCCCTTGCCAAACCTTTCAGTATTCCGGGCGGGCCGTTCGTACTTTTGGGGTATGCAAAGCAATTACTACTTTCTTCGTCAGCTCTCCCGGGAGATCGAAGCCCAGCTCGAAGGCCTGGTTCTGGCGGAGTGTTTTTCGCAGGAAAAAGATGAATTGGTGCTGGGGTTTTGTCCGGCGGAGAAGCAGTGGCGAAAGCGACGGGATTTTTACATACGAGCCACCATCCGGCCTGATTTTGTGGCATTAAACTTTCCCGAGGACTTTCGACGGGCGGGAAAAAATACGGTTGATTTATTCTCCGAGTTACTCGATAAACCCATTCTGGGCGTTCGGCAATACCTGAACGAGCGGGCGTTTTCCATTGATTTCGCGGATGATTTTCATTTAGTATTCAAGCTTTTTGGAAACCGTTCCAACCTGGTACTGGTGCAGGGAACGGCGGTCGTGGATCTCTTTCACAACAAGCTCGTAACGGACGAAAAGCTGGACATCACCACGCTGGATCGACCGCTGGATCAGAGCCGCGAAGCCTTTGATCGGGCGAATGGCGACTGGCGAAAGCTCTTTCCTACGTTTGGCAAAGACGTCACCGCCTGGCTGGATCGGCAGGGGTACCGGTCGAAAACCATTGACGAAAAATGGGCATTGGTGGAACAGGTACGCGGCTATTTGGAAAATCCGACGTATTACATTAAAACGGTGGAGTACCAGCCCGTACTGACGCTGCTGCCCGACGACGCCGAGAAATCCTTTACCGATCCGATTGAGGCGGCCAATGGCTTTTACTACGCCTACTCGCGAATCAATGTATTTGACCGGGAAAAGGGGCAGATTGTCCGGGCTTTACAGAAGCGGAAACAGAAAACGCAGCAGTACGTAGACTCGGTGTACGAAAAGCTCGACGAGATGGAAAAGGCCATCAAGCACGAGGAAGTCGGCCACATCCTGATGGCGAATCTGCACCAGATTCCCGAGCGGACCGAGTCCGTAGAGCTACATGATTTCTACCGCGACCAGCCCGTAACGATTCGACTCAAGCCCGATTTGTCGCCGCAGAAAAACGCGGAATCGTACTATCGAAAGTCGAAAAACGAGAAGATCGAAGTCGAACACCTCATGGAAGCCCTGGAGGTGCGGGAGCGGGAAATGGCCGAATACGACGCTCAGGTTGCGAAAGTGGAATCCATCGAAACGCTGAAGGAGCTGCGGAAATACCTGAAAACGAGTGGCCTTGATAAAATTGAAAAGCCCGATGTCTCAGCGGCGACGCTCTTTAAACGCTACGAATACCAGGGTTTCGAGATTTTCGTGGGTAAAAATGCGAAAAACAACGACCTGCTGACCCAGCGGTACACCCGTAAGGAAGACCTCTGGCTGCACGCCCGTGACGTAACGGGTTCGCACGTCATCATCCGGCATCAGGCGGGTAAACGCTTTCCAAATCCGGTGATTGAGCGGGCGGCTCAACTGGCGGCTTACTACTCCAAACGACGCAATGATACGCTGTGTCCGGTGATCGTAACGCCGAAGAAATTCGTCCGGAAAACCCGCGATTTACAGGAAGGCCAGGTGATTGTCGAAAAAGAAGAAGTGGTGATGGTGGAGCCGAAAGCGTAAAGAATTGACTAATTGAAAATCAGATGAGTAAGCAAATAAAATATCTGTTTATAGGAGCCATTCTTGTCCTGATGGCTTACATGGTGTATAACGCCACCTCGCAACCCGGCGTACAGGATTTGAAGGGGAATTTCAAGGAAGTCGCGTTGTACCGGAATGAGAATAACACGGGTCCGATCAAACGCATGTATGCCGTAACGGTAGACGACACGTTGTGGAGCGAAATGAAGCAATACGGCGATTTTATGCCGCATACCAAATACGGTACCACAACGGTTTATTTCTTCAAAACCGGTAGTGCCGTACCCGCGGAATTACAACCCGGCGAAAAGCCTTTTGATAACACTTTTCAGCCCCTGGCGAAGTATGAAAAAGACGGCATGGGAGAGGTTTCGTTTCAGAATTTACTTGAAAAATAAATAAGAATGTACGCTTAGGTGAAAGAGGGATGCAATTACTTTTGTTCGTATTAATCCATTTACGTCCAATGAAAAAAATTGTATACCTTTTTCTCCTGCTTACCTGTTGCGTTGAACTTACGAGTTGTCGGAAAAATAAAGACGATGAAATTTCTATTAGTGATGGAAAAATTATTTTGGAAACTGAAGTCATTGATGCCGAATACTCCAGGAAAACCGATCTCCTTATTTACGCTTCTTCCAAACCGCATCAGCTGCACGTCTATAATACGGGTAAAAACACCAGAAAAACGATTGATCTGGATTTTGCTCCCTTAAGTGTAGCGATCGCTTTAGATGGGAAAACGGCGGTAGTCGGCCACGATGCCCGTATTTCGTATATCGATTTAGTCAGCATGCGAGTAACTAAAGTCTATGACGTTAGTTGTGAAGTATTCGACATTGTGTTGAGTCCCAATAACTGGGTTTACGCTTTTCCTAAAAGAGATCAGGCGGTAAAAGTTCATTGCATTGAATTAGCCACGGGCGTAGAAACCTTGAACCCCTTTCAGTTAATTCGGGAACGTTCGAAAGCGAAAATTCACCCTTCCGGTAAATACCTGTACGTAGCGGATAATGGTGTTTCTCCTTCGGATATCGTAAAATTTGATATTCAGTATGGAACGGCTCAATACATGTACGATTCGCCGTACCATGGTACCTACAATATTGATGGAGATTTGTGGTTTTCGGAAGACGGAAATCGAATCTTTGTGAAAGGAAGAACTGTTTTAAAATCCTCCGAAGTTAAAACGCAGGATATGGTTTATAACGGTACCGTACCGCATGATACCGTATTCACCAATTATTATATGCATCGTTCTATTATTGGTTTGGATCATTCGCAGGCCGCTAATGCTTTGTATATAATCAATAAAGGAACGAACTGGGATGATCCGGGCTTACCATTCGTCTATATTCACAATGCTCTTAACCTGGATTATATTAAAAAAATACCTTTAGAAACGTATGCCGCTACTGATAACTATGGGTATTCCATCGTTAAAGGAGTAGAACCTTTATTCGTTTTTGTGAACGCAAAAGGCAACCGATTATTTGTGATTACGAAATCGGCAAAAATTCCGAATAAGAATGAATGGGCCATTCAAATTATTAATAATTAATGCGTTTGCTACGCAGGAAGTCTTATCCATTGGGAAGGAATAAAGTACATTAAATCTGGTATGAAATTACAGCTCATTATTGCCTTTTTCATTTTTGTACCTAGTGCGTTAGCACAAACCGCCGAACGGAAAATCATTCCCGGGACCAAATGCAGTATGATTCCGCCCGCTGGATTTGAAGTGGCTACGAATTTCAGTGGCTTTCAAAAGGCAGATCTACAGGCTTCCATTATGGTTACAGAGTTAAATACCGCTGCTCAGACCCTCATCGATGGGTTTACAGCAGAAGCGTTACAAACCCGTGGAATGACCTTACTGGAAAAAAAGAAAATCACGTTTCATCAGGCACCTGCTGCTTACATCACCGTGAGTCAATCCTTAGGTACCACCCCATACCTAAAGCAGATGCTGATTTTTGGTAATGCCGAGGTGACCATATTGGTCAATGGTATTTATCCGGAGGCTCATAAAAACATTGAGAAAGACATCCGGCAGGCTCTGCTCTCGACTACGTACAACGTCAATCAAAACGACGACCCCCTGGCCGCCGTTCCCTTTACGATAGACGTAAGCCACAGTGAATTCAAATTAGCGAAGTATATGGTGGGAAGTCTCATTTTTACAACGGATGGGAAACTTCCTTCGGTTAAACCAATGCTAATGGTTGGAACGGCAATGAGTACGGAACCCGTAGCGGACCGAAAAACATTTGCCATTCAACGGCTGAAAAATTTACCCGGCGGTGAGGCTAGCGAAGTAAAAGAGGTGCAGCCTGTTCAGATCGACGGGTTGGATGGGTATGAAATACGAGCCAGTGGCAAAAATCAAGCAGGTAAACCAGAGCTCGTGTACCAAACGATGCTTTTTCCGGAGGAGGGCGGGTATTTTATTCTGGTTGGGATGACCACCGAACAACCCGAAGCCAACCTGGCCACTTTTAAACGCATTGCCCGCACGTTCAGGCGGAAGTAAAGCGAGACCTATCGGCGGTTTACGCCATCACCGAAACCATTTCTAGGGCAACTTTTCCCAAAGCCTCATCACCGGTAATATGCACACCACTACTGAGTTCATGCGGACGTATACTTTTCGAAAACAGGGTCCAGGCCACTTCCGGGGTTAGCGTCACTTCGGTATCCCAGTGCGGTTGCGGGTCGCGTTCCAGTTGCCAGAAATCCGGTCGACGAATCAGATACCAGCTGCCTCCCGCCTCGGTCGTGATGGTGACTTTCAGGGTAGTCCCTTCGGACGCTTCTACGTTTCGGTACGTATGGGGCAGGCCATACATAAAGACGTCGATGAAGGGGTGAAAAAACTCCTGCGTCAATAAGCCCGGTTTATGTACGGCAGCTCGTATCTGCTGTTGATGCAGCCATTTTTCGGTGTACTCCCGAGCGATATGCATCCCGTTCTGACTTTCTTCTTCACCGGCCCAGGCTACGGGAAAAGTGGCTTTTGCCTGCGGATCGAGGGCGGCGTAATAGTCGCAGTACATCGGTCCCGTAATCCGGTGGAGCAGGATCAATACCTGCGGACTGACCCGTTTCATGGCCTTTACCCAATCGGCATTGAGTCCATTCAGAAAATCCAGCAAATCCTGGTAGGAGCGAATATCGGGATTTTCACCCTGATACTCATCCCGTAGTGAAGACAGGATCCGAATGTTACCATCCAGTAAGTGAGCGGCTACATCTTTTACTTTCCAGAGTCTGGCTACGGTCTGGGCCTGCCATTCTTCAGGCGTTAGCGATTCCAGTAGTTCCAGCAAAAGCTGATCAAGCTTGCGTAGCTTTTCGATGAGGAGAGCCGTAGGATACGTCATGGCTGGTAACGGACGGCTGGGGAGGGAGTCAGGCATATACAGGTAATTAAAAATTAATTCGTATAGCTCATGAGAAATGTTTATTTTATTGCTACTAGTAAATCACGTTAAAAGTATGGAATTATCAATCGTCTATATTAAAGATAGACAAAGTCTAATAAATGTACATCAGAAAAGGTTAATGAATTCTTATAGTGTTAATTTTATCGATTTCTTCTTCTATTTCATAAGTAGTAATTTGGTGTGGGTAGCTAGAGTAGACAATATTATCTTCATTACAAGTAAAGCCTTCCTGCATATATTTTTTTGCCTGTTTTAGGTAGTTTAAAGCAGTATTGAACTTTTGCTTTTTAAGCTGACAACGAGCTAGGTAATAATTGGCATCTGGATGTTGCTCGTATATGGACAGACACATCTTTAAATACTTTTCAGCTAGCTATATTTTTTCATTTCATAAAATACTACGCCCAGATAAAAATAAGTATTAAAGTGAATACCTTTTGCTCTACTTTTTCTTTGTGCATAAACATCTTGTCTTAAGTATTGTTCAGCTTTTTGGTAATTCCCCAGCTCTAAATGACAAAGGCCCTGATAAAATGGATAAAAATGGTCCATTATGGAAGCCATAGGATGATAGATTTCTGCCTGTTCAAAATCTTTAAGGGCACCTTCGTAGTCCCTCGTAAAAATGCATTTTAAAAAAGCTCTGTAGTCAATCCACTGTTGAGGATCAAGCGATACGGCCTGATCTTCGAGGAGCATCGCTTTACCAAAATCGCCAAATTTTATATAGGGAATTGCTTTCTCACGGTAAGCCACTGCGATGTTTGGACAGGTTGCAATAAGGCTGTCGCAGTACATTTCCCAACGGGGATCGTTATATCCAACTTTAAAAGCACCATTCTCAAGATAATGATGAATCAAACTATCCGTTACGACCGAGTCACTGCAAGGCTGAGCAGGGCTAGGGGAGAAAGAAAAAATAAGAAATAAAACATTAAGGTAGTACAGCAATAACTTTTCCATCGTGAATTTTAAAAGATAAATAAGTTAAGTAATTGACAGGGAACAGGTTTTTATAATGTCCAGGTTGCCATCGATCAAGTGTTTTTATAAAATCAAATAAATCATTTACGAAGACCTTATCAAATTGATAAGTTTTATAGTCGGAACTGGTTTGTAAAACTCGTACCCGTTGAACTCGCTTTCCCTCACAATCAATCATGAAACGAAAAGTAACGTAGCCGCTACCCTGGTATGAACGCTTACGTTCAAGTAAGTACTGGTTAACCTCGGTTCGTAAGGTCGCTGAGCTTTTAGGATATTTCGCATTAATGTGATAATAGTAAACGATACGACAGGAAGAACATTTCGAACTCATCTGATAAGTGGTATCCATGTAGTCACCCGTGGGCAAGGAGTAGTCTTGGCCGAAACAGGAGCTGGAAAGCAAAAGAAAAAGCAATCCTGTAACATAAGTATTCATAGAAAATCTGAACTAGTTGTTTGTTACAAATAAAAATTTATACACTTATAAGCTTTTAAACTTAACCTTTCCTGCTGAGAGGCTGTAAATGAGACAAAATTTCCAGATACAGATTCTGTTGTACTGACACAGTCTAGCCAATAAATTAGCCATTGTAACCGGGGCGAGCTCCGGCATTGGCCGTGCCATTGCTTTAGCCTATGCTAGGGAAGGTGCAAAATCAGAAAAGAAATACAATCTCCAGTAATCCTTTTCCAAATCCGGTATAATCCCGGGCACTGCTGTAGAGGAAATGTTCAGGCGTATCAACCCATCCGGCCACTACCGGATTCTGATGCAGGTAATTTAATTTTTGTTTCGTAAAGCGGGGCGTGATGAGTTCTTCCGCATGATTATCCTGTTGCCAGAACTGGTAATCGTCATTGCGTTTGTTGTGATGAGCCGCTCGCTGGAACATCCAGAGCATCCACTCTTTCCGACTTTCCGGATCTTCTTTAATCGCTTCTATGAGCGTAGTAGCCGTATGCCGCTTTAAATCCCGGAGTATATCAGAAAGGTTAAAATCCTTTGCTGCACTAATGATGAGGTGCACGTGATTACTCATGAGGCACCAGGCATGAAGGCGTAAGCCTTTGTGTTGCTGGCAAAACGTTAGACTATCCAGAAAGATGGTTCGGTAATGAATTCGGGTGAATACATCGATCCAGTAAACCGTTGCGAAACTGATAAAATAAATACCCCGAGGATTACTGAATTGATAAGGTTTGAAGATCATGCAGCAAAGAAACCGCGGGTAGTTTATTTCGTGTGTACCGTTGAATCAGTGGGGTAGGCACAGCCTACAAATTAGATGGTTCGTAGCGGATGCTACGAACAACTCGCTGCGTGGGAAGAGTTATGTTAAGGATAGGTTTGCTGAAGAGCTGGAAAGGCGTGTTTCTCAACCAGTTGCTTGGCAAAAAATGCCATAAGCTACAGCCAAGCCAATGTGAACCTTCCCGTCAGGTAACCAAATCCCGTTATCCGTAGCATCCGCTACGGATGATCAAATTAGTAGGCTGTGCCTACTTTTCATGACAAACCGGAACCCCCGCCGAAGGCAAACCCGGACGAGACGGCAAATTCAATCCCAGTCCCCGCCAGACAAACAGCAACGCAATCGCCAGCGTCAGTACGGGTACCCAGCGGTTCAACGTTCGGCGTACAGGTAAACTCACCCACTGCCAAACCCAGCCCACGGCCAGCATCGCCGGAATGGTGCCTGCCCCATATGCCAGCATCCAGAGCATACCCTGAACGGGCGTTGCAGCCGCCAGAGCTCCCGCCAGTGCCACGTATACCATCCCACAGGGCAACCAGCCGTTGATAAACCCAACGCCCACGTACGCCATCCAGGTTTTCTGCTGTAATAGCTTACTAAAAGTTGATTTCAGCTGTGCGAAGGGACTAAAGCCAATCCAGCGATCGGCTATCACGAAGCCTGCCATCAGTACTCCCGCCAGCAGCGAAAGGTATTGTTGCCAGCCGAGAATGGATACGCGTTCGCCCACAAATCCTACCAGCAAGCCCAATAACCCGTAACTCAGCGTTCGGGCCAGGTTGTAACTCAGTCGAGCCAGTAGCATCCGTCCTTCCGACAAACCACCCACGGGTAAGGCCAGAGCAATTGGGCCACACATGCCGACGCAGTGAATGCTGGAAAGAAGTCCGGTGAGAAAGGCGAGAACCATGGGAATGGATAAAGAATAGAGATGATAGAGGACAGACTAAAGACGTTTTTACCTATCCTCTAAACGTTATCATCTATTATCTCAAATAATGATTTCTTCTTCGGTGTAGTACTCCTGCTTACCGTCTGACCAGGTAACTTTTACCCGCCAGTAACCCGTTTTTAGGGTTTCGGTAGAGATGGTCTGGGCAGCGGCACCGGGTCGCACGGCGACGGTGAAGTCCAGCTTGGCATCAGAAGGGCGGAAGAACTGAATCTTGCCTTCCTGTACTGCGTTCGGTACGGAAAACTGCACCTGCTGCGTTTGCGGACGGTACTGCATGGTGACCAGCTCTTTGGCGGCCTTACTATGGGCTACGCGATCAATTTGCTGTTGGTAAGCCATTTCGGTTTGGTAGTAATCAGGTCGTACCAGATCTACCTGTGTACGCATCATTCGGTAGACCAGAAAACCAATGAAACTACCGAAGAGAATAAAGGCCAGAATAATGGATTTGCCCCAGTTCATAGCTTAGTTGTTGGTTAGTGGTTTTCAGTTTTCAGAAAGTGGATATGCTTTCTGAAAAACTACAAAACCGGACCCATGAAATTCGTTTTTACTTCCTGCATCAGCTGACCGTTCGCCCGTACTTCAATCGTGAGCGGCGTTTTATTTTCCTGAATGCCTTTCGCGGGCGTTAGCAAAAAGAAGGAGCTTTTGGTAAACGTACCCGGTTGTGCCGTTTGTAGGGGCTGACCTACGTACTGTAACGAGAAGCCCGGATTTTTGACTTTAAATTCCAACGCAACCGGCTTGAACGTTTTGTTAAGTACTTCTACCGTATACAGATTGGAAATCTGACCGTTGGCCTGCTGCTGAAAAGTAAGTCCCGAAGCTCGCAGTACCGTCGTTTCGATGGCTTTTCGGGTCAGAAGCAGGTAGCCCAAGCCGCCCAGTAAAAGAATCAGAACCAGCGTATAGGCTTTGAGCCGTCCCGTAAACTGGAATTTCTTTCCCTGCTCGATACCTTCCTGCGAAGCGTATCGAATCAGCCCATGAGGCTTACTGATTTTATCCATCACGCCGTCGCAGGCGTCGATACAGGCGGTACAGTTGATGCATTCCAGTTGCGTACCCTTGCGAATGTCGATGCCCGTTGGACAAACCTGTACGCAGAGGGAGCAATCTACGCAATCGCCTTTGACTTCGGTAGACTGCTTCCGAAGTTTTCCCCGGGGTTCGCCCCGTACGTAATCATAGGCGACGACGATGGATTTTTTGTCAAGCAAAACGCCCTGTAAACGTCCGTAGGGACAGATCACCACGCAGACCATTTCCCGTAACCGGGCAAAGACGAAATAAAAAATCAGCGTAAAGATCAGTAAAGCCGCCAGTCCGCCTAAATGGTTGGCAGGGTTATCGGTCTGAATCTGGATCAATTCGTCTTTGCCAATGACGTACGCCAGAAAAGTATTCGAAATGGCAAAAGCGATGAGGAAAAACAGACCATGTTTTAGTACGCGTTTCCGGATTTTTTCGGCGGTCCAGGGAGCGGCTGTCAGGCGTTGCTGAGCTTTAAAGTCGCCTTCAATCCACTGTTCGATTCGCCGGAAAACCATTTCCATAAAAATCGTTTGTGGACAGGCCCAACCGCACCAGATTCGTCCGAAGGCCACCGTAAATACGATGATGAAAACAATGAACGCCAGTAGACCCAGGGCTACCAGGTGAAAATCCTGCGGCCAGAAGGGTACGCCAAAGAAGATAAACTGACGTTCGAGTACGTTGAACAGAAATAGCGGATGCCCCTCAATCTCCAGCCAGGGAAGACCAAAAAGAATCAGTAGCAGAACGCCCGCTACGATTTCCCGCCACCGCAGCAGGCGGCCGCCTTCGGGCCAGCGGGGATACTTTCGCTGACCCGAGACCGCCCCGTGGGCAAGAAACTCTATATCTTCATCTATGGTGAACATGACCTTAGCGTTTGGCAACTTCAGGAACCGTCTTTACTTCCTCTCCCTGCGGCTCTTTGGCTCCGGCCGGTTTCGTGCCCTGTAAGGAAAAAATATAGCTGGATACCTGCTGAATCTGAATGGGATTCAACTGTTTTTTCCAGGAAAGCATCCCTTTGTCGGGAACACCTTCGGCAATGGTTTTGAATACGGCGTTGATCGTACCGCCGTGCAGCCAGTAGTTATCCGTCAGGTTCGGGCCTACTTTTCCTTCCCCCGCGGCACCGTGACAGGCCGTACAGTTCTGATCGAAGATTTTCTTCCCCGCTTCGATTGCTTTTTCGTCGCGTAGGATCGTCACGTTCGACTCGTTAACCGAATTGGCAAATTTTTTCAGGTATGCTTCGTGGGCTTTCTCGGCAACGGCCATCTCGGTCGTATACTCCTGATTCATTACATCACCGGGGCCAAGCACGTGGTAGTAGAGCATGTAACCGATGGCACAAACGATGGTGCCGTAGAACAGGGCCATAAACCACCCCGGTGTGGGGTTATCCAGTTCCTGAATATCATCGGGGGCGTGCTCAAGCATCAGCTGGGCATTCATGGCCGTAGGACGAAGGCCCATGATCCGATGCCAGAAACTGCTGTACTGGTATTGCTCTTCCAGTTCCTTTTTGGTCTGATCAGGGAAAGCCTGTTTAACGGTCAAATACAAATGAAGCGTCGTGACCATCAGAGCCAACGCTCCCAAGATCAGGCAGCAGAGAACCACAATAAGGAAAAGATCCTCGCCGGTTTTTATCTCAAAGTTCATGAAAGTAGGGGTTAAAAGACAGTTTACAGTTCACCCTTTTCAGGGGGTGACTTTGTTCAAACGGGTACTACGAAACTGAAAACAGTAAACCGACAACTGTAAACTGAGAAGCTTATTTCTCCAAAGGCATTTTGCTCATTTCCTGAAGGTGATTTTTATCCGTCAGTAAGGCAAACAGACTCACCGTAACAAAGAAGGCAACGAAAATCAGAAGCGAGGAAATCATGTAGAAATCAGCTCCCTGAAGTTGGGTAACAAGGTTGCGAAACATGGTTGGTTTGATTGTTAGTTTTTAGCTGGTGGTTGTTCGTTGTTGGTAGGGATGGCGGTCCCCGGTAATGGTTTGTTGATGAAGTGTTGAACTACGAACCAGCAACAAACAACCTCCAACCAATGTCTATTTAGCGGCCTGAGCGTTTTTTATGTCCGTACCGAGTCGTTGCAGGTACGCAATCAGGGCGATAATTTCTTTGTCGGACTGAATCTTGATGCCCTCGGCTTTCAGGCGATTGGTAATCCCTTCGGCCTGTTGCTGGGCATTCGCCTGAGCGTCGCTGATGGCGTAATCATCGTAGGGAACGCCCAGGGATTGCATCGTTTTCAGCTTCGCTTCCAGCTGACTGTTATCCAGCTTCTGGGTCAGTAACCAGGGGTACGGCGGCATGATGGAACCAGGTGACATCGTCGTCGGATCGTTCATGTGGTGGTAGTGCCAGGAGTCGGGATATTTGAATCCTTCGCGGTGTAAATCCGGACCCGTACGCTTCGATCCCCATAAGAACGGGTGGTCATATACGAACTCGCCGGCTTTCGAATATTCACCGTATCGCTCCGTTTCCGAGCGGAAGGGCCGTACCATCTGACTGTGGCAGTTATTACAGCCTTCACGGATGTACAAATCCCGACCCTGCAATTCCAGCGGCGTATAGGGCTGTACCGCGGCAATGGTTTCTACGTTGGATTCAACCGTAAACGTCGGAATGATTTCCAGCACCGTACCGATCAGAATCACGATCAGCGAGCCGGCCAGCAATTGCATGGGGCGACGTTCAAGAACGCGGTGCCAGTAGGTGTCACCACCCGTAGCTACGTACTCAGGCGTAAGAGCCGGAGCTTCAGCCGCTTCATTGGCCTGGAAACTACCCTGAGCCATCGTTTTGAAAAGGTTGAAGGCCATCAGGATGGCACCGCCCAGGTAAATGACGCCACCCGCGGCCCGCATCATGTGCATGGGTAACAGTTGAAGCGTTGTTTCGAGGAAAGCGGGATATTTCAGCGTGCCTTCGGGCGTAAATTCTTTCCACATCATGCCCTGCGTAAAGCCGGAAATGTACATCGGTACGGCATAGAACAGGATGCCGAGCGTACCCAGCCAGAAGTGAATATTTACCATTCGTTTCGAGTACAATTCCGTTTTCCAGAGTTTAGGAACGATGTAGTACAGAATGGCAAACGTCAGGAAGCCGTTCCAGCCCAGAGCTCCCACGTGTACGTGAGCCACGATCCAGTCGGTGAAGTGACCGATGGCATTTACGTTTTTGAGGGAAAGCAGCGGACCTTCGAAGGTGGCCATCCCGTAGGCCGTAATGCCGACCACCATGAATTTCAGACGTCCATCTTCCCGAACCTGATCCCAGGCTCCGCGAAGGGTAAGCAGACCGTTGATCATCCCACCCCAGGACGGAGCAATCAGCATGATCGAGAACGCCGTACCCAGCGACTGAGCCCAGTCGGGCAAACTCGTATACAGCAAGTGGTGCGGACCAGCCCAGATATAGATGAAAATCAGCGACCAGAAGTGCAGAATGGAAAGCTTATAACTGTAAACCGGACGATTCGCCATCTTCGGCAGAAAGTAGTACATCATGCCCAGATACGGCGTCGTTAGGAAGAATGCTACGGCGTTGTGTCCGTACCACCATTGTACCAGAGCATCCTGAACCCCCGCGTACATGGAGTAGCTTTTCAGGAAGCTAACGGGCATTTCAAACGAGTTGATAATGTGCAGAACGGCCACCGTAACGAACGTGGCGATATAGAACCAGATCCCTACATAGAGGTGACGTTCGCGGCGTTTGATGATCGTACCGAACATGTTGATACCGAATACCACCCAAATGACCGTAATGGCAATATCGATAGGCCATTCCAGTTCGGCGTATTCCTTGGAAGTCGTAAAACCAAGGGGTAGGGTCAGTACGGCGGATACGATGATGAGTTGCCAGCCCCAGAAGTGAATCCAGCTCAGCGTATCGGAAAACATGCGGGCCTTCAGCAGTCGCTGAAGCGAGTAGTAAACGCCCATAAAAATGGCATTACCCACAAAGGCAAAAATGACAGCATTCGTGTGCAGGGGCCGGATTCGTCCGAAAGTGGTGTACTGATTGTCCAGGTTCATGCCGGGATGAAACAGCTGCGTGGCGGCAATTACGCCCACCAGCATACCGATCAGTCCCCACACAATTGTCGCAATCGAAAAGGCCTTAACCACCCGGTTGTCGTACGCAAAGCGTTCGAGCGTCGTCGGAGGGGCAGGGGAAGCAGCGTGGGAAATCATGGGTGATAAGGGATGTTAGGGGAATTCATTTCTCGTCGTCGAGCAGCACTCGCATGCCCGGCGTGTACATGTCATCATTTTGTCCGGACTTCATCGCCCAGAAGAAGGCTCCCAGAAAACCCAGAGCCAGCAAGAGGCTAATGCCGATGAGAATGAAAATGATATTCATAAACCTTTGATTTTCAGTTCCAAAGGTCTAAATAATGGGAAGGGATAGAAATGACAAAAATCACCCTTTGGGGTGATTTTCGAGGGAGAAGAGGAAATCGCCGGGTCTAGCGTTCCATGTACGAGTCGTTGTTGAGGTATTCCAGTTTGGAGTTCCAGACCAGAGCAATCTGCGTTGCCCGCTCGCGGGCCTGCTCGGCCATGGGGCCTTCAAAGTTTTCCGAAAGTGTTTGCGTAAACAGTTGTAACCAGCGTTCGAAGTGCTCAATCGTTAGCGTATGTTTCTGATTGACAATTAAATGCGGACGGAACGGATGGCCGTGGTACGTATTATTGCCCAGCAGCAAATTTTCCCAGAACGCGTACATCTTCGGCAAATGCTTCGACCAGTCTACCTGGGCAACCTCTGTAAAGATGGGAGCCAGCAGAGAATCCTGCTGTACTTTCTCGTAGAATGAATCTACCAGATGCCGAACGGCTTCGGGGCTATCAAGGAATATCTTTTTTGTGGGGGAGTCCATCGAAGGGTGCTTAAAAGAGATGAGCATCAAATCAACACTGTTAAATCAACTTAGCCATGAAAAACGTTCGTTTCCCACTATTTTTTGCAACACTGTACTTACTGGTTTATACGGTCGGGGCTAACCTGGGTTGGCTTTCCACGCCCGTAGTCGCCACGCTTTGGTTGCTGTCTCCCGTGGTCGTGGGCTGGATGGCGTATCGCATTTTAAAGTACGGCGTTCCGAGCGGTCGTACCTTCGACGAGCAATTTTACGAAGATTATAAACCTAACTAATTAGCTGATAAACAAAGCTGATCGGGTTTTTGGAATGGCACGATTATTGAGAAATGTTCTACTCCTTCCCTCAGGGAAAAGAGGAATGAACGGTTGTTAGCCTGGCCAATAAATCCATTAGTGCTTCGCCCGGCATTCGCTCATTTTGTTATCAATTTTTCTATCTTGGCAGGGAATCAAAAGTATCAGTAATTACCCTCTATTTAACCGATCCCGACGAGTACACTATGGACATTTTTGAAGCCGCCCGGCAAAACAACCTCGAAGCCCTGGAGCAGGAACTGGAAACGCTACATCCCGACGTAGTCGATGCCCGCGGAAGTACGCCCCTGATTATTGCCGGGTATTATAACCACCCGGAAGCAGTCCGGCTCTTACTGGAAGCTCAGGCAAATCCGGACGCTCAGGATGCCATGGGCAATACGCCATTGATGGGAGCTTGTTTCAAAGGGTACACCGAAATAGCCCAATTGTTGCTTGAATTCGGAGCGGCAGTAGATACTACCAATGGGAACGGAGCCACGGCTCTAACCTTTGCGGCCACATTCAATCATAAAGCATTAGTCGAGTTACTATTACAACACGGGGCTGATCCCTTACTGAAAGATCGTTTCGGGAAAAACCCCATTGATTACGCCATGGTCCAGGAAAATGCTGAAAGCTACGAAATCCTGGTGGCGGCCTTACACGCCCAGAAATCCTCTAATTCATAAATAAATCAAGTTACCTATGAGCAATGAAAACGGTGCGAATCAGAATGGCCATGCGAATGGTACTGATTCCGACAAAACGCTGACCACTCGCCAGGGTCACCCCGTCACTAACAATCAAAGTATCCGTACGGTAGGGAATCGCGGTCCGGCCACGATGGAAAACTACCATTTCCTGGAAAAAATCTCCCACTTCGACCGCGAACGCATTCCCGAACGCGTGGTGCACGCTCGCGGAGCCGGAGCCCATGGCGTATTCGAAGCGTATGGTACGGTAGGGGACGAGCCCATTTCCAAGTATACCCGAGCTAAGTTATTTCAGCAAAAGGGAAAACAAACCCCCGTATTCGTGCGGTTCTCTTCGGTCATTCACGGGGGGCACTCGCCCGAAACCCTGCGGGATCCCCGTGGTTTTGCCGTCAAGTTTTATACCGAAGACGGCAACTGGGATCTCGTGGGTAATAACCTGAAAGTGTTCTTCATTCGGGACGCCATGAAATTTCCCGATCTGGTACATGCTTTCAAACCCGATCCCGTAACGAACCGTCAGGACGGCGAACGCATTTTTGATTTCATCAGCGGCACGCCCGAGGCGATGCACATGATTACGTTTTTATTCTCGCCCTATGGCATTCCGGCTAATTACCGGCAAATGCAGGGTTCGGGCGTGAATACGTACAAGTGGGTGAACACCGACGGGGAGGCCGTACTTGTTAAATACCACTGGGAACCCCTGCAGGGAATCAAAAACCTGACGCAGGAGCAGGCCCAGGAAGTACAGGGTAAAAACTTCAATCACGCAACCCAGGATTTGTTCGACGCCATTGAGGAAGGTAATTACCCCGAGTGGGAATTATTCGTACAAATCATGAGTGATGATGATCATCCGGAACTCGACTTCGACCCGCTGGATGATACTAAAATCTGGCCGCAGGATCAGTTCCCCTGGTTGCCCGTTGGTAAAATGACGCTGAACCGTAACCCGGAAAATTACTTTGCCGAGGTAGAACAGTCGGCTTTCGGTACGGGGGTTCTGGTCGACGGTCTGGATTTTTCCGATGATAAAATGCTGCAGGGCCGTACCTTCTCGTACTCGGATACGCAGCGGTACCGCATCGGTAGTAATTATCTGCAACTGCCCATCAACGCTCCGAAAACACACGTGGCAACCAATCAGCGGGATGGACAAATGGCGTATCACGTAGATGTACCCGAAGGGGGCAATCCGCACGTAAACTACGAGCCTTCGGTGATGAATGGTCTACAGGAAGCCCCTAAAGCCGGCAATGATTACGAACCTTACTATGCAGCCAAGCTGGTACGTCAGAAAATCGATCGTCAGAACAACTTCGCTCAGGCGGGCGAACGCTACCGGACGTTTGAAGACTGGGAACGCGACGATCTGATCACCAACCTGGTCAATACGCTGGCTCCGGCCAAGAAGGAAATCCAGGACCGGATGATTGATCTGTTCACGCAGTGCGATCCGGAATACGGTCAACGCGTAGCCGACGGCCTCAAAGCCGCCGCCAGCATGGACATCCAGAAAGGCCCGATTGGTAGTACGTCTTCCAAAGATGCGGTAAAGCAGGCCGAAGAAGAAAGCCACGAGTCGAAGCCGTATTAATCGGATCGAATCAGTTGTAATGAGTTCCGACCCAGAATCGAGTTTACGAATCTTGTCAGAAAGATTCGTAAACTCGATTTGTTTTTTAGCAGCCTTCAATTCAAATCCTGGGTCTACATATAATTCAAATCATTATTCTTCTTCAGTTTCAGAATACCCAGGCTATTGAACAGCAGAATAAACGGATACGTAGGGTCGAACTCAAACCAGCGAACGCCAAAATTCGCCCGTCCACCCAGCTTGTGGTGATTGTTGTGGTATGATTCGCCCATCATCAGAAAGTCAAAAGGCAGCAGATTCTTCGCCGTATCATTCACTTTGAAATTCGTATAGCCGTACTTGTGAGCAAACCAGTTGATCACTACCCCGTGCACCGGACCCATCAGGTAGTGAATCGGCAGGAGCAAATACATCCAGGGACTGGTGGCGTAGTGCATGTAAAACAGCGTATACGCCGTACCCCAGCCAATACGCGAAAGCCAGTTATCGCCAATCTTTTCCATAAAGCCCCAGTACGGAACGTTCTTGAAGTACTTCGGATCTACGTTTTCTTTATGCTTCAAAATGCGGTTGTAGATATTCTTGGTCTTCCACATCATATCGAAGGCATTGTCTGAAAAGCTGGGGGAGTGCGGATCATTCTCGGTATCGGCAAAGGCATGGTGTAGCCGGTGCATGACCCCGTACGCGTACGGACTCAGGAAACTCGAACCCTGCGTAACCCAGGTGAAAAAGTAGAAAAATCGCTCCCAACCCTTCGACATCGTAAACATCTGGTGAGCCGCGTAACGATGCAGGAAAAACGTTTGTGAAAACAGGGAAAGGTACCAGTGAGCCAGAAAGAAAATCAGAATGTACATGGAAAGATGTTGTAGTGTGAAAGGATTTAATGGGGTGGGGTTGGTGGTGGGTCTTGAGGTGGTTTCAGGTTTGAATTGGTTTGAGGAGGTTTAAAGTTTGAGTTAGTTTGATAGGGAAGGTTGGCGTTACAAGCGTTGATAAGCTGTTTCTTGGTTTTTTTAATCTTCATAAAGAATGAAATACTCGTCGATTAAAACATTTCCAAGGCTGGAGTCCTTCAAACCTTAAACCTTTATCAAACCTGCTCAAACTCACAGTCAAACTTTATACTACCTCAAACCTGCTCAAACCCTCACCAACTCCCGCCGTCTCGCCCAGTGCATGCCCGTAATGGCAATGAAAAGCATGGAAGCCGAACTGACGGGCATGAGAATGGCCGCTACAATTGGAGCCAGATTACCTGTAAGCCCGTAGCTTAAGCCGATAAAATTGTAAATGAGTGAAATCAGGAAGCTGAACTGAATGACTTTCAGGCCTGTACGACTGAATTTCAGAAAATGTCCTAAATGCTTTAATTGAGAAGCTTCCAGAATCGCATCGCTGGCCGGACTGAAATGCAGCGTATTATCCGTCAGGGCAATCCCCACATCGGCCTGTTTCAGGGCTCCGGCATCGTTGAGCCCGTCGCCCAGCATCATTACTTTTTTACCCTGTTGCTGAAGCGTTTGAATAAAGGTTAGTTTGTCTTCGGGTTTCATCTTAAAGACCATGTGATCACTGGCAAACCAGCGACTCAGGGTACGCTTTTCCGCATCAGAGTCGCCGGAAAGAACGTACAGTTCGTAGGAATGAGCCAGCTGCGTCAGTGTTTCGTCGAGGCCTTCGCGGTACTGGTGCACGAGTTGGAAAGCCCCTTTCACCTGCCCATCGATACTAAAAAAGCTGGCGGAACCTTCCCGGTCTAAAACACCTACCCAGGCCGCGGAGCCAAATTTCAGTACGTGCGTATCGACGACGCCGGAAAGCCCCATTCCGGTTACGGCTTCGAATCCTGTAACGGGTTTTCGTGTGGATTCCTGGAGATATTCCAGCAGTTTCACACTAATCGGGTGCGTAGAATGCTGAACCAGCGAAGCCAGAGCCACGCGTTCCTCTGCCGTGAGCGGTTCGCCCTGATACTGGATCGGACTGACTTCAGTGGTACTCAGCGTACCCGTTTTGTCAAAAACCAGCGTATCGCACTGAGCGATGTGTTCGATGACTTCGGCGTTTTTCAGATATAGCTTTTTCTGACCGAGCATCCGCATACCGTGCCCCAGAGCAAAGGGGTACGAAAGAGCCAGGGCACAGGGACAGGCAATGATGAGTACCGCCGTAAAAGCGTTGAGGATTTTGGAAGGATCGTACGCGTACCAGTACAGGGCCGTTAACGTTGCCAGCGTGAGTACGCTGATCGTGAAGTATTTACCGACCTGATCCGCAAAGGATTTCAACCGACTTTCCTGACCTTTAGCAAAAGCCGTATGATTCCAGAGTTGGGTTAAATAACTTTGGGAAACGTCTTTCAGTACTTCCAGCTCCACGGAATCGCCCAGTTGTCGTCCACCCGCGTAGACCAGTTCGCCCACCGTTCTGGACTCGGGGACCGCTTCTCCCGTCACAAAACTGTAATCGATCAGGCCCGTTCCCCGGTATAAAAGACTATCGGCAGGAATAAGCTCGCCGTGCCGAATTCGGATGCGATCGCCCCGACGAAGTTGCTGAACCGGAATGCTTTCCGTCTCAGCCGTCAGGAAATTCTTAATCCGCGTAACGGCCAGCGGGAAGTACGATTTATAATCCCGCTCGAACGAAAGAAAGGCGTAGCTTTTCTGTTGGAACCACTGTCCAGCCAACAAAAAGAACGTCAGGCCCGTCAGCGAATCGAAGTAGCCGTTCTGTTGCAGAAAAAGCACTTCGTAGACACTCCGTCCCCAGGCGACGAGAATACCTAACAGAATTGGGAAATCGAGGTTAAGCCGCCCAGCTCGTAGGCTTTTGTACACGGATTCGAAGTACCCACCGCCGGAATAAAAGACGACCGGTAACGACAGAATCAGGCTAAGCCAGCCAAAGAGTACCTTATACGAATCATCTTCCAGCCCCAGGTATTCCGGAAAACTAAAGAGCATGATGTTTCCCGCACAAAATCCCGCAACGCCAATACGTGTGAGCAGATTACGGTAGGTAGGGCTTTGCTGTTCTTTCACCACATCCTGTAAGCTGATCAGCGGTTCGTACCCTACCGAGGCTAGCAGTTCGGCCAGCTCCCGTAGTGAAATTCGGTTATCGCCCGTTTTTCGGTACAGAATGCTGACCTGCTTTTTCATAAAATCGACCCGACTGGTTAATACCGCCGGATGGAGACGCGGCAGGTGTTCGAGCAGATACAGGCAGGAAGAACAGTGGATGGCGGGCAGATAAAACGTTACTTTCGCCTGCGTATCGTTCTGAAAATCGAGTAAGGAATCACTGATTTCGGCGTGATCCAGAAATTCGAATCGGGCTAAACTAGGAGAGGTGCCAATCCCACTTTTTCCCAGTGAATAGTACCCGCATAATTCGTGGTCGGCCAGTAGTTCATAAACGGTCTTACAGCCTTCACAGCAAAACGTTTTATCGTCTACGTGGAGGGCATCTTCCGCACAATCATTGCCACAATGGTAGCAATGCGTAGGTGCAGCAATGGATAAGGAAGCAGTGGAGCTGTTCATGGCAGGTAAATCAGGCAAGACCTGGGAAAGCCGGATGACAACGGCGGATGTTACGTTCGTTGCAGCCCCAAAAGTCCGCTTTTCCATTTCCTTTTTCCATGATTGGAATTAAGTCCGGAAACTGATTTTTATCATTTTTCTAACTGATGTGACCTTGCAACTTTGTCAGGCCAACCGGTAGTGATACCATATACGTTTTGGCATTTAAACAAGATCCTGATGAAATCGCAAGCTGCTCCTGAGTGCCAACGTTGTGCTTTTCGTGAACATTCGCTGTTCAAAAATTGTCAGCACGACGAATTGCTGGAGATGAATGAGAATAAGTGCTTTCACACGTATAAAAAGGGACAGGTCATTTTCCACGAAGGCAATCGCCCGTTCGGTCTGTTTTGTGTATTCGACGGAAAAGTGAAAATCAGCCGACTTAACTCAGAAGGGAAGGAGCAGATCATTCGTCTGGCGAAGTCGGGCGATACGCTGGGCTATCGTTCTCTGATTGAAAATACCAAGTACACGGCTTCGGCGGTGGCTCTGGACGATACGCAGGCCTGCTTTCTGCCTGCCACGGATTTCAACCACCTGATTGATGCCAACGTGAAAGTGGCCAATGATCTGATGAAAATGCTGGCGAAAGCGTTGGGGGAGTCGCAGGAACGGATGATTCACATGGCGATGAAACCCGTACGCGAACGGCTGGCAGAAGCCCTGTTGCTCCTTAAATCGACCTACCATAAAACCGAGGTAGCGGATCTGTTCAGTATCGCCATCTCCCGGGAAGATCTGGCGGCGATTGTGGGTACGGCCAAGGAAACGGTCATCCGCTTTTTGTCTGAATTCAAGGAAGAAGGGATCGTGAGTTCGCATGGTAGTACCATTACGATTTTAAAGCCCGATCGTCTGTTGAAAATCAGTCAGTTATACGATTAGACGTGCGAAAGCCACTAAATCACATCACTGAAACCACTGATTTTTATCATTTCAAACGAGGCTGATTTCCAGCAACTTCGCCTTACCATTGAGCTTTACTTCCCGGTTGGGAAAAGCCAGACGAAGAACCATGCTACTAGATACGGAGAAATTATTACTGGCTCGGGGTACGGAGTTGTACGCCCACAAAGGCGAATATCTGTACCGGAAAGAACAGCTTGCTGAGTTTGTTTTTTATCTCAAGGACGGATCGGTCGAAATTTTACCCGAAAATGGGAAAGAAAACCATCGCCTCCAGAGCCGCTGTTTTTTAGGATTACACGAAGCTTTGCTGAACGTGGAGCATCAGGCTTCCGTAAAGGTGAATGACGAATCCATTTTGCTGGTGTTTGACAAACAGGAAATCGAGCACTTTATGGAGGAACATCGGATGGCCCGTCGCTACTTCATGATCAAGCTATGCGATCAGATGGATTTGATGCAGAAGAGTTATGAATGAAAGGCTTTGAGAAAGATTGAGCGGAATCCCCTACACAACATGATAATCCGCCAAGTATCTATACGTTGAATCTATACAAACGTTCAATCTTTTCTCAAAGCCTTTGATCGATTATACAGACGTGTGTAGACTGAGGGGGGATCACGTGAAACCCAGACAAAGAAAACCCGCTCGTACAATCGTACCAGCGGGCCAAGTAAAAGCCAAAGAAAACGAAGTAATCACCCCACCTTACCAATCAATTTCCGGTAATCCTTTACTATGAAGATAAGCATTGGTTTGGCTGAAATGTTTGCAGCCAAACCAGCCGCCATAGTTGGCCGACATGGGCGAAGGGTGCTTGGCTTTCAGAATTAAATGTTTATCGGGCGAAATGACGGCCCCTTTTTTCTGAGCATAAGCTCCCCAAAGGAGGAATACCAGATTTTCTTTTTCTTCGGACAAAATCCGGATTACCGCATCAGTGAAGGTTTCCCAACCTTTGCCCTGGTGCGAACCCGCCTGTCCTTCGCGTACGGTAAGCGTAGCGTTCAACAGCAACACACCCTGATCAGCCCAGCGGGTAAGGTTGCCGGATTTGGGAATTGGCTTGCCTAAGTCGTCTTTAATTTCCTTGAAAATATTGACCAGAGAGGGTGGGATCCGGATACCCTCATTGACAGAAAATGCCATCCCATTGGCCTGGTTGGGGCCATGGTAAGGATCCTGACCCAAAATGACCACCTTTGTATCTTCAAACGAACAGTGATTAAACGCGTTAAACATCAGCTTGCCCGGTGGGTAAACCCGTTGGGTGGCATACTCATTTTTGATGAAAGATACTAAGTCACCGAAATAAGGTTTTTCGAATTCCGGTTGCAAATAAGGTTTCCACGATTCGGCAATCTGAACGTTCATACGGCAGTTAATTAGAGAAGTCGAAGCTAGGATACTCAACGCGTAAGCAAGAATACCCCGGGATTAAAAAATATAAAAATCAATTCCAGGATTTGCCCCGTATCTTGCTGACGGTTAATTTCGATTTGATTAGCTTTCAGCAGTTTCGTCAAACAAGGACACGATTATGGTAACGGCCATCACGGAAGGCATCAAAGTTAGTGTGATTACGGAATTCATTTCCGATCATTCCAATGCTTCCCTGCAGCATTTTGTATTTACGTATCGCGTACGTATCGAAAACCAGTCCGATCACACGATTCGGCTGCGTCGCCGGCATTGGTTCATTTATGATTCCAATGGTGTAACCCGCGAAGTAGAGGGGGAAGGCGTTATTGGCCAGCAACCCGTTCTCGAACCCGGACAAGTGCATGAGTATGTATCCGGTAGTAACCTGCAAACCACCATGGGCAAAATGGCGGGTAGTTACCTGATGGAACGCATGTACGACGGTCGCGAGTTTCTGGTTCAGATTCCGGAATTCCTGTTGATCGTACCGTATAAGCTAAACTAGTCTTTACGAATAGCCCGTTTTACGTTTCGTACCACTTTTAATTGAAGCTTTGAGCGAAGGAGATCCGACCGCGACAAGCAAGAACCATTTTGATTGCTTCTTACCTTCGGTACCTGTTTACCGCCGGAAACGAACATGGCTTGCATTCACCGTTCGTTTTTGATTTATATACCCAAGTGATTCGCTCCCGGGAAAAGCAGCCGGTCTTTGAAGAGATTGAACGCATTCGTGCAGCCATGAAAGCTCGGACGGATGAAATTGAAATTGTGGATTACGGAGCCGGCTCCCGCCGTACTAATGCTCCAAGGCGTAAAATTTCGACTATTGCCAGGAATGCTCAGAAAACGCCTAAATTTTCTCAGTTACTCTATCGCCTCATTGCCCACTTTCAGCCCGAGGTCATTTTTGATCTGGGAACATCGTTGGGTATCACTACTTTGTACGAAGCGAAAGCTGCTCCCCAAAGTAAAATTTATAGCTTCGAGGGCTGCCCGGAAACCGCCCGCGTGGCCGCTGGTAATTTACAGTCGGCTTCTCAGGTAACGATTGTAACGGGAAATCTGGATGAAACACTGAAAGCCCAAGTCGAGCAGGTTACCCAAATTGATTTTGCTTTTTTCGACGCCAATCATCGGTATGAGCCCACCGTTCGGTACTTTGAGACCTGCCTGCGTAAGGCTCATGCCGATAGTGTTTTTGTCTTTGACGATATTCACTGGTCCAAGGAAATGGAAAAAGCCTGGACCGAAATCCAGGCTCATCCAAGTGTCACAGTAACGATCGACTTGTTTTTTGTGGGCTTGGTTTTCTTTCGAAAGAAACAACCAACCCAGCATTTTGTCCTTCGTTTCTAAGGGGTGAAACGGGCTACTTAGTTGTTTGTACGGGGGAAACCAAAGGTAACACCTACGTTAACTGCCCAAAGTTTGCTGGGGTTTTCCCAACGAATGTTGTTTACGGTACCAGTGCTGGCACTTCCGTCTTTGCTACCAAAGATGAAATTGTAGCTACCTTCAGCAAACAAACCTACGCCACCCAGTGCGAAAGCCAGACCCAGTTTAGGAGCCGCTCCGAAGCGGGTATCAGTAGACTTGTAAATTTCGCTTCCAGCCAGGTTTACTTTCGTCGTGCGTAAGTAAGCACCTGCTTCTGCTCCAATGTAAGGACGAACCACACCGCTGGTCAGGAAGATGTCCAGAGTACCCGTCAGAGGCACCAGTGATCCACGGTTTTCCAGATTGTTACCTACGTTCTGGTTATAATCGTAGGAGATGGCAATGTACTTGGCGGCAGCACCTACGGCTACATTGGGGCCAAGGAACACTTTCAAACCAGCACCCACACCTGGTTTAACTTCTGCATTGTCCAGGTTAGGAGCCGCAGCTGTTCCGTGTAAAGTAAAACCTACTTGTCCAAATGAGTTAAAGCTGAAGGAAGCCAGTACGGCTACCAGAGCCAAACTTGCATATAAACGAATTGCTTTCATGGAGATAATGTTGTTTAGGTAATTAATCCGTACATCATCATCAAAAAAAAGTGCCAAGCCCTCTAAGAGGCCCGGGGGCTTTTAACAGATCGGGTAGGAATGTCTACATTTTGGGGTTTTATTAGAGAATAAGACTTATGTGGGGAAGTATCCTGCCTGCTTCTCGGGAGGATAAAACAAAAAAGTGGTCGGCGAAAATTCACCGACCACTCCGCTCACCTGTCAAACCAATCACTCGAATTTAAAAGGAAGCCATATCCCTTCTATCCAATCACACGTCCCCAGGGCTCCCAATATTTTACCAGCGGTTCGGGTATCCCTGGCCATCGCGTCTTTCCCAGGTAATGGCCCGGTCGATTCGATCTTGTAAGTCACTAATGAGGACTCGTTCGCGGGGGGAAGTATATCCGTTGGAGCGAGCTGCGTAAATAGCCCGATCCGTTTGCGATTGCAAGCGTTTTAGATCCCGTACTTCCCGGCGGGTTAATTGCCCTGATCGGATACCCTGATCGATTCTTCTATTTTGTTGTTGCTGCCGAAATTCAGGATTAAAGCGTCCCCGGTTGTTATAGCGGCGATCTTCGTAACGATCCCGATCGCGACGATCATACCGATCATCGTAACGTCCGTAGGGCTGGGCCTGCGTGCAGGCAGCAGTACCAATCATTAGCGTAGCGGCGACAAAAAAGGCTTTGGAGAAAAAGGAGGTTTTCATGGTGTTCTTTCGTTTTTTGTTCAAATTCAGGACTAAGAACAAATACCTCAACGCACGTTTAAAGCCTTAACTTTCTTTAACAGGGGAGTGTACAGTTTTCAGTTTGCTATTTACAGTTTTTAAAAACCTTTAAGCTTATATAGTATTGAAAATCAATGTTTTAATATTTTGTAAATAATATTCATTGACTAATTAAGCGAGAAGCAAGCAATTTTTAAACATGAAAAAAGCCTCTGCAACGATTCGTCACAGAGGCTTTTTTATTTCAAGTTGTCAAGTTAAAACTGAAAACAGTACACTAGAAACTGACAACTAAACTTATCCTTTCGCCACTTCCACATTCACCCGTTTGCCTTTAATGGTATTGCCATCGAGAGCACTCAGGATCGTTTGTTGGTGTTCTTTAGGAACGTCCACGAAAGAGTAGCTATCGAACAAGTCGATCTGGCCGATGACTTTACCGGGCAGACCGGTTTCGCCCGTAATGGCTCCTACAATGTGGCTAGGCGTAATTTTGAAATTCTTACCGATGTTGATGAACAGACGAACCATTCCGGCATCGGCACCACGGCGGAAGGGTTTGCCTTCACGATCCACACGGTCACGGGTGTTTCCGTTACGTTCGCCGAAGCTTCCTTTGCGGTCACCGAAACGCTCATTACCGCGACGATCTCCGAAGCGACCATTGCGGTCTCCACCGCGTGCATCACGGCCTTCGAATTTGTTACGGGGTTGTTCTTCCAGATTATCCTCAGTCGTTTTTACACCACCCAGGTTAAGTTGAGCTAAGGCAGAAACGATGGCTGTAGGCTCATATCCGGCTTCTTCCAGCGTGCTCAGTACATCGGCGTAAAATTCAGACGTACCTTCTTCGATGGTTTGCTGTACGCGTTCAATGAAACGAGTTTTCTTGATCGCGAAAACATCCGCGAACGTGGGCAACTTACCCCGCGTAATTTCTACTTTCGTATAGTTCTGAATGTCACGGATACGGTATTTTTCCGCTCCAGCAGCCAGTGTAAAGGCTTTACCTGACTTACCAGCACGACCCGTACGACCAATCCGGTGTACGTAGTATTCCGAATCCATCGGTACATCGTAGTTGAAAACGGCTTCTACGTCGTCTACGTCAATACCACGGGCAGCTACGTCGGTAGCAACCAGAATTTGCGTAGTACCGCCGCGGAATTTGCTCATTACCTGCGTACGGGCCGCCTGACGCATATCGCCGTGCAGACCTTCTGCTGCGTAACCACGCATCTGGAATTGCTCAACGATTTCATCGACCCGAGCTTTCTGATTACTAAACACCAGCATCAATTTGATCTGGTGGAAGTCGATCAGACGGCACATGGCTTCGAACTTTGCATCGGGACGCACCGCGTACCAGCTTTGTTCGATATTGGCGTTCGTAACTTCGTTTTTCGTAACTTTTACCAACTGTGGGTTTTTCTGATATCGTTTGGTCAGATCCATAATTGGTTTCGGCATCGTAGCTGAGAAGAAGACCGTTTGGCGATCTTCAGGGCAGTCAGCCAGTACACTTTCAATGTCTTCCCGGAAGCCCATGTCCAGCATTTCATCCGCCTCATCCAGTACCATGTATTTCACATGATCCAGACGCAGGGAACCACGTTCGATGTGATCCATTACCCGACCCGGCGTACCTACTACGATCTGGCAGCCTTTGCGTAAATCGCGGTTCTGACGCTCGTAGCTATCGCCACCGTAAATAGCCGTAATCCAAACGCCTCTTTTGAATTTAGCCAAGCGACGAAGTTCTTCAGAAACTTGTACGGCTAATTCACGCGTAGGGCACAGAATCAGGGATTGAACGACTTTCTCGTTCGGATCAATAATGTCGATTAAAGGAATACCGAAAGCAGCTGTTTTACCGGTACCGGTTTGAGCTTGGCCAATGACGTCACGGCCTTCCAGCAGATGAGGAATAGACTCGGCCTGAATAGGCGAGGGTGCCACGAAACCCATTTCCGTGACGGCTTGCATCACCTCGTCAGAAAGACCGAGGTCAGCAAATAAAATTTGATTCTCCATGAATTAATAATACCACAAGAGTTCCTTGTGCTCCGGTCATCTACAGGCAGGGCCTGTTTCCGAAGACCTCACAAACAGAAGTTTGCGGTACAGTCGGTTTTAAATGATGTAAAATAAACCACAACGATGCCTACACATCCGTCGGGCTTCTGATGACCAAAGTGTGAGCTACAAAGGAGGGTTCGGCACGCGAACCAAATCAGAGCAAGGCAGACGGGAGGCCTTTTCAGCAAGCAGATGTTTCCCTGCCGCTAGAAATACAATGCAAAATACGCTGAAAGAGTTCAGGTCTGCAAGTAAATTGTACTATGTAGGGGAAATGTTCAGTATAATCAAAGAAATATACCATTCACTTTACTTTTTCCATGATTTAGATCAAAATCCGGGCTTCCTTCAAAAGGGTTCCATGGCCCTTGCAACCCCTGGGAATGAAATACTGGCGGGAACGTGTGGGTAATTAGCTGTTTCGGCTACAAATTTGTGGCAAAATCGCGTGCATGAAAAAAGCCTTATTTATTGATCGGGACGGAACGTTGATCGTAGAACCCCAGACCGATTTTCAGATTGATTCCCTCGAAAAACTGGAGTTTCTGCCCAAAGCCATCTCCGCGTTACGTAAAATAGCCGAAGAAACCGATTACGAACTGGTGATGGTAACCAACCAGGACGGATTAGGTACGGATTCCTTTCCCGAAGATACGTTCTGGCCGACGCAGAATAAAATGCTGCAAACGCTGGAAAACGAAGGAGTCGTCTTCTCCGCCGTTCACATTGACCGCTCGTTTCCGGAACAAAACCTGCCGACGCGTAAACCAGGTACTGGCCTGCTCACGCAGTACCTGGACGGGAGTTACGATCTGGCCAACAGTTTCGTGATTGGCGACCGGCTGACGGACATACGGCTGGCGAAAAACCTGAACGCGAAAGCTATTTTGGTAGAACCCGGTAATAAAGAATCGGAACGCGGCCTGCTTACGCCGGAACTGGAGCCCTATGTAGCTCTGATTACGCCCGACTGGGATGAAATTTACCGCAAAGTACGGCTGGCTGACCGCATCGGACAGGTACAGCGGGATACGAAAGAAACCCAGATTTTTGTTGAACTCAATCTGGATGGTACGGGTAAGGCCAACATTCAGACGGGACTCGGCTTTTTTGATCACATGCTCGATCAACTGGCCAAACACGGCGGTTTGGATCTGACCATTAAAGTCAACGGTGACCTGCACATTGACGAACACCATACCATCGAAGATACGGCACTGGCCCTGGGTGAAGCGTTCCGCAAATCCCTGGGCGATAAACGGGGCATTGCCCGTTACGGTTTCCTGTTACCTATGGACGAAGCACTGGCTCAGGTAGCAATTGATTTTTCGGGTCGCCCGTGGCTGGTATGGGATGCTACTTTCAAACGGGAGAAAATTGGCGATATGCCCACGGAACTCTTCCATCACTTCTTCAAGTCCTTTACCGATACTTCACTTACTAATCTGAATATCAAGGTTGAAGGCGACAACGAGCACCATAAAATTGAGGCTATTTTCAAGGCCTGGGCCAAAGCGATCAAGATGGCCGTACGGCGGGAAATCCGGGAGCTTAATAATCTGCCCAGTACAAAAGGCGTCCTGTAAACTTTAGAGTTTAAGCTTTGTGGCTTACTTTTGTGATCATTGCTTTCGAAACACTAGATAACACATACGCATATGTTACTGAATATTCCTCTGCCCACTTTTGTACCCATCGCGTTTTTTGTATTGCTGATGGCCACGTCTTTCTACATTGGAGCATACCTGGAGAAGCGGGAACCTCGCAAGTAGGAATACCAAACCTTAAGAAAAGAGCGGCCTTACGGGCCGCTCTTTTTAGTATAAACCTGACTTGATCCTCAGAAAACAATGTATACGTTATACGCCATTCCCAATTGTGATACCGTGAAAAAGGCCCGCGTATGGTTGGCCGATCATGCCATTACCTACCAGTTCCACGATTACAAAAAACAGGGTATTACGCGGGAAACGATTGAACGCTGGCTCACGCAAAAGTCCTGGGAAGAACTGGTCAATAAAGCCGGAACTACGTGGAAACAACTCGCCGAAAAGCCAGCCGATCAGGAATCGGCGATTGCTCTGATGCTGGAAAAACCATCCGTAATTCGTCGCCCCTTGATTGAAGCCGAAGGGAAAATCGTGGCTCTGGGTTTCAAACCGGACGTTTACGAAACTACCTTTAAATAGGTTTACCATTCCATCCGGGGCAGCGGAGATACGGTCTGCGGGCAAAACTCGCCCCGTAACGCCTTATAATGCCCGGCCATACCAATCATAGCCGCATTATCGGTGCAGTACTCGAAGTTAGGAATGTACACGTTCCAGCCGAGTTTCTCTCCCGTTTGCTGCAATTCCCTGCGTAAACCCGAGTTCGCCGAAACACCACCGGCAATGGCAATTTCCTTAATGCCGGTTTCGCGGGCGGCCCGTTTTAGTTTGGTCAGTAAGATTCGGATGAGCGTGGCCTGTACGGAGGCACAAATATCGGCCAGGTTTTCTTCGATGAAGTTCGGATTCTGAGCCGTTTCTTTCCTAAGAAAATACAGGATGGCCGTTTTGATACCCGAGAAGGAATAATTCAGGCCGGGTGTATCTACGTCGGGTAAAGCAAAGCGGTCAGGATTACCCGTTTGAGCGTATTTGTCAATCAAAGGGCCGCCGGGGTAGGGCAGATTCAGCAGTTTGGCCGTTTTGTCGAAGGCTTCGCCGACCGCATCATCCTGGGTTTCGCCGATGACTTCCATGTCCAGGTAATCCCGAATGAGGACAATCTGCGTATGTCCACCCGATACGGTCAGACACAAAAAAGGAAATGAAGGGTGCGGATCTTGCAGAAAATGAGCCAGTACGTGGGCCTGCATGTGATGCACATCGACCAGCGGAATGTTTAGTCCCAGAGCCAGTGATTTGGCAAAGGAGGTACCTACCAAGAGGGCACCCAGTAATCCCGGACCACGGGTAAAAGCAATGACGTTCAGGTCATTTTTTGTAACTTCGGCCCGCGTTAGAGCTTCGGTTACGACTGAGACAATGTGTTGCTGGTGAGCCCGTGAAGCCAACTCCGGTACTACACCGCCGTATTGCTGGTGAATTAATTGCGTAGCAACGACGTTCGAACGAACCTGACCATCAATCAGTACGGCAGCTGAACTTTCATCGCAGGAAGATTCAATGGCGAGTAAGACCATAGAGAGCGAAACGACCCGAACAAGCGGGGTGGTTTGTAATTTTAAATAAGTATTTAGTCAACAAAAGTACGGGGTAAACGTTCAAATGACAGGTTTTGTCACGTGATCCCTGTATAACTTTAGCTTTTTGTACCGATTTCCCATGATGCGATCGCTCCTCCGTTTCACCCTTCGAACCCTGCTAACCCTGGCGTTGGTAGCTTTCATCGGGCTAGCGATAGCAGTTCGGTTTTCGTGGGTTACGTTTACCGAAGCCGAGCAGGAGAATCTGGAACGTAAACTGCTGTTCATCGGCTTACCCCTGTTTACCCTCGGAGTACTTTTATTAATTTTTGTTCCCCGGCTACGGGCCTGGGTCCTGCCTCGCATCGCCCGGGAATCCCCCATTGTACTCCGTAACGCGACCATAATCCTCACGCTGGCGTTTGGGTTTACGATTAGCCTGATGGCCTTTCTACGCATTCCAGCCATTCAGACCAGGCTGACGCGATACGTTACGGAGTGGTTCTACGAGCAGACGCACTATCCCGTTAGCATTGGCCGCGTGAATTATCGCTTTCCCGATAATCTTATTCTGGAACAGGTTTCCATTCCGGATACGCTTCGTAAACCCATGATTGACGTCAAGCGATTAGAAGTCAATCTGGCGTTATTCAAACTCATTGATTCGGCCAGTACCAACATCCATCTCGATCAGGTCAAACTGGTGGGTCCCGACGTCCGATTGGTCGTACAACCCAACGGGGATTTAAACATCGATGGTTTCATCAATGCCATCGACCGGCTTACGGCTCCTAAAACGCCTCGGAAAGGCCCGCCGAAAGTAATTCCCTTCACCATTGGCGAGGGCTTGGTGGAAGGGGGAGAATTTCACTACGACGATCCCCGCAAAGAACCTTTCCGACGAAAAGGCACCTTTGATTACAATCACTTTGTCATTCATGAGCTAAACGGCAACGTTAAAAACTTCCTGGTTTTTGCAGATACCATTGCTGCCGACATTACGCAGTTACGGGGGATTGACCGCGTCGCTCAGTTGCGTATTCATAAGTTCGATACGAAGTTCTTTTTCTCCGCCCAGCAGATGCGGTTTGAAAATCTACTCGTACACGTCAATCGTTCGACGCTGCGTAAACATATCGAATTCCGATACAAAAGAAGCCGGGATTTAGGTGACTTTAACGAGAAGGTACGCATCATTGCCGATCTCAGTCAAAGCGTCGTTTATGCCAATGACCTGGCCCGCTTTGCCTCCTCCTTATACCAGTTTAACGACCGCTGGCAGGCGTCGGGACACTTCGACGGAACCGTTCGGGATTTTGTTTTCAACGCTACCGACCTGCGTTACGGCAAGCAAAGTCGGGCGGCGG
Source organism: Siphonobacter sp. BAB-5405 (assembly GCF_002872335.1). Classification (GTDB taxonomy): domain Bacteria; phylum Bacteroidota; class Bacteroidia; order Cytophagales; family Spirosomataceae; genus Siphonobacter. Next base: position 104,336 of record NZ_NJAG01000001.1, on the reverse strand, counting down.
GTACGTTTGCCTTTAAAGGCTTACCCGATTTTGAAACGTCGGATATGGATTTTCGCCTGAGTCAGTTTGTAACGAACGCTCAGGATTTGGCTCAGTATACGGGAAAAACCGCCGAAGAAACCATTAAAGAATTTGGTACGCTGGATTATCAGGGACTTTTCGCGGGTCGTTACAATGATTTTCGGGCGAAGGGAATCCTGAAAACCGGACTCGGCACGATCGTGCCTGACCTGAGTATGAAGATTGCCGATGACATCGAAAATTCAACGTACAAAGGCAATATTGAACTCGCCGATTTTGCCCTGGGCGATTTAATTAAAGATCCCAAACTGCTCCAAACGATTGATTTGAAGGGCCAGATTGAAGGGGCCGGATTCGATAAAGAAACGGCAACAGTCAGGCTTAATACGGACGTTAAACAGGTTGGATTCCAGGGTTATAACTACCGGAATATCCGCGTGGACGGAGCCTTGCAACTCGGGTTGTTTGAGGGAAAAGTAGCCATGAAGGATACCAATCTGGTATTCGATCTGGAAGGGAAAGCCGACCTGCGTCAGAAACGCAACTACTTCGACATTGACGGCACCATCAGCCGGGCCATGTTGCATCCGCTGGGTGTATCCGAAGAAGACATGCGGTTACAATCGGAAGTGCACGTCGTCTGGACGGGGCTTGAGCTGGATCAGATGTACGGCGTCGCCCGCCTGAAAAATACGTATCTGACGCGAATGCTCGAAGAAGGCGACCGGAACCTGCTCATTGATACGCTGTATCTCTTCGTACCCAAACCCGTAAGCAGTCGGTATATTTCCCTGCAAACGGATATTCTGAATGCCACTGTCGAGGGGCCCTTTGCCTTGTCACAAGCCCTGAAAGACTTACCCAATCTGGTAGAAGAGTACAAAATTTATTTCACGGAACTGGACTCCACCCGACAGGACTATTACCGCCGAAAAGCCAAAAAGTCGTCCATCATCGACCGCTACAGTCTGGATTACTCCGTTGACTTTAAAGACGCCCGACCGCTGATGGCTTTTCTGTATCCCGGCGGCTATCTTTCGCCGAATACGCGGGTAGAAGGAGCCTTTACGATGGGAGCGACATCGGTATTTTCGCTGAACGCCAAAGTTGATACGTTACTGATTGAAAAGTATAAGTTCTACCACTCCGAAGTAGACCTCAACACGTCCAAATACGCTAATCAGAACGACGTATTGGCTTCAGCAGTCATTACCTCCCAACAGCAGCAAATCTATTCAGCGGCCCCAACGGAAGCCTTACAGGTGGAAGCTTCCTGGGAAAAAGATCACATTGCCTTTACCAGTCGTCTACGGCAACAGCAAAGTACCAACCGACTTAACCTGAACGGGGATATTTTTTTCCGGCCGGAAGGGACCGATCTGCACTTTCGCCGTTCCCGGGTCCGGATTCTGGATCAGGACTGGAACGTGAATACAGAGAACCGGATTCGGCTGACGGGTTCAACTATTCAGGTCAGTGATCTGACCTTCCGCAATGTGGAGCAGTCGATTGCCATTAACGGCTTGGTTTCCAGGGATCCACTACAAACCCTTTCCCTCAAGGCTCAGGACTTTAACCTGGCTACGCTCCAACCGATTTTACAGGTAAACGTGAAAGGGACGCTCAATGGAGAATTATCCATGCGAGATGCCTACGAAAACATTAATCTGGACGGTAACCTGAACGTGGATGAACTCGTATATAAAGGTTTTCTGATTGGCAACGTAACGGCTTCGTCGCAGTGGGACCGTACCAATCAACGGGTAAATATCAATATGGGCGTCGATCGGATGAACAACCCGATTCTAAACGTAAAGGGGACGTACTCGCCCGAGCAGGATGACAATTCGCTTGACCTCGTTGCCACGCTGAACCGAACTGACTTACAGATTTTTGAACCGTTTACGGAAGACCTTTTCTCGGAAATCAAAGGACAGGCCAGTGGGAAACTCCTGATCCGTGGTACCCCCCGCGATCCGAAACTGGGGGGATTGGTAGACGTGAAACGTGGACAACTTCGCTTCGATTATCTGGGCGTACGGCTGGCTTTTTCCGATACCATCCGTTTCCGGGGGGGCGAAATTCAGGCCCAGATGGGCATAAGTGACGAAGAAGGCAATACGGGTAAGCTCCGGCTGGGCATGTATTCGGGCGGTAATGGCAGTTACGCCATGGATTTAAAGGCTAATCTGAAAAACTTTAAAGTGCTCAATACGACCAGTAAGGATAACAAACTTTTTTATGGTAAAGCTTACGTAACGGGCGATGTGAGCGTGGAAAGTGTGGGTTCACTGGATAACCTGATCGTAAAATCCAACGCCACCACTCGACCCGGTACAGAAATCACCATTCCGATTGATAATGCTTCGGAGGTAAGTAACACGGATTACATCCAGTTTGTAAATCTGGCCATTAAGAAGAAGGAAGAGGACCTGAATTTGCCCCGTAAGGTGCGTACGGGCATTCGAATGGACTTCAACTTCAATATTACGCCCGATGCCAAATGTATTCTGCTACTCGATCGTCGAACGGGTGACCGACTGGAGGCCTACGGACACAGTAACCTGAATCTGGAAGTAGATACGAAAGGCGAATTCGCCATGCGGGGAACGTATGAGCTGGAAAAAGGGAAGTACTATTACAAGTACGAAGCACTGGTTTCCAAGGAATTTGCCATTCAGCCCAACAGTCGCATTAGCTGGTACGGCGATCCCTATGAAGCCTACGTGGACGTTAAAGCTTCGTATACCAAACTCACTTCCCTGACGCCCATCATGAACCTGAGCAATGATCAGACTTCTTCGGCTCAGGCCCGGCGGGCGTATCCGGTGGAGGTGACGATCAGTTTGAAAGATCGGCTGATGAAGCCAAACGTTGGCTTTGGGTTAAAAATTAAAGAATACCCACTGGAACCACAGTTCTCCGGTTCAGTACAGGCTTTTGAAGCCCGCATTGCCAATGATGAGCAGGAGCTAAACAATCAGGTGAGTAGTATCCTGTTTTCGGGACGACTGATTCCGCAGAACTCGCAGGCGTTCCGCGACATCAACGTACTGAATTTGCTGGCGGAAACAGGTACCAGCGTGCTGAGTGACATCCTTTCCAAAGTAGCCAATGGCGTGGAAGTGGATATCAATACCGTGAACGTGATTGGTTCGAATCAAAACCTGGCCGATCAGCTTCGGGCCCGCGTATCGTATAATTTCGGGAATGGCCTGACGATTAGTCGGGACGGTGGGTTTTCATCGGTGTACAGCACGCAGAATGCGAACCTCATTGGCGACTGGGCCGCGGAATGGACTGTAACACCCGACGCCCGCTGGCGATTGAAAGCCTTTAGCCGTTTCCCGCAAAACACATTCCTGCAAAGTACCATCAACCAGAATACGCCGACGGTAGGGGGTAGTGTACTGTATACGAAAAGCTTCAATTATTTCTTCCCGAAGAAAAAAGTAACACCGTCCGCCGTGACTCCAACGGATACAACCCGACCCGATACGACCCGGCAACCCGCCCGTACGACGGAAGCCTATAAGCCCTGAAAATAAAAGCGGCCCGAACTTTGGTTCGGGCCGCTTTGCGTTAAAATCGTAAGGTACTTACAAGGCCAGGGCGGCGAGTAAGGTCTGGCATTTCATTTCAGTTTCGTGCCATTCCTGTTCCGGAATTGAGTTTTCTGTAATGCCCGCTCCGGCGTATAAAACGGCCTGATCGCCTTCCATCTGCATGGTCCGTAAGTTGACGAACAAATGGGATTCGTTGTGAATATTAATCGGACCGAGGAAGCCACTGTAATAGCTTCGGTCGTAGTTTTCGTAATGTTCGATGAAGCGAAGGGCCGAGGATTTCGGCGTACCGCAAACCGCCGAAGTGGGGTGCAGCAAATCCAGCATAACCGTGCCCAACTGCGGAAAATTAACGGCCTGGGTATCCACCTGAAAATCCGTACGCAGGTGCAGGAGGTTACCGGCTTTGACCGTTTTGGGGCCACTTTCCTGGTATTCCCGCAACCTAATTTTCTTAAAACACTCAATGATATACCGGCTCACCAACGCGTGTTCTTCAATCTCCTTGTCCGACCACCGGGCATGTTCCAGGGAAACGGGTTGCTGCCGAGCGTCCGTTGCGGATTGTGTACCCGCCAGCGACATCGTTCGAAAGATGCCCTGTTGATCCTGACTGACGAGCACTTCGGGCGTTGCTCCCAGCCAGACGCAACCCGACTCCGGTAAGGAAACGAGCGAAATAAACGCATTAGGATAGGTTTCGCAAAGTCGATGAAAGGCAGCCACGTGATCAAAACGGGCAGGCAGTTCCACCCATTTACGCCGGGAAAGGACGACCTTCTGAAAAGCTCCGAGCTTCATTTCCGTAACGGCCTGCCGAACGGCTTCCTCGAACTTCTCCCGTTCCGAACCCGCATTTCCGTCCATTGGAATGGGTTTCAGGTGATACTCGGGTACGTCTTCGGAATCATCGTCGGCATCATCTTCAAACGCCTGAATACGCCAGAAATCTGCCGATGCAGTGATTTCTTCGGCAATCAGGGTTTCTTCCGCATCAAACGAAAAGTAAAGATCAGCCCGCAAAAAACGCGTCTGCTCGCCTTCCGGATTTAGAAAAGGACTGATGGCAAACCCAGCAGGCAATTCTTCCAGATCGGCTTTCAGACGACGGTCTTCGCTCGATAAATCAATAATCAGCTGTTTTTCTGAAGCTCGCGGTAATCGCCACAAGGCTGCCGGATAACCGCCACGCTCAGCCGTACGCCAAAGATTGGATAATGAGTGGGTACGAATTGAAATATTCTCAGTATGAACTGTTTCCATAACTCCATTTCACGATATAAGTATAACTATTCGCAGTGCGAAATGGTGCTGGGAATTCCTTAAAAAGTCATTAATTGACGTAGGGATGTGTGTAAAGAGTACGCTCAAGAAGAGTAACTCCCCGAAAGTCAGCACTTTCGGGAAGGAAATAAAATTTAGGACAAATGAACGGTCTGGCCCGTTTGTGTACTTTGAAAAGCCGCTTCGATGACTTTCAACTGCGTAACCATCTGCTCGGGTTTCACAAACAATTCGGCATCATCGGTAATGGCATCCGCTACGTTTTGGTAGAAAATGCCCCAGTCACCGGGTAAGCTTTCCATTTTTCGGGAAATGCTCTGTCCGTCTACATCCGTATGCAGCAAGCCCCAGAGTGATTCGGGTTCTACACCAAAGTTGGGGTGACCCGGCATGATCTCACCCGCCTTCAACTGATCTTCCTGAATATCAATACCCGGTTTGAGAAAACTCCCGTGCGTACCATGCAGCGTATAGCGGGGAGCAGGCTCCTGCACGAGCAGACTTGAACGTAAGCGTACCCGTAACCGACCGTAATTCAAGTGTAAATCAAAAGCATCATCAATCTGGGAGCCTTCCCGTTGCGTCCAAATGTTGGCCCATACCGATTGCGGACGACCGAACAGTACCAGAACCTGATCCAGAATGTGCGAACCCAGATCGTAAAGAGTTCCACTACCGGCAGAATTGGTTTCTTTCCAGGCTTTTGGATTTAAAACGGGCTTATACCGGTCGAAGTGAGCTTCGTAGGTATGCACTTCGCCCAGTTCGCCGGATTCCAGTACCTGTTGGACCGTACGGAAATCACTGTCCCAGCGACGGTTATGGTATACGCTGAGTACCCGGTTTTGTTCCCGAGCCAGCTCAATCAGTTCTTCGGCTTCTTCGACAGTAGGCGTGAAGGGCTTTTCCACAACGACGTGTTTGCCCGCCTGCAACGCTTTTCGGGTATAGTCCGCGTGGGTATCGTTGGGCGTATTGATGATGATCAGATCGATCTCCGGGTTTTCCAGCAGAGCTTCAAACGTACGTACCGTCTGCAAAAAAGGATAAGCCTCCGCTGCCCGGTTTTTGGAACGTTCGAAGACGTGCGTAAGTTGAAAGGCGGGATTCGCCAGAATAAAGGGGGCGTGGAGATAATGAGCAGAATCTCCGAAACCAGCAAGAGCAGTACGAATCATGGCAGTAAGTGGTCAGTTTTCGGTCTACAGTGTTCAGTTAGTAAAAGTATACCCCCGGGCCTGGGGAAAAGGAGCCACTGATTTTCAAAGAATAACTGTAAACCGAAAACAATAAACTGAAAACTAATCTATTATTTTTGTACAATGAATGAGCGTTACGCGGAACATAAGCGGTATTTAAATCGGCTCAAGGCCCGTAAACCTAAAAAATTAGACGAAGCTTTTGAGCAATTGCACGAAGAAGTTTTTGAGGAAGTCGATTGTCTGGCCTGTGCCAATTGCTGTAAGACGACCAGTCCCATTTTTACGGATACGGATATTGACCGCATCGCCAAACACCTGCGGATTCGCCCCTCGGATTTGATTGACCGATATTTACACCTGGACGAAGATCGGCACTACGTACTCAATAGTTCGCCCTGTACCTTCTTAGGCAGCGATAACTACTGTTCGATTTACGAAGTACGCCCCAAAGCCTGTCGGGAGTACCCCCATACCGACCGACGGCGAATGGTTCAGATTCTGGATCTGACGTTAGCAAATACGACGATTTGTCCGGCTGTGGCTACCATCGTTGATCGTTTACAGCACCTAGTACCGGCCTGAGGCCCTTTCCCATCATGCAGATTCAGGAATTTCATTGCCCTTCGCTTTCGGAACTTTCAGAAACCGCCCGTCAGGTGCTGGCGTATGGGAAGGAGCGTACCGTGTGGCTATTTGAGGGCGAGATGGGAGCGGGCAAAACCACTTTTATCAAAGCGTTGTGCGGGGTACTGGGCGTAAGCCAGACCGTACAGAGTCCGACCTTTGCCTTGGTGAATGAATATGCCACCCAAGCGGGTGAAACGGTGTACCACTTTGATTTCTATCGGATTAAGTCAGAAATTGAAGCCTTGGATTTGGGCGTAGAAGAGTATTTTGATTCAGGAGCGTACTGTTTTGTTGAATGGCCCTCGTTGATTCCGAACCTGTGGCCCCCCGATGCTTTATTGGTGTCCATCATCCCTAACCCCGACGATTCCCGAACGATTCGCGTGCAGAGCTAATACGCGGACGTTCCGTTTTTAAGGTATCCTTTTTTCCCCCATGCGTAATCCTTATGTTTCGCTGCTGCGTACCGCGTGGCAGTATGCCCGGCATGAAAGAGGCCGGTATGTAGGCGTGTATACGCTGTTTATTCTTTCCAATTTAGTCAATGCCAGTTTACCCCTGATGCTGGGCTGGCTGGTTAATCAGCTTCAAAAAGACGGTGTGCATGCCCTGCGGTATTCCCTCTGGTACATCCTGGGGTATATCGGTCTGCGGCTGGTTTTCTGGGCGTTTCACGGTCCGGCCCGCGTGGTAGAGCGGGAACTGGCTTTTAATCTAAGCCGTAACTTTCTACAGGAACGATACCACCAGGCCCTGCATTTGCCCGTCAAATGGCATAAAGATCACCACTCGGGAGCCACGATCAACCGGATTCGGAAGGCCTACGAAGCCCTGCGTCTCTTTTTCCAGAACGGCTTTACGTACCTGCACGCCCTGATGAAGTTTGCCTTGTCACTGGGAGCCATGCTGTACTTTTCCCCGCTATTTGGCATGATCGGGGTAGGCATTGGTATCGTGACGCTACGCATCATTTTTATGTTTGATAAGCCTTTCGTTCGGACGCTGAATGAAGTCAACGAGGGTGAACACGAGGTATCTGCCACGCTCTTTGACAGCCTTTCCAACATTCTTACCGTGATTACCTTACGGCTGGAAAACAGTATGGAAACCGGACTAATGCAAAAGGTATCGAAGCTGTTTCCAGCCTTTCGTAAAAACGTCGTAATTAATGAATGGAAATGGTTCACGGCTGAAATGATGATTAGCCTGATTTACGGTGTCATTACGCTGGGTTACATTTATCAGAACAGCGATCCGTCACAGGCTTTTTACGTGGGTGGACTGGTCACGCTGCTCGGCTACGTGAACCAGTTTACGAGCGTATTTCAGGATGTAGCCTGGCAGTATACGGACATCGTTCGCTACAATACCGACCTGCAAACGGCCAACGACATTGCCGAGGCCTACGAAAATAATCACCGTCCGGAAGCCATTGAAACGATACCTCCCGACTGGCAGGCGATTGAGCTAAAAAATATTCATTTTTCCCACCAGTCTGACGAACGCGTGACGGGTCTGAAAGGCCTGAACCTGCGAATTCAGCGGGGACAACGCATTGCCCTGATCGGGGAAAGTGGCAGTGGCAAAAGTACTTTGCTCGCCCTGTTGCGGGGATTGTACCAGCCCAAGCCCGGCTGCGAAATGGCCATCGATGGCGAGCTGTATCCGGATTTGGGAGCCTTGTACGATTCCGTAACGCTTTTCCCGCAGGAGCCGGAAATTTTCGAAAATACGATTGCCTATAACATCACGCTGGGTCTGCCGTTCGAGGAAGCGAAACTGCGGGAAGTCTGTGAAATTGCTCATTTCCACGAAATCGTGAAGCAACTGCCGCAGGGGTTCGACTCGCAGATTCAGGAAAAAGGAGTCAACCTGTCGGGTGGACAAAAACAGCGGCTGGCTCTGGCCCGGGGAATTCTGGCCGCTCAGCACAGTCACGTAGTATTGCTCGACGAACCGACGTCCAGCGTCGATCCAAAAACGGAAGCGTTGATTTATCAGCGGATGTTCGAGGCGTTTCCCGAAAAGGCGATCGTCTCCTCGCTGCACCGCCTGCACCTCTTACGCGACTTCGATTACGTTTACGTCATGGACAAGGGCCGAATCATTGAAGAAGGTTCGTTTGACTGGTTACGCTACAATGGTCCCCGCTTTATGGAACTGTGGTGGCATCAGGAGGAAAAAATGGAGAAAGTGGCGTAAGCCCCGTTTCATAACCAGTACGGACTTCCCGGGAGTCATTACTTCCGGGAAGTTTTCTTTTTAATAATAGCCAGCCATCGCCTTACCTTAAAAATCCCGCCTTCCCAAGTTATCCGTAGCATTTGCTACGGATGCCCAAATTTGTAGGCGATGTTTAGCCTAAGAAATTTGCTCTACTCCCGCATTCTCCTACGTTTAGTACCGGCAAACGCGTAGTTTTTAGAATTCTTCAGCTGCGAACCAATCGTCTCGGTTATCTTTGCGATTCTCTTATTTTATGAGTCACCCCCAAGGGCTCCTCTACTTATCCGGCACGGCTGTAAAGTCGTTGATTAGCGTATGAAAGTTCTAAAGTTCGGCGGCACCTCCGTAGGAAGCATCAAAGCCATAGAGTCGGTTTTGGGCATTATTCATGATAGTCTTCAACGCGGTGAAAAAATAGCCGTGGTTTTCTCAGCCATGGGTGGCTTTACCAACCAGTTGCTGGAAATGGGCAACCGGGCCGCCCGTAATGACGAGTACCGGGACGTCCTGAAAAAGGCGTCTGATCGTCACCTCGAAGTCATTAACCATTTCATTGGACCACGTTTTCGGAGTCGGGTCATTGCCGATGTCATGGGTTTATTCAATGAACTCGAAGACTTATTGCGGGGAATTACCCTGATTCGGGAAATTTCACCGCGTACGTCCGATCTGCTCGTGAGTTTCGGTGAACGCCTGTCGACGACGCTGGTGACCGAAGTGCTGAAAGATCAGGGGGTCGACTGCGATTTTCTCGATGCCCGCAAGCTGATTAAAACGAACGCTTCGTTTCAGCAGGCCGAAGTAAACTTTGAGTTGACGAATCATCTGATTCAGCATCATTTTACCAAGAATAAAAACCTCCAGCTCATTACGGGCTTTATCGGCTCAACCGAAGATGGCGTGACGACGACGCTCGGTCGCGGTGGCTCCGATTATACGGGTAGTATTTTCGGTTCGGCTCTCAACGCCAGTGTCATTGAAATCTGGACGGACGTACCGGGTATGATGACCTCCGATCCCCGGAAGGTACGCAATGCCTTTACCATTCCGGTGGTCAGCTACGCCGAGGCGATGGAACTGACGCACTTTGGTGCCAAGGTGATTTATCCGCCCAGCCTGACGCCGGCGTTCAAAGCCAACATTCCCATCAAGGTTCTCAATACCTTTGATCCCTCACATCCGGGAACCATCGTAACCCGGCAGGCTCCCCCGCACGAGTACACCATCACGGGAATCAGCTCCATCGACAATCTGGCTCTGGTCAACCTGCAGGGGTCGGGTATGATTGGCGTAGCCGGGGTATCGGCCAAGCTGTTTACGGTACTGGCCCGCCACGAAATTTCGGTGATTCTGATTTCGCAGGCCTCTTCCGAACACTCGATCTGCTTTGCCATTGATCCCAAGTTTTCCGGTAAAGTACGGGAAATCATGGAAACGGAATTCGCCAGTGAACTCCGTATCGGTGACGTGGAGGGAATCGACATTCAGGAAGACCTTTCCGTCATTGCTGTCGTAGGTGAAGGCATGCGGCAACACACGGGTGTGTCGGGTCGCTTGTTCTCGGTACTCGGAAAGAACGGGATTAACATCGTGGCAACGGCTCAGGGCAGTTCGGAGCTGAACATTTCCGTAGTAATCGAGCGGAAAGATCTATCGAAAGCTCTGAATGTCATTCACGAAAGCTTCTTCGCCGATCAGGTCAAAACCCTGAACCTCTTCCTGATGGGTACGGGACTGATTGGTAAAACGCTGTTGCATCAGCTTTCGCAGCAGGAAAGTTACCTGCGGAAATACCGGAATCTGAAACTTCGCCTCATTGCCGTAACGAACAGTCGGGTAATGGTTATTGACGAAGGGGGTATTTCAAAGGAACACTGGGAAGAACGTTTGGACATTGACGGTGAAAAGGCGGATATGTCGGCCTTCATCGAACGAATAAAAGCGTTGAACCTGCCCAACAGTATCTTCGTGGATTGTACGGCTAATAAAGCCATTGTCGATTACTATGAAGGATTGCTGGAAGCATCGGTATCCATCGTTACGCCCAATAAAACGGCCAACGCCGCTCCGTACGAGGAGTACGCCCGCCGTCACCGCATGGCCCTGAAGAAAGGGGTGAAATTCCTGTATGAAACCAACGTGGGAGCGGGCTTGCCCGTCATTAACACCTTGCAGGGACTCATTGCTTCGGGTGACCGATTCCTGAAAATCGAAGGCGTATTCTCGGGTACGCTGAGTTATATCTTCAATAATTTCCGTCCGGGCTTACGCTTTGCCGAAGTGGTTCGCGAAGCGAAAGCCAAAGGCTATACCGAACCCGATCCCCGCGATGATTTGAGTGGTCAGGATGTCGCCCGGAAAATCCTGATTCTGGCCCGGGAAATCGGAATGCAGGCGGATTTCGAAGACATTGAAATTACGCCGCTGTTGCCCGAAAGCTGCCGACTGGCTCCCTCCGTGGACGACTTCTTCGCTGAACTGGAAAACTGTAATCCCGTTTTCGAAAAATGGGTCGATGACGCCGATGCCAAAGGCGAGAAGCTCCGGTTTATCGCGACGCTGGAAGGCGGAAAAATCAAACTTGGACTGAAATCCGTAGGACCCCAGCATCCGCTGTATTCGCTGGAAGGAGCCGATAACATCATCTCTTTCACAACCAAGCGTTACCACGATCGACCGCTGGTCATCAAAGGTCCTGGAGCCGGTGCGGAAGTAACCGCCACCGGTGTATTCGCCGACATCGTTTCCATCGGCAGTTACCTTTCCTAAGAAAAAGTGAAACATAAAAAAGCGGGCTGATTTCTAATCAGCCCGCTTTTTTATGGAATCTACCAAGTCATTTTCATTCGCTAGCACGAAAGCGGAAACATACCACCAACTAATAACTATCAACCATTAATTCTACTCTAAATCCGAAGCCACCCGATACGTCGGATCTTCCAGAATATTCACTTCAATCATCGATTCCGCCTGTTGTAGAAGCTTTCGGCAATCGGGACTCAAATGGCGTAGATGTACCGTTTTACCCGCCACCCGGTAGCGACGCGTCAGCGTATTCAGGGCCTCAATGGCTGACATATCCGCTACGCGACTCTCCGCAAAATCAATCACCACTTCCTGCGGATCGGAGCTGACGTCGAACTTTTCATTAAAGGCGTGAATCGAACCAAAAAACAGTGGACCGAAAATCTCGTAGTGCTTCGTTCCCTGCTCATCCACGTACTTCCGGGCCCGAATGCGTTTGGCGTTTTCCCAGGCAAACACCAGGGCCGAAATCACAACGCCTACGCCAACGGCCAACGCCAGATTGTGCAGGAAAACCGTCACCAGCGTTACCACTACGATAACGAATACGTCGGAAGTGGGCATTTTGCCGATGGTTTTGAAACTGGCCCATTCAAAGGTTCCGATACAAACCATGATCAGTACACCGGTTAAGGCCGCCATCGGTAGTTGCTCAATCAAACTGGCTCCGAACATGATGAATACCAGCAGCATCACGGATGCAACAATTCCCGATAGTCGGGCCCGGGCTCCCGAAGAAATATTGATCAGACTTTGACCAATCATCGCACAGCCGCCCATGCCCGAGAATAATCCGGTGACAATATTGGCAAGTCCCTGAGCCATACATTCCTTGTTGCTACGACCTTTGGTTTCGGTAATTTCATCAATCAGATTAAGCGTTAGCAGGCTTTCAATCAACCCTACACCCGCCACAATGAACGAGTAGGGTAGAATAAGTTGCAGCGTTTCCAGCGAAAAAGGTACCGCCGGAATATGAAAGGGCGGCAAACTTCCCTGTACCGAAGCAATATCGCCTACGGTTTTGGTATCGATCTGTAAGCCAATAACGGCCGCCGACACGACTACAATCGCCGTGAGTGAGGCGGGAATCGCTTTCGTAAGTTTGGGTAGTCCCCACATGATAAGCATGGTCAGTACTACCAGTCCCAGCATGAGCCACAAGGCTGGTCCCTGCATCCACCGTAGGGTGCCGCTGGCATCGCTTATTTTAAACTGATCCAGCTGAGCGAGAAAAATCACAATCGCCAGCCCGTTCACAAACCCGAACATGACCGGGTGCGGTACCAGCCGAATGAACTTACCCAGCCGTAATAGCCCCGCCGCCATCTGAATAACTCCGGCCAGCACGACGGTAGCAAAAATGTATTCAACCCCGTGCGATTTCGCCAGACTGACAATCACCACGGCTACGGCTCCGGTAGCTCCCGAGATCATACCGGGGCGGCCCCCAAAAATCGACGTAACGAAACCCATGGTAAAGGCCGCGTAGAGGCCCGTGAGGGGTGAAAGGCCCGCAATGAGGGCAAAGGCAATGGCTTCGGGAATCAGGGCCAGGGCTACGGTAAGGCCCGAAAGCAATTCCGTTTTGTAGTCGACTTTTTGCGATAAGTCGAACAGGTTTAATCGGGTAGTCATGGGAAATGAATAGTAAACCGGACGAAGCAAAGCAGCTTCGACGGCATGAGTGATCCAGGAAGGGTATAGAAAAGGGGAGTGCCTTACTTCAGGGTGGAGTAAGGGTTACGATGGGGGAAGCAGGAAATACGTGCGATGTCATTCGCGACAAAGGTAAGCAAAATCAAAACCGATACGGCTTAGTTGGCCCATTCATCCAAAGTATTTACAAAATCCCTGGTATAATTCTATTGATGAATGAAGGGTAGGTACGTACAGATCAAACTAGTGATTTAGTGGTAAATGCCTGTATATTCTTGTAAATCAAAATTATATATCAATAAATGGTATGAGTGTAGAATAAAATTTCGACATCTGGTTTTATCCTAGGTTTCGAAACAGAACCATGTAGTTGGAAACTCGTACCTTTGGCCGGGCATAAGGCAGAGGTGAGGGCTGGAATCGACAGTTAGTAAGGCCAGAAGCCCGTGTACATTATGGTAGCAGATACGATTCACTCCTTGCTGGATTCATACCGAACGCAGCTGAGTTCTTACGATGAAATATTGAATGCCGACGGTAGTATTAAGCCGCACTGGGAGAAATTATTTCAGTCGTTGGAGAAAATTGGAAACCTGGAGCTCAAGAACCGCTTACAGGAGATCAAGAATAAAATTCGGGAAAACGGGGTAACGTATAATGTATACGAAGATCCCAAAGGAATGAATAGTCCCTGGAAACTGGATCCCATTCCCTTTTTGATTCAGAAGTCCGAATGGGAATCCATCTCGAAGGGATTGCAGCAACGGGCCATCCTGCTGGATTTAATCTTCCGGGATATGTACGGCGAACGCAAGCTGGTGAAAGATGGGATTCTACCCGCCGAGCTGGTGTTTGAGAATACGGGTTTTTTCCGTCCCTGTCAGGATGTAAAACTGCCCACCGAACACCAGCTGGTGATGTACGCCGCCGATATGGCCCGTGGTCCGGACGGTCGAATGTGGGTACTCGACAACCGTACGCAGGCTCCTTCGGGTTCGGGTTACGCCCTGGAAAACCGGCAGATCATTAGCAAGGTCATGCCTGAGCTAGCCGAAAGACAGTACGTTAGTCGACTTTCACCCTTTTTTACGCACATTCAGCAGGCCATCTTTCGGGTGTTCCGGGAAAAAACGGATCAGCTCAATGTGGTGTATCTCACGGCGGGCCCTAATAACGAGACGTACTTCGAGCAGGCGTATCTGGCTTCGTACCTGGGTTTTACGTTGGTACAAGGCAATGACCTTACCGTCAAGAATGGCTACGTCTGGGTGAAATCCATTGAGGGCTTGCAGCGGGTGGACATCATCATTCGCCGGGTGGACGATGAATGGTGCGATCCCCTGGAACTACGTGGCGGCTCTAAACTGGGCGTAGCCGGTTTACTACAGGTCATCCGGAATGGTAATGTGATGGTGATTAACCCGCCGGGAAGTAGTATTCTGGAGAATACGGCTCTCAACTCCTTTTTACCCTCGGTCAGTCGGTACTTTTTGAAGGAAGAACTGCTGTTACCGTCCGTAGCAACCTGGTGGTGTGGGCAGACCAAAGAGCGGCAGTATGTGCTGGAGAATCTACACCGCCTCATCATTAAAAAAGCCAATCGCAAACAGGTATTCCGTTCCGTGTACGGACGACAGCTTACGTTCGATCAGTTACAGGAATTACGAACCCAGATCCTCCAACACCCGAGCGAATACGTAGCTCAGGAAGAGATCAGTTTCTCAACGACACCTGCTTTCGTCAATGACCGAATTGAACCCCGGTACGCGGCCATTCGGGCCTTTCTGACGGCCACTCCGGCGGGGTATCAGGTGATGCAGGGCGGGTTGACGCGAAGTTCACCGGTGAAAGATAAATTCACCTTTTCCAATCAGTACGGCGGAATCGCCAAGGATACCTGGATTGTGTCGGATGAAACGGAAATCATTCCGGATCGTATTCGGCTGCCCCGGCAGTTATTCCAGAAATCCCAGACGTCCCTGCCCAGTCGTAGTGCCGAAAATCTGTTTTGGGCGGCTCGCTACGGGGAGCGAACCATGGCGGCAACCACGTTTCTGATCATTACGCTTAATTCCCTGAATCTGCAGCGGAATTTCGGGACGACGACCAAGACTGAGCACATTGAAATCCTGCTCAAAACCGTATCCCGGCTGATTCGAATTGAGCCCGGTTTTTCGAACGAAAACGCAGAATCATACAAGCATCCGTTTGCGATTATTACGGACAGTATTGCCAACGAGGCTAAACGCGGTACGATCGCTTCCACGATTGACTCGTTCCTGAAAGCCATGATTGTCGTACGCGAACGCTGGAATCAGGTAACCTGGCGTACCATCGACGTGATCGAAAATATTGCTCAGAAACTCAAGCAGATTCAGCCCAAACAGAATCCGAACGACATTCAGAATACCCTGAATACGCTGCAATACAGCCTGTTCACATTCTATGGAATTGTGAGTGAATCGTTACCGCGAAACAACGGGTTTTTACTGTTTGAAACGGGCAAACTGATTGAACGCATTTTGTCCAAGATTGTGATCATGCGTTCCATCTTCAGTGCCCGAACCGAACGGTTTATTGAGCACGAACTCATTGAAGCCACGTTGATGAACCACTTTGCTCTGGTCAATTACCGTTCGGCCTACAAGTCCAATTACGAGATGGAATACATGCTGGATATGGTTCTGCTGGATAAACAGGTGCCTTCCTCACTAGCGTACCTGTTACAGACCCTCGAACAGACCATTGCTCAGTTGCCCCACGCTTCCGAGCGGTTGAATGATGCTCAGAAAGCTGTATTGCGAGCTTCCACGCAAATTCAACTCATCGATGTAGCCGAGCTGAGTACCGTGAGTGGCGATGCCATGCCCTACGAAAAACTGGATCAACTGCTAGCGGAAGTATACGGATTGATTTTGTCGGTATCGGATTTTACGGCCAATCTGTACTTTAACCATACGGCTACGCAGCATTCGATTACGGAAACGATAATGGACCTTGAAAATGAATTATAAACTGGTTCATCAAACGCAGTATACGTATACGGGTAATGTGAATAACTATCACGGCATTGCCTGCCTGATGCCAAAGATTTCACCGCGTCAGAATTGTACAAATTTCGCTTTGCAGATTACGCCGATGCCCGATGAGATTAGTCAGCGGACGGATTACTTTGGTAATACCCTGCACCACTTTTCCATCCATCAGCCGCATACGCAGCTGACCGTGCTGGCGACGAGTATGATCGAAACCCGCTCGTCGATCATTACCGATTTATTCATGACCAATCGGGAGGTGAAGGAGCAGTTACGCACGAATCATGCATTGAAAACGCAGTTGCTGGAATACATGATTCCGAGTTCGTTTGTGCAGTGGGATGAAGAAATTCGCAACTTTGGGGCCGATTGTTTTTCTGAAAATCAGTCCTTTTACCAGAGTGCCCGGCAGCTCTGTCATAAAATTTACACGGAGTTCAAATACGTCTCTGGCTTTACGACGATTCATACGCCGCTCAAAACCGTGCTGAAAGAGCGGAAGGGGGTCTGTCAGGATTTTTCCCATCTGGCCATTGCCTGTTTTCGCAGTCTGGGTTTTGCGGCCCGGTACATTAGCGGTTATCTGGAAACGCAGCCCCCGCCGGGCAAAACCAAACTACAGGGTTCGGATGCCACGCACGCCTGGGTTTCGGTATACGCTCCGGGTGTAGGCTGGTGCGATTTTGATCCTACCAATGACTTGGTACCGCAGGAAAAACACATCACCACCGCCTGGGGTCGCGATTTCGGGGACGTCTCTCCGCTAAGGGGAATCGTTTTCAGTACGGGAAAACAGACGTTTAAAGTAGGCGTGGATGTGATTCCGGTTTGATAGGGTTTGAAGTTTGAAAAGAGTTTAAGGTTTGATACGGTTTAAGGTTTGAAAAGGGTTTAAAGCTTAAAGTAGTTTGAATGTGGTTTGAGTAGGTTTAAAAGGTCTAGAGGTTGAGGCTAGTACTACGATGAATTGATTCAAACCTTAAACACACTTAAACGGCCTTAAACTTTTTTCAAACCTTAAACCGTATCAAACCTCAAACTTTCTCAAACCCTATCAAACTCCCCCAAACCTTCCCCATACCTTTGTTTGAAGTTTCTCACCCTCTATCTTTGGGACGGCTCGCGTTGAAAAGGCCGTTTTGCTCAATTACTTCATGGAATCCATCAAAGTCTTCGCTCCGGCGACCGTAGCCAACGTGGCCTGCGGATTTGACATTTTCGGTTTTGCCGTCGATAACCCCGGCGATGAGATTATTCTCCGCAAAAAAGTTACGCCCGGCCTGGAAATCGTAAAAATTGAAGGCGATCAGGGACGGTTGTCACTCGATCCGGAAAAAAATACGGCCTGTATTTCGATGCTGGCGTACCTCAAGCATCTCAATGCCAACCAAGGGATTAGTATCGAGTTACGGAAAAAAATGCCCCTGGGTAGCGGTCTGGGCTCTTCGGCTGCGAGTTCCGTAGCGGGTGTATTCGCTCTGAATGAACTCATGGGTCGACCCATGGATCAGATTGATTTATTGCCTTTCGCCATGGAAGGCGAGCGGTTTGCCAGCGGTACGCCCCACGCCGATAACGTGGCTCCGAGTTTGCTGGGTGGTTTTATTGCCATTCGCAGCTACGAACCTAAACTCGACGTGGTGAAGATTGATACCCCCGCCGAGTTATTTGCGACCATCGTCCATCCACAAATCGAGGTGAATACCAGAGACGCCCGCAATATTCTCCGCAAAGAAACGTCGCTGAAAAATACCATCACCCAGATGGGTAACGTAGCGGGGCTGGTAGCCGGACTGATGAAGGGCGATTACGGCCTGATTTCCCGCAGTCTGGTTGATGTAATCATCGAACCGGTACGTTCCATCCTGATTCCAGGTTTTGATGAGGTGAAACACGCGGCGATTGAAGCGGGGGCTCTGGGTTGTAGTATCTCTGGAGCAGGTCCATCCATGTTTGCCTTGAGCAAAGATCGGGATACGGCTAAAAAAGTGGGAGAGGCGATGCAACGGGCCTTTGCCAGCGTACAAATTGAAAGTGAAATTTACGTTTCCAGCATCAACCAGAATGGTCCGGTTGTAATTGGTTAACGAATCGATAGGTATACAAAAAAGGAGAAACGGCAGACCCGTTTCTCCTTTTTTATGTGTTGAAAACTAGTTTCTAAAACTCGTTATTTTTCACAGCGGCTTCATCGGTAGGCTGGGTTATGCCATTGTGCGTAACCTTTGACTCCACTTCGTACCCGTGCTTGCGGGGATTGGCCGCTTCAGGTACGGGCTGGGGCAAAAATCGGTTGGTAATGCCAAAGATGTCGGCTGCCAGCTCCGGGAACAGATGATCCAAAGCCGCCAGCAGTTTGGCGGGTACACTTACCGTTAGTTCCGCTCTTCCTTGCTTTAAGGCTTCAATAATCTGCTGGGCGGCATTTTCAGCACTGACCGTTAACAAGGGAAGTGAATCCGCGATTTTAAACCAGGCGTATTCTTTCTGATGTTCTCCTTTCACGATGGCATGTCGTGGGCTACCCGTACGCATCAAACCCGGATATACGGTCGTTACGTGAATATTCTGATGCAGGAGTTCCGTACGTAACCCTTTGGAGAGTCCACTCAGGGCAAACTTACTGGCCGAATACGGCAATAGGTGCGGTACGGCCACTTTTCCACCGATGGATGAGATATTGACAATACGCCCTTCCTGACGGGCCTTCATGTGCGGCAATACGGCTCGAATGGCATGAAGTGGACCGAAGAAATGGGTTTCCATGGCTTCGTCGTATTCCTGAAGCGTCATGTTATCTACGGGGCCAATCTGAATAATACCCGCGTTATTGATGAGTACATCGATGCGACCGTAGTAATTGAGACTTTCTTCAATCATATCCTCCACTTCGGCAGGGTTCGTCATATCACAGACAATGGAGATGACTTCCGCTCCCAAGTCGGCGATCGATTCTTCCGCTTGTTGAAGTTCGTCTGCATCGCGAGCGACCAAGATTAATTTGGCCTGCTGGGTGGCTAATTGACGTGCCAGTACCAGGCCGAGGCCCCGCGAACCTCCCGTAATGAGTACTACTTTATTGCGAACGTCAAAACGTCGGCTATAGCGTACCAACTGGCGGGCTGCCCATACAAGACCCACGCCCAGGGCCAGAGAGAAGAAACGAGATTTGCGTGCCATGTATAAATCCAAGGTTGATATCCATTTCCTGAATGAAAAATCCATTCCAAACCTAAATTGTACCGACAGTCCCATATCTTGCTGCTGGAATAAAGCTTTTAATGAAACTTCGTCCCCAATCTTTGCATTACATTCATCTGAATCATGGAATTCCCGAACCTGGCCGAACCGGCCGTATTGATTAGTTTGCTGACTTTATCGTTTCTGGAGATTGTACTTGGGGTAGATAATATCATCTTTATCTCCATCATTGTCGACAAACTTGAACGGGCTCAGCAAAAGCAGGCTCGTACGATTGGTCTCTTACTGGCGATGGTATTTCGGATTATTCTTCTCTTCGGTATTACTTCTCTGCTACGACTAACGACGCCATTGTTTGAAGTGCCTTTTATTCATGAACATGGCACGACCGAACCCGTGGGAATCAGCTGGAAAGACCTGATTTTGTTGGGTGGAGGATTATTTCTAGTGGGGAAAAGTACGCTCGAAATTCATCACAAGTTACAGGCATCATCGGAGTCTTCGCTGGGGGCTGCTAAATACTCCAGTCTGATGGCGACGATCATTCAAATTGTACTGGTCGATGCGGTATTCTCAATTGACAGTATCCTGACAGCCGTGGGCCTGGTGGAAAATGTCTGGATCATGGTTATTGCCGTAGTCATCTCGATGGGCATCATGCTGGCCTTTTCGGGCATTATTGCCGATTTCATCAATCGAAATCCGACTTTGCAGATCCTGGCTTTGTCCTTTCTCATTGCCATCGGAATGATGCTCGTGGCCGAATCCTTTCACCAGGAAGTCAACAAAGCGTATTTGTACGTAGCGATGGCCTTCTCCCTGACGGTCGAGCTGATCAACATGCGACTGCGGAAGAATACCGAAATGGTCCGGCTGAATGATCAGGAAATGCCGGACTATGCCGATACGGGCGAGAAAGAATAACGCCTACGCCGAAAGGCCATACTTGCGGCGAATCGGATTGATAAGGAACTTCTTCTGGGCTGTAAAACTATCGGGATGTACTTGTCCAAATAGTTGCTCCCATTCTTTAAAACGCTCAGGTTCAGCTTGCTGAAATGCCTGGGCGTTTATTTTTTTCTGGGTAAGGTATTCCGTGAAAGTCATACGGTTACATCGTCAGGGCGGGTGATTTGCGGAAGGTAAGGTACACCAACGCTCCCGAGGTAATCACGCTGCAAATCAGGAAATTGATCTGATAACTGTTTCGTAAATGATTGTGTAGCCAGCCCGAAGTTAAAGCTCCGATACCAATGCCTACTTCCAATGCGATATACGTGGTGGCTACGGCTCGACCTCGGTACAGGGGATTGGCTAAATCGACGGTCCAGGCCTGTAGAGCCGGCGTGTTCAGTCCCCAGGGAACGCCAAAGAGAAAGGCCATGGCCAGTACCATGTACAGATTATCCGCAAAGGCCAAGCCTAACATCGCGATAACCTGCACCAGAATCGACATCCGTAATACTTTGACGCGACCAAAGCGGTCGGAGGCTTTCCCCGCTACCAGCCGAATCAGCAGTGACGAAATGGTGTAGGTCATGAAAAACAGACCTTTATTGTAAATGCCCACCGAAAGTGATAGATCCGGACCGATGGTAAGAATTAATCCAATCGCGTAACTACTGAGCAACATCACCACCGCAGGAGCCAGTACGCGAGGTTCAAAGATTTCGTTTTTCTTGATGAGTAGCAGTCGCGGCGAAAAGCGTTGCCGCCGCTCAAGGGTTTCTTTCAGGTTCGTCAGAATACCAATCGACAGAAAGGCAAACAGCGACGAAACGTAAAACATGGTATCAATCGAAAAAGCCGCCGTCAGCCAGCTCCCCAGCGGTGGTCCCGCCGACATACCAACGCTGGCCGAAATACCGAGCATACTCAGGGCTTCACCCCGCCGGTCCTCGGGCATGACATCCGCTACGTATGCCGAGGTAGCCGTAGGTTTAAAACCCGTCGAAAAGCCGTGAAAAAGCCGTAGTAGTAAGAAGGCATATACACTACTCATGAAGGGGTACAGCAACCCACAGACAAAGCACACCAGCGACCCAAAGGCCATAATCGGTACCCGACCCACCGTATCGGTTAGTTTGCCCGAAAAAGGTCTTGAAACCCCGGCCGTAAGCGTAAACAAACTGATGACCAGGCCCACGTATTCCCGGCCACCCAGTGCAGAAAGATACCCGGGTAACTCGGGAATCATCATGTTAAAGCTGGCGGTGAAAAGGAAGTTACTGGCACATAGAAGCCAAAATTGGAAGCTATAAATACTTGATTGACCGGGGCTGGAATCCATACCGCAAAGGTAACTGAAATGCCCAAGGGCCGGGAAGCCCGGTTCGGGTTTTTTAGGGAATCGATACAGTTTTTACCTAAAATCAGTATATTCAGGGAGCCGCGTTTCAGCAAAACCTCAATCTCTCATTCCGTATGCCTTTCTCCTTTCTCTGTATTGCTACGTATTTTAAAGGAAACGAATTTTTAAAGTCCTGCAAGGAAGCCGGAAATACGGTGTACCTGTTGACGGAGAAAAAACTCGAACATAAACCCTGGCTTCGATCCCATATTGACGAGTTATTTTTTGTGGAAACGCCAGATCAGGGAGTATTGGATCTGAATGAGACGGCAAAGGGACTAGCGTATGTCCTTCGAAGTCGCAAGATTGACCGGATCGTAGCTCTCGATGATTTCGATGTTGAAAAAGGAGCTTTTTTCCGGGAAACGTTTCGTCTGCCGGGTATGGGGCAAACCGTCGCCCGGTACTTTCGGGATAAGCTGGCGATGCGAATGAAAGCCGCCGAAGCGGGCTTGCGGGTACCCACGTTTTCGGCCCTGTTCAACGATGCGGAAGTCAATGCCTTTGCGGATTCCGTCACCTTTCCCGTCGTCGTAAAACCCCGGGGGGAAGCCTCTACCGCGGGCATTCGGAAAGTCTGGAATAAGGATGAACTCTGGCAGGTCATCCATAGCCTGGGCGACCGACGACATGAGTTTCTCGTCGAACAGTTTAAGCCCGGTCACGTCTACCACGTCGATGCACTGACGTATCAGGGGAAAGTACTGTTCAACTGGGTCAGCCAATACCTGAGTACACCGATGGAGGTCGCTCACGGGGGGGGCGTCTTCCGCTCCGTTACCACCCCTTTTGGTTCTGCCGAAGAGAGAGCCCTGCGAACCTTCAACGAAAAACTGCTAACGGCGTTTGGCCTGGAATACTCGGCCAGCCATTCCGAATTCATTCAATGCCACGAAGACGGAGAATTTTACTTTCTCGAAACAGCTTCCAGAGTCGGAGGAGCCCATCTGGCCGAAATGGTGGAAGCCGCCAGTGGCATTAACCTGTGGCGGGAATGGGCCCGGATTGAAACGGCTACGGTTGAAGGCACGCCCTATGAATTGCCCGAACTAAAGCCTGCGTACTCCGGAATTATCATTTCATTAGCCCGTGAGCAGTGGCCCGATTTGAGTGAGTATGTAGCTCCTGAAATCGGGTGGCGAATGCAGGAAGAATATCATGTGGGTCTGATCGTACAAAGCGAAAACCGCGATCGGATTCTGGAATTACTGGATCAGTACACAACGAAAATCTACGCGGAAGTGCACGCTTCGGCTCCCGTTCGGGATACACCCAGTCATTAAACCGTACGCTTACCAAAAAGGCAGAAATATCTACCAAATAACGGGTAAAACAGGTTGTTAATAGAAAATGCTCAGTTGAAGCTGAGAGGTTTATGGTTATTCGTATCAGAAATTAACCTGCACTCCTTTAACTATAGAAGCTTAGTCCTATAAGCTTATCCTATTATAAGAGCATATTTTATAAATCCAACCAGTTAAAGATATGAGTTCTGCCTTACTTAATTCACCCGGAAGTAATATTCCCGCGAATGCTTTCTTTTTTGATGGAAATCTATGGTTTGGTATTGTAGATTCCCAGGAACGACTAGCCGAACTAGAGACGTATTATCCTACCAAAAAGTACCTGCAGGCCCGGCTGTATGCCGAAGGCGGCATTGCGGCGTATCCCTGCTTCGGATTTAAAGGTGAAGGCATTTCTCTGGAAGCTTTTTTGAATGCTTCTAATGTACATACGCACTAACAGAAAATTTTAGGGTTGCCCAGGGCTGAGACGTATGTTTCAGCCCTTTTCATTTTTCCGCTCCGAATCTTCTTCCGTAACTAATATCTTGTCAATTCGCTGGCCATCCATGTCTACGACTTCAAAGGTCAGGTTATCCCATTTGATGTGATCGCCCTCCACGGGAATGCGGCGGAGGTGATGGAGCATAAAGCCCGCTACCGTTGAGAAATCTTCTTCCAGAAAATCACGAATGTCCCGTCGACCTAAGCGACTGAGAAAATCAATGAAAGGCATCTGGGCTTCCACCAGAAATGAACCATCTTCCCGTTTCACAAACGTAAAATCAATGACTTCGGCATCGGGCATGTGACCGACGATGGCTTCGAATATATCATTCACCGTTACCATCCCCTGTAGAACACCGTACTCATCCACAATGAAACCGTGGTGTACTTTGGACTTACGAAATTCATCCAGCACCTGATACGCCGAAATATTCTCCGGTAAGAACAAAGGCTTATGAATGAGCGTTTTTAGCGGAGTGTCGGGCGTGGCCAGATACAGATCTTTCACCGTAATAACGCCTACCATCCGGTCCAGCGACTTATCCCCAACGGGGTAAACGGAATGTCGTTCGAGTTCAATCTTCTTTCGCACCTGCTCGACGTTATCGTGCAAATCAATCCAGGCTAAATCGCTACGGTGGGTCATCAGCGATACAATGTGACGATCGCTGACATTAAACACGTTTTCTACAATTTCCTGTTCAATTTCATCGATGGTACCCTGCTCCAGCCCTTCATTCACGATGGCCTTGATTTCTTCCTCGGTTACCATACTGTCATCACCCCGGCGAATGCCCAGTACTTTGACGATCAGATTGGTGGAAGTAGACAGTAACCAAATGAACGGATAGGTTATACGGGAGAGCAACGACATCGGCAAGGCCAGCGTCTTGGAAATGCTTTCCGCCCGGGTTAGACCAATCCGTTTGGGTACCAATTCGCCGATGACCAAGGTAAAGTAGGTGATCATCAGCAGCAGTAAGGCCCGGGCAACAGTATTGGCGTACGGGGCCACAAACGTAAATTGCTGAAGCCACAGCGATAGATCGCCTTCCAGCTTTTCGCCGGAGTAGATACCCGTCAGAATACCAATCAGCGTAATTCCGATTTGTACTGTAGAGAGAAAAGTGTCAGGTGCTTCAGCGAGCTGAAGGGCGTGGCGGGCTTGTTTATCACCGCGTTCGGCGTCGTTTTTCAGACGTATTTTTCGGGCAGAAACCAGAGCAATTTCTGCCATTGAAAAAACACCGTTAAGTAAAATCAGGAGAAATAAAATAAGTAGTTCGGTCATGGATGAGCCGGAAAGTTCAGGCCAAATATCCGCTAAAAAACATTGCCAGATGTATTTTAGGGTGGAATGGTTGAAAAAGTTTAAGGCTGGAAGCGTTGGCAGTTTGAATGGTTTAACGTTTCAAGAATTTTGGAAGGTTGAAGCCTTACCGGACAAAGGATGAAACATCCCCAATGAAAGACCCCCAGTTCAGGCTTTTTCGGCATTGAATGAAAGCAGTAGCCCCCTAAAAAATCCTGATTTCGGGAATTTTTCAGGGGGCTAATCAGAGCTT
This sequence comes from Siphonobacter sp. BAB-5405, assembly GCF_002872335.1. GTDB lineage: Bacteria > Bacteroidota > Bacteroidia > Cytophagales > Spirosomataceae > Siphonobacter. The sequence continues at coordinate 79,005 of NZ_NJAG01000001.1, read as the reverse complement.
CGGAATTCAGTCCGGCTTATCATTTCAGGGCCTGAATCCTTTATTGAATTTCATTGCGTACAAAGGCTTCCCAAAGAATCTCCGCCGGGTGAAGGGCAATGCGGCCCGTTCCATCCTTAATCTGGTGGCGACAGCTGGTTCCGGGAGCGGCAATGGTTACTTCTTCGGGTTGATTCCGAACGGTTGGGAAAAGGACCAGTTCTCCAATTTGCATCGAAACCTCGTAATGTTTGGCTTCGTAGCCAAAGCTGCCCGCCATGCCGCAGCAACCGGAAGGAATCAGGTGAACCTCGTACTGACTCGGTAAGGAGAGAATCTTCTTGGTATGCGTCAGGCTCGACAGGGCTTTCTGGTGGCAGTGGCCGTGCAGCTTGATGAGTCGTTTTTCGTACGTAAACTGATCGGATTTTATATTTTTCTTATCCAGTTCCTGCGATAAAAATTCATCGAAAATAAACGCCCGACTGGCTACTTCCTGAGCCTGAGCTTTCAATTCGGTAGGGACCAGCTCCAGGTACTCATCCCGTAGGGTAAGAATTGCCGAGGGTTCCAATCCTACGATGGGTGCTCCGTCCTTGATGACTTCGGCCAGCAAGGTCACGTTTTTAATCGCAATCTTCCGGGCTTCTTTCACCATCCCCTTCGAGAGGTACGTACGTCCGGATTCCACGTGATAGGGAATTTCGATTTTATACCCCAGTCCGCTCAGCAGCAGAATTGCTTTCTTACCTACTTCTACATCATTGTAGTTGGTAAACTCGTCGCAGAAGAACAGAATACGCTTGAACTTCACCCGGCCCGTCGTATTGAGTCGGAATTCGTGTTCGGCAAACCATTGTCGCAAGGTCTGAGCCGCAATGGTCGGCATGGAGCGATCCGGGGCAAACCCCATGACTTTCTTAATCGCCAGCGAGGGTAATTTGCTTTGCATGGCCCAGTTGTACAGGCGTGGCATCCGACTGCCCATACGCGAGAGAGCCGTAAAGTTCCCCACCATTTTCGAGCGGAAAGGTACGCCGTGGGCATCGTAGTAATGCTGGAGAAACTCGGCTTTCAGCTTGGAAACGTCCACGCTACTCGGGCATTCGGATTTACAGCCCTTGCAACTCAGGCATAAGTCCATCACATCCTTGATTTCCGGATGATCGAAAGGATTTTTCTTCGTTGAATTAGTCAGAAATTCCCGTAAGACGTTGGCCCGGCCCCGGGTCGTATCGCGTTCGCTGCGGGTAGCCATAAAGCTGGGACACATCGTCCCACCCGATAGCTCGGTTTTCCGGCAATCGCCCGAACCCGAACACTTTTCCGTCAGCCGTAGAATATTTTCCTGAGCACTGAAATCGAAATAGGTATTGATTTTGCGAACGGGCTTATCGGCCTCGTACCGTAAAAACTGATTCATGGGCGGCGTATCGACGATTTTTCCCGCGTTAAGTACGCCCATCGGATCAAAGAGGCGTTTGATCTGGCGGAAAAGATCGTATACTTCTTCGCCCATCATCTGCGGAATAAACTCGCCTCGTAAGCGTCCATCCCCGTGTTCTCCCGACAGCGAACCCCGGTATTTCTTCACCAGCTCGACTGTTTCGGCCAGTACTTGCCGGAACAAGGCCTGTCCCTCTGACGTTTTCAGGTTGATCATGGGCTCCACGTGCAGCTCCCCCGCTCCGGCGTGGGCGTAGTAGCTGGCGTGAATGTTATGCCGCCGTAACATAGCTTCGAGTTCAGCGATGTACTGGGGAAGTTCCTCGGGAGCTACGGCACAGTCTTCAATCAAATTCACGGGCTGGGTATCCCCGGGTAAATTCCGGATCAGTCCCAGACCCCCTTTGCGAACGTCCCAGACCTGTTTGGTTTTTTCACCGTAGATGACAGGTACTGCGTAGCCTAGTCCCCGGTTTTGCAGATCGCTTACCAACTGGTCGACTTGCTGCTGAAGCGATTCCGGCGTTTCGGCCATGAATTCCACCATCAGAATGGCCGCGGGATCGCCTTCGATGAAAAAGCGGTTTTTGCTCTGTTCGGGATTGTCTTTGGTAAAATCCAGAATGTATTTATCCACCAGTTCCGACGCTAGGGGCCGGTGTTGGAGGGCTACCAGGTTCGCCTGAAGGGATTCCTGAATGGACGTACAGTGTACGCAGGCCACCGCTACTTCCGAGGGAGGTAAAGGAAGGAGGTTGATCTTCAGTTCGGTTGCCAATGCCAGCGTCCCTTCCGAGCCCGCCAGCAAAGCACAGAGGTTGAAGTCAGAAGACCCACTTGTAAACGGCTCCTGATTCAGCAAAGCATCCAGAGCGTAACCCGTATTGCGACGGCTGAGCGAAGGTTTGGGAAAACGCTCGGCAATGTTTTGCTGATGCTGCGGATTGGATAAGAGGTCATGAATACCCCGGTAAATATCCGATTCCAGCGAGGTTTCAGTAGTCTCCCGTTTTAAATCATACCGCCAGGGTGACAAGGCTTTGAACTCCGCTTCCGATCCATCCGATAGTAATACTTTAGCCGCCAGCAAGTGATCACGGGTGTTACCCCAGACGATACTGTGTAAGCCACAGGAATTATTTCCCACCATGCCCCCAATCATCGCCCGGTTGGCTGTAGACGTTTCCGGGCCGAACATCAGACCGTACGGAGCCAGTGCTTTATTCAGGTCATCCCGAATGACACCGGGCTGTACGCGGGCCCAGCGTTCTTCGGCGTTGATTTCCAGAATTTGCGTGAAATATTTCGATAAATCCACCACAATCCCCGAACCCACGACCTGCCCCGCCAGCGAAGTACCCGCCGTACGCGGAATCAGCGTCGTTCGATGGTTGCGGGCGAACGTCAGCAGATGTTTTAAATCTGTAACGGATTTGGGAATGGCGACGGCCAGCGGTTTTTCCCGGTATACCGAGGCGTCAGTGGAATACAGGATTCGCTGGGCTTCGTGTACCGTTGATTTGGTATAATATAATTCCCCTTCAAAAGCTTGTTGCAACGCTCCGAAGCTGGAGGCTTCAATCTTTTCAGACATGGTTACTTCACTTAACTCCAGGCCGATCGTATTGCTTTCGGCGTGAGTGGCTGATAAAATTCATCCGTTTAGACAAAGTTACGCGTTGGCATACCAAGGGACTTCGCAAAATTGAAAAAAGTAAGCCAGTAAATCAGCCCCGCTGAAGCTCTTGCCGTACCAGCGTTTCCCATTCACTCAGCAGACTGCCCGTATAGGTGGCCGCTCCTGCCCGCCGGTACCAGTAGTTGGCATTCCAGGTGTCGCCTTCTTTACGGTGCAGATAGGCGTGGAGCCGATCGTAGGCGGGTGTGCCTTCGGCGGATTGGGCAATGTTGTGAGCAGCTTCCCAGTCGTCTTTTCCGTCATACCAGAGGCCTTCCAGAATCGGATGTAGTGAAGCGGGCGGCGTATCGTTCGTCAGGGAACGCTGAAATTCCTCGAATGTCATAAAGTATCTTAGATTTGTCGGGATATGGCAGAAAGTCTGAGGCAAACCTGCGTAACTACCCATTTTCTGCCCGATGCTAATTGATTTATGAAGATACAGACCGTTTCTGACTTTTCAGCGACTATCCAGACGCTGATTATTCCCGTCCAGAGTGAAACGCTGGAAGCTACGCTCGCCGTACTGACCGAACAAACTGCGGTACCTCTGGCCCTTCTTCAGGCTGAAGTAACGGGTAAAAAGGGAGAGGTACACACCTTTTTCACGACAACGGGCCTTCGCATTTACGTGTTGGGTCTGGGTACAAATCCGGGTTCAGCGGAAGTGATCAAAGCCTTTCGTTTGCTGGTATTCAAGCAAAAAGCCAGATTGCCCGAAACGGTAGGCGTGGATTTGAGTAGCCTGCCAGCTGCCTGGGCCGAATTTGTCGTGAATGGCATCTGGCTGGCCAGTTACAATTTTGGGCTGTATAAAACGGACGAAGTGAAACCGACACCGTTATTCTCGGGAACCCTTGAATTGCGGCATTCGGAAGACCTTTCGGATTTTATCCAGAAAGGAGAAATCCTGGCTCAGACGCAGCTACGGGTATTTCCCTTGCTCAATGCTCCGGCGAATTTTAAAACGCCCCAAACCCTGGCGAGCTGGGCCATGCACTCGGGCGATGCTCACGGTTTTAAAGTACGGGTATACGATGCGGGTGAATGTCAGTCGCTGGGGCTAATGGCTCTGCTGGCCGTAGGGCAGGGGAGTCGGAATGAACCGGAATTCATTGTCATGGAGTATGAAGGGGTAGGAGCCAGTCAAACCGTTGCTCTGGTGGGGAAAGGCGTTACCTTCGATACGGGTGGGATTTCCATCAAACCCTCCGAAAATATGCACCTGATGAAATCGGACATGGGCGGAGCGGCCGCCGTGTTGGGTACGATGGAAGCCGTTGCCCGCCTGAAACTACCCGTTCGATTGATCGGTATTGTGCCCACCACCGAAAACAGCGTGGATGGCGAAAGCATGAAACCCGGCGACGTGATTACTTCCTACGCCGGAAAGACCATCGAAGTAACCGATACCGATGCCGAAGGGCGACTGATTTTAGCGGACGGTCTGGCCTACGCCATCAAAAATTATAATCCCGATGTGATCATTGATCTGGCTACGCTAACGGGCAGTATTATTCGTACGCTGGGGTATCATGCCGCGGGGATGTTTACCGAAAATACTTCGCTGGGCAAAAAGCTCAAGCGAGCAGGCGAACACACGGGCGAGCGGCTCTGGCGGTTACCGATGTGGGAAGAATACGCCGATCACCTGAAATCCGATGTAGCGGACATCCGCAATTTCTCGGGACTGCCGCATTCACAGGCCATTGCTGCCGCCAAATTCCTGGAAGTATTCACCAATGAGCATCCCGCCTGGGTTCACCTGGATATTGCCGGTACGGCGTATGGCGATACGGATTTTGCTCCACAGCGGGCGGGCACAGCTTATGGCGTACGACTATTGGTTGAATTTCTGGAACGATTTGCTGGAGAGGAGGCGTCCGCTACCGTATGAGAGTGATTATTTCATTACTATTCTTTTTTGGGGGAAGTACGGCCTGGGCTCAGGTGTACACCGATTCACTGGCGAAGAGTCGTATTCCGTATATCGTTCAGTTTTATGCCCGCGTATCACCAGAGGTCAGGCCCTACACCCCTTACATTTTTCAAAGCCTGGGCGACTCAACGTTGAATTTAAAAAGACGCAGGTCGTCCGAGGTGTTGATTCGAATGCCCGTCGAGCAGCTTGAGTTCGTACGCATCCGTCGAAAAGGAAAAGTGGGCCGGGGGATTGTACTGGGCATTTTAGGAGGAGTAGCCACCGGGATCATTTGGGGCCAGGCGTTGGGAGATGATAGAAAAGGAGGTCTGCTTAGCCTGACGGCGAATACAAAGTCGGTGTTTTTGGGAACGGCCTGTCTACTCCCCGGAGCCATCATTGGGGCGATCCTCGGAAGTGGTTCTAAAAAAATAGTATTCAACAAAAGCGTTGAAACCTATCAGGCCCAGCGGGAAACGCTTCGTCAGTACGTACAGCGAGCCAATACCATCGAATAGCTTTCAATGATAAAAGTCAGTCCGTGTCACGAGTGATCTCATGAGATAGTCAGGGATTCGGTGAGACTTTTGCAGTGAAAACAGTGCTCACTCGTAACAATGGCTACGTTAGGAAGGAATCGATTTTCGGTGTGCTGGTCTCTGTACCGGAAATTGGGAGCAGTGTTTTCCGCGTAACAAGTGGGAAGACAAAAGCCGTTCTGTTTCAGAGCGGCTTTTGTGTTAACAAAGCTGGAGCTTCGTGCAACTGGTAATCGATTTTCCAACCCGACGTATCGGCCAGTTGATTAAGTAAAATCCGAATCTGTCGCTGGGCTACCTGCGGCAATTCCGAAGCGACGGCTTTATTATGAATCACCTGCTTGGCATCCGAAAGGAGCTTCGTATATTCTTCTTTGTTAAAGCGATTAAACATGCCCTGGTCAATGTCGTAAATGTTGTAATCGGAGTCGATACTGAGAATCTCCGGTTCGGGTAGCGATTCAATGACCATTCGGCGTTCGCCATCTTCCCAACGAATCAGCACTTTGCTAAAATCGTAGCCGACCAGTACCTTGGCTTTGGTAACAATCAGGGCTTTTTTCGAACCCGCCTTCAGACCCATAAACAGGTCTTTCCGGTCCGTATAGTCGTGAATTTCGGAGAAATGACCTTCGGCCAGCACGACCTTGAATACCTTCTCAATTCGTTCGAGCAGTACCGTCGATTCCGATCGGATTTCTTTTTCCCGAACATTCCGAAAACGGCCAAGTAGAGCAGCTCCGCCAAAACCAGCGGCACCTCCGAGCAGACCAATGAAGGCGATTGAGATAAATTCCATGGGTGAAGGTTGGATAGAATGACTTGAAAAATGGTAATGTTCCCTTATCACCTCACAAGGTTCGTAAAAAAAATGATAGTACAAAACGCAGGGAAATACAGTTATATAGCGGTGATAATTGACTTATTCCGCGAAATCCTTATTACTATAAAGCGAAACAGCGAGAAAAGAGTAATTTTCGAGGATTTTTTATGCTACTGTACTTCTTAATGCTCTTTACTAATGCCCAACAAACAGCTGGAAGCCCTCGATTATATAGTATTTCTGGTGTACTTTTTGATTGTGGCCGGATATGGTTATTACATCTACAAAAAGAAGCAATCCGCCAACATTTCTACTACTGATTTCTTCCTGGCCGAAGGGTCGCTGACCTGGTGGGCCATCGGTTCTTCGCTCATCGCCTCTAACATCTCAGCCGAGCAGTTCATCGGAGCTTCCGGAGACGGATTCGCCATGGGTCTGGCCATCGCCACCTACGAGTGGATGGCGGCTGCTACACTGATTGTCGTCGCCGTTTTCTTCATGCCGATTTATTTGAAGAACCGGATTTTCACGATGCCGCAGTTTCTGACGCAACGGTACAACAACACGGTATCCATGATTATGGCCATTTTCTGGCTGTTTTTGTACGTGCTCGTAAACTTAACATCGATTTTATTCCTGGGTGCTTTAGCGGTATCTACGATCTCGGGTCTGAATTTCACGGCCTGTATGATTGGGCTGGCTGTTTTCGCCGTCATCATCACCATCGGTGGGATGAAAGTAATCGGCTTTACCGACGTAATTCAGGTGTTCTTCCTCATCATGGGTGGTTTGGCCACAACCTACCTGGCTATCAACCTGGTATCAACGGAAAACGGTACGGAAGGGCTATTGCAGGGTTTCGATCTGATGCTGACGCAATCAGCGGATCACTTCCACATGATCTTCCCGAAAGATCACCCGCATTACGCTTCACTGCCCGGTTTAACGGTACTGATTGGTGGGATGTGGATTGTTAACCTGAACTACTGGGGTTGTAACCAGTACATTACCCAACGGGCTTTGGGAGCCGACCTGAAAACGGCTCGTGAGGGTATCCTGTTTGCCGCGTTCCTGAAGTTACTGATGCCGATCATCGTGGTACTGCCCGGTATTGCGGCGTATACGCTGTACCAGAAGGGGTTATTCCAGCAGGAAATGCTCGATGCCACGGGTGAAGTCAATAAAGATCACGCCTACCCCGTACTGCTGAATCTCTTACCTACGGGTTTAAAAGGTCTTTCCTTTGCGGCTCTGACGGCGGCCGTAGTAGCCTCGCTGGCCGGTAAAGCCAACTCGATTTCAACGATCTTTACGTTGGATATTTACAAAAAGTACATTGCTCCTCAAGCCAGTGAAAAGCAACTGGTAGGCGTAGGTCGCGTAACGATCTGGGTCGCTATGGTTATCGCCATTCTGGTTTCGCCGTACATGGGTATCGATAAAAAAGGGGGCTTCCAGTTTATTCAGGAGATGACCGGTCTGGTTTCTCCGGGGGTATTTGCTGCCTTTATTCTGGGCTTTTTCTGGAAGAAAACGAACTCAGCCGGAGCCTTATTCGCCATTGTGGGCGGGTTCCTGCTTTCGTTGTTCTTTAAGTACTCGCTGCCGAATCTGGTAAACCTGGAATTCCTGGCTCCGCTGGGCTTCGCCGTGAAAGGGGCCGACGGCGTGTATACCATTCCGTTCCTGGATACGATGGGCTTTGTATTCCTGATTTGCGTGGCGGTGATGATTCTGCTGGGTCTGCAAAAACCAAGTAACAAAGGCCTGGAGATCGACTCCAAAATGTTCAGAGTGAATTCGACTTTTGCCGTTGGAGCTACAATTATTATGCTGTTGGTCGTTATTCTATACGCGATCTTCTGGTAAAGAATAAATTCGTTTTCAAACGTTGCGAACACCCCGGATGACCTGGGGTGTTCGTGCGTAAAATGAAATTATACTCGTTTTGTAAAAACCTAGTTACAATGAAAATTAACTTTTTACCGAAAAATGAGACCAAGTGGCGGTGGATGCTGGGCTTGAGTATGGGCTGCTGGACGGCTCTTTCTGCTCAGACCCCCTTACCGCTGACGGACGTATCAGCCTTTAAAAACCCTACCAAAACCTGGAGTATTGTCGGAGGCGTAACGGGGTCACCCAAAGAAGCGGCTCTGAAAGGACAAAAGGGAACGGGCGTACTGCTGGGAACGCCGGGTAAGGGAAGCAGTCAGTCCGATTATCTGGTGACGAATACCGAACACGGCGATCTGAAACTGAGTCTGGATTTCATGTTACCACAGGGTTCCAACTCAGGCGTGTACCTGATGGGTCGTTACGAAGTTCAGCTGTACGATAGCTGGGGTGTGCAACACCCGAAAGCTTCGGACTGCGGGGGTATTTACGAACGCTGGGATGAAAACCGCAAGCCCAACGGCTACGAAGGTCACCCGCCCCGCATGAATGCCGCCAAAGCTCCCGGCCTGTGGCAACACCTGGAAATAGAGTTCGAGGCACCGAAGTTTGATGGCTCCGGCAAGAAAATCGCGAATGCCCGGTTTGTGAAAGTAGTACTGAATGGTACGATTGTTCACCAGAATCTGGAAGTATTCGGACCCACGCGGGCCGCTTTGTTTACGGATGAAAAAGCTCGTGGACCGCTGGCCTTCCAGGGCGATCATGGTCCGGTAGCGTTGCGAAATATTACGATGGAATTACTCGACAAGGCCCCCGTCACGGTGGGTCCGGTTGAGTATACATTCTATACGGGTAAATTCAATACCATTCCCAAGCTGGATACGATGAAAGCGAAACCCGTACGGACGGGTACTGCCGAAAAACTCAGCAGCGTACTGGCCGACGGAAGATCCGATTTTCTGATTGTATTCAACGGAACGATTCAGGCTCCCGAAGCGGATAATTACCAGTTTATTCTGCAATGGATGGAACTGGGGCAACTCATCATTGATGGCCGGACGGTGTTCGATGGCGAATTGTCCTTCGATAAGCCCCGTACTATCGATGTACCGCTGACTGCCGGGGAACATAAGTTTACCTTACTCCACGCCAAAAATAAATCCTGGCTCCCCAAAGTACTCGGATTGTATGTACAGCGGAAAGGGTCTCATTTGCAGGAATTACACGGCTTTGGCTCCGTACCCGATACGGACCCCGTGCCCGTCATTACGGTACACCCCCGCGATCAGGTCGAGCAGGTGCGTTCGTTTGTGTACATGCCGGGTTACAATGAAGGCGATGGGCACAAGAAACTTCGCGTATTGCATTTAGGCGATCCCTCAGGTGTACACTACAGCTATGATCTCGATCAGGCCACGGTACTGATGAGCTGGCGGGGTGCGTTTATCAACATGAGCGACGCCTGGCACGAACGCGGTGAAGCCCAGACGGCTAGTCCGCTGGGATCACCCGTACTGGCTCTGTGGGGAACAAGTCCGCTGGGAATGGCGGGCAGTACCACGCCCGATTCAACGGCGGGGCTGGTGTACAAAGGCTATAAACTCGACGAAGTGGGCCATCCCACCTTCCGGTACCAACTGGCGGGTGGAGAATTTACGGATTTCATTCGTCCTTACGAAAATGGACGGGGCTTGAGCCGCACCGTTTCGCTCAAGGATGGATCGAATCTGGCGTACCGACTGGCGAAGGGAAAAACGATTACCGCTCTTAGCAAAGGCCTGTACCTGATTGATGGTAACTACTACGTTCAAACGGGAGCGAAAGCTCAGGTAGTGCCCAACAACGGCGGGCAGGAATTACGCGTGTCCGGCAGTCCATCCGTGCAATACGAATTGATTTGGTAAGACATCGGACCCCGACAAAAGGATCATTAGTAATCGCTTACGCATTCCTATGAAAAAGATATTCTGCTCCCTAGCCATAGCTTCGTTACTTGCGGTAAACGCTTCGTTTGCCCAAAAACCCTTAACTGAAAACGATTTCTATCAGTTACGTACGTTGCCCCTGCCCGAAGATGCCATTCTGGAAGTAGGAGGTATGACCATTCTGCCCGACGGACGTATGGCCGTAGCCACCCGACGGGGCGAAATCTGGATGATCGAAAACCCGTACCAGAAAGACGGAACGCAACCGTACTACAAACGCTTCGCTCAGGGGTTGCACGAACCCCTGGGACTGACCTATCGCAACGGCTCCTTCTATACCTCGAACCGCGGCGAACTCACGAAAATTACGGACGAAGACGGGGATGGCCGGGCCGACGTTTACGAAGCCGTAACGTCGTTGCCCATTGTAGGTAACTACCACGAGTATAGCTACGGCCCCGTGTTTGATGCGGACGGTAATATGCTCGTAACCCTGAACGTAGGCTGGGTGGGGTACGGAGCCAGTCTGACCAAGTGGCGGGGCTGGCTGGTCAAGATTTCACCCGAGGGTAAAATTGAGCCGATTTCGGCGGGTCTTCGCTCACCTTCGAGTTACCTGATCAACTCTTCCGGCGATCTGTTTTATTCAGAAAACCAGGGCGACTGGGTCGCTTCGGGAAAAGTTTCGCAATTGAAAAAAGGCAGTTTCAACGGTCACGGCGAGAGTTTGAAATGGACCTCTGATCCGGCTTCTCCGTTGAAACTCACCAAAGACCAGCTTCCTGATACGGGCGAGCCAGTAGCAACGGCGGGCGAGAAAATCCCGCATTATCAGTATCCGGCCTGCTGGTTTCCACACGTATTGATGGGTATTTCGACCGCAGGTATGGTTGAAGACGTGAACGGCTATTTGGGACCGCATTTCAAAGGTCAGTATTTCGTGGGTGACCAGGGGCACTCGAAAGTGATGCGGATGCAACTCGAAAAAGTAAATGGAGAGTACCAGGGGGCCTGTTTCCCCTTCCGGGAAGGCTGGGCTTCGGGTCTGTTGCGACTGGAATGGGGACTGGATGGTTCGCTGGTAGGCGGAATGACGAGCCGGGGCTGGTCTTCTACCGGAAAGGCTCCGTACGCCATTCAGCGACTGGTATGGTCGGGAAAAACGCCCTTCGAAATGCAGGAGATTCACTCCAAACCCGATGGGTTCGAGATTGTATTTACGAAACCCGTAGATAAGGAAACGGCCGCTAATCCGGCCAACTACAAGGTGGCCAGCTTTACCTACAAGTACCACCATCAGTACGGCAGTCCGATCATTAATACCGAAGAAAGTGGGATTAAAGGCATTGTCGTATCGGCGGACGGTCGCAAGGCCCGACTGGTACTGGACGGTAGTTTCCGCAAGCATTACATTTACGAAATCAAGCCCGAAGGCGTGAAATCGGCTGATCAGGAATCGGTTCTGCACCCGGTAGGTTACTATACGCTGAATGCGGTTGCTCCGGGTGATCAGGTAGCTGCCTCGCAGTTTACGCCTTTTAAAGCTACGGCTGCTCCAATGAATCACGAGCACGGGGCCATGCAGGCCAGTACGGGCAAAACGGCTTCGACCGGAAAAGCGACTACTAATTCGAAAAAACGCGTGACGGAAATGCCCGCTGACTGGGCCGCACCCGATCAGGTACTGACGATTGGTACGAAACCCGGACTGAAATTTGACGTCACGGAATTACAGGTAAAAGCGGGTTCGAAGGTGAAACTCGTCTTCAACAACAACGACGACATGACGCACAACTGCGTTATCGTCGCTCCGGGTTCGGTAGACGAAGTAGGGCAGAAGGCCATCGGTTTAGGCCTGAAAGGTCCCGACATGCAGTACGTACCCAACTCGCCCAAGGTGCTTTTCCACACGAATCTGTTGCAACCGGAAAGCTCCGAAAGCCTGTACTTTACGGCTCCCACGCAGCCCGGTACGTATACCTACGTTTGTACGTATCCCGGTCACCACACGCTGATGCAGGGGAAACTAGTGATAGTGAAATAGCATTAGATTCGAGTAATACCCATTAAAAAGGAGCCCCGTGAAAGGGCTCCTTTTTGTATAAATAGGGTAAGGAATTATCAGAAGTGGAAAATCTACGTACCTTTTCAACGTACTGATTCGTAGTGCTCCTCGTCAAACCTTACCCCCATGAAACTTTTCTGCGTTGCTCTGTCTTTAAGTTTGGGTGCAGCTCTTTTTTCCTGTACCTCTTCATCCACTAAAGAATTAAATCCCGTGGCTAATCAAGACGCTTATCCTAAACCACCCATCGCCCCCAAGAAACCCCAATCGTTTACTGAACACGGGTACCAGCGGGTTGATGATTTTTTCTGGTTAAAGGACAAGAAAAATCCAGAAGTGATTCAGTACCTGAAAGCAGAAAATGCCTACGCCGATACGGTGATGGCACCCACCAAGCCTTTTCAGGAAAAATTATACAAGGAAATGCGGAGCCGGATCAAGGAAGATGATCAGTCGGTTCCCGTATTCATCAACGGATACTATTACTACTCCCGCACCGAAACGGGCAAACAGTACGCCATCAATTGCCGGAAAAAAGGCAGTCTGTCGGCTGCGGAAGAGGTGACGCTCGACGGCAATGTACTGGCTGAAGGGCACGAAGCCTTTATTCTGGCGGGAATCCAGATGAGCGAAGACCAGAACCTGCTGGCTTTCCAAAGTAATACCACGGGCTCTTACGCCGAGTTTACGCTCAAAATTAAAGACCTCCGCACGGGCCAGATCATGCCGGACGAAATCGAAGACATCAGTGGTTTCGTCTGGGGTACGGACAACAAAACCATCTATTACCTCAGGTACGACGAAGCTCTGCGGCCCTATCGGCTGTATCGGCACACGCTGGGTTCCAAAACCAAGGATGTGCTATTGTACGAAGAGAAAGATGCCCTTTTTACGTTGGGTGTCGGTCGTTCGAAATCGAAGGAATTTATCATCCTTTCCTCGGGCAGTTATACGACTTCGGAGGTACAACTACTGCCGACCAGTCAGCCCGAAGGCAAGTTTGAAGTATTCATGCCGCGTCAGAAAGACGTGATGTACGGGGTCGATGTCCATCCGCAGCACTTTTATCTGACGTACAAGGACAAGCAGAATCTCAATCAGAAAATTTACGAACTGCCCCGCAAGGACTATACGGATCGGAAAAACTGGAAGGAAATCGTACCGCACGATCCGAAAGTGAAAATTGAGGATACGGATGTGTACGAAAATTACCTGGTGATTGAAGTACGTAACGAAGGCTTGCTGGAAATGCGAATCCGGGAGTTAACTTCCGGTGCAACGAAATCCATCCAGTTTCCGGAGCCCGTGTATTCGGCCTTTTCGATGGGCCTGCCCGACTTCAAATCAACCAAAATTCGCTACGGGTATACTTCGCTCAACCGGCCCATGAGTACGTTCGAGTACGACATGACCAACGGAGCTACGACGAAACTCAAGGAGAAAGAAGTCCCCGGTGGTTTTGATGCCGAGGCCTACGAAGTGAAACGCCTCTGGGCCACGGCTCCCGATGGCGTGAAGGTGCCGATGGCCGTCGTCCACAAAAAAGGACTGGAGCTGGACGGTAAAAATCCGGTGTTGATGACCGGCTATGGCTCGTACGGGTATTCTTCGGATGCGTACTTCGATTCCGATGTATTCAGTCTGGTCGATCGGGGATTCGTGTATGCCATTGCTCAGATTCGCGGGGGTAGTGATCTGGGCGAGCAGTGGTACGAAGATGGGAAACTCCAGAAAAAGATGAATTCCTTCACGGATTTCATCGCCTGTGCCGAGTACCTGATTCGGGAAAAGTATACGGCTTCCGACCGTTTCGTCATTCAGGGTGGTAGTGCCGGAGGACTTCTGATGGGTGCCGTCGTGAACCTGCGGCCCGAGCTGTTCCGCGTGGTGATTGCCGAAGTACCGTTTGTGGACGTCATCAATACCATGCTGGATACCAGTCTGCCGCTGACGACGCAGGAATACGAGCAGTGGGGCAACCCAACCGTCAAGGCGGATTATGACTACATCCGGCAGTATTCGCCTTACGATAACCTGAAAGCTCAGGCTTACCCGAATATTCTGGCTACGGGCGGATTGAACGATTCCCAGGTAGGTTTTCACGAACCCGCCAAATGGGTCGCCAAGCTGCGTACCCTCAAAACGGACCAGAACCTGACGCTACTGAAAATCAATATGGGTTCGGGTCACGGCGGGGCTACCGGACGCTTTGATTACCTCAAGGAAGTGGCTTTTCAGTACGCTTTTATCCTGGATCGGATTGGCTGGCCTTTGCAATAATATGATTTTGAGTTTAGCAGGAGAGCAACGTTTCTGGCGTATCTTTCCTGCTAAACTGCTCGAAGTAGTACCGCCTAAACATCCCACCATGAAGTACCTGAAACAACTCGGAGCGGGCCTGCTCCTGCTGCTTTCTTCCCACGCGTTCAGTCAGAAAACCACGCCTTCATTACTCTATGAGGTATCCGGGAAGGGCCTGACGAAACCCTCGTACCTCTACGGAACCTTTCACTTGCTGTGTCAGAAAGATTTACAGATCAGTCCGGTAGCCCTGGAAAAACTCAAGGGGACCGAACAACTGTACCTCGAAATCGACATGGATGATCCGAAGGAACTCTCATCGATGATGAGTAGCATGTACCTAAAAGGCCAAACGTTGAAAGACCTGGTTTCAGAAGCGGATTACGACTACCTCAATCAGTTTTTCAAAGATTCCCTGAAAACGAATCTGGAAAGCATGAAGCAGATGAAGCCCTTTGTACTGATGAGCATGATCTATCCGAAAATGCTGGGCTGTACGCCCGGGTCGCCAGAAATAGTCTTCATGCAGAAAGCAACCACGGATAAAAAACCCGTTTTAGGCCTGGAAAAAGCGGCCGATCAATTCGCGGTTATTGACAAACCCGGGCCTAAAAAGGGAGCTGAACAACTGGTTAAATACGTTCGGGAGTACGGACATTCGCAGGAAGAATTTAATGCCATGCTGGAGCTGTACCGCAAGCAGGACATCGAAGCTCTGTACGAAGCCAGCGAAAAAGATCCTGATTTCAAAGATCAGCTACAGGATTTGCTCTGGCAGCGAAACAGCAACTGGATTCCTGTCATTACGAAGTCCATTCACGAAAAACCTAGTTTCATCGCTGTCGGAGCCGCCCACCTGGGTGGACCGAAAGGCGTACTGGCTTTGCTTAGAGAGCAGGGATATACGGTAAAAACTGTAGATACTAACGTTAAATAACTATTGCCGGGACGTACGGAACAAATCCGTACGGTCCGGTGCTTCAATCCGGAAATCAGGCATGCGTAGAACTGACTCGCCACTGCCCTCCAGGCGGATCGGGGAGCGGTTGCCGGGAATGTTGGGGTAATAACCCATGCGAATCTGGAAGGTGTTGAAGTTCAGGTTTTCGTTTCGGAAGCGAAAGCCGATGCCATAACCCTGGTACGTATTGGCGAACAAATTCTTATTGGAGAAGGAAAGAAAGCCCAAATCCGCCTGCAGGAACATGGCCGTACGGAAACCAAAGATCTGAAAAGGGGAAAAAAACACACTTTGCAGGTTAATGACCAGCCGTTTATCACCCCTTAAAAAGTTACTACGAATGCCCCGAAGGCCTTCCTGATTGTTGAGCGTCAAATATTCATACTGGAAGCGGTTAATGCCTGCGGTATAGCGAACCGTGATAAAATGCCGGAACTGCGATCGTTTGACCGACATTAGCGGACTAAAGTAATTGCCCTCCAGATTAAAGGTGCCCTGCTGAATCTCGCCATCTTCCAGATAACCGCCCAGCGAACCCAGCATATACAGGTAGCCCGCTTTTTTGTTCTTGAGGTAGGTGCCATGAGCCAGGCGTAAGGCCGAATAGGTACGTAATCCCAGATCCGATTTTTCCTTACCCCAGGTTAGCGAGGCCAGAAATCCTACCGGAACGTCCTCGGTGCGTCCAAAGGCGTAAATCAACACATCCCGCTGGTAATTTCGGTTGGAATAACCAATGCTGCCCAGATACTGCCGTGAGCCCGGAAAGAGGTTTTTGGCTCCTTCGGGTAAATTATCCCGGTTGGTATACCCATAGCCACTGGTTCGTAAAGCCACAATCAGACGCGACCGCTGGTCGAGCTTCTTGTCTTTGAAGCCCAGCCGGATGGCTCGACCAAACCAGGCATCCTGATAGGCGTATTTGATGTGCGACTTAACGGTTGTGTCGGAGTTGGGATCAATGAAAACAAACTTATTTTCAACGTAATACGATACTTCGAAGGCTCCCGCATACTTGATTTCCGGGCGAATGAAATCCTTCTGGATACGGCCTCCAAACTGCTTCCGATCCCGAAAGTAATCAGCGTAGAATTGCGTAGTCGTCAGCGACCTGCCAATATATGGCAAGGTGTAGCGGGAGTAAAACTCGAAGGGCTGGTAGGGGGCTTCGCCGTTGTATGAAACCCAGGTTTTCCAGGCATGAGCCCGTCCCTGTACATTTTTCTGTTCAAAACCCAGGTTAAAATTCGTAGGCCCACCTACGCCACCGTCGGGTAACAGCGACCAGACATCCTGCGTAATGACGAGTACGTCGACCAGATTCGGTTCGCCTTTCACCGGAAAAACAAAGATCCGGGCATCGTGGAAAATCGGCGTTTGCCGCAGAATCCGTTCATTATCTTTCAGGACGTCGGGCTGTACCTGATCGCCAGACTTGAAGAATAGCAGCGATTTATGAATGGTGTTAACGCGGGTATCGTGGTGCAGTCGGTTGCCCAGCCGCTCCACCCAGTGCGTAGCTACGCGGGCTGTATCATACACGGTAGGACCGAATACATCCAGTTGCTTGATGTCAACGTTACGAATCGTTTTTCCCGCATAGGGCTTGAAGGGGTTGTCCTCAATTTTAGAAACGGCCTGACTTTGGGCGTTGGTGTTGTAGGGGTACTTAAACAGGAAATCGTAGATACTGCCCGTCCAGTTCCGCTTTTTCATGGAGTTCCGAAGTCTCGTAAACCGGATGCTGTCCCGCTGAATGGGAGTGAGGATTTTGGCCGAATCCGCCGCCGAAGGAACGGGTTTCTGAGCCCGGCACGCAAAGGGAATAGCCACAGTTCCGAGTAGAAACAGAGCCAGCAATCCGATGCGTAACGTAGTGATCAAGGGTTATAAATGTTTTACCATCCAATAGTCTCGCTGGCGGTCGAAGCCAAACAGAAAGTAGTGCCATCCCATCTTTTCAAAACCCATGTGTTCGTAGAAATGAATGGCCGATTCATTCTTTTCCCAAACGCCTAAAAACACGGCCTGGTATTTTTCCTGACGAGCTTGTTCCAGACAGGCGTCGAGTAGCTGCTTGCCAATGCCCTGTCCTTTGTACTGATCATACACGTAGATTCGCTGTAATTCTACGGCCTTGTATCCTTTCAGGTTCCGGGGCTTTTCGGATTTGCGGTTAAGTTTACAGTACCCTACCAGTTCTTCGCCCTGAAATGCCAGCCAGAAGGTGTTATGTTTGGTATCAGCCAGTTCAGCCTGTACGCTGAGTTTGTGAAAGGCCTGACTGATATAGGCGTCAATGTGTTTGGACTCGTTCTGTTCACCAAAGGCTTCCCGCATGGTCTCACTGGCGAGTTTTGTTAAAACCTTTGTATCGTCTTTAGTGCCCAGTCGGAGCTGAACCGGTACTTTTGCAATATCAATCATAACCAAGCTTAGTTCTGAACCGTAGTACAACGGTTCTATCCAATAAGTTGTTTAGCGTACGGCTGGCCAATGTTAGCAGGTATCATACGGCTAAAAGAAAAACACACAGGATGCTTTCTCTTTCCAAACCATTGATTTTAGGGTCTAATTCACCGCGTCGTCAGCAAATCTTACGGGATGCGGGGTTTTCATTTCAGGTACAGGTGTTGCCCACTGAAGAAGATTTTCCGGAGGATATGCCCAGCCAGGACGTACCCGTTTTTCTGGCTCTGAAAAAGGCAGAAGCCTTTCGTTCCCTTCTGGAGAATAATCTGGTGTTGACGGCGGATACCGTAGTCCGAATCAACGAAAAAATATTAAATAAACCTATAGATGAGGCCGATGCCCGGCGAATGTTACGCCTGCTTTCCGGCCAGACGCACGAAGTAACCACGGGGGTATGCCTGATGAGTGCCGAGCAAACCTGGAGCTTTGCCGATACTGCCCGCGTTCACTTTCGCGAACTGACCGAATGGGAGATCGACTACTACCTGGAAGCCTGCCGTCCTTTCGACAAAGCCGGGGCCTACGGCGTACAGGATTTCATCGGCATGGTTGGCATCGATCGCATCGAAGGATCGTATTTCACCGTAATGGGCCTGCCTATTCATCGGGTATACGCCCAGCTGGTGGAAGCAGGTTTTCTGCAAACGGTTTAGAAGATCAGGTAAGATTTACCGCCCAGTGCCCGCATTTGCCGGGAAATACTGTTGGTACGTCGTTGCACGTAACTCGACGGCCGGGCAATGAGAAAACGATTGGGGCTGGGTAATACGGCGGCAATGCGGGCCGCTTCGGTCCGCGTGAGTCGGGCCGCCGGTTTACCGTAGTATCGTTGAGCGGCGGCTTCGACGCCAAAGGTCATGGGGCCGGTTTCGGCTACGTTGAGGTACACTTCCAGAATTCGCTGTTTACCCCAGATCACTTCAATAAGCAGCGTAAACCAGGCTTCGAGCATTTTGCGGAAATAACTACGGCCCTGCCACAAAAACACGTTTTTAGCCACCTGCTGACTAATGGTACTGGCTCCTTTGATGCGGCGGCCTTTCAGGTTATTTTTGAACGCACTGCCCATCATTTCGAAGTCGAAGCCAAAGTGCTGCGGAAATCGCTGGTCTTCTGAAGCGACGACGGCCAGAGCCATTTCCGGAGAAATTTCGTCGTAAGAAGTCCAGTCGTAATATAATTTTCCTCCGTTGGTAATCTTTCGGTCAAGCATCGTCCAGGTAATGGGAATGGGAACGAAACGAAAGACCAGCGTGCCGCCAATCGAAAGGACAATAAAATAGAACAGTATTTTGCCGAAAAATCGAAGGACTTGTTGAGGCCAGGAACGATAGGTATCAGGGCTTTTCGAGGCGGGCATACGTCAATAGCTAGTGGATCAAACCCGTGGTTGTACTGGTACTTCTCTTCGAAAGCAACCAAGGGGTTGAAACAAAAATAGTAGTGCAATGACGGTTTTCGAGTAAGGGATCATAAAAAAGCCCCTTAAGCCTCCACCCAGAAAAGCTCCTCGGCCACGCGATCCGCGAATAATTTGCCCGTTTCCGTCAAAAATAGCATCGAACCTTCCCGACGAATCCAGCCGTTCTGCTGGAGTGCGGGAAGGGCAGCTTCAATCACGCTCAAGCCGGTTTCTGAAAGCTGACGAATACGTTCGACGTCCGTTCCCCAGTGCGTACGCAGGCTGGTTAAAACGTATTCATTCACCAGATCCTGTTCGGTCAGGTTCTCGATTTCGGCCGGAATCAGGCCTTGCTGAAGGGCCGTTACGTACTGCGGATTGTTTGAGCGATTGTACTGACGCGTGCGAAGTCCGTCGTAACTGTGAGCCGAAGGCCCCACGCCCAGATACGGGTGCTGAAGCCAATAGCTGCTGTTGTGCTGACTATGCCGTCCGGGCCGGGCAAAGTTGGAGATTTCGTACTGTTCATACCCGTACTCCCGTAAGGTATCCCGCAGGATTTGGAATTGCTCGGCGGCAAATTCATCATCAATGGGAGCAATCCGTTTACTTTTCAGCCATTTACCAAAAACCGTTTGGGGCTCAATGGTCAGGCAGTAGGCTGAGATGTGCGGTACCCCTAGAGCCATCGCTTCCGCCAGGTCCTTTCGCCAGATGGCATGCGGATCGGTTTCAGAAGAAGGAATGGCGTAGATGAGATCAATCGTAATATTTTCAAAGCCCACTTCCTGGGCCATCCGCACGCAGGTACGGGCATCCTCCGCCGAGTGAATTCGGTGGAGATGTTGTAAATGGGGCGTATGGAAAGACTGAATGCCAATGCTCAGCCGATTGATTCCCATGCGGTGAAACAACTGTAATTTCTCCCGCGAAAGATCGTCTGGATTCGCTTCCAGCGTAATTTCTGCTCCTGGATGTACCCGAAAATGCTGATGAATGGTCTGGAAAATGTGCTGAAAATCCGCTTCTTCCAACAGTGAAGGCGTACCGCCGCCGAAATAAATGGTATCCAGCGATGAATCTGGCAGGTACGTTTTCCGCAGTTCGATTTCCCGGCAAATAGCATCTACCATCTCCGTACGCCCTTGCAGGGAAGTACTGAAATGAAAGTCGCAGTAATAACACGCCTGCCGGCAAAAAGGAACGTGGATATATAAGTGCATGAAGCGTTTCGTGTTTAGGTGTTTCGTGTTTTGAGTTGGATGGAAGGAGTCACCACTGACCAGGGCTCATAATGTAGTAACCACAGAGTAATCAGCCTGATGAAACTGATTGCCCTGTGGTTAAGAATTCGATTGTGGTAATCAAACATTAAACTCAAAACCCTAAACATCAAACTCAGAACTCACTTCGTTGCAACGTAAAAAAAGTCGAAACAATTCTCGGCGTCGTTGGTGAGGAAATAATCCTTGTACGTAATGTCGGAAACCAGTCCGGTGGCTGACTTCTGAATCAGATTACGACTCAGACGGTTGGCTACGTCGTAAGGCACCTGCAACAAGCGGCGGGGCAGGCGATACTGGAGATTGAAAATATCAAACCGCGTAATCTTCTCCACCGATTTTTTATTCTGCTCGTAGTACTCCCACACTTTCTGGTTGCCGTGTACACCCTGCGTATCGATCGTCGGAAAGTATTTTAGGATCAGGTTTTTGAGTTCCGAGGCCAGGTATTCCCGCACGTGCCAGGGGTTCCGGGTCAGGGAGTATTTCCTGTTGACGGTCGTCAGCAGCAATTTTCCGCCGGGCTTCAAAACGCGGTGGGCTTCCCGAATAAAAAAGTCATCGTTTTCAATGTGCTCAATAACCTGAAACGTGACGATGAAGTCAAAATGATTGTCAGGCAGGTCTTTGAGTGGCGGCAGAAACATGTCAATGAACTTGAAATCAGGGTATTCCTGACTCAGTTTAGTCATTAATGGTTCGTTTTTGTCAACGCCCGTATAGTGTGTGACTGAAGGAGCCAGTACGCCCACGCCCCGTCCGGTACCGCAACCAATTTCCAGTACATTCCCGTGCACGATTCGGGCTGCTTCCATGTAAGGAAACAACAAACGTTGGTGAACCGGGTTATCAGAAACCAGTTCGGAAGAGGCTATTTCGGTGGTTTTGTACATGATCGTATGAAGAACGGGGTGGAGGAATGCGGACCAAGCCACGGCTCCTGTTTCGATGGTAACGAGCATCGAAGGAGCAAAAATACCACCTTCCCGGCAAAACCAGAAAATTTATGGATGTACACAGGTGAGAATCGCTATCTTTTTCGTTATTCGTAACCGACGCACTTGGCGTTTTGCCGGTTGTTCCGAAGAAAAAAACGCATCTTTGTATCATTCGTCCATGAATCCATGAAATACCTGATTTATTTAGGAGTTTCCCTAGGTCTGTTGGCTGGTTGTACCTCGTCTAAAGTCAATACAGCCAAACGTACAGCCACTCCTGCTGCAAGCCCGACTAATCGTTCGACCGATGCATTCTTGTTTTCGGTACGAAGCCGTTTTCTGGATAATGGTTCGCAAATCCGGACCTATGTTCGGGTACAGCCCGATCGAAACCTGTCCTCGGCTGATTTCGCTCAGGAGTTTCGCATCCGGTACTGGATGTTGCCGGATTACGGCAGTCGTCAGCAATTGGTATCTACCCAACTGTTAAAACTCAGCGAAGGCGAAAACTTCATTCGTAAGACAACGTCCGGCGGTCCGGTCTTTACGGTTTGGTTCGACGTACCCAAGCCCGACAGACAAATTTATACGGGGGTGGTCATGTCAGAAATTACCGATGCTAAAGGTGGTATGACGACTCACGATACGTTCGTTCGTTTTCAATCCGGAAAAGTAGGCGACTATTATGCCGTTTTTGATGGGGCGGGAAAAGTTCCGTTGTTTGAAAACTTTGCTCGTCAGGGCGATACGGTTCAACTGATGGCTTTGCAACGGCCCGATACTACGTTCCGCTTTTTCCACTACGGTTTCGAATTCGATGCGGCATTACCGCCGATGGCGACGTTACGGCCTCAACCCAAACAACTGTACGTAGATTCGTCAGCTCAAGTGACCACACGCCGACCCTTTACGATTCAGCACGAAGGACTGCACTATTTTGTTCGCGATACGACGGAATCTTTTGGCATTGGCCTGATGGGCGTCCCAGACCGTTTTCCCCGCTATACGTATCCTCAGCAACTGGCCCGGCCGCTGGTGTATATGAGTACGAATCAGGAAATCAATGATTTACGCAATGGCGGCGAAGCTAAACGGTCCCTGGATCGCTACTGGTTGTCGATGTCCAACGGAAATCAGCAAACGGCGAAGCGGACCATTTCTTCGTTCTACCGACGTGTCGAGCGGGCGAATGATCTCTTTACCAGTTACAAGGAAGGCTGGAAAACCGACCGGGGCATGGTATACATTATCATGGGGCCGCCCACCCGCGTCAATCGCAGCAAAGACCGCGAAGTATGGGTCTACACCAAACGCAATTCACAATTTTCAGAAATAAATTTTACGTTCAATAAACGGAATAACCAGTTTGTGGAAGATCACTACGAATTATCACGATTCGTAGAATTTCAACCTATCTGGTATCCCGCTGTCGAAGCATGGAGAAACGGGGAAATCGAGTAGAGGGCAGTGAGCCCGGCGAAAAAAAGCCATTTTATAGTAGACCCAGGCAGCCACGCCCGGAGTCGAAATCGGAGTTTGTCTTTGGTATTCAACCCGTACTGGAAGCCATACGGGCCGGAAAAGAAATTGATAAATTACTGATTCAGCGTGAGCTGGGGAATATTGAGGTACTCGAATTTGCTCGGTTGCGTAATATACCCACGCAGAAAGTTCCTAAACAAAAGCTGGATCAAATTACGCGGAAAAATCACCAGGGCGTGATTGCTTTCGTTTCGGCGATTAACTACGCCAAACTGGAGAACGTCGTAGCGAACGTATTCGAACAAGGCCAGACGCCTTTGATTCTAATTCTGGACCGGGTAACCGACGTTCGAAATTTCGGGGCGATTGCCCGAACCGCTGAGTGTGCTGGTGTACAGGCCATTGTCATTCCCGCCAAAGGAGGTGCCCAGATCAATTCAGACGCCATGAAGACCTCATCGGGTGCTCTGAACTTTTTGCCCGTATGTCGGGAAAATGATCTGTTAGAGACGGTCCGTTTTTTGCAGAATTCCGGTATACAGGTGGTAGCCTGTACGGAGAAAGTTTCGAAGACGCTGTATGAAGTCGATCTGACGGTCCCGACGGCTGTCATTATGGGGTCTGAAGAAGATGGTATTTCCGAGAACTTATTACGCACGGCCGACGAGCTGGTGAGCATTCCCATGAGTGGCCGGGTTGCTTCATTAAACGTCTCCGTAGCGAACGGAATTTTGCTATACGAAGCTATTCGGCAACGCCTGGGATAGGGCAAATAATATTTTTTTTATTGGGGCTATTCCTTCGGGAATGGCCTTTTTTTGTGGTTGTTCTGAAGAGAACTGCGAAGAAATTGACAAAAAATTAAGAAAACCTGATGAAAAATCTCAAAAAATTCATAGTTTATAATATTCTGATTATCAATGTATTATAAAAGCCACAAATTTTTTTTTTGAAAGATGAGGTTACATTTCGGCCTTTCGATTGATATATGCAAAATTTCAAGGTATTGATAGGAACTCAGAGCCAGGAAAAGTTGATTGCTCGGCTCCGTTCGAAAGATCGTCGCGAATTGAATGAAGCTATTCGGGACGTATATGATCATCACATTAGTCCGGTTCGCTACTTCGTTTTGCAGAATGGGGGAGACGCCCACGACGCCGACGATTTGGTTCAGACTACCGTTCTCAACTTTGTTCAAGCTGTGCGTAATGGCAGCTTTCAGTTGCAGGAGGGAACAACGATCGAGGCGTTTTTATTCGTACTGGCCAAAAACCGGTGGCGAAACACGCTCAAGCAGCGAGGATTCATGCGTGATTACGTCCAAGAGATGGAAGCTACAGGAGGAGGTTACGATTCCTGGGAAGCTTCTGCTCAACGAATCATGGAAGAACGGGAAGAACAGGAACGCTACATACAGTTATTCAATCTACTTGGTGAAAGGTGTCAGACTATCCTGACGGCCTATCGCCGGGACGGGCTTTCTATGAGAGAAATTGCTCAGAAGATGGGATTTGATAACGAGCGAGTCGCTATTAATGAAAAGTACAAGTGTTTACAAAAACTCAAAGCCCTCTTTCGCTATGAGACCTAAATCAGGCCAGGAGCAAATGGAATGGATCGATGCATATCTCCATGATGCTCTATCTTCGACCGAACGAGCAGCGTTCGAAAAGGAGATGATTAGTAATCCTGAATTTGCCCGCGAAGTTGAATTTATGCAACAGGCCGATTCAGTTATCGATGATTTTCTGCTGGCCGAGATGGTCGGAGAAATTCATGCGGAAAAAGTACAAGAGTGGAAGGATGCAGAAGCAGAGCCCGCCAAGGAGACGCCTGTTATTCCCTTACACCGTGAGCCTCAGCAGGTTCCCTGGTGGAAGTGGTCGGCAGGAACCGCGGCTGCGGTGACGATTGCGTTCACTTCGTACATCACGTTGAGTCCCATTCAAGTACAGGATACGCTTAGCCAGACCTTACGGGGTGGTGACGCGAGCATCTCGGAACAGCCCAGCCGGATTTGTTTTGAGAATTTCTATGCAGGGCGTTCGTTTGTCATGACGCAACAGCCCTCACAAGCCATTCCAAGGCTGCAGCAAGTAATTGACTGTGAGGTCCGTCCGTATTTCAAAGATGCCTCTAAGTGGTATCTGACGGTGGCGTACCTGCAGGCGAATCAACCTAAAGAAGCTGAAACCATTTATCAGGAAATTACGGAAAATCCGGATTTTAGCTACGACATCACCTGGCTCGATAAACAGAAAATCAGCTGGCAGATTCGTATCGCCAAGTGGTTCGGCAAAGATGAAGCGTAGTCTTAACCGTAAAAGTCAGCCATACGATTTCTAGCATTTAAAGTACTCTACATCCAACCCAGAGAGCCCTTCCCCTGTCCCGAGGAAGGGCTTTTATTTGTGTAGTATATACAGGAGGGTGAGTTAACGGTGCCGTTGCCAGTAACGGGCTAGGAAAAGTCCCAGAAAAATACTGCTGAGTAAGAAAAAGCCCGCTGAAATACGATTGATCGTCGCCCATTTGGACTCGTAAAGTACCGAGGCATCGCCGATCAGGACCAGGTTTGCCCAGTAGTACGGGTGATCGTAAAGAGCGGCCATATCCGAAGAAAAAAAATCCAGTTTGGCCAATTGTAATGCCTGATCGATGGGTACACCTTTTCGTAAATGGAAATACATGCGTTCGGAAAGGTAAGCCGCCGTCTGATCATGAGCATTCCAAAGCGTAGTCACAACGCTCGGACAACCCCCATACAGAAAGCCACGGGCCAGACTCATTAGTCCTTCGCCTCGGTGCAAACGGCCTCGACCCGTCTCGCAGGCACTTAATACAACCATTTGCGTATGATTGAAGGAAAGATTGTAAAGCTCGTCCGTGTACAATTTGTAATCCGCTGAATCCGGATAAAAGGCGATGAATGAACGCTCGGCCTCTCTGTCATCCGTTCGGGCGTGGGTGGCCAGGTGAATGATTTGTGAAGAAGCGTAATGATCCAGAAATTCCTGTTTAGTAGCCTGGCGATTGGCGTATTGTAAGCCTCCTACCGATCGTATCTCTTCGCGAGAAGCAGGTAGGGGCAATAGGGAAGTATCCCGAAAGGAATTTTTCTGCGACGAAGTTTCTGAAAATGGAGCCATGGCGAGTATGCCATTAGGACCACCCGTCCAGGGAGTTGAAGCGTGTACCTGAGTCAGTGAAGCTCCATAGGCATAGCGAATCGAATACGAACGCAAAAGAAAATCCCGACCTGAAGCGGTCGTTTCCAGAGTTTCGAAAGGCAGGTAATTCAGTTCTTTATCCCGAATGATAATCAGCCGTTTAATATCCTGAAGGTACGGTTTCAAGGGTAGAAATAGCTGCCGGTACCCCG
Source organism: Siphonobacter sp. BAB-5405 (assembly GCF_002872335.1). Taxonomy (GTDB): domain Bacteria; phylum Bacteroidota; class Bacteroidia; order Cytophagales; family Spirosomataceae; genus Siphonobacter. Next base: position 52,512 of record NZ_NJAG01000001.1, on the reverse strand, counting down.
CCTGGGCTGCGGAGTGGCCTTTGTACGGCGAAAGTCCTGGGTTATCGTAAAGCGACTGCTGTAACGCTGCCAGTGTGGCTTTCTGCGACTTACCGAAAGGCATACGGATCCATTTGACGCGGAACTGGGTGATAACGAAAACAAACAAATCCTGTTCTGTTAAAACGTACGAAAGCAGGGCCGTATGATTATCCAGTAATTTTTCACGAACGGTATCCACCGACATACTTTCTACCGACTGGCGATGACGCGAAGGAATACGCTGCAACAGTTGTTGTCGGAATTTATCCAACGCTAGTTCCTGCTCTACCAGAATCAGCTTAAGGCTATCATGTTGTTTACGCGAACGGGGTTGCTGCAGGTGTAACTTGGTACTGGTTAGTTCTTTTTTGAGTCCATCCTCCTTCGTTAATAATTCCTGAGGTACCCAGGCTTTCTTCAGCGTTTGTTCCCGGCGGGCATCCGAAAGGGTGGAAGCCCGCGTACTTTCGGTAAGTGTAAATGCCGTTTTCAGGTAGTGGTACTGTTGTGTTTTTTGGTAGAGTGCATAGGCAATGCGAAGAGCCTGCTCATTAACTACGGAAATTTGCTGTCCGAACAGTAGCTTCGCATCCGATACATCGTAATTAAGACGAATCCGCTCGGCCAGGTGCAACGCTAATTTGTAGGTTTCGAAAGCAGGTTGCAGAAAGGAATCGCGATTCGAGAATTTTCCCATCACAGAGGCCTGGCCTAGCAAGGCATACATCAGCTCGCGTTCGGATAAAACGCCTTCCTGAATCGCAGGTAAATCATGTAATTCCGTTACGGGAGAACCTAAAGACACAGCATTAATGGCGTGGCGATAGTTGGCCAGAGCCCCATTCAGATCGCCCTGGTTTTCCAGCAATTGAGCCTTGTCACGATAGGCTATGGAAAGCGAAGGATGTTTATCGCCCCAGTGAGCATGAGCCAGCATGATCGCCTTGTCATACGACTGAACGGCCCTGGTCACCTGCTGAGTAGCCGCGTAGTATGACCCCCAGTTTTGATATAGCGTAATTTTTGATTCCTTAAAATAATCCGGATTTTCCCGTCCATAAGTATCATCAATTTGCTGGGCCTGCTTCAGGTATTGAAAAGCTTCCTTAGGCTTGTTAAGGCTAAGATAATAGCGACCTAAATTGAGCGTGTAAACGATTTGTTGGTAAGGCGTTCGTTCGAACGACAGAGCCTGCTTAACCAGCGTAATGGCCTTATGCGTGTTCCCTAAGTTTTCGTATTGCGTACTTAAATTATTGGTAACCGCAGAAAGGTGGCCTGATAAATGATATTCTTTAGCTACGGCAAGGGCTTTTTCGAGGTTGGTTGTAGCCTGAACAAAGTCGCCGGTGTCATTATAATATACGCCTTTCTGATTGTAATAAGCAGCTACATATCCAGGGGTCAGAGTAGTCAGGCGAGGATTGTCTTCAAGCATTTGCTCCGCCCTTTCCAGATACTGTTGCATCTGTTCCATTTGAAACACCTGACTATGGTAAAAACTTAAGTTAGAATAGGCCTTGAAGCGAATGGAGTCGACGGGAGCTTTTTTCAGAACCTGAAGGGCTTTTTCACACTGTCGGATCGCTTGTGGTAAATTTCCCTGACCGTAAGGAATCGTGCTGGATTCAATCAAAAGGTCAGCGTAACGGGGAAGATTATTATAGCGGAGACAAAGGGTAATGGCTTTCTTAAAATACAACATGGCCTGAGCGTGTTTGCCGCTCTGATAAGCCACTTCTCCCTGGGTTTGTAAGTCTCGAATGGCGGGTTCAGCAGAGACAGACTTATGTTGAGCCGAAATATCCAGGGATGCGAATATCAGCAGCCAAACTCCTATCCAACTAACTATTTTGCCTTTGCAAAAACAAAACATAAGACAACCCGCGTGTTACACTAACAAAGTAACAATAAAGCCCTAAAAATGCCAAAACCTTCGGAAGCCTGGCGGTGCGTTCCGAAGGTAGTTATCTTTGGCTAATGCAGTACTGCTAGAGCGGATATTTGGATACTTATGCAGTACTATGTCTTAAGGGTTAGGTGAGACCCATATATGTTCAATGATAGAATTTCCTATCAATTAGCGGCGAATCAATGGCAGAGGAGGAATGCTTGAATCTCTCTCTGATTCTTGCACGACTTTCGTTTGCTGAGGTTTAATTTCGTCTTCTTTGTTGCAAGAAGTTAAAGAAAAGATGCTAGCTGAGAACAGTAAAGCGTAAGCTGAAAGGCGTGCGAAATTTTTCATTTTTTTTATATTTATGTCCCGAATTCACACCTATATCAATCGGGAAGGCAAAATGTAACCTCCTCCAACGAAAAAAATTTTTATTTGTCTTAAATAAAAAATGTAAAACACTGACTATTAGTAGTTTATGGCACTAAATTTTTTTTGATTTTTTTTGAATAATTTTTCTTCTACTTTTTCTGAAGCTGCCGGTTTTATAGTTTCAAAGTTGCACTTTTTCAAGAAAAGGCCCCGCACGGTTTACTGATTCTTAGCATTAATTTTGGATATGCTTTCTAAAGTTAATTACCCTGACAAAGCTTTGGGTTGAAGGTTTGACAAACCAGGATACTTGGCGTTCTTTCGAACTGCTTGCTTAATAATCTTCGATTCGAAACAAATGCATGGGTAGAATGCCGGGGTCAAGTTCTACGTAATTCCATTCCCCCTGCCATTGCCAGCGATTATCAGTTAGCAGATCATGGACAATGAAGGGCTGGTGATCCTGTTTTCCAAAAAGGTGTGGGGCAATCTGAATACCCGAACTCTGCCGTTGATGTGGATCAAGATTTACAATGCATAAAATTCGATTCCCGTTAGCGTGCGTTTTCAGATACCCGAGTAGGGCCTCGTTCGGCAGGTGAACAAACGTTAGGTTGTTGGTGCGTTGTAACGCTGAGTTTTCCCGGCGGATGCGATTGAGCATCCGTATGAAAAGGGTCAGTTTATTCTCACGCGACCAGTCCCAGTGCTTAATTTCATATTTTTCAGAATTAAGGTACTCCTCTCTGCCCGGATACGCTTCGTGGTTCATATACTCAAAACTGGGGCCAAAAAGTCCATAATTTGATGACAGCGTAGCCGCCAGGAAATACCGTGTCAGGTACAATGGCTCCAGACCCGTTTGCAGGATGAACGGATTCACATCATGCGTATTGGGCCAGAAATTGGGCCGCAGATAGTATTGCTGATCACTTTGCGTGAGCTCGTGCAGGTAATCCGTCAGTTCAGCCTTGCTATTTCGCCAGATGAAGTACGTGTAGCTCTGACTAAAGCCCAATTGAGAAAGGTACTGAAGCGGTTTAGGAGCAGTAAAGGCCTCAGCCAGAAAAAGTAAATCCGGGTAGAGCTGCTTGGTTTCCCGTATGAGCCACTGCCAGAAGGCAAAGGGCTTTCCGTGGGGCTGATCCACGCGTATGATCCGAATACCCCATTCAGCCCAGGTACAGACGATCGTCCGGAATGCTTCCCAAAGGGCAGGCCAGTCGTCGGTTTCAAAATTCAGGGCATAGCTATCCTGGTACTTATGCGGAGGATTTTCGGCGTATTGAAAACGCCCATCGGGAAGCTGGACAAACCATTGGGGATGCTCCTGTACCCAGGGATGATCGGGCGAACACTGTACTACTAAGTCCATCGCCACTTCCAGACCCAGTCGCTGAGCTTCCGCAATCAATGCTTTAAAGTCCTGTAGATTACCTAGTTCCGGAGCCACGCTCAGGTGACCGCCTGAGTCGTTTCCAATGGCGTATGGAACGCCGGGATCGCTGGACTGTGCTACGGGTGCGTTGTTCTTGCCCTTGCGATGGTGATGTCCGATGGGATGCACGGGTGGGAGATGTAGGACGTCGAACCCTAAATCAGCCAGTCGAGGCAAGCGATTCATCGTAGTACGAAAGGTGCCCGCCTTTTGCGGATCCGTGGACGTCGAACGCGGAAACAAAGAATACCAGGCCGAAAAAGCCGCTTTCTCTCGATCTACGTACAAAGGCAGTTCCTTTTCGTAACGACTGATATTTTTTCGTAGGGGATATTGGTGAATCCAGCCGATCATTTGTTCACTTAAAGCGAACGTAATGGCTTCGTGATAGGCTTCGGGTTGCTGGAGCCAGTGAGCCGTTTGTTCAAGCGATGCTCGTTCGGCTTCCGGAGCGGTAGCAGCCATGGCCTGCAAATACCCGGCACCCACCTGCAAGTCTGTAGCGACGGGCTGAAAATCGCGGGCTTTTTGCGTGATTGTTCGTTGCCAGGTTAGCGGATGGTTTACCCAGGCTTCGAAAGTATAGGTATAGGCACCTTGCTTAAATGCCAATAATTCGGCTCCGTACCGGTCATTTCCCAACGAAGAAAGAGGGACGCGGGTCCAGTCCGCTTCACTTTCGTGGCGATACAGTAATTCACCCGTTGGGAGATCAAAGCCGTCAACCAGTAAGTCTACCTCTACCCACAGCGTATCCCCTGCGATGGATTTGACGGCATAACGACCTCCATCTAATTCCGGAGTAACGTGTAAAAAATGAACGCGTTGCTGACCGATTTCTTTTTCAATCATGGCTGTACTGCTTTTAAAATGGCATGAAAAAAGCCACAGATCTGCTTTTCTGGCGAATCTGTGGCACAAAAGAAAAAGGATTGCTGCTAAAAATACGCTGGCAAAAGAACCTTCCCTAAATTTTTAATCCTATGCTAAGCTGCCAGCTCCGGCCATCTGACGGCCAGACGCCAGGACCTGGATACATGGTTGGACGTTTGGTAAAATAGCTACGATTGGTAAGGTTGCTGACGCCCCCACGCAGAGTAAAGCCGCGACCGAGGCGATAGCTGGCGTGCCAGTCCCATAATCCATACGCTGGCACTACACCCCGGGCTCCGTTGGCCGTTGGGGTAACGGTGTTGAGCGGATCGGAAAAGCTTTTATCTACGTAGCTGAATTGCAGGGTCGTTGAGAGTCCATAGTAACTGGCCTGTAGCCCATTCCGACTGATCCATTTAGGGACGGATTCAATCGCATTACCCTGAATGGAGCGATTGATACCATCAGAAACCTGTCCTGCGATGTACTGACCATCCATGTACGAAGTTGATGTAAAGACGGAAAAGCGACTGCGGGCACGTTCTACGAAGGCGAATTCGGCGTAAGCTTCCACGCCCCGCGTACGGCTGTCACCAATGTTGGTCTTGTAAACAAAACTCTGTGAACCTTCGGTAATGACCTGACTACCGAGGCGGTTGCGGTACAATAATTCAAACAGCGTAACGTCAAAGGTCAGTCGACCCCGGAGCCGGGTACCCCGAATGCCGAGTTCGGAATTGAAGCCATGGGCGTCTTTGGTATTGGGATTGGCTCGTTCCAGAATTGAATTCGGAATAATGTCCTTAAAAATAGCCGGACGATACGCCTGTGACCAGCCCGCATATACATCCAGATCTTTACCCAGATTATACTGTCCATTTAGACTAAACAGCGGGAAACGGTGATCGAGGCGGGGAGGTAAAGCCGAAGCTTCAGCATAGGCCAGTCGGCCCGACAGTCGCGTTTCTCCCAATTCTACACGTACACCCGGCGTAAGGCTCAACCGGGGCGTCAACTGAAAGAGATTTTCGGCAAAGAAGGCTACGTTTTTAGTTTTGTAATGAATATCCCGGCCATAATCGCCCACCAGCGTAAGGTCGTAGTCCGTACCCGTGGTTCCCTTCCCTAGTTGTCGGCGGTGCAAATCATTGTTAATGAGCTGAATTCCTCCGGTAAGTACAGAACCGACGGATCCGATCTGGTACCGATGCAAGAGGCGGGCTTCCAGCGTGTAGCTCTTAAATTTATCTCGATCTACCTGCCGGTTTTTGTACTGGCCGGTAGCTCGGTTGATGGTATCGAGCTGGTTGGCGAAGCCTTCGAACGTGACACTATTTCGCCAGCCTAATACGGCAGAAGCTGTGGCCTGGAAGGTGGTACGCGGCGAAATCTGCCAGTCGAATCGCAGAGAGGGCAGGTAAATATCTGGACTAAAATAATTCCGTGAACGCGTAGACTGCCGCGGGTCCTGAGCAAATTGGGCATCCGTTAGCGGACCGGGAATCTGGTAGCGGTAGTACGAACGACCCAGCTCCGCCTTCAGGGTTACATTCGGGCGAAAAGCGTACCCCAGACTGACAAATTCGCCTTCTGCTACCGAGCGGCCATTTTTACGATAGCCATCGGAGGTACGGCGGTGGAAATACGCATTGTACGTGAATTTACCCAGTTTCCCACTCACGCGGTGAAAGGTACTTTGCAGGCCGAAAGCTCCCGCCGTATTAATGGTTTCGTAACTGAATCCGCGACTGGAATCCGGTCCTTTCAGTACGTAATTAAGCATACCGCCAAACTGGGCCCCGTATTGTAGGGAAGCATTGCCGCGTACGAGTTCAATGCGTTCGACGGCCTCCATCGGTACAGAAAAATGGCTTGCCGGGTAGCCGTACAGATCCGAATTGGTAAGGACGCCGTTGGTGCGAATGTTGTACTCCCAGCCCCGGTGTGGATCAAGCCCTCGGGTGGCTACGTTGACCTGATTCCCGCTACCATCCATGTCATAGGCAAAAGCTCCGGGGATTTTGGCAAAAATCTGACGAACCGTTTTTTCCGCTACGTTGCCATCCATCTGATTCATCTGAATCGTTTCGGATTTTCGTCCGGAAAGCAGATACGTGCCCTGAACGCTGGGCAGTGGTTTGAGCGAGCGGTCGGCTCCTTCACGAATGGAAATTTCATCCAGGTTTTCAACCGATTCCGCCAAGGTAAATACCAGTGTTTGCGAATTAACCCTCTGAATTACAACCGCTTGTTGCAGGGGCTGAAAACCTACGTGAGAAAGTCGAAACGTATAACGACCCGCTTCCAGTGTCAATTGAAACTGTCCCTGGAGATCACTTTGCAGGGTTTTGCCCGTTACGCGAAGGGTTGCACCGGTCAGAGGCTGACCATTTGATTGCAGCACAGTACCCCGAATCAGCGTTTGGGCATGCACACGAAGCCCTAGTCCAATCAACAGGGCGGCGAAGATATATCTAGTAGTCAAGAATGATCGTATGTTTAAGCGTAAGCGAACAATCGTCTAATACCGTTCCGTTTTGGGATGGAACGTGGACCAGCTATGCCAGAATTCCTGGGAGGCATTGAGGGGTCGTAGCCGCCCATCCGAAGAGCGGCCCGCCAGGTCGTACTTATGGCCTACGGTAATCAGGGAATCATTTTGTAAGGCATAAATCGTAGAAACATCGGGTCGCTGGTAGGCAAAGAAACTGGCATTGTCTTTCGCCAGTACCACCAGGACGGGTATGTCGCCAACGACGTCATTAATGATGCGTTGCTGTTTCAGGCGGTTCCAGTCATAGGCTTTGGAACTTCGGCCCGCATCAATGCCCACAATCCACGATTTATCGTGCCAGGAATGCTTGTCGGTACCCGTCAGTTCGCTTTCCAGCGTACCGTTTTCATAAGCCATATCTTTGCTGTACTCGTCGGCAAATGCCGGATCACCCTGAAATATCAGGCTGTTAGGATACAGTTTCAACCATTCTTCGAGCGTCGTTTGACGGCTGGGAACATCGGGTAAATACGAACCTTTCAGGGAACCAACCACGGCTTCCCCGTTAACCTGCCGCCACCAGCTATGCGTACGCGAATCTTCAAACAGGGCATTAAAATGATCCATACCGACCAGACGGAACGTTTCGGGTTCTCCATCGACGAGTGATCCGTACACGCGGCCCGTGCGGCAAACCGAACAATACGTAACCAGAATGGGTGTGCCCGCTACGGTATCGCGTACCTGATGGTGATAGGTTAAAAACTGAATGGGGTAGGCCCGAGCTTCTTTGCCCATGACAACACCCACGACGAGACGTTTGGGATTTACTTTATTTTGGGAGCCAGGGGCCAACTGAACCTGTTGCGGCTCCTTAAAAAGTGCTTGGGCATTCATCTTAAAGTGAATCCAGGTAACCAAGGCAATCGTTACCAGGGAGGCCAGAATGGGTACCCACTTTTTTCCGTATTCTGAAAAAGCAGGAATGATGCCCAAGGCAAGCAGCAATCCACAGCCTACCCAAAAAGAAACCCGCCAGCGATGAATAAAATAGGCGGCTTCCAGGCTAGGGATCCGCTGGCTACCTGGCAGAGGCATGATGAAGTAAATACTCGCTAACTCAAAGATAATCAGACTGATTAGTCCGGCATAAAAGAAGATTTTCATGGAAAGATGAGCGTAAAAACGCCTGACTTAGGGGAAGTCAGGCGTTGGGTATCATTTAGCGACCAGCTCCATCGAGTTGTGCTCGTTTGACGGCGTATTCGCCTACTGATTTACCGTGAACCAGCCCTACGTCTGAATCAGAACGGTAATGAATGCAACCGTAAATACGGGATACCGAAGCTTCAGCAGCCAGGGCTTGCATGGCGTCGGCGTCGTTAGGAAACAAATACGCCAGTACCGTTGCCGCTGCCCCGGAGAAGGTCGAATGTCCGGACGTGAAACTGGGGAAGTTGGGCGTTCCAATAGTCGAGCGTACCGCGTGATCCACCTGGAACGGCCGGGGCGTGTAATAGAAAAATTTAGTATCCCAGCAGGCAATTCCGGCGTCCATCAGCGAAGTACCTACCAGAGCCATGGTCCGGGCGGCCCGGAGTTCATTCTCCTTGTACTTGCGGGTCAGGTTAGCCGCTTCCCGATTCCAGTGTCCGGGCGGCGTGTAACTGCCTACACCATCCGACCAGTAGGAAGCAATGCGGTGCTGATCGCGGGTGAGCTTCTTGCCCATATCGCGTAGTTCCTGCATATCTTTCTCAAAACCAGCCGAACCCAATGCTGGAGGTGGGCTCGGACGCATAGTCACCTTTTGAGCATCTGTAAAATTCCAGGTTTTTACGTTGCCGAAGGTCGGTAACATCGGCGGACGAGCGGGGGCATCCAGGCTGGTCCATTCCTTCCGTAAACCCCGGGCTTTGGCGTCGGCAATCATGGCGGCTACGGCAGCTTGGTTATTAGCCGCTCCCATGCCGTCGGCTTTGGCCCGGGCAATGACTTTTGCCGCTACGGCTTTGCCCAGTGCTTCCCCTGCTTCGAGGTCACTGCGTACGTTAGCCTTCGCCCAGATCCGACTGTTGCGGTGGGCTTCGTAAGTCGCCGTCAGTTTGGCCACTTCGCCGGGGAACATCACTTTCAAAACTTCAAACGAAGCCGCGGCTACCACGGCATCTTCTGAGGGGTACGAAGGCAGGTCGGTTACGGGTAATGTAGAAGTAATACCCGCATCTACCTTCGCCGGAGCCAGTCGATTGTACTGATATTTGTATTTCCAGGCAGCCACCAGAGCGTCATACTGAGCAACACCGAGATAGGCAAACATCCGGGAGGCATAGGGGGGATTACAGAAGGGAAACTTCGGTTCAGCCGTGGGATTGGCCGCATCGGGTACGGGATACTTCTTTTGGATCTCGTCGTAAACCGGAGGTAGATTGTAATTGGCCGCCAGGGTACGGGCCAGTTCATTCCAGCGGTAAACGCCACCTGCTGACCAGTAATCGATTGTTTTTTGTTGTTCAGCCGTAACACTGAGGCTTTTCAATTCCTGTAATTCAGCTTTGTAGGTACTGGATTCCGTCGTGAGCGGAGCCGGAACGCTAACTTCATCGGTTGAATTTAATACAAAAGGTTTCCATTGACCGCCCTGGGCATCCAGCCCAGCTGGTTCGTATACCGTAAGTGACGGCTGATCAATACTCTTATCACAGCTGTTGAGTAAGACGATCAGCGATAATAAGCTTAATCGACGAAGCGTATTCATACGTGTTTGGGGATTAGGGGAGATCAGACGAACGTCCGGTAACGTTGAAAGTATGCTGGATGCCTACCGTATACATGCGGGCCTGACCTACATTGCGGCCGGCGGTTACCTGACTGTACTGTCCAACCAGGGTAAAGAAACTGCCATTTTTCAGATACATGTGCACTTTAGCCATGCCTCCCAACTGGGTCTGATCCATTTTATTGGTGGGGAACGGCATGTCCTGACGGCGGATATCGTCGCCGCTTTGGCTGGTCATGTTGTCAATGAAGCCTTCCACCTGTACGTATTTATTGATGTACCCCAGGCGAGCCGAAGCATCGACTACGTCAGGAACCATCACTTCATGGGTGTCGTACATCACGCCGTCGTACTGATACGAATCCCGGTCGATATGAATGTTACTACGACGAATGTAGCCCGCATGACCAGTCAGGTAGAAGCCCTTAAATTTGTAATGGGCTATCCCCTTGATCGAGGCCGTTTTTGAGCGAAGACCAATCGAGTACGGTAACATATCCGGAATGTATTGGTTCGCTGGAGCCGAGATACCTCCCGTTGCAAACAGGGCGAAGGTGCCCAGGGAAGTTTCCGCCCGGAATGCCCGGTATTTCAGCCACACGGAAAGGTCCTGAATTCCTTCCTGACGGGAAAAGTGCCCACCATTTGAACGATTCCAAATGTAGGGCAGACCTGCAATAACGTTCAGATTTTTGGTGAGACCGTAGGCACTCATCAGCATCACATTCTGACTGGTAAAGGTACCTACGTTAGCATTGCTGCGTTTAAGTGTTCCTTCCCAGTACTGACTCCACTGGCTGTTGGAATAGCTGGCCACGTTGCAAATCAGGTGTTTACCCATCATGATGCCGTCCGTAGGGGTTTGAGCCATGCTACGGAAGGCCAGTAAAAAGATACACACAAACGCAAGTCGAGACGACCGTCGCAAAGTAAAAAGACTCATACGTATTAAGTTTGGGGGAATGCAGATACGCTTTTAGATTAGAGTAACTGTAAGATTCTGCTAATATACGGAATCGGTAAATTCCTGAAAATAAAATTCTTGCGGGATCTATATTGTTAAACGCTACCACCTTTTTCAATGGAAAGAAGTAGTAGCGTTTGACAGTACAGATGTTTAGAGGTATGCCGTTCTTCTGTACAAAGTTATATTTTTTGCTTTTATAATTAAAAAATGATCTCAAATTTTTTAATTATCTGTACCTGCGTTTTAATAGGCAAGGGCGGGTTTTTTAAGAGCTACCAAACCAGCATACGTAAGAAAACCGTTCAGCAACAGTTTTTCGAAGCCAAAGGTATAACTGAACCATTCCTGCGAATGACTAACCAGTACGTAGGTTAATGCCGGAGAAATGATACAAACCACGGGTACAAAGCGGTCTTTTACTGACCATTTCGTATAGAGTCCAAACGTATAGAGTCCCAGCAAAGGTCCGTAGGTATAACCGGCCAGATCGAATATGGTACGGATCATCGACTGGTTATTCAATTGCTTGAAGAGAATAATCACCACCAGAAACAAGGCCGAGAACATCAGGTGTACCCAGGTTTTGATGCGTTGCCGTTCTTTTTCCGGGTATTTTTCAATGTTCAGAAAGTCGATACAGAATGAAGTCGTCAGAGCCGTAAGAGCCGAATCAGAACTGGCGTACGTCGCTGCTGTAATGCCTAACAGGAAGGTGATGGCGGCAATTAAGCCAAAGTGATTCCCTAAAGCCAGCATCGGGTACAAATCGTCGGACTTGGCAGGAATCGTGATGCCCATCTGTTCTGAATAAATCAGCAGCAAAGCTCCCAGGTTGAGGAAGGCAAAGTTGACGATCACCAGTACTACGCAGAACCAGAGCATGTTTTTCTGGGCTTCGCCGATGTTCTTGCACGTCAGGTTTTTCTGCATTAAATCCTGATCCAGTCCCGTCATCACAATGGCAATGAAGGCACCGGAAATGAAATCCTTAAAGAAGTTGTTTTTGGGAGCCCAGTCCCAGACAAAAATCTTTGAATAGGGTGTAGACTGTACAGTATTCCAGAGCTGACCAAAATCCAGGTTAAGCTGCCGGGCAATCAGAAATACGGTTAGAAATACCGCCGTTACCAGAAAAAAGGTCTGAAGCGTATCGGTAATGATAATCGTTTTAACGCCGCCCTTGAAAGTATAAACCCAGATGAGTACAATCGCAAAAAGGACCGTCGCCTCAAAAGGAATGCTGAAACGATCAAAAATTGCCAGTTGCAACACCTGTACGGCGATGAACATCCGGCCCGCGGATCCTACGGTTCGCGAAAGCAGGAAAAAGCCCGCCCCGGTTTTATACGACCAGAAACCAAAACGTTTATCCAGATACGAATAGATCGAAATCAGATTCAGCCGGTAGTACAGCGGCATGAGTACCGTGGCAATCACAAAATAGCCGACCAGATAACCCAGGATAACCTGAAAATAGGTAAACTGAGAGGTACTGACATTTCCCGGAACAGAGATGAAGGTTACTCCCGAAAGCGAAGTCCCGATCATGCCAAAGGCCACCAGGTACCAGGGAGACTGCTTATTTGCGGTAAAAAAAGCGTTGGTGTCTGCTCCACGGGAGGTGTAAAACGAAACGGCCACAAGCATCAGAAAGTAGCCAAGCAGGATGAATAGAGCCAGGTAAGCGTTCATGAATAAAACAAGGGTGCTAATGAGAGAGAGCGGAGCTTTCAATGGGTCGTAAAGCCATCCGGCCAAACATTCTGCAAACCTACAATGGGATGAACAAAATACTGTTTTTTATTCATGGAAGAATATAAACTTCCTTGAACCTTCGGTTGGCTATGCGGGTTATAAAGGGTACATTTGTTCTTGAATAAACCACTGATTTACTGGATATAACCATGTTAATGAACACCTTACCGAAACCCTGGGAAGAAGAAGACGTAGATGTTCTGGAAGCAACTGAGGAACAGGAAGAACATGACCTGGTCGTTTTTAATGATGATGTTAATACATTCGATTGGGTAATCGATACACTCATGGAAGTGTGCGGTCATACGCCTGAACAAGCGGAACAGTGTACCATTCTGATTCATTACAAAGGGAAATGTGCCGTGAAAAAAGGAGCGTTTGAAGAATTGGCTCCCATGCGAAATGCCATTTGTGAACGGGGCATTAGTGCTGAAGTACTTTAGAATCGTTTTTTGTTCTTGGCCTTGTCAATGATCGGAACGAAACAGTCCGGTATCGGCAGGCCGCCAGCCATACCACTCGCTTGAATTATCCTTCGAAACTCATAGAAGACGCTGTTGAAGAGATTAGTAAACTTCCCGGAATTGGGAAAAAAACGGCTCTTCGACTTGCTCTGCATTTGCTCAAACGCGAAGAACAACAGACCTCCCAGTTGGCTGAGGCTCTGGTGAATCTGCGTACCCAAACCCGCTATTGCCGGCAATGCCATACCATTGCCGACGAGGATCTGTGCCAGATTTGTGCCAATCCCCGCCGCGATAGTCAGTTGATTTGCGTGGTCGAAGATACCCGCGATGTGCTCGCTGTTGAAAATACGGCTCAGTTTCGCGGGGTATACCACGTACTGGGTGGATTGATCAACCCACTGGAGGGCGTAGGCCCAGCTGACTTACAGGTCGAATCGCTGATTGACCGGGTGGCCGATCCGAAAAACGAAATTCGGGAGGTGATTCTGGCTCTAAGTCCCACCATGCAGGGCGATACTACCTCGTTTTATCTGACGAAACGACTCCGGCAGTATCCCATCAAGATTACCACGATTGCCCGGGGGATTCCTATTGGTGGCGATCTGGAGTACGCTGATGAAATCACACTCGGCCGCAGTATCATTGGTCGCGTGACCTACGAATAAATCTACTTGTCGTACGTAGAGAAAAGCGGCCTGTTCATGACAGGCCGCTCTTCTTTTCACAGGGCAGGAAACTTGAATTGCCGAAAACGTTTGGTTGAAAGCCCCAGCTTTTCCAGCCCCATCCAGAGCGAAAGTTCATAAGCTCCGCCCGTGTATCCTCGAAACGTAGACAGCGGAAAATCATAGCTAAGTTCGACCTGAAACGGAAAATCGGTAGGTTGGATACCGACTAAAAACACCAGAGCATTTTGCTGAAAGTTTTTACTGGCTTTGTTCAGAGGAATTCCCCGAACCCACGCCCCCAGCATGAGGGGGCTGTACCGCCAGTTGTACCCGAAATCCAGTTGAGCCAGCCCCGCCTGTTGTCGAACATTAGCCGCTAGCGTATGGGTTCGTACGCGGTAGGGGCTAGGGGTATGTCCCCGTTCCAGGCTCAGGATCCGGGCAAACGGAATGGTGAGGCCCGCCTGTAGACTTACTCGCTGGCTGACGGGTAACCAGGGATCATTTTGTAGGGACTTGTTCAGGTGATGGATGGCTCCGCCGACCCAATACATCGTTTCGGTGCGATCGTAAAGAGCCATGTTTTCCTGCGGATCTACTTCGAAAAGTAATCCGGCATTGACGTCAAAGAAATTTCGACTGATACCATTAGCCAGAGCAACCGGATCCATGGAGGTCGGCGAAACGCCCGATCCCGAAAACTGGTCGGCGAATAAAAGACTCTGTCCTCGAATAAGCCGACTCACCCCGCCTACCTGCATACCACTCCAAAATTTATACTTACCATCCCTCCCAAAACGAGCCAGCCGTTTCGACGCCGATATATAGCCGCTGGTTGTATAGAGCCCTTCGGCACTGCCCATGAAAGTACCCGCCCCCTGTTTATCCCGCATGAGTTGCAACCCCAATCCTAACGAAGGCTGACCCGTACGCGAGTCCGTGTTTTCCAGATAGGTATCGTAAGAGGCGGCCATGGTTTCAAAATCACGGTTAAGGCCATACGCCTGCTTCCGATAATTGACAATGACGCGACCCATGCGGGCATTACCCGTAAAAGCAGGATTTTGAGCTAATGGATTGGCATAAAATTGGGAAAATTGCGGATCTTGACCGTATACTTCTGCCAGAAAGGCAAAGAGTATAATCCAAAAAGTAAAGTAAAAACGGGGCATAGGAGAAGGTGCGTTGGATAAAAGGTTCGGAAAGATAAAAAAGAGTATTTATTATTGAGTATAAATAAATAGATGATAAGCAATGAATAGCTATTTTTACACGATCCGAACTATGCCCACTATTCATGAAATTAGGTTGTCTTTCGTTTTTGTGCCTAGTATTTACTTGCACCGCATGGGCACAAAAAGCCACGATTCGTACCTGTGACCAACCTTTAATTTGCGTTACGGAGAAAGATTCGGTGTATTCGTTATGCGTAAAAGTGATTATTCCGGCGGGGCATTGTCCCATTACAAATTATACGATCAGCTGGGGGGATGGGAGAAAAGATGAGTTTACGCAAACGCTCGATTATTCAAAGGATAATGAAATCACCCGCACCCATACGTATAGCCTGGGGGAATTTACCCGAAGCTGTGGTACCGGTGTTGATTACAACCTGGAGTTGCGGACCGACAATGCCTGTCAGCCTCCGGTAGATACGGATATCTTTCCCATCACATTC
Organism: Siphonobacter sp. BAB-5405; assembly: GCF_002872335.1. Classification (GTDB taxonomy): domain Bacteria; phylum Bacteroidota; class Bacteroidia; order Cytophagales; family Spirosomataceae; genus Siphonobacter. The sequence goes on along the minus strand of NZ_NJAG01000001.1, from coordinate 37,103 downwards.
AAAAGCAGTCCACGAGCACAATTCAGTGTGCCGGATATTTGCCAGGAAAATGCCGTACGCATCGGTAATACATCCTGCCCATCTCGGAATGAAATGACTTATAAGTGGGATTTTGGGGATGGAGGCACTTCCACGGATATTTACCCAACCCATATTTTCTCCAGCTCGCAGGATGCGTATAAAGTTACGCTAAGTGCCACTAACAGTTGCGGTACTACGACCACTACTCACACCATATCCACCCGAAAAACCCCACTCGCCCAAATTCGACCGAACGGTGTAAAAATCATGGATGGGGATACGCTGGTATGTTTGGAAAATGGAGGCATACTGACACTGGATGGTACGGTCTCGCTGGGAAGCTCACGGTACCAGTGGCAAATCAGCGGGGGAGCGTATTCACTCGTTCAGAATACATCGCTTACCTCGTCGGTGTTACGGGTACAGTTAAAAGAGCTAACGTCGTATCAATTCACGCTTGTTGCCCTGAATGACTGTGCAACGTCCAGCCCACGAACCATTCGTGTGCGTACGGTAGCCAAGCCCGAACTCACCATTCAGCACCAGCCCAGCGTATGTACGCCCATTCGGTACCGGATTCCGAACCCTAATCCAAATGCCCGGTACTTTGTGAACGGACAGCCTTTATCCGCTGGACAGGAGCGGGAATTGGGATTTTCCCCGCAGCCTTACATTATAACCGCTGAATTACCTTACGCCTGTGGTACGTACGCACCAAAACCCGACACGTTTTACGTACGGGAAGTGCGGTCGTTAAAAATTCTGTCTCCTTCGCGTGATACGAGTCTTTGCCTCGGGACCAAGCTATTACCCCTAACGACGAGTGAAACCTGGGGAAACTGGCAGGGAGAAGCGAGTCTACTGTCGCAGCAATCGGGGAAAACCTATTTTAATCCAAAAACAGCCGGAACCTATCCGTATCGTTACGTTTTGGGCGAAGGCGAATGCCGAACGGAAGTTTCGGTAACTCTTACCGTCCTTACAGCTCCTGAATCGGCAACGTTTACGCCCAGCGTTCGGGAGGGATGTACGCCCCTAAATGTGACGTTTCAGCCTCAGGCTGCTCAACGGCCGGGTTTTACTTCCGAGTGGTCGTTTGGCAGCGTGAGTACTAGTAATGAACACGCCCCTTCGACCAGGCTGGAAAATACAACGACTGACCGGCGAAGGTTTCTAATTACTCACACCCTGAAAAACACCTGTGGCACCAAGCGGGATACGCTCACAATTGTCGTGAAACCACTGCCAAAGGCGGGCATCGGGGTCGACTCTACCAGTATTCGCTGTGCCCCAGCCCGGTTTCTGTTTTCTAATCTTTCCGTTGGCAAAGCCGGGGCATCTGTCTGGAAGTTTGGAGACGGTACGCCTGAGGTTCATTCGAGCGACGATACGGTAGCTCACGTGTATGCTTCCCGTGATCAGCTGCAGACCTATACGATTACGCTGACGGCTAAAAACGAATGCGGAGCAAATGAGGCTACGGCTCAGGTAAAAGTATCACCCAGTACGGCTAAACCGCTATTTTCCATGAGTGAATCAGTGGTTTGCCCGGGAGCACCCGTACAGTTTACAGATGCTACAGTGCCCGTCGCTACCCGCTGGCTCTGGCGATTTGGCAATGAAGGAACTTCTACGGAACAGAATCCTACGTTTGCGTTTCAAAAACCAGCAACTGCTTATATCATTACATTGGTGGCCGTCACCCCTTGTGGAACGGATTCAACACAGAAGCGTATCCAAACTTCCATTCGGCCACAGGCGAGTTTTAGCGTTGATTCACTGGCTTGCATCGGGCAACCCGTACGGCTAGTAAATACAAGCGATCTGACGCAAACCCAACTCACGGGGTTTCTCTGGGATTTGGGGAATGGTACGCTCGATTCAGCCCAGGTTTCTCCGCAGCTTAGCTACGCGAGTGGCGGTACCAAAACCGTTAAGCTTACGGTGTTTGGGACGCCCCGGAGTTGTGCTGCACTGACCCTGCAGCGAACGATTCAGGTACGCGAGGCTCCCAAAGCCGCTTTTAGCGTGGGGGAAACATTCTGTTCGTCCATACCCGTTAAGCTGACTAATGCATCGGTGGGAGCCACCGATTATCAGTGGTATCTGGATGGAGCCCTGGTTTCAACGGGCGAACATCCAGAAGTGGCTATTCCTTCGGGCGTTCATCAGTTGTCTTTAAAAGCAGCCTACCTCAGTGTTTGTTCGGATTCAACTACCGAGGCTACCGCCGTACAGATGGATTCGTGCTGGGTAGGGGTACCCGAAGCGTTTACACCCGATGGCGTCGGTCCGAGTACGGGTGAACGGATGACCGTATTTGGGAATAAGCTAGAAAAGGTAAAGCTGTTCCGTGTACTGAATCGCTGGGGAAATACGGTTTTCGAAAATAAAGATTTTACGCCCAACGATCGAGAGCTGGGCTGGAACGGAAAAGATTCGCAGGGCAACGCTATGCCTGCTGACCTCTATCTGTACGAATTAATCTATACGTACGGTAATCGGGAAAACGAACCGAACCGTAAGGCAGGTACGTTTTATCTGTTGCGAAACAAGTAAGGCCTACACAGGGAAGTAATAAATAGCTCGCCCCGATTCATAACCGTCATGGAATGATCGGGGCGTTACTAGTGGTGCATGTGTAACGCAGGCCTTACAAATCTGCCCGCACAATCAGGGCTACGGCGTGAGCCGCAATCCCTTCTTTTTTTCCAACAAAGCCTAAATGTTCGGAGGTAGTAGCTTTGATAGAAAGATCCTCTTCATCGATCTGCATTACCCCGGCCAGTACGGCCTTCATCACCGGAATGTGCGGATTGAGCTTAGGTTCCTGTAAAACTACGGTTACATCTACATTTCCTACTTCATACCCTTTTTCCCGAATCATTTCCAAAACGCGAACCAGTAGAAGCTTGGAGTCAATGCCTTTCCATTGCGGATCTTTATCCGAGAAATGGTAGCCAATGTTTCGCAGATTGGCTGCACCCAGCAGAGCATCACAAATGACGTGGCAAATAATGTCCGCGTCAGAGTGGCCTTTGGCCCCGTGTGAATGCGGAATCTGAATGCCGCCGAGCCAGAAAGGGCGGTTTTCTTCTAATTGGTGAACGTCGTAGCCATGTCCGACGCGAAAAGGAATCTTCATGCAGTAGATGAGCTTTAGCCGGACAAAACTATGGATTTTACGGAATCAGACGGATTTACGGCGTCAGACGGTACTTGAGCGAAAACAATAAGTACGGCAGAAAGCTGTAATTCCGCATGTTATGTTCAATCTGAGGAATCTGGTCGGGCAATGTAGTGGCGTCGAGCAGGCCTGTTGTACTAAAATCAATTTTAGGGCTTCCCAAGTAGTAACAACCTAGTTCGAAACCAACGCCGATCCGATTTTTGGGAACGGCTCTGCCCACCCCTAGTCCCAGGTGCGGAGTTACCTGCCACCAGCGAAGTTGGAGCTCTACATTCCCAAAATCTTCCGGTTTAATTTCAATGTCATCAAGAATCAGGCCCGTATCGGAGGTGCCCAAAACCGCATAGCTTGGGTTAACCTGATAACCCAGGCCGCCCGTCAGGTGGAAAGAACTTCTCGAAAACGGAAACCAGTCGGCGTGCACTTGCAGGAGATTCATGCGAACGAGTGGCGACAGGTGCAGTTTAGAGTCATCGTTCACATCCACATCGAAGGGCTTTTTGTAGCCTACGTGCGTAAATCCCAGCCGGAACTGCCAGTTCGATCGTTCGCGGGGACTGTAACCCACCTCCGCTCCATAACCGAGCGTACCGCCCAGTAAACCCAGGGAAAATTTTCGGGAAGGCGGATCAATAGTGGGTGTGGCAAAAGCTGACATACCAACGGTACACAGCAGGAGTACTAACAAACGGGTGCTCATAAACGTGGCGGCGTTTAAGGGTTCAACGAGTCTACGAAAGTAATAACGTTGGTCAATACTAGCCGAAAGAGTTACGGCCAATACTGATTTTAACCCTACAAAAACACGTTCCAGCGTTTAGATGATGCGTTTTAGTACCAGACTGGTCACCATTAGTTGTCCGTTTCGGCGAATAGCCATGAGCAGTTCCTTGCCTTCGCCGCGTTGCATAATTTTGTATAAATCAGACATGGAAAGATCGCGGCAAATTTCTCCGTTCACGCTGATCAGCTGATCGCCTTCTTCGAGTCCAGCCAGTTCAGCGGGCGAATTCCGCTCGATACGTTCAATGATATATTCGTCGTAATCAACGCCCTTGGCCACAATGTCCATGCCACTCATGTTGTGTTCAAATGCTTCCCGCAGGCGGCGGCGGATGGGCTTCAGTACCACATATCGCTGCTGGTAATTGAACGTTACCCGGAATCGCCGCAACAGTTCGCAACCAATGTTTCCCTGGCGTTCGAGATGTCGGCCCAGTTTCATGCCATAGGCCAGACTATCGGGAAAGGAAGCAATCAAATTGGTGAGTTCCAGTTTATTACCAATCCGGATTTTTTCCACGCGGCCCAAGCTACCATTGATTACCCCGCTTAAGCCACGGCCAAGCTGGGTACGGATGACCTTATTGGGCAGGGGAATTTGGTTACGGGAATTGACATCAAGCGAAAGAGCGTGCCCCGCCCCGGTATCAATCACCACTTTGAGGGGCACTGTGCGAGCTTTATCAACCAGAGCTACCGCGTTCAGGTAAGGTTTGGCATCCTCAATGGTGATCGGAAACTGATCGCCTTTCCGACTTTTATAGCGGTAGTGACTCGGCTCTTCCAGGAGGAGTTCCTTGCGGGCAAAATCAATAGTCACCACAAAATGACTGAACAGTTCGTAGCCAAAAATCCCATGAATGGGCATTCCCACGTATTCCGAAATTTGCAGAATATCCTGATCAAGGACCACAATATTCTGATTGCCACCCCGCACATGCCCCATCTGAATGGAGTTGCCAACCATAACCGTTGCCGATAGGTGCCCGCCTTCGCCCGCTCCGGCAATCTGTACTTTCCGAACCGGCTTCATGCGTTGAACAATGGGAACTTTAGGATCGGTAATGAGTATGGTGGATACCCCCGAATCGAGAATAAAACGAAGCGTATCCGAACCATTTACCTTAACGGGTACGATGATCAGATTCGATTGTAATTCGAACGGAATGCGGGTGGTTTTATGACGAGCTTTCAGATACAGGCCAAAACGTTCCTGAGCCAGCGTAGCGGGAGTCAGGCCTAAAACCAGCCCGAACAGGAGTACGAGTGGTAAAGCATGTTTCATGACTGTCGTGTTTTGGAAAAACTGACTTTAATGTACACGCTTTATCGCTCATAATCAATAGGCTACGCGATGATTATTAGCTTCACTTCGGCACTTTCGGGGATTTTCGCTACTTTCGTCGCCGGAATGAAAAACTAAAATGCCGCTTCTTACGCAGGAAAGGCATTATTTGATTAATTAAAAGTAATCTTCTGATTTTTATATTTTTTTCGCACATGAGAAAAAAAATTGTTGCAGGTAACTGGAAAATGAATAAAACCGCCGAAGAAGCAGTAGCGTTGACTTCGGAAATCGTACACATGATTGCTGACGAAGTAACCAGCGACGTAGAAGTTGTCCTCTGCGTTCCTTCGCTGTATCTGTCTACACTGCAGCAGTACGCAACCGGCCGGGTTTCGATCGGAGCTCAGAATATCCACCAGAAAGCTTCCGGAGCGTATACGGGCGAAATCTCGGCTCCGATGCTGAAATCACTGAACATTCCCTACGTAATTCTGGGACATAGTGAGCGGCGTCAGTTCTTCGGTGAAACCGACGAAATTCTGGCTGAGAAAGTAAACATTGCCCTGGAAAATGGACTGAAGCCTATTTTCTGCTGCGGTGAATCACTCGAACAACGTCAGAACGAAGATTACGTAGCCCTTGTACAGGCTCAGTTGACGAATGCCCTGTTCCATCTTTCTGCTGAACAATTCGGCCAGGTTGTGATCGCTTACGAACCCATCTGGGCTATCGGTACCGGTCTGACGGCTTCTGCTCAACAGGCTCAGGATATGCACGCCGCTCTGCGGAGCCACATTGCCAGCCAATACGGAGCTGAAGTTGCCGATAACACCACCATTCAGTACGGTGGAAGTGTTAACGCCGCAAATGCAGCTGAACTTTTTTCCAGCCCGGACGTAGATGGTGGTTTGGTAGGCGGAGCTTCACTGAAGTCACGGGACTTCGTGAACATCGTGAAAGCAATCTAATCGGTCTTTCGAAAGCAGAAACAAGCTTTTGTAAGACGATTTGAAATATCTCAAGGAATGAGTGATTCTCCTAAAGTGAGATGATCACTCATTCTTTTTTGTCGTAGGTAAACCATTTGAACGGGAGGTTCGTACTTTTTAAAAATCCAATTTTCTCAATCAGGCTTCCTAAAGTTTTATTTTCTATTTTTGCCGCGATCGTACTTTCTTTCTACCGCTAAATGGGCTCTGGATGCAATATTTTACCCTATTTTTTCGTGAAAAGAAGCACACAGCCTTAGCCATGATACAGCTACTATGATGAGATATTTCATAAAGCGACTCTTTTTCGTACAATTTCTTGCTCTAATCGGATTCAATTTGACGGCGATAGCTCAATCGGCGTTGCCCGCTCAGTCCAATCTGCGAATCATCTTTCCCGACCAGTCCAACTGGAATGTACTGGAGGAAGGAAAACTTTTTTCCTTTAAACTTCAGACGCGTCCAAGCCATGCGGATAGTACGGCCGTTCGATTTAGTATTGTCGAAGGTCGGCAGGAAGGTATGCAGCTGGATTCGCTGGGAAATTTTCAGTGGACGCCGAGTTACGATCTCGTAGACCGGATCCAGGGTAGCAAGACGTTTACCGTACTTTTTGCCGCCAGCATTGATAAGGGTGAACAGGTACGTCGGAGTGCCGAGTTTCGGGTGCTACACGTCAATCGGCCACCCATTATTGGCGATTTGAAGCCTTTCTACGTACAGTTTAACGTACAGAATACGTACCAGATCGATCCAAACGAAGTACGCGACCCGGATCAGGATCCAATCGTATTCATTCCCATTACGGATCAGTTACCCGAAGGAGCGAAGCTATCGGCTCAGGGAGAATTTACCTGGAAGCCTTCGCAGACGCAATTCAATAAGCTTAAAACATCACCGTTATACGTTGAATTTTTCGTAGAAGATCAGCCTACAAAAGCCCGTACGAAAGGACGTTTAAAGATCGACGTTACGCAATTGGATTTGCCTCCGGTTGTTTCCGTAGTTCCCAACGTAAGTACCATCAAATTACGGGAAAATACGACGTTGAACCTGGCCTTGTACCTGACTGACCCCAACGGCGATCAGGACATTCAGGAATTCTCGTTCCTATCCGATAACCGGTCGATACCCAAGGAAGCACTCAAGAAAAATACCAACACGCAGTACGAATTTATCTGGAGACCAGATTACGATTTCGTGAAAGATCCACTGGATACGCTGGGCTTTAACCTGACCTTCTTTGTGATGGACAAGAGCCAGAAGCGGGATGAAAAACGGATTCACGTGACGGTAGAAAATGCCGTTAACGAGCGTGAAAAGGATCTTCAACTCTATATTCAGTACCGCACTTCCCTGATTCGGGCCTGGGAACTGATTGCTCAATTGACCGAAAAGCAGGACGAACTCAGTAAGCTGTACAAGCGGGCGAAGACCGGTAAGAAAAATCGTTCAGTAATGAATGCCGGAATTGGGGCCGGTACAGCGGTGGTCCCCTTGACGATTACGGGGGACGAAAAAGGATCCATTAATGCCCGGCGAATCATTCCAACGATAGGTGGAACCGCAACCGCAACGGTAGGTACCCTGGAAGCTACTGAAGTCATTGGTCGCTCTATCAGCCCGCTGGTGGATCAGCTGAACAAGATCATCGTCAAAAGAAATGAGTTACAGACCAAGGGAGACATTTTTGCCCGGAAGTACAACCTGAAATCCGCTCGTCGGAATCAGAATGGACAGACTTTTGCTAAAGACCTTGATGATTTTGAAGCTTCCATGAAAGTAAACGACCTGTTAGCTCTGGAACTGGATGCGGGCTGGCAGGATCGTAAAAAGCCGAAAAGTCAGGAACAGCAGGACAAGAGTCTGCAACGGACGTTCCGGGATTTTGTACCTTTTGAGGAATAATCCTACGAATCAACAGCCCCTGAAAAGCGGAAAAGATACCTTTTCCGCTTTTTTAGTCTATATTCAATCCTTAATCAGAATTATCTCCGATTCATGATCGAAACGTCTCGTCTTCGTTTACTAGCTTGTGATCTAACGCTCTGGGAGGCCGTACTGGCCGGTAATAATGTGCTCAGCCAAGTGATTGGAGCAAACGTGCCTCGTCGCTGGAGTGAGAATACGGACGCTTTTCCAGCGTTCTATCAGCAGGTCAAGAAAGATCCTTCGCTTGAAAAATGGGGTGCACATTTGATCATTTATCGTCCGGAGAACCTGCTGATTGGCAGTTGCGGCTACAAAGGACAGCCCAACGATCAGGGAGTCGTGGAAATTGGTTACGAAATTAAAATCAGCCACCGGGATCGTGGACTGGCCACTGAAGCAGCGAATGCCCTGGTGGATTACGCCTTTACTTTTCCGGAAGTTCATACCATTGTCGCTCATACGCATGCTGAAGAAAATTCTTCGGCCAAAGTGTTAGGCAAAGTAGGCTTCCAGAAGAAAACAGAAGTACTCGACTCGGAAGAAGGCTCACTCTGGCGATGGGAACTGACTCGCTGAGCGTACCACTTTCTGAAAGTACCAGGCTTTTGGAAAGCGATTTATAAATTCCGGATCATGGCTTCCAAATCATCCTCCGGCTTCAGATTCAGGCGTTTACGCAAGCGATAGCGGGCCGTATTCGCACTTTGGGGTGAGATACCCAGAATATCGGCAATCTCCTTCGTGCTCAGATTCATCTTCAGCAAAGCCATCAGCCGCAGATCATTGGAACTGAGCGTAGAAAATTCCGCGATGATTCGCTCAAAAAAATGAGGATGGACATTCTCAAACACATCCTTGAAATAGGTCCATTTATCCTCGCCGTGCAGGTAGGTGGTAATCTGACCAGGAATTCGGCGTATATCGCTTAAATTTTCCTTTTGAATCTGCTGCCTGATTTCTTCCAGAAAACGGCTGTACTTGACTTCCTGAAGCGTATAGCTGGTTAGCTCGCGACTGCGTTGTTCCAGTTCTTCTTCCCGTTGATGCTTTTCCTGTTCCAATAGCTGAGCATACGTACCCAGTTGCTTGTTCTGTTGCTGAATCACATTCAGGTTCAGAAACATCTGTACTTCAGTGTTATAGAAGTACGTCGAAGCAATGAAGAGCATGACGGTCACGCCCGTACACTCAAAGAGCCGAATGGTTTTTTCGTCGGTATTCGCCAGCGGGGTAATGTAAATCAAAAGCAGCATCGAAAGCAGACCCACCAGCGAAATGGTTAACCGGGGCCGCCAGTCGGTCAGGAAGATAATCTGTGCTGCAATCAGAGATACGAAATAAAATACGATGGACTGCCGGGCCTTGTATACCAATAAGGAACGAATGAAGAGGTATGTACAGGTTAACGTAATGTTAGCGTAGTAGGCAAACCGGGCTTTCGCAGAGAGCTGCAGCGTTCCCCGAGGCCAGTGGGTCAAAGTATATACGGCGGTCAGTAAACAGAGCAGTAAGAGAAGTTGCGTGTAGATTAAGTATCCACCAATCCCATCATCAAAGGACTGCTCTCTTCGATAGGCGACCCAATCCAGAATAATTAACTCCAGAAAATAGGCGGCCGTGGCCCAGGCAAGTAAATAAATACGGCTACGGATTAATTGAATACGATGCTGACTAAATGCTTTGGCGTATTCATTCGGAACTCGTTTAAAAAGGCGGATAATAGATAAGGACATTCAGGCGGAATTAATTCATAACAAAAATGTATGTAAAAACACTATTTTACAATCTGTCTATTGAAAGTCTATCTATAAAAATTGCATTATGTACTGATAGTAACCACTTTTGTATCGTTGAGTCAGCAGGGACAAAGCGGATGTCTATACAGGTAAAAGAGCCGTGGGCGGGCTTGAATGGGAAATTTAACAATTATTTATTGTTGAAAAGTCGGATTAAACTCAAGCAGTTGAAATTGTATTATTACCAAAAGGTAAGTTATAGAAAAGACTTTCATCTGATTATTCATTTCCCCCATACACTTTGTACTTTTTCATCCATTTACCGCCGTTATGGAGTCTAGCAGCATCTCTTGTCCTCGTTGTAAATCAACCTCAACAAACAGACGTCGAAGACCAGCTACTGTAAAATATTTGTTCTTTTTTGTCCCCGTACGGTGGTATTTATGCGAATGCTGTCGTCGGTCATTTTTCAAGATTCGATGAGTTAACCTACCCCTGAAAACGAAAGCCTGGCTTGCAAAAGCCGGGTTTTTTTATGGTTGAAGCGAAACAATCCGGCAAGGAAGAAGCCTTCGCCCAGGAATTTTCTTCGTCTATTGCCCAGGCGAGGTCTGTATAGTTGTTTCTCTGAACACTTGTTGTTTGTTTTGAGAAACGAATCAGTATAATAGCAAGCAGACGTGGTTAGAATTTACTACAAGGAAGGAAAGCAAATCCGGCGGGAAAACGATGTGAAGGAACTGGGCCATCTAAAAAATGTGATCTGGATTGATTTACAGTCGGCTAGTCAGGAAGAAGAGGAATGGGTAGAAAATAAATACACGGTTAGTTTTCAGACCCCCCAGGAAATCGTAGAAATTGAAAGTTCCGCCCGATTTTTCGAGCAGAATGATGCGTTGAATGCCAACTCTAACTTCCTGAGTATTGATACCGAAGGCTTCCGTACCTATCCGGTTTCAATGATCCTGCGGAATGGTATCTTGTTTACCTACCGACGGGGCGACTCGAAGACCTTTGCTGATACGGTAAAGCGAATGAAAGTCACCGGTGACGAAACCTTTCAGATTGGAGCCGACATTTTCATTTTATTACTGGAAACCCGCATTGAAACCGATGCCGATTTGCTTGAATCGATATCGCGGGACGTTTCCTTGCTATCAAAATCGTTGACGGCCGACCAGAAACCGCGTCAGGAAGTACTGATTCGTATCAATACGCTCCAGGAAAATACCATGTTACTGCGGGAAACCATCATTGATAAACAGCGGGTACTTTCCAACGTACTCCGAAGTTCCCTATTTCCTGATTCGCACCGGGAACGCCTTCGGCTGGTATTGAAAGATATTAGTTCACTGCTCGAATATTCCACGTTTAACTTTGAACGCCTGGAGTATCTTCAGAACACGTTTATGGGTCTGGTCAATCTGGAGCAAAACCAGATCATCAAAATCTTTACGGTGGTAACGATTGTTTTTATGCCGCCTACGCTCATTGCGGGCATCTACGGAATGAACTTCGATCACCTGCCTTCCACGGGTTCGCCAATTGGCTTCTGGCTGTCACTGGCCTTGATGATGCTCTCCTCGCTGTCGGTACTGGGATGGTTCCGACGTAAACACTGGATTTAATCAATTTTTGGTTATATCTTTTCTGCCTTGTAGTACGAACAAAACGTTAAACAATACCTCTAAACGAATGAATACGCATCCTTTCTGGAGTAGACCGGCTCGCTGGGGGCTGGCTTTTTCGCTGGCCGGAGGGCTCTTTTCGCTGCTTGCCGTGCAGCAAAATCCCGTATCCCGAACCATCAATGCTCTAATGGATTCAGTGCTGACGGATGCTCAGAAACGACTGCCCGAGAATGCCCTGCGAACGCTAAAAACCGTAGATGGGCTGGAGGTGCGAACCTACGCAACCGAACCCATGCTACAGAATCCCACCAATATGGACGTGGATGAGCGAGGTCGCGTCTGGATTACCGAAGCGTATAACTATCGTCCGGCGATTAATGGTAACCCCACGACGGATAAAGGAGATCGTATCGTCATTCTGGAGGATACCAATGGGGACGGCAAAGCCGACGTCCAGAAAGTCTGGTATCAGGGGCCGGAACTGAATGCTCCCTTGGGCATTTTGGTACTGGGCAACAAAGCGATTGTGTCGCAAAGCCCCTATGTCTGGTTGTTTGAGGATACGGATGGCGATGACAAGGCCGATAAAAAAACGGTTATTTTCCAGGGAATTGAGGGCGAGCAGCACGACCACGGTATGCACACCTTCGTCTTCGGACCGGATGGAAAACTGTATTTTAACTTCGGAAACGAAGGAAAGCAGTTGCGGGATGCGAAGGGAAATCTCATTAAAGATCAGGATGGCGACCCCATTCAGACGGGAAATAAAAACAAGTACAAACAAGGCATGGCGTTCCGCTGTGACCCCGATTTTACGAACATAGAAGTACTGGCTCATAACTTCCGAAATCCGTTTGAACTGGCCGTAGATAGTTACGGAACCGTCTGGCAGTCCGACAACGACGACGATGGGAACAAAGGCGTACGCATCAATTACGTTCTGGAAGGGGGCAACTACGGCTACACCGATGAAATGACCGGAGCCAACTGGCCCGCCAGTCGTACCAACGAAGAAAAGGAAACGCCCCTCAAACACTGGCACCTGAATGACCCCGGCGTAGTACCTAACCTATTGCAAACCGGCAGTGGTTCGCCTACGGGGATGGTCATTTATGAAGGCGATTTACTGCCCGCCGTGTACCGAAACCAAATGATTCACTGCGAACCGGGGCACAATGTAGTCCGGAGTTATCCCGTAACACCGAGCGGAGCGGGGTATACTGCAACCATTGAAAATTTACTCAAAAATGACGGCGACCGCTGGTTCCGGCCTTCGGATGTTTCGGTGGCTCCCGACGGTTCTTTACTCATTGCCGACTGGTACGATCCGGGTGTGGGTGGTCACCAGGCGGGCGACCAGACGCGGGGCCGGGTGTACCGCGTGGCTCCGACCAACCAATCGTATACGGCTCCCAGCTATCAGTACAATGATCCCAACGGTGCTTTGATGGCCCTGCAAAGTCCGAATATGTCAGTGCGGTACAAGGCCTGGAATGCATTGATGAAGCTAGGAGATCAGGCCGTCCCAGTACTTGAAAATCTCTGGCACTCGGACGCGAATCCCCGCATGCGGGCTCGGGCGTTCTGGGTACTGGCCAAAATGAAGGGACAGCCGTACGTCGAAGAAGCCTTGAAAGATGCCAACGCCGACTTGCGAATGGCGGGTTTGCGGGCGGCTCGTCAACTGAACCTGAACGTGCTGGGGTACGTCCGTCAACTAGCGAAAGACTCGAACCCAGCCGTACGCCGCGAGTGTGCTATTGCCCTGCGGCATCAGAAGGCCCCCGAAGCCGCTGAACTCTGGGCTTCGTTGGCGGATCAGTACGATGGAAAAGACCGCTGGTATCTGGAGGCCTTAGGCGTTGGAGCTGACCGGCAGTGGGATAGTTACTTTGCGGCATATACGAAATTGCATCCGAAGCCGACGGCAACGGCCGCTGAAAAAGACATCGTTTGGCGGGCTCGTACGGATCAGGCCATTCCTTATCTGTACCAACTCATTACGGATGATCAGTTGTCGTTATCGAACGAACGGCTGCGGTACTTCCGGGCCTTTGATTTTCACCAGGGAAAAGTGAAATCAGAAACACTGGTGAAATTGTTGCAGGGCAATTCGACGCGTCAGGCGGAGTTGACCAAGCTGGCCTTGATGCACCTGGATGCGGATTTCGTTCGAAATAATCCAACTGCCAAAGCCACGTTACGGAAGCTAATGGCTACCCTCAACAACGGTGAATACCTGGTATACGCCACCCGCTACAGTTTGCCCGAAGAGAATCCTAAATTGTTGCGAACGGCTCTCGATCCGCTGGACGAAAACCTGGGCCGCATCGCGATGAATCAACTACTCGTGCAGGGTGGTGGCTCGCAGGTAAAGGCGATTTTGTACGGTAAAGACGAAGCTAAAATCCGAAAAGCTTTGACGGCTCTACGGAAGGTGGGTACGAAAGAATCCATCAGTTACCTGTCTGCTCTGGCTCTGGATAAGCGTCAGCCGAAGTGGGTACGGCAGCTGGCTACCCGTAATCTGGGCGGCTCAATGATGGGCGAAGACGAAATTCTGGTTTTACTCAAGGGTGGTAAAATCGAAAAAGAATACATTACCTATGCCGTACAGGGGGTGGCTAACGCCTGGCGAAAAGCCGTAAGTAAGGAAGCCGCCAGCTACTTAAGCGGCGAAACGACCACCGGAAAACCACTGCCCAAAATCGATGAATTACTGGCTCTGCAGGGAGACGTTCAGCGGGGGGTTAAGGTATTTGCTCAGAACTGTGCCATTTGTCACCAGATCAACGGTCAGGGAGCAGATTTTGGACCGAAACTCTCGGAAATTGGCTCTAAACTACCGAAAGAAGGGCAGTACATGGCCATTCTGTATCCTTCAGCGGGAATTAGTTTCGGCTTTGAAGGCTGGGAAGTTCAACTGAAAGATGGTTCTTCGCTGGCGGGTATCGTAGCCAGTAAAACCGAATCAGACCTGGATTTAAAATATCCCGGTGGGACGAGCCAACGCCTGAAAATGACGCAGGTGAAGAGCATGAAGCAACAGGCCGACTCCATGATGCCTTCCGGACTGCACGAAAACCTTAGCAATCAGGACTTGGCGGATTTGGTAGAATACTTGATGTCACTGAAGAAAAAATAAACGTTTGTAAGTAGAAAAACCGGGAATGCCAATTCCCGGTTTTTTTGTGAGCTGGGTATGTCAAGCATAAAAGGGTGGAAGAAGTAGCCCGCATTTTCTCGCCATTCCCGATTCCTTTTGTTTCTTTGCGGTTCGAACACGTAGTACTTCCTTCACATGAAAAAAGTCTGTCTACTGAGTATTTCTTTGTTTTTGTCTTCCCTTTCTGTCTTTGCCCAGCGTGAAGCTGACCCGCGATGGGTGTTTATGATGGGATTAAGCGGTACGGACATGAGCCGTAGCTTAGTGCCTAACACTGGCGATCCCATGATTAAACCCGCCTTTACGTTCGGTTTTGCCCGTAATATTGAACTGGTTCCTAAAATGATAGGCATCAACGTAGGGCTGCGATACAGTCCGCGGGGCTACTGGTCTGAACAACGGTCTCCGGAAAGAGAATACACGTATGGTGATAATAATACTTTCCGGTTTGCTGACCGTACCCGCAGCTGGAATGCCCTGCATTACCTGGACATTCCGCTGGATGTAGTCCTTCAGGTGGGAGGCGAACGCACGAAGTTTTATGCGTCAGCCGGAGGGTACGTAGGCTACGGCTTTTACGGAAAAAATAAGGTGCGTTTTAACAAAGTTGGTTTTGCTGCTGACTCCAGTCAGGCCGGCTTTGAGCCCGTACAGACCTATCACCGGGTAAACGTAGATCCTTTTAAAGAAAGCCTGAAACGTCTGGATTATGGCATTAACGTCTCGGTAGGGATTCGCCGGAATTATACGGTATTGGGTCTCACCTATAGCCAGGGATTAGCGAACGTATCGAATCTGGCCCGCAACGGGTCCGTTTCCAATCGTTCGTTTGGACTGTTCATCAAATACTATTTTGACGACGCATTCTAAACAAAAAGACTTTTGTCAGACTTGTATGTTCGAATCCTTATGGAGGTCATCTGCTGAAGAAGGACCTCTCTTTTGTCATCTAATCCACGATTTTGTATGAGATATTTGGTTTGGGTTTTTGTTCTGCTGTTTCCAGCGGCTGTCTGGGGACAAAGTAAATTGATATTCAAAGCGGGTGGTAATGTGTCCAGTATGAGTCAGGCATTGAGTTCGGAACTGGATGCCCCGATTTCAAAGGCGGGTTTTCACGCGGGCCTTGGTTCCGATATTCCACTGGATGCGAAAAATACACTCAGTATTCAACCCACTTTACTGTTTGTTCAACGCGGATACATTGCTGATTTTAAGGTAGGAACGCGGAGAGCGACAACGACCCTGAATTATCTGACTTGCCCGTCAATTTGATGTGGAAAATCGGTAATGAGGAAAAGAATACGAAATTCCTACTCTTTGGCGGGGGATACGTAGCCTGCGGCATTGGCGGCAAAACCCGTGAACGCGAAAACGGAAGCGTACAGAGCGAGTACAGCATTCGGTATAATTATGATCTGCAGCGGTTCGATTACGGCGTGCAGGGTGGCGTAGGTGTACAGTTTGATTACTTTCAGCTAACGGCCTTTTATCAGCAGGGACTGACGAATGTCTCGGACATGGCGACCAATGCCAAAAACCAGACGTTCGGTATCAGCTTCAGTTATTTATTTGACAACATTTTTTAGTAACCCCATTCGGCTTGCTTACCGAACGTAGGGTCCCGATCCCGGATGATGGATCACAGATCATTGAGAATATGTTATTACCAGCAGTCTTTGAGGCGTTTAATGAATTAAGTGTATTAGTGATCGGCGACGTGATGATCGACAGCTACGTATTCGGTCGCGTCGATCGTATTTCGCCCGAAGCTCCCGTTCCCGTCGTGGTCGCCCAAAACCGGGAGTTTCGTCTGGGAGGAGCCGGAAACGTACTTCTGAATGTACAGGCACTCGGAGCAAAGGCCATTGCCTGCTCGGTGATTGGGAAGGACTCCTACGGCGATGAGCTGTGTCATTTGCTGGAAAGTAAAGGACTCGCCACATTGGGAATTGTACGGAGTAAGGAACGCATTACGACGGTGAAAGAACGGATCATTGCGGGCAGTCAGCAGGTCGTACGGGTCGATACAGAAACCGACGCCCTGATTTCCAGTGAAGAACGCGAAGCGTTGCTGGTTAAAATCAGAGAGCTTGCCAGCAGTTGCCAGGTAATCATCTTTGAAGATTACGACAAAGGAGTCATCTCAAAAGAACTCATTGAAGCAGTCGTGGCAATGGCCCGCGAGCTGAATATTCCAACGGTAGTAGATCCGAAAAAGCGAAACTTCCTGCATTACAAAGGAACTACGCTTTTCAAACCCAATCTGAAAGAATTACGCGAAGGACTTAACATCAGCTTCGATGTACGCAAACCCGTTGAACTTGAATCTGCCGCCCAACAACTCAAAGAGGCCTTATCGCTGGATGGTACACTGATTACGCTTTCCGAACGCGGCGTCTATATTGATTTTCAGGAACAAAAATGCCATTTGCCCGCTCACATTCGTCAGATTGCGGACGTATCAGGGGCAGGCGATACGGTGATTAGTATCGCGGCCTGTTGCGTTGCCCTGGGGCTTTCACCTAAACAGATCGCGGGCCTTTCTAATTTAGGCGGTGGTCTCGTTTGCGAAGAAGTCGGCGTAGTACCCATCAACAAATCTCTTCTGTTATCCGAAGCCTTATTGGCTGAAGTATAGGTCGCTACGAACGCAGAAGGGACGTATGCATTGAAGACTTTTACGTATGAAAAATTACCTGTTGCTCTTGCTCGTATTGCTGGGTTTCGCCTGTGCCAAGACCAAGCCAGTTGAAGCCATTGGTGGGATAAAGCCCGTAGATATCTACACCCGGCTGGAAAAAGAAGGGTATACGACGCTTAAGAACATTGGCGGAAAATCAGGCAATAGCTGGACGAACCGGAAAAGTACGGATTCCACGGAGTACATGATCGTGACGATGAGTTCGGACGTGAATACCGTTGAATCGGTGAAGGCGACGGCAACCATCACGCCCGGCAAAAACATTCGAAATACGCTTCCCTTTTTTGTATTGATCGGAACCTTACCCTACGACGGTGCGGACCCCTCGGGTGCGATTCGCTGGCTGGAGACGAATTTCGATACGAAAAAACAGATTGAAACGACCATCGGCGACGCTACTTTCACCTTGCTTAGTCCTTCGGCTTCTTCCCGCGTGCTACGCATTGAAAAGAATAAAGCCCTCAAGTAAATAGGGTATACCAAAAAGCCCGTTCGTTCAAGTACTTGAACGAACGGGCTTTTTGCTGGTATCAAAATTCGTTAAAAACGAAATTCCTTCACGGTTTGGATGAAGCAGCGAACCTTATCCGGATCCGTATCGGGGTAAACACCGTGGCCGAGGTTGGCGATGTGTTTCTGTCCACCAAACTGACGTAGCATGTCCTGCGTTTGCTGTTTGATCTCGTCGAAATCGCTGTAGAGTACGCAAGGATCCAGATTTCCCTGTAACACCTTATCCGGAATCATTTCCCGGCTTTCGGCAATGTCCATATTCCAGTCGAGTCCTACGACCGAACAGTTGAGGGCATTCATTTCCCGCCGGGCAAAAAACGCACCTTTGGCAAACACAGTCACAGGTACTAACTCCTGAAGGGCCTCGCTGATCTGAGCAATGTAGGGTAGCGAAAATTCCCGGTACTGCTGCGGCGACAAAATGCCCGCCCAGGAATCGAAAATCTGCACCAGGTTCGCTCCGGCAGCTACCTGAGCTTTTAGGTAGGCAATGGTCGTATCGGTAATTTTCTGGAGGAGGCGGTGGGAGAGTTCCGGTTCCGCGTAGAGGTATTTCTTCGCTACCGAGAATGTCTTGGAGCCTTTGCCTTCCAGCATATAACAAAGAATCGTAAACGGTGCCCCAGCAAAACCGATGAGCGGTACGCGTCCATTGAGTTCTTTTTTGGTGATTCGAATGGCATCCAGCACGTATTTCAATTCCACCTCCGGATCGGCTACTTTCAGTTTATCTACGTCTGCCAGTGTCTTGACGGTGGTGGGGAATACCGGTCCGCGAGCTTCAATCATTTCGTAAGGCAGGCCCATGGCTTCCGGCACCACCAGAATATCGGAGAAAATAATGGCCGCATCCACGCCAAGCAAATCAACGGGCTGAATGGTGACCTCGGCCGCCAGTTCGGGCGTCGTACATAAATGGATGAAGCTACCCGCCTGAGCCCGTACGGCCCGGTATTCGGGCAAAATCCGGCCGGCCTGTCGCATCATCCATACGGGTACTCGTTCGACCTGTTCGCCCCGAGCGGCCCGTAAAAACAAATCATTCTGAAGGATTTCCATGCCACAAAGGTACGAGGGAGATGAGAGTTTGCAGTTTAGAGTTTAGAGTTTTCAATTGAGAACCGCTAGGGTTTGAATCGATTGGCCAATGCTCTTTCGGATTTGCAATCCGAAAGCGATCTGTAAGGGATTTCTAATCCCATGCCTTACCAATGCACAGCAGGCGGGTTCCGGGTTACAAATCTGGAACAGCGAGACCATTTAACGCTCTTTCGGATTTACGATAGCTGAGTTGACTGGCGGTCATTCAACAACGCTAAACGGCTGCGGTAAGTACTTCAAACGCTAAGCGACAGGGCCTCCAAACTGAAAACTCTAAACGGAAAACTCCAAACTCACTCGTACCTTTGTAGGAAATTTGGAATCGATGAAGATTAAAGAAGCCGTTTTTCTGGTTAGTAATACCGATTGGCAAAAATGCCCCGCCCCCGACCGCCCCGAATATGCCTTTATCGGACGGTCGAACGTTGGTAAATCCTCGCTGATCAATTCGCTGGTACGGCGGAAGGATCTGGCAAAGACTTCCCAAACTCCTGGTAAGACCCAATTGATCAATCATTTTTCGGTTGACAATTCCTGGTACCTAGTCGATTTACCCGGCTATGGCTACGCCAAGCTCAGCAAAAGTGAGCGGGAAAAGTTCGAACCCATGATTTTCGGGTACCTCGAAAATCGGCCTAATCTGATCTGTACGTTTGTGCTGGTGGATATTCGGCACGATCCGATGTCCATTGATCTGGAGTTTATGACGCAATTGACAGAAGCGGGGGTACCTTTTTATCTGGTGTTTACCAAAGCCGATAAACTGAGCAAATCCCAGGTAGAACCGAAGGTGAAAAAGTATCGCGATGGCTTTTTACAATTTTTTTCGGAGATGCCGAAATACTTCGTCACCTCTTCCGTTGACGGAGTAGGCCGCGACGAAATTGCGGAAGCGATTGGAGAATTGAACGCGGATTTTCGGGGTGTTCGGCGGTAATCGGGCAAGGATTGGCTACTTTTGCGATTCCATTTACCAAAAAAGGTCAATGCCTTATACGTTGAGCCTTGGTAAGGAGCCATGATATTGCTTATAATCAAACGGTTATGAGGATATTATGTGAATACGGAAAAACAGTTTGTTGTCAAATAAATTCGATTCCATGGAATTGTTGAAAGAAATCGCCCATATCTCCGGAAAGCCCGGTTTATACCGCATTTTGAAGCCTACTCGTACGGGAGTTATTGTTGAAACCATCGACGAGAAAAAAGGCCGTACCGTTGTAGGAGCAAACGCCCGGGTTTCGGTACTGAAAGAAATTTCCGTATATTCTGATAGCGAAGAAGGCTCAAAACCCCTGCCCGATATTTTTGCGGCCATTCGTGAGAAACACGGCGAAAAAGTAGAAATCGACGCTAAAAACGCCAGCGAAACTGAACTGCGTGAGTTCCTGGGTGAGGTATTTCCGGAATTCGACCGGGAGAAAGTGTATCCTTCGGACATTCGTAAAATGATTTCCTGGTATAACCTGCTATCTTCCTATCTGCCCGAAGTATTCGAGGTGAAGGAAGAAAATACGGAAGAAGAAAAAGCTGCTTAAGCTATTTCCTAGCACAAGCAAAAAGGCCGCGAAGAAATCGTTCTTCGCGGCCTTTTTCGTTAATACTGATTAGCCAAATAATTCACTCGAAAGGTACCGATCGCCCCGGTCGCAGATGATGCAGACGATGACGCCACTTTCCAGTTCGGAAGCCAGCTTCAGAGCTGCCGATACGCAGCCACCGGAACTCATACCTCCAAAAATTCCCTCGACCCGGGCCAGCTGACGCGTCATGGCTACAGCGTCGGCCTCGGCTACATCCATGGTACGGTCGACTCGACTGGGATCAAAAATCTTTGGTAGATACTCCGTAGGCCAGCGGCGAATACCGGGAATGGACGAACCTTCGGTAGGCTGACAGCCAACGATTTGAATAGCTGGATTTTGCTCTTTCAGGTACAGGGAATTGCCCATGATCGTACCCGTCGTACCCATCGAACTGACGAAATGCGTAATGGTCCCATTCGTATCCCGCCAGATTTCCGGACCGGTGCTTTTGTAATGAGCCAGGTAATTATCTGGATTGGCAAACTGATTGAGTTGGTAATGCGTACCCGCGTCAGCCTTGCTTTGAGCGTAGTCTCGGCAGGCTTCAATACTTTCCAGCAGCGTTACTTTTGCTCCGAAGGCCTCCATCGTTAATACGCGTTCGCGGGTTGAATTCTGCGGCATCACCAGCTCGATAGTCAAATCATACAGGCGGGCAATCATGGCCAGGGCAATGCCCGTGTTGCCGCTGGTTGCTTCGATCAACGACGTATTGGATTGAATATCACCCCGTTCCAACGCACTGCGAATCATATTCAGGGCCGGACGATCCTTCACGCTGCCACCGGGATTGTGCCCCTCCAGCTTGCCAAAAATCTTAACCTTGGGATTGCTATGCAACCGCGTAATTTCCACCAGCGGGGTATTACCTATAAAATCAAGAAGAGAAGCCATAATTGCAGAGCGAAAAGAATGTGTTCACCAAATGTATAGGCAACTAAAACATTACTAATCGAAAATCTGTAGAAAAGTCTTTTATTTCATCGACGTATACAATTTTGTATTAAAAAAAGAACTAATTTTGCCCATTTTTCAAACTAATCAATAACCAAAAAAGTACTTATTATAAAATTTTTTACGCTATTCCCTTAAAACAAATACTAGGATATAGACGTTGGTTGGATAAATCTCATTTGATTTTTAATTATATTGATATTCAAAAACTTTAATTTAAAATAAATTATAAATTCAGATTTCATTAACAATTATTTTAGAAAGGATTTTATATTTGCCCAGTGATTATTACAATAGTGATAGTTTTTTGCCAGTAATTTATACCTCTTCGTTAAGAAGCAAACTCTTGCTTCTTAATTAAACCTACTGAAAATTATACGAAAGGGAGCCTGAACTCGATTGCATCACCCTTAACTAAACTCATTACAGGCCTACTTTCTACTTACCTGCTAGTAAAACGTTCGTTTTACGAAGCTCGCTCTTTTGCTCTACCCTAATTCTAAACTTTTACCTACTTACAAATTCAAACAATATGGTTCAATGTAAAAAAACGTTTACCTTTTTATTTTCCCTGTTTTTGCTTGGCTGTGGATTCGTCCAAGCTCAGCAGATAACAGTAAAAGGCAAGGTAAGCGATGAGAAAGAAGCCGTTGTCGGCGTGAACGTGCTTGTGAAAGGTACTACCCGTGGAACTGTAACGGATGTAAACGGTGATTATACCCTGAACGCAGATAAAGGGAGTGTACTGGTATTTCAAGCATTAGGTTACGTAACGCAGAACGTTACGGTAGGTGATAACCCTACGATCAATGTTACCTTGGTAGCCGACAATACGCAGTTAAATGAAGTTGTTGTAACAGCTTTAGGAATTGCTCGGGATAAAAAATCATTGGGTTATGCGGTAACAGAAGTAAAAGGCTCTGACTTTACCCAAGCCCGGGAAATTAACCTGGGGAATGCTCTTTCCGGTAAAGTAGCGGGGGTAAATGCCACGGCTACGGCAACAGGTCCGGGTGGCTCGAGCCGCGTATTGATTCGTGGAAACGGGTCATTGAGTGGCAATAACCAGCCCTTATACGTAGTAAATGGCGTACCTATTGACAACACGAACCAGAATTCAGCCGGTATGTGGGGTGGTTTCGATACGGGCGATGGTTTAAACAGTATCAACCCCGATGACATTGAGTCGATTTCTGTATTGAAAGGAGGTACTGCCGCAGCTTTGTACGGTTCGCGGGCTTCGAATGGGGTCATCTTAATTACGACGAAAACAGGTAAGGGTCAAAAGGGCATTGGTGTGGAGTATAATGGTACATTCACCATGGATCGTCCCTTCCACTTCAACGACTGGCAGTATGAGTATGGTCAGGGCCGTAACGGAGCGAAGCCAACGTCACAAGATGAAGCCATCCAAACGGGTGCTTTATCTTGGGGAGCACGGATTGATGGTTCGCCTTCTATTCAGTTTGATGGCGTCTCCCGACCTTATACTGCTCAGCGTGATAACGTGAAGAACTTCTATAACAACGGTTCCACGTTCTCGAATACGGTAGCCGTTGCCGGTGGCAATGATGTAGCCAACTTCCGCTTCTCCGCTTCCAGTCTTGATTCCAAGAGTATTATTGAGAACTCGGGTTATAACCGGAAATCATTCAACTTGAGTGCGAATGCTAACCTTTCGAAAAAAGTAATTTTTGAAGGAGTGGCTCAGTACAATGTAGAAGAAGGTAAAAATCGTACGTTCCTTTCCGATACGCCGAAAAACCCCAATTACGGTGCTCAGCTAATTGCTAATACTGTTGACATTCGTTCACTGGATCCCGGTTACAATGCAGCGGGTGATGAGGTACGCTGGAACAGTAACAGCTATTCAACGAACCCTTATTTCGTAACCAACAAGGTACGTAACAATGACTTACGTAACCGTTTCCTAGGAAACTTCAGCTTGCGGTATAATGTAACGGATCACCTGTATATTCGGGGACGCATCGGTACGGATAACAACTCCATCCGTTACCTGAATGGGGAGCCTTCAGGAATTGCTTACGAAACGCGGGGTACAATGAGCCGCCGGGAATCGCAGATCAATGAAACGAACGGTGAACTGATCGTAGGATTCACGAAAGACTTCAGCAATTTCTCGGTGAATGCTTTGGTTGGTGGTAACCAAATGCGTCGGAAAATTGAAGGGCTGAACTACAACGGTCAGTACTTCATCGTTCCTTATACGTACTTCCTGAGCAATACGATCACTAAAACGCCCGGTTACGAATATTCCGCATTTGGAATCAATTCGTTATTTGCTTCGGCTGACTTTGGTTACAAGAACTTGCTTTTCTTAACCTTAACGGGTCGTCAGGACTGGTTTTCAACGCTGGCAAAAGATAAAAACAGTCTGTTCTATCCTTCAGCTGGTGTGAGTTTTGTACTGTCAGACGCCCTTAACAGTAAGCCTAGCTGGTTATCGTACGGTAAAGTCCGTGCGTCAATTGCCCAGGTAGGTGGGGGTTATCCTAGCCCATACGCCTTAACGCAACGCTATGAGCCTCAGACCAACCTGTATATTAACAACATTCCTTTAGTAAATATTAAAGGTGGTACGATCCCCAACGCGGCTTTACAGCCTAATACGTCTACGACTACCGAATTGGGTATCGAAGCTAAACTGTTCAATAATAAGTTAGGCGTTGATCTGACGTTGTACGATCGCGTGACGAAAAATGACCCTGTAACGGCATCAACTTCGGCGGCCTCTGGTTACGATAACGTACTGTTAAACGTAGGTGAGGTTCGGAACAAAGGGATTGAATTGTTACTGACGGGTACGCCGGTAAGAACCAGCGGTGGCTTCAACTGGGATGTTAGCTTTAACGTAGCATACAATGATAACCGCGTAGAACGAATTGCTCAAGGTTTGTCGCAATATGAATTGGACCAGTCGCGTACGCAGTCAGCTTACATCTATCACTTTGAAGGTCAGCCCTACGGTATGATTACAGGCTTTAAACAGAAGACAGATGCTAACGGAAATTTAGTGTACAACTCGGCTACAGGTTTGCCCATCCAAAGTGCCCTGATGGCCCTGGGTCGTGGTGTACCTCCGCTGACGACGGGTATCACGAACTCGTTCAGCTACAAAAACTTCTCCTTTAGCTTCCTGGTGGATGGTAAGTTCGGTGGTAAAATGTACTCGGCTACCAACTACTACGCTACTGCCAACGGTCTGACCAAAGAAACGCTGGTAGGCCGAGAAGGTGGCGTTACTGTTCGCGGCGTAGACGAAAACGGAGCCGAACTTACCAAAACGATCAAGGCTCAGGATTACTACTCTTCTTCAGATTATTTAAGAATTACGGATCGTTTTGTCTACAGTAGTGATTTCATCAAACTGCGTCAGTTCACGTTTGGGTATTCCCTTCCTAAATCGCTGCTAGGTAATGTAGTTCAGTCGGCAAGTTTGTCTTTAGTGGCTCGGAACCTGCTGGTGCTGTATAGTAAAGTACCTAACGTTGATCCAGAATCTAACTTTAGCAGTGGTAATGCTCAGGGGCTTGAAATGTTTGGCGTACCGCCGGCCCGTAGCTATGGTTTGAACCTGATGTTAAAATTCTAATTACAGCTAAACGAAATTCTAAATGTTGAAATATATTAAGAACAAAACGGTTCTGATGTCAGCCCTAGCTGCCACCGTTCTGTTAACTTCCTGCGATAACGGATTTGAGGAATTAAACACCGATCCGAACGCTCTGCCTAATGCCGAACTTCCCTACATGTTCGCTTACAGCGTGGTAAGAACCTCGGGAACGGGCTACGAAAACCACCGGGCTAACCTGATTTATGCGGGAGCGATGGTACAACATTTCGCTTCGCTGGAAACGTACTGGTCGGGTGATAAGTACCTGTATAATTCTGCGTACTCTGATGCGTATTTCGAGACGGCTTACAAAAATCACGCGAAAGAACTTGAAGAGATTATTGCTAACACCAGAAATAATCCGGAACAATCTAACCTCTATAATATTGCCCGGATCTGGAAAGTGGTAGTGTACCACCGGATTACGGATTTGTACGGGGACATTCCGTATACGGAAGCTGCGAAAGGTTATCTGGAATACATCTACGCTCCTAAGTACGACCGTCAGCAGGATATCTACAACGATATGCTGAACGAACTTGAGCAGGCTGCCCTAGGTTTAGATGCTAATAAATCGACGTTCGGAGCAAACGACATCGTATTTGGTGGAAACGTAACGAAGTGGAAGAAGTTCGCCTATTCCATGATGTTACGTCTGGGTATGCGGTTAACGAAAGCAGATCCGGCCAAAGCAGAAACCTACGTGAAGAAAGCCATTGCTGGTGGCGTCATGACGAGCAACGAAGACATTGCTAAAGTTGCTCACGCCGAAGGTAATGACAACACGCGTAACTTGGATAGTAATACCTTACGTACGCAGGAGTACGTCAACAACCTGAGAGGAAAATCAAACAGCAAGTTGAGCAAAACGTTTGTTGATTTCCTGAAAAACAACAATGACCCGCGGATGCCTTTCATTGCTACGCTCTGGCAGGGTAATCAGGACCCTACGCAGGAGGCTACGGCCACTAATCCGGCTCGTCAGAAAGGATTACCTAACGGCTTTGACGCAACGACCATTCGTTCTTCCGTTTCAGGCTGGGGTACCACGGATTCGCTGCCGCTGTATTCAGAAGCAAACCTGAATCGGATTGCCAGTAATTCAGCTCCTACTGTATTCCAGACCTACGCGGAAGTGGAGTACTTGTTAGCCGAAGCCTCCGTACGGGGTTGGGGTAGCGGTACGGCTGCGGATCATTATAACAAAGGCGTGACGGCTGCAATGGAGATGATGTCACTCTACGGAGGAACTGTTACTCCTGCTCAAATCACGGCCTACCTGGCTGCACATCCCTACCAGACGGGAACAACTGCCCAGCAAATGGAGCAAATCGCTACGCAGTACTGGGCCGTTAATTTCCTAAACTCTTACGAAGCTTACGCCAACTGGCGTCGGACGGATTTCCCGGTATTAACGCCAACGAATTACACGGGTAATGCTACGGGTGGAGTCATTCCCCGTCGCCTCCGTTACCCAACTACGGAAGCCAGTAAAAACGCCACAAATTACAATGAGGCCGTAGCTCGTCAGGGGGCTGATTTATTGACGACCCGCGTGTGGTGGGATAAGCAATAATCTCAAGAAGTTTTCGTAATTTTTACGGGTTAATGAGCTGAAGTTCATTAACCCGTAATTTTTTAGACACCCCAATGAAAGAATGGCTTACCCTAGGCCTGAGTCTGCTCGGACTCTTGCCGTGTGCCTCTGTATCGGGCCAGTTTACCTTGCTAAATCCCACGCAGACGGGCGTAACGTTCACCAATAAACTTACCGAAACGGAAGAACAAAACGTACTGGCTTACGAATACTTCTACAACGGTGGGGGTGTAGCGGTGGGCGATTTGAATAATGATGGCTTGCCGGATTTGTATTTCACGGGGAACATGACGCCCGACCGGCTTTACCTCAATCAGGGACAGCTCAAGTTCAACGATATTTCTTCGGTTGCAGGCATTGGCAAAGGAAATGGCTGGAAAACGGGCGTTACCCTGGTAGATATCAACCGGGATGGCTGGCTAGATATTTACGTTTGTTACTCGGGAAGTGGTGATGCCAGTAATCGGCGAAATCGGCTCTACATCAATCAGCACGTTCAGAAAGATGGTTCGGTAAAATTTAGGGAAGAAGCAGGACTATATGGCCTGGATGCCAATACGCACACGACCCAGGCCTTGTTTTTCGATTATGACAAGGACGGCGACCTCGACTGCTTTCTGCTTAACCACAATATCAAAGATTTTAAACGATTCGATGCGGCGTTGGTAAAAGCCATGCGGGACGAGTTTGCGGGCGATCGCCTCTATCGTAACGATACCGGAGCCGATGGGAAACCGCACTTTACGGACGTAAGTGTGGAAGCGGGTATCAAAGGGAATCCCATTGGTTTTGGCCTAGGCGTTGCGGTTGCCGATCTAAACCAGGATGGCTGGCCCGATCTCTACGTGTCTAACGATTACATCGAACAGGATTACCTGTATATCAATGATGGCAAAGGACATTTTACCGACCAGCTCGACCAAGCCGTTGGACATTTGAGCTATTTCTCCATGGGGAATGCCATTGCTGACATCAATAATGACGGCTGGCCGGATATTCTGACCCTGGATATGCTACCCGAAGACAACCGGCGACAAAAATTGTTGTACGGTCCGGAGAACTACGAGGTGTATCAAAACATGCTGCGTAATGGATTCTATCATCAGTTGATGCGTAATATGCTGCAACTGAATACCGGAGCGGGTATGAAAGGACCAGCCACGACACCCGTATTTTCGGAAATTGGCCAGCTTGCGGGGGTCTCTAATACCGACTGGAGCTGGTGTCCGCTGGTGGCCGATTTCGACAATGATGGCTGGAAAGATCTCTACATTACCAATGGCTATCTCCGCGATTATACCAATATGGACTTTATGAAGTTCTACGCCGACCAACAGCTCAAGGCGGCACGCGGAAACCCGATGGCAATGATGGATATTCTCAAGCAAATGCCATCTACGCAAACCCGAAATTACATCTTCCGTAATGACGGTCAGTTACACTTCGAAAACAAAGGGATGGAGTGGGGTTTCGATCAGACGCACCTTTCCAACGGAGCCATCTACGCCGATCTAGACAATGATGGGGATCTCGATATTGTCACGAACAATATCAATACCCCCGCATCGATTTACCGCAACGATCACTCGAAAACCAATTATCTACAGGTACAATTAGGCAAAACATCCCTAATGCTGGCGACTGGAGCGAAAGTGTGGGTATATACCCAAGGGAAATTGCAGTATCAGGAATTCAATCCAACGCGGGGATTTCAATCCGGCATGTATACGCCGTTACATTTTGGCTTAGGTAAGTCTACCCAGGTGGATAGCCTGCGTATTGTCTGGCCCAACGATCAGACGCAGATCCTGCGAGGTATCCGTGCCAACCAGAAAATCATCGTTGAGCCGCAGGGAAACAAGCAAACTGGCCCACTCATCCCCGTCGAACAGCCCTTCTTCGTGGCCGAACAGCAGGATACTATTCCCTACCGTCATACGGAAGACGTTTACAACGATTTTAAAAGGCAGACGCTTATTCCTACCATGCTGTCGTATCAGGGGCCACATGTAGCCCAAGCCGATGTGAATGGAGACGGTTTGACCGATTTGTATGTACCCGGAGCCAAAGGGCAGGGGGGGCAACTTTTGCTACAAACGCTTCAGGGGAGTTGGCGAGCCACTACACAGCCGGCTTTTGAAGCGGATAAAATGGCCGAGGATACGGATGCTCTATTCTTCGATGCGGACGGTGACGGTGATCAGGATCTGTACGTGGCTAGTGGTGGGTTTGCGTATCTGACCAATGACTTGTTACTACAAGATCGATTATACCTCAACGATGGCAAGGGAAATTTTACCCGTTCTGCCGAAGCTCTTCCGGCCGACCGGTTCAGTGATGCCTGTGTAGTCGCTCTGGACGTGGATAAAGATGGCGATCTGGATTTATTTGTAGGCGGACGCGTACGTCCTGGACGGTACCCGGAAGCCACCAGTAGTCGAATTTTACGCAATGACGGAAAGGGAAACTTTACGGATGCAACCGAAACATGGGCTCCCTTTTTGAAAGACTGCGGTTTAGTATGCGATGCCGCCGTTCTTGATATCGACCACGATGGCTGGCTGGACTTAGTACTGGTGGGTGAATGGATGCCCGTAACCTTTTTAAAAAATAAGCAGGGGAAGGAATTTACAGCTTCTGTACAGGAACATACAAAAGGCTGGTGGAACCGGGTGGAAGTGGCAGACCTGGACCAGGATGGGGATCAGGATCTGGTACTGGGCAATTTCGGTACGAATTCCCAAATGAAACCCTCTGAGCAGGAACCTGTATCCATCATTTATTCTGATTTTGATCAGAATGAAGCCCTGGACCCTTTTCTACTGTATTACATTCAGGGTAAGCCGTATCCGATGGTAAGCCGGGATGAAGCCTTAAATCAGGTGTTTGCTTTGCGACGAAAGTTTACTACGTATCAAGCCTATGCCGAATCGGATTTTTCTCAGCTTTTCACGCCCGAACAAATGAAAGGAGCGGATACCTTACAGGCCACTCAATTCAAATCAGGAATCCTGGAACATACTCCCACGGGATTTGTCTGGCGGGATTTGCCGGTAGAAGCCCAGTTTGCTCCTATATACGCCATCACACTAGTGGATGCCGATGGGGATGGACTGAAGGATTTGATTTTAGCCGGAAATCAGTCGCATACCCGCCTTAAAATTGGGAAAATGGATGCTAATTACGGCATGTTGTTTCGCAATAAAGGTCAATGCCATTTTGAATATGTTCCCCAGTCAAAATCGGGTTTTGTGATCAAAGGAGATGTTCGCGACATCATTCAGCTACGCAAAGGATCCGAAACGGTATTGCTTTTCGGACGGAATGACGATACCATTCAGATCTACCATCCAATCAAAAAATAAGTAGCAATCATTCAACAGAGCTATGGACAGCTCAATGGATTTGATTTCATGAAACAGCTATTAATGGGTTTATGGGTTACAATGAGTACTGCTCAGTCTCAGTCGCTTCAGTCACCCGCTCAACTATATAGTCAGGCCGAAAAGCACCTGACAGATGTAATGATTAACGATGTAATTGGTCCCTGTGCTGCCGCCCGGTACTATGCGTATGCGAATCTGGCTGCCTACGAAGTGATGTTGCACCAGAAGCATCCCGCCGGCTACGTACCCCTGACGGGCCTGTTACCCAACTATCCCATTAAAACTTATACGACGAACGATCAAGTAGATACGCCTTTAGCCACGGTCTACGCACTTTTACGAATGGGGGAAGAAATGCTTCCTTCAGGATACATGCTGGAAGAGCCCCGTAACCAGTTCATACAAGAAGCTAGTACGCGTCTAAGTCCGGAAGTTGTTCAGCTTTCGCGTGCCTATGCTGATACATTGGTCAAGAAACTCGTTCGATATGCAGCTCAGGATGGTTATGTGAAAACGAGTGGATATTTGCGGTATACGCCCGATACGAAAGCGGGCTCCTGGCAGCCTACGCCACCGGCCTATGGCGAAGCCTACGAACCTTATTGGGCCACAGTTCGTCCCTTTTTCCTGGATAGTGCCACTCAGTTTCGTCCGGCTCGACCCGTTCCCTACAGTGAAGAAAAGGGATCAGCCTTCTATCGGCTTTCTAAGGAAGTATACGATAGTACGCGGGCTATGAGCCGGGAACAGAATCACTTTTCTAACTTCTGGGATTGTAATCCTTTCGCTTTGACTCAGAAAGGACATATCAGCTTCGGAACGAAAAAAATATCCCCAAGTGGCCACTGGATAGGCATTACAAGTCTGGCCTGTGTACAGAAAAATCTATCGCTTGAAGAAACCGTCCGCTGGCATGCCTGGTAGGGATGACCATGGCGGATGCGTTTATCTCGTGCTGGGATGAAAAATTTAACAGTAACCGCGTTCGACCGGAAACCTACATTAATCAATTCATAGACCGTTCCTGGCGACCCTTGTTGCAAACCCCGCCATTTCCGGAATATACCAGTGGGCACAGTGTGGTATCGAATGCAGTGGCTACTCTATTACTCACCCTTGATGGCAAACTATGGTCTTATACGGATACCGTAGAGGTTGAATTTGGCGTACCTGCTCGCTCGTATCGCTCGTTTAAGCATGCCGCCGAAGAAGCCGCTATTTCCCGTTTATACGGAGGCATTCATTTCCGAGATTCCATTGAAAACGGAATGAAGCAGGGAGAGGAGGTAGCCCATCATATTTTGCGAAAACTGGCATTGAAAAAATAAGAAAGAGGCTCCCGGAAGAGCCTCTTTCTTATTTGCCTTTAATTTGTAACGAAGGATAAATTTCCTTCTGATACTTCTCCCAGGGCGTTTGTTTTTTGTGATAATTATCGCCGAAAAAGGTAATAATCTGATGAAATTCGGCAGCTTTATGAAAACCGGGTACGGCCTGAATGACCTGAAACTGCTGTTTATCAAGAAACTTCTCGTCCATGAACACCACGGTCGGGAAACTCATCTGACCGTTCATGAGGATCGCGGCCAGTTCCTGATAGCCCCGATTACCCTGGGCAACGAATTTGAAGGTATGCGTGCCTAGCTTGATTGGATTTTTTCCTTCGGCATCCAGTTTCACCGCGTAATATTTTTGATTGATATAGTCAGCTACTTTCGGATCATTAAAGGTTTCACGGTCCATTACCTTACACCAGCCACACCAGTCGGTATACACATCGATCAAAAATTTACGGGGTTCTTTCTGGTTTCGGGCGTAGGCTTCTTCGATCGTCAGCCACTCTACCTTCGCGGCTTTGGGTGCCGGTACAGGACGGGGAATGAAAGCCAGCGATGCCAGAACCAGTGCCATCGTGCAGCAAAGGGTAACGATTCGTTTCATAGAACTAAGGATTTCCTACGAAGTTGAGAAAAGAAATTGATTTTCATCGAAAGTTAACTTCAAAACGTTTTCCTGTACTGGAAAGTTATTCAGGCAGATTAATTTTGAATTTTCCGGGAACGGGCCCCGAAAGCAGATCCGGAACGTGACAAACTTATATGCTACTCAACGACTATACCACCGCGATTGAACAAACCATCGCAACGACTCAGTACGGCCAATCTCCCATTGAACTGTACGAACCTATTTCGTACATTATGGGTCTGGGGGGTAAGCGAATCCGGCCTTTACTGACGGTCATGGCTACCGCTCTCTTCACTGAAAACTGGCAACAAGCGGTTCGACCCGCGGTAGGCGTGGAGATTTTCCACAACTTCACGCTCATGCACGACGATATTATGGACAAAGCTCCCATTCGTCGGGGTCAGCCCACGGTGCACGAAAAATGGAACGACAACGTGGCCATTCTTTCAGGGGATGTGATGCTGGTTTCAGCTTACGAGTTTCTGACGGAGGTAGAGCCGGCGTACCTGAAAGCTGTCATTAAGAAATTCAACCGGGCCGCTGCCGAAGTGTGCGAAGGGCAGCAGTGGGATATGAATTTTGAAAAGCGAATGGATGTCACCAAAGCTCAGTACCTGGAAATGATTCGTTTGAAGACCGCTGTGTTGCTGGGCTTTGCTCTCGAATTGGGTGGAATTATTGGAGGTACGGATGAGGAAAACGCCCGGATTCTGAAAAAACTGGGCGATGCCGTGGGTACGGGTTTTCAGCTCAAGGACGATTTGCTGGATGTGTACGGCGATCCCGGTAAGTTTGGCAAACTCGTAGGTGGTGATATTCTGGCTAACAAGAAAACATTCCTACTCATCGACGCCCTGGAAAAAGCTACGGGTAGCGATCAGGAAGAACTGCAATTCTGGCTATCCCCGCAGGATCACCACAACATCGAAAAAGTACAGGCGGTGACGGCTTTGTATGATCGCTTGGGCGTTCGGCAGACGACGGAAGCAGAAATGAATCGCTACTTTGAAGAGGGCTTCGAGTACCTGAAAGCCCTGCGAATTGCGGATGAGAAAAAAGAAGTGCTTCAGGACTTTTTCCAGAATCTGATTGAGCGGGAAAAGTAATCTTCATAACACATGCATACCATGAAACGGAAACAGGTGCTAAAAACATTGCTGGCGGGTTTGGTCGTCAGTCCGGTACGGGCAGCCGCTCCGGCTACTGATTTTCAGCAGGAATTTCAGAAGGCCTGGAAACGCTCGCGGGACTATACGCTGACGATTTTCAATCAGATGCCGGAAGAACACCTGAACTTCAAGCCAACGCCCGAGATGTTTTCGTTTCGAATGCAATTTGTGCATTGTATGATTTATACAACGGCTCAACTGGCCAGCCGACTCAACGTGAAAGATCCCTACGAAACGGCTCAGGGCTGGAATCAGCGTTCCAAAGCGGATGTGGCCGCCGAACTGGGACGGTTTTACGACTGGGTACAGCAAACGGTAGCCACGCAAACGTCCGCTCAGCTCAGCAAAATGCAGGAGTTTGTCGGTGAAGAACTCACGGGACCGCAATTATTCTACGCCCTTGAAAATCACATCATCCATCACCGGGGGCAGGGAATTGTGTACTTGCGACTGAAAGGAATCACGCCGGAAGGCTATTTCGGCTGGTAAGGTATTTGAAGTTTGATGGCGTTTCAGGTTTGATTGGGTTTGAAGTTTGAAAATAGTTTGAAGTTTAAGGTTTGAATAGCGTTTAAAGGTGACAATAGTTCAGGGGTGAGTCAAGGGACGGTAGATAGCTTGCCCCTATTAAACTTTTAAACCTAAGCAACCACCGAACTAAGCTCAACCTTTTGCTAGGGCTTACTTCAACCTCAAACCATTTTCAAACGACTTTCAAACCTCAAACTGCATCAAACCCCATCCAACCCAATCAATACTTCGCCATCCGAAGATCGACTTCATCTGCCCAGGCATGAATGCCCCCGTTTAAATTGGTAAGGTTATCGTAGCCGTGTTCCTGTTCGAGGTACTGAATGACACTTGCCGAACGCATCCCGTGGTGACAATAGACAATCACGGGACGATCGCGTGGGATATGTTTAACGCTGGTCGGAATCGTGGGCATGGGAATCAGCACGGCTCCGGGCAGGTGACACACTTCGTACTCATCGCTATTACGAACGTCGAGTAAAAAGGTATCCGGCTCCCGTTTGAGTTGCCGCATGAGTTCAATGGCCGAGATTTCGTTGGGTAACAAAACATTGGCCGCCAGCTTTCGGTGCGTTTCCATGCCTTGTTGGGCCAGCATTTCGGCATCAGACCGGCGTTTGAACTTCATTTTTCGCTGGGTATTTTCGAGCAAATCCATCAGCATCAGTTCGCCCGACAGTACTTTACCCACGCCGGTAATAATCTTGATTACTTCATTAGCCTGGTACATCCCGATCATGCCGGGTAAAATGCCCAGTACACCTACTTCCGAACAGTTAGGTATTTCAAGTCCACTCGGCGGATTGGGGAACAAACAACGATACGTAGGTCCTAAAACGCCGTTAGACGGATAGTTGAATACGGATACCTGACCTTCAAAACGATGAATAGCTCCGTATACAAAGGGCTTTTCTGAAAGTACACAAACGTCATTAATCAGATAGCGAACGGAAAAATTATCGGTACAGTCCACGACCAAATCGAATCGTTCGATGATACTGGCGGCATTTTCAGCCACCAGATGCGTCGTAAAAACTTCGTAATCAATCAGATCATTTAATCGACGTAACTGAGCTGCGGCCGTGGTGGCCTTGGGCCGATCTACGTCGGCTGCATCGTAGAGTACCTGTCGTTGCAGGTTGGTTTCATCCACCGTATCGCCGTCCACAATACCTAAGGTACCTACGCCCGCTGCCGCCAGATACAACAGAACCGGGCATCCCAATCCTCCTGCACCCACCACCAGCACGCGGGCATTTTTCAGTCGTTCCTGTCCTTCTGCACCGACCTCGGGCAAGAGAAGATGTTTTTGATATCTCTGTTTTTCTGCGGAAGAAAGCATACACACTACCGGGGTCTAAACCACAATTGACGTAAAAAAGCAGAAGGTACAAAAAAATACATTCCTACTAAAAGACCTGAAACGGTTTTAACGAAACCAATTAGGCTTCACTAAACCGTTTCAGGTCTTGTAACTCTGGATGCCGCCGATTAATTCGCGACCAGCACCCGATAAATGTATCCCGGATCTTCCACGGCTACATAGGCGTATCCATCCGGACCCATTTTTACGTTCCGGACGCGACCAATATTGGGGAAGAGAATTTCTTCTTTCACCACTTTATTATTCTTGAGCACGCAGCGATTCAGGTATTTGAAGCGTAAGGATCCTACCAGCAGATTGCCTTTCCAGGCCGGATACCGCGAACTTTCCACCAGAGCCAGTCCACTCGGAGCAATCGATGGAACCCAGTACGTTTGAGCCTGTTCCATACCTTCTTTAGCTTTCAGATCGGTAATGACTTTGCCGTCGTAATTGATTCCGTAGGAAATGACGGGCCAGCCATAATTGGCTCCTTTGCGAATAATGTTCAGTTCGTCGCCGCCCCGTGGCCCGTGCTCGGTTTCCCAGAGGGTACCCGTGGCCGGATCGATGAGCAGTCCCTGCGGATTCCGGTGACCCCAGGAATAAATGGTACCTTTCGTTTTATCCCTGAACGGATTGTCGGCGACGGGCGTACCATCGTCATTCATTCGGTGAATTTTACCCAGGTCGCTATCCAGGTTCTGCGGATTCGTTTTTTCACTGCCGCGTTCGCCGACCGTTACGAACAGATGTCCGTTTTTATCGAATACCATCCGCGAGCCGTAGTGATGACGGGTTTTGGAGTAGGGCAGGGCTTCAAAAATGATTTTCTGATCGCTCAATTGCGTACCATCCAGTTTGGCCCGCATGACGGCAGTGGTCGATAGTTTTCCTTCCGGAGCGTCCTTAAAAGCCGAATAGGAAAAGTATACCCAATGGTTTTGGGCAAAATCCGGGTGCAGTAGGACGTCGAGTAAGCCGCCCTGACCTTCAGCCAGTACGCTCGGGCCACCCGTCACTTCCGTTTTCTGCTGATTTTTTTCAACGAGGTAAATCTTGCCGTTCCGATCCGCGACCAGCAGTCTCCCTTCGGGCAGAAAAGCCAGTCCCCAGGGATTTGACAGCCCGGCAGCTACGGTATCGAGTTTAGCGGTAAAGGCTTCGGTTTTGAACACATTGGATTTGGGCTTACTGGCGAAACTATACCGATTGCCTTTTTCGATACTGGTTTGAATGAGCTGGGCAATGCCTTCAATTTGCTCGGGTTTCAGCGAATTTTCCCAGGCGGGCATGCCAAAATCCGGATACCCATGCGTGATGCTGGCGATGAGGTCGGGTTTGGTCGTGCCGTGTTTCCACTTGCGGTCAACGAACGCCTGTACATCACCGTGACAACTCGAACACAGGGTCTTAAACGTAGTTTCCGGTGATTCGGGAGGTGTATTGCCGGGAACATTCGAAAAGTTAAGTCCCATCAGAAAGAGGACCGATCCAAGGGCCAGGTATTTGAAAATCATAGGATAAAGAGGTCGTTAGCTTTGCTCTGATCAAAAATAGGAAATTAAGAAGAGTTTTGAGTTTTCAGTTTTGGGTTTTCAGTTTTTAGCGGCTGCCGCTGCGGTTTTCAGTTTTGGTAGGGGAAAACCCGATAAAGGTAGCGGGACAGGTTGTCCGTAGTCCTCATGGCATACGGAGCTAATGACATTGACCCACGGGTTGTCCGTAGTATTCACTACGGACTTTTTAATTTGGTAGGCTGTGCCTACCGTGCTGTACCTGCCCCGCATTGCATACGGGGCTATTCAGATTAAGCTTTGGAGGCTTGATTGAAAAAATAGACAGGGTTTTAAGTCAATTTTCT